>JBCCKF010000017.1:0-27653 GCA_039027435.1 Pseudomonadota bacterium | reverse complement strand
GAGGCGGAGCGCCTGCAAGGCCAGGTTGCGAACTTCGACTCGGCTCAGGCTGGTGCGCTTCAAGAGGCCATTGATCGGGCTTACATTGAGCTCGCGGTCTCCGAAACGGTGTCGGCAGCGACGTTGCGCAGAACACGAGCCATTGCACCGGTTTATCCGCAACGCGCTGTGCGCCGCGGCATTACCGGACGCGTCAAAGTCGAGTTTACGGTTGCCGTTGACGGCAGCACACGAGATATCGAAGTCGTCGAGTCCTCATCCGGCGGCGTTTTCGACCGCGCCTCGATCAGAGCCATTTCCGAGTGGCGCTACGAACCGCGTCAGGTGCGCGGGCAGGCCGTCGCCCAGCGGGTGTATGCTTATCTGGATTACAATCTGGAATAAGCGGTGATCGCCGGTGGCTGGACTCGACCAGGCACAACTCAATTTCAATCCCGATGCGCTAGCGATTCTCAATGTCTTGCTCGGGCTCATCATGTTTGGTGTCGGACTCGATCTGCGCATTGGTGATGTCCGAACTTTGATGAAGCGCTGGCCGGTATTGCTCGTTGGTCTGACCGGGCAATGGATCCTTCTTCCGCTGCTGACGGTGATGTTGATTGTCTGGTTGAAGCCGAGCCCATCGCTCGCTCTCGGGATGATTATCATTGCCGCCTGTCCGGGCGGCAGTGTCAGCAACTATTTCTCACATGTGGCTCGTGGCGATATTGCGCTCAGCGTGTCCTTGTCGGCGCTTACGAGCGCCATTTGCTTTATCACGACACCGCTGACGATCGCAATTTGGGGCGGGTTACTGCCGGAAGTCGCTGAGTTGCTCGCGACCGTCAGTATCGCGTGGCATGAGATGTTGCTGTTGGTCCTCGGCGTGTTGCTCGCACCGGCACTCGCCGGCGCCACGCTCGCTGCCCTGCGACCTCATCGTGCCGATCAACTGCGAAAACCCCTGCAGCGATTCTCCATGCTGGCGTTTGCCAGTTTTGTGATCGCCGCGTTCGTTGCGAATGGTCAGTTGTTTATCGAGGCCGCAGAGCAGATTGTGGGTCTGGTAGCGGTGCACAACGCTGCTGCCCTGTTGGCCGGCTATCTTCTGGCACGTGCACTGCGATTGCGGGCAGCGGAGTGTCGGTCTATCAGTATCGAGGTGGGTATCCAGAATACGGCCTTGGGGTTGAGCGTCATATTTACTTTCTTTAATGCGCTGGGCGGTACCGCACTGATCACCGCATGGTGGGGCGTTTGGCATCTCATCACTGGCGCATTAGTCGCGGTGTGGTGGCGACGCAGCGATCACGCCCGCACACCCACTACCATGAGCAATGTGCAGTAGCACCGTGTGCTGGGTATCCTTACGGTGCTGCTTTTGATTCGGAGTTCAACATGAAGACACTCTGCGCCACTCTTGCCGTTTTGGTAGCGGGCTTGTCTGTATCGACGAGTTTGCGCGGTGAGGTGCTGCACGCTGAGGCGGCCGGATTTGTTGTCCGGCACCAACTCGAGATCGTCGCGCCGCGATCAACGGTTTGGCGGATGTTGCTCGGACATGTCGCCGAGTGGTGGGATAGCGACCATACTTATTCCGGTGATGCGACGAACTTGTACATCGAATCTCGCGCGCTTGGCTGCTTTTGTGAGGATCTCGGTGCAGCGGATGCCGTTGTCCATCTCACAGTGACTGCAATCCGCAAGGATTCACTGTTGCGACTTACCGGCGGGCTGGGTCCGTTGGGGCTGATGGGCGTCGACGGCAACATGACATTCAGCCTCGCGGATACCGATACAGGTACGGCGCTCGCGATGGAATATCGAGTTGGCGGCTACGATCCTGATGGTCTTGATTCGATAGCGCCCGCGGTCGACGAAACGCTGGGATTACAACTGGGTCGATTGGTAAGGCTCATCGAAACGGGATCCGCCGAGACGCCGGTTGAGGATCTGCTAGATGACACCCCCGACGCGCCGCTGCTCGAGGAGCAATAAGCAGCAAAGCTGCCGGGTTTCTTCGACGGCTCACGGGGGCACCCGATACTAGTCTTCTTGGGGTACCTTCGAAAAGGAGCCTCAATATGACGAAGAAACTTTTTGCTGTTCTCTTGTTGTGTTTGTCGGCAACCACTGCGGTTGCTGGTGAGCACTGGGCATACTGTGATGACTGCTCAACAAACTCGGCCGCGCAGCTCGCCCGCAACGTGCCACCCGACCGGTTTGGGTTTGCTACTGTAAACGTCCTTGATGGTGAGTTGGCACGTCTACACAGCTTTCGGGTCCAGGTGTTCTACGACTATGAATTTGGTGCCTGGCTGCGCCTCGCCAATCCAGTGGCTGCTTCGGCCGCTGCCGAGGCCAGCCTGTCAGCATGGCGGGAACTGGCGGATGTGTTGCAGGCGTTAGGCTCAGCACACCAGGCCGTTGACATACCGAGTGCCGCGCAGTGGCTGGTTAGCGACCAGCGGCAGATTCTGCAGCCTGTTCTTTCTCGAGCGCAGATTCCCGGTCTCGTGCGGCGCGCGGGTCAGCTCGCCGCGGAAGCCACGCGTGTGGCCAACCCCGTCACTATTCAATTCCGCGATGGCAGCTCAGTGCGTACCAAAGTAGCACTGGACGCCAACGGCTCGCCCAGACTGGAGGTCATGGAGGGCACTCTGACAGGTCCAGACGGACTTCCTTTGCCCGAGAACGAGCAACAACTCGGTGGCCTGAACGAAGTGGGGGATTCGGTCCAGATCGACTACCTGCGCCAGCACATCTTGCACGCGTTTGGTTTTGGTATCTGGTTACGAGACGCTTTGAGTTTTGGCGAGCGCTATCGGCTGCGTTGCCAGGGGTTCGAAGAGCCTGGTTGCACCGTGTCGCGCATCTAGAAAAAGAAAGGCCGGCACCTTGCGGCGCCGGCCTTCCTGCTCTGCAGACGGAAACGACACTGTCTGCCTGGTTACGATGCCGCAAAGGCACCGCCGTCTATCCTGTAACGATCAGAGAATCGGATCGAACGCCGTCAGGCTGTCACGAAGCGCGGCGTTACCCAAACCATGGCTCGGGAACAGCGTCTCGAAGGTTGCCTGCTCGCCATGTGCGGCGAGGTAGTTCAAGACAACAGCCTCGACCAGCAGGTTCACGTTGTTGGCAATCGGTGTGCTGCCACGCTCGCCTGAACCATCCGGTCGGAAGTATCCGATCTGTTGGTGGTTCTCTGCAGGAATATTGTCACCGGAGAACAGCTGCGGACGGCCGTTGGGGTTGTAGACCAGGATCATCGCTGCTGCGGTGCTCTGGTTGTCACTCACCCACTCGTATTTGCCGCGTCCGTCCTCGGTATCGTCGATCACACCGTTACTGGAAACTGATCCGTCACTAAATACGTACATGAACAATGGCACGTTGCGTCGCGCTGCGTACTCGAGCGCTGCACCCATGCATCGGCCTGCACGCAAGTCGCGAATCTCGCCGCGGGCACGTCGGCCACCGTGATAGTCATAGCCACCCATGGTGATCGTGCCTGCGCCGGCGTAGCCGTTCGCAACCAACTTCATGATTGATGCCGTCTTACGGAACTCTCGGTCGTCGTCATATTCGGCTTGCGAGAAAATGCCTGTTGGCCCAACAAGATCTGCGTCGAGAGACGGGTTCAACTGTGATGGGTCACCGAAGCGGTCTGCGAGGTCAGCAGACTTCAAGTAACCGCAACGAACCAGGTCTTTCACAACAGCGTCGGCTGAGATCTGCGTGTTGACGTTGTCCATTTTGCGATCACTCAGGCGGTAAACCGACTCGAGTACCGCGACGGCATCTTCCTGCGTCAACAGTCCCACCAGTTTCCCGGTATCTACGAGACCGGTTACATCGGTCGGTCTATCAACCTTGGTCGGACGCAACGCCGCATCGATCATCGCAGCGGGTGCCATAGAGTTGCCGCCGGATTCGCTGGTGCGTGATCCGATCAGATCGAGCAATTCACCACGTGCTCCGGTACGTGCAATAGCATACATCGGGTTATGTGGATTGTTGCCAGTGTCGTTCTCGGAGCGGTTAACGAGAATTGCACCGTTGGTGTTTGCAATCGTCGCCGGCGAGCAGCGTTCGAGGATGCCTCGAAGGAATGCGCTATCCGAGTGGAACGCCAGTCCCAGGTCGGTACGAATGAAGTCATTCGTTCCGGTGTCCGGATTCACGGAGTCCGGCGTCATGTCACCGGGCAAACCCAATTTGTTATAGCCGGCGGTTGTCAGGAAGTCGAACTGACCTCCAGGACCACCCACTAGGGCGTTGGATCCGGCGATGTTGGCGCCACCTGCAAGATCGAAACAGACGAACGGAATACGCCCTGCGCCCACCAATTCGAGACCACACCCTGCACGCAGTGGCTGCAGGTCAGAGGACAGCGCCGCCGCTGCCTCCTTCGGGTTTGCGAACAGGCTGAACAAGCCGCCTGTCATTGCTGTGGTGGTGCCTGCCATGAACCCCTGTGCGATAAAATCGCGACGGGTGACCGGGCGTTTGTGGTCCGGGTGCAGCAAAGGCGCGTCCGGATGAAGATTCAGCTTTTTCTTACGCATGATATTTCTGCCTTTGATTTCTTACTGCACCAGCATGGTTGCACTGCCCAGCGCAGCTGAGCATGCAGCAATGCCAACGGTTTCGGTACGACCTGCTTCACAACCTGCGCCACAAGTAGTCAAGCGTCCGATCAGGTCGTTCAATTCACCTTCCACGGTCGCTCGTGCTGGCTGACTTGCGAGGCCGGTGCCGACAACCGCATCGATGATCGGGTTGATCAACAGGTCGCGGCCGGCCTGCGTGCCGTATGCAGCATTCGCGGAGGCGTTGAAGTTCATGCCCGGGAAGAAGCTGGCGCGCAGCGTCGTGTCAGACACCAGTGCGTTGCAGTATTCAACCGCGAGCTGCGAGATACCAACCTGATGCGACGACAGGAAGCCCTGCAGTGAATCGGAGTTCGGCATCTGCTGACGAACCAGTTCGTACGTCGCGCGGACATCCGGTTGGGTACGCGGTACACCGGTGACCGACGACATGGTCGCGTCGATTTCCTCGAACGTACGCACACCGATGTCAGCGACCGGAACGCCATCCACAGGCGGAGGCGGTGCCAGCGGGACCGGATCCAGGCGGACATTCACGTTGTCGCCCAGTACGTCGAAGGACAGGAAGAACTCATCTGCTTCCGGACCTTGCTCGGCCGCGAACACAGCGCCGAGTTCGGTCAGCGGCTGACCCAGCTCCTGGAGCTGAGTGCTGTCCAACATCACGTCGAGCGTGCGATAGGTCTGACCGATTTCGATCTCGCGACCGTTGATGCCAACGCGCATGCCCTGCAGCGGGATGCCGGTCCACTCAGCGTTCTGATCAAGACTGATGAAGTGTGGCTCGCTGAACAGATAGCCGAAGTTATCGAACTGTGCGACTTCGAACAGTACGTAGGCTTCCGGCACGTCGATCAGGTGAGATACACCGAACAACAGGTAGAACTTCTCACCGACGCCTGCATCGAAATTCTGCAGAATTTGCGCTTCGGTCAGTACACGGTTGTGTACAGAGACGAAGCGGAACGTACCGGCGAACTGGCCGTCACCGCTCACTTCATTACCGAGAACGAAGGCGTAGGTGTCATCCCACTCGGAGATGTTGCCACCACCGACATCATCGGTGCCCTGGACGAGCACGCCGTTCACGTAGAGCGAGCGTCCGTTGACAGGATCGAAGTTTGCGACGACGTGCTGCAGTGTCGATTGCAGGATTTCATCAGCCATCGGCGTGCGAATCATCGGCATACCGTTGGCGTCCGTGACGCTGCTTCGGTTCTGGAACGTATAGTCGTACAGGGTCTGGCCCAGTGTAAAGTTGCGCGACAAAGCGCCTGCCGAGTAGCTGACGATGCGCGATTCTTCTTGAACGACGTTCGCAGGGACAACCCAGGCTTCGACCGAGTACTCACCGGTTTGCTGGATCATGTCGAACAGCTTGCGGGAGTCCGCGGTTCTTGCCTGTCCGCGTCCTTCGCGGATAGTGACACCGAATCCGCCGACCCACTCGTAGTCACCAGACAGCGTCAAATCCATTGCAGGTGATACACCACTCGTGTCAAACGCCGTCGTACCCTGACCGGATTTGAACTCGTAGGTTGCAATGGCATTCGCCTCGTAGCGGTTACCACCGCTAGCGGCAACACCGTCGAAGATGGTCAACGCGCGACTGATGGTCAGCGTCGGATCTACCTGAGTTGGGTTGATGCCGTTCGCCATGTTCTGAATGGCGGCTTGCATTGCAGCCGCATCAGATTGGCAGTCACCCCAGCAGTTGTGGAATTCGCTGCCCAAGCGAAGCACCAGACGCGAGTTCGCTGGATCGTCCAAAGCGATCTTGGGCTTGGCCGCATCGTAGGCGGTGCCGAGATCCGCTTCAGCGAAGTACGGAGACTGTGCGTTGGCCGAACTCGAAGTATGGCAGCCTGCGCAGTACTGCGTCAGGATCGGATGAACGGTCGTTGCGAACAACGTCGGATCCACCGGGAAGTTGCGGCTTGAACCCGGTTCACGCGGCACTGGCGGTGCGAGGTCGATGGTACGACCACCGCCGGCGACGAGCTCCCCAGCCCAACCGGTTACCCATGTTTCCATGAGGTCGGCGCAGACCGCGTCATTCGACAGCCAGCAGTTGTGGCCGCCGCCAACTTTGGTCACGAGGCGTGAGTCACCCGGCGTTGCGAGATTCGCTAACGGGTTCGAATCCTCGTAAGCGAGGTTGATGTCGTCGGTACGTGCGAAGGTCGGAACCTGACCGTTCGTGCCGTGACAGTCGCCGCATCCTGCCTCTGCCTGGATGTTGTCCCAGACGTTCAGTTTGAACGCCTGAACATCGGCAGTTGCAGGCGCGGGGCCATTGTAGTTCGTCGCGTCCGGCACGCTGGTGACCGGATTGATCGTGGTTTCAGCACCACCAGAACACGCGGACACCAATACTGCGGTTGCCACGAGTGCAAGCAGGTTTCTTGTGCGAGACAGGGTCTGCGCAACGATATTCAACGATTGCTGTTTCATGATCATCGCCCCCTTAGTCGCCGATGCAGTAGCTAGCCGCTTCAGCAAACGATTGCTTCAGTCGGTAACCACCGGTTGTGAGAGAAGTGACCATGCTGTTTACCTGAGCGCGGTCTGACGCATCGACCGGCTCGCGCAGGCAGACGTTTCGGAATACTTTGCGAGCCTGGCATTGGGCGAACTCGGCGCTAGCTGCGAGTTCCTGGCCCATCGACTTCGCACCGGTGCCGGTACCGGGAAGCGTGTCATCCCAGCCGAGCAGTGCGTTGCGACCCTGGCGCATGCGGTTTTCCCAGGAGTCATCGGGCGTCCGATAACCAAACGGGAAATTCGCATCGTTGTTGAAGTACTTCGGATGAACCTGGCCTTCGGTGTACTCGATGCGACCGGTTTCGTCATTGAAGTTGTAGTAGGCGAATGCCTGTGTCATCGGGTCCATCACACTGTGGCAACCGATACAGTTGTTCAGGAACAGACGGCTGTCACCACCCGGAGAGCGCGTGACATCCTGACGAATACGATCCGGCGGACGGGTTACGTCCTTGACCTGTTCGAGGTCATCACACAGGTGATTCAATAGCGTCCACCGGAACATCGCGCGGTTGGTGCCGGCAATGAAGAAAGCTTCAGCAGCGGCGCGACTGGTCATGACGCCTGCTGTTGCGTTCGGCGGCAGATCCGTCACGGCGGACTGAGTCGTGCGGACCAGCGCGCTTTGCAAATTGATCGCGCGTGACTCCAGTTCTTCATAGAGCCGGTTATCCGTCATCGAGTAGGCGGGCAATCCGAGGCTTGAATCTGCCACGTATACAATGTCGCCGGACAGCACTTCGGTAAACGGTACGTCGTCGCGGATCATGCCGATGACCGTGGCCGTGTAGTCGTTCAGCGGCGCGAACACGTCTCCGTCGCGATTTGTCCAGGGCGTCACGAAGTTCTTGAGTGTCACGTTATAGAACTCATCGTTCTGCATCGCGATCTCCGCCGCACCTGTGCGATTGCCATTGGCGATCTCCGCCTCCATGGCGTTCAACACGGCTTCCGTTGGCGGTACGCCAGCCAACCGATCGTGCATCCGCTTGGCTTGCTCTCTTGGGCCTGCCTCCGCACTGGCGGACGCCAGTACAGCGGTAAGGCCGACAGCAGCCAGCAGAGCCGATTTGCATCTCTGGATTGTGTTCATGTGCCCCTGCTCTCGTAAATCGCCGGAACTCCGGCGGGTAAACCGATATCTCTTAGCCGGTCCCGTTGGCGTGGTGGCACATGTCCTTGTGCGGGCCGCCAATTTGAAGGAAGTCGACAGTGTTTGCAGTGATGACGCTCACAAACTGTTGTCGTCTGCCTCGGTCGTCCCTGGTGACAGGTCCGGCTCTAACAACTAGGAGGGTGCAAGGGGTATGCCAGTCTCTGCTCCGTCGACATGACTTTCGATGAAACTCAATAAAGTCAGAGAGTTAGTGATGGGGTGACCGATCTGGAGTGACAGTGACTATGTAAAACCCTTGTCGGAGAGTATCGACAGAGCGGTAGTGGTAGGTACTTAAGTCACTGAAAATATTGATAAAAAAATTTGTCGCTGGATACAGACAGAGGTGCCGCGCGTTGGCACAGGGATTGTCACTCCGTCAGCTGCGTTCAGTTCACAGTTTCACGGTTTTCGGATCAGCATTATCGAACTCGATCATCGATCCTTTGGAAATGGGCAACCCTCTGAAAACACGGGAGGTTTCGGCGCCGCGTCGTCACTACTCGCGCACTTATCATATGTGCTGTCTCGCTTTTGAGACATTACAAGCCGCAAAACCTCATTCCTATACTCCGGCATCGGTCGAGCAGGGGCCCATGTCAACGAGACCGAAACCGACGCAGTGCACGGTTTCCAAGTTCGCGACGCTAGTCCCCATCGAACTGTGATGTTGTTAACAGAATGCCCGGCGGGCGATCGTCAACATGCCCATTACGTTCAATTGTGGGTCTGACGACTACGAAAGGGATCGAATGCCGGTCCTGCCGCCAGAGCAAGATGCCGAGGTGGCCTCTGATGAAAACGATGAATAACGCATTACGTGGAAAATGGTTCTCGCGGGCGGTGACGTTAGTCGCTGCCTCCGCAGTCATTGCTGGCTGTAATGCAGGTGGGGAAGAGGGCGACCAGGTCGGGTTTGGCGGTGGACAGACCCCCGACCCGGTAGCACTGGAGTTTCCGATTTTTTATGTAAAACGGCCACTACCCGTCGATGAAGACGGTGAGCCGATCATCGAGGACATCCGGGTCGTGCTGGAATTTAACCCTGGCGCTGACCTCTTTTTTCGTGATCGTGCTTCGCCGAGCACACCCGACACCGACTTGACTAGCAGCTTCACAACAGGCCTTGCGGACATCCGTGACGTTACTGTCTCGTTTGATGCGAGCAAAGTCGCATTCGCCATGCGCTACCCCTTCGATCCAGATGCGGAGCCTGAGGAGCAGGTGACCTGGAATATCTGGGAGTACGATATCCCATCGGCCACGCTGCGTCGGGTGATCGCATCGGATATCACCGCTGAGGCAGGTCACGATATTTCGCCGCGCTATCTCCCGGATGGCCGGCTGCTCTTCAGCTCGACTCGGCAACGGCAATCGGTTGCCATCCTGCTGGATGAAGGCAAGCCGCAGTTTCCGGCACTTGATGGTGATCGCAACGAACCCGCCTTCGTGCTGCACACAATGACGTCTGACGGCACGAACATCGAGCAGATTGGTTTTAATCAGAGCCATGAACTGAATCCGATCGTGCTCGACGACGGGAAAGTCGTCTTCAGTCGTTGGGACAACATCGGCAACACCAACGAAATCAATCTCTACCGCATGAACCCGGATGGTTCTGCGCTGGAGCTGCTCTACGGCGCCAATAGTCACGATGTCGACGGTGACGGTCAGGAAGAGCAATTTGTACAGCCCGAGATCCTGCCCGACGGAACGCTAGTCGCACTGTTGAAACCCTTCACAGGCGACACGACCGGCGGCGCCTTGGTCGATATCGATGTGGATGTGTATGTAGAGAACACGCAGGCGCTCGCGATCAACATGGGCATGAACGGACCGGCGCAAACAGCCGCTACGATCAACAACGTTGTCCCGGGTGCAGATGCGATTTCACCAGGCGGCAGATACCGCTCGGCGTATCCGTTGCGCGACGGCACCGACCGCATGCTCGTCAGCTGGAGTCAGTGTCGATTGCAGAACGTCGAGCTGCAGATTTTGCCTTGCACCGACACCAATCTTGTTGATCCTAATCTTGTGGCCGCACCCGCTTTATACGGCATCTGGCTCTACGACCGCGCTGATGAAACGCAGCTGCCTGTCGTACCGCCTGAAGAAGGCGTCATTTTCTCGGACATTGTCGCGGCCGAGCCGCGTACGAATGTGCCTGTAATTTTGCCCGGCGCTAACGTATTTGGTCTCGATCCGACCATTGCGGACGAGGGCGTTGGTGTCATCAACATCCGCAGCGTCTACGACATCATGGGATCTGATCTCGCGCCGGGTGGGATCGATGTGCTGGCCGATCCCGCGCAGACAATCGCGGCTGACCGACCGGCACGTTTCCTGCGTCTCGAAAAAGCAGTCTCGATCCCGGATGAGGAAATTCTCGAGATTCCCAACTTCGCATTTGGCCAGGCAGGCTTTATGCGAGAGATCCTCGGCTACACACCGATCGCGCCCGACGGTTCCGTAGTGGTCAAAGCGCCTGCAGATGTTGCACTCACATTCAGTATCGTTGACGGCAACGCGCGACGCGTGTTCGGACCGAGCCACAATAACTGGTTGCAGGTGCGTCCAGGCGAGGAACTGCGTTGCACTGGGTGCCATGATGGTGGCAGTGGTCTGTCACACGGTCGTTTCGGCGCATTCGATAGCGCTCATGATGGCGCGCAACAGACGGGCTTGCCCTATCCGAACACCAATCCAGCCTACTTCGCTGATGTCGGCGAATCGATGGCCGAGGTTCGTGCACGTATCAGTTGTGGCACCGACAATTGCGCTGCGATCGAACCCTCCATGGACGTCGTGTTCGTGGATGACTGGACAGACCCAGTCGCCGCAGGGCGCGCGGTCGACGAGCCATTTACCTATGAATACCGAACGTTGCTGACGCCGGTGCCCACGAGTGCCGACTGCGTGCAGTCGTGGAACGCGAGTTGTCGCTCAGTCATCGATTATGAAGAAATCGTCCACCCGATGTGGTCGTTGCCGCGGGTTACTTTGAATGCGCTGGGCGAGCCCGTCAGCGATTTCACCTGCACAGGCTGCCACTCGCCGCGAGATGCCGCGAACCAACTGCGTGTGCCAATCGCGCAACTCGATCTCAGCGATGGCTTGTCGGACCAGGATCAGGACGTGTTCACGTCGTATCGTGAATTGCTATTCAACGACAACGCGCAGGAGCTCAACATGGGCGCATTGCAGGATGTGTTGAATCAGGTAATCGACCCGGATACCGGTTTGCCGGTTGGTCAGACCGTCAATGTGCCATCGAGTATGTCATCGGCGGGCGCTAATAACTCACAACGCTTCTTCGCGCGTTTCGCGGCGGGCGGCACACATGCCGGCTACCTGAGCGATGACGAGTTGCGCTTGTTGAGTGAGTGGCTGGATATCGGTGGTCAGTACTACAACAACCCATTTGCGGTTCCAGTGGACTAGGAACAAATGAAGCCAGCCTTGCGATCTCTATTCATCATCTTGTCGCTGTTGGCGGCGAGTGCTTTGCACGCGAAGGAGTATCGCGAGGTCTCGGTTGCGGACCCATACATTGAAATGCGGACCGGACCGGGCAAGGGCTACCCGATCACCTACGTTGCGGAACGCGGTGAGAATGTCGAGATCATTCGTCGCAAGACGGATTGGTTCAAGGTGCGGACCGATCGTGGTCGCGAGGGTTGGGTGAACATTGTCCAGATGGAGCAGACGCTGGATGCTGCCGGTGAAACAACAGAATTCGAACGCGTTGGACGCGATGAGTTTTTGCAGCGTCGCTGGGAAACCGGAATTCTGACTGGCGACTTCTCCGGGGCTGACACCGTCTCGATTTACGGCGGGTATTCGATCTCGCGAAATCTCTCGGTCGAAGTGTGGGGATCGCAGCTGATCGGCAACTTCTCTAATGGTTGGCTCGGCACGGTTGCTGTGGTTCATGAGACCTGGCCGGAGTGGCGCATCTCACCGTACTTCACCCTGGGCACAGGGATTGTGGCGACCAGCCCAAAAAGTACGCTGGTTGCTACGCCTGATCGATCGGACCAGTTCGCGATGGTCGGTGCTGGTGCAAGAGTCTATGTGACACGCCGATTCGTGTTGCGCGGTGAGTACAAGAGTTACGTGGTGATTACGAGCCGCGACGATAATGAGGAAGTGGAAGAATGGAAACTCGGGTTCGGATTCTTTTTCTGACACTGGTTGCAGGCATGACGCTCGCCACCAGTGGCTGCTCTTCTTTGCCGTTCTTCGGCAAGAAGCAGGATACCGGCACCGCCGAGGCGCCGGAGCAGGTGATCGAGCCTGAAGTTGAACGACGCGATATTGTGAAGCCGAAGATCGACACCGAGGACTTCGAGATCGGTGGTTTCGCCGGCATCATGAGCGTGGAGGATTTCGGCGCTAGTCCGGTTGTCGGCGCGACGTTGGCCTATCACTTCTCCGAGGCGCTGTTTGCTGAAGCGGCGATCGGTCGTACCGATACCGAAGAAACCAGCTTTGAGCGCCTCAGTGGGGCAGCGCAGCTGCTGACTGATGATGAGCGCCAATTCACCTACTACAACGCGTCGGTCGGGTGGAACCTGTTTCCCGGCGAGGCGTTTTTTGGTCGCAACCGAGCGTTCAATCAGTCCTTCTATCTGATTGGCGGACTTGGCAGTACACGCTTCGGTGGAGACGACTTGTTCACTATCAATTTCGGCGCAGGCTATCGATTACTGTTCAACGATGTCTTCGCTTTGCGTGTCGATTTTCGAGATCACGTTTTCGACAGTGATCTGTTGGGTGAGAGTGAGACCGTTCACAACCTCACCGGGCATATCGGGTTTTCATTTTTCTTCTGAGGGGTTAGAGGAGCACTACTATGAAACTACAAGTATCTTCCAACGCAGCGCGTCTGCTGAAATTTAGTCTCGCCGCAGGTGTTTTGGTAGCAACGAGCGCATGCTCGAATGTCGAGCCATGGGTGAAGCCGTATGAGCGCGACCGTTTGGCAGACCCCATCATGTTCCTCGAGCATGATCCGGTGTCCGCTTCATACATGCATCACGTGTACGAGTCTCGAGAAGGCGCACGCGGCGCGATGGGTAGTGTCGGCGGAGGCTGCGGCTGTAACTGATCGCAGGGTGGATTGAACGCATGAATAACGCACGCTTCACGCTTGGATTGTTGCTGGTGCTCTCTGCCATGTTGTTGGCGGATATAGCGCGAGCGGCGGTGCTTCCGGAGGATCGCACAGACGTGATGTACCACCGCTATGAAGGTGACAACATCGCGATCGAGGGACCTGCTGTTCTGATTCGTAAGAAGCTCGGCAAGAGTGTTTCGGTCACGGGAAATTACTACGTCGACATGATCACAAGTGCTTCTATCGATGTGGTAACAACGGCTAGTCCGTACAATGAAGAGCGAACCCAATACTCGGTCGGAGTCGATTACCTGCGTGGCGGAACCATGATGTCACTCGGGGTGACCCAAAGCGACGAGAATGACTTCGAAGCGCGAACCTACAGTTTGGCGATTAGCCAAAACCTGTTCGGCGATCTGACGACGGTCACGTTGGCTTACGGCCTTGGTGACGATGTTGTTGGACAGGTCACTGACCCGACGTTCGCCGAGGATGTGTCGCGTCAACAGTACGGTATAGGCATTAGCCAGATTTTGACGCGTAATCTCATCATGATGATGAACCTCGAAGGCATCACAGACGAAGGATTCCTGAATAATCCCTATCGTCAGGTGCGCTATCTGGACGACACTGGATCCAGTTACAGCTTTCAGTTCGAGCGTTACCCCAATACGCGTACAAGTGGAGCTGCGTCGATTGGCGCACGCTACTATCTACCGTACCGCGCAGCCCTACATGGCGAATACCGATATTTCTCTGACACCTGGGGAATCGTCGCGAACAGCTATGAAATCGGCTATACGCATCCATGGCGTGACTCTCTGACCTTCAGTGCTCGATATCGGTACTACACACAAGAGCAGGCCGACTTCTACGCCGATTTGTTCCCGCGATTTGACTTTCAGAACTTCCTCGCTCGCGACAAAGAGTTGAGCACGTTTAACAGCACGACCATCCGTGCCGGTGTTGCGTGGGACTTCGGCAAAGAAGGGATAGGCTTCATGGATCGAGGGCGCTTGTCGCTGTTTTGGGATCGCATGTTGATTGATTACGACAACTTTCGTGACCTTAGAGACACTGAGGCTTTGCCAGGTGAGGAGCGCTTGTTTAGCCTGGACGCTGATGTGATCCAGCTATTCGTTTCGTTCTGGTATTGAAAACACCGTATCGGTTTCGGGGAGCCAGCCTCCCCGGAATCGAGTTGGCCTTCTGGCAACAAAATGCATTGCGGCAGTGGCCGTCGCGACCGGGTTTCTTCCGACAATAAAATACAGTTCTGCATGCGCACTGCGTTGGAATGAATAGACTGCAGCGCCTGTGTCGCGCGCTCTATTTGCTAACTGCTCAAGCACGACCGATGGTGCGAGCGCGTTAAGCTCGCTGACTCGATTCGCATCACTAAGCACGATACCCGTTAGTCCGTTGAACTGCGCAATGCCGGTTTCCGATCCGTTGGACGATGCGACCGTGTCGATAATTGCGGTTTTGAACGCGAGGCGGTCACGCATGACGCGGTAGGTTTCATCGTAGTCGGCACCATGCTGGATGAAACCGACCATGCTCATGCGGGTGTTCAGATCGAGGCATGTCTCGCCCAAGGTGGCATCAGCGATAGCGATATACGCGGTGACGAAGGCGGCGTCGATACGACTGCCGCCCTCTATCGATGCGATCACCAGATCGGAAGCCGCCTTCGCGAGCCTGTCGATTCGCACGTCGGCGTAGTAGCTCTCAGTGGTGTTGCGATAGCGTGGATCTTGAGGTCTACGATCGAGTTGACGTGCAATCAGCTCGTCACTGATTACCGTCGCAAGGACCTCATCCAATAGAAGATATGCTGGTGCCGCACAGATCGACGACGCTGTTTCAAACTGCGTGATTATCTGCCTCGACAAAGCCGGCGGCATTTGTTCGAACAGTTGGTGCGCCCACTCATGTGCGACCACCGGCAGTCGGTCTCGCCCGCTGTCGCCAAGCGTAGTTTCGACATACATCCGGTTTCCATGACGTGTCGCGATACTCCCTGACTTCGGCGCACCGGATGCGATCAGCACAACATCCGGGGTAGGTCCAGTGCGAGTCCCATACCACCGCGCGATGTCTTGCATAGTGCGCGGCAGGTCAATTTGGCGAGAGGCCAATTCAAGCTCTAGCGCGATACGATCCAGTCGACGCTGTCGCTTCTGCCAATCCTCAAGTAATGCGTCGACCAAACCTGGCTCTAGTGAGGCCAGGGCGGTTTGGACATTGTCTTTAAGCGGCACTGCGCCGCGCCCGTTGATCCCGTCCCAGTCGCTCGGCGATGGCAGCCACCGCGCAGCGCCTGGCGTCATGCGCTGGGTCGTTTCCTCTCGGTGCTCCCGCCATTCGACGGTATCGAATCCTGCGGTGAGCGCTTTTCCCCTATCGCCTTGCTGCGCGGTGCAGTAGATAAGGGCGGCGACGCAGTCGAGCCGATAGGCCAGATTCTGGTCTCGGCTCACCACAATGGCTGCGTGTGCGTCGAAGCTCAGCAGCGCCGCGCACAAAACGATACAAATCCGGATACGATTTCCCACCGTGCCACTCAAAAAAAACCGGTTCGATCATGCCATGAATCGCATGTCTCGAACCGGTTTCCTGATCCCGAAGGATCAATCCGCTTTCAGGTGTCTGCTACCGCTTGTGACGGTTCGGCAGGAAACCTTCCGCTTCTGCTAGCGTACCCAACGCCTCTTCCATGATCGCCCGTGCTTTGGCCGACATGTGATAGAGGTAGTTGTGCAGCTGCGCATCCTCTTCGTTGCGGGACTCGCACTGCTGGCTGTATTCCTCGAACGCGCAGAGGTTCTGCACCAGGTCGGCGGTGTGCTTAGGACACTCGCATTCCACCGTGGTAGAGGTTCTAGCGAGCTGTGCGAGTTCAACGTCGTTAAACCTGCGGCGTGGCACGCCGTCAGTCGCGTTGACTTCGAACTGATTAGTCTTGGGCGGTGCGACATCCTCAAGAACAGGACGATTCTCAGCACCTCGACGCAAGAGCTGGTAGAGCGTTTGCGTCGTAACAGGTGAGCGCAGAAGTTCGACGCGGTCAGCGGCGAGAGCCTCGAGATCCTGTGTCGTACCGAAGTTAAACAACACGATCACTCGGCGCGTGCCGGCTAGCCGGCGTAACTTGCCCACTGTGAAACGTGTCTCGGTGTCGATTACCGGAAACTCGAGCAACAGAACATCGGGCTCCGCACGTTGCAGCTGGTCCGAAAAGTCGTCGAGGTCCGTCGTGCACAATGACACTTCGAGTCGACCAGGGTTGTTGATCCGCTCCGGCAGGTTTTCCAGTGCGAAACCGCCGTACGCTGCTACACGCACCAAACCAACATTCGCGACGAGCTGCAAGCTGCTGCTCTGCTCGATCAATTGATCTCTGCGGGCCTTGAGCTCATCGGTAGACAGATTAGCGATCTGTCCGATTGAGGAGCCGTTGTCAGATAGCGATTTAAGAAGCGCAAGCTTCTCGATATCAGCCTTGGTGTAGATCCTGCGACCGCTATCGGTGCGGTCCGCCACGATGGCGCTGTATCGGCGCTCCCAAATTCTAAGAGTGTGAGTCGAAATGCCAGTCAGACGGGATACGGCGCCGATGGAGTATCCGGTAGATTTGGCGGACTCCCCGAGTGCATCGGTTTTGTCTGTAGCCATAATTATCTCCTTGGCGGGCCCATCGCGGTGGGACCACCCCCAGTTGATCTTCGCGTGTTCGACAGTATCACACTGAGGTTATACAAGCCACCGATTTGTCTAACTAACCGGATTCGACCGAAAAAATCTTCGACAAGGCAGCTCCTGTCAGACTTTTGTTCGGTTTTTCAGTGATTTGAATCGGATTTCCCTGTGCAACAATGCGCCCACCTTCGGTTCCACCTTCGGGTCCGAGGTCCACAATCCAGTCCGCTTCCGCCACGATGTCGAGATTGTGTTCCACAATGAACACTGAGTGACCCGCGTCCACGAGTCTATGGAGCACTCGAATCAGTTTCTCCACATCGGCCATGTGCAACCCGATTGTCGGCTCGTCGAGGACGTACAGCGTGTGGTTAGGATTGTCCGTCACGCTCTGGATTCCGGGTTCGAGGGAAGGCTTGGCCCTCGCTAACTCGGTGACCAGCTTGATGCGTTGCGCCTCTCCACCGGACAGGGTGGGGCTTGGCTGGCCCAGAGTGAGATAGCCGAGCCCGACGTCGTTCAGCAATGTCAGCGGATGATGAATCTTCGGGTGTGCCTCGAAGAAGGGGATCGCTTCCTCGACAGACATCAAGAGGATATCGCCGATCGATTTTTCACGGTAACGGATAGTCAGCGTGTCCGGGGCGAACCGCATGCCGCCGCACGCCTCGCAGGGCACCCTGACATCCGGCAGGAAGTTCATTTCGATCCGTCGCATGCCTTGCCCGTCACACTCGGGGCAGCGCCCTTCGGCGGTATTGAAGGAGAACCGGCTTGCTGTGTAGCCGCGAATCCTCGCCTCGGTTGTTCGTGCGAACAACTTGCGAATCTCGTCCCAGAAACCTACATAGGTTGCTGGACATGATCTTGGCGTCTTACCGATGGGCGTCTGATCGACTTTTAGAACACGCTTGATGGATTCCCAGCCATCGAGCGAGCGGCAATCGACCAGGTCCGGCATTTTTCGCTTGCGAGCATTGCGCGCGGCGATCAGCTGATCGAGGTTGTCCTGCACGACGCCGCGAATGAGACTGCTCTTGCCGCTGCCGGAGACGCCGGTGACCGCGACTAGCGCGCCCAGCGGCAAGCTTACGTTGACGCGGCGCAGATTGTTTCGCCTCGCGCCCTCGACGCGCAGCACTGGTGTTGTCTTGCGTCTTGGATTGACGTCGCGCCACCGCTCACGCAACGGATGTGCGAGCGGCTGCTTCAACATCTTTCCGGTCAGCGAATCTTTGTGCCGTTCGATCGCTTTTGGAGTGCCGGTGGCGACAACATATCCGCCGCGTTGTCCTGCGCCCGGACCAATATCGATGACATGCTGTGCAGCCCGGATCGTATCTTCGTCATGTTCGACGACCACCACGGTGTTGCCTTGGGCCTGAAGCGCCAGCAGGGTCTGCAGCAGTCGCTGATTGTCGCGGGTATGCAATCCGATAGTCGGCTCGTCCAGGATGTAGCACACGCCCCGAAGATTCGAGCCGAGTTGTGAGGCCAGTCGAATGCGCTGCGCTTCCCCGCCGGAAAGCGTGGGAGCTGCCCGCGACATCTGCAGGTAACCAAGCCCTACGTCTTTGAGGAACTGTAGGCGTGCCTGTAGTTCGCTCATGATGTCCCGAGCGATCAGAGCGGCCCGTCCGTCCAGTTTCATCTTCGCGAAGTAGTCCGCGGCATCGATGACCGACATGTCGTTCAACGTAGCGATCGTCTCACCGTTCAACGTCACCGCAAGTGCAACGGGATTCAGTCGTGTTCCGTCACAGCTGCTGCACGTTTCGGGGGGCGTGTCGTCGTCATAGGTGATGCGTCCGGTGCCCTGGCAGTCTCCGCACCAGCCCTGCGGTGAGTTATACGAGAACAGCCTCGGGTCAAGCTCAGGGAAACTGCGTTGACAGGATGGGCACGCGCGCTTTTTCGAAAACAGTCGTCGTTTGCTCGACGTCGCCGACGGTGCAACGATCGCCAGTCCGTCTCCGAACTCGAATGTACGCTCTAGTGCAGCCCGCAGTGACGGCTCATCTTCTGGAGTGACGGCGACAGTCGCAACCGGCAGGTCGATATCATGGGTCTTGTATCGATCCAGGCGAGGCCATGCATTGACGTCCAGCGCTTCCCCATCGACGACCAATCGCTCAAACCCCTTGTTGGCAGCCCATTTGGCGAGATCTGTGTAGAACCCTTTTCGCCCAACAACCAGCGGCGCCAGTAGGGTGATGCTCTTGCCGCGACTGGTTTTCATGAGAGTTGCGACGACTTGATCGACGCTCTGTGGCTCGATGGGTACGTTGCAGTCGGGGCAGTGCGCGGTACCGAGCTTGACGAACAACAACCGCAGAAAGTGATAGATCTCGGTGAGGGTGCCGACAGTGCTGCGACGGCCGCCACGACTGGTGCGCTGTTCGATCGCGACAGTGGGCGGTATACCGTTTACCGCATCAACGTCTGGTCGCGACGCCGGTTGCACGAATTGGCGTGCATAAGCATTCAGTGACTCAAGGTAGCGCCGCTGGCCCTCGTTGAAGAGAATGCCAAAAGCGAGCGTCGACTTACCGCTGCCCGAGACGCCTGTAATCGCGGTGAACCGGTCCCGCGGTATGTCTACATCGATGGAGCGCAAATTGTGCTCCCTGGCATTGTGGATGCTGATGGCTGTGCTGTGGGAGATCGATGCCTCATAAGTCGAGGCCGATTCCTCTACGAGCGATGCCCCTCTGATCGCGCGCCGATACGCACTTAGTGCATTGCCGGTCGCATTCTCGGCTTGTCGCACCAACGCGTCGGGTGCGCCCTGAAACAGAACTTCGCCGCCCAGCTCGCCGCCTTCCGGCCCGAGATCAATGACCCAGTCCGATGCGCCGATAACGTCGAGGTTGTGCTCGATCACCACCACAGAATGCCCAGCATCGAGCAATTGATCGAACGCCTGGAGCAGCGTCTCGACATCCTGGAAGTGAAGACCGGTTGTCGGTTCGTCGAACAGGAACAGCTTTCGACCAGTCTGTCGTTTCCCCGCGTCGGCCAAGTGCTTCGCGAGCTTCAGTCTTTGTGACTCACCACCCGATAGTGTGGGCACCGGTTGGCCGAGCGCTACGTAGTCGAGACCGACGTCAATCAACGGCTGCAAGCGAGCCAGAACATCGGGCGCATCGGAGAAAAACTCACAGGCTTCGCTGACGGTGAGCTCCAGCACATCGCTGATCGATCGGGGTCGTTGCGAGTCGTCACTGCCAAACAGTTTGACCTCCAGCACCTCGTCCCGGTAACGCTTACCATCACAACTGGGGCAGCGCAGGTAAACATCCGACAAGAACTGCATCTCGACGTGCTCAAAGCCAGTACCCCCGCATGTCGGGCATCTGCCAGTACCCGAATTGAAGCTGAAGGTTCCCGGTTTGTAACCGCGTTCGATCGCCAGTGGCGTCTTTGCGAATCGTTTACGAATCGGGTCGAATGCGCCCACGAAACTGGCCGGGTTTGATCGAGTCGTTTTGCCGATCGGACTCTGGTCGACAAAGATCGCATCGTCGATCGCTTCTATCCCAGTGACTGTGTCATGCGGTCCCGGCGCTGGGCCGCCACGCCCAAAGTGTCGGCTTAGGGCCGGATACAGAATGTCCCCGATGAGCGTCGATTTCCCGCTGCCAGACACGCCGGTGACACTGACCAGTCCCCCCAACGGAATCTTGATGTCCACATGCTTCAGGTTGTGTTGAGAGGCCCCGAAAACCGCAATCTCGCCATTGCCAGCATCCAGTGAACGCCGCGTTCTGGCGTCTGCAACGCTGCGAGCACCCGTCAGATACGGTGCGGTCGGCGAGCGTTTGCTTTTCGCCAGTGCACTAGGCTTGCCGTTAAAGACGATGTCCCCGCCAGCCGCACCGGGACCGGGCCCCATATCGACGATTCGATCAGCGGCTAGCATCACCGCCGGGTCGTGCTCGACCACAATCAAAGTGTTGCCGGCATCGCGCAGGCTAAGCAGCACTTTGTTGATCCGTTCGAGATCGCGCGGATGTAGCCCGATGCTTGGCTCATCGAGTACGAACAGCGTATTGACGAGAGATGTGCCGAGTGCCGTTGTCAGATTGATGCGCTGAACTTCACCGCCGGAAAGTGTCCGTGACTGGCGATCGAGTGTCAGATACCCGAGCCCGGTGTCCCGCAAATAGCCGATGCGAGTGCGGATAGCGTCCATCAGCATCAAGAGGGCCTCATCCGACTCGCGCTGTAGCTCGACTTCTGCGAAAAACTCTGCCAGACGCTGGATAGGCAACAACATGAGCTCATGCATATTCAAACCGGGCGCGCGTCCGGCGAGCTCAGGCGCCACGCGGCGTGTCAGATCATGCGAGCCAATCCGCCAACACAGGCTGTCGGGCTGGAGTCGAGCACCGTTGCATGTCGGGCATGTTTCGTAGCTGCGATATCTCGAAAGCAGCACTCGGACATGCATTTTGTAGGCCTTGCTCTCGAGCCATTCGAAGACGGCATTGATGCCTGGCCAATACGCCTCACCGCGACGATATTCATCGCCGACCATCACCCACTCGAGTTCTTCGTCTGTGAGCGATTGCCACGGCTTATCGACATCCACACCCACTTTGGGCGCGCGCTTTACCAGTCTGGTTTGCAGTTCAGCGAAATTGCCGGTCTGGATGGGCTTGATCGCGCCGTCGCGCAGCGTTGCGGTGGGGTCCGGAACCACCAAATCCATGTCGATACCCATGACGCGACCAAAGCCGCGACACGTTGGGCAGGCACCCAGCGGCGAATTGAATGAAAACCGGCTTGGGGTGGGATAGGCGAACGTCTTGTCGCAGGCCGCGCAGTGCAGCATGTTCGAGTAGCGCCGCACCTTGTCCGTGTCCAGATCCACGATCTGCAGGTGTCCACTGCCACGGGCAAACGCTGCCTCCACGGCTTCGAAAAAGCGATCTCGAGATGATTCGCGGATTCGCAATCGGTCCTGCACCACCACCAGGTGATCATCCTGTTCGTCAAGAATCTTCGTGTAACCCTGCTGCGAGAGAAACGCCCGCATTTCTTCCACGCTGAATTGCTCGGGGATCTCTTGTTTGAACGCGATTGCCACGCGTGCGTCGTTCAATTGATCGCAGGTTTGCTCCCATATGGACTGCGGTGTGTCCTCTCTGACCGGCTCGGCGCACGCGTCGCAATACAAGTCAGCCGCGCGTGCATACAGCAGCTTCAGGTGGTCGTTCAACTCCGTCATCGTGCCGACCGTCGAGCGCGAGGTGCGCACCGGGTTGGTTTGATCGATCGCGATCGCTGGCGGAATCCCGCGCACCTGATCGACTTGCGGTTTGTCCATGCGATCGAGGAACTGGCGCGCGTAGGGGGAGAAAGTCTCGACGTAGCGACGTTGCCCTTCGGCGTAGATCGTGTCGAACGCCAATGAAGACTTGCCGCTACCGGAGACCCCGGTCACTACAATCAACTCGTTGAGTGGCAGGTCAATATCGAGGTTGCGAAGGTTGTTCTGGCGTGCGCCAGAGACTTCGATACGCGGTCGACGCGGGCTCATTCCGTCTCCAGAATTGATCGGATAGTGGGGATCGCGGGGGGTGTCGTTATACTGCGTCGCTCGTCCGACCACAAACACCCGGCATGCAGTCACCGTACAGACAGGACACATTTCCACCCGCGATCTTTGCGATTTTGCTGAGCTGCGCCGGCATCTTCGTGCTCGGTGGTATGACTTCGCTTGGCAGGTTTGCGTCGGATCTCGCGCTTTGGACCTATCTGCCCTACTTTCGGTTTTGGCAGCCCTTGACCTATGGATTCGTGCATGCGGACTGGGCGCACCTCGCATTCAACATGTTCGCGCTTTGGATGTTTGGCCGCAGCCTCGAGTATCGGTGGGGAACAGGACGATTCGCCTTCTACTATCTATTTTGTGTGCTCGGCGGGGCGCTGGGTCAGTTCTCACTTAGCTTTGTAACGGGAGAGCCACTGCCGCCTATGGTCGGGGCGTCAGGCGGGGTGTTCGGAGTGTTGCTGGCGTTCGGGATGACCTTTCCTAACCAGCGTATTGTGCTGCTGATGCCACCCATTCCGATGAAAGCTAAATACATGGTGCTGTTGTTTGGATTGCTCGAGTTGTACCTTGGCGTCACGGGCCGACAAACCGGGGTCGCGCATTTTGCGCATCTTGGCGGTATGGTGCTCGGCCTGGTGCTGTTACTGTATTGGCGCTCGAAAGAACCGAGGCGCCGGTTTTAGTTGTACTTCCTGGAGACTCTTCGCATGCGAACCTGGATTTCCATTGTCGGTCTGGTGGTATTCACCGCGGGTTGCGGACAGCGGCCGGAGCCTCTGATGCCCGACCATCTTGGGTCTGGCGCCGAGGTTGCGACAGCCAGTGGGCCACGGGCACTGGTTGCAAGACTTGAAGCTGAAATCGCTGGCGGTACAAAGGGCGCTTTAGTGTTGCTCCCTAACGAGCAACAAATTGTCATTGGCGGTGCTATCGATGGCCTGGGTTCCGGGCGCTACAGTGTGGTCGGATCTGAAGCTGCAGGCTGCGAGATTGCCACTCCCTCGGTTCTGCTGGGAGAGTTCGATGCTTCTGAGTTCGGGCAAGGCAAGTTTTCGCTTCTGAGAGATACCGGCGAATCGCTGGACGCATTCAGTGGACGATCGGTGCTGGTGCTTGGTCCTTTGAGCGAGGCGAGTGTCGCGCAGCCCGCTCCCGTGGTTGCTTGCGGTGTCCTCGAGGTATACGCCGGTTAAGCGCTCGCGAGCGTGAACGGTGTTTGCAGTGCATCCTGCTGTTCGCGCAGCGCCAGGATATGCTCGTTCCAGTATCGCGCGCCATCGAACCACGGGAACGCTCGCTGAAAAGCGGGATCATGCCAACGACGCGCGAGCCATGCCGCGTAGTGCACGATTCGCAAAGTGCGTAGCGGCTCGATGAGTCCGAGTTCATTGAAGTCGAAATCCCGGAACTGCTGGTAACCCGCGAGTACAGCATCCAGCTGCAGGGCTTGCTGATCGCGGTCGCCGGAGAGCAGCATCCATAGGTCCTGAATGGCTGGGCCGTTGGCGGCATCATCCGTATCGACGACATGCAGCGTATCGCCATCGTGCAGTAGGTTGCCTGGATGCAGGTCGTTGTGAATCGCAAGCGTCGTGTGATGTAGCGTCGCCATCTGTTGTTCGACATTTTCCAACAGGTCGTCGGTGACCGACTCATAAGCGGCCTCAAGCTCGGGTGGCATGAAATCGCTCTCCAGAACGGCGTCGCGAGCCTCCCACCCGAACCGCACCACATCAATAGCCGGACGGTGGTGGAAACGGAAACGCTCTGCGGCCAGATGCATGCGCGCCACAAGTCGACCGATTTGTTTCAGGAGCGCCTCGTCTTCCAGCGCCGGCCAGCGCCCCCCTACGCAGGGGTAAATCGCGAGTCGAAAGCCGTCAATGTGCAGCAGTGTGTCTTCATCGAACGTCATCGGTGCGACGACATCGAGCTCGCTCTCGCGCAGTCGAAGCGCATAGTCGTGTTCCTCAAGAATCGCGTTGTCGCTCCAACGGCCCGGTCGGTAGAACTTCGCGACGACGCGCTGTCCGTCTTCGAGTGCGGCTCGGTAGACTCGGTTTTCGTAGCTATTCAGTGCCAGCAATTCGCCGGTGCACTGCAGGCCGCTGCACTCGATCGCATCGAGGATTTGTTCGGGAACCAGCGTGTCGAAACCCAATGCCATGATCAGCCACGCCTCGCACTGAGCATGGCTCTGGTGGGCGCCGGATACCCCTCGATCGTGCGGTTCGCATCGTGCGGATCCAGCGCGTGTTCCAGTGATTCGAAAACCATCCATTCGGTCGGGCGTTGTTCGTCCGTGGTGGTGCGGGTGACGTCATGACATTCGATGTCGGTGAAGCCGGCTTCGGCAAGCCAGTCACCCAGACGCGAGATCGTCGGCAGACTCCAGACGTTGCGCATGCGCGCATAGCGATCGTCCGGAATCAGCTCCGTGTTCTGCGAACCTTCGAGAATGAGCGTTTCCAATACCACCTCGCCCTGCTCACTCAATCGCCTTGCGATTTCCCTCAGGTGTTCGATCGGGTCGCGACGGTGATAGAGCACACCCATAGAAAGGATCAGATCGAACGGGCGCATGTCAGGGAGCTGCTCGAAGCGTATTGGTGCCATCCCAACAGTCGGAATGCGCACGTGCTGGGTGAATGCGAGATACTGCGCGAAAAACAGCAGCGTTGGATCCACGTTGAGGACCTCGCGTGCCCCGGCGGCCGCACATCGGAATGCGAAGTACCCATTGCCGCCCCCGATATCGAGTACGCGGCGATCATTGAATTCAATGCCCGCGGCAGCTATGCGATCCCACTTCAGATCGCTGCGCCACTCCGTATCGATGGAGACCTCACCGAACTGCCAAGGTCCCTTGCGCCAAGGGCGTAGTGTCATCAAATGCTCACGCGTTTGAGTTGCATCCGCCGATTCATCGATGACCAGTGTCGGCGCGGCGTGCCCAAGCGCGTAGTGATCCACTGCGTCGGGCAGTCCGGCGAGCGCCGCAGCCCACGTCGGCCAGTCCCCGTGCCGGAGCTCGGACGTAGGGCGCGCTTTCGATAGCGCTTCAGCACAGCCCGCGAAATTGCCGGTTCCCAGGTGATCTCGGATCAGCTGCGGGGTCAGTTCATGCATCGGGTTTGCAGGCCAGAAAAGCGCCGAAGTTGATAGCGCTGTGCCAGAGGACAACGTCTTCGAAGCCAGCGGACTCCAGTCGCTGGGCATGCGTTTCCCGTGTATCGGTGATCAGGACGTTCTCCAGTGCTGAGCGCTTGCCCGCAATTTCGAGGTCGGAGTAGTGGTGTGCGCGTTTGAAGTCGAAGTGAAGGCGGGTGAGTCGGTCCGCGACGCCCTGTTCTTCAAAGTGGAATTTCTCGGCAAGTACCAACACGCCGCCGGGATTGAGGCATTGGTAGAGCTTTTCCAGCAGCGGCGCACGCTGCTCCGGAGCAAGAAACTGCAGCGTGTAGTTCAAGACCACGAGGTCTGCGGACTCGTAGTCAAACTCGGTGATATCTGCGGTGTGGAAATGCACCTGTTGCGCGAGCTCCTGGAAGCGCTGATCCGCTTGGCAACGAGCAATCATCGGCTCGCTTAGGTCGATGCCGACGAGCTGGGCAGGCCGTTGGCCTATGCCCTGGGCCATTGAGAGAGTCGCTGCGCCCAGCGTGCAACCTAGATCGTAGGCTCGGCCTTCCGGACGGATCGACTGATGGGCGATCAGGGCGATGCCGTCCAGTGATGCGGCGTAACCAGGCACCGAACGATTGATCATGTCCGGAAACACCCGAGCGACCGCGTCATCGAATCGAAACGAAACCCGCGCCGCACCCTCTGACTGGAAGATCGTATCTTTGCTCATCCGGCGCATTGTATCCGCCTCGATGTCCGCTCGGTGGCTGTTACACTACCGGGCCGTATTTTCAGGATCACGAGCGATGTCTGGCGAAAGCCTAGAACAAATACTTCAGGGGATTGGAATCCCCGAAGATTTTGCGCAACGACGCGGACTCCCGGTGTTCAGGGAAGCGCAATCGCTGGTGAGTGCCGGGCCCAATATTCTAGGGCGCGAGCAACTGCTGGAGCCCGTTACCGCCGGTCAGTGGGTCGGCATGCGCCAGGCCGCGGCAGCCGAGGGTATCGATCTGCTCCTGGTCAGTGGCTATCGGAGTTACGACTATCAAGCTTCGCTGATTCGTCAGAAACTCGATAAGGGTCAGGGGCTTGAGGAGATTCTGAAGGTCAACGCGGCCCCAGGTTGCAGTGAGCATCACACAGGATGCGCTGTCGACATTGCCACGCCGGGCGTTCCGCCGCTGGTCGAGGCCTTCGAGCGCAGCCCGGCGTTCGAATGGCTGGCAAAGAACGCAAAAGACCATGGATTTACAATGAGTTACCCACGCGACAATGCTGCTGGCTACATTTATGAGCCCTGGCACTGGTGCCGACGAGTGCAGCCGCTGCAGTAATTGGAGGGGCCCCAGAAGCCACTAATTTCGTTTGAAATCGTGTTGACACAGGCTGTCCAGCGGATGGACAATAGCGGGCTGTACTTCGCGGAGGGGTACTCAAGCGGTCAACGAGGGCAGACTGTAAATCTGCTGGCTATGCCTACGTAGGTTCGAATCCTACCCCCTCCACCAAACAGAGCGATACAAAATTTAAGTGAGTTAGGGCTGGGTGACCGGCTCGCCGGATCATTGTTGCTGGTGATCTGGCTTTTTTAGCGGCTGAGGGAAAACAGGCGACAGGGCCGAAAGGCGCAGGATTAAGCAGACGCAGGCGGGTGTAGTTCAACGGTAGAACCTCAGCCTTCCAAGCTGATGATGTGGGTTCGATTCCCATCACCCGCTCCAAGTGCTGAATCCTCGCCAAAACGCGTTGGCATTGAAAATACGCCCATATAGCTCAGGCGGTAGAGCACTTTCTTGGTAAGGAAGAGGTCACTGGTGCGACTACAAAATGTGGTGCCCATAACTGGAG
>JBCCKF010000016.1:0-57612 GCA_039027435.1 Pseudomonadota bacterium | reverse complement strand
CGTCCTCTGTGTTGGGGAGACTCGAGTCAGGGATAGCACCTGTAAGGTCGGACCAACAGAGCAGCAAATGCGCAGGGGTTGCGCAGATTTTTCGCAAATCGACAAACTCGAAACAGTCTATCGCCATGTCCAATAGACGTTCACCAAACCGGAGAAAACTAATTTCGACAGAAACGATCTTCGACTTGACCAATCTCCGACAATTGCGCGTGACGACTTCGACGGTGCGGCTCGACGATGTCATCGCAAATCGACCGCAGAACACCGTTCGCTCGTGTTGCACGGAACCCTGCGCAAAATTTCCTGGCCTTGCCCCAGCGTTAACGCGAGCAGGTTAGGCCGAATCGATAGAACCCAATACCTTGAGAAAACCCTGAACTTTCGCCGAACGATGAAGATCGGCATGTGTCACACGCCAAGATTTAATGGACCATCGCTTTCGAGGCCACAGTATCTCAACAAGATCTTCCCGATCTCCAACCAGACTGTGAGGGATAAACCCTATTCCGACACCGGCCAATACCGCCCTCATGACTTCGGGCATTTCATTACAAGAAAAACGCATCGAATCGGCCGGAACGCGTTTCAAGAGCCATGCCATAAAAGGCGCTTTTCGATGGCGTTCTTCGGTAGAGGTAATGAAGTCGTGAGATCCGAAGTCCTCGTAGCTCTCAGGTATCCCACGTCGCTGCGCATAGTCGCTCGATACAAACAACCCGATTGAATACTCGTGAAAAGGCACAACGACGTAGTCCGGGTCTGAGGGCATCACGCCGATCCGAAAGGCAATGTCTGCATCGCCATACTCCAAACGGGCAAGCGTCGGACCGGTGATCAACTGAACCTTGATGTTCTGATTCTGATCGCAGTACTTAATGATCGAAGGCAATATGTCCGGAACAAGCATATCCAGCGCGGCAATCGTTAACACCCCCTGGAGCGCGCCTGCTCTGGACCGTGCCATACGTGAAAGCTCTGCAAACTGCGAATCTGTTGCATTCGCTATCCGCAAAAGCGACTCGCCAAGGTCAGTCGGCGTATAACCCCTCGCCGATCTGAGAAACAATTTCGAACCCAACTCGGCCTCGAGCACTTCAATATGCCTGTTCACCGTCGCCCGATGTATTTGTAACTCCTGTGCTGCCGCGCTCACAGTGCCGGTTCTCGCGACACTCGCCGCGGTGCGAATCTCGTTCCAGTTCTTCATCTTGATGCTCAAAAAAATTCGCAGAAGTATAAGGTAGCGCTTTGTACACTCGGCGCGCACTTACTGATCACGCATGTGACATCAGGCGTGCCATGCGCTCCAGAGCGATTCAGTGGTTGCCAACGTATTGAGGGGTTACAAATCGTATACGATATTGTATATTCGATTTATGCTGAAGAAGTTAATTCTCCGTCAAGAGATCAAAGAAATGCTGATCGGCTACATCTGCTCCGATCAGGTCAAACAGGGCGAGCGCTTGTCCCTACCCGAACTTGCGAAAGATCTCGGCGTCAGCGCCACACCGATTCGAGAGGCGTTAACTCAACTCTCTGAATCCGGCATCGTGACCTACATCGCCAATCGCGGCTTTTTCGTCGCGGAGCTTGGCCGCGAGGAAGCAGATGAGGTCTATCAACTCATGGCAACGCTCGAGTGCGAGGCGATCCGCGATATCGAGTACGACGACAAAGCTCTCGAGAAGCTATCGGAAATTAACGCCGAGATGGCGAAGGCAGCATCGTCCAACGAGGCGCTCTTGCTCGACCGCAAATTTCACCAGGCGCTGATTCGTGACTACCGAAACAAAACCGCACACAAGATCATCGAAGACTTGCGAGTCAAAGTTGTGCTCTACGAATACGCGTTTTGGAGTGATGCCATGGCCGCCGATTCGGTGCCTGCCCACCAACGCATCATCGACCATCTCGCATCCGGCAATAAGGCAGCAGCGATCGACGAGCTTCGGGACAACTGGCTCGTCAGCATCGAGAGCATGGTCGCCACCCTACCGGTTGAGACAACCCCCGAAACGCGTTCCGCGAAGTCGAATTCAAAATAGAAATAAGGACAAACCGTGAGATATTTTTCACTGCTCATTCTGTTGCTGTGCACGCAAGTATTCGCGGCATCAAACATCGAGAAATTCGACTCCGTATCACAAGAGATTTACGACTGGCGTTCGAAGTACACGGCCTTCGGCTCCTACGTGACGATCGTTCAGAACGGCGAAGCGGTGTACACCAGTTTCGACGGTATCGCGAACGCCGAACACCAGGTCCCTGTGAGCGAACAGACTGCGTTTGATCTCGCCTCCATCGCCAAGACCGTCACCGGTTACGCAATCGCCGAGCTCGAGGAAGCCGGTAAGCTCTCCGCCGATGACGATATTCGCAAGTACTTGCCCGACTTCCCGGACTACGGGCATACGATCACGATCGCCCACCTGCTGCACCACACCAGTGGCGTAAAGAACTGGACCAATCTGTTGTGGCAAATGCGCTGGCCCTCATCGGACCGCATTGCCTTTGATCAGATGATTCGCCTGGCGTACGCACAGAAGGAGTTGGACTTCATCCCAGGTACTCGATACCAGTATTCAAACACCGGTTACGTGTTGCTCGCCGCCATCGTTGAAGAAGTCACCGGAGAGTCTTTCAGAGACTGGACAACCGACAACGTTTTCGCGCCGCTGGAGATGGAACACACATTCTTCAAGGACAACCGGCGCGAGCTGATTCCGAACCTCGCCGGCGCCTATTCATTGAACTCGAAAGGCGAACACACCCGTGACGCCAACAACACGACGGCGCTGGGCTCCAGCAGTTTGATTTCCAATGGGGCAGACATGCGCAAGTGGATGCACTTCCTGATGTCGCCACCCGCTGACAAGCAAGCCGTGGTCGATCGGATGCTGACCACCCGGCCGCTCAACGATGGCGGAGAAAATACTTATGCCTATGGCATCGATGTGGATGAGTATCGGGGCACGAAATACATCACCCACTCCGGCAGCTGGGCGTCACACACCACACAAATCGTCCTATTGCCCGAACTGGATACCGCCATTTTTGTCGCACATAACTTCCGTACCGATACTGGGTATATCGCCAACCTCTATGTCGATACGCTGCTCCCTGAGCGCCAAGACACGTCCGAAGAAGACAGCCCCAGCGATTCCCCGACCGACGCGAATGAGCCGGTCCAGCTGACGGAGGAACAACTGGAGCGCTTTGTCGGCGTCTATCGTCTCGGTAAAGCATGGATTGTGAAGATCACACGGGAAGACGATCGGCTGTACACCACCGCAAACGGCGAAGCGACATTCCTGATGGAGCCTGTCGACAGCAATCAGTTTTTGATTCGTGCCTACGGCAACCGCACCATGACGTTCAACGCTGGCGAGGATGGTGCCATCACATCGCTGACCTACAACGATAGCGATGCACCAAAGATCACGTTTGATGACTCAAACCAACTCGACACTTTCGGCGAGTACGAAGGCGTGTATTTCAACGTCGAGCTGGAGTTAATGCTGAACTTCGTCGTTAAGGGCGATGCACTCTATGCAAACAGTATCCGTCACGGCAACGTCAAACTAATTTCAGTCGAGAAGGATCTGTTTATCGGCGACGGCATCATTCGCAGCGTGAGATTCGCACGTGATGAAGACGGCAATGTGATTGGGTTTCACGTGACCAACTCGAGTGGCGAAAATCGCACGGCCTTTGAAAAAGCCTAGCAACGATAGGTCACGACTAAATCGGCAACAGGAAATTGCGAGCGAAGCGGAGCGTGCCGATCAAAAGACCACCATCACGTGCGTCTGCTTCTACGATCAGGATCCCGTTCTCAGTCGCATCGGCATCGTCGCTGCGGCTGAGATTGAATCCATTCAAAAAAACATCCTGTGGGGTCAGGTGGCTGTCGACCGAGAATCGTGCATCGCGATTAAATGCGATGAGTCGCGTTGCGGGAATGCTCTGTTTGACCTGAGCCGCAGTTGCCGGCTTTCCACGCGTGCGAAGAATTAACCTGCCCCGCTCGCCCGTACAGCGTGCCGTGTGCCAAATCAGTCGCCCGAGCAATAGGTTGGATACGCGCAGACTGATCACGGTATTGAGCTCGACCTCACTATTCATCGCCACAAAGTTGTCATAGCGAAACACAACTTCCTCGCCTGGCTTCATCGCCCAGTCGACGAGGTGTTCCGCCTCGACCGAGTTGAAGGTCAGCCCGTCGCCATGCTCAAGCGGGAATGCCGCGCGGGACATGTGCCACGTGCCGAAGCGAATGCGTGCTAGCCAGCTCTTGGTCCACTGCGGAATGCTGAATCGCGCAGCAGGACCCAGGGGTTGGAAATTGGCGCGGTAGTAGATGTCGCGATCATAGTCGGCAGGAATCTCAACTTCGGCGGTTTGTCGCACCGTACCCTGAATCACCGGACCGGTAGACTCGGACAGGTCAACGTCAATCTTGTTGCGTTTGTCGAATATGACGCGCGCGAAGACGTAAAGCAGCGACTTGATAATCGCAACGATCAGGAGAAGTTGCAGTACCGTACCCACGACGTTCGCGCCTGTTTCAATGCGCCGAACGGCCTGTAGAGAAAACTCGCGGGCCGTTTCAAGACGTCCTGAAAGCGCCAGCTCAGCGTTGGCAACGAACACGTCAACACTGCCGTTCGCATCGCCTTGCAGCCGATCCAGTTCATCGATGTAGTCACGATGCGATGCGCTCCGCTGCGCCTCGTAGGCCTCGTTAAGCTCATCGATTACATAGTTACTCGCGCCACATTTCGCCTCCAGGAAGTCACAGTCGCGCGTTTGCATGCCGGTCGTTCTTGGCACCAGATCAAACAAACTCTCAGCCTCGTTCCGTGCACGCGCGATGCTGCCGCCAGCACGCTGGCGCATGGAGTCTGCCTTTTCGCGGAGTTCGAACTGGTGCTCGTCGTAGTCGCGATTGATCGAGCGGTACGCACTGTCAAAGAAACCAATACGACGCAGCGCGTAGACCTCCGGCTCGGGAAGCGTGCTTTCCATCTCAGGACTGCGATCGACGTTTGTCGGAGCGCCATATCCGGTGGGACATGAAAAAGCAGCACCCTGAGGCTCCTCAATCACTTCTACGTAATCGAAGGCTCGCAATACACAGAGCTCTTCCGGGTTGTCGGCGAGATGCACCAGCATCGATCTGAGATGTGTGACCTGTCGTTCAGCCGGGGCACGAACTTGAGCAACCTGTAACGGCTCTGAGACTTCCAGTGAAGACAACGCCTGATCGACATCGTCCAGCAACGCCGCCGCTTCGTCGTGTTTACTTGCGTTCAGCGCGGCTCGCAATGGATTCGTCAGGTCCGTCGCAGGCTTATCGCCGATCAATGGTCTCAACTGACGCGAGAGCGTGCTCAAAGCGACTCGAAAATCACGCTGTCGCAGCCCTCGAACGGCGTCCGGCTTGAGGATGATGTCCTCATACTCCTTTAGCCGAAGTCGTTTTCGGGTGCAGGGAATCACCGCATCGACGTCTGCCCCATCGACCGTGCAGTGCGGGGTTACGATTTCCTGGGCATAAAGCGCGTTTTCCGTGCCGGTCTTGAGTGCATCGCTGATGTAGAAACCCGCACCGATCAGCAGCAACATTGGCCACCACAACAGCAACGTTTTTCCGGTCAATGCAAAAACATTCCGTTTACCGAGCTGCTTCGCGAGTGGCCAATTCTGGCGGATCGCTTCAACGATCAGCCGCATGACAATGGTGCTTAGCAACAGAATGGCGATCGCTGGAAACGTCAGTGTTTCATTGGAACGGGTTAACCATATCAGCACAGCCACGAATCCCGCGAAGGCTAGGGAATTGGCGCGACCGCGCAGCACAAAGCAAACGAACATCGATAGCGCGAGCACCGAATACGCGAAATCAACTGCGAACAAATCGGTACGGACACCGGCGACAGTGATCCAGTGCGTAAACGCGACCAGCCATCCCAACCAGAATTGGCGTTTACTCGCGAACACAATCGCAGCCGCACCGAGCACGATCGAGAACCATCCGAAGATGTTCGGTGGATTCACCGCAAGCAAGCCACGACCTGACGGATCAAGCCATGCATTCGGGAATAGCACGCCCGCCTTGATCGCTGGAAGTAAACAAAGCAGAGCAATGAACCAGAACACGCTATCGCGTTGGACATCGGATAGCTTATGCAGCCATTGCTTGACTTGGTTCATACTGCTTTCGCTCCTTGAGCTTTTCGCATCCAATTAATGTGAGCATCTATATTGGGTGCGTACTTGAAATCTCGTTTACCGAGGATCTACGATGAACACTACACGACGTAGAGAACACTGAGATCGTTTTTGAGACGGTCATCGACGAACAAAACCAGGTCACCTGGAAATGCACCAGCCCGGCAGCGCCCGATCCGCGTCTACGCGAGGAATGCGAAACGCAGTGGCCAGGTTGCGAAATGCGATACCTTGGCACTAGCAGGGAATTCAAGTGGATTTGTGGATGATTCTTGCACTGGTCGCGCTCTTAGTTTTAGGGGGCATTCCGTCTGCCCTGCAGGGAATGCGAGACCGTAAAGAACTTATGTCCTTTTTTGTCCGTCAGTTCCCCCGCGGCGATCAGGAATGTTTTCTTAACACATCCGAGGATTGGAATCTGATACCTGTCCGTGTCGGAAGGGAGGTGTTTCATCTCTACTCAAAAGCGTCCGCCCAAGGCGTGGCTATTTTTGACGGCGTCCACCCTCCGGTGCATATCGCGACTATACCCTTCGAAATTATCGCGTCAGCCGACAACCTTGCCGAAAAGAAATGGGCAACACTAAAGACAACAGAGTCTGAGGAGGCCGGTATAGAGGTAAGAGTTGCATTGAAAGGCAGCGTCAAAGATGCAGTCTTTCGTCGCAAGCGGCGAACGCTGAAATGAGCGATTTTTCGAATTCGGCTACACCTACAGGCCAATGACTCGCGATGAAGCGTTGGCGGAGAGGGTGGGATTGAGTCGCCCTGCAGGGCTCCTCGTTAATCGGCTGAGGCCGATTAATCGAACACGGGTTCAAATCCCAATCACCCTCCCGGAAACACAAAAGCCCCATTCAAGGGGCTTTTGGTTTGGCGGAGAGGGTGGGATTCGAACCCACGGTACGCTTGCGCGCACACTTGATTTCGAGTCAAGCCCGTTCGACCACTCCGGCACCTCTCCATCGAGCGGACGCGGACAATACCCGAATTCGCCCATTTTGTCAGCCTACGGCGCCTCCACCACCACGGTGGTTGCCAAATCAGATGTCGCCTCGACCTGAGTCGCCGCGCCTGTCGTGATCGCATCAGACAAAATGACGATTGCGCCTGAGTCGCTGCCACTAGCATCGCTGCCAGCGGTAGCGCTTGCCGTGCCGACTTCGAGCGCCGCGTCACCATCAAGGTCCGCGACGAACAATTCCCTTCCAGAGCGAACGCCAGCGCCGTAGCCCTGCAGTACACGGACCAACGCAGCATCCGGCGCGGTGCTGTCGATGCGAAGGTCTACCGTGCCTGCAGTCAAATTCGCAATCGAGAACAGTAGGAGCTGTCCGGCCTCGGCACGATTGAGCGGACTCTCATTTGGCACTGCCACGAGCAATTCGTCGCCGGCATTACCGTCTGCGTCTCCGATCCACTGAACCGTCACGGGATCCACATCAATCGTTTGTGACGCTGCGGAACCGTCATCGCTAATCGCAACACCGTCATTGACCGAACTGAAGTTGAGAGAAATTTCATCGTTCGATCCGAATGCCGCTGCGATTGTCGCCCCGTAGACAATAGATGCGACTCGAGTCACACCCGCATTGCCGCGATGTCCGATCACAAGATCAGACAATCCGTCATCGTCAGCATCACCGGCGGTCGCAACCGAATCCGCCGTGACTTCGGCAACAGTCGCTTCGATCACCGCCGCGTCGTTCGCCGCAGCACTGATGTTGACCAGATCAGAAACACTCTTCGCACCCGCAATCAACGCGCCATCGACGATGAAAACGCCACTCTCAAACGCCGGCTCGAGTCCCTCACCACCGATCACAAGCTCCGGCACAGTATCTGCAGTCAGATCGTCAATCACAGCTAAGCGATTGCCAATCTGTTGAAGAATATTTCCGGGTGCCTCGCTCTGAAGCGTGACCACCGCCGAGCTTCCAGCCGTCGAGATATTGATACTGCCGCCCGCGGCCACAAGTGCTTCTCCAAACAACACCAGAACACGCCCTTGATCAGGCGCAGCCAACACGACCTCATCACGATCATCGCCATCGAAGTCTGCGCCGGTGCCTGTGAGTCGCACCGCGGCCGGGCGTTCGGTTCCACCAATCGATACGCCTTCGGTAGTGCCGAGTGCCGTTAGCGATAGCGAATCCGTCATGCCGCGCTCGAACGTCGAACCCCATACCAAATACGCTAGCGGTCCGTTGTCGTCGTTCTCGACAGCGAAGCTGTCACGCGCCTCGCGCATGAGCACCAGCATATCGTCACGACCATCATCATCGACATCGCCGACTTCCACACCGGTAAGTCGGCTTCGACGCACCGTCTGCGAGCGATCGTCGCCCGTGATTACCACTCGATCTGCCAGTGCGAGATTCTGGACGGCATCGTCGGTGGCGCCGGCTGCCAGAGCAGCATTCAGAGACGCGCCCCACAACAGATAGCTGGTCTCTACGCCCGATTCGTCCGTGCGCTCGCTAACGAACACTTCGTCGAAACCATCTCCGTCGATGTCTCCAACCGCAGACGCGGTATCACCCAGCGGCGTCAACAGATCGCGGCCACTGATCCTTACTGCATCAGTTAGCCGGCTCGGTAAATCGACAAGGCGGATGGTGACATCACCGAAACCCTCAACCGCTCCGTCGGAAGCCGAGACACCAATCGAAATGACGTCCTGTGTCCCTTCGACCTCGGCATCGAATGGAATGACGACACTCAACTCACCGGTCACCGCGTCCAAAGCGAAAGCATCCAGCAGTCGCTGCGCGTTTACTGGCTCACCCAGTTTCGATATTTGGGTGATCTGGAAATTGCTGACCGTTGCACCCTCCGGATCTGCAGCGGTGAACGTCAGGATCGGACCGGTCGCGTTCTCATTCAGCTGGAACTCCGGCTGGTCGACGAACTCAGGTCCCTCATCAACGTTCGTGATCGTCACCGTAATCGTTTCCGTGACGGTGTTGACCCCGTCTGACAGTCGAATTTCCTGCTGATAGACGTTGTTCTGATCGCCATCCTGTGGGTCTTCGAAATCGAACTCACCGGTCGGCGTCGTCGCTGTGATCACGCCGGTGTTGGTATCCAGCGAGAACAAGCCGCTATCGCCTCCACCGACTTCAGTAATCGTCACGCTCGAGCTATCCGGATCGGTCACAGTGAGTGTGAACGTCACGATCACATTCTCCGCGAAAGTGAAGTCCGTCGCGCTGGAAAAGCTGGGTGGTTGGTTGGTGGTGCCACCACCGCCACCGCCGCCTGCAGGCGCACCGCCACCACCGCCGCCACAAGCAGAAATGAGAAAGGCAGCAACAATCAGCGCCGGCCAGCGACGCATCGTCAGTGGTGAGATCATTCTCGTCCCCAAATAGTCTTCGTTCCCCGGCGCAATACTCAGCGAATCGGGGACGATGTACAACCCGCCGAGCAGCAATTCGTCATAACTCCTCCAATCGCCTACACTCCGCGACGGGGTTGGGGAAAAAGGGGTGTGCAAATGGCTGATGATGGCGTGTCCATGATCGGGGGAGACCATTGTCATCGCCCCCTCACCCCGGAGCTTCTGCCCACCAATCCGCGCCCGCTGACCGCGAGCGAAACAGAGTCCCTGTGGAAGATTTTTGCGGCGATCGGCCACGCCTGGAAGAACGTGGTCAACGACTCGGTTGGACTGAAGAGTTCCTGGCTCGAGTTCGTCAATCTGCGAGCGACGTCACGACCAAGCTATGTGCTGGAGTATGCCAACGCCATCGTCGTAGTGGACGAGTTAATCGACCTGTACGGCGAGGAAGCGGCATTCGATCGTTTGTTTTTCGCCAATGGTATTCCCGACGGCCCACCATTAACGGCGCTGGCCCACGCAAAGCACTTCGTCGTTAACGAGTTTATCAGCGTGCAAATAGTGACGGGTGGATTCCGTAAGTTTGTGGCGACCACTGATCCGACGAAAGAAGCTGTGTTCTCAATAAACCACCGCGCTTACATTGCCGGATCGCGTTATGGACGCGTGCCACCCGTTCGTACCTACAAAGGTGGCGACTCATGAGCACGCCGAGTTACGACTACATCATCATTGGCTCGGGTGTCGCCGGGTCCACGCTCGCACGCGAATTGCTGCTCGCCGACAATGACACCTCCATTCTGATGCTTGAGGCCGGCCCAGCGGTCGCAATGAAAGATCGTCGCTATTGGTGGGACTACGTCGTCAATTGGCAAAAGCCCTACACGCAATGCTACGACCGAACAGGTGACAACCCCTCGACCGGCGGCACACTGTGGGACTCTGTTGGCTCCCGCATGATGATCCAAGGCGGTTCGACCGTGCACTGGGGTGGCTGGAGCATGCGCTTCAAGCCCGAGGACTTCCGTTTCTATTCGGCAACCGGCTATGGCGGCGACTGGCCCTACGGCTACGACACGCTTGAGCCTTACTACTGCCGTGCCGATGAATACCTGCACGTTTGTGGCGACGATCAGGACCCTCCGCGCAGCAAGCCCTACCCCATGCCGCCCTACCCGTTTCTTGAAGCGGATGGCGAGATGATCGAAGCATTCGAAAAGCTCGACATCACACCGGGTCATATGCCGCTTGCCCGTGAGCGACGCTGCATGGCGACAGGCACCTGCAAGTATTGTCCAGTGGGTGCGCGATTCTCTGGCGCGTTAGTCATCACAGAGCTGCTCGGTGACTCACGCTTCCCGAATTTCACAGTGTTGAACGAAACGCCGGTGATTCGTCTTGTCGCCGATCAATCGAAAAAAGACATCCATGGCGTGGAGTATCTTGACCCGACATCAGGGCTGCCGACAATCGCCAACGGCGGCAGGGTTGTAGTGTGTGCGGGCGCCTACGAAGTACCGAAAATCCTGAAGATGTCGGTAAGCGATCAGTGGAAGCACGGGATTGGCAACGACGCTGATCTTGTCGGTCGCTTCCCGGTCTCGCACCTGTTTCTGACGGCTACCGGGACGAAGCCAAAAAACAAAGAACGCTGGATTGTCGAATACGATTTCCCGACGCTGATGTCACGCAGCTACGACACGCCAGCGCAACAGGAAAACGGCAAGATTTTCATGATGCGAACCGCATCACTACCCAATACCGACATCGCGGGCTTGATGGCGCAAGGCAAGACCCGCAAAGAGATCGATACCATTCTCGAAGGGCCCCGCCAGACGCAATTGTCTGCGTTCATGGAGGAGTTTGGACAATGGAAAAACTATTTCAGTGTCGGCAAAGGCACCACCCGATTCGGATTGCCTCGCACCGAAATCAACTTCACCAAACTGGACGACTTTGACCAGCGCGCCAAGAAGAATCTGGACCTGATGGCTGCCGTCGTTAAAGAGATGGGGTACGACGACATCAAAGTGGACATCGGCACGCAGGCAGGTCATCACACCTGCTCGACGTCGCGGATGGGTGAAGATGATGAGCACGGTGTCGTCGACGCAGACCTGAAGGTGTTTGGCACCGATACCGTCTACGTCCTCTCAAACTCTGTGCTGCCGAATTGCGCCGCGGTCAATCCGACGCTGACCCTGGTGGCGCTTGCATTCAAACTTTCCGATCACCTGTTGGGGCGCAGCGCATGAGTGCAGATATCCAACCCGCGGTTGCTACGGCAGACCGCGTTCAGTCACTCCTGCAGCATCCGGCAGACCAACACGATATGCGTTGGCTTGAGCATGCGCTCCAAACCGCGATCACGCTTGAGTTCGCCACGGTACCGCTATACCTAACAGCGCTGTGGTCGATCGAGGACCCGTTGCACGGTTCGGCCAAGCAGATTCGAAATGTGGTTCAGGAGGAGATGCAGCACTTTTCCCTTGGCTGCAATCTGTTGACTGCCATCGGAGGCACCCCTGCACTAACCGGCGCTGAGTTTGTGCCCCACTACCCGGGCGGCTTGCCTGAGCCTATCGAGAAAGGCCTGGAAGTCTGGCTCGGCGGTCTGACGCCTGAGTTGCTCGACCACTTCATCCGGATCGAGCGACCGGAACTGCCCGGGGATTCGTCAGGCTCGGACCAAGGCTACCCGACAATCGGCAGTTTCTACGACGCGATCCTTGAGTCCATGCGACGACTCGATCCGCCGCTCGCTCCAGACCGTCAGCTGACGGGGCCGATGGCCACGATGGTTATTCATGATTTGAAGGGTGTTGAAGGCGCAATCCGATTGATCCAACACCAGGGCGAAGGCGCGCAGCACAGCGCCTGTGTGCCGGGCACTGACGATCTTGCACACTTCTACCGTTTCCTTTCCGTGAAATATCACCGCGAAGTCGTTGACATCACGGTCGACAAATCATCAGGTGATTGCTCACCAGTGTTTGGCGACAAATCCTGGGGAGCACCAACCATTTGGCCGGTCGCCAAAGTCCCGAAAGGCGGCTACCAGCAGTCCGACGTGACCCCGGAGGTATGGTCCGCACTTCGCGGTTTTGATGAGGCATACACGGCGCTGCTGGATGGGCTGCAATCGGCGTGGGCACACGGCAACCAATCGAGCCTCGTGCACGGGATCGAACAGATGTTCCGCCTGACAACACTCGGCCGGGAGATCATGCAGTATGAAATCCCCGGCACTGGCGAGCGCTACGCGCCTTGCTTCCGTTATCTCAGAAGCTAATCCGCGTCAAAGTAATTCCAGGCAGCGGGCGCCTCGTGTTTCGTCATGTATTCCTGATATTCAGGATCATAGATCTGCACAATCTTGAACGTGCCTGACGTCATCCAATCACCCGGCTCGAACTTGATGGGGTTATTGGGGTCTGTCTTTCCTGTTGGCTTGTGCACGATATGCAAAGACTCGATGAATACGTGGCCCCAACCGAGCCACTTGTCGTTCTCGGTACGCCCAAAGAGGAACACGCGAACCGGATCCAATTGAAATGCGCGCGCCGCGGGCTTGCCTTCGAACTTAAAAGTCTTGCCCTCGACATCCTTTAGCGTGACCGGATTTCGCACATGCTCATCCCGATTCAGGATGTTGGACGGAAAGCCCTGCTCCTTGGTCAACAGTAACGTGTCATTTAGTTCGTAAAAGCACCCCATGATGCGCCCCCTTCTCTCTGTCGCTCAGGCTGATTTGATAGAGCTTCTGACGAAACCCGAAACCAGCTCCATAAATGGTGTCTCGGTGACCGGCCACCCTGGTCGATCAGGGTCCGGTTCAAAGTAATGCAGTGTGCTCGACAAGAAATCCTTGAACACATCCCCCTGCGTGTGCGTCGCAAACGCCGCCGCGTTCCGATAGACCTCAACAAAAATTACGGCCTTTTGGTCAGCCAGTGGAATTGCTGGAGGATTCGAAGGTTGCCCGTGTTCCCCGAGCGGAAACGCCGTCGGCAAATGCACGCGATACATCAACGTATCCGGTTCGGCGGCTTCGACCTTCCCCGCGAGGTTCTGCAAAACCGCCAACAGCTTCTCATCAAGACCCGCTTTCAACTTCCATTGCGAGACAAGACAAACAGGCGTGTCGCTCTCTGACATTCTCGTTCTTCTGTTATATTCGATCGCCAACAACCATACGCGAAAGCAAAACAAAGAGCGATGTGCCCATGAGCGATCTACCGCCACTCAAGACCGTGATCGAAAAGCTTGGTCTGATCCCACACCACGTAGAGGGTGGTTACTTTCTTCAGACTTACAAAGCGAAGGAAAAAACGCTCAAAGCATTCTTGCCCGATCGTTTTGATGGTGATCGTGCGTTCGCTACTTCGATCTACTACGTCATTCCGCCGCATCGTATCTCTTCATTGCATTTGATGTTTGCCGATGAAGGCTGGCATTTTTATTTCGGCAGTCCGATTAACCTGGTTGAGATCACGCCTGAAGGCGAGAAAATCGAAACGATTCTTGGCCAGGACATTGCCAACGGTCAGGTGCCCCAGCACACCGTGATGCATGGCAACTGGCTCGGCGCCTATAACCTGAATCCGGATCAGTACTCACTGGTGGGTTGCACCGTGTCACCAGGCATGGAGCTGGACGACTACCGGCATGGCGATCCGAAAGAACTGCTTGAGCAATTCCCGCATCTGTCGGATTTGATCCACAAGCTCACATGGCCCGACGATATCAAGCCGCCGCCGTACGATCCGGATAACGACTAGGCAGCACTCAACGCGTCGACAGAAGTCTGCATGAGCTCCATGTAGACACCTTCACCCTGTTCGGTTGCCACCGCGAGCGCACGTTGCATCACCTCGAGCGCTTCCTGTTGTCGCCCATGCGTCACCAGCGCCTCCGCAAGCATTCTCGAGAACTGTGAGTGCACCAGCAGATTACCGTCGGGGGCAATCGCATCGCGGTAGGTCGCCGTCATCGCATCCAGCGCTGATTCACGATCCGGGTTGCTAGTGTCCATTGCCGCCAGCCAGTGAAGGAACAAGTCTGCGAACGCCTCATACCACATCAGGCGGTACTCCTGGGCGAGCGACTTCATCGCCGTTGCCGACGACAAAATTGTCTCGTGATCGCCAAGACTGTGATTGAGCTCCAGGGCAACAAGATACGCAACACAAAGCGATGCCGGATGATCGAGCGCCCTCGCCCACTCGAACATATCCGACTCAATCTCGCGTGCCTCGTCGCGCTTGCCCTGCCAAGCAAGACTCCATGCCTTGAGACCTAACGAAAACACCTTGGGGTCATAGGTCAATTGCAACAGGTAGTCCCGAACTCGGTTGGGGTCGTAATGCTCGACCACGAGATTGGCGTAATGCACGGTCTCGTCGAGATTACCCAACTGATACTGCGCGTTCGCGATGGCGCGATAACCAATCATGCGCACAAGATCACTGTCGACCGCCTCACCCAGAGTCTCGAGCTCGCGGCCGATGAGATCGACGGCGTCGAGTTCGAGATTGAACAAGCGCAACGTCCAAAGCCCATACAGCGCCGCCGCCCGCAGCACCGGATTTAGCGTTTCACTCGTCAGTGCGCATGCCTTGACGAAAGCGTCCTCCACATCCGGGTGCGTGTAGCCCTTGAGCGCTTGGTGAATCCCGCCCGACGCAACCAAAATCTCAAGCAGCGTTGCATCCCGCGTTTCGGTGGGCAGATTCTCGACGTGCAAGCGCGCCACTTGCAAACGCTCTAGTGCGTCGGCGTACGCGCCAAGACTGTACTGCCGCTTCGCAGAGACGATGAGATAGGGAATGGCTTTCTCCCAATCTTCGGCGGTCGAGAAGTGGTAGGCGAGCTGTGGCGCGACATCCGCTTCACGACCCTCATACAGCGACTCCAGCAGCTCTCCAACTTCGGCGTGCAACGCCATACGCTCACCAACGCCGAGCTCGTGGTAGAGATACTGACGGAACAAGTTGTGAGAGAAGCGAAAGAGTGTGACTTGTTTGCCACCCACGCGGGAACTGGCCACCTCATGTACGAGCCCGTGCCGAGCGCCTAACTCACGTGATAACGTGCGTAACACTTTTCGGTCGGGCAACTCGAGAAGACCTGAAACTACGCCAGCGACGAAGGTCTCTCCCTGAACGCTCGCGATCGAGAGCAACTCCTGATAGTCGTCGTTCAGTCTCGCTATACGCTCCTCGATAACGCCCTCGACCCGTGGCGGAATACTGCTCCAATCGATCTCACGAGCGACCACCCACTGCTCCGCATCATTCTTCACAAGATCGCCGCGTTCTTTCAGCGTTCGCAGCAGCTCTTGTGAAAACAAGGGATATCCCTGCGTATGCTGAAAGAACTGGTTACGAAAATCTGCACCGAGTGCGTTGCCTTCGGTATCGATCAGCGAGTCGACCAGCCCTCGCCGCTCCTCTTCCTGCTCGTCGCCGAGGATGAGGATAATGTCGCCGTGCACACGCTTGAGCTCATTGAGAATCGGCGCCATCGGATGGCGTTCGTCGTTTCTGCCAAGCTGCAGGTCATTCGGCCGGAATGCACCGAGCAATAGAATTCGCGCGTTGTGAATCCTGCGCGAGAGATGGAACAACAGTTGCGCAGAAGCAGTGTCTACCCAATGCAGATCATCGACGATAATGACTAGCGGGACGGACTCTGAGAACTTGATCAGAAGATCGGTATAGAGCTGAAAGATCCGCTCCGCGTCGATCGTACCCTCAAGCTTGGCTTGCTTGCGAGCTGACTCGAGCTTATCGACCCACCCCGCCTTCTCCGCAGAGAATCGCGCCGCATTGAAAATGAAGGATCCACCCGGGATCAGACTGCCGAGCAGATCGGGCGCCTCCTCCACAATAGTCTTGGTCGCGACGGAGACGAACGCACCGAGCCGCCCGGCATTCGTTTCGCTGACCGTTTCTGATTGAAACTCATCGGCGTCCCCGGTCAGCTGCGCCAGAATCTCGATGAACGGCAGATAAGCGTCGGACTGACCTGTTTGGCTATCGCACGTAGCAAGGGTTGCGAGCAGGTTCTCATCCGCTTGTTGTGCCTGACGGACGAACTCCTCGATCAACGCCGACTTCCCCGAGCCCGCGTCGCCTTCGACAAACAGTGTTTGCCCCTTCCCTGCCAGCGCGCTTCGAAGACCTGCCGCCAACCGATCCAGCTCTTCATCACGCCCGTAGAACGTCATCTTTTCTTTCACACACCCCTCCGCGACGCCAAATATAGACCGCTGCAGTAGTCGACACCAGCATCGCTCGGCCTGTACTCGTGACACTGTTACTATCGTGAACTCGAAAAGTACCGACCGCCGGAGATCTCATGAGTCTATTTCGCGTTCTGGCTGCCATCGCAGGTTTCGCCAGTGTCACTGCCTTCGCCGACCCACCGATTGTGCAACCGGGCGCGCCTGGCGAAACCCCGCGGACACTAAGCGCCGATGAGGCGACAGAGATCGCCGACACCAGCTACACACCTGATGATGTGCGATTCATGCAAGGCATGATTCCTCACCACGAACAGGCGCTGGAGATGGCTCGACTGGTCGCTGAGCGAACAAACAACGCGGACGTTGTTGATATCGCCGGTCGTATCGAGTCCTCACAAGGTGACGAAATCGAATTCATGAACGGATGGCTATCAGACCGTAGCGAAGCTTCGCCCGAAGCTGACGGACACCATTCGATGCATATGCATCATCAAATGGCGGGTATGGCGAGTCCAGAACAAATGGCCGCGCTTGCCGATGCCTCAGGAACAGACTTCGATCGATTGTTTCTGGAGTTGATGATCACCCATCACGAGGGTGCACTTAAGATGGTTGAGGATTTATTGGAACAACCGGGTGCGGCGTATGACCCGGTGCTCTTCGAATTCACCAACGACATCAACAACGATCAGACCAGTGAGATCGAGCGCATGAATGGCATGTTGGTGGCACTGTCCAGCGACCCTCGCGCTGGACTCGCGCCCGGTATCACCGATGCAGAGACGGCGATTTCCAACCTCGAGTTGATCGTGACCCTCGCACGACCTGATGGCTTTTTCGACCCAGCTAATCCTGGAGACCTGCCGCTAGCAAGGCTGGAAGCGAAAAACGAAACTGCACCGGTAGACGATGCTGAAGACTCGTCGGATGAAGAGGAAGAAAAAGCGAAAAAGAAAAAGGATCCGCGAACCCCGTTGCTTAGCTTCGCCAATACCGACATGGCGTTTCGTGAGGATGTTCTTGTGACCGGCAGTTATCACGGCTTCAATGTCTATGAAATCTCCGATACACAACCAGAACTGATGGCATCCATTGTCTGCCCGGGCGGCCAGGGTGATGTCTCCATTGTTGGTGACCTCTTGATCATGTCCGTCGAGCAGACCCGGGGCAGACTCGATTGCGGTCTTGAGGGTATTGCCGAGGATGTCAGTGACGCTCGTTTCCGCGGTCTCCGAATTTTCGACATTAGTGCTCTCACACGGCCGGTTCAGGTCGGTGCCGTTCAAACCTGCCGTGGATCACACACCCACTCCGTGGTGTCCGGACCTGGCCGCGATGGCAAGATCATTGTTTACAACTCCGGCACTTCGGTCGTGCGCGACACCGAAGAACTCGAAGGCTGCTATGACGAGACGCCCGGCGATGACCGCACGGCACTGTTTCGCATCGATGTCATCGAGATCCCGGTCGACAATCCCGGCGAATCTCGCATCATCGACAGCCCGGCAGTATTCGCTGATCCCGACTCGGGTGTGCTCGCTGGATTGTGGCGAGGTGGCGACCACGGCGATGAAACACAACGTACAAGAAAGACGGATCAATGCCATGACATCACCGTCTTTCCAACGGCAAATATCGCCGCTGGTGCGTGCTCCGGCAATGGCATCATCTTCGACATTTCCAACCCGCGAAAACCGAAGCGCATCGACGCGGTCGTCGACGAGGGCTTTGCCTACTGGCACTCTGCGACCTTTAACAACGACGGTACCAAGGTCGTATTCACTGACGAGTGGGGTGGTGGCAGTCGACCGCGTTGCCGTGCGCATGACCCGCTCGACTGGGGCGCCGATGCTATCTATGACATCGTCGATGGCAAGCTCGAATACCGCAGTCACTACAAGATGCCCGGACCGCAGATGGATACCGAAAACTGCGTCGCGCATAACGGATCGATAGTGCCTGTTCCAGGCAGGGACCTGTTCGTTCAGGCGTGGTACCAGGGCGGTTTGTCGGTCATGGACTTTACCGACTCGGCTGAACCCGTCGAAATCGCATTTTTCGACCGTGGACCGATCGACGAAGAGTCGCTGGTGCTCGGCGGATACTGGTCGACGTATTGGTACGACGGTCTGATCTATGGCACCGAGATCGTTCGCGGCCTCGATGTCTTCGAGTTGTTGCCGAGCGAACACCTGACCGAGAACGAAATCAATGCCGCGAAGCTTGCGAATCAGGGTGCAATTTTCAACCCGCAGCAGCAGCTGCCGGTCTCCTGGCCAGCCGAGCCTGTCGTAGCTCGAGCTTATATCGACCAGCTACAACGCGATGACGCCTTGCCCGCGGCGCTGGCGCAAAGGCTTGAGTTGCAGCTCGCACGTGTGGAGACCGCGCTTTCCAATGACAGCAAGGAACGTAACCTTGCCAAACTGTTGAAGCGCACAACGCGCGAGATCAACGAGCTCGAGCTGAGCGGACAACAGAGCCGTCGACAGGAGGCGCTGAGTCGCACGCTGCGTGACATCGCTGATCGCTTGAACTGATGAACCGAATCCTCAAGTGGCAGTCAAACGAAGAAAGCGACCACGAACTGCGAACCGGGTCGTCATTTGTTATGTTTGAAGGCGCAAGCACGAAACCGCGGGAGGAAGGACAATGAACCGGTATATTCCGGCGCTGATCGCCGCAGCGCTGACCCTGTCTGGCTGTGCTACCAATACCCGCGAAGTTGCCACGGTAGAGAAAGAATCGGCACCGGATCGCGAGATTGAAATTGGCTTTGGCGCTCGACGCCGCAGCGATTATGGCCTGCTCGTTGTGATGGAATACAACTCCAATGGCTGGGCAGTGGCCAACATGGTTGACTCCCGCAAGATCGGCTACAACCGCACCATTCGAGGGCGCGAGGGACAGGAGGTCTTGTTCATCAGTTCAGACCTCAAATACGCAGAGCCTTTCTTTGAGGATCAGACTCAGATCCAACAGGAAACGGTGGTGTGCAACGTCATGTTTAGTAACAACCCGTTGTACAACCCCTGCTCCAGTCGATTCATGACCGTGAATGCGTTCAAGTCGCTCGGTAAATCGGCATGGTCAATTCTGACGGACTTTGGCATGAGTTCCGGTACTCACAAAGCGCTCGATCACGACACTGTCGCAGAGGCGATTGCCGCCACCGACTTGTTGACCACCATCGAGAAGCAGGTTGCTGCCTGGGAATACCAGGAATATCGCGATGCATTCAATGAAGCCAAGACGGCGATCGACTTCTCTGCGTTCATCGACAAGTACGCACGCCACGATCCCGATGGGCTGATTACACAGGCGATCGCGAGACGGAACGTTCTGCTCTATCAGGAAGAGCTCGATCGTCAGGGTATTGATCCTGTGACCTTGAAGCAGCGCGAGGCACAGGCCAGCGCCGATGAGCTTGCTACATTCAGAGACAATCTGCAGGCTGGCATCAATACCAACTGCGGCCCGGTCCTGGCTGCCGAAGGCGGCTGGGTCCGTATCCAAAAAGTGGTCGATGGATTTGGCGATGTGCACTGGATCCCGCAAGACAAAGTCTTCCCGCCGGGCTTCGACTGCAACTTCAAGAACGGCGAGTACGTCGCGCCTCAATAGCCTCCCGACACCAAAACCCGGTATTCTCGGTCGAGCAACCATCAGACAATAACGAAAAAGGGATGGGACATGCTCGACTGGGAACGCATCAGTGAATCACTGAACGAGGCGCTGACACTCGATAGAAAAAGTGCTGCTGAATTTGTAGCGCGTGTTCTGCCTACTGGTGACGATCTGTCGGCAGCCAACCGTTTGTTGGAGACGCTCTACCCCGATCCGGGGTTCATGTTGACTCAGGCTGGCGAAGGGCTCGAGGAGCCAAACCGATTCGAAGCCGGCACGCTGGTCGGACCCTGGCGTATCGTTGAGATCATCGGACGCGGCGGCATGGGAGAAGTGTACCGGGCAGAACGTGCCGATGGACTCTACGACCAGAGCGTGGCCCTGAAGATCATGCACAGCACGGACAGCACCATCAATGCTGTGTTCGAGCGTGAACGACAGCGACTTGCGCTGATGGAACATCCGGGCATCTCGCGAATCGTCGACGGGGGTACCACAGACGACGGGCGCCCGTATATGGCGATGGAGCTCGTTGACGGTACACCGATCGATCAACACTGTTCAGACAACAGGCTCACCACCAGAGAACGTATCCGTTTGGTTCGTCGCACGTGTATGGCGGTCAGTCACGCTCACGGCAAACTCATCCTGCACCGGGATATCAAAACCTCCAACGTGCTGGTCGACAGCAGCGGACAGCCCCGACTGATCGACTTCGGCATTGCTGCAACGCTCGGCGACGACGGCCTGCGGGGCGGTCCACTGACACTCTACTGCGCCGCGCCCGAACAACTGATGGCAGGTGCCCTGTCAGCCCAAACCGATGTGTTCGGTATGGGTGTGCTGTTACACGAGGTGTTGCTCGGAACTCGCCCTCGCCGCCAAAAGGACGGCGGCATGTCGTTGAGTGACGCAACCGCATTGGAACCCGACCTGCGGGCGATTCTCTCCAAAGCGATGGCGACGGATGCGGCAGACCGCTATCTGACGATTGACGCGTTAGCAGAAGATCTCGGCGCGTGGCTAGAGAAACTGCCAGTCGCCGCACGTGAGGGTGGCGTAGCGTACCGCCTCGGGAAACTCTTGCAGCGTGCTCCACTGGCATCGACTCTCGCCGCAGGGTTTGTACTCGCGCTGGTCGGCGGCACGGTCTTCAGTCTTCGGTATGCGGCCGAAGCCCAGGCGGAAACAGAGCGTGCACAACGCGCACTCGCCCGCGCGCAGTGGCAATTCAATCGATCCGAGGCCAATCTCGCGGCCCAGCAATCCTATTCGGATATCCTCCAGCGTGCGTTTGGCGGCGACAAGACTGACGAATTGTCCGCCATGCTGGTCGAACGCTGGGAATCCGCATGGGCCGATCGGGAAAGCGACCCGGATACCGCCGCCGCGACCAGCTACGCCGTCGGGCGCAATTTCTTTTTCAGAAGCGACACGAAACGCGCCCTTGAAATATTTGACCCCTGGATGGAGTCCGGTATCGGTCCGGCGCCGCTGATCGAAATCGGTGAAGAGGTTTATGCGCTGATGTTGGCTACGGCCAATCGCAACGATGAAGCCAACCCGAGGTTACGCGAGCTGATCGATCGATTCGAAACCGGTTTTCAGGAGAGTGACGCAGACCTCTTCAACTACGCGTTCAAACTCGCTGTCATCACGAAAGCAGACGAAGACCTGGAGCGCGCAGAAACCGTGCTCCTGCGATTGATACCCAACGACAAAGAGCCGTTCGAGACACTCTTCCACCAGAACCAATTGGGTTTTCTGCGCCTGCTACGCAATGAGCGCGCCGGCGCACTAACTGCGTTTAGGGAAGCGCTGCGTATTTTTGAAGAGAACCCGCAGTTGGCCGCTTACGGACGCGACATTGTGCGCTTCAACGTTGCGCTGCAAGAACTCGGCTTATCCCGAGATCTCGATGCAGCCGAATCTCTTACGCAAGCAATACTCACCGAGGACTTCGAACTGAAGGGCGAGAGCGCACAACAAGCGAGAGCACTCTTGCTGATGGGGATGATCAACGGTGAGCGTGGCGCGCTGGAAGATGCACTCTCGCAAGTGGATTCCGCAGATGCACTGTTCGCCAAATACAGCGGTCCGAATTCATCGCTGCGGGTGACCACCTGTGCCGTCAAGGCCGCCATACTGGCGGATGCCGGTATGCACGACGAAGCTAGTCTGCAACTCGGCGAGGCTCGCGCTCTGATCAACGACTCCTCCGGCGCCAACGCGGAACGCGCTGTGAGTTTCCTCGAGCTCTACACCGACCTCGCGACCGATAACCCCGACACGAACCTCAACGCGCGCTTCGAATCGGAAGCTCTGGCGGAATCGATTCGTGGCAACGGCATCTTGTTGTACTGGTTCTACCGGTTAGTCGAGCGAGGCGCACTCGATGAGTCACTACTCAAACGCGGTTAGCTCTTGATGTGGGCCGCGAGCCACTGACGCGCTTGCTGCCAGTCGCGCCGCACTGACCGTTCCGACAAACCGAGCATCTCGGCGGTTTCCGCTTCACTCATACCCGAGAAGTACCTGGCATCAACGACCTGCAACCAGCGCTCGTTCTCTTCTGCAAGCTGCCCAAGAAGCTCGGCGATACCCACAATCTGCTCCGGAGTTTCACTGAACTCGGCAAGCAGATTTTCGGCGTCTTCAAGATCAACCGCGAACTGACCGCCACCGTGTTTTTGGGTGAGTTTGCGTCGTGCATGATCCACGACGACTTGGCGCATAGCGAGACTCGCGGTCTTCAAGAAGTGCTTTTGTGACTGCCATATCGTGCGGCCACTTAGCTTCAGGAAACTCTCGTGCAACACATCCTCAGTCATCATGGTGTCACTGAATCCGGCGCGTCTTCGACGCGTTCTTGCAATACGCAATAGTGCTTCATACGCATCCTCAACCAACCCTTCTGCGATGCGTCGCTCCTCTGGCTCATAACCGCTCACACGGTCTGCGTCTGTCTCGCTCATCCCAGCATGCTACCGAAAAAAAGTACGAGAGGCCTGTCCGGTTTGGCGAGATTTTTCGTTAGTACATAACAGGAGCCCTACAAGAACACCGTTCACGGAGCGTCTCATGCATAGAACGAAAACAAAGAGCGATCCTGCGATCTTCCGAATCATCATCAGGTATCCACGCACCCTGTTGATGGCGATCTTCGCCGGTATTGCTATTGCTGCCATCGGACTCGGCGGCGTAACCAAAGACCCTTCAGTCGATGCGTTCGTACCGCAGGATCATCCTGCTGCAATCGCACGAGACAAGGCCGCAGAGATCTTCGGACTCGAGGATCCTGTAGTCATCGGATTGACCTCGCGAACCGACGAGTCTGCGTTCACAGCACCCACGCTAGAGACGCTCGTAAAGCTCGACGCAGCGATACGGCAAATAGACGGGGTCAAGAAAAACGATGTCATCAGTCTCGCCTCGCAGAATGCGATGCTTGCGAATGATGGTGACCTACTGGTAGAGCCAATCATCGAAGAGGCTCCAGTCACGGGCGAAACGGCCGCACTGGCATTAAGTCGCTTCGAGTCCATGCCGATGCTCAGCGGAGTGCTGGCGGCACCGGACACCAGCATGCTGATATTGATCGCACCGGTCACCGACGCCAACAACGCAACGCAGACACTTACCGAAATCCGGGCGCTTGTCGCCGAGATCACAGACGATTCGACGCAAGCCCACATTGCCGGCGTAGCTACTATGAACGCTCGGCTAGCTGGCATGGTAGATACCGACACCCGAATCTTTGTCCCTGCAGCTATCGTTACTGTGCTGCTGATTCTGCTCGTAGCGCTCCGCCGACTTCGTGCACTCACCGGACCACTGTTGGTCATCGCCGGATCCGCCGCCGTTGCCATCGGTCTTATGGGCTGGATCGGTGCACGGTACTACCTGATCACAACGGCACTACCGGTCGTAATCATGGCGATCGCCGTCGCCGATACGTTGCACCTGTCGACCTATTTCTTACAGGCGCGAGCACAGCGCCCTGACTTCAGCGCAGCCGACGCCGTCGGTGTGGCACTCGCAAAAGCCTGGCTTCCGATTACGCTGACCAGCATCACGACCATTGCAGCGTTCTGTGGGTTGTCTTTCGGTACCGCCATGCAGCCGATATCCGAATTCGGATTGTTCGCGGCAGTTGGCGTTGCAGCCGCGTGGGCGCTCAGCCTGACAGCGCTCCCAGCGGTTCTGATATTGACGGATCTAAGGCCCAGCCAAGGTGCAGGATCGATCGCACGCTCGGGCTTGCTTGACCGAGGTCTGCATAAGGTCACGGACTTCGCCTTTGAGCGCCCATTGGTCTCACTTCTGGCGACGACCGCCGTGTTTGCCATGCTCGTCATGTTCGCGCTCCAAGCGCGGTTCGACTACGAGCGTCAGCGCTATTTCACCAGCAATGACGTTGTTCTCCAGGCCGACAGCAACATCAACCGAGCACTGGGTGGCGTGAACTTTCTCGACGTCGTGGTCACTGCACCCGAGGATGGCTCGCTGATGACGCCAGAAGCGCTCCAATCCATTGCCGAGTTGCGCAGTGCAATGTCGCAGCTGCCACTCGTCTCGCAAGTAAATGGCATCGACAGTTACATCGCACACATGCACCACCTGTTGACCGATGCCCTAGCGAACACGCTTCCGGATAAAGCTCGAGCACCTGGTCAATACATGTTCCTGTATGAGGCGTCGGGTGAGCCTGAGGACTTTAAGCGCGATATTGACTATGAGCACCGTACCGCGTTGGTGCGGGCTCAGCTCTCCTCCGACAACTACAGAGCGACGCGAGAGACCGTTCGAGCGCTCGAAATCATGGTTGCCGACTGGATGCAATCCAGAGGTCTGAACGCGGACATCAGTGGCAGGATCGCCGTGAACACCGGTTGGATGGATCAACTCTCTACTAACCATATCAAGGGTCTGCTGCTCGCAACTGCTTTGGTCTTCCTGACCACCTGGTTCGTCTTCCACTCTTTCGGTTATGCCGTAATGGCGATGGTGCCGGTCGTGTTTGGCGTCATCTGCGTCTACGCCACTATGGGCGCACTGGGTCTGGACATTGCACCCGCAACGTCAATGACAGCGGCGATAGCTACAGGTCTCGGCGTCGACTTCGGGATTCACTTGATCTCTCTGATTCGCCAGCAACGCACCAGAGGTCACAGCACCTACGATGCGTTCTCGCACGATTACCTGATTGTCGCTCGCGCCTGCTTCTACTCGGCGATTGCCTTGGGCGTCGCGCTCGCAGTGATCTGTATCTCCTCGGCACCAGTACTTCGTTGGTTCGGCTTGCTCGTGAGTACCGGCGCATTCGGTTCGCTAATCGGGGCGTTGATCATCCTGCCGGCACTCTGGTCGGTGGTCTACAACTCTGTCGAAAGGAACTCGAGCTATGCGCTGTCTTTCTAGTGTGCTCGTTTTCGCCGCGCTGGTCCCAATGCTCGCCACAGCGGATGAGATGACGGCAGATGCCCTGGCGGCGCTGGTGATCGAACGGCCGGCAAACGAGGGTCGCGTCGGTACCATGCACTTTGAGCTGATCAACAAGCGCGGTCGTTCGCGAAATCGCGCCGCACTGATGATGCACTCGGATCGTGACGACGCCCAGCGCATAGGCATCTTCTTCATGCGCCCATCGATGATCCAGGAGACAGCTTTTCTGAGTATCAATCGACCTGGCGACAACGATGAAAACTGGCTCTATCTGCCGGCCACCGAGCGTGTTCGTCGATTACCTACATCAGATCGTGGCGATACCTTTATGGGCACCGACCTGACCTACGGTGATATCCAGGAGAACTTCAAGTTCCCGGCGGAAGACTGGTTCTTCTCGCTGGAAGTGAACCCGGATCAATCGCCCTACCCGGTATTGCACGGCGTCGCGCGCACCCCGGAGATCGCAAAGGAACTTGGCTACCAGGAGTTTCGTGCAGCAATCGATGTTGCCCATCAATTCCCGGTGAAGGTCGAGTACACCGACACCGACAACGCACCGCTAAAGACGGTCGAGGTTAAGGCCATTGAATGGGTCGGCGATGCGCCTACGGCAATGGCCTTTGAGGTACATAACATCCAGACCGGACACACCACGCGCGTGCACTTCACCGAGATGCGACACGTACCCAATCTGGATGTGGAGTTCTTCGCTCCCGACGCATTGGCTTACGGTATCCCCGAGGTCGACTGACATGGGCGCCTCGAAACGGATGGCCAAGAGCAAAGGTCTGCTGATTGCACTCGTTCTACTGATCTCGCCACCGCTCATCGCCGATACCGACGTGTCGATCGCACAGACGCTCGCGATGGGTCGCGCTGAGCACGACGCGGGACAGGCGAGAACCACAGTCGCCACCAAGACGCGAGAGAGACTCTCCCGTCAGACGCGATTGAATTTCGATCTCAGGATCGAATCGGCCCTCGGCGACACGGGTCTTGGCACAAGAGATACCTTCGCACCACTCTCTCGACCGTGGGAGCTCAGCTCCAACACACGAGTGGAGATCGATGAAGCCACGATTGCCTGGCGTAAACGCACCACACATTTGACGCTCGGAAAACAGAGCGTCGCCTGGGGGGTTCTCGACGGATTGCAGGTGACCGACAGATTGAATCCCGTGCGCCTGCGTGAGGGTGTATTCACGAAAACCCGGCCGGAGCGTATCTCTCGCTGGGGACTGCGCCTTCGAACGCGCAAGGCAGGTTTCGACTGGGATGCGGTGATCCAGCCCGACACGACGGTCAGCCAGTTGCCGCTACAAGGCGATGCCTTTGAACCTCGCGCGGCTCGTCTGCGCGGTGGTTTGCCCTTTGCAGCAGGCAACGTCAATCTCACTTTCGATCAGCCCGCGACGACAACCGCCGGACTACGAATGTCTCGCCGAAACGGCGACCAGGATTGGTCGCTGCTCGTTATTCGAGGCCCCGAATATGAACCCATCTTTTCGCTGGACGCGTCTGGAGTGACAGCCCGCTATCCCACGCGCACGCTGCTAGGTGCGACCTGGCAGAAGACGCTCGGCAATCAGGTCATCAGAGCCGAGGTTGCGACAGTCCCGAACCAACCCGTAAACCTCGGGACAGAGCTCGGCGTCGCCGACGAACGAAGTCGGTGGATCGGTGGTGTCGGCATGGATTGGGACTTGCCTGATGGCTGGTTCCTGAATGTACAACTCACCATTGATCGAATCGATGGACGCGATCTGGTCCGACCACGCAGGGATGAGATTCTCACAACGCGTATTCGACGCGCATTCGATAATGACCAATGGCTTGTCCAAGCCGAGTTAATCGGCAACCTCGGTGATGGTGACGGTACGTTCCGCCCCAGTCTGAGTTGGCAGGTCAACGATGAGCTGCGCGTGAGCTGGGGTGCCGACATTATCTGGGGCGAACCCAACGGACTGTTCGGGCAATTCGATGACAATGACCGGATCTGGCTGCGCGCCATAATGAGTCTCTGAAAAGTGCTACACTGCTTCGACATTCCGCGTGTGGAGGGGGTGTTATGCGAGCGCTGTTGGGACCAGCGGTTGCGAAGACCGATCTGAATTCAGGGCAAACGTATGCCGCATGACCGCGGCAGCGAGCATCATGAGCCCGGGTATTTCTCTCTGGGAATACTGCGTACCGTAGCGCTTGCGGCACCTGCCATCTTCTTTGTCATCGCCGTACTGACAAAGGAATGGAAAACAGCCATTTCTCTGTCGGTCTTTTTCGTTCTGGCCGCTAGCGCGATCATCTTCCGCCGAGGTCGCGATCACGGCGTTACGCTGCACCTGCTGATTCTCTTTCTGGTCGCGCACCAGACCAACCTGCTCTACCACTCCACCGACGTCGCGAACATCGGCTTGATCTGGCACATGACCGTCCCACCGTTGGTCGCCTTGCTCGGCAATCGGTGGCACATCGTTATCTGGACACCCATCATTCTGTCCATCGTGATCTGGGACTGGTACCTCTATCGCGACTACCCGTCCATGGCGCATCCGTTGAGCTTGTTTAACCTTATCGGCGTCACGCTCGTGCTGTCCGTTGCTGCCTATGGCGTCATCTCGCAACGTGACCGGCGACAGAAATCGCTGAGGCAAGCCTTGGAAGCATCACAGGCTGAGTCCCGTCAACGAGAAGAAGCCGAGCGAGAGGCGACCGAAGCGAACGCGGCGATCACCCGATTCCTGGGGTCGATATCGCACGAGATGCGCACGCCGCTGGCCAGTATCGTGGCGTCGGCAGAGGTGATCGAGCAATCCGGGTCGGGAGGAGAGGATCAGCGCTGGACGCGCAATATCAAGGAAAGCGCTGACTCTTTGTTGATGCTACTGAATGATGTTCTGGAGCTCGCAAGCAGCGACTCGGGCAAGACGCGTATCGCAGAAGAACGTTTTGACGTGGAAGCACTCCTGCAAAGCGTCACCGCAATTGTCCAACCGATGGCACAAATAAGCGCAAGCTTCCTCTTTGTTGGCGCAACCCCCGACACCTTCGCACAACGTGTTGGCGATGCACCGCGGATTCGCCAGGTGCTCGTGAATCTGATCAACAACGGTCTGCAGCACTCCGGCGGAACTCGAGTCTGGTTAATGGTCAGCGATCATGACGATCACCTTGACTTTGAAGTCGGCGACGATGGCAAAGGCATCGCACCAGAGCATCATCAGTCTATTTTCAAACCCTTCTATCAGGTCAGCGGCCATGAGCATCATGCGGATCAAAAAGGCACCGGACTTGGACTCGCTATCTGCAAGGGATACGTGGAGGCCATGGGCGGGAAAATACAACTGGAGTCTCGATTGGATGAAGGCACCCGGTTCCTGTTTTCGATTCCTGCACCGCCGGCGGGGAAACACAGACTCAGAGACCTGAATCCACCCAATACCAAGTGGCCTGAGAAGGTGAGCCTGTCGATTCCCTGCGAGAACGTCGAGCACTGGGCGAAACAGTGGCTTGATGTTTGGGGTATTGAATCCGTCGAACAGGGAAGACCGCTCTCACTGCCAGCGCCGAGTGCGCGCGGCCTCATCACATTTCACGAACTCACCAGTCAGTTGGTCGACCATGACGCACAGCCCGCCGAGGCACAAGGCGTATCGTCTGAAGGCAGCAAAGGGCTGAAGATCCTGATGTGCGACGACGATGAGATTATTCTCGAAGCCTTCGCAGAGATGTTTCGACGTAGAGGACATGCCACTTGCCGCGTCGCTTCGGGCGCAGATTTGGTGGCGCGCCTGAGTGCCGAACACTACGACGTCGTCGTACTGGATTTAAATCTCAGCGGCGAGTCCGGCATCAACGTCCTGAAACAGGTACGCGGCCTGCAGTCTGACAAGGCTCGTGTGCCGGTGTGTATTCTGAGCGGGAGCTGGAATCAGCGAGAAAACTGTCTGGATGCAGGTGCTCAGCTTTATCTGACTAAGCCCTGTACCTCACAAGAATTGATCGACGCGGTTGAATCATTGGCGATCAAAGACGGAGTGGCGAACGAGGACACACCTGTCGTAAGGTCTTGAGCGTATTTCTCCATCGAGCTCCATTATGAAATTCCAGACCGCGTTGTTTGCCGCTATCTTGGTGTCGGTTTCTGGCTGCGCGGTAGAGCCGCCTCAGGTCGCCAACATGGCCGACGAGGTGTTGCGCGAACTCTATGAACGCGAGTTCGAGTGGCGCCAGCAGCAGGCGGGGCGCACACGAGATGCAGATGGTGGATGGACCTCAGCTACGTTGCTGCCGAGCGTAACGCCAGAATCTTACGCAAAGAAACTGGCTTACTGGGAACAGGCGCTTTCAGAGCTCGACGAGATTCCGAGGGGAGCGCTGAGCAAGGAGGAGGCAATCAACGCAGAGGTGTTCGAGGCGATCGTATCGGCGAACGCCAACAACGTGCGCTTCAAGACCTACGAGGCGCCATTGAATTCCGATTCGTTCTTTTGGACGGGGTTACACCGGCAGTACCAAGGGTTCTCGGATATTGAAGGCTACGAAAACTACATTGCACGGATCGACGATATCCCTCGCTATTTCGATGAACATATCGCCAACATGCGCAGCGGTCTGGCGAGAGGTTTCACACCACCAGCAGTCACGCTGCAAGGACGCACCGCTTCGATCGACCAATTCTTGATCGCGGGTCGAGACAACCCATTTTTTGAGGCCGCGACGCGCTTTCCGGAACGCATCGGCGAGGAACAGCAAGAACAAATCGCGTTTGCCCTTGAGACTGCGATCAACCGATCGGTTGTACCGGCGTACAGCAATCTCAAGCGGTTTATGGTTGAGGAGTACCTGCCCAACGCAAGACAAACGCTGGGTGCGAGTGAGTTACCCGATGGTGAGGCGTTCTACCAATCACAAATTCTTCAATACACGACGCTGACACTCACACCTGAAGAAATACATGAAACAGGTTTGAGTGAGGTCGCACGCATCCGCGAAGCGATGCTCCGCATCATCGATGAGCTCGAATTTGAGGGCGATCTTGCTGCGTTTTATGAGTTCCTGCGAACTGACCCGCAGTTCTATGCAAAAACCCCCGATGAGCTCATGGGTGTCTCGGCGTACGTCGACAAGCGCATGGCCGCACGCATACATGACGTGCTCGGATTTCTACCGAGACAGCGACATACCATTGCACCGGTACCCGACGCGATCGCACCGATTTATACCGCGGGACGCGGTGGCTATGGCCGTTGCTGGATGAATACCTATAACCTTCCCGCCCGTCCGTTGTATACGATTCCGGCGCTCACGTTGCATGAGTGCTCTCCGGGACACTCGCTGCAGTTCGCGATCGCGCGGGAAGCTCCCGGTGATATTCCAGAGTTTCGTGCGAGTAACTACTTCTCGGGCTATGGCGAGGGTTGGGGCTTGTATACCGAGTGGCTGGGCGGTGAGATCGGTATTTACCGCACACCGTACGAGCGCTTTGGACAACTGACCTACGAGATGTGGCGCGCTTGTCGTTTGGTCATCGATACAGGCGTGCACCACTTCGGTTGGACTCGTGATGAAGCACTCGCGTACCTGCGAGACAACGCCGCGCTGTCTGAACATGAGGTGACCACCGAGATCGATCGGTACATCTCATGGCCGGCGCAGGCGCTCTCCTACAAGTTGGGCGAGCTTCTGATTCGCGAGAAACGCAAGCTCGCCGAACAGACGCTCGAAGGCGACTTCGATCAGCGCTATTTCCACGACAAGATTCTCTCTCTGCGATCGGTGCCGCTCTCCGTTCTTGAGAGCGAGCTCGATGCATGGATCAAAGCAGGTGGGCCGGATCCATACGAGGGCTTTGACATCGATTAGACCGGCATTTCAGGCCAGTCTGTTGCGTCGAGTGTTTCCCGGTAACTGTACCATGCCGCATAGGCAAGCCACGGCATCGTTATTATCAACCCGAGCCCGGCTGTTGCAAAACTCAGGAGCGTTAGCGACACGATAATCAGACCCCAGAAAACCGAGACGCGCTTGTTGCGTAACACCGCGTTGATGCTCGAGACGCACGCCGTCACCATGTCGACATCTCTGTCGGCAATCATGGGCAGTGAGAACACCGCTGTGGCGAAGGTAAACGTCGCGAACACGGCACCGATAGCCGAGCCAACTGCAATGAACTGCAAGAACACCTGTGGGTCACCGCGCTCGATCATGAAAAGCGCGTTGAGCACCATACCCGAACGTGACCAGATCATGAGTATCACCATTTGCACCAGCGCAAAGACACCCGCCTGACCCACCACGTGTCTGGCCAGTCTCAGCGCATCGGATAGTGCTGGCTCGCGATCCTGTTCATGCGCTTTCGCGACACTATAAAGACCAACTGCCAGTAAAGGCGCAAGGAACACAAAACCCGACAACAAAGCAGCAAGAAGAATAAAGCTGCCGAGATACCAAGCGAGACCAGAAAGCGCGACGCTACCGACCCAGATGGTCAGGCCGAACTTCAGTGATATCTCACGAGCGCGCTGGAAATCCTGCCAGCCATTGCGCAGCCACCGGAAAGGTGAACTGAACGTCAGTCTGGCGCACGGCACCACGAATGGTTTGCCCGCCGCCTCGTCGATGGGCCGGTCTGAAGCCATAATGACATCCCCCGATTGTCATCCCCGACTTTACGGTAGCACAGCGGCGCTACCGGTGCGCTTCAGCCCAACGCGCGCAAACCGATTGCAGACCGGATGCGATCCATCAGGGGGGTCGCGACGCTTCTCGCTTTTTCGGCACCTTCCAACAGCACACGCTCGACGTGACCGGGATCGGCGATCAAGCGTTCGTATTCCTCACGAGCCGGCGCGATATGGGCGTCGACATATTCAAACAACTCCTGTTTCGCTGCACCCCAAGCAATGCCTTCGCGAAACTGCTCGGCCATCGCGGCAGACTCCTCCTGAGTTGCGAATGCACGATAGATTTCGAACAAGGTGGAATCATCAGGATCTTTCGGCTCTCCCGGTTCCAGCGAGTTCGTTTTGATCTTCATCACCAATTTGCGTAAGCGCTTCGACGGTTCGAACAACGGAATCGTGTTGCCGTAGCTCTTCGACATCTTGCGACCGTCCAGCCCCTTCAACACCGCAGTGTTGTCGTCGATTACAGGCTCGGGCAGTGTGAGCAACTCCCCGTAGTGATGATTAAAGCGCTGCGCGATATCCCTGGCCATCTCCACATGCTGCTTCTGGTCTCTGCCTACCGGCACATGAGTCGCGCTGAACATCAAGATATCCGCCGCCATCAGCACCGGGTAGCTAAATAGCGCCATGGTGATGCCTTTATCGTCGTCTTTATTGCCCGACGCGGCATTTGCGTCGACAGCCGCCTTGTAGGCATGCGCACGATTCATCAGGCCTTTCGCCGTCTGGCTCGACAGCACCCAGGTCAACAAGGGGATCTCGGGGATGTCACTCTGCCGATAAAACACCGTGTTATCGGTGTCGAGCCCCAGAGCAAGCCAGCTCGCCGCGATCTCTAGCGTGGATTGCTGGATCTTTTCAGGGTCTTCGCTCTTCACCAGCGCATGCAAATCCGCAAGGAAATAGAAGTTCTCACGCTTTGCATCTCTGGAGCTCTCGATGCCCGGACGTATCGCACCCACATAGTTGCCGATGTGCGGCGTCCCGGTCGTGGTAATCCCGGTAAGCCATACCGCCTTGTCGCTCATCACTCAATATCCCGCGGCGTGACCGTCCTTGCGCGATTCCGAAGCGCCGTAGTAGACGCCTTCCTCATCATCGAACCGGATCGCCTGATAGCCGCCATAACCCCCTGGGCCTGGGCGTACCGTATGGCCCCGCGCTTCCAGGGCTTTTTGTGTTTCAGCAGAGATGCCACTCTCCACATGCACGGTACCGCCCTCGATCATGCGTTCACCGGTCGGTTCTGAAGACCCGTCATGCCGGATTCGTGCTGCATCGCCAGCTTCTTGCAAGTTCATGCCGAAGTCGACCATGTTGACGATGATCTGTGCATGCCCCTGAGGCTGCATGCCGCCACCCATCAATCCAAAGGACATCAGCGGTTTACCATCTTTCATCGCAAACGCTGGGATGATCGTGTGGAACGGACGCTTGCCGGGTTCGAACACGTTCGCATGCGTGGGATCGAGCGAAAACAGCTCACCGCGATCCTGCAGGATGAAACCGAGATTCCCCGGGGTCATGCCACTGCCCATGCCGCGATAGTTGGACTGGATCAACGAAACCATGTTGCCGTCTGCGTCAGCGACCGTGAGGTAAATCGTGTCACCATCCATCGGCGCATCGCCGGCGGGTAGCTCAGTGGATGCCTTTTCGCCGATGAGCTTGCGCCGCTCTGCTGCGTATTCCTTGGAGACCAACCAATCGACGGGAACGTCGACGAAATCCATATCCGCGTAAAAGCGAGCACGATCCTCAAACGCGAGCTTTTTCGCTTCGATGAATGTGTGAACGTACTGGTCGCTGCCATAACCCATGGCCGCAATATCGAATCCTTCAAGGATGTTCAGAATCTGCAACGCGGCAATGCCCTGACCGTTCGGCGGCAACTCGAATACCTCAACGCCACGATAGGTTGTTGAGACCGGGGTCACCCAGTCGGACGTATGTTGCTCCAGATCGGCAACCGTCAGGTAGCCGCCCTGCTCCTGAACATAGTCAGCGATCGTCTGCGCAATCGGGCCCGAGTAAAACGCGTCTCGACCACCTTCAGCGATCGCGCTGTAGGTGCTGGCCAGACGCGGGTTACGGAACATTTCACCCTTCGCCGGAGTTTTGCCCCCTGGCATAAACGTTTCGTTGAAGCCTGGATACTGGGACAACACGCGGGCGTTGCGTTCCCAGTAGAAGGCGATCAGTTCGCTGACCGGAAATCCGTCCCGAGCGTATCCGATGGCCGGTGCCAGCACTTCGCTTATAGGTAGCTTCCCGTAGCGTTGGTGCAATTCAAACCAACCATCAACAGCGCCCGGAACGCTGACCGGCAAGGGGCCTCGCGGTGGGATGCTGTCAACACCGAGTGCATCGAGGTCGGACTTCAGTTGCTCGAGCGTTAGAGATCGGGGGGCACGGCCACTGGCATTCAGGCCGGACAACGACTCGGTCTCGGCATCCCACACGATGGCGAACAGATCGCCACCGATGCCGCATCCGGTAGGCTCCATCAGTCCGAGGGCAGCGTTAGCGGCAATCGCTGCGTCGACAGCACTACCACCAGCCTTGAGCACATCGAGCGCGATTTGGGTAGCTAACGGTTGACTGGTCGCTGCCATACCGTGCGGGGCGATCACCTCCGACCGAGAAGCGTGCGCCATCGAACTCAGGCGGTCATAGCTATGTGCAACCTCTCCGGTCGACAGCGCGACAACACCCAACGCCGTCCAGGCGATATGCTTCCAGCTCAGCATCATGAGTACCCCTAATCCAACGTTCACAACCCGGCCATGGGAGCATACGACTCAAGCGGGTGCAACCGTCATCTGATCACGTCTATCGCGGTATACTCCGGCCCCATGAATACGCCTGTTATGCCCGACCACAGCCTGTATCAAACGCATCTCGACATCGTGATCAAGACGTACGAGCAGGCATTGGATGCGGCCGGTGCCGACGTCGCTGTCGTGTTTGCCGGTGGACTGATTTATCGCTTTCTTGATGATCAGTCGCATCCTTTCGTGGTCAACCCGCATTTCGCCTGGTGGCTGCCGCTTGTGCGCACACCGGATTGCTACATCATCTTCAAGCCGGGTCAGAAACCGATACTGGCCTATTGCCAACCCGACGACTACTGGCATGCGACGCCCGATGCACCCGACCCCTATTGGTCGGACCAATTCGACGTGCGCCCAACCAAACAGGCTCAGGATGCGCGCGATCTACTGCCGCCGACGGCGCGTGCACCGATCTTCATTGGCGAGATCACGACACCGGAGCAGTCGCTCGGTATCGAGCGCATCAACCCTAGCGCTGCGATACATTGGCTCGACAGCGCGCGAACGGCCAAGAGCGACTATGAAATTCAACAACTGCGCAACGCCAGTATGCTCGGCGCAAGAGCGCATGATGCGGCTCGCAGGCGATTCGAGTCTGGCCGTGCCAGCGAGTTTGAGCTGCACCAAGCGTTTCTCGGTGCCATCGAAGCGGTCGATCACGATCTCCCATACCACAGCATCGTGGCTTTGAATGAGCATGCGGCGATCCTGCACTACCAACACCGTGACCGGGTTGCACCGGACCAAGCGCGAAGCTTCCTTATCGACGCCGGTGCGGCAATGGACGGCTACGCGTCGGACATCACACGAACCTACACTCGCACGACGGGTGAGTTCTCCGAGCTCATCGATGCGATGGACGTTCTGCAGCAAGGCATATGCGACGACATCAAGGCAGGCACCAACTATCCCGAGCTACACCGCCAGACACATCAGCGACTTGCAAAACTGATGGTCGATTATCAGCTGGCGACAGGCGCTCCTGAGGCCCTCGTCGAGAGCGGAGTGACACGGGCGTTCTTTCCGCATGGACTCGGCCACTATCTCGGACTTCAGGTGCATGATGTTGGCGGGCACCAGCTCGATAGCACCGGCACCTCAACTGAGCGGCCAGAGGATGACCCTCACCTGCGCCTGACAAGAGGGCTTGCGGAAAACGAAGTCATCACCGTCGAACCAGGACTCTACTTCATCAATATGCTGCTAGAGCCGCTCAAGGCGTCTGCGCACGCTGGGCTCGTCAACTGGTCTCGTGTCGAGGCGCTGAAGCCGTTCGGTGGGATCCGAATCGAGGATAACGTGCGGGTACTGGCCGATGGTGTCGAGAACCTGACCCGAGATGCATTCTTGAAGTCCAGCGCCGAAGGCTGAATACCAACCGCGATATCAGCTGGCGAACCGGTCCATTGCGGCGGCCAGTTCGAAATCCTTGGCAGTGATTCCGCCTGCGTCGTGCGTGGTCAGCTGGACCTTTACAGTGTTGTAGACGTTATACCACTCTGGATGGTGATCCATTTTCTCGGCCACCAGTGCGACCTTGGACATAAACCCGAAGGCCGCAACGAAGTCACTGAAGCGAAATGACTTCGCCAGCTTTCCTGCCTCCACATTCCATCCGTCCAGCGCGGCTGTCGCGGTAAGAATGTCCTGTTCGTCCATTGCGCTCATGTCTCAGTCTCCTGTCGCCGACCGTGTGAGAAACCGAACGCCACGTCGCCCGGCCCATTGAGTGTAAGCCATTCCAATCGGTGCTGAGCCTCCGTGATCGTTGGACGGGTCTCCGGCGCAATCCACCAAAGCGCCTTATTGGCGCCGGAACGCGGTAGGAACCACGATGTTCTTTAGCGCAAGAATCCGCCGTGCGCGGAGCGATAAACAAAATCCTCCAACGTCTGGACGCTCTCCCAAACTGACAGCGCGATTACCAAACCGGGTTCACCGAACAGCGCTTCGGCTTTGGCCTCTTCATCGGCGTCGTCCAACCGCCACACGAATCCCGGCGACGCCTCTGCCAGGGTGTTGATGGCAGCAACCCCATCGAAAAACGGCTGAATTCTCGCATCTCCACGGGGAAATCTTGGCGTTGCGACGTTCACATGTGCAACAAATTTTTCGTTCATGGATTGCGGCCCGTTACGTTGACTTGGAAGGCCGAACTCGGCATGGTCGCAAGTGTGCGATTTTTACCGTAGCAATGCGAGGAGTGTTTGGTGAAACGAACGAAAATCATAAGCGGCGTAATTGCGGCAGCATCTATCATGTTGAGTGGCGCGGCGATTGCGCAAGACAAGGCGCCCGGATCAGGGCCTAACCCGTATGTGGACTGTGGCATCGGCGCTGCGCTTTTTCCTAACACCCATTGGGCGGCGGTTACATCAAACGTCATCTGGGATATCGGCACAACGGCGGTGATCTCGGCGACAGCAAGCCCGGAGACCTGTCAGGGCAAGAGCGCTCAGGCTGCACAGTACATTCTTGACGTTTACGACCACGTGGTCGAAGACACCGCTCGTGGCGAAGGTGAGCACCTGACGGCGCTCCTGCAGATTTATGGCTGCGAAACCAAATCCCACGAGATGATCACCGATGCGGTACGCGAAGGGTTCGCGCCGATGATTGCCGACGAGGAATACGACTCGCTGAACCCGGTGCAAAAAGCGGAACAGCTGTTCAAGATCGTCGATAGTGAAGTCTCCGTAGCGCAAGCGACCAGCTGTAACGCGGCCTGACTAACACTGTTACCAACCTAGAGGCGGTCGAGCACCTTCGGGAGCTCGGCCGCTTTTTTCGTCGAGGGAAAGCCCTTGCGCAAAACTGTCCTGCTGCTGATCGCTATAGGCATGTTCCAAGGCAGCGCGTACGCACAATCGCCAACACTGGATTCTCTGGCCGCGAGCCCAGGCTGGCAGCGTCTCCTGCATTTTGAAGATGGAAAAAGCGCCATCCATGCTGATGCATTCTTTCTGGCTGAGGGTGGTCGACACGACGCCGTAGCCGAGTTACGCACGACCGTCGATGCAATGCGCGCAGCAACGGAAGCGGCAGGTGATGATGACCCCCGTTGTCGATTCCCGGCTCGATACCTGTGGCTGATCGCGCAAGGGGTTGCGCTCCCACCCCGACCGGCATGTCCCGCCTTTGATGACTGGGTCTACGGCGCTGAAACAGAATCAATCAGTATCGTCTTTGCGACCGGCTACCTCGGAAACCCCGCCTCTTTCTATGGCCACACGCTGCTTAAATTCAATGCCGATGAGAACGTCAGTCGTTCCGATCTGCTGGATGTGACCGTCAACTACGGTGCGGTCATCCCTGCCGGCACCGGCCCATTGGAGTACATCGTCAAAGGGGCGGTTGGTGGGTTTGATGCGGGGTTCAGTCACATCCAGTACTACTACCATGAACACGCGTACGGTGATCTGGAGCTGCGTGACCTGTGGGAGTATGAACTCAATCTGGAGCCCGACGAAGTCGACTTCATTGTCGCTCACGCATGGGAAGTACTTGGCAAGGAATACACCTACTACTTCTTCCGGCGTAATTGTGCCTTTCGGATGGCCGAGGTTTTGGAGTTGTTACCGAATCTCGCGATTATTCCAGAGAATCGGCCCTGGACAATCCCACAGGCGCTGGTGCTCAACGCAGCAGCATCGACCCGCAATGATCAACCATTGGTGCGCTCAGTCACCTACCATCCCTCACGACAATCAACGTTCAACGCACGTTTTCGCAAGCTGACCACACCACAAAGACGCGCGCTGACAACTTTCATCAATTTGCGTGGTGACCAGGGGATTGCTGCCATATCGTCGCTGCCCGTAGAAGATCAACATCCCGTATTGGACGCTTTGATCGACTACCTCCAGTTCCGGCTTCCCGAAAATCCAACGGCAGATGATCCGGATGCAGCGGCTTATCGTTCTTTGCTCGCGTATCGATTCACTCTGCCTCGCAGTACCGAACGTCAACCGCCACCACCGGACAATGATCCGTCACAAGACCGGGATCCCGGTTACCTATCCGCCGCTGCGACCTACCAGTCGGACCTCGGTGCAGGTCTGCAGCTCCGTTGGCGTGCAGCCTATTACGACCCTCTCGATACAACACCGTCACAGAGCCCCAACTCAGAGTTAACCATGGGAGATGTGATCGTCGGTGTAAGCGACGGTGAGATCGATCTTCAGCGTGCACAACTGTTTCGTGTCGAGTCGGTCAACAGCGGGCTCTCCGGATTGCCGGGCGACCGCGGGAAATCATGGCGGTTGGCGCTTGGCATGCAGCGTCAGGACGTCGCTTGCAGGCAATGCGCCGTTGCAAGGTTCGAGGGAGACATCGGCGCTTCACGCTGGCTGTCCGATTCATTCATTGCGGGCGTCTACGCGGGCGGAGCAATCCAGGACAACAAGAACCGAAATGGCAAGACTTTCGTTCGAGCGCGTGTCTACGCCAACTGGCATGGCCCGAACGGTCTGAGACTGAGAGGTGCCTACGAGCACCGACACCATCTGGACGGTCGACTGGAGGGGCAGGACGTATTCAGCGTCGAGGCCCGCGCACCGCTCGGTCGGAATTTCGATATTCGACTCGGCATCACCGAAAACGTCGAAACCGAAGCGATGATCAGCTTTGGACGCTACTGGTAGCGAGCCTCGGTCAAGACTCGCTGTGTTTTTGCGTCGCCGCCCGCGCCTTGTAGAACGCCTTTGCTTTCCTGCCTTTGCGCTCCAGCAACGGGCGTAGCGCTCTCTTTACCCAGGGAAACTGGTAACCCACGTCCCCTAACAGACCGCTGATCCAGGGCATTTTGATTTCGACTTTCTCTCCGGATGCGACGGTCAGCACCGCGTCTGCGACCTCTTGTGCAGTGCTCATCGGCTGCGAGAAAGTAAGATCGGTCACTCCATCGATATCCGTCATGATGAACCCCGTATCAATCGGGCCAGGTGATACCGCACCGATGTGGACATTGGTGCCCCGCAACTCTTCCGCCAATGCCAGTGTGAAGGCACGCAAACCAAATTTCGTCGCACTGTAGGTCGCTGAACCAGGCACCGGAGTCACGCCGGCAATCGAGGCCACATTTACCACGGCACCACCGCCACACTCCGCAATGACGTCCAGCACCATGCGTGTGAGCACCAGAGGGGCTCGCAGATTTACGTCCACCATTTGCGCGATTTGCTCGGCATCGACAGTCTCGAAGTTACCTCGGTGATGCGCGCCGGCATTATTGATCAAATAGTGCACGCTGCCGAATTCCTGTTGCGTGCGCTTGATCAAATCGCGGCAATCCGCTGCGTCGGAGACGTCCATCGAACAAGTCGCCACCTTAGTGACGGGCTCGAGTGTGGCGGCAAACTCCTGCAGTGCTTCCTTGCCGCGAGCCACCAACATCAAGCGTGCGCCTGTCGCTGCAAATGCCTTCGCAACATCAGCACCGACGCCAGCCGATGCGCCGGTAACGATCACTGTCTTACCATCGAATCTTCGACCCAAAGTCATGGGTTGCCCTCCCGAAATTTCGTTGCGCAACAGTATAGCGAGACCGAGACCTGCGCAGTCAGCACAAATCGATGTATAGTTGTCTGAGTTATGTCAGGGGGTATGCCCGGGGAGTCCACGTATGACCAAAGCGTTAGACGCACAACACAGCACCTTCGAGAAAGCCAAGAAGGAACTGATCACCGCGGCAACGCGGGCCACTAAAGCTCTGGACAGAGAGCGCAACAAGCTCACTCGTCAGATCAAGTCATCGAGCAATCGCGCAAAGAAAGCGGGCGAGCAGATCGCCAAGAAAACCGAGCGGCTAGGTAAATCCACCTCTGCCAAAGTGAAGCGCGAACTGCGGACACAGATACGCAAGCTCGAGAAACTCAAAGAGACAGCGACAGCAGAGGCTAAGGAGTCACGCGATCAGCTCAAGCTCGTCCGCGCCGACCTTGCTAGTGCCCGTGTTCACTTCCGACGCGCAGCAAAGATCGATAAGGCAATGAATGCCGTTGATCGCGAAATCAACAAACTACTCGGTAAAAAGACCAAGAAAAAGACTGCGAAGAAGAAAACCACTACTAAGAAGGTCGCCAAGAAAAAGACTGCAACTCGCAAGAAACGAGTTACCAAGAAAAAGTGAGCGCGCCGACAGTGTGAACACAAAAGCCGGGCATCGCGCCCGGCTTTTTTTTGCTCAAGTGATGCGTACGCAGGTCGCTAATTCAGCAAAGGATTAAGCCGCCGCGGAGCCAGCATGTCGACAAAGGCCACAGCACTGCCTTCCTCAGATAGTCAGCAAGCGCTTGCGCTGGATCTATTCCAGGACGCGGGCTTCACGGAGCTCGTCCTCCAGAGTATTCCCGATGTCTTTTTCGTCAAGGACGCTCAATACCGACTCATTCTAGGCAACCCTGCACTCTTCTCACTATATCCGGAATCGATGCACGATCGGATTATCGGCTACACCACAGCAGAGGAGTATGACGAAGAGCAGGCAGCCGCTTTCCTCGAAAACGACCGGATCGCATTCGAAAAGGGCGAGTCCGAGGTTTTCGAGACGCTGGACTTCCCCGACGGCAAACGCCGAACGCTCTATACACACAAGATTCGATTCCATGATGCACAGGGCAACCCTTACCTTCTCGGTATTGCGCGAGACGTCACCGACATCATCGAGAAGCAAAAAGCACTCGAGGAGAGTGATGAGCGCTACGAGCTGGCTGTACGTGGGCTAACCGTTGGCGTGTGGGACTGGGATATCACGAACGACGCCATTCTTTGGTCTGCACGGGCGCTCGAGGTCATCGGCTTCTCGCCTACCGGCGATGGTCCAACCTATGATCAGTTCTTTGAACTGGTGCATCCGGAAGATGTTGCAACCGTCGTCGTAGGCATCGAAAAGCATCTGCAGGATCGCGAACCCTATGACGTCGAATATCGTATTCGCCGCCCGGATGGTGCCGTGCGTTGGATCCGAGCGCGAGCGCAGGCGATATGGGGTGAGGACAGCGATCCGACCCGAATGACAGGATCGCTAGAAGACGTAACGACTCGCAAGCGATCAGAACTGCTCCTGATACAACAGAACGAACAGCTCAACGAATTCGCCCACATTGCCTCCCATGACCTCAAAGCACCACTCCAAGGGATGTGCGCGCATATCGAGATGCTTCGCGAAGACCACGGAGAGAACCTGCCACCGGAGGTTAATGACCGCCTTGATCAAATGCAGAATCTCACTTTGCGGATGGAAGGCCTTATCGTCGACTTGCTGAAGCTCGCAAAAGTGGATCAGGGCGAACGTTACGAAGTTGAGATCGATCTCAACAGTCTCGCTGGCAGTGCCGTAGAACTGATACCGGAGGCTGAGGCCGCACAGATCGAGATTCAGGAGCTGCCACACGTGGCTTGTGAGCCGGTCGCCGTTCGAGAACTGTTCAGGAACCTCATCCAGAACGCACTGAAATACAACCACTCAGAACCTAAACGGATTGAGATCTTCTGCACCAATCCGACGGAAGACCCTTCAATTGCCAGAATCATCGCCGTCCGCGACAACGGAATCGGCATACCCAAGACCTACCACGACACGGTCTTCAAGATCTTCAGGCGACTGCATGCGAAAGGCGAATACGGCGGTGGCACTGGCGCCGGCCTTACCTTCGTGAAACGCATCGTCGAGCGACACGGCGGGAAAATCTGGGTCGAATCCGAACCCGAAAAAGGCACCACGTTCTTCTTCACGCTAACGGTCTAGCCAACAAAAAAGGCCGAGCAATGGCTCGGCCTTGAGATCAAACTGGTTGATCGCTAGCGATTAGGCGTCTGCTGACTCCTGAGTCGGCTCAGGTTGATCCAGCAACTGAACCATAGCCATAGGCGCCGCATCTCCGGGACGGAAGCCCATTTTTAGAATGCGCAGGTAACCGCCAGGACGCTCCTTGAAGCGCGGGCCGAGTTCGACGAACAGCTTACCTACCGCATCCTTGTCGCGAAGGCGATCAAACGCCAGACGACGATGAGCTACGCTGTCTTCCTTAGCCGTGGTAATCAGCGGCTCGATGACACGACGCAGTTCCTTGGCCTTCGGCAAGGTCGTCTTGATGGTCTCGTGCTTGATCAATGATGCCGCCATGTTGCGGTACATCGCCTTGCGGTGCGAGCTGTTGCGATTGAGCTTACGCCCTGATTTCTTGTGTCGCATGACGCTAAATCCTGCTGATACTGTTTAAGGCTATTGCCTCGAAGATTAGGAACCGAGCAGCGTGCGATCGCTGCGCAGGCTCGCTGGCGGCCAGTTGTCGACCTGCAGCCCCAGGCCGAGGCCATGGCTTTCCAGCACTTCCTTGATTTCTGTAAGTGATTTCTTGCCGAGGTTTGGCGTGCGAAGCAGCTCAACCTCAGTGCGTTGTACGAGATCACCAATGTAGTTGATGCTTTCCGCTTTCAAGCAGTTGGCCGAACGAACGGTCAACTCGAGCTCGTCCACCGGGCGCAGAAGTATCGGGTCGACCTGCGCTTCAGCAGAAGCAGCGGTGTTGTCTTCCTGGCCCTGCAGATCAACAAATACGCTCAACTGATCCTTGAGGATGCTGCCTGCACGGCGAATCGCTTCTTCCGGATCGATCGTGCCGTTCGTCTCGATATCGATGAGCAGCTTGTCGAGGTCGGTCCGCTGCTCTACACGCGCGGCATCCACGCTGTAGGTCACCCGTCGGATCGGGCTGAAAGACGCATCCAGCTGCAGACGTCCGATCGGACCTGTCTGTTCCTCGAAGGTCGCACGTTTGGCCGCAGGACGGTACCCGCGTCCTCGTTCAACACGCAGCACCATCCGCAGTTCGCCGTCTTTGGTCAACGTCGCAATGACGTGGTCCGGGTTGGCGACTTCTACGTCATGATCGGTCTGGATGTCGCCGGCAGTTACCGGGCCCGGACCTTGTTTGACGATTGTCAGCTCGGCGCTTTCACGGCTATGCATGGTCAGAGCAACCTGCTTGAGGTTGAGGAGGATATCCACGACATCTTCCTGCACACCTTCGACGCTGGTGTACTCATGCAGTACACCTTCGATTTCTGCTTCGACGATCGCTGCACCCGGCATTGAAGAAAGCAGAATCCGGCGCAGCGCATTGCCAAGCGTGTGGCCGAAACCGCGCTCAAACGGCTCGATGGTGACGCGCGCCTGCGTGTCATCGATCGGCGTTACTTTTACAACGCGTGGCTTCAGAAATTCATTGGTAGATTCCATCAGAACCCTTACCTCTCTGTCTCGTAACTGTGATGTGGCCTGCTGCGAAGTCTCAATTACTTCGAGTACAGCTCCACCACGAGGTTTTCGTTGATGTCGGGGAGAATGTCCTCACGCTCAGGCAGAGCCTTCAGCGTGCCGACCATTTTGTCCGCGTCGACTTCAACCCACTCCGGGAAGCCGATCTGACCGGCGATCTCCAGAGATGATTTTATACGCAACTGCTTCTTGGCTTTTTCGCGAACCGACACGACGTCACCACCATCAACCTGATAGGAGGGGATGTTGACGACGCTGCCGTTCACCTCGATACCTTTGTGGCTTACGAGCTGACGCGCTTCGGCGCGAGTGGAAGCGAAGCCCATCCGGTAGACCGTGTTATCCAGACGTCCTTCGAGCAACTGCAACAGGTTTTCGCCGGTCGAGCCTTTACGCTGTGCGGCTTTCTTGTAGTAGTTGCGGAACTGGCGCTCGAGCACACCGTACATACGGCGCAGCTTTTGCTTTTCGCGCAGCTGCAGACCGTAGTCGGAGATCCGCGGGCGTCGAGCCGGCGCACCGCCAGGAGGTACTTCCAGTTTGCACTTAGACTCCAGCGGACGAACACCACTCTTCAGGAAGAGATCGGTGCCCTCACGACGGGAGAGCTTGCACTTTGGTCCAATATATCTTGCCATCTTTCGTTCCTGTCCCTGTTCTCGCTAGACGCGGCGCCGCTTCGGCGGCCGGCAGCCGTTGTGCGGGATCGGTGTGACGTCGTTGATGTGTTGAATCTTGTAGCCGCAACCGTTCAATGCGCGAACCGCAGACTCACGTCCCGGGCCCGGACCCCAAACGCGGACGTCCAGGTTCTTAAGTCCGTATTCCTGCGCCGCACGTCCGGCCTTGTCAGCAGCAACCTGCGCTGCGAACGGCGTGGACTTGCGCGAACCGCGGAAACCACAGCCACCGGCCGTTGCCCAAGACAGCGCATTGCCCTGACGATCGGTGATCGTGATGATCGTGTTGTTGAACGAGGCGTGGATGTGCGCGATGCCATCCTGAACCTGGCGTTTGATCTTCTTGCGAGAAGGTTTTGATTGAGCCATCTGTTTCGTTCCTGATTATCGGCGTACCGGACGACGCGGGCCCTTGCGGGTGCGTGCGTTGGTGCGAGTGCGTTGACCACGCAGTGGCAGTCCACGACGGTGGCGGATACCGCGGTAGCAACCGAGGTCCATCAGTCGCTTGATGTTCATCGACGTTTCACGGCGTAAATCGCCCTCAACGGTGAACTTGGCAACTTCGTCACGAAGTTTCGCCACTTCCGGCTCAGCCAGATCCTTAACCGCTACGTGCTCAGCCACGTTCGCCGCTTCGCAAATCTGCTTAGCGCGAGTCTGGCCAATGCCGTAGATGCTGGTCAGCGCGATTACTACGTGCTTGTTGACCGGAATGTTTATGCCTGCAATACGGGCCACAGTTTCTTCCTCTTAGTCGCGAGTGCTGCCAGGTTAGCCCTGACGCTGCTTATGGCGAGCGTCGGTACAAATCACTCGCAAAACACCGTTTCTGCGAATCACCTTGCAGTTGCGGCAAATTTTCTTAACCGATGCTCTAACTTTCATTTCCTGCTCCACAGCGCTCAAATGAGCGCACACCGCCTTATGTGCGGCTGTAATTCCTTATGTTCGCTTTCTTCATCATCCCTTCGTACTCTCGCGACATGGTGTGTGCCTTCAGCTGCTGCATGAAGTCCATGGTCACGACGACGAGGATGAGCAATGACGTGCCGCCGAAGTTGAACGGCACGCTCGGGAAGAACATGCGAACCAATTCCGGAATCAGGCATACGCCGGTGATGTAGAGTGCGCCCCAGAACGTCAGTCGGGTAAGCACCTTGTCGATGTACTCGCCGGTCTGCTGCCCAGGGCGAATACCTTGAATGAACGCACCTGATCGCTTCAGGTTGTCTGCAACTTCACGCGAGTTGTACATCAACGCTGTGTAGAAGAAGCAGAAGAAGGCGACCAGAGCACCGTAAAGCACGATGTAGATCGGCTGCCCCGGAGACAATGCTGCGCCAATACGCTGCAGGGTCTGCGTCAGAGTGCCGGGATCCGGGTTCGCGCCGCTGAATTGTACCAAAGTCACCGGGAACAAAAGCAAGCTTGAGGCGAAAATCGGCGGGATAACCCCCGACATATTCACCTTGAACGGCAGATGCGTGGACTGCGCCTGCATCATTCGCCGGCCTTGCTGACGACGCGCGTAGTGAACCGTGATCCGACGCTGCGCACTCTCCATGTAGACAACAAAGACCGTCATCGCGACAAACGCGATCAAAATGATCAGTGCAAGGGCGGGTGACATGGTGCCGTTACTGACCAACTCGGCCGTACCAGCGATCGCGCCCGGCATACCCGCGATAATGCCCGCGAGGATGATGATCGAAATACCGTTGCCAACACCACGCTCAGTAATCTGCTCGCCGAGCCACATCAGGAACATCGTTCCGGTGACCAGCGAGATGACGCACAACACCATGAAGCTGATGCCCGGATTCACGACCAGGTTCGGTTGGTTCTGAATCGCGTATGCGGCACCGAACGACTGAATCAACGCAAGTAGCAAAGTGCCGCGACGGGTGTAGTCGGTGATCTTGCGCCGGCCAGATTCGCCCTCTTTCTTGAGCTTGGCGAGGCTCGGGACAACAACCGCCGCCATCTGCATAACAATAGAGGCGGAGATGTATGGCATTACGCCAAGTGCAAAGATCCCAAAACGCTGAAGTGCACCGCCCGAGAACATATTGAACATGGCCAGGATATTGCCGGACTGCTGTTCAAAGAACTCCGTGAGCTGTAACGGATCGATGCCCGGAACCGGCACAAACGTGCCGATCCGGTACACGATCAGTGCACCGATCAGGAACATGAGGCGCTGACGCAACTCATCGAGCTTGCCCGATTGAGCCAGTCCTGCTGCTAATTCCTCGTTTTTGCGATTCTTTGCCATGAGTACCTGTTAGATCAGTCTGCGTGCTCAGTCTTCGATCGTGCCGCCGGCGGCTTCGATTGCTTTTCGTGCACCCGGCGTTACCGCGATGCCTTTGAGCGTCACTGCTTTCTCGATTTTCCCGGAGTCGATCACTTTGACTTTCAGAGTCTGAGCCGGCACGAGACGCGCACGTTTCAGTGACAACAGATCGACTGTGTCGCCCTCAACCAGCGCCAATTCGTGCAGACGAAGCTCAGCGGACAAGCGAGCCTTACGAGAGTTAAAACCAACTTTCGGCAGCCGACGCTGCAGTGGCATCTGGCCGCCTTCGAAGCCGACCTTGTGGTAGCCACCGGAGCGAGCGTGCTGGCCCTTAACACCACGGCCACTAGTCTTACCCTGGCCCGCAGAAATACCGCGACCCAGTCGTTTGCCGACCGGCGTACTGCCTTTTGCAGGTTTGAGTGTGTTCAGACGCATTACGCTTCCTCAACTTTCAACAGGTACGAGACCTGATTGATCATGCCGCGGTTCTCAGGCGTGTCCTCGACTTCAACCGTGTGGTTGATGCGACGTAGGCCGAGTCCGGCGATGCTAGCTTTATGGTTCTTCAGTCGGCCATGCTTGCTCTTGACCAGCGTGACCTTGAGTTTCTTGTTCGCTGCCATGGCTTAACCCAGGATTTCCTCAACAGTCTTGCCACGCTTGGCCGCAACTGATGCCGGTGAATGGATGTTCCGCAGCCCGTTAATCGTGGCGCGAACCACGTTGATCGGGTTACGTGAACCATATGACTTCGCGAGCACGTTTCTGACGCCCGCACATTCGAAGACTGCGCGCATTGCACCACCTGCAATGACGCCCGTACCTTCGGAAGCCGGCTGCATGTAAACGCGAGTCGCGCCGTGTCGTCCCTTAATTTCGTATTGCAGCGTGTCGTCGCGCAGGTGCACCTTCGCGAGGTTCTTACGCGCCGCCTGCATCGCTTTCTGGATGGCAATGGGCACTTCGCGCGCCTTGCCGTACCCAAAACCTACGCTGCCGTTACCATCGCCGACTACAGTCAGTGCTGTGAAACCAAACTGACGGCCACCTTTGACCACCTTGGCTACACGATTCACCGCTACCAGTTTTTCAACCAGATCGTCGCCGCTGTTTTGCTTGTCGTTCTTTGCCATGTTCAGTTCAGTTCCTAGAATTTAAGACCCGCTTCACGCGCCGCGTCGGCAAGTGCCTTCACACGACCGTGGTAGCGGTAGCCCGAGCGATCGAAAGCGACCTTCTCGATACCTGCTGCTTTCGCCTTCTCTGCGATCTGCTTGCCCACCGCTTCCGCGGCGCTGACGTTGCCTGTGGACTTGAGCTCCTCGCGGAGTGCTTTCTGCACCGTTGACGCTGCAGCGAGAACGGTCGAACCGTCGGCTGCGAGGATCTGGGCGTAAATATGACGCGGGGTGCGATAGACGCTCAGGCGCTCTGTGCCCAACTCGCGAATCTTGGCTCGAGTGCGGCGTGCCCGACGCAGTCGATTGTCCTTTTTGCTCAGTTTCATGTTTGGTCTCCAGCCACGATCCGGTTCTACGCCCGGACGCCGGCTTACTTCTTCTTCGCCTCTTTACGAACAACGTTCTCGTCGCTGTAGCGCACACCCTTGCCTTTGTAAGGCTCCGGCGGACGATAGGCACGAATCTCGGCGGCAACCTGACCAACAACCTGCTTGTCAGCGCCTTTCAATACGATCTCGGTTTGGCTCGGCGTCTCTACGGTGACGCCCTCCGGCATCGCGTGGACGACCGGATGCGAGAAACCCAACGTGAGGTTGAGGTTGCTGCCCTGCGCCTGCGCACGGTAACCAACACCAACCAGCGTCAGCTTCTTTTCCCAACCCTCGCTGACGCCCTGCACCATGTTGGCGAGCAACGCCCGCGTGGTGCCGGCCATGGCCCGAGCGAACCGAGATCCACTGCGCGCTTTGACGGTCAACGTGCCGTTTTCTTCTTCGAGATCAACCTCACTGTTCAGTGCCATGGACAAGTTGCCCTTGCTGCCTTTCAAAGAGATGTCCTGGCCGCTGCGCTGAAGCTCAACGCCTTTCGGCAAGGTGATCGGTTGTTTCGCGATGCGAGACATAGTCTTAATTCCGTTGTGTTACGAAACGAGGCAGATAACCTCGCCCCCAATACCTTTGGCGCGTGCTTCACGATCACTCATGACGCCCGCAGACGTTGAAACGATGGCGACACCCAGACCACCGAGTACTTTCGGCAGTTCCCCGGTCTGGCGGTAAATCCGCAGACCCGGCTTGCTCACGCGTTTGATCTTTTCGATCACCGGCGTTCCCTCGTGGTAGCGCAGCGTCAGGGTCAGTTCTGACTTCGCGCCTTCCTTCTGGACATCAACACCCTCGATGTAACCTTCGTCCTTCAGGACATTGGCAATCGCCACCTTGGCGTTCGACGAAGGCATTTTGACCTCGGTCTTGCGCGCTTTCTGGGCGTTGCGAATGCGTGTCAGCATGTCGGCGATGGGATCACTCATACTCATCGTGCAACCCTCCCTTACCAGCTAGCCTTGGACAAACCGGGGATTTCACCTTTCATGGTGGCTTCCCGCAGTTTGTTCCGTGCCAGTCCGAACTTCCGATAGAACCCATGCGGGCGACCAGTGATCGAGCAGCGGTTACGCATACGTACCGGTGCGGCGTCGCGCGGCATCGCGCTCAACTTCGCAACAGCGGCGTCCACTTCTTCGACGCTTGAGTTCGGGTTACTGATCACAGCTTTCAGTGCCGCACGCTTCGCTGCGTACTTGGCAACCAGCTTGGCGCGTTTTACTTCCCGCGCGATCATTGATTTCTTAGCCATAGGTTTCTACCTGTACCTGTTCCGCGCTCAGCGCTTGAACGGAAAACTGAAAGCTTCGAGCAACGCACGCCCTTCATCGGCGTTGCGCGCTGTCGTAGTGATCGTGATGTCCATGCCACGAACCGCATCAACCTGGTCGTAGTCAATCTCAGGGAAGATGATCTGTTCCTGAACACCCATCGAGTAGTTGCCCTGCTTGTCGAAAGACTTCGACGACAAGCCACGGAAGTCGCGGATGCGGGGAATTGCGATCGCGATCAGGCGATCCAGGAACTCATACATCCGCTCGCGGCGCAGCGTGACCTTGCAGCCGATCGGGTAGCCTTCACGAATCTTGAAGCCCGCGACAGATTTACGCGCGTTACAAACCACCGGTTTTTGACCGGCGATCGCTGTCATGTCGCGTACTGCGTTCTCCATGACTTTCTTATCCGCAACGGCCTCACCGACACCCATATTCAAGGTGATTTTCGTGATCCGCGGTACTTCCATGACGTTCGCGACACCCAGCTTTTCCTTGAGCGCCGGCACCACGGTGTCCCGGTAATGTTCTTGCAATCTCGCCATATTTACTCAGTGACGCAGCCTTCCCGGCTTAAACGTCTACCGCCTCGTTGGAAGAACGGAACACACGGGACTTCTTCCCGTCTTTCCCGATTTCAATACCGACCCGATCACCCTTCTTGGTCTTCGGGTTGAAGATCTGGACATTCGAGCGATGAATCGGCATCGCCTTGTCCTTAATGCCGCCAGGCTCACCCACGTTCGGGTTCGCTTTCACGTGTTTGCGTGCGATGTTGATGCCTTCCACCAACAGGCGGTCCTCGTCGGTCAGTACCTCGAGCACTGTTCCGGTGCGACCCTTGTCTTTTCCTGTGATGACGATGACTTCATCGCCTTTACGAATCTTTTGCATGTTCCTAATACCCTGAGTGGTGTGCCCTAGAGCACCCCTAGAGAACCTCTGGCGCCAGCGACACAATCTTCATGAACTGGTTACCGCGCAACTCGCGGGTTACCGGGCCAAAGATGCGTGTGCCAATCGGCTCAAGCTTGCTGTTCAGCAAGACCGCAGCATTGCCGTCAAAGCGAATCAGCGAGCCGTCTTTGCGGCGAACACCCTTGCGCGTGCGAACGACGACGGCGTTATAGACCTCGCCTTTCTTCACTTTGCCGCGAGGGATAGCGTCTTTGACGCTGACCTTGATGACATCGCCAACGCCGGCATAGCGGCGCTTGGAGCCACCAAGGACCTTGATGCACATCACACGGCGTGCACCACTGTTGTCGGCTGCGTCGAGCACTGTCTGCATCTGAATCATGGTTGCTGTCCTGCTTTAGCGTTCGGTAGCGCGTTCGACGACTTCAACGACGCGCCACGACTTCTGCTTGGAAATCGGGCTGCATTCGCTGATGGCCACCGTATCGCCACTGCGACACTCGTTATTCTCGTCATGCGCCTTCAGTTTGGTCGTGCGGCGGATGTATTTGCCGTAGACGCTGTGGCGTACCAGACGCTCAATCGCCACCGATACGGTCTTGTCCATCTTGTCGGACACGACCTTGCCGATAACGCGGCGCTCTGTTGTTGCGTTCGCTTCGCTCATCTTTCGTTTCCTTAACTGACGTCAGCCGCGTTCGCGGTCTCTGCCATCACCGTTTTGATGCGCGCGATATCACGACGCACACGACGCAAGTCGTTCTGCTGGACTTCCTGGCCGGTTGCACGCTGCATGCGCAGATTGAACTGCTCGCGGCGCAGTTTCAGCAACTCGTCCTGAAGACCAGCACCATTCATTTCTCGAAGTTCTGCTGCCTTCATCACATCACCTGCCGGGTCACAAAGGCGGTGGCCATCGGAATCTTCGCAGCAGCGAGACGGAACGCCTCACGCGCGACTTCCTCGCTCACACCTTCCATTTCGTAAAGAATCCGGCCGGGCTGAATCTGAGCGACCCAGTACTCGACGTTACCTTTACCCTTACCCTGACGAACTTCGAGCGGCTTCTTGCTGATCGGTTTGTCGGGGAACACGCGAATCCAAATCTTTCCGCCACGCTTGATGTAGCGGGTCATCGCACGACGCGCCGCCTCAATCTGACGCGCTGTCAAACGACCGCGACCTGTGGCTTTCAGCGCATACTCGCCAAAAGATACCGTGCTGCCGCGATGCGCCAACCCGCGGTTGCGGCCCTTCATCTGCTTGCGAAATTTTGTCCGTTTTGGCTGCAACATGCCGATGTACTCCTAGCGCGCCGCTGCTTCAGTCGGCTCTCCAGCCGCCTGCTCAGGGGTGTCGTAGACCTCGCCTTTGAAGATCCACACTTTCACACCTATGATTCCGTAGGTCGTCGCCGCTTCCGCGGTGCCGTAGTCGATATCAGCACGCAACGTATGCAGCGGTACCCTGCCTTCGCGGTACCACTCCGAACGTGCGATCTCCGCGCCGTTCAGTCGACCACCGACTTTGACTTTGATGCCCTGGGCCCCGACACGCATCGTGTTCTGCACCGCACGCTTCATCGCGCGACGGAACATGACGCGGCGTTCCAGCTGCTGCGCGATGCCTTCGGCAACCAACGTCGCGTCGAGCTCTGGCTTGCGCACTTCGTTGATATTGATGCGAACGTCGGCCAACGGCATCTGCACCATGCCGGCCACTTCGCGACGCAGACGCTCGATGTCCTCGCCCTTCTTACCGATCACAATGCCGGGACGTGCCGTGTTCAACATGATGTTGATTTTCTTTGCTGGCCGCTCGATCTGGATTCGAGAGACAGAAGCGTCTTTCAAACGCTTACGCAGGAAGGTACGCACTTCGTGATCCTGCCGGACATACTCCGGAAACGCCTTGCTGTCGGCATACCACTTGGATGTCCAATCGGTCGTAATGCCGAGGCGAATACCGTTGGGATGTACTTTCTGACCCATAATTCTCTACCTAGTCCGCCGCGCCGTCGGCCACCTGAATGGTGATATGGCTGTTGCGTTTGATGATTCGAGTACCACGACCTTTTGCACGCGCCCGGAACCGACGGTAGCGCGGCGCTTCGTCGATCATGATCGTCGAAACTTTGAGTTCGTCGATGTCTGCACCGTGGTTATGCTCAGCGTTCGCAATTGCGGACTCCAGCACCTTGCGCACGATCGCTGCGCCTTTCTTCGGCATGAACGACAGCGTCGTTAATGCCTCATCCACAGACTTGCCGCGAATCATGTCGGCCACGAGCCGGCACTTCTGCGGTGAGATCCGCGCGTAACGCAATTTTGCTGCTACTTGCATGACATCCAATCCTTAGCGCTTGGTCTTCTTGTCCGCCGCGTGACCTTTGAAGGTGCGCGTCAGAGCGAACTCGCCCAGTTTGTGGCCAACCATGTTCTCGGAGATCAGCACCGGAACGTGCTGGCGGCCGTTGTGTACCGCGATCGTCAAGCCAACCATGTCTGGCAGCACCATAGAGCGGCGCGACCATGTTTTGATCGGGCGACGATCGTTGCTTTCCACCGCGGCGGCGACTTTCTTCGCCAGGTGGTTGTCCACGAACGGACCTTTTTTCAATGAACGAGGCACGTTATTTCTTCCTCTTCTCTAATCCAGTCAGCGAGCGCGATTACTTGCGGCTCTTGCGACGACGAACAATCATCTTGTCCGTGCGCTTGTTCGAACGGGTCTTGTAACCCTTGGTCGGCGTACCCCAAGGGCTCACCGGATGGCGACCACCGGAAGTCCGACCCTCACCACCACCGTGCGGGTGATCTACCGGGTTCATGGCAACACCACGGACGGTGGGACGAACGCCACGCCAGCGTTTCGCACCGGCCTTACCGAGCTTGCGCAGGTTGTGTTCGCCGTGACCGACCTCACCGACCGTCGCACGACACTCGGTGTGAATCTTGCGCATCTCACCCGAGCGCAAACGCAAAGTGACGTACGCACCTTCACGCGCGACCAGTTGCGCCACGCCGCCGGCGGACCGGACCATCTGCGCACCCTTACCGGGCTTCATCTCGATGCAGTGCACCTGCGTGCCCACCGGGATATTGCGCAACGGCAAAGAGTTGCCTGGCTTGATGGGTGCATCGTCCGAAGACATGATCGGTGCGCCGATTTCTACTTTCTTCGGCGCCAGAATGTAACGGCGCTCCCCGTCTGCGTACTTGATCAGCGCGATGTGTGCACTGCGGTTGGGATCGTATTCAACCCGCTCAACCACACCCGGCACGCCGAACTTATCGCGCTTGAAGTCGATAATCCGGTAACGCTGTTTGTGACCACCGCCGTGATGACGCACGGTGATACGACCGTTGTTGTTGCGACCGCCTGATTTGGTCTTTTTCGCAACCAGCTTGCTGTAAGGCTTGCCTTTGTGAAGGCCAGGCGTGATGACCTTAACCTTAAAGCGACGCCCCGGAGAAGTCGGTTTCTGTTTTTGCAATGACATAGCTGTCTACCTTGCCTCTACCGTCGCTTACTCAGCGCCGAGGAAATCAATTTCGCTGCCTGCCGCGAGCTTCACGTAGGCTTTCTTGAAGTCGGAACGTCGGCCAAAACCACGACCACGACGCTTCACTTTGCCGCTCTGATTCAGAACGGTGACGTCGTCAACCGCGACCTCGAACAGCTTCTCTACGGCTGCCTTGATCTCGGGTTTGGTGGCGTCGGTACGCACCTTAAACACGACCTGGTTTGCACGCTCGTTAATGCGCAGGCTCTTCTCCGACATGTGCGGTCCGAGCAGGATGGTCAGCAGCCGTTCTTCCCGATTGGTCTGACTCATGACAGGCGCTCCTCAACGAGTTTCAACGCCGGAACGCTGATCAACACTTTTTCGAATCTGAGCAGCGTCACCGGATCAATAGATGCAACGTCGACGATGCCCACGTTCTTCAGGTTGCGCGCCGCCAGATAGAGCTTCTCGTCAAAACCTTCGGTAACGATCAGAACGTTGTCGAGTCCGAGCGTTTTGAGCTGTGAAGCGATCTCCTTGGTCTTCGGCGCAGAGACTTCAATCGTCTCGGCCACTACCAGGCGATCCTGGCGAACCAACTCGGAGAACAGAGATCGCAGTGCGCCGCGATACATTTTGCGGTTGACCTTCTGGCCGTAGTCACGCGGGCGCGCTGCAAACGCACGTCCTCCACCAACCCAGATCGGGCTGCGGATGGTGCCTGCGCGCGCTCGGCCGGTTCCTTTCTGCCGCCATGGCTTGGCGCCACCGCCACTAACATCCGAGCGATTCTTTTGGCGCTTGGTGCCGCTACGCGCACCCGCCAGAAATGCGGTTACCACCTGGTGGATCAGAGACTCGTTGAATGCAGCGCCGAACGCCTGTTCCGAGACTTCGATGTCGCCACCCTTACCTGCGAGGTTCAGTTTCAAGGCCATGGTTTACGCTCCCGTCCGGGCTTTGACAGCCGGACGAACGATGACACTGCCGCCAGCGTGGCCGGGAACAGCGCCTTTAATCAGGAGGAGGTTCTTTTCGTTATCAACGCGAACCACTTCCAGGTTTTGGACGGTGCGACGCACGTTGCCCATGTGACCAGCCATTTTCTTGCCTTTGAAGACACGACCGGGAGTCTGGTTCTGGCCGATGGAACCCGGTGCACGGTGAGCAAGTGAGTTGCCGTGTGTCGCGTCCTGCGTGCGGAAGTTGTGGCGCTTGACGGTGCCCGCGAAGCCTTTACCGATCGAGGTACCAATCACATCTACCTTTTGGCCCGCCTCGAAAATCTCGACAGTAACTTCACTGCCAATCGCGAGGTCATCGCCCTCTCCGTCTGCGAGCCGCAGCTCAAGCAGACGATCGCCAGCCTCCACTTTCGCTTTGGCGAAGTGGCCAGCCAGGGATTTGGATACATGGGATGCTTTACGGGAACCTGAAGCCACCTGCACGGCACGGTAACCATCGGTCTCGACCGTCTTTACTTGCGTTACACGGTTTGGTGCCGCCTCGATAACCGTCACCGGAATCGAAGCCCCGTCCTCCGTGAAGACGCGCGTCATACCGCATTTGCGGCCTACGATTGAAATCGTCATTGTCTCACTTCCACAGGCGACGACTGCGATTGGTCGCCGCGTAAAAAACCGTTTGTTCAGTCACAGACTTCAATTGGCCTGTGCTGCCTGCCACATTCATCACGCCTGCCGACACAAGCCGGCGGTTCGCGTGTGGCCGCTCCAGCGTGCAGCGCGCTCTGCCATCAACATGACGGCCAAGAGTTAGCGCCAATACCGGAAACCTTTTACTGGCCCAGGTTGCTTGGCAGTGTCAATTTGACCCGGCCTTACAAACAACGCGCCACTGAGCCAGTACTCAGCGGCGCCTGGTTCGCGGCAAATCTGCTCTGATCTGTGGCCAGAGCTTAGACGTCTGCTCGCGCGAGCCCGCTATTATAGCCAGCGGGAGGGCTAATACAAGACTTAGTTCAGCTTGATTTGTACATCGACACCGGCGGGCAGTTCGAGCTTCATCAGTGCATCGACTGTCTTGTCCGTCGGATCAACGATATCCATCAACCGCTTATGGGTGCGCAGCTCATACTGATCACGCGCGTCCTTGTTGACGTGCGGGGAGATCAGCACGGTGAAGCGCTCCATCTTGGTCGGCAGAGGTACGGGCCCTTTAACGGTCGCACCGGTGCGTTTCGCGGTATCTACGATCTCACGAGCAGACGTGTCGATCAAACGGTGATCAAACGCCTTCAGGCGGATGCGAATGTTCTGGTTAGTAGCCATATGCCAACTCTCAAATTCTCATGTCAACCAGCGGCGCCTATCGCCGATGGTGGTAGGAGACGGTTTGCCAAAGAGTTTTCCAAGAGGTAAAGCGCAGGCCGAAGGCCGAGCCACGAGTGGAAAATTGCTTTTGGCGAAGTGTCTCCTCGGTGCCCCTCGGCGCCGCTCCGCGTACTCACGCGGGGCAGTGCTTCGGAACTGGTTATCTATTACTCGTTATCTGTTACTCGATGATTTTAGCGACGACGCCGGCGCCGACAGTGCGGCCACCCTCACGGATCGCAAATCGAAGACCATCTTCCATCGCGATCGGCGCAATCAACTCAACCACCATCTGCACGTTGTCACCCGGCATCACCATCTCGGTG
>JBCCKF010000015.1:0-68045 GCA_039027435.1 Pseudomonadota bacterium | reverse complement strand
GCTCTACACCGGCAAGAAGCTCGCGTTCGAGTTTCAGCGAACGGTCAGCCGGCTGATTGAAATGCAGTCATCGGAGTACCATGCGTTGGCACATCGTCCGTAGCGCGCTGGGCAGCAACCCGTCGAAGCGGTAGGATTTCTGAATCCTCCCTGGAGAATGCGCCATGAACGATGCAACGCCGAATCGACCTACTCTTGCACTCGAGGACTTCCTGCCCTACCGCTTGTCGATCTTGTCCAATACGGTGAGCGGCACCATTGCGTCCGCCTACGATCGTCGGTTCAATCTGTCGATCCCGGAATGGCGCGTGATGGCGGTGGTTGCACGCAGCCCAGGTTTGTCAGCCGCTCAGGTTGCTGCGCGCACGCTGATGGACAAAGTCGCCGTGTCCCGTGCGGTAGCAAAACTGCTCAAGCAAGAGCGCATCACCCGCGAGTTCGCCGATCAGGACAAGCGGCGCTCGATCCTGAATCTGTCGCCTGCCGGACGGGAAGTCTACGAACAGGTAGTACCCATGGCGCTCAAGATCGAGGCTGAGCTACTCGAAGGATTCACTGGCGAGGAGATTGACACACTAAATCTCCTGGTTGACCGGATGCTGGCGCGCATGCGCATGCTGGGTGCGCCCGAGGTCTAGTTGCCCATCGGGCACGATAACGAGTCGGCATGGATGGCGGTTCGCACGGCGATCAACTCCTCAAAAAACTCCTGAGACAAAGCGCGCTGCAAGAACGACACCCCGGATGAGCCGCCACTGCCGGGCCGATGCCCGATGATTCTCTCCACAGTCTTCATGTGTCGGAAACGCCAAAATTGGAAATTGTTGGCGATGTCGACGAGCGTCTCGCAGATTTCATAAGCATCCCAATGCGCTTTCGGGTCCTGGTACACGGTTAGCAGCGTCTGCACGACGTCTTCATCGACCGGTCGAACCTCGGCGAAATCACGATTGATGACGTGGTCCGGGATCGCGTAGCCGCGCCGGTCCAGGAGCCTTAGAAACTCGTCATAGACTCCAGGTGTACTGATCGCCTGCTCAAGTCGGGAGTACCACTCCGGACGATGCGCGTAGACCTTGAGTAGTTGCCGGTTTCGGTTGCCCAGCAGAATCTCCAGCATTCGATACTGCGGCGACTGAAAACCCGATGCATTTCCGAACACATGCCGGAATTCGGCATATTCACTGGGCGTTAAGGTTTCGAGCACGCTCCATTGATTGTGCAGCTGCTGTTGGACCGTCTTGACCCGCGCCAGACACTTTGCAGCACGCCGCAAACGCGCCTCTCGCAGGTACGCGGACGCCGCTTCCAGTTCGTGGATCAGGAGCTTCATCCACAACTCAGCGACCTGGTGCTGAACAATGAACAGCATTTCATCGTGATGCGCAGGCTCACTCAGAGGCACCTGGCACGCCAGCATTTCGTCCAGTTTCAGGTACGCGGAGTAATTCTCGCTGCGGGGCAGATCCGTGTGGATGCCCTGCTCCAATTCACGTTGCGTCACGTTCGTCCCTCCTGCACGCACCGCGGGTCGCATGATACTAAACCAAACACCCGTCCGGACAACCCTGTTCATGGTTCGCCATGCGGTATACTGCGCGCGCGAAACAGGGCACTCGAGTTTGATGTGTCCCGGAGGATGGCGATGCCCAGACAGGACCGGCGGCGCGGGGACCGCCAGGACGAACTGTTGCGTCAGATTGCTGCTGCGGTCGGAGACTATCGACCGCTAACGGATCGACGCGCCGTTCGAAGGTACATCTGTGAGTACTACCGTAATCTCAGTAGCGACGACGTTACGGTGTCCAGCTCGGATAAGCTGGCCGCAGCTGCGATGTCTCACCTCAGCTTTGGGCGCAATCGCGCACCGGGTGAACACCGTCTCAGGGTGTATAACCCCACTCTGTCTCGCCACGGCTGGGACAGCCCGAACACAGTGGTCGAGCTGGTACACGAGAACATGCCTTTCCTTGTCGACTCCGTCAGCATGGCGCTGGATCGCGCGGGCTACTCGATTCGACTCACCGTACACCCACTGATCCGCTGTTCGCGGACGCCTGCGGGACGTTTGAAGGAAGTTCTGCCGCGAAAGAGCGATGAGGGTGATATCGAATCCTTCATACGTTTTGAAATACGACGAGAAACGCGCAAAGCGCAAATCCGCACACTGCATGAGTCGATCGAGCAATCGCTTGCCGATGTTCGTGCAGCTGTTCAGGATTGGCAGCCAATGCGCGAGCGCATGCGCAAGATTATCGCGAGCATCGAGGGACAGCCTTATCTGAAGGGCAGCGCCAAGGACGAGAGCATCGCACTATTGAAGTGGCTCGCAGATGATCGGTTCACCTATCTGGGGTATCGCCACTATCGGTTGAACGAACAGCCAGAAGTACCCGAACTCAAGCCGATTCGTGGATCGGCATTGGGATTGAATACCGTCGGCGAACGTCGAGGCCGAACCCACAAACTTTCACCCGCCATGCAGCGCTATAAGCGCTCGGCGGAGCTCATGTTGATCACGAAAGCCAATTCCCGCTCGACCGTGCACCGGCCCAGTTATCTCGACTATGTCGGCGTCAAGTCTTTCGATGCGAAAGGGAATCCCGACGGTGAGCATCGCTTCATTGGATTGTTCACCTCACAGGCGTACAGCGAACCCGTCGAGTCGATTCCTCTGATTCGAAAGAAGATCGCGGAAATCCTCGATAGAGCAGGTCTGGACCAAACCAGCCATCGGGGTAAGGCCCTGATGCATATTCTGAACAACTATCCTCGAGACGAACTATTCCAGGCGTCCGTACCGGATCTCGCGCGCACCATCACCGGCATCCTGAATCTGCAAGAACGGCGACGTGTGAAACTGTTCATGCGGCGGGATACGTTCCGCCGGTTCTACTCATGCTTTGTTTTCATTCCGCGCGAGAAATACAACACTGAGGTGCGGGAACGCACAGAGGAAATTCTTCGCACGGCACTCAAAGGCGACACCGTCGAGTCCCATGTTCAGCTCTCCGATTCGGCGCTCGCCAGAGTGCACTTGCTGGTCTACGCCGATAGCACAGCGGCGAACAAGGTCTCGCTACGCACGATTGAGAATCAGATTGCGGACTCTGTCATCACCTGGAGTGATCGCCTCAGAAACGCACTCGTGCAAGCGCACGGTGAGGAATCCGGTGCCAATCTGTTCGAGCGATTTGCGAGCGTATTTCCACTCGCCTATCAGGAAGACGCCAGCGCTGCACAGGCCGTTCAAGATCTTGACTTCATAGAACGCCAACTCGCACCCGGCGCAGACCCGGCAGCCAGTTATCAACTCACAGTGCGCGCAGATGGCCGCCTGCGATTTGTGGTGCTTCGTGTTGACGCACAGCTTGCCCTCTCCGATGCACTACCCTTGCTCGAGAATCTCGGCATGCGCGTTCTGACCGAACGCCCCTACCAGCTGCGGATGCGCGAACAACGTGCATGGCTGCAAGACTTCGAACTGGAGCCGATCAACAACGTGCCGCTCAAACGACTTCGTGGTTGCGCGCCGGAGCTTATCAAGAGCTTCCACGCTCAATTGCACGGGCAAATCGAACGTGACCGCTACAACTTGCTCGTCGCAGCGGGCGGGCTTTCGAGTAGCCGGATTACCATCGTGCGTGCCTATGCCAAGTATCTGTTGCAACTCGGACTACCGTTCAGTCAGCGATATCTGGAGGAGATATTCGCGGAGCACGCGGATGCCCTGAATGCCGCACTGGATTGGTTCGAGACTCGCTTCGATCCCAGCGCGAATCCGTCGCGCAGTAGGCTGCGTAAAACCGAACAACGCGTCATGAGTGGCATTGCAGATGCGCGCAGCCTGGATGCTGACCGAGCCCTGCGCGCCCTGTTCAGTGTCATGCGTGCGACGCGCCGGACCAACGCGTTTATCGGTATCGAAAACCTGCGTAGCGAGGCACTCGCATTCAAAGTCGATACTTCGCAGATTGACGAAGCGCCTCTACCCCGACCCGCACATGAAATTTTCGTGTACTCGCCCCGTGTCGAGGGCGTGCACCTGCGTGCCGGCGATATTGCCCGAGGCGGGCTCCGATGGTCAGATCGACGTGATGACTTCCGAACCGAAGTTCTGGGTCTCATGAAAGCGCAGACCGTCAAGAACACGGTGATCGTGCCTACAGGTGCGAAAGGCGGTTTCTATCCCAAGCAACTGCCCGAAGGTGATCGTAATGCGATCATGACCGAAGCGATCGATTGTTATCGGATGTTCATCACTGCGCTGCTTTCAGTGACCGACAATCTGATCGAGGGTGACATTGCGCCCCCGGACGGTGTCGTTGCCTACGATGACCCGGACCCCTATCTGGTTGTGGCTGCTGACAAGGGAACCGCAACGTTTTCGGATATCGCGAATGAAATCGCCCTCGAGCGGGGATTCTGGCTGGGAGACGCGTTCGCGTCGGGAGGCAGTGCGGGCTACGACCACAAGAAGATGGCCATTACCGCACGCGGTGCGTGGGAAGCGGTGAAACGCCACTTCCGTGAGATGGGTATTGATACCCAAACCGATCGCTTCACCGTGGCCGGCGTCGGTGACATGTCAGGTGACGTATTCGGCAACGGAATGCTGCTGTCTGAAACACTATGTCTGCAAGCGACCTTCAACCACCGGCATATCTTCATCGACCCCACACCAGACCCTGCCGTCAGCTTCGCCGAAAGACAGCGGTTGTTTGCACTACCGCGTTCTGGCTGGGACGACTACGACACCAGCTTGATATCTCCGGGCGGGGGTGTCTTTGATCGAACCTTGAAGTCGATCGATCTATCGCCCGAAGCGCAAAAACTACTGCAAACCAAAGCGCCCAGTCTGTCGCCTCTCGAACTGATCCAGGCGATTTTGCGCATGCCTGTGGACTTGCTTTGGAACGGTGGCATCGGCACCTATGCCAAGGCGAGTCATGAGAACCATAGCGACGCCGGTGACCGCCAGAATGACAGCGTGCGCGTGGATGCGACCGAGCTTCAGTGCAAGGTGATCGGAGAAGGCGGAAATCTCGGATTAACGCAACTGGCTAGAGTCGAATTCGCTGCGAACGGCGGTCGCATCAATACCGACTTCATCGATAACTCGGCGGGAGTCGACAGCTCCGATCGCGAGGTCAACATCAAGATCCTGTTGGCACTGATCAGTCAGGAACGACGCATGACTCGCGGCAAGCGCAACCAGCTACTCGCGCGGATGACCGACGAAGTTGCCGCGCTTGTGCTGCGCAATAACTATTTGCAGACTCAGGCCATCAGCATGATGGAGGCTCGTGCGGTGGAGCGCTTGAGCGAACATCGCGCCACCATCCAAACCCTGCAGAAGAGCGGATTATTGAACCGACGCCTCGAGGGTCTGCCGGATGATGAGGCACTGGATGCACGCAAGCGCGAGGAACGTGGCTTTACTCGACCGGAACTCTCGGTGCTGCTCAGTTACGCGAAGCTCGACCTCTACCAGCAACTGAGTGGTGCAGGCGTAGAGCTCGGCGCCTACCGCGATACCGAACTGCTGCACTACTTCCCGACTCCCCTACAGAAGCAGTTTGGGGAGTTTGTGTCGCGACATCGACTCGCGCAGCAAATCGTGACAACGCTGCTCACGAACAGTCTGGTCAATCGCATGGGGCCAGCCTTCGCTATTCGTGCGCAGCAGGAAACAGGTAGCGGTGTTGACCGAGTCGCTCAGAGCTATGTGATCGCAAGAGACATCGCTGATGCGCGCACCCTGTGGGCAGACATCGAGCGACTCGACACGCGTATCCCAACCAACATCCAGTACTCGATGATGTATGAGATCGCAAGAAAGCTGCGCCACAGCTGCTACTGGATTCTGCGAAACTCCAATGGACCGCTAGATGTCGACGTGATGACCGAGAGCATCTCAATGCCGGTGCAGGAGATCCTCAGGGACCTGCCCGATCTGATGTCCGAGTCTGGCGCACTGCGACTGGAGAAGACGGTACGTCAGCACTTACGCATGGGCGTTCCTGAGCGATTGTCACGACGCATCAGCGCGTTGGGCTCCATCACCGACGCTCTGGAGATTGTTCGCATCGCAACAGACACAGGCTGCAACATCAAAGACATGGCGAAAACGTATTTCGCTCTTGGTGAACAACTGCCCTTCGACTGGATCCGCAGTGCGGTCGACCGACTTAAAGTTGACGGAATCTGGCAGGCGCGCGCACGCGGCACACTGCGCGACCGGGCAGTCGGCGCTCAGCGAGAATTGGCAGGTCAGGTATTCAGCATCAGCGGCTGTGGCAATGCCGAGTCAGGCATCGCGGCTCTTCGGCAAGCAAGGCCGGGACGCTTTGAACGCACCGAGGAACTTCTGGAACAAATGCGCGAGAGCGAAAGCACCGACTTCGCCTCACTTACTGTTGCCGTGAATGAAATTGCAACTCTGGTCGGCGAGAGCGCCGACTGACCGATCTCTGGGGACTAAGATGACCGGAAAACTAATCCTGTGCCGACATGGCCAAAGCGACTGGAACCTGAAAAACCTCTTTACCGGCTGGACAGATGTCGATCTGACAGCAAAAGGCGAAGCAGAAGCCCGCGCTGCCGGCGCGCTACTCAAGCAAGGCGGGTACGAGTTTGATGTCGCCTACACATCGGTGCTGAAGCGTGCAATCCGCACGTTGTGGTTGATGCTGGACGAAATGGATCGGATGTGGCTGCCTGTGCATCGCGACTGGCGACTGAACGAGCGTCACTACGGGGCACTGCAAGGATTAAACAAGGCAGAGACGGCTGCCAAATACGGCGATGAGCAGGTACACATCTGGCGCCGCTCCTACGACATCACGCCACCGCCGCTTGAAGACGACGATGAGCGCCACCCTCGTTTTGACGTGCGCTACAGCGGCATAGACGGATTGCCTGCGACCGAATCACTGGCATTGACACTCGAACGCGTCAGAGTGGTTTGGGATACGGCGATCAGCACAGACCTCAAAGCAGGAAAGAACGTCCTGATTGCCGCCCACGGGAACAGCTTGCGCGCGCTGGTCAAGATGCTGGACGACGTCTCAGAGCAGGAGATTACAGGCTTTAATATTCCGACGGGGGTTCCGCTCGAGTATCACCTGGACGATGACCTGAAACCGACGGCGAGGGAATTTCTTGGCGACCCAGAGGCGATTGCGGCGGCGGCAGCGGCCGTTGCGAATCAAGGCAAAGCGCAATGATGTACGCATTGGATGATGAACGACCGGAACTCGTCGGCGGCGGTCAGTGGGTCGCCGATTCGGCCGATGTCATAGGCAAGGTCACGCTGAATGCTGACGCCAGCGTCTGGTTTGGCAGCGTGTTGCGCGGCGATATGGAACGTATCACCGTCGGTGCACGCACCAATATCCAAGACCACAGTGTGCTACATACCGATGCGGGCTTTCCGTTGGTGTTGGGAGAAGGCGTCACCGTAGGCCATCGCGTGATGCTGCACGGATGCCGAATCGGTGACAACGCGCTTATAGGCATCGGCGCTACCGTTCTAAACGGTGCCGTGATCGGTGCGAACTCACTGGTAGGTGCGCATTCGCTGGTCACCGAAGGCAAAACGTTTCCGGAAGGCGTGCTGATCATGGGCACGCCAGCCAAAGTGGTTCGCGAACTGTCGGAGCAGGAGATAGCCCATCTCAAACTGAGTGCCGAGCACTACGTGGCAAACGCGCATCGATTTGCCAGCGGTTTAAAGCCCGTCTAACTGTCATCACTCCTGCGACGCAGGGTGACTCGGTGGGTCGCGCCGTTCGTCCCAAACGCGCACCACACCCTCTTGCGATGTGCTGGCGCAAAGCATCCCATCGCACGTGTAGATCCTACCTCGCGCGAAGCCACGGCCACCGCTGGCATTAGGGCTGTCCAACACGTAAAGAAACCAGTCGTCTACGCGCATGGGGCGGTGAAACCAGAGCGCATGATCAAGACTTGCCATTTGTACTTGACCGGTACCGTAACGCAGCCCATGCGGCAACGCACTAGTGCCAAGCAGCTCGTAGTCGGAAACATATGCCAACATGGCGCGATGCAAATCCGCATCGTCGGGCAAACGATCGACCGCGCGTACCCAGACGTGCTTGTATGGTGCCCGCTCCTCGCGATGAACAAACGCCGGCGGCTCGACAGGACGGAACTCGAATGGGCGTTCCTCCGTCATGAAACGGCGCATCTTCGCGGGAAGCTGATCACCAACGTCACGCGCGATATCCCGAGCATCAACAAGCGCTTCAGGCATCGGCACTTCAGGCATATCAAACTGATGCGTCAAACCCTCCTCCGGCACTTGAAAAGAAGCTGCCATGTTAAGGATCGGACGTCCGTGCTGAATCGCAACAACACGGCGCACTGAAAAACTACGACCGTCGCGCTGGCGATCGACCTCATAGACGATCGGCGCTTCCATATCTCCCCGGCGCAGAAAATAGGCGTGTAATGAGTTGGCGCAACGGTCATCGACAGTGTTTTGTGCCGCCGACAATGCCTGGCCTACTACCTGTCCACCAAACACTTGTTCGCTGCCGATGTCCCGACTCTCACCACGAAAAATGTTCGCCTCGATTCGCTCGAGCGTCAGCAACTGACAAAGATCTGCTAGCACTGGGTCCATGGTTCACTCCGAACAGGTCAGCTCAGTATTAGAGCACAAGGGCCGCGATTAGACCCCCACCGCCTGAAGCGTTATCCTCTCGCCGCTTCAGGGAGATCACTATGACTGGAAAACGCACAATCGGCGATCGTCTCGCCATGATCGCAAAACTTGAGACCTTCAGTGCGGTGGCACTGTTACTGGTTGCTGGCCCCGGTCATCGCTACGGCTTCATCCCGACCAAGATTGCGGTGTTGCTCAGCCTCGGCGCGCTGCTTCTGGGTGCCATCGCCTTGCTGTGCGCAATCGCGGCGCTGCTGTTGCCATCCCAGAACCGGCGCACCGGTATGCTTGCTGGATGCCTTATCGTTAGCGGCGCGCTGAGCGCGACGCTCGTTTCCTGGGCCATCAAAGGGGCCTCAGTACCGCAGATTCACGACATCACAACCGATCTCACGAATCCGCCGCAGTTCCAGCTGCTCGCAGGCGCACGCGCCGGTGCTGCTAATCCCGACGCCTATCCGGGCGCCGAATTCGCGGATCAACAGCGCGACGCTTACCCAGACATCACGCCGCTCGAGGTTAGCAATACTGACATTGCTGAAGTTATCGATCTCGCAGAAGCGACAGCGGTCGCGCAAGGCTGGAACTCAGTGATGCGCCAGGCAGACAGCAATCAAATCGAAGCCACAGACGTGACATTCTGGTTCGGCTACAAAGACGACATCATCATTCGGGTTACCGAGTCGGAAAGCGGCTCGCGAATTGATGTCAGATCGAAGTCGCGAGTGGGTCAGAGTGACCTTGGCACCAACGCAGCGCGAATCGCCAAGTACCTCGATGACCTCGGGACTGTGCTCGGCGCGGGTTAACGCAGTATAGAAACCCGGCCGATCAAAATGTCGCGGTACATGACCCAGTCTCCCGCGAGACTATACAGCGGGAATTTGAAGGTCGCTGGCTTGTTGCGCTCAAAGGCGAAGTGGCCCACCCAAGCGAATCCGTAGCCACAGACAGGCATCAACAACAGCCACCAGAGGTTTCCTGTTGCAATTGCCAAAGCAATGATGCCGAGGACTCCGGTTGTGCCGATGAAATGCATCCGCCGGCAGTTTACGTCTGCGTGCTCAGCCAGGTAGTACGGGTAAAACTGCGAGAAGGACTCAAACGCAAGCTCTGACGATTCTGCATTGCTCATGTCTGTTGCACCGTCCCGCCGTCAACGACAATACCGGTGCCCGTCACAAAAGCTGCATCGTCACTCGCCAGGAACAGCGCGACGCGAGCTACGTCCAGTGGCTCGCCCAGTCGTCCCATGGAACATCTCTGAATCCATGCATCGCGCAGTTCCGGGTTCTGCCGGAACCCCTCACGCGTCATGTTCGTCATGATTGCGCCCGGCTGAATGTAGTTGACGGTGATGCCATGCTTTCCAACCTCGCCCGCCAGCGATTTCGTCAACCCAGCAACAGCGTGCTTGGACGCCACATAGGCAGAAAGGAATCTCCCGCCCATGAATGAATAGATCGATCCCAGGTTGATAATCCGACCGGCCGGACTGCGTTTCAGGAGCGGCACCGCCATTCGAGACAAGCGAAATACAGGTCGAAGGTTATTCGCCATCACCGTATCCCAGAGTTCATCAGGACTCTTCTCAACGCTTTGCATATTGCTGATGCCTGCGTTGTTCACGAGAATATCGAGTCCACCAAGGTCGCTGTTCACGAGTTCGAGTAAGCGCTCCGGTGCATCGTCCGTGGATACATCAAGAACGTGCCCAGTCACATTCGCGACTCCTGAGAAACGCTCCTCGATACCCGAGTCTGGCAAATCGACACCCACAACGATCGCACCGTGCTGAGCGAACACGCGCGCGATGGCCTCGCCGATGCCAGTGGCCGCGCCGGTCACGACCGCCCGCATTTGATGGAGTCTCTGTTTTTCCTGCACTAGCCTGTTCCTTTATCGTTTTGGATAGCGAGCAGCACCGCCGCGCTGACCGTCGACAATATACCGACGATAAAGCCCGCAATCGCATGCACAGTTCGCGCTTCTTCTTCAAACATGGCCCACCATGTCGCCTGGCCAAGCGACAAGGCACCGATCACGAATAGCAGCAGCGGCAACGCACGGATTTTTTCCAAGACTCGCCTCGTCGCTATTGATTAACTCGCCGTCGGCAGTTCGTAGTCAGAAAACTGCTCGCGCAGTGTCGTTTTCTTCACCTTGCCGGTTGCGCCGTGTGGCAGTTCATCGACAAATACAACGTCGTCCGGCGTCCACCACTTCGCGATCTTGCCGTCGAGGTAATCGAGCACGCCTTGCTTGTCGAGGTCGGCGCCTTCCGCCTTGACGACAATCATCAGTGGTCGTTCTGTCCATTTCGGGTGCGCAACACCGATGACCGCCGCTTCAGCAACGGCCTCATGGCCCATTGCCGTATTCTCGAGGTCGATGGAACTGATCCATTCGCCACCCGACTTGATCACATCCTTTGTGCGGTCCGTAATCGCCATGAAGCCGTCAGGATCGATCGTTGCTACGTCGCCGGTATCAAACCACCCTTCATCCGCGTGCGCTTCGCTGTCGTTTTCGAGCCGGAAGTAGTCACTGCAGATCCATGGACCACGCACACGCAGCGCGCCAAACGCGTCGCCATCCCAAGGAAGGTCGGCGCCCTCCTCGTCGACGATCTTCATCTGCACACCGAAAATGCCGCGGCCCGCTTTCACTTGAATAGCCACTTTCTCGTCGGGAGCGAGCGCATCGTGTTTCGGCAGCAATGTGTTGGTTACGCCAAGCGGGCTCATCTCGGTCATCCCCCATCCCTGATGCAGCACGACATCATGCTCATCGCGGAACGCCTCGATCATGGACGCAGGCACTGCCGCGCCACCGACAACCGTGCGTTGCAGGTGGTCGAGCTTCACACCTGCCTTGCGGGCATAGTCGAGCAGCGCAAGCCACACAGTCGGTACGCCAAGCGCCAGCGTCACTTCCTCATTGGAGAGCAACTGGTAGAGCGCCTCTCCGTCGCCCATCTTCGGGCCCGGCATGACCAGCTTGGCGCCAACCATCGGGCAACAATAGGGGATGCCCCAGGCATTGACGTGGAACAGCGGCACAACCGGCAGAACAGTGTCGCGACGCGAGATATTCAGTACGTCCGGCATCAACCCTGTAATCGCGTGCAGTACGGTCGAGCGGTGTGAGTAAAGCACGCCTTTGGGGTTGCCCGTAGTGCCCGAGGTGTAGCACAGCGCGGACGCTGTATTCTCATCAAACTCGGGCCATTGGTAATCCTCGGATGCTGAGGCGATCCAGGACTCGTAGCTCTGCACTTCCAAATCAGTCTGCGGCAACGACGCGTCGTCACACATCACGATGATGTGTTTAAGGCCGGGGGCCTTGTCACGGATCGCCGCCACCAGCGGCAAGAACATCGGATCGACCAGCAGGGCACGGTCTTCGGCATGGTTGATGATATAGACGAGCTGTTCTGGAAAGAGTCGCGGGTTGATGGTGTGGCACACGTATCCCGCGCTGGAGATACCGTAGTATGCCTCCATGTGGCGGTGGTCATTCCAGGCTAGCGTGGCAACCCGGTCACCCCGCTCCAGACCCATCGCATCGAGCGCGTTGGCGACGCGTTTCGCGCGCGAAAAGCAGTCCTTATAGGTGTAACGATGGTTCGGATTGTCCGCGGTTACAGAGACGATCTCGGAATCGGGATGAAACTTCAGTGCATGCTCAGCAATGCTCGAAATCAGCAGCGGCTGATCCATCATCAATCCACGCATTACTCCCCCCTTTGGTCGAATGACGTGTGAGTTAACTTGTCGAAGTGTGCATGAAAGCGCAAATGCTCACCACCCTGCCAGTCATTTCTGACGCAGTGACGCCGCAAGATCTTCAAGCTCGGTCCAGCGAGTCAACAGCGACTCATAGGTCGCTTCGCTTCTCGCAAGATCATCAAGGACCGGTTGCACGGTTTGCTCGAAGTCCTGTTCGTAAAAGCCGGGGTCAGCGGTTTGAACTTGCAAGGCTTCGATCCGCTCCTCGAATTGTGCGATTCGCTCGGGTAGCGAATCTAGCTCACGCTGATCCTTGTAGGAAAGTTTGGATGGCTTTTTGGCAACACGAGGCTCGTTGTCATCGCGGTCGGTATCGCCCTTCTGCCGCGGCCGATCACTGACCGCCAGCTTTCTCCCCTGTCGCATCCAATCGGAGAAATTTCCGACAAAGCGCTCGACTTTGCCGCCCGACTCGAATACCAACGTACTCGTCACCACGTTGTCGAGAAATTGACGATCGTGGCTCACCACAATCAACGTTCCCGTGTAGGCGCCCAGTTGTGCCTCGAGGACCTGCAGCGTCTCGACGTCAAGATCGTTGGTCGGCTCGTCAAGCACCAACAGGTTGCTCGGTTGGCTAAGAAGGCGCGCGAGCACGACGCGGTTCTTTTCACCGCCAGACAACGCCGATACCGGGGACAAGATTCGTTTTGGCGAGAACAAAAAACCGCGAAGATATCCGACCACGTGTCGTGCTTTGCCATTGAGTACGATGTAGTCGTTGCCCTCACCGACGACCTCGGCGATGGTCTTATCCCCATCGAGCTCCCGACGCAGCTGGTCAAAATAGCCGATCTCAAGATTGGTACCGTGTTTGATCGTCCCGCCGTGCGGCGCAAGCTCACCCAGCATCAACCGCAACAGGGTGCTCTTGCCGACACCGTTGTTGCCCACCAACCCAATCCGGTCGCCGCGTTGGATCGTCAGGCTGAGCTTATCGATCAGCAAATGCTCACCGTAGCCGAATGAAACGTTGTGTAGCTGGATCGCTTTGCGCCCCGACTGCTCGGCCGTCTCGATATGAACGCGCGCCGACTGTGGTCGCTTCCTACGTTGTGCTGCCGTGTCACGCATCGCATGTAGCGCTCTGACGCGACCTTCGTTTCGCGTCCGACGGGCCTTGATACCTTGGCGAATCCAGGCCTCTTCCTCGGCCAGTCGCTTATCGAACTTGGCGTTCTGCTCATCTTCTTCTTGCCACGCTTGCTGTCTCGCCTCGAGATACTGGCGAAAATCACCTGGCCAACTGACCAGCTTCCCGCGATCAATATCGACGATGCGCGTCGCTAGCTTCTGCAGGAATGCGCGGTCGTGCGTCACAAAGACGATGCTGCCCGCAAAGCTCAACAAACGGCGCTCCAGCCATTCAATGGTGTCAATGTCGAGGTGGTTGGTCGGTTCATCAAGCAGCAGAACGTCCGGTGCAAGCACAAGTGCGCGGGCGAGCGCCACACGTCGTCGCCAGCCACCGGAGAGTCTGCTCAGCGGTGTGTCTCCGGGGAGCCCTAACTCGCTCACAGTCCGTTCAATACGCTTTTCAATATTCCAGGCATCGCGAGCATCGAGTTCGCTTTGCAACTGTGACACCTCATCGGTACTCGACGCGCCAACCTCTGCGGTCAGTTCGGTAAAGCGACGGCGCAAATCGAGCAATGAGGACAATGCCTCTCCAACAAACTCCGAGGCAGTCTGCTCGCTGGCAGGAGGCAAAGCCTGTGGCAGTTCGGCGACCACCAGACCCTCTTTGCGCACGATCTCGCCGTCGTCGGGAATGAGCGCCCCTGAGATAAGCTTCAGCGTTGTCGACTTGCCGGCACCATTGCGTCCGACCACACAGACTCGCTCGCCCGGTTCGAGAGAAAAGTCGGCCGCATCGAGCACCGGGTCTGCGCCGAACTCGACCCGGATATCATCAAAACGAAGAAGCGCCATCCGCCTAGTATACTGCGCCAGAGACTGACGACGCGCTGTTGAGGGGTAGACGATGAAGGTGGCCTTGGCCCAGATTGCACCGGTTTTGCTGGACCGTGACTCGACACTCGCTCGGATCTGTGACGCGATGAACACTGCGAGCGATGCTCAACTCATCGTGTTTGGGGAGGGGCTGCTCCCGGGATATCCATTTTGGGTTGAGCGTACGGACGGCGCCCGCTTTAACTCCGAGACGCAAAAGGAATGGTATTCGCGCTATTTGAACGCGGCTATCGATATCGACGCGGGCGATCTTGCAGTGGTTTGCGATCTCGCACGAGCGCTGGATCTCGCCGTGTATCTCGGGATCATGGAAAAGCCCATAGAGCGCGGCGGACACAGCCTGTACGCGTCGCTCGTCTATATCGATGCGGCGGGTCAGATCCAGAGCGTCCACAGAAAGCTGATGCCGACCTATGAAGAACGCCTCGTGTGGTCTCCTGGCGATGGGCATGGGCTCGTCGCGCATGAACTCGGTGGGTTTCGGGTCGGCGGGCTGAATTGCTGGGAGAACTGGATGCCACTCGCACGCGCGGCACTTTACGCGCAGGGCGTGAACCTCCACGTGGCCGTATGGCCTGGCAATCTAAACAATACGGAGTGGATCACCCGATTCATTGCACGCGAGTCACGCAGTTTCGTGGTCTCAGTCTCCGGGTTGATGCGCGCCGAGGACGTGGTCTCGGCTGCGATACCCGACACACAATGGCATGATGGCCAAACGCTCGCCAACGGTGGTTCGTGTGTCGCGGGTCCCGATGGTGAGTGGCTACTTGAACCGATTGTCGGGGAGAGCGGCGTGTTCATCGTCGAGTTGGATCGTCAACACATCAACCGTGAACGCCAGAACTTTGACCCAAGCGGCCATTACGCCAGACCGGATGTACTGCAGCTGAGCGTCAATCGGGAGAGACTCAAGCCCGCCGTATTCAATGGTGGCGAGCCCGAGACATGATCGATCGAAATGAACGCTCCGAGTTCGAGGCTACCGCTATGCGGCGAGCTGTGATCGATTTTGAGACCCGTATGCTTGAGCCCCTACTCATCGCTGGTCGCTACGCTCTGCGGTTACAGTCTCGCCTGAAGCAAGATGAACACGTGAAGGACGGCGACGCTTGGCAGTCCGCACTGACCGATGCTGACATCGGGGTGCAACAGGTGTTCGAGGCGTTCGTGCTTGCTGAGTTTCCCACGTGGAATTTCTTCGGAGAAGAACACGAGTCAACCAGTAATGCCGGATATTTCCCGACGAGTGCTGACGCTTGCGTGATGCTCGATCCGATTAATGGCACCCGACTGTACCGAGACCAGAGCATCTACTTTGACGTACTCGTGTCATTGAGCTGGCAAGGACGGATCATCGCGACGATGAGTTACCACCCAGCGCGCGAGCGCCTGTTCGGCGCCAACATATTCGGTGCGAATTATGTGCGGTCAGGCCCAAGACTGGCCACGATCTCTCTCTTGCCGCCACCAAGCCCGGTAAACAATGCGATCGGCACCTACCAGACAGGAGATGCGCTGCGATCGGAGGTCTCGCAGGTGCACCCGACGTTTGATTTCAGCCTCGACTACGACCCTGGTGATGCACGTTGCTGCCTGAACAGCGTATTCACGGGTGAACTCAGCGGCTATTTGATGCTCGACTGTGCAATCTTGGACATCGGGGCAACCGCTTTTGCGGTGGAAAGAGCGGGGGGTGTTGCTTCCAAACCCGACGGCTCATCGCTTGAGATTTTCGACCGGTTCGACCCCGAATCACGACACGATTTGCTCGTAGTTAGAGACCGTGGATTGCACGCGCGCGTGGCGAGCGCGATCAAGAAATCCGGTTTGTGGACCTGACCGGATCGATTATTCCGAGAGGAAATACAGACCAATAGTGTCGGCAGTACACGCAGGCTTGCGGGCGCCTTCGAGTTCGATTGCGTGCTCGGAAACAAGATACAGCGCGCCGGCGCGTTTACGTGCCTGCGCAAGCTTGGTGCGAATCCGCACCCGATCTCCCGAACACACCATGCTGGAAAACCGGACCTTGTTACAGCCGAAGTTAATGGTTCGCTCCAAACCGACGAAATCAACGAAATCGCGGGTCAATCGAGGGATCAATGCGAGCGTCAAATAACCGTGCGCAATGGTTCGCCCTCCTGGCAGCTCTCTTGCAGCACGCTCCGGATCTACATGAATCCACTGGTCATCGCCGGTCGCTTCGGCAAATTGATCAATGTCCTTCTGCGTTACCGGATACCAGTCAGACACACCAATCTCCTGACCTACAAATGCCTGTGCATCCTCTACCGAGGTTATCCTTATCACGATACGAAACCTGAGCAACTCTCTCGACGCCGGAGTGCACGATGCCCGAGATTGATCAAAACCTCAAAGACTGATGCGTACCGGTGACAGCAACTACCAGCTTTCGGTCCTGCTGTTGGCAGCAGGCGGTGGTCGTCGTATCGGAGGCAACAAACCGCTCACCCGTTTCGGTGGGCGAACGCTGCTGGAGCGTGCCGTCGAGCAGATTCGGCTCGGTACTGGCAGCAATCCGATCGTCGTTACCGGTGCGAATCTCGCAGGTGTTCTCGCCAGTCTCGAACGACTCGGTTGCGCGCTCGTTCACAATCGTGACTGGAAACGGGGTATGGGCAGTAGTATCGCTACGGGGATCCGGGCGTTGGCGCCGCAAACGACGCACTGCATGCTCGCGCTCGTCGATCAACCTCTGATCGATCCGAAAAACTTACGCGACCTGTTGGCCGCGAGTCGCGGCGAACAAAAGGCAATCGTGGTTAGTGAGTTTGGCGCCGCCAGCGGGCCGCCAGCCATATTCCCCAGAAGCTGCTTCAGTGCACTTGCTGAGCTCACCGGAGATATTGGCGCCAAGAACGTGGTGCGTCGGCACCATCGCGTGGTGCCCGTGCGCGTGCCCGGTGCCGCGCACGATGTTGATGATCCGGGAGCATTGGCGAAAGTCGAGGCGCTGCTCGAAGCGGGTCTACGCGGTGTGTGAATGCGCGTGCGCATGGCCATGCTTGGCACAGCGCTCGCAATTGACCCATCCGGAATCACCGTCCACGTAGTGCTCCTTTTTCCAGATCGGGAGCTCGACTTTGATCCGATCAATAATTTGCCGACAAGCACGAAACGCTTCGTCTCTATGCGCAGATACGACACCTACCCATACGGCGCTGTCACCGAGCTCAAGCGCGCCTTCTCGATGCACCGCTCGCGCTGCGATGGCGCCAGTCTGTTCGATAACCTCAGTGATGATGCGTTCGCCTTCACTGACCGCGAGTGGCTTATAGACTTCGTACTCGAGGGCGCGCACCTCCCGGCCTTCGTTATGGTTGCGGACCCATCCTTCGAAGACCACGAAACCGCCCGCCGTCACGTCCGCCATTTCAAGACGCAAACGGGTGGCGTCAATCGGCTTGTCCGAAATTTCCATACGCATGCCTCAGCCTCCTGCAACCGGCGGGAACAACAACACAGTGTCACCGTCATTCACTGCGTCTGACCAATCCGCCATATTGCCGTTGATCGCGACCTTGCAATGCCCCCGGGGATCGGAGGTTGCATGCCGGTGTTCAAGTTCTCGAAACAATGTCAGCGCATCTTCGGCCGCGGTCTCCACCACTTCCTGACTGCGCCCGGCGCGATCTCGAAACAACGCAAAATACTCGACGGACACTGATTTCATTATTGGCGCTCCATCCACTGATCCCGTTCCTCGGGGGTATTCATATTCGTGATTTCGCGATCACTCGATACCTCTACGAGTGTCGCACCCGCTTGAAGCAGACACTTCCTTGCGCATCGTCGACCCGCATCCAACGATGCAATCACACGCGCTCGCATTTCGGGTCGCCAGATAGCGTAGAGCGGTTCAGGCAATTCGCTACCGGCTGCCGCACTCGCCAATGCGACCGAGGTCGCGTCTTCAGACGCCGCGTTTGCGAGCGCGCCAAGACCTTCCCGAGTGAGGCCTGGCATGTCACAGGCCAGCACCAACCACTCGGCCTCCGGGTCGTGATCCAGCGCGGTGAGAATGCCGCCGAGAGGCCCCTCACCAGGGCGGGAATCCACGAGCTGAGGATGGCGCGCTCTGACCGAATCCGCAGTTTGATCTGCACTTACGCTCACCCAGACCTCGTCGGCCACTTCCTTGGCGAGCGCAACAGTCAGGTCCAGTAGAGTCTCCCCGCCCACCGTTATCGAAGCTTTGTCCTCGCCCATTCGTCGACTGCGCCCGCCTGCCAAGACCAGTGCCAGTCTCTTGCGCTCACCCACGATGAAAATCCTTCTTGCCACCTGTCTTTGAGTCGAGGCGTGTTCGGCGAATTTCAATATCATGAGAGCGCGCTTTGCACATGTCGTAAACCGTGAGCGCCGCGACGCTTGCGCCAGTGAGCGCTTCCATTTCAACGCCTGTGCGATGCACAACCCGACACTCGCATCGAATCTCCACGACGTTGCCTCGCAAAGCGAGATCAACATCGCATCCGGTCAGACCAAGCGGATGGCAGAACGGAATCAGATCGTGTGTTTTCTTTGCGGCCATGACGCCGGCAATCGAAGCGGCTGTCAGGACCGAACCTTTGGGGCTGACGAGCATGCCATCATCGGTACCAAAGGCATCGATGACCGAATCCGGTAATACGACCTCACACACCGCTACTGCCGTCCTGAGCGTCTCCTGCTTGGAAGTCACATCGACCATCGTGGGTTTACCCTCTGCAGACACGTGGGTGAGTCCTTTATCCGCCGACACGGTACATTTCCACCTTTGGCAGCAGTGGCTTCTCGCTCATCGCGCGCTGTTCGCTATACCGATCTTCGCGCCGCAGCCACACCCGCCGGATCATATCCGCGATTTCCTCGTCGCTGGCACCCCAGCGCAGTGGCTCAAGGAAGCGGGTACCCTGCGTCGCGAACAGACAGGTGTAGAGCGTGCCATCAGCGGCGAGGCGTGCCCGATGACAGCTGCCGCAGAACGGTGCAGTCACCGAGGAGATAAAGCCGATCTCGCCACCCCCATCGCTGTAGCGATAGCGACGCGCGACTTCACCACGATAGTTTGGTTGCAGGGACTCTACCGGCCCGCGCTGGTTAATGTGCTCCAAAAGCTCTGATGAAGGCACGACGTGTTCGCGTTGCCAGCCGTTGCGATTGCCAACGTCCATATATTCTATGAGGCGGACGACATGCGGTGTGCCTCGGAAGTACTCGAGGACATCGAGTACGCCGTCGTCATTCACGCTGCGCTGGACGACGGTATTGATCTTCAACGAAAACCCGGCGAGTTCGGCACCTGCGACACCTGCCAGCACCGCGTCGATATCGCCGCGGCCGCCGCTCATTTGCGCAAATCGATCCGGGTCGACGCTGTCCAGGCTTAACGTAATGCGTTTTAGACCTGCGTCTCTGAGTGCCTGAGCTTTTGGCGCAAGCAGCTGACCATTCGTCGTAATCGCGAGATCGTCAACATCGGGAATATCGGCAAGTCGCTCGATCAGCTCAACGATGTTCTTGTCCAACAGCGGCTCTCCGCCGGTAAGTCGCAGCTTGGTCACACCGAGCCCCACCATGATCGTCGCCATGCGTACGATCTCATCGTGGCTCAATCTGGCATCACGTTTCAGAAACTCGTAATCGTCCCCGAACTCGCTGATCGGCATGCAGTAAGGGCATCGATAGTTGCATCGATCGATCAGCGAGATTCTGAGATCGCGAATCGGCCGGTCCAAACGATCACGCGGATGATTGGCGCCTTTGTGGTTGGTCATCAAAAGTGCTGAATGAAACAGACAATCGCTGAGTATAGCTCGTTAGGCTTTGTTGTGCGCCGCAGCATTCCCTCCTATACTCGGGCGTCGGATGGGGGGCGCATCCACCGCCGGCAAGTGCCGCGCACTCAATTGATCCCTGCCCCGAAAGCCATATTCATGGCCTGTCTGGAAGCAACTATGGATCTCAGTTTCTCCGCAGAAGAACTCAAGTTTCGCGACGAAGTCCGCGAGTTTTTTGCAACGCAGTATCCCGCCGATATCAAGAAGAAGATGGACAATAACGTCCGTCTGGACAAGGAAGACTTTGTCCGTTGGCAGAAGATTCTCCACAAGCACGGCTACATGGCCGTGAACTGGCCGGTCGAGTACGGCGGCACGGGTTGGACGCCCGTTCAGAAATATCTTTTTGCGACCGAGATGGCGGAGGCCAATGCGCCGGACGTTGTGCCATTCGGGGTCAACATGGTGGGCCCTGTCATTTACACGTTCGGCAACGACGAGCAGAAGGCACGTTTCCTGCCCGACATTCTCGAAAGTAACGTTTGGTGGTGTCAGGGCTATTCCGAACCGGGTGCCGGGTCGGATCTCGCCTCGCTGAAGACTCTGGCCGATCGCGATGGTGATCATTACGTCATCAACGGCACCAAGACCTGGACCACGCTCGGTCAGCACGCCGACTGGATTTTTGTGCTCGCTCGCACCAACACCGACGTGGCGCGCCGGCAGGAAGGCATCAGCTTTATTCTCTGCGACATGAACACGCCAGGAATCTCCGTGCGACCGATCATCACCATCGAAGGTGGTCACGAAGTCAACGAAGTGCATTTCGAAGATGTCCGGGTCCCGGTAGAAAACCTGGTCGGCGAAGAGGGTCGTGGATGGACCTACGGCAAAGTGCTGTTGCAGCACGAGCGAACCAACATCGCCGCCGTAGCGCGTTCCAAGTTCAAACTGAAGAAGCTCAAGAAGCTGGCATCGAGCGAGCGCTTCGGTGCAACACCGCTCATCGAGTCGCCGACGTTCCGGCAGAAGCTTGTGCGTATGGAGATTGAACTCAAAGCGTTGGAGTACACAGACCTCAGAACGCTGGCAGCGGTGTCGACCGGAAAGGCGCCAGGGCCGGAAAGCTCAATCCTCAAGATCAAAGGGACGGAGATTCAGCAACAACTGAGCAACCTGTTTATGGAAGCGGCGGGCTACTACGCCATGCCGTTTGTCCCCGAACAGTACAGCTCTGGTTTCGATCTTGACGATCGGCTGGTCGATGGCACTGAGCCCACTAGCGCCTTGCACTACTTCAACTACCGCAAGACATCAATCTACGGCGGTTCGAACGAAATTCAGAAGAACATCATCGCCAAGCACGTGCTTGGCCTGTAGGAACCAATACGTATGGATTTCTCGATTACAGAAGACCAGGCGATGCTGCAAGACAGCGTCGCCAAGTTCATTCAGAACGACTACGACTTTGACGCACGCCAGGAAGCGGCCGCGAGCGATCTCGGTTTTTCGCGAGACCGCTGGACCGAATTTACTGAGCTCGGCTGGGCAGCGGTGCCTTTCGGCGAAGATGATGGCGGGCTCGACGGCGGACCGGTGGAGCTCATGCTCCTGATGGAGGAGTTCGGTAAAGGACTCGTTATTGAGCCCTACTTGCCTTGTATTGTCCTCGCGGGCGGCGTGTTAAAGCGAACCGCCAGCGATGAACAAAAAGCACATTGGTTAGCTCCGATCATTGAAGGTAGCAAACTGGCGGCTCTCGCTTATGCGGAGCCTCAGGCGCGGTTCGACCTCAACGACACCGCAACAACGGCGACGCGTGACGGCGATGATTTTGTTCTAAACGGCACCAAGTGCGTTGTTTTGAACGGTGGTGCCGCAGACACCCTGGTTGTCTCCGCACGCACCAGCGGCGAGCGCACCGATTCAAGCGGTATTAGTCTCTTTGTGGTTGATGCGACCAGCGCAGGTATCGAACGCAAGCAATACCCAACCGTCGACGCCCGACAGGCCGCCGACATCACGTTGACCGACGTGCGCATCCCAGCGACTCAACTGCTTGGGAATATCGATGATGGCTTAGAGACACTCAGTGCCGTGATTGACGACGCGATCATCTGCGTATCTGCTGAAGCCGTGGGCATCATGCAAGCGTTAAACTACCGCACGCTGGAATACTCAAAGTCGCGAGTACAGTTCGGCGTGCCCATCGCGAGCTTCCAGGCGCTGCAGCACCGGATGGTCGAGATGTTCATGATCGCCGAACAAACCCGATCGCTCCTGTTGCACGCAGTCATGGCTCAAGACGAAGATGATCGCGAGGCGGCTAAGGCGTCAATCCATGCACTGAAGGTTCAGGTCGGCACCGAAGGTCGTCGCCTTGGCGAGGAAGCTGTGCAGCTGCATGGCGGCATGGGCGTCAGCTGGGAACTCGACGTCGCCCACTACTTCAAGCGACTGACGATGATCGATACGCTGTTCGGCAATGCGGATCATCACCTGGAGGCCTACCCGATCTGATCGATCGAATCACCGAGCGTCAGGCTGATCGCTCCAGTTCTGCCATCGCCTGACGCTCGAGTTTCGCCCAGGAATCACGCAGGGTGACCACCCGATTGATGACGAGTGAATCAGGTGATTCCCGGTCTCGTGCGAAAAACCCCAGGCGCTCGAACTGAACGGGCGCATCCACTGCCAGCTCCGCCAGTACGGGTTCGACAAACGCGTCGACCTCGGTCAGCGATTCCGGATTCAGTGCCCCAACAAAATCGTCGCTGCTGGCAGGTGCCGGCACGCTGAATAGTCGGTCATACAGATTAACCTTGGCAGCGACTGCATGCTCGGCTGAGACCCAATGAATGGTTCCCTTTACCTTACGGTCATTGGCACTGCCGCCCGCCTTGGTCTCCGGGTCGACACTGCAGAGTAGCTCAACCACTTCGCCGTGAGCGTCTTTGATCACCTCATCGCACTGAACAATGTAGGCATAGCGAAGGCGAACCTCACCTCCGGGCTTCAATCTGAAGAACTTCCTCGGCGCGTCTTCCATAAAGTCATCACGCTCTATCCACAGAGACTTTGTAAACGGGATTTCGCGAGTGCCTTGTTCCGGATCATTCGGATGATTCTGCGCCGTCATCCATTCCGTTTCACCCTCGGGGAAATTCGTAATAGTCACCTTGAGCGGATTGAGTACCGCCATACGGCGCGGTACGTCAGCAAGCTCATCCCGGACTGCCGCTTCGAGCATCCCAAGCTCAAGAAACTTGGCCTTCTTGGTGACCCCCGCCTGACGACAGAATCGAGTCACGGCGCTCGCCGGATAGCCGCGTCGTCGCAGCCCCGCAATGGTCGGCATTCGCGGGTCGTCCCAACCACTCACGTGCCCGCCCTGCACTAGCTCGTTGAGCCGTCGCTTGCTGGTCACCATGTACGCGACCTGTAATCGCGAAAACTCAATTTGGCGCGGTGGATACTCGTGTGGCACACGAGCTACCAACCATTCGTACAAAGGTCGATGGTCTTCGAATTCCAACGTACAGAGGCTGTGCGTTATACCTTCGAACACATCACACAGGGTATGTGCGAAGTCATACATCGGGTAGATAGGCCATTCGTCGCCCGTGCGTTGGTGCGCCGCGTGGCGGATTCGATAGAGCGCAGGATCGCGCAGGTTGATGTTGGGCGATCCCATGTCGATTTTGGCCCGCAACACGTGCGCCCCATCGGGAAATTCGCCAGCACGCATGCGTCGGAACAGGTCGAGGTTTTCCTCGATGGATCGATCACGAAATGGACTGTTCGTGCCCGGCTCGGTGAGCGTGCCCCGGGATTCGCGAATTTCGTCCGCACTTTGGCTGTCGACGTAGGCGTCGCCAGTCTGGATAAGGTCAAGCGCCGCACCGTAGAGTCTCTCGAAATAATCCGACGCGTGCGTCAGACCGGCCCGCCATTCGTGACCCAGCCAGGCGACATCATCACGAATCGCATCTGCGAATTCCTGCTTCTCCTTACTCGGATTCGTATCGTCAAACCGCAAATAGGTTTTGCCGCCATACTCGTTAGCAACACCGAAATTCAACGAAATGGACAGCGCGTGACCGATGTGCAGGAAACCGTTCGGCTCCGGCGGAAAGCGAGTCGTCAACCCTTGCGGCAGACGATCGTGTGCCACATCGTCAGCAATGATTTGCCGAATGAAGTCCAGACCTAGGGTCGGGCCATTCTCTTCTTCTACATTCATGGAATCCGCTCTTAAGCGAGGTCAGTCGAATCGATCACTCGATTGTACGTCAACTCTTCGCAGCTGACTGCTGCTCAGCTTCGCGACAAGCGCCACACAAGCCCTCTACCTCAACAGTATGTCGCTCGGGAAAGAAATCATGCGATGCCGACAGTGCAGCGATATCGCGCTCGATCGTCTCAGCGCTAAGCTCATCGACCAGCTTGCAGGACCGACAGATCAGGAAAGCGCTGTGCGTGCCCGACTCGGGATTTGCGCACCCCACAAATGCATTAAGTGAGTCGAGCTTGTGTACCAGCCCGGCTTGAAGCAGAAACTCCAGCGCGCGATAAACGGTAGGCGGTGACGCGCCTCTGCCTTGCTTCGCCAACTCGTCCAGCAACTCGTAGGCACCCACCGGCTCATGGCCTTTCCAAACCAGCTCAAGGACGGTTCTTCTGAGCGGGGTAAACCTCAAATTCTGCTTCGCACACACCGACTCGGCACGCTCCAACGCCGTATCGACACAAACCTGATGGTTATGGGCAGCTCGCGCCATTCAGATCCCCGATGTCACAGAACACTTCGTAGGCTTAAAGCATAGTCTGGGCGCGGTCGCTTGGCTACAATTGTAGGCTCCCGACCGGTGTGTACAGCACAACCGGCCAATTCACCCGACGCAGATTTGAGTCAGCATGCCAACAATCACGCTCCCCGATGGGTCAACACGCGATTATCAGGACGCCGTCACGGCGCTCCAGATCGCCAATGATATCAGCCCCTCTCTCGCCAAGGCCGCGGTAGCGGCGAAGGTCGACGGGCACCTGTACGACCTCAACCGTGAAATCGAGACCGATGTTCCGGTCGCCATCGTTACCCGTGACAGCGACGACGGCCTCGAAGTGCTCCGCCATGATGCCGCGCATGTGCTTGCGGAAGCCGTTAAGGAGCTGTATCCGGAAACCCAGGTCACGATTGGCCCGGCTATCGATAACGGCTTCTACTACGACTTTGCGCGCGAAACTCCGTTCAGCGAGGATGATCTCGAAGTCATCGAAGCTCGGATGCGCGAGATCGTTGAGCGTGACGAAACGATCACACGCGAAGTCTGGAGCCGCAATGACGCCGTCTCGTTCTTCCGCGAGCAAGGCGAGGAGTACAAAGCGCGACTGATCGAACGAATTCCTGAAGACGAAGCAATCACGCTTTATCGACAGGGCGAATTCATCGATCTGTGTCGGGGACCGCACCTGCCATCCACAGCAAGGCTCGGCACGGCCTTTAAGTTGCTCCGCGTATCCGGCGCCTACTGGGAAGGAGACTCCAAGAACGAGATGTTGCAGCGTGTGTACGGGACGGCCTGGGCCACCGACAAGCAGCTGCGCCAATATCTGCGCCGACTTGAAGAGGCGGAAAAGCGTGACCACAGAAAACTCGGTCGCCAAATGGACTTGTTTCATCTCCAGGAAGAGGCTCCAGGGGCGCTGTTCTGGCACCCGCGGGGCTGGACACTGTTCCAGCGGTTGATCGATTACATGCGGGAGCGGCAGCGTAAAGCAGGCTACCGTGAGGTCCACACGCCGATGGTGATGGACCGCGCACTCTGGGAGGCTTCCGGCCACTGGGATTCGTTCGGCGAGCACATGTACACGACGACGACAGAGGACGGTCGTACCTACGCGCTCAAACCAATGAACTGCCCGGGCAGTGTGCAAATATTCAAGCAGGGCATCACCAGCTACCGGGAGTTACCAATGCGCCTTGCGGAGTTCGGCAAGGTACATCGTTACGAACCATCCGGAGCGTTGCATGGCATGTTGCGGGTGCGCGCGTTTACGCAAGACGATGCTCATGTGTTCTGTACGATGGACCAGATCACCGACGAATCCGTCGCAATTTGCGAGTTGATCCTCAGCATCTATCGCGACTTTGGCTTCGAAGACGTTCGCATCAAATTTGCTGATCGACCTGAAGTTCGCGTGGGCGACGATGCGATCTGGGATGCCTCGGAGTCGGCGCTAGTCGCAGCACTTGAGGCCACCGGGCTCGAGTACACGCACAACCCGGGCGAAGGTGCATTCTATGGGCCGAAGCTCGAGTTTGTGCTGCGAGATGCCATTGGTCGTGACTGGCAGTGCGGCACGCTGCAGGTCGATCTCAATTTACCGGGCCGACTGGGCGCGAGCTATATCGGTGAGGATGGTGAGCGCCACGTGCCGGTCATGCTGCATCGGGCCATGTTCGGCTCTCTGGAGCGGTTCATCGGTATTCTCCTGGAACACTATGCGGGCAACCTCCCGCTCTGGCTTGCGCCAACACAAGTTGTGGTCGCAACAATCACATCCGATGCCGACGAATATGCTGCCAAGCTGACCGAGCAATTGCGTGAAGCGGGTATCGAGGCGGAGTCGGATCTGCGCAATGAGAAAATCGGCTACAAGGTTCGCGAACACAGCCTCGCCAAGGTTCCCGTGATCCTCGCGGTAGGCAAGCGCGAAGTGGAGAACGGCGAAGTCGCGCTGCGACGTCTGGGCAGCAAAGGCCAGAAAGTGATGTCCGTCGATGACTGCATTAGCGCGCTGAGCGAGGAAATCGTTTCGCGCGCAACCGGCGCTTAGATCACCCGTCGACACCCTGCTCCGAGCCGGTTTGTGCGCTTGCGCACGTGCGTTATGTGGAATCGGTCACAGTTTGGCTGACCAGAGTGCGATGCGTGCTGTGTCGCGCTTGGTCTCTTCATATACTGCAGGCAGGGAGATCATCTGGCCGCACGGTGCGGCGGACTCCCCTGTTCGAGGCCAAGATGGTAGATCGGTTCAAGACACAAGTGATGTTTCTTCATCCCGAGCCCGCACTCATGGAGCCGTGTGCGAGCCGATTGGGTGAGGAGTTCTCTGTGCATATGGCCGCGTCGGGGACAGAGGCGCTGACGACGCTGGGCATCACACCGATCGATATCATCGTCTCCGCACAGGATCTACCGGGCATGACCGGCCAGGAAGCGCTCAAGGAAGCGAAGAAACGATCCCCGGACACGAGATCGATCTTGGTTGCCTCACGCCATATGACCGAGGACGATCGAGCTGCACTCATCAACGTACGACATCTGAATCAAGTCTTACGTGCGGAGAGCTCGCCGGACGAAATCTGCGCCGCGATTCACGCGACGCTACGCGGTGAAACTGTCTCCGCGCTCGCAGTGCCGGCCAATGATTCTTCACCAGGTCTCAATGCACGTGATCTTGCTTCGGTAACCACCGACGCCGCGGCAACGGGTTCGTTCCCAGCGCTAAGCGACATCCCGGTGATCGAACCTTCAGCAGACGCCGATGTGTCAGCACACGCGATCAGTCACGTTGAAATCGTCGTACTAACGAACGATGCAAGCTTTCTGAAAACCATTCGTGCGGCGGCGGGCACCAGTCATGTGGTCAATCACGCACCAAACCTGCAGGAAGCGATCGATATTGCTCGCGAAGGTGCCGCCGGTGTCCTGATCACCGATGCAGCCGTGGCCGTCAAGGACGTGAAGACGATCACAGCGCAGCTGAGAAAGCACATTCCTTCGCTCGTGACCATTGTGGCCGGACGTCGTGAGGACGGCGAGAAGATGATGGGCCTGATCAGCGATGGTCTCGTCTACCGATTCCTGTTGAAGCCCGTGAGCCCCGGCCGCTCTCGCCTCGCAATCGAAGCGTCTGCGAAGAAGCACCTAACGTTGAACGCAACAGACGTACCGCTGTCGCCCGCTGACGTTCAGCAGAAGATGACCGAGACCGGCATCATCAAGGGCGTCACCTTTGACTCCGGCCTGTTCCGCACCACCGACGTACGTGAGACGGACATCGCCGCGCCCGAATTGGACGACGAGCTTGAACCTTCCCTGTTCGGCGCGCTTCGAAAAGTCCCCCCGATCATCTGGGCGGTGAGTGCCGTTGTGGTGGTTGGGCTCGCGTTCATGCTGGGCCGTGGCTCGGAAACAAGTACCACGGCCAACCCAAGAGTCGAGGCAGTCGAGGCTGCACCTGCGCCTCAAAAAGACCCGGTGGTTGCCGCCTCTGAATCTATGGCGGCAGGAGATGCCGCTCGACGAGCAGGTCGTCTTGTACTGCCTGCTGACGACAATGCGGTGCTTCACTACTCCACCGCTGCGCGCCTGCAGCGAGAGGACCCACTCCCACGTGCGCGCCTGGATGCCGTACTCGACGATGTATTTTCGCAAGTGGAGCGTGATTTTCTGGCCGACAACCTGGATCGCGTTGGACAGGTCCTTAGCGTCCTGAACGAGCATGTGCCGAGCCATCCCAGACTGGCGTTCCTGAACCGGGAACTGAATCGCGAGGTTTCGCGACAGGAGTTTTCGCGGATTGAACGCGATCTGATTAATGGCGATCTAAACGCCGCAGAAGCACGGCTAGATACACTTGCTGCTTCAGGCTCCGTCGAGCGGAACCTTTTGGAATCCACACGCACCCGAATTCAGGATCTGCGCGCCGCACAGCCTGCGGCTGTACCCACGGTTGCGCCAATCCGCGAACCCGTTACTCAGCCCGCAGCTGACGCCGCAGTTGGCTCTGTACAGCAATCGCCCGCCTCTGCCGCCGTCGAGACGAATGAAGCCGACCCTGCGATAACAACGACCCAGGAATCTGCGACTCCGGAATCCGTGCCCGCGCGACCAGACGTCAGTGACCTCCTCGCTCGCGCCAACAATCGTATGGCTGCCGGCAACCTGGTTACGCCGGCCGGCGATAGCGCGCGCGACTACTTTGCCGCAGCTCTTGCTCAGGACCCTGGCAATCCCATAGCGGCTCAAGGCATCAGCTTTGTGGAATCAATGCTGGTGACACAAGCCCAGACTGCGATTGCTCAGAACGACTCCAACGCTGCAAGTCGATTGATTGCACAGGCCGAGGTTGCAGGTGCGGATCCTCAGGCAATCAGTGACCTTCGAGCGGCGCTTGCATCAGCGTCCACACCCATTGAAGTTGAAACCACGCCAACCTCAACGGCCGCGACATCACCTGTACGTGACGTCGAGCGAATCGAACCGGAGCCTGAGGTCGAAGAGCCTCCCACATACACACTCGTTCAAATTTCCGCTCAGCCGCCGAGCTATCCGCGTTCTGCGCAAAGACGCGGCGTTGAAGGTTGGGCTGATGTCGAGTTCACGGTCAATGCCGACGGCAGCACCAGCGACGTAGTTGTACTCGAAAGCCGGCCCGGGTCTGTGTTTGATCGCGCTGCCATCGACGCGGTAGAAAAGTGGCGCTATCAGCCTCTCGAAACAAATGACCCCGAAGCTTCCACGCGTGCCAGAGTCAGACTCGAGTTCAATCTCGAAAACTGATTGGTCCCGTCAGCCTGCCCGTCCGAGCGAGGCTCTGATGAATCTGCGAAATCATTGACAGCGCGATACTCGCAGGTTCTCTGCCACCGATATTCAACCCTGCCGGGCCGTGCAACACCGCGCCGAGCGACTTGATTTGTGGCACTGCACTGACCAGCCGCTCCCGTCTGTGCGGGGGACCGAGCAGACCGATGTATTGCCAGTGCGAATGCTCGGCGATCGCACTCAAGTATGCCGTATCGTTCAAAAGATGGTGGCTCATCACGACCACCGCATCGTAGTGGGACATCTCAAGCGTTTGAGTAATTTTGGCGACGGATTGTCCGGTGGTCACCATTGCGCCCTCCGCCGCTCTCGCGTCGGCATAGTGCGGGCGATGCTCCGCTACCGTAACTCGCCATCCCAGTGTCGTTGCCAGATCCACAAACGGCGAGACATCGTCACCGCCACCACACACCAACACGTTGGGCGTCGCCGTTACGAGAAAGCGACCTGATACCGTGCCTTCGGAAAGCTCGAAGGTCGTGGATCCGTGTTTGGGTACTCCCGTGCGCCAACGGAGCTGCTGCAGTTCGCCTTCGAGCGCTACCTCGGAAAGCTGTCCGTCCGAGTATCGCCCTGCGATCTCGCTGAATACCTCCAACGCTTCCCCTTGAAGGCACTGCAGCAGAATCTGCAGGCGACCATCGCAACCGGCGCCCATCCCCCAGAGAGCATCATGTTCACCGCCGAGATCATAATCGACTAAAGCGGCACCACCGCTACGCAATACATCCTGGGCGCGAAGCGCAAGATCACCCTCGACGCATCCGCCAGACAGCAATCCCTGGAACAAACCGCTATCCGTGATCAACATGAAATCGCCCGGCTTTGCGTAAGTGGAACCGGAGGTCGCGGCAACAACAGCAAGAACCATCTCGTGGCCATCGTTGCGCCAGGCTCCGTACTGCTCAAAGAGTCGATTCTTGTGTCGCACTTGCTACCCCGGTTGCATGCCACTCTGCCCCTGCGCATGATACCGACCACACCATCCGAAGGGGACAACCATGGCTGAATCTATGCCAGTGCGACTGCTCGGCTACTACCGCAGCTCCACAACCTATCGAACACGGATCGCCTTGAACCTGAAAGGCATCGCTTTCGAGAGTATCGATGTTCGGCTAGATAGAGGTGCGCAACACGACGACACGTTCACGCAGAAAAATCCCATGGCCGCGGTGCCGGTGCTCGAAATCGATGGTCTGGAACTACTGCAGTCGCCGGCGATCATCGACTACCTGGAGGAGCACTATCCAGAGCCCGGATTGCTGCCTTCGGATACCGCGCCGCGTCAACGCGTACGCGAACTCAGTGCGCTAATTGGTTGCGACATTCACCCAGTCAACAACCTTAGAATCCTGCAACATTTGCGCGCCGAATTTGGCGCCGACACGGAGGCTATCGGCGCATGGAACCGCCATTGGATGTCAAAAGGATTCAGCGCCTTCGAAGCACTGCTGAACCGCACCGAGCGCACTCCTGGGTATTGTGTAGGAGAAGACACCACGGTCGCGGAGTGCTTTCTGCTGCCGCAGCTCTACAATGCGCGTCGCTTCGATGTCGATTTAGCGCGCTATCCTGGAATCGTCGAAATCGAGCGACGATGTCTGGCCGAACGGGCCTTCATCGATGCACATCCGGATCAATTCAAGCCCGCCGATTAGGTAGCATCATTCGCACGAGCCAAATCACCTGGCAAATGCACGCCCGCACGGTAGAAGTGCCAGATACTCCAAACAGCGATGATATTTAATGACAGCAATGCATAGCGCATGCTGTCGTTGCCATATCGCGGCGCCAGAAAGTCGGAAACTGCACCGACAACGAGCGGACCTAATGCCAGCCCAATCAGATTGATGATCAATAGCAATACCGCCGCCGCCATACCTCGCATCCGCAAGTTCGCAAGGCTTTGGGTCTGAGCGAAACTGGTCGCCTGATAGAAGTTACTGAGGGCCGCCGGAACAATGAAAATCCAAAGCGCGACATAGGGGCTGTCAACGAGGTATACCGCGATGGAAAACGGAAGAGAGATCACACCAGCGAGGACGACCGTCCACAATTTCCAGCGCGAATCGTTAAGACCAAATCGATCAGACGCATAACCGCCAAGGAATATGCCTGCACCGCCCGAAAGACCCAGAATCAAACCTAACCAGAATCCGATCTCCCCGGTTGGCATCGCATGGGTTCGCACGAGAAAGGTCGGAAAGAAAGTGACTACACCGTAGCCGGTGAACGCCGCCAATCCGGCTCCGAACGCAAGGTGCAGGAATGAGCGTCTGCGCATCATGAAGGCAAAAGTATCGGCGATGCTCGGCCGCCCTTCTCCAGTCTCCCGCGCCTCGGAGTGACCTCGGGGTGGCTCCCACACGGTGAATCGGAAAATCAGCGCCAACAGAACTCCAGGTATGCCGACGATGAAGAAAGCCACACGCCAGCCATAAAGCTCATCGATACGTCCGCCGATGAACAATCCGAACATGATGCCGAGCGAGATGCCCAACGAGTAAACACCGAGCGCGGTGGCTCGGTGCTTGGGCGGAAAATAGTCGGAAATCATGCTGTGCGCGGGCGGACTGCAACCCGCCTCGCCAACACCGACGCCCATCCGTGCAAGGCCCAGTTGCACAAAGTTCTGCGCCATGCCGCAAAGTGCGGTCATCGCACTCCAGACGGTCAAGGCAATGGCAATAAGATTGCGTCGATTGCCGCGGTCGGCAATGGTGGCAATCGGCACTCCCAGCGTCGCATAGAACAAAGCGAAAAACGCGCCGGCTAGCAAGCCGGCCTGCTTGTCACTGATAACAAGCTCTTCCTGAATCGAGGGCAGCAGGATCGATATGATCTGACGATCAATGAAGTTCAGCGTGTAGACGACGGTAAGAATGCCGAGCGCGTAATACGCACGTGGGTCTATACGACCGGACTCCTGAGACATGTCGACCCCCCGGCGACGTGATCAAGGTGCCGATACTACGCACATCGGCACACACTTGGCCAGTCAACCCGCCTTGGCTTGGCGCGAGGCGCGTTTTCGATCCGATTCTCCAAGCAGTTTTTTCCGTAACCGGATGCTCGTCGGTGTGACTTCAACCAGCTCATCATCGTCAATGAACTCAAGTGCCTGCTCGAGCGACATCTTGATCGGCGGCGTTAACAGCAGGTTCTCATCCGAACCAGCAGCCCGGATATTGGTCAACTGCTTGGCCTTTGTGGGATTAACAACAAGGTCATTTCCACGACTGTGAATTCCGACGAGCATGCCCTCGTAAACTTCCGCGCCATGATCGACGAACAACCGGCCCCGCTCCTGGAGATTGAACAACGCATACGCCAGCGCCTTGCCGGCCACGTTTGAAATCAGGACTCCATTGTTTCTCTGGCCAATCGCCTGCTCGACCTTGGGCCCGTACGCTTCGAACACGTGATAGATCAACCCTGTTCCCGCGGTGGCGCTCAAATATTCGGTTCGAAAACCAATGAGACCACGCGAAGGGATTCGATATTCGAGTCGACTCCTGCCCTGTTGCTCGGCAGTCATCGACAGCAATTCGCCCTTACGCTCCGCAAACCGTGTCATGACGGCGCCCTGATAATCATCGTCGAAGTCGACCGTGAGCATCTCGTAGGGCTCGAGTATCTGACCGTCACGCTCGATCTCGATCACTTCCGGCCGGGAAACCGCAAGCTCATAACCCTCGCGCCGCATCGTTTCGATCAGCACCGAAAGATGTAACTCGCCACGGCCCGACACCTTGAACTTGTCCGGGTCGTCCAATTGCTCGACGCGCAACGCGACGTTGTGCTTGAGCTCCTGCTGCAGACGCTCGCTGATTTGGCGGCTCGTCAGGTATTTGCCTTCGCGGCCCGACATCGGAGATTGATTGACCTGAAACGTCATGCTGATGGTGGGTTCGTCAACCGTCAACGCAGGCAGCGCATCCGCTTCGCCGCGCGGACACAACGTATCCGAAATCGACAGCGGATCGACCCCGCTGAACGCAACGATATCTCCCGCATTGGCTTCGTCGATGCGCACACGATTCAGTCCGTGAAACCCGTACAGCTCAAGAATCCGCGCATTGCGCTCGTTGCCCATTGCATCGACAACAGTCAGCGGCGTATTCGGGATTGCCTGGCCGCGACTGACTCGACCGATACCGATCACCCCGACGTATGGGTCATAGTCGAGACTCGACACCTGCAACTGCAGTGCACCTTGCGCATCGACATCCGGTGCTGGCACGTGACGTGTGATGGCATCGAACAGCGGCTGCATGTCACCTTCTCTGACGGTGTCGTCCTCGCTGGCATAGCCTGCGAGTCCGCTTGCGTAGATCACAGGGAAATCCAGCTGCTCATCCGTCGCACCGAGACGATCAAATAGATCGAAGGTTTGATCCAGCACCCAATCAGGACGCGCGCCGTCTCGGTCGATCTTGTTGATCACCACCAATGGTGTGAATCCGCGTGCGAACGCTTTTGCGGTAACAAAGCGCGTTTGCGGCATCGGCCCCTCGACAGCATCGACCAGCAATAAGACGCTATCGACCATCGACAATACGCGCTCAACCTCGCCACCAAAGTCCGCGTGCCCGGGCGTATCCACGATATTGATGCGCCAGTCATTCCATGCAATCGCCGTGTTCTTCGACAGAATCGTGATCCCGCGCTCTCGCTCCAGGTCGTTCGAATCCATGATCCGGTCTGGCGCATCGGCGCGCGCATCAAGCGTTCCTGACTGGCTCAGCAACTGATCGACCAATGTGGTCTTGCCATGGTCGACATGCGCAATAATCGCAATATTGCGAAGCTTCAGAGGCGTGGTCATTGTGTGTTCCTAGAATGAGCAGGGTGTCGCGCTGGTTCTGCAATCAAGACCATCCGGTCCAAGTGCTAGCGCGTCGGGTCTGCGCGGGTCTGCAGCGCCGCGGAATAACCCGTCATCGATTGAAATCGTTTGGGCGCTGCCTTGAGTGAGGCCTCGCTTGTACACATTGTGACCCATTGCTCTGAGTAAATCGATGGTATCGGGGCTGAAACCCGGTTCCAGCTCGAGTCGATCTGGCAGCCATTGGTGATGGAACCGGGGTGCGGCCACCGCATCCAGCACCGGCATCTCATGATCGATCACGTTGACGATCACTTGCAGCACCGTACTGATGATCTTGCTGCCTCCTGGCGACCCAGTCAGCAACACCGGACGTCCATCTTTGAACACCAGCGTCGGCGTCATCGATGATAACGGGCGCTTCATCGGTTGAATCTCATTGGCCTCGGCACCAATCAGGCCGTAGCCATTCGGCGAACCAGGCTTTGCTGAGAAATCATCCATCTCGTTATTCAGGAGAATACCGGTGCCACGCGCGGTGATCCCAGAGCCATAGGAGAAGTTGAGCGTGTAGGTATTGACCACCGCATTACCAGCAGCATCCACAACCGCATAGTGGGTCGTGTCCGGGCTCTCGTAGCTCTGGTTAACTCCCGGCGCTACATCACTCGACTTTCGTGCCTCGCGGATGTCGATCTGGTCAGCAACGGTGCGCGCATAGGCTTTGCTCATCAGCCATTCGAACTCCTCTGCATAGAAGTCCGGATCACCAAGATGTTCGCTGCGGTCCGCATAAGCCGTTCGCATTGCCTCGGTCATCACGTGGATCGTCTTCGCGCTGCCAAAGCCGAAACCGCGCATATCGAATTGCTCAAGAACATTCAGCATCTGGACAATCAAAACACCACCCGAGCTTGGTGGTGGCATGGAAACGATCTCGTAACCCCGATAGTCGCCTCGTACAGGGGTACGCACCGCCACCTCGTAATCCGCAAGATCTTGCTCGGTGATCAAACCACCGTTGGCGCGCATATCCGCGACGATCCTCTTGCCTACCGCACCACGGTAGAGCGCATCGGGCCCTTCGTCAGAAAGTTGCTGCAGTGACCAGGCAAGATCCGGTTGGCGAAGAATCTCGCCTGGCGCATAGCTGCTACCGTCCGGCTTGTAGAACACGCGGCGGGTCTCCGGATGCGAACCCAGCCACTCCCGCTCGGTCGCAAGATTCGTCGCAAGATCGTTGCTGACGCGTATGCCATCACGTGCAAGCTCGATGGCCGGTGCAATCACCTCTGCCCAACTCGGCGTCCCATGCTCTTGCAATGCCTTATGCATGCCCGCAACCGTGCCCGGCACACCAACACTGCGATAGCTGTAACGCGCCGCGCGATCATCTGCCTCGCCGGATTCGGTGATAAACATGTCACGCGATGCGGCGGCCGGCGCTCGTTCGCGGTAGTCAAGCGCAATGGTCTCCTCGGTCTCAGCATCGTAGATCAGCATGAACCCACCGCCGCCGAGGTTCCCCGCCCGCGGCAGAGTGACCGCGAGAGCCAGTCCGACAGCGACAGCCGCATCTACGGCATTTCCACCCTCGGCAAGTACCGCAGCACCTACCTCTGCGGCGATCGCATTTTGCACCGCAACCATGCCACGCGAATCCACCGCCGCATGCTGCCGCGTCGAGTAGTCGATGATCGGCTCAACCGGCGCTGACTCAGCCAAGAGGTGATCGGGCCAAGCGAGCGTCACCACAATCGTCGCGGCTCCGAGTGCCCGCAAGAAGCCGCGAAGCGCGCCTGACCCGAAAGGCATCATTCAGCGGCCACCTGCACGACCTGTTTACCGAGGTTGCCGCCACGCAACATACTGATGAATGCCTCTGGCGCACTCGCGAGACCCTCGGACACCGTCTCGTGATACTGCAGTTGTCCGGTCGATAGTAACCGCCCGGCCAGCGCTGCCCACTTTGCGGCTGCATCTGGATAATTGCTGACGATGAAGCCCTGAAGCATCACATTTCGGCCGATCAACTGCGTCATGCCTTTCGGCCCCGGGGGCAACGCGTCGCGCTCCACGTTGTAGTCCGCGATCATTCCGCACAAGGCGATCCGGCCGAACACGGCCATATTGGCAATCGCTGCTTCGAATTGCGGCCCACCGACGTTCTCGAACAAGACATCGATACCCTTCGGGAAATGGGTGCGCAGCGTCTTGCGCAGATCGCTCTCTGCGCGGTAATCAAACGCTGCCGAGAAACCGAGCGTGTCGGTCAGATGCGCGACTTTTTCCGGTCCTCCTGCACTGCCCACCACATGACAACCCATCGCTCTAGCGATCTGGCCCACCACCGAGCCAACCGCGCCGGCCGCCGCGTTCACAAAGACACTGTCGCCAGGCTGGAGTTTCGCGACCTCCATCAGTCCGACATAAGCGGTCATTCCAGGCATGCCCAGAATGCCAAGATGCCAGGACAGCGGTGCATTCACCTCGGGCAATTTGCGCAGACCTTCCGGCCGCATTGCCGAGTATTCGGTCCACGGCAACATGCCGACCACCAGATCGCCCTTCTGCCAACCCTCCGCATGACTCTCAACAACCTCGGCTACCCCGCCGCCCATGATGGGCTCGCCCATCTGAAATGGCGGTACATAGCTCTTCACGTCATTCATGCGACCACGCATGTAGGGATCGACAGAAAGGAATCGGTGACGCAGCTGAACCTCACCCTGGCCGGCCGTCGGCAAGGGCGCGGTCTGCAATGTGAAGTGCTCTGGTTTTACCCAACCGTCAGGACGGCCGGCCAGTACGATGCTCTGTTGTGATTCGCTCATGACATACCTTTAGCGAGAATTCCGGCGCGCCAGTATACTTCACACCCTTCCACGCCATCGGCATCTCCGTGTGTTGACCTTTTCCTATACCCTCTTGATCACCGCAGGTGTCGTCGCCGGACTGATGGCGGGTCTGCTCGGCATTGGCGGTGGCATTGTGCTTGTGCCCGTTCTCGTGGTTTGGCTGGAAGCCAGTGGTGTCGACCCCGCGGTCTCAACACACATTGCCATCGCAACAGCCTTGACCACGATGCTAGCCACAGCGCCAGCGTCCGCTTCAAGCCACCATCGGCGCGGTGCGATCGATTGGTCACGAATACAGCGATGGGGGCTGCCTATTGCCATCGGTGCGGCCTCGGGCGCGTTGCTGGCGCGGTATATCTCGGGGAGTGCGTTACGCCTCTTGTTCTCCGGTCTTGCCGCGCTCATCGGGACGCGCATGCTGCTTGGCAGCACCTCGTCATTTCGCTTACCGCCAAGCGCCGATAGAGCTTCGATACCCTCAGGGATCGGCCTGCTTTCCGCCTGGCTCGGCATTGGTGGGGGCAGCTTTTCCGTGCCTCTGCTGACAGGCTTCGGCTTGCCGGTACGGCGTGCGGTAGGCACCTCTGCCCTTCTGGGTTTGTTCATCGCGGTGCCTGCCGTCATCGGATATGTTGTCGGTGGATCAGGGGTGGCGCTAAGGCCTCCACAAACGTTGGGCTACCTCCATTGGCCCGCGGCATTGCTTTTGGGCGTAACCGCTGCGCTGTTTGCACCGGTCGGCGCGGCGCTGGCCCACCGAGTCTCTCCCGCGGGGCTAAAGCGCCTGTTCGGGGCATTTCTGATTGCGGCGGCAATTCGCTTGCTGATTAGTGTCCTGTGATCAATCTGCGCAGACCACGATATCGCTGGTAAACTCCGCGCTGGGACACGATTTGCCAGCATTTTGGGGGATACCCGACGAGCGGCGAACACCAGACTGATCAGACGAATTGCAGCCTTGCCGTGATAATTCCGGTGGTGAGGCGGTCAAACCAACATGACCAGCAGCGAGCGTGTGCGTCGATCTATCGGAGGGGAATCGGTAATGAGTTCAACGCAGCTTATTCAACACAGCATAGACATCCGGCGACCAGATGCGGATCTCGTCGCTGCCGTCTCGCAGGAAATTGGTAAGTATCGACTCCGTCTGGCGATGAATGCGGCGGATGCGGAAGCGCTCTATCGTCTGCGTTTCGAGGTTTTCAATCTCGAGTTGGAAGAAGGCCTGGAGGCGTCTTACCAGACTGGTCTCGATCAAGACGCACATGATCAGTACTGTCATCACCTGCTCGTCGAGCACATCGATTCAAACGAGGTCGTCGGCACCTATCGACTGCAGGATGGGCAGATGGCCAGCCAGGGCCCCGGTTTTTACTCACAGGCTGAATTCGACCTCACGCTGCTGGGCGAAGCACTGTTGACACAATCCGTCGAACTCGGCCGAGCGTGTATCGCTGGCGAACATCGCAACACCCGGGTTTTGTTCCTCCTGTGGCGAGGACTCGCTGCCTACATGAGCGCAACAGGCAACCGTTATTTCTTCGGCTGCTGTTCTTTGACCAGTACCGATGCTACCGAAGGGCACGCGCTTTATCAGATCCTCGTTGAAAAGGGCCACATTGACGCCGAGAGACGCGTGACCGTCCAGCCTGAGTACGCCTGCCCTCCGGCCGCAGACGACACACCGAACGTGCGAGTTCCCAAACTGATGCGTTTGTATCTCGGCTATGGTGCGACGATCGTCAGCGGCCCCGCCATGGATCGAGAGTTTCGGACCATCGACTACCTCGCGCTATTCGATATGGAAGCACTTAGCGACGAGCACAAGCGTCTGTTTTTGGAGCCTCGCTAGGCGTTCTGCAGCATGGTCGAACAACCGCACAGCTTTAGCCTCTGGAGGCGCTGCGTCGCGCTATGGCGCCTGCTGCTGATCGGCGGGTTCACGCTGCTGATTGTGGTTTCGCTGTCTATCGGGCGATTGGTACTAAGGCCCTGGCCAAGCCGAAAACAAGCCTGGCGTGTGGCGCATTTTTCTTTATGGGCACGCGGCGTAGTTGCGTTGATCGGCGGGCGCGTTGTGTGGCACGGAACACCGCCGGCCGCACCGTTTTTTCTGGCAAGTAATCACCTCAGCTATCTCGATATCGTTGTTCTCGCCCAAAGGCTCCCCGCGGTGTTTGTATCAAAAGCGGACGTTAAGCATTGGCCGGTTATCGGTATGCTGACGAGGCTCGCTGATACGCTTTACATTAACCGTGAGCGCCACCGCGATATTCCACGTGCTAATGCCACGATCCTCGAAGCGCTGGAACGCGGCGACGGCGTCGTTCTGTTTCCGGAAGGCACAAGTTCCGAATCCGACTTTGTTCTGCCGATACGACCGTCCTTGCTGGAAGTGCCGGCACGACACGCGTACCCGGTAAACACGGCAGCGATTTACTTCGAGACACATTCCGGCGATCCGCATGCGCACAGAGCGATCTGCTATTACGGCGATATGGATTTCGCGTCCCATGTTTGGCGATTGATGCATCTGCGCGGTTTTACGGCTACGGTGCGCTTTTCGAGCTCGCAACAACTTGCGACAGATCGCAAGGAATTGGCGCTGAAGGTGCGGGAAGATATTCATACTCTTCAGCTCAAGAACTTTCCGGACGCTGCAACCGTGGAATCAGAAGCTATTCCACGCTCGGCCAACGATGCACTGAACACTCACCAACAACACCAGGATAAGAACCATGATCGCGCTGCACGCTGACAACATAGCTGGCCTACGGCGTCTGCGTGACGTTGTCGCGCAAATGACAGCGGAACAGTACACGGCATCGGTCAGCCCTTGCGATAGCGGCATCGGCGCCCATGTGCGCCATGTTCTGGATCATTACGATGCATTCTGGACGGGTCTGGAACGCGGGCACATCAACTATGACGAACGTCAACGTGATCCTAGAACAGAACAGGATGTTGATTACGCGTTGCAAAGAATCGATGACCAGGTCGATCGACTGGGCAAATTGCAAAGCGTTGACCCGGCACTTGCCTTGACCGTTTGCATGGACTGCGGCTCGGCTCAGAGTACTCAAGTCGCGGCGCCGACCTCGTTGCAACGTGAGCTTCAGTTTCTGGTGAGCCACACCGTCCATCACGATGCGCTGATTGCCGCTGCAGCCGCGCAGCTCTCGTTGACCACTACCGCTGATTTTGGAGTAGCGCCCTCAACCCTGCGCCACGCAAGCGGCACTTAAACACCCGATGCGTCGTTTTCTCTGGTTGTGGCTCGTATTGCTGCTTGCCTCGAATGGGGTGCGACTGCTGAGCGACGACGCACTTCCTCTTCAGTCCGATCAGATCGCCATAACTCTGGCCGAGCGCGATGCTAACGAGTTGACGGGTGACACCATCGATATCGCGGTACGCCGCTATGGTGACTCGGAAAATCCAGCGGTAGTGCTCTTGCATGGAACTCCCGTGGCGTCTCCAGCGTTGCGATCACTCGCCAAACTGTTGGACACCGATTTCTACGTGATCTCTCCTGATCTACCAGGGTTCGGACGCTCGACACTCGAGCTCGCAGATTACTCCAGCATCACGCACGGCGACTATGTCGCCGATCTCCTCGATGCCATAGGCATCAAGTCGGCACATATCATCGGCTACAGTCAGGGTGGCGCTCCCGCTATTGTGATGGCCAGCGATCACGCAGATCGCGTTGATAGTTTGACGCTGCTTGCCGCTATCGGTGTGCAGGAGCTTGAACTGTTTGGCAGCTACCCTGTTAATCACGCCGTATATGCCGGACAGCTCGCACTGATCAATGCCTGCGAGTGGCTCTTGCCTCACTTCGGTTTCCTGGACGGCGCAATCCTCGGTTATGGGTATGCGAAAAACCTGGTCGACACTGACCAGCGGGTGTTGCGTGAGAAGTTAAAGCGTATCGAAGTCCCCACACTCATTGTGCACGGTGAACGCGACGGGTTAGTGCCCTTCGAGGCCGCCGAGGAACACCGGAGGCTGATCCCACAAAGCACGCTCGTGGCCGTCGATGCCGGACACGAAATCGGCTACGGAACACCGGAGCTTGCAATACCCGCGATTCAGGCGTTTATCAATCGGGTGAATGCAGGTGCACAAGACACGCGCGCATCGGCCGACCCATCACGACTCAAGGCGGCAGATTTACCCTATGTCGTCGGTGAACGAGAACCGCTTTCAGGATTCCCGTTGGTCGTGCTGTTTCTTGCCATTGTAGTGGCCGCCTATGTCAGCGAAGACTTGACCTGCATTGCATCGGGCTTTCTTGTCGCTCAGGGCATCCTGTCGTTGCCCGTCGCAATACTCGCCTGCCTGATCGGACTGTTCACGAGCGACGTGGCCCTGTTTTTCGTGGGCCGCTGGTTTGGCGCACCCGCGGCGCGAAAGCTCGTCAGCGATGCCGCAATCGACCGCGCTGCAGACTGGCTAACACGCCGCGGCCCTCTGGTCATCATCATCAGTCGGTTTACGCCTGGGACTCGACTACCGACTTATCTTGTTGCCGGCGCGCTGCGCATGCCAACACCGATCTTTGTCAGCTATTTCGCGCTGGCAACGGCAATCTGGACACCGATTCTGGTTGGCGCTGCAGCGACCTACGGTGCCATCGTCGAACGCTGGTTTCAGGATTACGCGGCATCTGCAATCTGGCTGCTCCTCGGTGGCGCATTGTTACTGGTGCTTGCCGCGCGAGTATTGCCGCCACTGTTCACCCACCAAGGGCGAAGACTGGCGTTGGGACGCTGGCGCCGCCTGACGCGTTTCGAGTATTGGCCGCGCTGGGCGTATTACGCACCCGTGGTTATCTTCAACATCGGGATGGCGATTCGATATCGTTCATTGACCCTGTTCACGATCGCAAACCCGGTGATCCCGCTCAGTGGGCTGACCGGTGAATCCAAATCACAAATTCTCAGCGCACTCTCACCATCTGGGGCGGTCGCACCGTTTGTCACAATCGACAGCGACCAAGTCGAAACCAGCTTGCAGCGTGCCCGTGAATTCGTCGCTACCCACGGTGGCTATCCCGTCGTGATGAAACCGGATGCGGGCGAGCGTGGACGTGAGGTTGCGGTCATACAGAATGAGGCTCAGGCGGAGGCATATCTTTCCAGTGCCAATGGACTGGTGATTGCACAACAGATGGTGGGTGGCGAGGAATACGGCGTCATGTACTTCAGACTACCAAACGCCACCACCGGCTCTGTGACTTCGATTGCCCACAAAGGACACACGATCGTCACGGGCGACGGGCAAACGCCACTTGAGCAACTGATTATTGAAGACGATCGTGCCGTTAACATGGCAGCGTTTTTTCTTAAGGCGCATTCACAAGACCTTCGCCGCGTGCCAGGCAAGGACGAGTTGGTGCGGTTGAATACCATTGGCACTCACAGCAGAGGGAGCATCTTTACGGATGCTCGCCACCTGAACAGTGAACAGCTGGCTCAGGCGCTCGATCGCATTACCGGGCACTTTGACGGCTTTTATCTCGGTCGCTTTGACCTCTTTGTGCCGAATCCTGATTCACTGATGCAAGGGGAGTCTTTGTCCATAGTGGAACTCAACGGATTAACCTCCGAACCTGCTCACATCTATCACCCCGGCGCTCCGCTTCGCGACGGCCTTGCCGCAACCTGCGCACACTGGGCTCGTGCATGGCGAATCGGAGATCAACTTTTCCGGTCAGGTCATCGCCCCCCCGGTGCGATACGCGTGATCAGGGAGTTACGGGCATTGGCACAGTCTGCGAGCGCAAAATAGTTTGCTAATATCAGGCATATGCGCACCCTAGTCACGACGCTTTGTCTGTTGCTTTCCGGAGTGGTACAGGCTGATGAGACCATCATCGATCTGCTGATCGAGTACCAGCGTGCGTCTGGCGTGCCGGTCAGTGGTCTCGACCAAGCTAGCCTGTCTAAGCTCTACCAGGGTGAAGTGATTTATCGCAAGGTTTCCGTTACCGAGACCACGGACGGCGAAGAAACCACTTCGCTGCGAGTGATTGGTTACCGACTAATCCAACAAGCCCGAGAGCCACTGTGGCTCGCAGCTCTGGCGTTTGATGCCGGATATAGCAATCGCCTTACAGAACGATTGCTCGAGACAAACGCGTTAGGGGGCGGCGACTGGTATCAACACCTGGATATGCCCTGGCCTCTGCGAGACCGTCACTGGCTGATTCGAACGGAGAAAAACACAACACTGGCACACAATTCGACGAATCGTCTATGGGAGCACCGATGGTCGCTTGTGCCGAGTGCGTCGAGCCGGGTAAACGATCTTTTCAATGAGGGTGAGTTCGCCGGTATCTCGGTGAAACAGGCGCAAAAGTCTGTCCCACTACCGCTGAATAATGGCGCCTGGGTAATGGGCGCAGCAGGACCCTCCCGCACTCTGGTGATGGTGCATGCCACAGTCGACCTCGGCGGTATTGTGCCCGACAGCCTGGTCGCACGGCAGACACGCAAGAACCTCACGAAGATGCTCGGAAAGATCGAGCAGGACGCGGATGAGGCGTGGGTTAAGTATGACTCGAACTATCTCATCTATCGCGGAGACGGGAGTCTGATAGAGCCACGACCGCCGGAACCCGGAGCCACGGAAGCAACGTTGCGCCAAACCTCTCCGTAGCAACTATTCAGACAGACGTTGATCTCGGTGCCAACGCGATTCTCTGTACGAACCAGCTCAATAGCCACAAGCTCAAAAGCCAAGGCAAGATCTTTTCGCGCTGCACTTGACGTGGTGCTTGCTGCACTCCCTCGCCACTCCCCGAGATTTGGGCAACAGCCTCTGTGATCGACAAAGCAGCTCGAGAATGCGATCCCGACCAACTCTGACTACTGGCGACGTAGCGCTCGGTGCTCAAACTATCGCTTTCAAATCGGTGCCACCCAATCTGATCCGGCCAAAACCACGTGCACTGTTGGCCAAGCCGAAGCGCGGATTCGAACAAGCGTTGCTCGCTGCTCGATCCGTCTGGCGCCACTATGCGCAGTGTTGAGACAGACCCCTCTGGCTGCGCACAGACGCGCAAACGCTCATACACTCTCGGTCTTTCCGGCGACACCATCAGTTGTGACGTATCCGCAGGCCGCGCCAGGCGCTCAATGACGGGCGACCAGAGTTCCGCGTAGGCCTCGGCACCCCCAGCGCCATGAACTCGGAATGAGTCTCGTATCAGCGACAATGCGAACGAAGGATTGTCTCGGCGCACGACGATCAACGCGTCACCGGCAAGGTCCGTCAACACCGGAATCCAGATAGTGTCATCGAATCTGACGTTCAACCTTGAGAGTCCCGACTCGACATGAGCGACACTCGCGTCGACTTGATAGATCACCTCGGACGGATTGTCGCGAATAATAACGCCAGACATTGAGCCAACGGCTTTCAGATCATCTGCGTCATGAATCATGACAAGGACACCGGAATCGGATTCGGCATCGAGGAGTCGCTCACGTTCATCGCTACTGAGTGCACCAAATGCTGCTCCGCTGATCGCCACGAGATCGATAGATTCCAACAACGATCTGTCGAGCCTGTCGAGATCGACTGCGTCCCGATTGACAAATCGCGTGAGGAATCTTGCTTCAGAAACCTGCGTACGAACCGCCACCGAAGCACCTGCCGCTCCCGCCCATGACAAGAAGTAGCGTCCCTCAAACCCAGGCGCATCCTGCACCAATAAGATACGCGCCAACTCCGGTTGAATCGCATTGACCCCGATCGCCGCTCGCTCTAGCTCGACACCATCACGAGAAACGATGAGATTGAGGGTTCGTCTACCGGTGGGCAGCGCAGGCAGCGTCAGCGCACCATTATCGTCAGATTCCAGAGTTGCGACGGGCTCGCCTTTGGCGTCGACAAGGTCGACACGCACATTATCCGTGTTCGGCACCAGCGTTACGCGTGCAGGGTACGCGCGACCGGCTATCACCTCCGCCGGAAGATCGAAGTCCATGAGATAGCCATCCGGTGCGGACGCGTTGTGCCGCACACTCTGTGGCCGGGTTTGCTCGTACCATTGCTGTGGCGTCAACCCATGCCCCGCCAAGGTAACGTCCTCGGGCAATGCACCGCCCTGTTGACGAATGCGTTGCTCGCTATCGAGCAGCCCGGGCATGAGCCGATCTGCTTGCACACGTTCAAGATCACCACCAGTGGTCAACAGTACGCTGTTGTCTGGTTCCCCCGGGATACTAGGCGGAAACACCATCAACAGGACGCAAAAAAGCGTCGCTAATTGCAACGGCCACCAGAGAAATTGCGCCAACCAGGACAGTCGTCGCGAGACAATAAACGACGCAAAAAACGCTGCTGCCGTCAGCCAGATCAGTGTGGGCAGCATCCTGGCGCCGCCCCACACGGCGATCCAGTCGCTCCACATCATGGCGTTGCCGACCCGTCGAACCAGATCGTTGATTGACGCTGCCTCGCGGGGGGCGCAGTCGGTACCAAGCCTTGCCGTTGCCAAACCGCCTGAACGGTCTGTCGGCAGTCCGGGCACTCCGCGGTTTTCTGCCAAGTAGCCAACGCAGCGAGCAGGTCACGGAAATCGCGCTCCGCGTCCACATCACCCGCCGAGCTCGCCTCCGCCGCACGCGCCCGTGCCCATCTGCGTACCCGTTCCACATCATCGGGACGGAACCCGCTGCTCGAGGTCAACGCGACGACGGCATCGACCGGAACTTCAGACTCACCGGTTTCCAAAGGCAGCCCATTGTCGAGCTCTCGGCGTGCAGGAATCTCATCGAGCTCGCCGGTCAATGTTCTGGAAAAATCGATAGGCGTAATGCTGACGCCCACTTTGTTGACGACGACGCGCGAGCGATCCTGAACCCGTTTGATCAATGCCAACGCACGGTACTGGTGCGGCAGACTACTCTCCGGGTCGTGCTGAAGCAGGAACCCTTCTGCACGCCACATCGCCGACAGCGCCTGACCGAGCAGCGCACGAGTTTCCGAATCGAAGATGGTCGCCTGCTCCTCCTGATCGTGAAAGTGTGCGTACGGCGAGATCGCTGCCATTACATCGCCAAATTCGCGTCTCGCCTCAAGCGCAAACTCTTCCTCGTCATGGTTATGGCCATCACCGACGTAATGACCCTGGGTACCCAGCTGGCGAGCCCCTGCTACTGGCTCCCCGGATGCCTCCTCCCCCATAAATTCGCCATATCGAAAACGTAATGCACGCTCATCGAAGGCGAGCGACTGCGCGCGCGCGGAGAACGTATCCGCCGTGATTGAACCCTGCTCATCCAACAGCGCTTCACTGTCGATGATGATCTGTCGTTGACTTCGAAAATACTCGGGCTCGACAACCACAATCTGGTTGTCGAGAACAATATCAGGACTGCCGCTTTCGACGTCCCAGCGAACAATCAGCGACGTGCTGACTGTCTTGTTGGGCGTCTCTGGTCGCCCGTCCTCTGCTTCGAAGGCAAGGTATACCTCTCGACCGGGCGCAGCGCCTAACGAGTCAAGTTCGAGGGTCGTAGTGACCTCACCATCGCCACTTACGAGGCGCGTAAGGTCCTGCTCACGGCTTTCAAACGTGACTTGTTCGCCGTCGCCTTCCGCAGTTGTTGCGACGACACTGAGTGCCTTCACACCATAATCGTCAGAGAGCGATAGCTTCGCGGTCAAAGCCCTTGGTTCTGATTCGTTGAGCGTTCGTATCCGGTCAACCGGCGCCAGAATACGCAACGCAGGCGGCCGATCGGGAACGACAATGATGCGATGCTCGATGCTCGACTCCAGCTCCTCGGCCTCATTATCGAGCAACACCTGGTAGTTGGCAGCGAATGCAGGCACCCACTCACTCTGCCAATAGCCGTCCGCACCCGAATACAACGCGATCCGCTCGCCATCCTGCGATTGAATACTGACCGAGTCGGCGCGACCTTCCACCCTCAGGGTCCAGCGGAGCATCGAAAACTCTCTTGCATCAAATGAGAGCGACGAGTGGCTGACCGCAGCGAGACCTGTGTAATCGGCTGGCCGCTCGTCGACCTGAGCGGAAATGATAGCTGGCTCTACCGATAGCGTCTGGCGCTCTGTGTCCAGCGACACACTGCCTGGTAACCACCATCCGAGATTCAGCAATACAGCGCAGACTCCAAGTGCTGCGGTCATCGGCACCAAGTTAGCGACACCGTGCGACAACGCACCCGCTGCCTCCAGGTCATTGACGAGGGTTGCAACTCGTTGTTGCTGAAGACGCGCAACACGCGACAATTCGTCATTGTTTGCGAACAAAAGGTGCGTACTGTCCTGCAGTGCGTCAAACCGACGGTCCAGGTGTTGCGAAACGCGAGATAGTGTGGGGAATGAACGATGTCGAGCGAAACAAAATCCGACCAGGGACATGAACCCCACGACTGCAGCGCACGTCCAAGCCTGCGATAGCGGCCACGACATCCATCGCGCGATCACAAACGCTGACACGGCCAGCGGTAGACTCCACCACAACTGATATACGAGCCAGCGCCAGCGTCTGCCCGACGCATAACGTTTAATACTGCTGCGTGCGTCTTTCATCGCCGAGCTGCCCGCGCGGCCAGAAACCGCTCGAGACCAAACAACAGCGCGATGAGCCACCATGCGCCGGAGAGTCCTGCTGTGTCTGACGCTGGATCCTTGAGGACCGATTGCAGATCAGGGTTGATCTCTGCACTGAGTCGGGCTGGCATAGCGGGGACGGGTCGTGCGCTTTCGAATGCGATAAGCGCGTTCCAGAGTCGACTGGCAAACTCGTTGTCATCAGTGGTTGACGGTGGCGCTACCACCTCCCAGCCCGCACTCAAATCGCCACGGTCGTTCGCCACGGCAAGTCCAAAAGGGGTCGATGGCGGTGCGCCGTTCTGCCACCAAATGACCGGATAGTCAGCCGAGACCTCGTCGACCTCGAGCCAGCGAATTTCTGTCGAGTCGAGCAGGCCGTAGTTCTTCCACACCTCGAACGCCCGCTCTGCTCTGAATCTCTGCAGGTCTTCGCCCACGACAACCTGAAGCACTTCTGGCCACAACTGGGTCACTGGCTTTGAGTCCTCGGCCAGCCATTCCCATTGAATTTCGCGGCGCAGGACCGGAGCCCGCAGCGGCCAGTCTCGAGCCGCAGCCCAGCCGGTCACTCGAATCTCGGACGACATCGGAATCTTGCGGTCCGCATCCAACAACGCCTGAACCCAGTCTGCAGATACGGGCGGGCGCGCAACCGGTGTGAGGTTAGCGTCGAGCCAACGCACATCCGACCCGGATTCAAGGAGCGAGCGAGCTACTTCGGAAGACAGATTGGGAGTAACAAGTACGACTTGCTCACCAAAACGCTCTCGCTCAAAGTCAATAACTGATGTCAGCAGCGCCACGACCAGCATCGACAGTAGCAGCAATCTCAACAGGAGCAGCAAGGGCTCATGCAGGCGTGTCAGACGCAGGCGCGGCCGGACCAGATCGCCAAACGGCTCGAGCGTCGCCACTTCGAGCGTTTTGCGCGCGCCACGAAACAACCAGTGAATGGCGATCGTCAGAATCCCGGCCACAACACCGAGCAAAGCAATAGCCACTGGGCTCACGCGCCAGCTACCGAGACCAGGAGTCGTTTGCTGCCGGGCAACTCAGGGTGAAGAATCGCACGCAACGTCGCGGCCGGACTCGTATCTGCACTAGTGCGCACAAAGCGTGCACCCATACCCACGTGCGAGCGTCGCATGTCGCGCAGCAATTGGCCAAAGCGCGCTTCATAATCACGGCGAAAAGATCGAACATCAAAAAGCTGGGTGCCACCACGCTCCTGTTCGACCAATCGTACCTGCCCGACCCTCGGCAAACTCAGTTCCTGATTCAGCAAAATCTGCACGCTTGTCATCGAAAAACTACGGCTCGCAAGTTTCACTAAGCTAGCGGTCGTCTGTTCGTCCGTTGAGAGAAAATCGCTGAGCACAAACAGCGCGCTTCGCGCCGGGATTTGCTCCAGCGCATTGTGTACTTCCACCGAAGTCGGCGATGGCCCCTCGGGCGCAGCCTGACTCAGCACCCTCAGCATCCGCTCCACCTGCGTCTGGCCGAAACCTGCAGGGACAACCAGCGGGCGGCCTCCTCCGAGACCGAGCAACATGAGATCGTGTCGTTGTTCATTTGCCAGCCATGCCAGCGCGCCAACCAACTCGCAGGCATACTCGTACCGAGACTGACCGTTCGAATCCTGCATGGACATCGACCCACTGAGATCAAGAACAAATACGATCGTCAGACGACCCTCGCGTTCTGCCTCACGCACCAGCAAACGATCGCTGCGCCCGAATGCTCGCCAGTCTACGCGACGCAGATCGTCGCCGGGCTGAAAGCTACGGTATTGCTGAAACTCGGTACCAACGTCGCGGTGAGCACTCGGGTTGGCGGCGCGAATTGGACTCTCAACTCTGTGTTGCGGTGCAATCGCAAATCGCGAGATCAGCTGCCGCAGCTCTGCTCCGGGTAACCAAAGTTGATCTTTGGTATTACGCACTCTGTTCAGTAACGGCTTCCAGCGGATCGACAGGACCCGGCAAAGCGCTGATCAACTCTTGCACAACCTGGTCACTGGAGTGGTGTTCGGACTGTGCATGGAAATTCAGAATCAGGCGATGCCGCAAAACCGAGGGTGCGACCGCATGCAAATCGGAAAGCGTCACGGCCAACCGACCGTCCAGCATCGCTCGCGCCTTTGCGGCAACCACCAGCGCCTGCCCGGCACGCGGTCCTGCACCCCAGCGTATCCACTCCGTTGTTGCTGGTGTAGCAAGCGCATCCTCCGGTCGCGTCGCTCGCACCAGCATCGCCGCATACCGAATCAGTTCTGCACTGATAGGCACCTCCCGCACCAGCGCGCGAGCCAACGCAATATCCTCCCGATTCATCACCGCGCGGGCCTCGGCCTTGTGCGTACCCGTCGTGCGCTCAAGCACCTCGATTTCCTCGTCGAGCGTCGGGTAATCGATGTTGACCATCAGCAGAAAGCGATCGAGCTGCGCCTCCGGCAACGGATACGTACCGGCTTGTTCCAACGGGTTCTGCGTCGCCATTACAAAGAACGGGTCTGGAAGCGCATGTGCTTTTCCGGCCCAGGTAACCGACGATTCGGCCATCGCTTCGAGCAAGGCAGATTGTGTGCGAGGCGGTGTTCGATTGATCTCATCCGCCAGCAACAAAGATGTGAACACCGGCCCCTTTTGAAACTCGAATTTACGTCCACCCGATTCGCTTTCAACCAGCAATTCGCTACCGATGATGTCAGCCGGCATCAAGTCCGGGGTAAATTGAATCCGTCCGAATGGCAAATCCAGCGCAGTCGCAAGTGTACGCAGCAGGAGCGTTTTGCCGAGCCCGGGTACACCCTGTAGAAGGCAGTGACCACCGGCAATCAGCGCCACCAACAAATCGTCCACAACCGATTGCTGACCGACGATGACTCTCGCAACGCTTGTACGGACTGCGCCGAACCGCTCCAGTGTCTGCTGGATTTCCTGATCCTGGCTCATGATCAATAGTTCAGGGCGTACATCACAATGTTGACCGCAAACTGCGTGTTATCGACCGCAAGCCAACGCTTGTTGCGATAGTCATAGTCCCACTCGCAACCATAATCTTTGTTGCTGTAGAGCACAGCAGTTCGCCCATTCACTTCGATACCGCGCAGGTAGTCGTGTACGAGATCGTCGCCCCACCCATTCAACTCAAAGCTGGTCGTGGGCGGCCCGTCAAAGTCGAAAAAACTTGAATAGATCGGATGGTCATCGGGCAACTTCTGAAGACAATCGTTGCCGAATAATCGCTCCATCTGCCGTGTGAAGCTCCTTGCAAACAGCGCATCGATGTCGTGATTGCAATCATCGACGAATACGAACCCGCCGCGCTGTACGTAATTCACGAACATCTCGGCTTCGCGTTCGCTGAATTCGACCAGCTTGTGCCCGGCCATATAGCAAAACGGGGACTGCAGCATCGCCGGATCCGACAGGGCGATTACTCGCTCTTCCGGATCCACGTTGAGCGTGGTGTATTCCACCAGACTATTGAGGACGTTGATCGGCATCCGAGGATCTACGCCCCAGTTACCGGACTCATACATCAGTCGGGTGAAGAAAAAATCGAACCCACTTGCGCTTGCGCTAAACGGCAGTGCTGCCAGCGCCGAGACGCTGGCAGCCTCCGTTAGGAACCTTCGACGTGAAACGCGAGGCCTGATCAAACCGCGTCAGAGAGACTTGAGAAGGTGAACTCGCGAATCCGCATTGACGGCATCATGACCGGCAAGCCGAATAGATTCACGCGCACGCTTTCGCCAAGCTCATCGAGATTGTTCAACATGATCACCGGACTATCGTTAAAGCGGAAGTTCTTCACCGGGTACTTGATCTCGCCGTCCTCGATATAGAACGTGCCGTCACGCGTCAGCCCCGTGTACAACTGGGTCTGCGGGTCCAGTCCACGGATATACCAAAGGCGCGAAACAAGAATGCCGCGTTCGGTGTTCTTGATCAGTTCGGCCTGCGATTTGGTGCCACCAACCATGATGATATTGCTCGGCTGGGGCACGGGCTCAGCATCTTTTTGCTCCGCCCAGTAGCGGCTGTAAAACATGTTGTCCACAACACCATTCTTGATGATGCTGAGCTTGTTCAAAGCCTGCCCATCGCCGCTCCAGGTGGCGCTGGGTACGCGCGGGTCAAGAGGGTCACTATACGCGGTGACACGCTCATCAAAGACCTGCTCGCCCAGACGATTTCCACCACCCTTCTTGGTCAGGAAACTACGACCTTCATCAGCCTGACGCGCGCCGAATGCAAAGAACATCCGACCAAGAATCTGGCCCGCCGCATCCGGCTCGAGAATAACGGTGTACTTACCTGGCTCGAGTGCCTTTGCCTCACGCGATGCGAGCGCTTTTTGCAACGCCACCTCCGACGTGGCGGAGGTATCGATGCGCGAGACATCGTTGTCGTCGCTGGATGCCCAGCCAGACCCAGTGCCGTCATCCGTGCGCACAGTGACGGTGAAGTTCACGTTGGTTTCTGTGTGATACGCGAACAACCCTTCGCTATTCATCATCGCGCTAAAGCCAGCGCTGTCGTTCAAGAACCCTGCCGCGGTCGCCTCGTTCTTTGCAGCTGGCGCAATACTCGCAGCAGCAGCCTCCGCCCGATACTCTGGCTTGATGTCCGCAGTCTTCTGAACGAAAGCCTTGCCTTCGGCGTACTTCTGTTGTGCCAGCACCGGCATAAACTCCGGAGACTCCGGGGCAAGCTTGGCGGTTTCCTCGGCGCGTGCTACCACTTTTGCAAGTGACGCATCGTCGAATTCGTTGATGGTCGCAGTACCCACTTTCTTGCCGAAGTTGCACTGAACCACCAGGTCCACGTTGCGGGTCTCGCCAGCGGTCGAGACGCTGTTGCGTGCATACCGGATATTGCCTTCCACAGAACCCGACAGGTTTGCTTCGCAACCGTCCGCTTTCGACAGGGCAACTACTTTTTCAAGGATCGTACGTGCGTCGTCACGTGTCATGATCGTCATGTCTTTCTCTCTCTATCCGTTGCGGACCCGTTAGCCCAATTTACGCGCGGTGTTGATGACATTCACATCATCAAAACGCGTGGTGGAGCAGCCATGCGAGACCGCACTGACCTGCGACGGTTGTCCTTTGCCATCGAAGAACGATCCGCCGAGACGGTAGTCACGTTCATCACAAATAGCCGAACAGGAATTCCAGAACTCCTGCGTGTTGGACTGATAAGCAACGTCTTCTATCTGCTGGGTGATTTCGCCGTCCTTGATTTCGTAGAACAACTGACCGCCAAACTGGAAGTTGTAGCGCTGTTGATCAATCGAGTAAGAGCCGCGACCAACGATATAAATGCCGTCTTCAACGTCGGCGATCATCTCATCGACCGAGAGTGTCTCTTCACCCGGCGCAAGCGACACGTTCGGCATCCGCTGGAACTGGACATCGCTCCAGCTCTGCGCGTAGCAACAACCATGCGACTCTTCCTCGTTGATGATGTGTGCCTGATCGCGAATGGCCTGATAGTTGACGAGGATACCGTCCTTGACGAGATCCCATTTCTTGGTCTTCACACCCTCATCGTCGTAGCCCACTGCGCCGAGCGAGTGCGGCTGAATCTTGTCCGCGAACAGATTGACGATCTTCGAGCCGTACTCGAATTCACCACTCTCCCACTTGTCGAGTGTCGCGAAGCTGGTGCCTGCGTAGTTGGCCTCATAGCCAAGTACCCGGTCCAGTTCGAGCGGGTGTCCCACAGACTCGTGGATGGTGAGCATCAGGTGTGTCGGATCGAGCACCAGACTGTACTTGCCGGGTTTTACGGACGGCGCGCTAAGCTTCTGGCGTGCCTGCTGGGCGGCCAGTGTGGCGTCCTCAACCATATCGTAGGCGTAACGATAACGGGTGGTGACACCCGGAATCTTCTCCGCCTTATCACCTGAGAAGTACTCCCAGCCCATGCCCATCGGGTCGGACAGACCATTCCGACTGCGGAACTTGCCGGTCTCCTTGTCGACCGCGGTGACGCCCATCGGCGCCCAGATTCGGTGCACGTCCTGATCGATGTAGGAGCCATCGGTTGACGCGAAATACTTCTGTTCATTCACAAGGTAGAGCGTGGAGTTTACGTAGTCAGCGCCGTTATCGAGGGCCGCCTTGTTCACTGCCATCAGCATGTCGACCTTGTCGGCGATGGGGATTTCCATACCGTTCTGTTTGATCGGTGTACGCCAGCTCACCTCGCCTACGCCTTTCACCGGAGCAAGCTTCACGGGTTCCGTCTGGTAGACCGCATTAGCCTTGGCGATGGCGACTGCATTCTGCGCTGCCTCGGCTACCGCTTCAGGCGTCAGACTCGAGGTGGCAGCAAAACCCCATGTGTCTTTCGCGATTACACGAACGCCTACGCCGACCGACTCAGTATTCACAATGTTCTGAACTTTGAGCTCGCGGGTAACCACAAACTGGTTCAGGTACCGCCCAATTCGCACGTCTGCATAGGTTGCACCCGCGGCCTTGGCGGCTTTCAGTGCTGCGTCTGCGAGCATTTGCTGCGCGGCTGAATTGGCAGGCTTGAGAAGCTCCTCCGCCGCAATCGCCTGGCCGGTGATTGGCAGTGCGATCGTGCCCGCACCTACGCCGGCGACTTTCAAGAATTTGCGTCGATCCATCTAAGTGACCCTCTGAACAATAGCGAACCCCACGGCCCCTGACCGTGTTAACCCGACCACACTAAAGCAAGCAAAATGGCGATGCCAGAAACACCAAACCGTGCAGTCAGTAATGATACAAAGTTACAATTCGAAATACGCTACATCTAAGTGATTGTTTAAACTGATAATTGTCGGTATTCAATCCGATTTCTACGAGCGTAGATGCAGCGCCACCAAACAAGGAACCCCATTTGGGTGCTAAAGACCGGGCGACTGAATCGAGTCGCGCTGCGCTGCGAAGTGCAATCGACCACCACAGAGGGCAAGATGTCGCCTCCCAAGGAGTGAGCCACGATGTCTCGACAAACCACCATCCACATCCGTAATCAGTACCTCAAGTTTTCGGCAGCCCATTTCACAATTTTCTCAGGCGAGGAGCGTGAGCGCTTGCACGGCCACAACTTTGCGGTTCGGGCTGATATCACCGCCGCCGTTGGGGCCGACGGATTGTGTTTCGACTACAACGTGATGAAGAAAAAGCTGCGTACGTTGTGCGACAGTCTCGATGAGTACATGTTGCTGCCGGAACACTCCCCACATCTTGAGGTCACCAAGAGTGACGACGAACAGACGGTGATCGCGAAGTTCGCGAATGAGACTATGTATTTCGTGGCAGCCGATACGCAGATCCTGCCACTTGCCAATGTCACCGCCGAGGAACTGTCCTGGTGGCTGCTTTCTCGCTTGCTCGAGGGCGATGTCGCCCAGCAGTACGCGATTTCTGAAGCGGTGGTTTACGTTGGCTCGGGAGAAGGTCAATCAGCCAGTACGCGCTGGCGCCTCGGTGAGGGCTTCCTGTGAACAAATTGGCAATTATCACCGGCGCAAGCGCTGGCATCGGTTATGCGACCGCGGGACAGCTGCTCGAAGCCGGCTATCACGTCGTCAACCTCTCAAGACGTCCATGCGAACTCGACGGTGTCGTCTCCTACCCTGTGGATCTTGCCGATCCTGTGGATCCGGCACTTGTCGAAAATTTACGTAGTCAGCTTGCAAAGGCGGACGTTTCCACCGTAGTGCATTGCGCAGGATTGCTGAGCTCCGATACCGCCGCCACACTCGACCGATCTGAATTGCAGCGCTCGCTCAACGTCAACGTCGTCGCACCCGCAGCACTGAATGCCGCTTTCGTACCGGTCATGAAGCCCGGCTCCAGCGTTATCTTTGTTAGCAGCACGCTCGGCGACAAAGCCGTGCCTGGCGCGTTCAGCTACGTCACCAGCAAACATGCGGTCAATGGAATGATGCGTGCCACGTGTCAAGATCTCACTGGAACAGGTATGCACACGGCAGCCGTGAGCCCCGGTTTCACCGACACCGAAATGTTGCGTAACCATGTGGGCAATGACGAGAGCATTCTCGAGGCGCTGGCAACGAACATGTGCCTTGGACGTTTGGCAACACCAGACGAAATCGCTGCCACCATCGTTTTTTGCGTTCGAAATCCAGTGATCAATGGCAGCGTGATCCACGCTAACCTAGGTCAAATCGAACGTTAGCGCCTAAGGATTAAGCGGATCCAATACCACGATCTCGCTGACGCCGGGGTCTGCAGTATCGAGAGTGATCACCCAGACGATGGTACTGGGTAGCAAATCTAGCGGGATTCGATCTGTCCGAGTCACCTGATCAAAGAAGTCGACAACAAGCATGTCAAATGACTCCGGCGGGAACACTGCCTCGCTTTGAATGCGTAACGACTCCAACGCCGCTTGCGGTCGTTCGGTCTCAAACTCCTCGTCCTCTTCCAGCAGAAAGAACTCAATAGCGTCCGCGTCCTCGATACCGTTAAAGATACCCAAACGCGTAGCGTCGAAGACCACGCGTTGGTTGCTCGGAATATTCAGAATCGCCGTGCTGTCGTCCGCCTGCCTGCCTGAGAAAAATACGATGCTGTTCTGTGCATCCGGGAAGACAATTTCGCGCTCCTCCAGAATAACCCCTGGATTTCCGGCCGGCGTGACAGTAAGGCCGAACGACGCGCCATCGTCAGCGTCCGGCAAAACTACAGGCGTCGTGATCTGGCCAGGTCCAACGTTGCTAGCAAGCGCATTCTGCAGATCGGACGTTTGGAAGAAATCGACCGGTCCAGACGAAAACGACGCGTTGGTGAACTGCGCTTGCGGCAATGCGCTATTGTCGACCACAAGGCCTGTACTGACGGTGCCGCCGACACTCAATGCGTAGTCGCCCAAAACCTCTTCGGAAGCATCAAGAAGGGTCACAAGCAAAGTCTCGCCGGCTGTCACTCCGGTCGGTTCCGATCGAAACAACACCGCAGCGGGATTGCCGGCCTCCGTCACCACAAACTCGCCGCTTTGCGCTTCGATTTCTACGGTCCCCGAAGCGGTGGTCTGCGTGATACCCGTCGCGAGCGGAGCCACGGTCGCAGGATCAAAACCCTCCTGACCGAGATAAAAATCCACGGCGGATGCCGTTGTCGAGAAATTTGAGAACCAGATCTCGAGAATAGTGCCCGCAACATCAAAATCCCGTTCGGGTTGCTGCAGGACGGTAACCCTCGGTGCCGCAGCCGTCCCGTGTAACACAAAGGTGTAGGCGGTATTAACATCAAGGGTCTGTGTAATCGACGCGAGTCGTTCCTGGTCGCCGGTCACACCACTCAAGTAGTCGAAATTGAAGTCGTACTCGAGCGCATCGAATATGTTGAATGGCGTGGTCCGGAGGAACAGCACGGTTTCGAGCCGTGTCTCTTCGATCAGAAATTCGACGGAGCTGACATCACTGATTGCGTTGATGGCCTGCGCGGTGCCTTGCCCGGCCGCCTCTTCGGGCGTGTCGGTACAAGCCGCACCGATGACCGCCGTCAGAAGGAGCAGCATCTTCGGAATCGGTTTCCACAGGTGTTTCGACATCGTCACTCAAATACCTCTCAAATCAGCCGCGCATCATACCACCGCCCGATCCGAAGGCGACGACATAACGCATATTTCGACACCCAAGTTGGGTCGGAGTTCGGTACAATATCGGGATGCCTGAAAGCACCCGAAAGCCGCGCGAAGAGGATGCGGCAGCCTATCGCTGCGCGCTGGGACAATTCCCGACAGGAGTCTGTATTGTCAGCAGTCGAGGATGCATCGAACACACCGCCCCATTCGCGATTACGGTAAGTTCGTTCGTCTCAGTGTCTCTCGAGCCGCGTTTGATTTCGTGGTGCATCCAGCATGGGTCCACAAGCCACTCCCTCTGGACGGCGAGCAGGGACTTCTCAGTCAGTGTACTCGCCGCCGATCAGGCAGCGCTGTGCGAAGACTATGCCCGAAAAGGGCAGCACGCGATTGCCGACGATGACCGTTTCGAAACGACTCTGTCAGGCAATCCATCCGTTCGCGACGCTTGTGCCACATTCGACGCACGCACTGTGGCGACGCATGATGCCGGTGACCACACGATTATTGTCGCAGAGGTAGTCGACTTCGCTGCTGCTCCTGACCGCCCTGCCCTGATCTACCACCAGGGAGCGACGCGTGCATCGACGTGATCTGCTGCGACTGCTAGCCCTCGGCGGGCTTGCCGCCGTTACCGGCTGCGGCGGCAAACAACGCGGCGTTTCAGTCCAATCAATCGCGGACCTGGATTGCATCGACCAGCATGATCTTGTGATCACCGGTGAGCTGACTGCACAAGAGCTTGTGGCCGCTGCAATCGACCGAATTGATGCGGTCAACAAGCAATTAAATGCTGTGGTAACTCGGGACGATGATCGAGCGCTCTTGCGCGCACAGGTTGCCGAGGGTGCACTTGCAGGTGTGCCCTACCTTCTTAAGGACCTGAATCCGTACCGCGATATGCGAACCACATTCGGCTCTGCGCTTTATCGCGATCGGATCGCAATCGAACAGACACCGTATACCGATCGAATCGATGAGTCCGGGCTTGTGGTGCTTGGCAAAACCAACACACCAGAGTTTGGCTTGCTGCCTTCAACGTCCCCGAAGCTCCATGGCCCGACGCGCAACCCATGGAATCCCGATCACACTCCCGGCGGATCGAGCGGTGGCGCTGCCGCAGCCGTGGCATCCCGAATGGTGCCAGCCGCACAGGCCAGTGATGGCGGTGGGTCGATTCGGATACCTGCCGCTCAGTGTGGACTGTTCGGGCTAAAACCATCCATCGGTCGATTTCCAGATCAGGGACACAGCGCGCAGGCCTGGCCAATTTCAGTGAAGCACGCGCTCACCCGTTCGGTGCGCGACAGTGCATTGATACTCGCTCTCACCGAACAAACGGAAGGCGGACCGCTACTGCCCGTGGGTTTTGTCACTCGAGAGAGGACAAAACCACTGCGAATCGCACTTAGCCTAACAACGGCGTCAGGACCTGCGGCACCTGAGATTGCAGATGCGATTCGAGCGACTGCGCGTGTACTGACGACACTCGGGCATGAAATCATCGAGACAGAAGCGACGCCGCACGCCAACGCGGAGCTTGCCGGACATCTGTTCACGCTTTGGGGTGCCGGGGTTTTCCCTATCGTTCAGCAAATTGCGGAAGAATCTGGCGGCGATGTGTTAGCCACGGGCTTGCTGGAGCCAGCCACCATTACGCTGGCCGAGCGCTACGGCAAACTCCCGTCCTCTGCCATGGATAACGCACTAGCCTTCTTCAGCCTGTACCAACGGGAAGTGGCCGAGTTCTTCGAAGAGTACGACGCTTGGTTGTCTCCGGTAACGGGAACAACGGCACCGGAGATCGGCTATCTGGATCCCGCACTAGACTTCGACCTGCTCTCCGAACGCGTTACAGAGTTCGCGAGTTTCACAGCGACCCACAACGTCGCCGGAACACCAGCGATGTCGGTACCGGCAGGACGCAGCGAAACCGGATTACCGATCGGCGCGCAGCTTTCAACCGCAATCGACGGTGACGCCACGCTTTTGCAGTTGGCCTACCAACTCGAGGAAGCAACACCTTGGAGAGACGCACTGCCGCCGGTGCATGCCTGAGGCCTTATGGACAAGACCAAACTCAGTAACATCACTCCGCTGAAGGCTCCGCGCAAAACCCTGCAATTCCGCAGAGCCTGGCGCCAATACACTCTGCGCTACGGCGACGCCATGCTCGCAATCGAGGCGCGACTGGGAAGACAGCAGCGAGTGGAGCGACATGACCTTCTCCTACTGAACCCACTCTTCGTCTTTGAGGCGTACGATCTCTCAGTGCTTCACCATCCGTTCCGTCACTTTTTGCTGACGCTCGCATTGGCGGCGATCGTGCACTTCTCGGCATTCAGTTCAGACCTGCCGCTACTCGCACCTGCGCTTTCCCTTCTCAGCCTATATTGGCTGGTTCGGATGATTCACCTGTGGCGAGACAATGGACCGAGGACAGTGATTTGCGACACCAGCGGCAACACGGTGGTGGAGATACCGCACAGCGCGGTGGATGAATCATTGCGACTGGGATTCGAATCGGGACTTCGAAAAAACATAGAGACGCGCGATGCCCGTTGGCATAACGGGGAGCTCTAGCGCGCAAGGAGGACAACACCATGAGCAACACAAGCGCAGGTGCACGCTTCAGAGCAGCACTTGAGGCAGAGCAACCGCTGCAAATCGTCGGCGCGATCAACGCCTACGCCGCGATGATGGCAACAGCCACCGGGTTTCGTGCGATCTATCTATCCGGCGCCGGTGTCGCCAATGCGAGCTACGGACTGCCGGATCTCGGCATGACCTCTTTGGACAACGTGCTGGAGGATGCGCGTCGAATCACAGCCGCAACACCAACGCCGTTACTGGTCGACATCGACACCGGTTGGGGAGGCGCGTTCAATATCGCACGGACGATCCGGGAGATGACGGACGCAGGTGTTGCAGCAGTGCACATCGAAGACCAGGTGGGTCAGAAACGCTGCGGCCACAGACCGAACAAGTCGTTGGTAAGCGCCGAGGAAATGACCGATCGGATCAAGGCTGCCGTTGATGCAAAGACCGATCAGGAATTTGTGGTGATGGCGAGGACCGACGCGCTTGCCGTTGAAGGTATGGATCCCATGCTGGAACGTATCCACCAATACCAGGAGGCAGGCGCCGACGCGATCTTCGCCGAAGCGATGACCGACATCGAGCTCTATCGAAAGGTCACAGAGACTGTGCAAATTCCGGTGCTCGCGAATCTGACTGAGTTTGGGATGACGCCGCTATACACGATCGACGAACTGAAATCGGTCGGTATTCGAATGGCGCTCTATCCGCTGTCCGCTTTCCGAGCAATGAATCAAGCAGCACTCAAAATGTTCCGCGAAATCAGAGAACGCGGCACGCAGGTAGAGGCGCTAGCGCAAATGCAAACGCGTGAGGAACTCTATGAATTCCTCGACTACCACGCATTCGAGGAAAAACTGGACGCCTTGTTCGGCTCAAACGATCAAGACTGAAATTCACGCACTTCACACAGAACTGAGAAGACTATGGTTGACAAGAAACTTGGTGGCGCAGGACTACGAGGTCAAAGCGCCGGTGAGACACGTTTGTGCACTGTCGGAAAGTCTGGCAGCGGACTCACGTATTGCGGTTATGACATCAGCGAACTGGCAGAGCACTCGACTTTCGAGGAAGTTGCCTGGCTATTGTTCCATGGCGAACTTCCATCAGCAGCGGAACTCGATGGCTACAAGGAAAAACTGTCGGGCCTAAGAAAATTGCCGGCAGCGTTACGCGAGGTGCTTCAGCGCATTCCTGCATCGGCACATCCGATGGACGTGATGCGAACGGGTTGCTCGATGCTCGGCAACCTCGAGCCCGAACACAACTTCGAGGATCAACAAGACATCGCGGACCGCCTCCTGGCCACCCTGCCCGGCATCATCGCCTACTGGTATCGCTACTCGCATGACGGCGTGCGCGTTGACACAGAAGTGGAAGCCGAAAATATTGCTGAACACTTTCTGACCTTGCTTCACGGACAGACGCCTGAGCCACTTCACAAACGCGTGATGGACGTGTCACTAATTCTGTATGCCGAACACGAGTTCAACGCATCCACCTTTACGGCTCGTGTATGTGCATCAACCCTCTCGGACATGCACTCTTGCGTCACCGGCGCGATCGGATCATTACGTGGCCCACTGCACGGCGGTGCCAACGAAGCGGCGATGGAATTGATCGATGGCTTCTCGAGCGTTGAGGATGCGAAATCCGGAATCCTCGGCATGCTCGAGCGCAAAGACAAGATCATGGGCTTTGGTCATGCCGTGTACAGAGAGAGTGACCCAAGAAACGCGCTGATCAAACGTTGGTCAAAGGCGCTATCGGACGCTGTCGGCGACGACAAGCTGTTCGCGATTTCCGAAGCGATTGAAACTCTCATGTGGGATGAGAAGAAGCTTTTCCCAAACGCCGACTTCTTCCACGCCTCCGCCTACCGCTTTATGCAGATTCCCACAAAACTGTTCACGCCGATTTTCGTAATGTCGCGAACCAGCGGTTGGACAGCTCATGTGATGGAGCAGCGCAGTAACAATCGAATCATCCGCCCGAGTGCCGACTACGTCGGTCCGGACGCACGCAGTTATGTACCGCTCGATAAACGATCGAGTTAACAGGAAACATCAATGAGTAATCGAGTAGAGACCAACGTTCGACCGGATCCCGATAAGGAGCTGGTCGCCATCGCTGACTATGTCGCGAACGCAGAAATCGACAGCGAACTCGCCTATACGACCGCACGCCATTGCCTTATGGACACACTTGGCTGCGGATTCCTCGCGTTGTCATTCCCCGAGTGCGCAAAACACATCGGTCCTATCGTTCCCGGTACCGTCGTGCCCGGTGGTGCGAGAGTACCTGGAACCCAGCACGTCATGGATCCAGTGAAAGCCGCATGGGACATCGGCTGCATGATTCGTTGGCTGGACTTCAACGATACCTGGCTGGCCGCCGAGTGGGGTCACCCGTCTGACAATCTCGGCGGTATTCTGGCCGTCGCTGATTTTCTGAGTCGACAACGGGTGGCTGCGGGTGAAGCACCGCTGACTATGCGCGATGTACTGACTGCCATGATCAAGGCACATGAGATTCAGGGCGTACTCGCGCTCGACAACAGTTTTAATCGAGTGGGCCTCGACCATGTGCTGCTGGTGCGCGTTGCATCAACGGCGGTGGTCACAAAGATGCTGGGTGGCAATCGCGACCAGATTATTGATGCCCTCTCTCATGCGTGGGTGGATGGTTCCAGCCTTCGTACCTACCGACACGCGCCGAACGCAGGTCCGAGAAAGTCCTGGGCTGCCGGCGACGCGACCAGTCGCGCTGTGCGACTCGCCATGCTCGTGATGAAAGGCGAAATCGGTTATCCGAGCGTCCTGACCGCACCGACCTGGGGCTTCTACGACGTGTCATTCAAGGGTAATCAGTTTTCCTTCCAACGCCCGTTCGGCAGCTACGTGATGGAGCAGGTGCTCTTCAAGATTTCGTTCCCGGCGGAATTCCACGCGCAAACGGCGGTCGAGGCCGCCGTTCGCCTGCACCCGGCCGTTCACAATCGTATCGATGAAATCGACCGTATCGTTTTGACGACCCATGAGTCTGCTATTCGCATCATCTCGAAGGAAGGCAAGCTGAACAATCCGGCAGATCGCGATCACTGCCTGCAATACATGGCCGCGATCGGCCTCTTGAAAGGCAACCTTGTTGCAGAGGACTACGAGGACGATGTAGCAGCGGACCCGCGTGTGGACGCACTACGCGAGCTGATGGTCGTTGAGGAAGACGAGCGATACAGTCGCGAGTATCACGAACCGGACAAGCGCTCGATCGCAAATGCCATGCAAGTGTTCTTCAAGGACGGTAGCAAGACGGACCGCATCGAGATCGAATACCCGATTGGCCACAAGCGCCGGCGGGAAGAAGGTATACCCGTGCTTGAGGCAAAGTTTGCGCGTAACCTCGCGACCCGCTTTCCGGCGGCGCAGACCGCACGCATCATCGAGATATGCTCCGATCAGTCCAAGCTCGAAGCGATGCCGGTCAACGAATTTGTTGACGCAATGACCATCTGATCTCGAAGGTGACGCTGTGGGTTTGCGCATAGGTCGCGATTTTTGCCCCCACAAGTTGCAACTAGCATAACCACTTAGCCCAGAGACGCACCTTTCGAGGTTCATGTCTCTGGGCTATTTTTTTGCGTGTCGACAGTATCTATATCGTTCTGTCGCCTAACGGTAGGTCCTTCCTAGACCAGCCGCTTCTATCGTGCGAGAGCGACTTGTCGGCGTTCGATCAGAACCGGACGGCTAGATAGAGTGCAGCTAGGCAGCGAACACTTCCTGAATGACATCGGGTCGTTTTGCCGCCACGGCAAGCAATGAGCGGGCCGGTCCATTTGGTTGACGTCGTCCTTGCTCCCATTCCTGCAATGTGCGGGTCGAGACGTTCAACATCGCAGCAAATGCACTCTGGGATACGCCCACCTTTTCTCGTACAGCTTTGATTTGCTCAGGCGTGAGATAGACATGTACGCGGCCTACATCACCGGCCTTAATCTGGTTTATCGAGTCTAGAATCTCTTGTCCGATATCTCGCTTAGCCATTGCTCATCGCCTCTTTGATCTTCTTCAGCATCGGTCCAGGAATACTATCCACATCACCTTTGCCGTAGATCGTTAACATCCAGAACGAGTCCCCGTCTGGAACATAATAAATCACTCGTACGCCGCCGCTTTTTCCCTTGCCACTGACGCTCCATCGGAGCTTTCGCACACCGCCTGAGCCACGAATGACAGGGCCTGCTTTGGGGTGCTCCAAAATGTGAACTTGTAAAGCAGAATATTGCTCATCGTCCAAGTAATCGCCGACGTACTTGGTAAAGACATGCGATTCAATGAATAGACGGTGACTCACAACGGAAAAGATACGTCATTGACGTATAGCATGTCAATTTAATCGCCAGGGTAAGTTATTGATTTCTCTTTAGTGGACCGTGCAGCGCCAGCGTCTCTTATGGGTCAGTGACTGTCATCGTAGCAGAAGAGACCCGTGCGTCGATTCACGGCCAACAGCGGCCGTTCAAACGTTGGCGCTTGGCTCTGTTCAGCGATTCAACCCCAGTCCACATCGGCGAACGAATCCTCTGCCTGTAGAGCTTGAAAGATCTCCTGAACAAAGGGGTCGTCCCGATCGATCTTCTCCTGACCCAGGAGTTTCTCTTTAATTGAGCGTTCCTTATCGATCTGTACGAGCCATTCGATCACGAGTCCAGCGTCATCACAGTCTTCGTCGAACGCGATTCCGCCAACCATATAGTTTCGACCGTGATATGAAACGTCCATATACCAGCCCCAGTCTTCATAGTTGGGCTCGGTGCATTGGTACCTAGCCTGACATACGTTTTCGCGGAGCCAGTACAGAATGCTCTCACCCGCAATTGGATTTATAGGGTTCGGCCGTTCTTTGCTCGTATCGAATTTCGCGGTTTTGAGGGATATTACTGGGCGCATTCTTATCGAACCCTTTGGTAGTTCCTGACAGGGTAGGTCGGATCAACTGCAGTGATGATAGCAGCCGCTTAGCAGGCTGCTGGACTCGGCCATGAGCAGCCGGTCGCCTACTTCTCAAACTCACTGAAAAACAGCAGCTCGCCAGTATCAGGGTCTTCAATTGAGACCTCGTACCAATCGTATCCGTTGGCCTGACCTTCAGCTATCAAGTCCTTAGTTCGAGATACGGTGTCCGGGTGATTCCTCCAGCCATCACGAAGATCACGGCGGAACGACTTAAGTCTTATCTCTCCGTCTTTCTCTTCAATCCGCCCGAAGCTTATGTTGCTGAATTCCATAGCCGGTTGAACGCCGCCGTCATCGAATATACGGAATGCTTCTACGCCTAAGAATCGTGCATCAGCGCGTATAAGATCATCAAGAAGCCGCACCGCATCAGAGGCAGAAAGCAGTAGCAGAGAGCCGGAGCGGTTTACCCGTTCCAGGTATTTCTTTTCGAGTTCTGTCGCATTCAATTCGGGCAAATCCAATCGCGATTTGTTGCTCAGCCCAGCGGTAGCAAAGGGTCAGTGATTGTAATCGTAGCAGAAGAGACCCAGGCGTCGATTCACTGTCACAAGCGGACGCAAGTACGGAGCTTAGATCACAACATCTTACTCGTGTTTGAGCGCCTTCGACTCGGCTCGCTTGCGCTTTATTTCTCGAAGTGAATCAAGAACTGCTTTTTCAGATTGTATTCGCTTAGTGTGGGCTGTTTTAACGATAGATCCGCATAGATCTTGATCAGAGTTTTCTCGCAGATGTTCTAGCAGGCTTAGAATTTCCTCGTCGAGGGACTCACTACCGTTCACTCCCTGAAGCGCTTTGTCAAAAACCGGATCACTCCTAGATAGCTCAATAATGAGAGGGATGGCGTCAAGACCTCGCTCAATAAGCGCCTGCTGTATAGGGCCGGCTCCAAGGGCCGCTAGTTCGTCGTCGGTTTCTGCCAAGGCAGTAGAAACGTAGATGAAATCCCACTGCAACTGTCGCGGCGCGATAAGTGTGAAGTAAGCGACTTCTAGGCTAGTGTGGTCTAGCTCATAGTTCTTGTCGCGACGCACTTTTTCCAGCCAAGACTTTGCGAGATTGCCAACCTGCTCAATCGACCATCCTGCCAGTGCTCTCTTTGATGGAAACATATGATAATAAAGCTAAGTATCCGCGCCATCGAGCATCGGAGGGCAAAGTGATTAATTCTACGAGCGACCGCTACGGGCCAGTGACTGCATCGTAGCAGACGAGTCCCGTGCGTCGATTCACGGCCAGAAGTGGGCAGTCGATCTAACTGGAAAAGTGCTTGTTCGCCAAGATCTGAATCACTTTGTAGCCCCATGTTGAGAATACAGAAAGCGATGCTTTCTGCTCATCGCTGGCCAGTCCTAGCAGTTCAAAAACCTGCCTAACATGACAATTCGCGCCAGGAGCTTCATCTAACGTCAACGGAATCTTGATGTCGTCCGCGTCAAGGGGCCGGTAACCCAATATTTCCCCGTCGATTGCTTGAATACACCGTATATGTGCCTGACCGTGCTCGACAATTCCCACATTGGCGAGATCGTCCTCGGTTGGCTCACCGACACCCTGCCAGTCCATTAGCCCCGCCAAGAACAATCGACGATCAGTTCTTCCATTCTCAATTGCAGAACTCTCCCACATGCGTATCCGCCACCGGTCAGGGGGATGGCCCAGAACTGTCCAGGCTTGAGATACGAGGTCGACTTCGGTGCAAACGGATACTTCATTCGGAAGTGTTGTGTGGGAAAACAGCGAACGGCTGCAAAGGGTCAATAGCTCTGAGTATAGCCGACGGTCGATTGGTTGCTGGACTCGGCCAGAAGCGGCCCCTCATTCTCGTGCCCACGATCTAGCCCAGCTAGACTGATGACTATTTCTGCTCGCCACCGCCTGGACAAGAAAATGACTCGATTAGGATCTCTGACCAAGCCGCATCGCCTTCGAAGTTGACCACGAGTCCAGTCTCGCCGACTCCGAATGCTCCCATACCGTGCTGGATCATGTACGTCGGATGATACGCGGGTGGCCCAATTCTCCGTAGGCTATCGCAAATTTTTGGGTGGCCCGATTCCGAACCCAAAACTGTATCAATTGAGTCTTGAAAGTCAGAAATCGCCGACTCGTTCAATCCCCCAAGTACATTGAGTCGAAGGACAGAAATTGCTTGATGGGCTGTCTTATCCTTGACTCGCCTCGAATCGAATACTCCGTACGCCATCCCGATTCCATATAGAGAAGCGCCCAGATCGTACTCTCTTAGCTCAAGACACTTGGCTAATCCAGCGAAAATATCGGCGGGCGTATTGATGTTCGATACTTGGTCAGCAGAGACGCATTCTAAAGGTTTGAATGACTCAAGGCTGCCTTCGGTTTCATGGTTCCTAACTTGCGCGGCACTTTGAGTAACAAAGCACACACCGAGCACTGCGAGAAACGCAATAAGTATAGATCGTCTCATCAAGCTTCATACCCCACTACCTATTCTTATCTTCAGTGACCGCTTTCGGTCAGCAACATTGATGATAGCAGTCATTCCGCGTGCTGCAGGACTCTGGTCTGACCCCAGATTTTCGGACCACCGAATTAAGCGCGATAATGCGTTTTGGAGGTGGACGATGGCAAGACGTAAACGATTTAGTGCCGAGTTTAAGCGGCAGGCGTTACGCAGAGCAGCCGAGCCAGGCATGACCG
>JBCCKF010000014.1:0-119183 GCA_039027435.1 Pseudomonadota bacterium | reverse complement strand
GGAACAAGCGAATCATCGCGAATGATTAGGTTTGTTTCGCTTATTTCAGGGCTATAGCAGTAAGTTCCACCAGGAAACCTGAAACTCTCGCCGCACTCAGAACATCTCAAACTGGTTGGTAGCATTCGGTGGACACAATTACTAACAGGTGAAATCTCAACTTACGGGTCGACGCAGTAGCAGAAGCTCAGAAGATTCACTTCAGCGGGCGATTGCCCCAGCGCTTCGCCCAATTACGATTTTTTCGTTTAATTCGTTGTCGTTCTTTCCATTTTTGCCACAGCGTCTTGCGCGGCGGTGGCGGCAATGGCGCAGACTTATCCATAGCCTCGAGATAAAGAGATTCCACGTCTGCGTCAAACCCGAACAGTGGAAGCTCCTTGTCCATGAAGATCGTGAACTCCCTCTCTGCGATTCTGTGCAGACGACGACTTTTGTTGGACACCTCGACAATATCGCCAGTCCCTACCCACTGCACCTCAACCGCACCCGCTCTGAAGCATAATCGTGCAAGCCCGTCAGTCTGCGATATAGACACCAAGTCTATGCCCTCGTCGTCTGACACCAACGTTAGGACTTCTCCACCCACCAGTTCCTGGAGAAGAATGTTCAAATTGACTATTGCCCTTCGAAAACCACCGACGCGATTCTTCTTGCGCAACCGTTCGTAAAGCTCATTCAACTCCAAAAGCGGCGGCTCAAATTCAAGCGGTAGATCCTGAATAGCGGGAATCGATGATAGTGGATAGGTCGACTGGTCGAGCTTTCGAAAATTGAGGACGTCCAAGAACGATTCGTCAGTCCTATTGCTACGGTACAAGACCCAGGGTAAAGACTCTGGAAGCTTGTGTAGCGCCTCTATCTTTGTTGGATGGCGCAAGACCGAAAAAGACTTGAGGTATCCCACGTCGTCCTTGTTTTCTGCCCAATTTCGTCAATGACCGCTACGGGTCGACAGCAGAGATGATAGCAGTCATTCTGAGTGCTGCAGGATCCGGCCGAGGCTGTGTGAAAACCCTGCCTAATTTATAATCGTGCTTTCCAGCCGAGACGTACGATATGAGCGGATTTATCGAAGGCGAAGACCGATCGCAGGGCACGCTGTTTCCCGCACGACTCGACGATTACGTCGCTGAAAATAACCCGGTCCGGGTGATCGATGTGTTCATCGACGATCTGGATATCTCGGGGCTGGGCTTTAGGACCGAGTCAGCGCCCACCGGCCGTCCCGGCTATCACCCCAAGACGATGCTGAAGCTGTACGTGTACGGCTATCTGAACCGTGTGCAGTCGTCTCGACGCTTGGAGGCCGAGGCCGGTCGCAACGTCGAGCTGATGTGGCTGACCGGTCGACTGGCGCCAGACTTCAAGACGATAGCGGACTTTAGGAAGGACAACGGTGAGGCGATCCGTCTTGTATGCCGCGAGTTCGTAATGCTGTGTAAGAAGCTCAACCTGCTGAGCAACAGGTTGGTGGCGATCGACGGCAGTAAGTTCAAGGCGGTGAACAGCCGGGACAAGAACTTTACGCGGGCGAAGATGAAGCGCCGACTGTCGGACGTGGAGTCGGCGATCGAGCGCTACCTGGGGAAGCTGGAGGAGGCAGATACAGCGGAACCTGCCGTTGACGACGCCGAGACCCTGCAGACCAAGGTCAAGAAGCTGAAGGAGGAGCTGGCCCGGCTAAAAAAGCTGGAAGTCCGGATGCTTGAGGCACCCGACCAGCAGCTCTCTCTGACAGACCCGGACGCTCGTTCGATGAACAGTCGAGGCTCCGGGATCGTGGGCTACAACGTTCAGAGCGCGGTGGATACCAAGCACCACCTGATCGTTGACCACGAGGTTACTAACGCCGGCAGTGATCGCAGGCAGCTGAGTCGCATGGCGACAAAAGCCAGAGAGGTCCTCGGCTTCCACGATCTCGACGTGGTTGCTGATCGGGGCTACTACAACGGCGACGAGATCAAAGCCTGTGAGGACAACGGCATTAACGTCTACTTGCCAAAGCCACTGACCTCACCAAATAAAGCCAAGGGTCATTACGACCGGTCTCGCTTCCGCTACATCAAGACGGACGATGAGTACGAGTGCCCGGCCGACAAACGACTGACCTACCGCTCGCAGCGCAGCGAACGCGGCAAGCAGATCCGTCGTTACTGGACATCAGCCTGCTCAAGCTGCGATCTCAAACCGAAGTGCACCAGCGGCAAGGAGCGACGCATGAGTCGCTGGGTGCACGAGGACGTGCTGGAGCGCGCGGAACTGCGCCTCCAGCAACAACCGGAGCAGATGGCGCTACGAAGATCGACGGTGGAGCATCCGTTCGGGACGATAAAACACTGGATGGGGTCTACGCACTTCCAGACCAAGACACTACCAAAAGTGAGCACGGAGATGAGCCTGCAGGTCCTGGCTTACAACATGAAGCGAGCCATCAGCCTTTTGGGTACCGAGAAAATCGTGGCAACGATCAAAGCGTGAGTCGTTGCGTCTCAAAAATATCGGCGCATAAAAACTCGGTCTTAGTCGGCGATAGTCAAAACAGAGTTATCACACAGCCTCGGCCAGTAGCAGCCGTTCCTATACGGTGATGCTCCTGTCCTTCCATCCCGCAATAAAGGAGTCAAAGTCCATAGCGAGCCTTACAAGCTCGTCCTCGACCCGCATACAAGCGTAAACCGCTGTATCGTTCGGTCTAAGTACAAACTCAATGCCATCAACTCCAGCGTGTCCGATCACATAAACGTCTTTCGACTCGTCGACGTATCGATCTGCACTTGCGAGGACGTACTGGCACTGGGACTCGGCATCGAAGAACCCTTGTTCGCCATAGACCGAATCATCAATTTGTTGTGTTCGGAAGCGAGGCATTTCGTCGGCTAGGTGAAACTGTGACCGTCCGCTTAGGAGTTCGGGCTTTCAGTTTACCTCACTCTGTCTGAAGCGCTGGACTCGGAAGATAACTGCGTGTCTTAGCCGACTACGGTGCCTCTATACTCTCGCCATTTTGAGAGCGAAGCTTGAGCGTCTGGTCCGGCGACGAAGAATTCGCCCGTCTGGGCATCAATTGCCCGAAGATCCAGCGCTCGCAAAACTGTGTCTATTACGCCAATCGCTTGATCGCCGCCTCGCACGTGAAACGCAAAACCCGAGCAGGTCTCGGCATCACCGATGTTCACTTCGATTGACCAATCTTTGCCATCGATCAAGCCCCATGACGGATCAGAGAAGTCTGCTTCAGGAACAACCGCTGTAATCGTGGCGATTACATCTGACCTACCACCAATATCCTTCGGCACGAAGTCTTCGGGAATATCCGCAACAGATGCAGCGTCTTTCGGCAAATCTTGTACGAATATGTCCCAACTCATCTTTTCACGAAATTCTGCTATGGATCAGCGAACGTCATCGTAGCAGACGAGAGCAGAACGGAAGCTGGCGGCCAGGAGCGGTCGCTCAAAACCAGTACTCCTGACGATAACAACCTTCCCACAGGCAAAGGAACGTTGCTGAAAACGCTAAAAGCATAACTGCGAAAACGACTAGCTGTTTTTTCGTTGACTCGATGCCAAACAGCGGCAGCATAAAGGCTACTCCCGCATAGACGAATCCGTTTGTGATTGACGCGAGTGCGTAGCGCAGCCATAGCGGATCTTTCGGAAGCCCAGCGAAGCCGTTGAGGAAGAAGTCATATAGGAAGTAGCCGGGCGACGTAAGCGCGGTCGATACTAAAGAAACGTCTCTCATCCAGTGAAATGTGAACCGCGCCTCAAATGCGAGTATCGAGACAATAGTGAGAGAAGTTCCAACAACGAAATAGACAAATAGCTTCTTCGTTCTCGCACTATCTCGGTCAATCATCAGGGTTGTTTTCACCAATACTGAGCGTTTGCTGTAGGGCGGAGGCCGACAGTCTAGCTCAGAACTCTTGGCGGGTGGTTTCGACCAAAAACGGCCGGTCAGACACGATCAAGAAGCGATACTCGTCCTTTTGGCCTTGGCAATCAGCAATTCAGCCAAACGATCAACATCGGCCTCAGTAGTGCGGCCGTTCGTTGCGCATGCTCGCAGGACAGAATTTCCCTCGAACTTTGTGACTGATACCCAAGAGTCCCCTGATGACACTATGTCGGCTACCATTTCTTCCACTGAAGGACTGCTCTTTGGCGGTATGAGACAAGCAACCGCCATTTGCGAGTCGTTCGCCAGTGTCCAGCCAACGCTTTCAAGCCTATCCGTTAATCTCCGTATCAATGCTATTCCGCGTTCAACGTGATTGCCGTAGCCCCGCCAGCCTGCTGCGCCAAGAGATAGGAACAGACGAAGACTGAGGAACCGGCGTGACCACTGTATTGAATTGACGTACAAATCAACACCCATGTCATTTGACGGCATATAATCGGTCGATACCCGGAATGCGTCGTTGAGCACCGCAGTCCTACGGGTCAGATAAATACCCGCACCCATCGTTGTCGCAAACCACTTGTGCGCGTCAATTGTGATTGAATCAGCGCGCTCGATGCCGTCGAGTACCGATTTGAATTTTGGTGACGATATAAGGGCACCGCCCCACGCGGCATCTACGTGGTACCAAAGTCTGTGTCTTTCTGCGATTTCCGCGCATGAGTGCAGCGGGTCAACAACGCCTGCGTTTGTCGTGCCCGCGGTTGCAGCGATCATCACCGGTATATCGCCAGCAGCGTTATCTTTATCGATCGCACTATTCAGTTCCTCCGCATCCAATCGGCCGTGACCATCGGTGCTGATCAGTCGTACAGCTCGCCGCCCGATACCCAGTTGATGGGCTATTTTCAACCATGCGAGATGGCTTTCCTTGGACACGTAGATGCACGGCTGACCCGAATACGCACGAACGCCTTCTTCGCCAAACATAGAATTGCCCGCCGTGAGCGCGCAGACCATCGCCGTGTTGTTCGCCTCGCTGCCACCGCTTGTGAAGTGACCGCCAGATCCAGCCGGCAGTCCCACGCGCCTAGCAAGTTGTTCGATAACGTGGCTCTCAATTTCAACTGCCACGGGTGCATGGGACCAAACACAGATCTGAGGGTTAAATGAAGCGGCAACTCGGTCGGCGCATAATGAAGGAAAGGTTGGAGCTGGATTGAATAGACCGAAGTATCGGGGGTGCGTCATTTGTACAAGGCCAACTTCCATTTGACCGACAGTCCAATCAATTAAATCGAGAAGATCCTCTGGTTCATCGAACGTCTTCGATAACAGTTCGTCTCGAAACACCTCGACATCAAGCGTAGGCGATACCTTTCCACGTTCTACTCGATTTAGCGCTTCACTTAGCCGAGTTGTTAGCGCGTTGTCGATTTCGTTTTGAGACGCACTATCAGGGAACAACGCAGAACGACAAACTGCAGAATCGTCCTCGATCACAGCTGACTCCAATTGCTACTAGTAGGTTTCGACTAGGCATGTTAGCCGACTATTGTGGCCTTGTTGTTTGTATCTCGGATTAGACTTCCGATTCTGGACAATGTCCGCTTTGGGTCAGTTGCAGTCGTCGAGTATATCTCCACCGCGGCCGCCCTAGGTTCGGGTATCGCACTGTGAGCGGCCGCCGAGTTCGGCAATCATTCATGACCCGAGAGCCGTCTGGCGAAAAGCTCAACTTATGCGCCTCTTCGAGGTGGAATCTTAGCTTATGGTTCAACCCACAGTCGGTTACTGGTATCGCGCCAGTAACCGGCGCTTGTAGAGCTTTCCGTTGTCATGTCTCGGAAGCTCTGGATCGAAGTCAATGGCCTTTGGCACCTTGATGTGTGAAAGGCGATCCCGGAGAAAAGCAATCAGGCGCCCTTCTAGCGATGCTTGATCAATCGCTTGATTCATTGGCTGGACCACTGCGTGGACTCGCTCACCGAATTCCGGATCAGGTAATCCGAAAACGGCCGCGTCTGCTACCTCAGGATGCGTGACCAAAGCGTTCTCGATTTCCTGCGGATACACGTTCACACCACCGGTGATGATCATGTAGTGCTTACGATCGGTAAGGTATAGAAAGCCATCATCGTCGAGGTAACCGACATCGCCGACTGTCGCCCACCCATCCTTCGTAAAGGACTGCGCCGTCTTTTCCGGCTCCTTGTGATAGTGGAATGGTTGGTCGTTTCCTGAAAAGTAGACGGTACCGACATCTCCGGTGGGCACGTCCTCACCGTCGTCGTCAAGAATGCGAATCTCGCAACCCACTGGCACACCGACAGACCCGCGGTGTTGTAGCCAGTTCGCAGAGTCGATTGCCGTGAATCCTGCCCCTTCCGTCGACGCGTAGTATTCAAACAGTCTTGGCCCCCACCAGTCGATCATCTGTTGCTTTATCTCGACCGGACAAGGCGCCGCTGCATGGATGGCGATTTGCTGCGAAGAGACATCGTACTTGTCGCGCACCGACTCAGGTAGTTTCAACATACGCACGAACATGATCGGTACCCACTGGCTATGCGTGACACCAAATTGTTCTATTGCAGCAAGGGCGGCCTCTGGGTCGAACTTGTCCATGATCACACTGGTCCCACCGAGCGCCATGGAAATCGTGTTAAAGGTGAGCGGTGCTGCGTGGTATAGCGGTGCCGGAGACAGGTACACGGAGTCAGTACCAATGCCAAAATTGCTGACTAACGCCAGCGCGACTTTGGAATGTTCTGTGATCGGCGTATTGGGTGGTCGCGCCATTAATACGCCTTTCGGCAGTCCGGTCGTGCCGGACGAGTACATCATGACCGTCCCGGCCTCTTCGTCCTCGACAGGACTAGTGGGCATGTCCGCGATGGCCGCTTCCAGCGAAACAAAGCCGTTCGATTCACCTCGCAACATGAATGCCTGCTCCACCCCTGGTGAGGTGCTTCTTGCCTCCGAGGCAACGCGTGCCAGTCGCTCGCTGGTGATGAGGACTTTGGCTCCGCTATTGTCGAGGATATACGCAACTTCATGCTCAAGAAGGTGCGTACTGATTGGGGTGTAGGTTAGCCCGGTGCGTTGCGCGCCCCAAACCAAGGGCAAGTACTCTAGGCAGTTCTCGAGAAAAATTGCGATGTGATCGCGCGGCTGCAACCCGAGGCTACAAAACAGCTGGGCGTATTGGTTGGATAATTCGTCGACTTCTGCGTAAGTCAGGCGCTCGCCTGTACTCGCCATGATGATCGCCGGATGATCCGGCCGCGACTTCGCGTGCACGCTTGGATGCATTGTTTCCCCCCTCCGATGGTCCCCATCGATATAATGGCCGCAGGTCCTTAACCGGCGCAAGTCGTGCGTCGAAAGAGATATCGATTATGGCAGTCGCCAAAAGCGAATTGTTCTACTCAGAAATTGAACCTCCCAAGCCTGGTGAGGCTGTGTCTCTGGCCGACGAGCTGGAATGGCTTCGTATGCCACTACCCTTCATGTTGGGGCATATCAACCTTTGGCTACTCGGAACACCGGACGCCACGACAATTGTCGATACGGGACTAAACAGCAAAGAGACGCGCGAGCTCTGGACACAATTGCTGGATGGGCGTGATGTAAAGAGTGTCATCGTTACGCATATGCACCCCGATCATGTCGGTAGCGCGGGCTGGCTGGTCGAACAACACGACGTGCCGCTGTACATGTCCCGCGCGGAATACCTGATGTGCAGAGTCTTGGTCGCCGACACGGGAAAGGACGCACCGGAGGCTGGTGTCACGTTCTATCGCAGCGCAGGGTTCGATGAAGACGCCTTGCAACGTTACAAAGACAAGTTCGGCATGTTTGGTCGTGCCGTTTACACAATGCCCGATGCGTATCGCCGCATTTATGAAGACGATGTCTTCCGCATCGGTGACCATGAATGGCGTGCGGTGACCACCAGCGGTCACTGCCCTGAGCACGTGTCACTCTACGATGAACGTCGAAACATGATTATCGCTGGTGACCAGTTATTGCCGACGATTTCATCGAACGTCAGTGTGTGGCCGACAGAGCCCTACAGTGACCCTTTGGGGCATTGGATCAGCAGCTGCCGCAAGCTAAAGGCCCTGCTCGATGATGAGACACTGGTGTTGCCGTCACATGGCAAACCATTCCGTGGTGCACCCGCTCGATTGCAGGCGTTAATTGACGAACACGACGACAACCTTAACGGACTACAAGACCTATGCCGCGAGCCGCAGCGTGTTGTCGACACGTTTGAATTGCTGTTCCGAAGCCGAATCAACGACGGAAATCTGATTATGGCGACGGGTGAAGCGCGCGCTCACCTTAACTACCTCGTGGACCGCGATGTACTGACAGTGCGTCGTGATGACGCCGGCGTCGATTGGTTCGAAACACGAACCCGACGCTGACGACTCGGGCAGCTTGGAATCAGCGGCGATACGCACCTTTGAAGGCATCTGTTGACGTCACTATTGTCGGATTCGGCCTCGCCGGTGCGGCGATTGCTTGGGCACTTCATGAGCGCGGACTGCGGTTGCGTGTATTCGACGCGAATCTGGATGGCGCTTCGTCGAAGGTCGCCGCAGGGCTGATCACACCCGTTACCGGCAAGAAGCTCAAACCAGAGAGTAACTTTCTGGAACTGCGGAAAGGCGCGGTTGCACACTATCGGTCGATCGAACGCCTCGCAGGCGTGCACTGCCTTTCCGAACGTCCGGCGCTTCGAATGCTCGAGTCTGAGCGCGAGCTTGCGGCTCTCGACCGCACCACAGACGCTCCGCTTGAATTGATGCAGCAAGGAGACACGTCCGATTGGACGGGTTTCCGAACGCTCGGGCAAGTGCTGCTGATGCCGCTCGCTGCGCGGTTGGATACACGTGCTTACCTCGACGCCTCCTGGCAAGCACTTTCCGAGTCACACGAGATGCTGCAAACGACGCCCGATGACATCGACGGCCCGGTCGTGTGGTGTTGCGGTTTTCGCGAATCACTGGCCGAACGAGCACCGACACTGCAATGGCGGCCAGCGAAAGGTGAAATTGTGGTGATTCACTCGGATCGGTTGGGGTTGCCAGGCACACTCCACGCACGCGGTATTTGGATCACGCCGGACGGTGATGGGCAGTTCCTCGCAGGAGCAACCTACAGTTGGGATGTGCTGGACGGACACCCGACGAAAAAGGCGCGCGAACAGCTTACGGGCACGCTAGATGCAGTACTCGAGACGCCCTATACGATTACAAGCCAACGCGCGGGCGTGCGACCCATCGTCCAGGGCCGAAAGCCAGTGATCGGACGTTTGAACTGTAATGGTCCACAGTGGATATTCAACGGCCTTGGTTCGAAAGGCAGTCTATACGCACCCGGCCTAGGTGAGCTTTTGGCGGAGCAAATCGTGAACGATAGCGAAGTTCCTGCTAGCTTTGATTACAGGCAGCGTATCGACGATTCATGAAGCTCACACAGATTGCACATCAAATCGTGCGACAGCACATACCCGAGGGTGGCATCGCCGTCGATGCCACCGCAGGCAACGGGTATGACACAAGCTTTCTTGCGAGATGCGTTGGCCCATCCGGACACGTTTACGGGTTTGATATCCAACAACGTGCGATTGCTGCAACCGAACATCGATTAGATTCGCGCGACCTGCTCGATCGCGTTTCATTGGTTTGTGATAGTCACGTCAATATGCCGTCGCGTATCCCAGCGGCGGCTCACGGGCGAATCAACGCGATCGTGTTCAATCTCGGCTATCTTCCTGGCGGTGACAAGACGCTAACGACCAACGCGGAAACGACACTGATCGCGATTGCGGGCGCAATAGACTTGCTCAGCGACAATGGCGTATTGAGCGTGATGGCATATCGCGGCCACGCCGGTGGTATATCGGAGTTTTCTGCGGTGTCGAGCTGGATCAGCGAGCAGTCAGCCACACACGCACTGCTAGACCACCAGGAGAGCCCGAACGGCGGGCCCGCCTGGTGGTTGCTTGCTCGTTAAGCGGCGTCTTGCTGCTTCTTGTTGTCGACAGCCTTCGGCTTCTTCGCGCGTGGATCGAGACCGATAGAACGGGCGATGATCTCTCGCATGATTTCCGACGAACCCGCGTAGATTCTGGAGATGCGCGCGTCCGTAAACATCCGTGAGATTTTGTACTCGTCCATGTATCCGGCGCCGCCATGCAGCTGCACACAGGCATCCATGACGCGACCTTCCAGTTCACTGCCGTACAGTTTGATTTGCGCTGCCAGTTCGGCGGTCAACTTGCCGGCGTTGTGCTCTTCAACACAACGGTCAAGGAACACCTGTGCAAGATCGATTTCTGTGCGCATGTCAGCCATCTTAAAGCGCGTGTTTTGGAAATCGGCAATGGTCTGTCCAAAAGCCTTGCGCTCCTTGATGAAGTCCATCGTGATATCGAACGCATGCTGGGCAGCAGCGACATAGCCAGCCGCACCCAGTAACCGCTCCTCAGCGAGGAACTGCATCAGGTAATAGAATCCTCTTGTCGGATCGCCGAGCACGTTTTCTTTCGGAATCTTGACGTCGTTGAAGAACAGCTCAGCAGTGTCTTGCGCACTCAGCCCCATCTTCTTCAGATTTCTGCCACGCTCGAATCCTTCCATACCGCGTTCAACGACGAACAGACCCAGTCCGTGCGATGCATCCGTTGTCCGCGCAGCCACGAGAATCAAGTCTGCGTTAATGCCGTTGGAGATGTAGGTTTTCGAACCATTGAGTACCCAATGGTCACCGGCATCAATCGCGCGCGTTTTCATTCCGGCAACATCGCTACCGGCACCAGGCTCCGTCATCGCGATCGCAAGGATGTTCTCGCCGGATACGCACTTCGGCAACCAACGTGCCTTCTGCTCCTCGGTGCCGAGCTCTCCGATATAGGGTGCGACCAGACGTGAATGCAGCGTCATAAAGAACCCGGGATCCCCGTTCTTCGTGAGTTCCTCGATCAGGATCTGCTCGTAGCGAAAATCCTTCACACCGGCGCCGCCGTATTGCTCATCGGCCCACATCAACAAGAGCCCCTGCTCACCGGCCTTCCGGAATGCTTCACGATCGACGATACCCGCCTCACGCCAAGCCTCAGCGTGCGGGCCAACCTCGTTGATCATGAACTGACGCACCGCGTCGCGGAACATCTCGTGGTCTTCGTTGTAGCAATTACGTTCCATGATGACTCCCCGTCATTTTCTCTACTGTGAGGTCGTGTTGGCGACGACCTCTTTATTTACCCTTGAACTGCGGTTGCCGCTTGTCAAAAAAGGCAGCAACGCCTTCAACATTATCTTCCGATCCGATAAGACTGGTTTGAATCTGCGCTTCCATATCGAACGCGGACTCCCAACTGCCCGCTTCCGCATGACGCATCGTGCGTTTGGTCGCCTGCAAAGATAGCGGCGCCCGTGCCGCAAGCGATTGTGCCCAGGTTTGGGCTTCTGAGAGCACATCCTCGTTAGGCACCACCCGATTGACCAGACCCCAATCAAGACAGCGCTGCGCGTCAATACGCTCAGCCTCAACCGCGAGCTGAAACGCGCGTCGGTATCCGAGCTGCTTTTGCAACAACCAGGTAGCCCCACCATCAGGCACCAAAGAGATCGTTGAGAACGGCGCCAAAAGAAAGGCACCCTCGCCCATGACAGCGAGATCGGTTGCCATCGCATAAGACATACCAATGCCCGCAGCAGCGCCGTTAATCGCTGCAATAACCGGTTTCGGCATCGAGCGGATTTCATCAAACGACGGTCGATACTCCCGTTGGAGTTGCGCCTCGACCGTCTTGTCTTCTGGGAATCCCGCGGTCAGATCGGCACCGGCAGAGAATCCTCTGCCGGTGCCGGTCAGGACCACCGCACGAATCGAGGTATCGCTCGAAGCACGTCGGAGCGCATCGGTAAGTTCAGCACGCATTTGCTGGTCGAAGCTGTTCATCGCGTCAGGACGATTTAATGTCACCGTCGCGACAGCGCCAGTGACCTCGTACAGCACCACCGTGTCATCACTCATGATGGCTCCCTACGCCGCGCTTCGCGCAGCAACACTGTCTTCAGCGTAGAAACCACGGCCCGCTTTTGCTTGCTCGCGCAGGCTATCCGGCACGGCAAAGCGCTCACCGTAGGCAGCAGCCATTCGGTCGCACTCATCAACGAACTCCTGCAAGCCCACCGTCTCGATCAGCGAGAGCGTACCGCCTGTATACGGCGGGAAGCCCCAGCCCAGAATGGAGCCGATATCGCCATCCGCGGGGTGTGTGAGTACACCCTCATCGAGACAACGTACCGTGTCCAGTGCCTGCACGTAGAGCAAGCGCTTGCGCACCTCATCCGGCGTCGGCTGTGGATCCGCCAATGGGTAGACTTCTGCCAGTCCTGGCCATAGATGCTTCTTGCCGTTTTCTGGATAGTCGTAAAACCCTTTACCGAAGCGCTTGCCCCGACGATCGAGCTCTTCAACGAATCGCTCAATCACCGGCGAGCCTGTGGTCGGCTTGTAATCATCGCCCAGTGCAGCGGCCGTGGCTTTGCCGACGTGGTAACCCAGTTCTAGCGTTACCTCGTCCATAACCGCCAATGGCCCAACTGCCATACCAGCTTGTTTCGCCACATTCTCAATCAACGCCGGCGAGATACCTTCAGAGAGCATCGTCATACCCTCGTTGGTGTATGTGCCAAACACACGTGAGGTGTAGAAACCTCGACTGTCATTGACGACGATCGGTGTCTTGCGGATCTGCTGGATGTAATCGAGCGCTACAGCTGTCGCGCGATCTCCGGTCTTCTCACCCAGAATCACTTCAACCAACGGCATCTTGTCGACCGGTGAGAAGAAGTGAATACCGATGAACTGCTCGGGACGCTTTGACGCTTCGGCCAGACCCGTGATCGGCAGTGTGGAAGTGTTGGATGCAAAAATCGCATCTTCGGGAATCACCGCTTCGGTCTTTGCGGTGACGTCCGCCTTGATGCCCTTGTCCTCGAAGACCGCCTCAATGACGAGCTCGCAACCCTCAAGCTCCGCATAGTCATCAGTCGTGACGATACGCTCAAGAATTTCTTGCGCTTTCTCCGGTGCCATCTTGCCGCGATCGATCCGTTTTTGCAGCAACGCACGGGAGTAGTCCTTGCCCTTTTCCGCCGCATCGCGATCGCGATCCAGCAGCACCACCTTCATACCGGCATAGGCAGACACGTAAGCGATGCCCGCACCCATCATCCCGGCACCCAACATGCCGAGCTTGGTGACCTTGGTCTTGTCGACTCCCTGCGGACGTCGCACAAGCTTGTCCGCCGCGCCTTTATTGATGAACAGAGTCCGCGTCATGTTGCGCGATACCGGATCCATCAGCAGCGTGACAAAGTACTTCGATTCGATATCAAGGCCAGCGTCGATCGGCAACACCGTGCCTTCGTAGACGCAAGACATGATCGCGATCGGGGCCGGATAGTTGTGATTGGTTTCCTTGGCGATCAGCGCACTACCCACCATCAGGGTCTGGATCGAACCTGGGTGCATCAGACCAGCGCCGCCCGGCACCTTGAAGCCCTTCTTATCCCACGGCTGCACGGGATCGCCCTTCTCGAGCACCCATCGCTTCGCCGCCGGCACGAGATCATCGAGTGCAACAACGTCATGAACAATGCCTTGCTCAAGCGCAGCCTTCGGCTTCAAATGTGTGCCCTGCGTCATCAGCTGCAACGCAGCCTGTTGGCCGATCAGGCGAGGCAAACGCTGTGTGCCGCCACCACCCGGAAGCAAGCCCACTTGCACTTCAGGCAGACCCAGAACCGACTTCGGCACATCCGCGGCTACGCGGTAATGGCAGGCAAGACAGATTTCCAGACCACCACCGAGTGCCGTGCCATTGATCGCCGCAGCGACCGGCTTGCCGCAGGTCTCCAAGCGTCTCAGGATCTGCTGGAAGCCGCGCGCGTACTCGTACTTTTCCGCAGCCGAGCGACCATCCTCATAGGCATTGACCATCGACATCAGATCAGCACCTGCGACGAAAGAGGATTTCGCCGAGGTAATGACCGCGCCCTTGATGGCTTCATCCGAAGAAATCTTGTCGATGCTCTCCGAAAGATCTGCTTGCAGCTCCGGCGTCAAGACGTTCATTGAACGCTCCGCCACGTCGATCGTCAGCAGCGCAATCCCATCACTGTCGACTTCAAAACGAATCGTTTTCATATCGTTGTCCTCAAGAATGACGGGCGCTTAAACGCGCTCGATGATGGTCGCGGTACCCATACCGCCACCAACGCAAAGATTGATGAGCGCGGTCGACTGGTCACGACGCTCAAGCTCATCCAGCACAGTGCCGAAAATCATCGCACCGGTCGCACCCAACGGGTGACCCATGGCGATTGCGCCACCATTCACGTTGATCTTGTCGTGATCGACATCCAGCTGTTGCATGAACAAAAGCACTACGGATGCGAACGCTTCATTAAGCTCGAACAGATCGATGTCGCTGGTCGTCATGCCACAACGCTTCAACACCTTCTCGGCGGAAGGCGCAGGGCCGGTCAACATGATGGTAGGTTCGGTGCCGATTGACGCGAAACCCTTGATTCGCGCACGCGGCTTCAGGCCCAACGCATCCCCGATGTCCTTACTACCGATGAGAACCCCTGCGGCGCCATCAACGATACCGCTGGAGTTGCCACCCGTGTGTACGTGATGAATCGCTTCAACCTCAGGGTAGCGCTGCAGTGCGACGGCATCGAAACCGGCCTGTTCGCCAGGAATCACAAACGCAGGATTCAAATTGCCGAGATCATCCTTGGTGGTACCCGGACGCATGTGTTCGTCATGGTCGAGTACCGTCATGCCCAACCGATCCACAACAGGTACAACAGAATTTTTGAAGTAGCCCTGCTCCCACGCATTCGCGGCGCGCTTCTGGCTTTCCACTGCGTAGCCGTCGACATCGTCGCGTGAGAATCCGTACTTGGACGCAATCAAATCGGCACTGATGCCCTGTGGCGCGAAATAGGTGTCATATGCGACACGCGGATCGGCAGCCATAGCGCCAGAGTCCGAACCCATCGGCACACGCGACATGCATTCAACGCCACCACCAATCGCAAGATCAGACTGACCGGCCATGACCTGCGATGCAGCCGTGTTGATCGCTTCAAGCCCGGACGCACAAAAACGGTTGAGCTGCTTGCCTGGCACGTTCTGTTCGTAGCCGGCCGTCAGCACACTGACGCGCGCGATGTTTGCGCCTTGCTCACCCACCGGTGAAACACAGCCGAGGACGACGTCGTCGAGGTAGCTGGTATCCAGTTCATTGCGATCGCGCAATGAAGACAGCATCTGTGAGGTCAGTTCGACCGGGGTTATGGGATGCAGCGAACCGCTGGCTTTGCCGCGCCCCCGCGGCGTGCGTACATGGTCATAAACAAAGGCGTCAGCCATTGTGAGTCTCCCTGTGGATGGTCAGGCCGCCAGTCGCTCGCGCAACGTGCGGATAAAGTCTTGATGAATCCGGGCGAAATCGATGTCCCCGGGGTTTAACAACCAGATATAGGTAAGGCCGGCGATGTGCGCCACATACTGCGCCGCGATGGATCGGGGATCGACGTCTTCTCGAATCGATCCCGACGCAAGGCCGTCCTCTACCCAGCGTTCTGCGTCGGCCACCTGGCGGGAAAAGGCTTGCTTGGCCAGCCCGCGCACATCAGAGTTCGGCGACGCACCGCCATAATACAGGATGTGCAGAACCCGGATTTCCTGGGGAAACTCGAGCACGAAGTGATGGAATGCGCTGGCGGCGTTACACAGGGCGTCGATGCCGGAGTCCTCACCAACAGCGGCATTCAGGTAATCTGACCAATGTCTCTGGATATTGCTGGAAACTTCTTGAAAAAGGCCGGCTTTTGAGCCGAAACGGTAAGTTGCGAGTCCACGACTGTAGCCGGCCCGCTCGCCGATGGCCGCAAGCGTCGTACCGTCCATCCCGTTTTCCAATATCAACGCCATCGCTGCATCGAGCATGGCCTTATCCGACGCCGCAACACGCTGCGCCTGAGTTTTGCCAGCGCCGTTCTGTACGGTCGATGCAGTCTTGGGCTGAGTCAAAGTGAATCCGATTCCAAGTCAGAGTGCGACGCAATGCTGCGCCCCAGAATACTTGTTGTCAACAAGCAAGTAACCTAATATCAACAAATCATCGAGCTTCGGGGGACGCACAGGATGGCCGAGCAAGCGCTGAAACCAGCCGTAGGGACGCGAGCTAGTGACGACGTCATGCACATTCCTGGAGAGGACGGTCTGCCGTTTTTCGGTCTGGCGTACGAGTTTCTGACCGACCCCCGAGGAATGTCACGGCGCATGCGAGACACCTACGGCGCGGCCTATCGCATTCGCTTTTTAGGCCAGCGTACCGTGGCCCTCACTGGTGCCGATGCGCTCCAGCTTGTGCTCCAGGATCGCGACAAGAATTTTTCCAGCGCTGGCGGTTGGGACCACTCGATCGGGCGACTGTTCTCGCGTGGTCTCATGCTCATGGACTTCGACGAACATCGCCTGCATCGCCGAATGATGCAAAGCGCGTTCAAGCGAGACGCATTGGTGCATTACATGCATGCGATGCACGACATTGCGAGCCAACACATCCAATCGTGGCGTCACCAAAAAGACTTCCATTTCTACCCGGCCATCAAACAGCTGACACTCGACAATGCCGCAGTTGCGTTTCTGGGCATCGAACTGGATGAACGCGCCGATGCTTTGAATCAGGCGTTTGTCGACACTGTCGCAGCGTCGCTTGCGGTCATCCGCGTACCGATACCGGGGCTCTCGCTGTGGCGCGGACTGCGCGGGCGCGAGCAGCTCGCGGATTTCTTCAGCGCACAGATAGCGGCACGTCGAGCAGGCGACGGTCAGGATATGTTCACGCGACTGTGCCAGACCGTCGATGAAGACGGGAACCCCTACTCCGATGAAGACATCGTTAACCACATCATCTTTCTGATGATGGCCGCACATGACACCGTCACCAGTTCGCTGACCACCGCCGTCCATGCACTGGCAAAGTACCCCGAATGGCAGCAAAGACTTCGTGATGAAGCCGCAGCGTTTGGCGATGCTGCGTTGAGCTATGACGATCAGGCAGAGCTAAAGCAAAGCGAGATGTTGTTCAACGAAGCGCTGCGTCTGTGGGGACCAGTTCCTTACATTCCTCGCCGTACGGTTCGCGAGTTCGAATTTGAAGGGGTCAGAATTCCAGCCAATGTGCAGGTCGGGGTATCACCGGACGGCGCGCACTATGACGACCAACACTGGAGCGATCCGGAACGGTTCGACCCGGAACGCTTCTCAGACGAACGGGCTGAACATCGGCGACATCCGTTTGCGTTTGTGCCCTATGGGGGCGGCGCGCACAAATGCATCGGCATGCACTTCGCGCAGATTCTGGCAAAAGTATTTCTGCGCGAGCTGGTTAATCAGTATGAGATTTCACTGCCAGCCGCGTATGAACTGAACATGCAGCAGATTCCGATCCCCAAACCCAAAGACGGTCTACCTTTGGTGCTAATGCCCAGGAGCTAAACAGTGGCTTAGCGCACCTTCGCGCGATCTCGATCGCGAAGCCGGAACACACACTGACCTTGAGCGCAAAGTTGCTTCTCACGGTTATCACCGGCACTCGGATCCAGAATGTGAGATTCGGTAAAGGCCGTTGAACCGGTGCGCCGCACTACCCGACCCTCGGCAACCAGAACCTCACCCGTAACGGGTCGAATGAAGTTGGTATTCTGCGAGACCGTGATCGAAACCTGATCGTGATCGCTGTGCATGTGTGCGCTAAAGGCGCCAGCGATATCCAGCATGCTCATAATAACGCCGCCATGCGCCATGCCCATTGTGTTCGTGTGTTGCCTGTTGAGCGGCATTTCCATGCGCGCAAAGCCGGGCTCAGCGTCGACAACTCGAAAGTTGAGAAAATCGAGATAGGTACCGAGGTAATCCGGAATCCCCAAGTCTTCCAACGACATCGGCTGCTTCATTTCAGAAACTCCTCCAGTCGTTCGTCAGTATCTGCGATGTCATACTGGGAACCGGTCTCAATCGCGATGCCTTCGTCCAGTGCCAAGCCTTCGCTTCGGCGCCAGAGATCTTTGTACGCAGCGATCACATCGGGGCTGTTGTCGAGGATCGCCTCAATCTGATCATCGACGAGCGCATCCAGCGCCTCCGGTTCAGCGACCCCACTGACCAAGCCCCACTCGTGCGCTTTCGCAGCGCTGAATGGGCGAGCTGTCAGACCGACATATTTGGCCCTTGCATAACCGATGCGCCGCGGCAGCCGCTGGGACATACCCCAGGTTGGACGCACTCCCCATTTCGCGTGGGTATCACCGAACTTGGTTTTCGACGACGAGAACAAGAGGTCGCAACCGAGCGCCAACTCCAGCGCGCCGGTAAAGCAGTGCCCATTGATTTTCCCGATCACCACCTGCGGCATGCGCGCCATGCACTCAATGGCTGTGCGTGCAGGGACATCAAGAATATCGCCCACCATGCCGCGTTCAATCGGACGTCCACCAAGCGCCTTCAAGTCGACGCCGGCAGAAAAGGCGCGGCCTGCACCGGTGATCACCACACAGCGCAGTGCTGAATCCGATTCTGCAGCGAGCAACTCCGACGCCAGGCTCTCGAGCATCTGGGGTGTCAGCGCATTCAATGCGTCCGGCCGGTTCAACGTGAGCGTGAGTACGGCACCGTCTCGGTCAACCGTCAAATGGTCATGTGCACTCGTCATCGAACTACATATTCCTTCGGTATTCGCCGCCGACCGCATACAGCGCGCCAGAGATCTGGCCCAATGAGCACACCTGCACAGCCTCCATCAACGTATCGAACATATTTCCACGCTCGCGCGCGACCGCTTGCAGTTTGGTCAGCGCCTCTGTCGTTGCGGTTTCTGAATTTCGTTGGAATGCTCGCAGGGAATGGATCTGCTGGTGCTTCTCTTCATCGGTCGATCGAATCAGCTCGAGTTCGTGAATCTCGTCTTCCTGGCCTTCCGGCGGCAGAAAGGTGTTCACACCGATGAGCGGCAAGCTGCCATCGTGCTTCTTGCTCTCGTAGTACAGACTCTCTTCCTGAATCTTGCCGCGCTGGTACATCGTATCCATCGCGCCCAAGACACCACCGCGTTCGGAGATTCGTTCAAACTCCTGATACACCGCCTCCTCAACGAGGTCTGTCAGAGCATCAACAATGTAAGACCCTTGCCATGGGTTCTCACAGAAATTCAAACCCAACTCGCGATTGATGATCAACTGGATCGCAACCGCGCGCCGCACGGACTGCTCTGTCGGCGTTGTGATCGCCTCGTCGAAGGCGTTAGTGTGCAGAGAATTGCAGTTATCAAACAGCGCATACATCGCCTGCAACGTCGTGCGAATATCGTTGAAGCTGATTTCCTGCGCGTGAAGACTGCGCCCGGATGTCTGGATGTGGTATTTCATCATCTGGCTTCTCGCGCTGGCCCCGTAGCGCTCGCGCATAGCCCGCGCCCAGATGCGTCGCGCGACGCGCCCAATCACCGTGTACTCCGGATCCATCCCATTGGAGAAGAAGAACGAGAGGTTTGGCGCAAAGTCGTCGATATTCATCCCGCGTGCGAGATAGTACTCGACGATCGTGAACCCGTTGGACAGCGTAAACGCCAGCTGCGATATCGGGTTCGCTCCGGCTTCTGCAATGTGGTAGCCACTAATCGAAACGCTGTAGTAATTTCTGACTTTGTGATCGATGAAGTACTGCTGCACATCGCCCATCATCTTCATCGCAAACTCTGTGGAGAAGATGCAGGTGTTTTGCGCCTGATCCTCTTTCAGAATATCCGCCTGAACGGTGCCGCGGACCGTCTTCAATGTTTCGACACGTATGCGTTCATACGTCTGGGCATCAACTACCGAATGTCCGGGAATGCCTAACAGGCGTAGTCCCAAGCCATTGTGACCACCGGGCAATTCCGCGTCATAACCCGGCTTCTCACGATTGGAGAAATAGGCGTCGATACGCGCTTGTGCGGCATCCCAGCCATCGGTTTCGTCGAGATGCTTTTCAACCTGCTGATCGATTGCTGTGTTCATGAAGAACGCCAGAATGATCGGCGCGGGCCCATTGATCGTCATCGACACTGACGTCGTCGGCGCGCACAGGTCAAAACCCGAATACAGTTTCTTCATGTCATCGACCGTCGCGATCGATACGCCGGAGTTTCCGACTTTGCCGAAGATGTCGGGTCGCTCATGCGGGTCTTCACCATAGAGCGTGACGGAGTCGAATGCCGTTGACAGTCGCGCCGCCGGTTGCCCTTTCGACAAGAAGTGGAACCTTCGGTTAGTGCGCTCCGGTGTTCCCTCACCGGCAAACATTCGTATCGGATCTTCACCGGTACGCCGATAGGGATATACCCCGCCCGTATACGGATATGCGCCCGGCAAGTTCTCTCGCATCAGGAAACGCAGCTGCTCTCCCCAGCTTTCGGTCCGCGGTGGCGCAATTTTCGGTACCCGCTGATGGCTGAGGGTTTCACGATAGTTGTTGCCGGTAATGGTCTTGCCGCGAACCGAGTATTCGTACTGCTCGGCAGTCACACCCTCGCGACGTTCGGGCCACTCATCCAGCAGCTTCTGCGCCTCCCCCGTCAGTGAACCGATTGCCTCCTGATAACGCTGGCGCAAAGTCAGTAGCGTCGCATCGCCCTCACCGGTCAGCGCTTCGGGCGCAAATCGACCGCGGGGACGCGGCAGATGCGAATCCTCAAGTGCACTCAGTGATTCGTAGTAGTGCTGTGCGGCTGCCGCCTGCTCCGCTTGGCGATCAACGCTCTCGTTTATCGCTCGACCTTGTTCCGCAATCTCGGCGAGATACCGCTGACGGGCGCCGGGAATCAACGCCGTGGCACGAGGCTCTTTGCCGCCCGGCGCCACATCCAGAGTCCAACGCTCTGCATCGAGATGTAGCTTTTCCGCCAGACGCTGGCATAGCTGAGAGAACATCCAGGTCAGGCCCGGGTCATTGAACTGGCTGGCGATGGTCGGATAGACCGGCACAGACTCATCGTCCATCTGGAATTCCAGTCTGTTGCGCTTCCATTGTTTGCGGATATCGCGCAAGGCATCTTCCGCGCCGCGTTTGTCGTACTTGTTGAGGACAACCAGATCAGCGAAGTCCAGCATGTCGATCTTTTCGAGCTGACTGGCCGCACCATAGTCCGAAGTCATCACGTACATCGCGAAATCGACCAGATCGACGATCTGGCTATCGCTCTGCCCGATACCCGCAGTCTCCACGATCACAAGGTCAAAGCCAGAGTGCTTCAGAAAGGCCACGATATCGCCGAGCATTTCGCTGGTTGCGAGGTGTTGACGTCGGGTCGCGATCGAACGCATAAACAAGTTCGGATGACGCAGCGTATTCATTCGAATTCGATCACCCAGAAGCGCACCACCCGTTCGACGACGTGTGGGGTCAACCGCAACAACAGCAACCTTGTGCTCGGGGAAGTACTGCGTGAACCGATTCAGCAACTCGTCAGTGACGCTCGATTTACCTGCACCGCCCGTCCCTGTAATCCCGATCACAGGAACCGCTGCCGACAGCGACCAGGTCTTCCTGAGGTGCGCGAGCGTGTCCTCTTCAAAAGCCTGCTGCTCGATCGCCGAGATCATGGCAGCCAGGGTCGCTACATCTTGTGGGCGCGGTTCCGCCGGCGCTTCCAATGGGGCACGCATCGAGCGACCTTCATAGGTCTTGGCGATCAAGTCTTCGATCATTGCGTCGAGACCCATGTTCATGCCGTCATTGGGGTGGTAGATCCGGGCGACCCCGTAATCCATGAGATCTTTGATCTCTTCGGGAGTGATGGTGCCGCCACCGCCGCCGAACACGCGGATATGACTTGCGTTGTGCTCCGCAAGCATGTCGACCATGTAGCGGAAATACTCGTTGTGCCCACCCTGGTAGGAGCTGATCGCAATGCCATCAGCATCTTCCTGGATCGCCGCTCGAACGACATCCGCGACGCTGCGGTTGTGGCCGAGATGCACGACCTCCGCGCCCTTGCTCTGAATCAGACGACGCATGATATTGATCGCTGCATCATGACCATCGAACAAAGAGGCAGCGGTGACGAATCGAAGTGGCACGCCTTCACGACCAGACGCGGTCGACGTAGCCTCGTTGGCAACAACGCTCATGGAGACCCCCGGGGGTTTTGCCGAGAAAACGGGAAACCGGAATCTGTGGCATCCCGGTTTTAATCATGATTAAAATACGGAACGATGGTCACAAATTCAACTAAATCCGCCACTTCGGCCTTTGACGACAAGCGTGAGCAATTGCTGCGTGCTGCAGCCCGTTGCTTCAACGAAAAGGGCTACAGCGGCACCTCACTCAAAGATGTGAGCGCACATCTGGGGCTCACCGATGCCGCGATTTACTATTACATCGACGGCAAACAGCAATTGGTCTACGAGTGCTATCGCCGCGCCGCCGATATCGGGCGAGCAGCGCTGGACGATGCGATTGCTACGGGCGGTAGTGGACTGGATATCGCCTTCGACTACGTCCGACGCCATGTCGATGCACACTGCGGCAGCGCTGGTCCCATCGCGATTATGAGTGAGATTCCATCACTGAGAGACGCGGATCGCGAACACATTCTTGCGCTTTCACGTGAACACAGTGCACGTTTTGAGCAAGTGCTCGAGCAGGGTATCGAAGATGGCAGTATTCTCCCCTGCGACGTGAGAATGACCGGAAACGCCATCATGGGCGCAATCAACTGGATACCGAAGTGGTTTCATGGCGACGATGCGGTTGCGCAACGGGTTGCTGCCACCTTCCCGGACTACCTGACACGCGGCCTTGGCGCGTGACTTCAAGACTCCTCGTTATAGCTGCAGGATGGCTTCTGTCCACTGCGGTGCTCGGGCAGTCTATGCAGGTACCCAGCAGTAGCGCCAACGGAGAGGGACTCCCCCTATGGGAAGTGGGCGTCGGTGTGGGTGGTGCCTGGACACCGGATTATCCTGGCGCGACATCCCAGACCGCACGTGGCTTGCCGCTTCCCGTAGTGATCTATCGTGGGAACTTCCTGCGTATCGGTGATGGCAATGTCGCTTCCGGCCAGCTATTCCAGAATGACAAAGTCGACTTTGGCATCAGTCTGAACGGATCGTTCGATGCTGAGAGTGACGACGTTGGCGCCCGCGCCGGCATGCCCGATCTTGGATTTGTATTCGAGGTCGGGCCCGAAATTGAGATTCAACTGGCACAGTTTGCCGAGGGGACGCGACGGATTGAACTTGAGCTGCCTGTGCGCGCCGCCTTCTCTTTTGATGATGACGGACTGCGTGACCGAGGGTTCGTGTTCAGCCCAGAGCTGGAATACGAACACGAGTTTGCAGATCGACAATTTGAGTGGTCCATCAGCGTTTCACCCGCCTTCGCGAGCGAGCGCTTGCAGTCTTACTTCTTCGATGTCGCCCCGGAATTCGCCACCTTGGATCGACCAAGCTTCAGCGCCAGCGGCGGTTACCTGCAGACTCGTCTTGGTCTGGGCTTGCAGTGGCGCGGCGAGGGCCGGTTCGCAGCGATAGGTGTTAGCTACGCCTTCCTGAACGGCAGCACCAACGAGGATTCTCCGCTATTCCGGCAAGACTACGGCGTCAGCGTCGGTTTCGTCTTTGTGCAGCGCCTTTGGCAGAGCAAACGACGCGTCAAAGCGCGTCGAGGACTTTTTTCGGGTCGCTCTCAGGATCGCTGAAGTCTGGTGCACGCTTTTGCAGATTCGCCATGACCGCTTCTTTTTGATTGGCGCTCTGCAACATTGCCCACTGAAGATGCGCCTCAATCTTGAGCGCAGTTTCCGGTGCTGCATCACAAGCCGTATCGATCAGCGTCTTGATCGCGCGTACAGCGTCGGGTGAGCGTGCGGTCAGCGTCTTCGCCAACGCCATTGCTGCATCCATCGGCGCGTCGCTCACCTCCGACACAAGACCATGATCCGCCGCCGCCTGAGCGTCGATGATCTCTGAGGTCCAGGACAGACGCTTTAGAACGTCACGCCGCACCACACCACGCAATACCGCCGTCATGCCCATGTCGGGGACCAGGCCCCATTTACTTTCCATGATCGACAAGCGCGCATCCGGGGCCGCAATGCGAATGTCGGCACCCGACGCAATCTGGAACCCGCCACCGAAGCAGATCCCTTCCAATACAGCGATAACGGGAATCTGCATTGCATGCCACACCCAGACCGGGTGCTGGAACCGATTGGCCGGCGTGCCCATAAGCCCCTTGAAGGCCTGATCCGGAAAGTCGCTCAGCGCCGAGCTACCCATACCCGACACGTCCAGACCGGCGGAAAAGTTGCCGCCCGCCCCGCGAAGAATGACGGCACGCACATCCGAGCGGGCCGCAATACCGGCACCCGCCGCGCTCAGCGCGTCGAAGGTCTCCGGATCAAGGGCATTCAACTTGTCCGGTCGATTCAGTGTGACAACGGCAATACCGTCTTGCTCTTCGATGAGAACGCGCTCGCTCATTGGTTACTCCCCTTGGTTTGCCGGGTATTATACCGACATCGGGCTCAAGGCCCCCTTTTCGTGGCGATTCGATTCCATGCGAAATACGGTAGTTTTCATGACCGCGATGACTGCATTGCTTGCGGGCTGTGCACCGGTGACTCAGTCCACGGCACCCGGGGTTGAGAGTGCGGATGGCGTGACTCGGGTTGAGCCCGTACAAGAGCCGGCACCGGACGCGGAACGCTTTGCGGTGGTCCCGGCCAATAGCCGGGTGACCGTACTGACCTTCCGCGCGGGCACCATGGCGCGACTTGGCCACAACCATGCCATTAGCAGTTCGGGGCTGACCGGTACTGTTTGGGTCGCACCTAATATCGAAGAGACGGTCGCACGAATTGTGCTCCCCGTGAATACGCTTGTCGTCGATGATCCGGAAATTCGCGCGGAAGAAGGTGAGGAATTCGAAGCCCCCGTTCCGGAAAAAGACCGAATCGGAACACGCAACAACATGCTGGGCGAAGCATTCCTGAATGCGGACAACCACGCGTTTATTCGCGTCGCCTGCCGAGATATTCAGATGAGTACGACGCCAGCGACCGCAGCCTGTGACATCACGGTTGTTGGCAGGACCGTCGCGTTGCGGATGCCCGTCTCAATCGACCAGTCGGAGAACCAACTTCGGGTAACCGGCGAAGTCACCCTAACCCACGAGCAGCTTGGATTGACGCCCTTTTCAGCGGCCGGAGGTGCGGTCAGAGTAGCTGACGGCATGACGGTCCGTTACGAAATCAACGCGCAACGACTCTCGCGCGCAAAGCGATCTGACTGACCCTATCGACTCTGCCGTCACACGAGCAGTCTGCAGTAGCCGTGATCGAGCACCGTGACGTTGCGTGAATCGACACGACACCGGAACGAGATATCCTCGCCCTCCTGCCACATTAAAGTCGTGATCACCTCACCGGGAAAAACTGGCCCGGTGAAACGCGCATTGAACTCACCGATTAGCGTGTGATCAAAATCGCAAATCGTTTCCAGGATGGCGCGGCACGCAAACCCGTACGTACATAGCCCCTGCAAGATCGGTTTCGGGAAGCCCGCCAGTCGCGCTGCGTCTGAGCGCAAGTGCAGCGGATTATGATCACCGTTGAAGCGGTAGAGAAACGCCTGCTCGGGCCGGGTCGGCGCATGGTGGGTCAAGTCCGGCGAACGGTCCGGCACCACATGCAGCGATGGCAACGCATCCTGCGGTCCATCGAACCCACCATCAGCACGCGCGACCAGAGTCGAGCCGAGCGTAAACAACGGTGAACCGTCGGACGCACGTCTTGCGTCAACGCGCGTGACAATCATCGCAGGTCGGTTGATTCCCTTGTCGTGAACTCGATCAACCGAAAAATCGGCGAGCAAGTCCTCGGCGGGGCGCAATGGACGATGCAGCCGCAGATATTGCTCGCCATGCAGCATCTGTTCGTACTGCCAACCGTAATCCTGCTCGAAGACATTGACGGTCATAACAGAAGCCATAGTCGGCACAGCGCGTTGTGTTGCTCCGGGCAACAAATAATCCTGCTCCGCACGACTATCGACCTCGCGCCCGAAACCGATACTGAGCGCATACAAACCAGACTGGTTCGGACGCCAGCTGAACGGTAAGTCCTTACGAGCGAGCGAACTTAGGCGTTGCGCATCGAGCGCCATGACTAACCCGTGGCGCCAGCGCGCTGTGCGTAGTGCCAGCCAGTCTCGGCCAACGGTCGAACGCCTGCGATCGCATTCGCTGCGTGTGCACTCGCCGCGGTGCCATCGCGCACGCGACCGGCGATACCTTGGAGAATCGCGGCGATACGGAAAAAGTTAAACGCCGAATAGAAATCTCGATTTTCGATACCGTCGCGGCCGGTGCGCTCGCAGTACGCCTCAACGTACGCTTGTTCGCTCGGTATGCCGAGCTCGGAGACGTCTTTACCGACCAGTCCGCTGGAACCGATACCGATGTCAGGCATCTGCCAGACCATCAAGTGATAGGTGAAATCGGCGAGTGGATGACCGATCGTCGACAACTCCCAATCGAGGATCGCCGCCACCGAATTGCCGGTCGGACGGAACACCATGTTATCCAGTCGGTAGTCACCATGGACAATGCTCTCTGACTGGTCCGAAGGTACGTTGCCCTCGAGCCACGCCATCAGCTTGTTCATCGGTTCGATGGTTTCAGTCTCGGAGGCAATGTACTGCTTAGACCACCGGGAAATCTGCCGCTCGAAGTAGTTGCCCGCCTTACCGTAGTCTTCAAGGCCAATCGCCTTGAAGTCGATGGAGTGCAGACGCGCAATCGTGCGATTCATCGAATCGTAGATTTCCCCACGCGACGCAGTGTCGCATTGGGGTAAGTCCGGTTCCCAAAAGATCGGCCCGTCAACGCAATCCATCACGTAAAACATCGTACCGATCACATCGTCGTCTTCGCAGAGAAGATGCGGTCTTGCGACCGGAAACCCGGTTTCGTGCAAGGCGCTGATGACGCGATACTCACGATCAACTGCATGCGCAGACGGCAACAGTTTGCCCGGCGGTTTACGCCGGAGCACATACGAGTGCTTCGGGGTCTCAAGCTTGTAGGTTGGGTTGGACTGCCCGCCCTTGAATTGCGATATCGTCAGAGGACCTTCAAACCCGGCAATGTGATCACCGAGATACTCAAAAAGTCGGGACTCGTCGATTCGGTGCGCTCCGCGAACCGGACGCGTCCCGCTGTTTTGTTCTTGTCGGTTGCTCATCAAACGACGTCCTTCAATCCCCCAGGCACGATAGTGTGCCAATAAGCGCCTCAGTGCGCAGCAAAAAAAAACCGCGCATGCTTTCGCATACGCGGTTCGAGATCAAATCTCTGCCCTACGCTAGAGTCCGGCGTGCAGACGCTCCTTACCTGGACCGTCCGGACCGATGGTCTTGTTCAGGAAATCCAGCAACGCGTTGTAGTACTTCACTCGGTTCTCGAGCTTGTAGAAACCGTGCCCTTCACGAGAAACCAGCATCGAATCGTACTCGATTTCCGCTTCGTCCAGTTTCTCCAGGAGGTTGTAGTACTGCACTACGGGGACACGCTGATCGGCTTTGCCGTGTGCCACGTAGAGTGCCGCCTTGATCTTATCGACATGGTTCGCCGGTGATCTTGCCTGCAGGTCTGCTTTGTCCCGTCCAATTGCCTGCGTCAGATAGGTTCGACCCGACTCACGGTCAGGAATATCTCCGCGAGTTAGGAAAATCTCAAGATCGTAAACGCCCACAAACGCGAAGCCGCATGCATATAAATCTGGCTCTTTAGTCACACCAGCCATCGTGGCGAAACCACCGTAGCTACCGCCGTAGATACACGTGCGGTTCGGGTCTGCGATTCCCTCCTCAAACGCCCATAGAGTTGCGTCCGTGACGTCATCCTGCATTTCGAGATACCAGCGACGATAGCCCGAGCGTTCGAACTGATAACCAAACCCACCTGAACCCCGATAGTTGGGCTGGATTACTGCATAACCCCGACTGGCGAGGAGTTGAGCTTCTAGATCATAGCCCCACTCATCGCGCGGCCCGTGCGGACCGCCGTGGATGACCATGACCGTAGGGAATGGACCTTCTCCCTCGGGCTTCGTGACGTAGACCTGGAAATCGACGCCATCACGGGCCTTCAGCCAGTGCGCCGTTTTCGGGCGCATTTCCTTACCGTCGATTTCCGGACGAGTATCGAACAAGTAACGTGCCGTAAACGCCTCTGTGTCCAGCAAGAAATAGCGAGGGGGCTGCACGTCGCTCCATACGCGCACGAGCGCTTGATCGCCTTCTAACGTGTAATCCTCAATGCGTACTTGATAATCCGGGAAGGCGCCGTGCAAACGTTTCCACAACAGATGTCCATCGCTATCTCCCGGCAGGTACTGAACTTCCGGCAGTCCAGGCAGGAACTCGGCTCCTACGATAGATCCGTCCGGGCCGTACAGTAGCTCGTTGGCCGGTACCTTATCGTGAGAAATCATCGGCGTGTACTCGCGGCTCACAGGATCAAACGAACCCATGCCGAAGCTGTTCTCATCATTTGTCGCCATCAGGATATGGCCGGTCTCCTCTTCGAACGATACTGGGAACACGCCGCCCTGGAACGGGCTTTCAAAGGTCTCCCATTCATCATCACCACTGGCTCTGTACGCGTAATATGGGATGTTGTCGCTCTCGTCTGAGCCCGTTGCAAACCTGGCGACGTTGCCTGCATCACCTAGTAGGTTTCCATTGTCGAAGGGCGACGTCTCGGTGGTGTTACGGCGTCCGTTAACAACGTTTACACGTTCGAACAAAGCGCCTCTTCCCTGCCCATACGAGACAATAAGGATGTGGTAGGGATCATCCGGTATCAGATCGAGGATTTGCCCCATCGAAAAATACGAGCGCCCGGAGCCGAGTCGGAATTCATTCTTCCCGTTGTAGTCCACGGCGTAAACGACTCCACCACCAATCGGACGCGCCAGCGTCCCGTTCCGCTCATTCGTCGTAAACAAAAGTCGCTCATCGGACACCCAGCCGATCGAAGCGATCGACTGCCCTTTAGCTGCTTTTTTTCGCAGTATCACGTCCGGTTTCTTCGGGTTTTCGATGTTCATCACGATCATTGCTGCATCACCCTTGACGTCGGTCGTCGCGGCGAGATGCTTACCGTCCGGCGACATCGCGATCACACCAAAACTTGGTAGCTTGACGAAGTCTTCGACGGAGGTTTCAGCGACAGCAATGGAAGTTGGCAGCATTGCCACCAAAAGCCACTTGGCAAAACTCTTCACAAGTATTCCCCTTGTTGAAAAACGCAATCAAATCGCACGCTTAAGACAGCGTGCTATAGGTATTCCCCAAACATAGCACAGGCTTATACCCAACCCACAAGCACTGTCACCCATGATCAGATGTTGTGCTTTTACAAAGCCTAGACGAGACTGCGAGAACGCGGATTATGTCCGCCAGCGACGCAATACTCTCAGTGTTTGTTGAGTCAATGGGTTCGTCGAATCGGCCGCCTTCGGATTCGCAACGGCGGGCTCCAGTGCTGAGGCCATTTTCTTTCCGAGCTCGACACCCCATTGATCAAAGCTGTTGATGCCCCAGACCACGCCTTCGACGAACACCTTGTGTTCGTAAAGTGCGATCAATTGCCCGAGCGTTTTTGGCGTTAGCGACTTCATCATTATTACGTTGCTCGGATGATTCCCGGGATGGACCTTGTGCGCGGCGAGTTTTCGCACTTCACTCGATGGCAAACCACGCGCCTTGAGCTCAGCGGTTGCCGCCTTCTCATCGTATCCGTAGGCCATCGCATCCGCCTGCGCGAGGCAGTTGGCGATCGCGAGATCTTGCTGGGCTTGTGATGCTCCCGATGAGCGCGCCGGCAGAATGAAATCAGCCGAAAACTCACGCGTACCTTGATGCAAGAGTTGATAGAACGAATGCTGAGCGTTGGAACCCGGCTCTCCCCAGATGACCGCACCGGTTTCACACCGTACCGGCTTACCGTCGCGTCGTGTCGACTTACCGTTGCTCTCCATCTGCAACTGCTGAAGGTATGCTGACAGGCGATGCAGTCGATTGTCATACGGCAACACCGCATGGGTTGTCGCACCCAGGAAGTTGTTGTTCCAGACCGCCAACATTGCGAGCAGTACCGGCAAGTTCTGATCCAGTGGCGCCTGCTCAAAATGTCGGTCCATCGCACGCGCACCACTCAACAGCTCCCGAAACGCACCTGATCCAACAGCAAGGGCAATTGAGAGCCCGACGGCGGACCAGAGCGAGTAGCGCCCACCGACCCAATCCCAAAACCCAAACCGACGCTCATGATCGATATCGAAAGCATCCATGGCCGGGTGGTTGGTTGATGCCGCTGCAAAGTGTTTTGCAACAGCAGACTTACCGAGCGATGACGCAATCCAGGCACGCGCCGCGTTGGCATTCGTCATTGTTTCGAGTGTCGTGAATGTCTTGGAGCAAACGATGATCAACGTCGTCTCCGGATCAAGACGCTGCTGTAGATCAGCGAGTTGCGTACCGTCGACATTGGAGACCGCGTGAAGGCGCAACCCCGTGCCTGCATGTGTCAAGGCCTCGGCCGCCATCACGATGCCGAGGTCTGAGCCACCGATTCCAATATTTACGACATCAGTAAATCGCTTGCCGGAGCTACCGAGCAAGCCACCGTTATGGATCTCGTCGACGAACCGCAGCATTCGCCGGAGAACCGACTGTACCTCACGAGAAGACTCAGCCAACTCGTGCGAAGCCGGGAGTCTTCCAGCACGCAATAGCGTGTGTAGGACGGCACGGCCCTCGGTGTTGTTGATCGGTGCACCCGCAAGCATCTCATCGCGTCGCTGCCCGACTTCACACTGCCGAGCGAGCATGACGAGCTGCTTCAACGTTGAAGTCCGCGCCAGCTGCCGCGAGAAATCGAGAACGAGGTCCGCACCTTTCACGCTGCAACGGTCAAAGCGTTGCCTATCGCGTGACACGACCTTAGCGATGCCGAGCTTACGCACAGCTTTCGCTTCATCCTTGAGCTTGCGCCAGGCCGGCAGATCCGTCGGGTAGCGAGCGCTCATCGCCGTGGATGTCTTCATACTTCGTAGTACTCCCGATACCAATCGACAAAGTTACGAATGCCCACTTCTACCGGGGTCGCGGGCTTGTAATCGACATCGGCAACCAGATCCTCGACGTTGGCGTACGTGTCGGGCACATCCCCAGGCTGTAGTGGCAGTAGGTTCTTTTCTGCCTTCTTCCCTACGCACTCCTCAATGACTTCGATGTAGCGCAGCAATTCGACGGGCTCGTTGTTGCCAATATTGTAGATCCGATACGGCGCTCTGCTCGTGCCGGGATCCGGAGACATCGCGTCCCAGTCCGCGTTAGGCGTGGCGACGTTATCCATCGTGCGCACGACTCCTTCGACGATATCATCGACATAGGTGAAATCGCGCCGATGCTTACCGTAGTTGAACACGTCGATCGGCTTGCCTTCGAGAATGTTTTTGGTGAACAAGAACAGCGCCATGTCCGGGCGGCCGTAAGGGCCGTAAACGGTAAAGAACCTAAGCCCCGTTGTTGGCAGTCCGTAGAGGTTCGAATACGAATGCGCCATCAGCTCGTTGGCCTTTTTGGTCGCGCCGTACAATGCCAAGGGGTGATCGACGTTGTCGTGGATCGAGAACGGCATATTGGTGTTGGCGCCATATACGCTGCTCGATGATGCATACACCAAGTGCTCAACCTTGTGGTGACGGCACCCTTCCAATACGTGGAGCGTACCGACGATATTGCTCTCGATATAGGTATGCGGGTTCTCGATCGAGTAGCGCACACCCGCTTGCGCAGCCAGATGCACAACACGCTGGATATCGTAGTCCCGGAACACGCGCTCCACGCCTTCCCGGTCCTCCAGTGCGATACGCTCCAGCGTAAACTGGTCGTACTCTGCGAGCAGTTTGAGGCGCGCTTCCTTCAGCGTGGGATCGTAGTAGTCGTTGACGCAGTCCAGCCCTATGACCGTGTCACCACGTTCCAGCAGATACCGGGAGGTAAAAAAACCAATAAAACCGGCTGCGCCGGTCACCAGGACGTTCATGGAGCCCTCCGTGCCTAGAGGCGCTCGTCAGTGACGTCCTCAGGCAGCAAATATTTGATGTCGTAGATTACGCCGTGTGGCTTGCACAGGGAACGAATTCTTTGTGCACCCCACTCACGGAACTGATGATGTGCGACCGCGATGACCACGGTGTCGTAGTTACCGGGCTCTGGCGCCTCCAGAAGGTCAATGCCGTACTCGGCCTTAGCCTCAGCTGCATCCGCCCACGGGTCATGAACATCGACGTTCACGCCGTAGCTCTCAAGCTCTGCAATCAGATCGATCACCTTGGTGTTGCGAACATCCGGACAGTCTTCCTTGAATGTGAGACCGAGCACCAGCGCCCGTGCGCCCTTGGGCCGCACTTCGCGCCCGATCATGAGCTTGATGATCCTGCCTGCCACGTACAGCGCCATGTTGTCGTTGATTCGTCGACCGGCAAGAATCATTTCCGGGTGATAACCGAGTTCGACCGCCTTGTGAGTCAGGTAGTAAGGATCGACACCAATGCAATGTCCGCCAACCATACCGGGCCGGAACGGCAGAAAATTCCATTTAGTGCCCGCAGCTTTCAGCACATCCTCGGTATCGATACCGACACGATCAAAAATCATGGCAAGCTCGTTCACCAGCGCGATGTTGACGTCACGCTGCGTGTTCTCGATCACCTTTGCTGCTTCGGCGACCTTGATGGAGGTCGCTTGGTAGGTGCCCGCCGTAATGATGCTCGAATACAGTTCATCGATGAACTTCGCAGCAGCGTCACTGGAGCCAGAGGTCACCTTCAGAATGTCCGGTAAGCGATGCTGTTTATCGCCGGGATTGATCCGCTCGGGACTGTAGCCCGCGAAGAAATCCTCGTTGAGCTTCAGGCCGGACCGAGCCTCAAGAATGGGCACACAAAATTCTTCCGTTGCGCCCGGATATACCGTCGACTCGTACACCACAACATCGCCCGGCTTCAGCAATGCACCGATCGCCTCACTCGCTGACTTCAACGGACCAAGAATCGGCCTGTTGTTTTGCCCCACCGGTGTCGGCACCGTCACGATATAGACGTTGCAATCACCGAGATCGGCGGCGCTATCGGTATAGGAAAGGTGCATGGCCTTTGCCAGCAGCTCGGGCTCAACCTCCAGGGTGCTGTCCTCGCCGGAGCGCAGTTCTGCAATGCGTGCTGATTTCAGGTCAAACCCGACGGTCGGGTATTTCTTGCCGAACTCGACGGCGAGTGGCAAGCCTACGTAGCCGAGTCCGACAATCCCCAGTCGGACCTCATCCAGCGTTCGCATTGTTAATCCCCGACTTTGCCTACAAGAGATAAATCACGGCCAAGAAGCCCGTGAGACTCATTGTAATCGTGTACGGCAACGCCATGTAGACCATTCGTCCGTAAGACAACCGAATCAGGGGTGCCAAGGCGGAGGTCAACAGGAACAGGAATGCCGCCTGACCGTTCGGGGTCGCAACACTCGGAATGTTCGTGCCGGTGTTGATGGCAACGATCAGCAAATCGAATTGGGCGCGGTCGATGATCAGACCCTCGAGCGCTTCCTTGATCTGGCCCACATACACAGTCGCCACGAACACGTTGTCACTGATCATGGAGAGTACGCCGTTTGCCACGTAGAACAGCACCGCCTGTGTTTTGCCCTCGTAGTCGAGTAGCGCGTCGGTAATCGGGGAGAACAAATGTTGCTCGTGGATAACGCCAACGATCGCAAAGAACACCACCAACAGCGCGGTGAACGGCAGTGCCTCCTCGAACGCTTTGCCAAGATCGTGTTCCTCGATCACACCGTTGAAAGCGGTAGCAAGAATGATGATGCCGAGACCGATAATGCCGGGCGTTGCGACGTGGGTGAACAATCCAACGACCAATAGGACCGCGACTACACCCTGAACGACGAGCTTCGCAACATCCTGAGGTGTGCGCTTCTCGGTTTCCTTCTTGTCGAAGTCCTCGAGAACTTCACGCACGCTTTGCGGCAATTCTGCGCCGTAGCTGAACCACTTGAGCTTCTCAAGCAACAAGCAAGTCACAAGACCGACGACAAGCACCGGCATCGAAACCGGCGCGACCCGCAAGAAGAACTCGGTGAAGCCCCAACCGGCTTCCTCGGCCAGCAGCAGGTTCTGCGGCTCTCCGACGAGCGTCGTGACGCCGCCGAGCGCCGTGCCGACAGCCCCGTGCATCATGAGACTGCGAAGAAAACTGCGGAATTGTTCGAGATCCTGACGACGTTCGTCGGCGACGCTGCCGTCGTCATTTCGGTCATAGACACGATCATTGAGCTGCCCACTACTGACATAGCGGTGGTAGACGCCGAAAAAGCCAACCGCAACGGCGATGATAACGGCGGTCACTGTCAATGCATCGAGGAACGCGCTCAGCACGGCTGCCGTTCCGCTGAAGAACAGCGATAACAACGCCTTCGAACGAATCACAAGAAGAATCTTCGTGAAGATATACAGCAACATGGTCTTCAGGAAGTAGACACCCGCGACCATGAACATCAACAGCAGAATCACCTCAAGATTGTGCTCAATCTCGTGTAACACCGTATAGGGCGTTGCCAAACCAAGCGCCAGTGCCTCGATAGCCAGAAGCCCCCCTGGCTGCAGCGGGTAACACTTCAACGCCATTGCCAGCGTGAAGATGAACTCCGCAATCAAAATCCAACCGAGAACAAACGGCGTGGTGATGAATAGCAGGATCGGGTTCAGAACCAGGAACCCGATGATCGTTAGTTTGTACCAGTCCGGGGCCTTTCCCAGAAAATTGGCGCGTAGTGCCTGACCGAGGCTATTAACCATGGGGCTGATTCCTTCAACTGTAGGCGGAGACTGCGGCTCGGTCGCCGCGACCGCCGGATTGTAAAGGAAGCGGCCGTAACGTGCAGTTATTTAGTCACTTTTCCGGATCGGGACCATACTGGTTCGCCACCGCAGGCGTCGGCGATCCGCTCCAGCAGGGCAGTGTGAGCAACAAGCTCCTCTGCCGTTGGCTCGATAACCGGCGTCTTGAGCTGCGGCAGTGGCACACGTTGGTCCAAGTGCGCCGCGTTATCCGAAGCTTGTGAATCCTGACGGGCGCTATCGTCGAACAGGGCATTTTGCCCGCCGGTCATGAGTAGGTAGACATCACCGAGTAACCTTGCGTCAAGCAACGCCCCGTGCAATTCACGGCCTGAATTGTCCACCTGGTAGCGTTTGCATAGCGCGTCCAGACTGTTGCGCGCTCCGGGGTGTTTATCGCGTGCCAACACCAACGAGTCGAGCACCGGGCACAGATCCGAAAGTCGCTGCCGCTTGTGGTCCATCCGGCGCAGTTCGTGTTCGATGAAGCCGACATCGAATGGCGCATTGTGGATGACCAACTCCGCCCCCACGATGAACTCGAGAAACTCATCGGCCACGTCGGGAAAGCGTGGCTGGTCGGCGAGATCCTCGTTTCGAATGCCATGCACGGCGATAGCGCCTTCATCGATGCGCCGGTCGGGATTGAGATAGCGATGCCAGGTCTTGCCGGTTACCCGACGGTTGACGAGTTCAACGCAACCGATCTCGATGATGCGATGGTCGTGGGCTGGATCGAGACCGGTAGTTTCGGTATCAAGAACTACTTGACGGTTATGACTCACGATTGCTCCAGTAGCGCGTCGAGGCCCTGATTCGCGAGCATATCAGCCGCCTCGTTACCCGGATCGCCAGCGTGGCCCTTCACCCAGTGCCACCGCACCTCATGGTTACCGGTCATCTCGTCAAGTTCGATCCACAGATCCTGATTCTTCACCGGCTTTTTGGCAGCGGTTTTCCAGCCACGCGACTTCCAATTGGCCAGCCATTTCGTGATGCCCTCGCGTACGTACGTCGAATCGGTATACAAGTCCACGACACAACGGCGCCGCAATGCTCGCAACGCCTCGATCGCAGCCGTGAGCTCCATCCGGTTATTGGTCGTCTCCAGCTCGCCGCCTTTGATCTCTCGCTCGACATCCCCATAGCGGAGTAGCGCACCCCAACCCCCCGGACCCGGATTGCCTCGACAGGCACCGTCCGTGTAGATCGTCACAGGATCTGGCATTAGCCTGGCGTCGGATCGTGATCGCCAGGCGCCGTGTCACGGACCCGGGCCACAGGTCGCAAGCCTGACTCATTGACGCCGACCACGCGAGCACGCGTGCGCCAACTCGGCCGAACCGGTGTCACAGCAGCAACGCGCTTGCGTGCCGTGATCAACTGGCAAGCGGCGAATTCCGGCCACCACCGTTGACCGAACGCTTCCCAGCGTAAGGATAGTCTCCCACCCAACCGATCGACGGGGAGGCGAAAAAAGAATCTCTGGTAGTCATCGACTCGCATATTCAGTAGCGCGAACCAATCTCTCAAATTCCGCTCGCCATGGAGACGCTCTGCCCCGGCAGGAAACCCTCCGGGGGTCACCAGATTTCTAAGGCCCCAGAACCCGAAAGGTTTAAACGCAAGGATGATCATCTTGCCTTCAGACCGCAGCACGCGATGCGCTTCACGCAGGACGTCGTGGGGTCGTTTCGAAAAATCCAGGGTGTGCGGCATAACCAATGCATCGACGCTGCCGGTGACAAAGGGCAGGCGCCAGAACTCCGCACTCACGTCACCGCCCTCGTCCGGCGCGTAGACCGTAGTCGCCATTTGGGTTCGAGCGAACGGCTTAACGCCTTCCACCGACCCCCAACGCCCGATCTGCAGCATGTGTTCACCGAACACACCCTCAAGCTGAGTGCGCAAGCGATCGGTCTCCGCACCCAACAACGCGGACCCGACGCCGTCCTGCAACCAGGCAGGGTAAGAATCCGGAGTGTTGGTGTCGGTCGATTGCATGCCCCAACCCTAGCGCGCCAAACCTGCAAAGTGAAGGGACGCTTGCAAAGCACAGGTTCATCCGTAGGATCGAGGAAATGTGCTTATCAGTCCCCCGAACCTCTGCGGTTGGCGTATGGCGACACCGCAAACCCACTCTGGCCGCCTTGATTACGCTGTTCCTCGCAAGTGCGGCGAACAGTGGGCCTCTGGGCCCTGACGAATCTGCGCCCGCAACGGACGATTTTCCTGGGCTTGAGTCTTGGGCTACCCATCAACACTCCGATTTATGGTTCCGCGCGACCACTGAGAGCGAGACCAAAACCGAGACACCACCGACAAACGGCGATCTGGTGCATCGTATGCGAAGCGGCTTTGAGCTGCCGGTTGTCGATCATTCCCGGACGGTCGCGCAGCGTAATTGGTATATCAGACACCCAGGCTATCTGGAGCGCGTGTTTAACCGGAGTCGTCCTTACCTTCATCACATCGTGGCGGAGATTGAACGGCGGGGTATGCCGCTTGAGCTAGCGCTCCTTCCGATTGTCGAGAGCGCTTTCGATCCGTTCGCCTATTCACACGGACGCGCGGCTGGCCTCTGGCAAATTATTCCAGGAACGGGGCGAAGATTCGGCCTGGACCAGAACTGGTGGTACGACGGTCGACGGGACGTCATCGCCTCGACGCGCGCGGCCCTGGATTACCTCGAGTTTCTGGCCAACCGCTACGATGGCGACTATGAACTCGCGGTTGCTGCTTACAACTCGGGCGAAGGCACCGTCGATCGTGCTATCCGACGCAACAAAGCAGCCGGCAAACCGACAACTTTCTGGGATTTGAAATTGCCCAGAGAGACTTCCAGCTATGTACCCAAGTTACTCGCGTTGGCCGATATCGTTGCCAACCCGGCACGCTACGAGATCACATTGCCCGAAATCGCCGATACCGAAGAACTTGGCGTAGTCGATACTGGCGGGCAGATAGACCTCGCACTCGCCGCAGACCTTGCCGGTATCGACATCGAAACGCTCTACAAACTAAACCCGGGTTTCAATCAATGGGCAACGGCGCCGTCCGGCCCGCACCAGTTGGTGGTTCCCGTCGCCGCAAAAACCCGTTTTCAGGAAGCGGTTGCAGAGCTACCGGACAACCAGAAAATGCGTTGGCAGAGACACAAGATCCGCAATGGCGAATCGCTCTCCGAGATCGCTGAGCAATATGGCGTCACTGTATCCACACTGAAACAAACGAACCGGATTTCCGGCTCGATGATTCGTGCAGGCCAACACCTGTTAGTGCCGACGGCGAGCGCTCCGAAAGGCAGCTACGCGCTGAGCGCCGCCGCACGGTTGTCGCGACAGCAGAACCGCGAACGCAGCGGGAATCGTCTCGAACACCGCGTTGTCTCCGGCGAGAGTCTCTGGACGATTGCGCAGCGCTATTCTGTCAGCACCCGAGCGCTTGCCAGCTGGAACGGCATGGCGCCGCGCGACACATTGTCCGTCGGTCGCACGCTGGTCGTTTGGACTGATGCTCCAGTCGCATCGCGCCCGGGTACAAGCGCGATGACACGCAAGGTGAACTACACGGTCCGCACCGGAGATTCACTGGCGAGGATTGCTGCCCGCTTTCGAGTGCGTGTCGCCGACCTTGCCCGTTGGAATAATCTCGATGTCGAGAAGATTCTGCGACCGGGTCAAAAGCTCACCATGTTTGTCGACGTCACACGTCAATCGAGCTGAACCCAACTGAAATCCTGCTAAACTCCTCGCGCACTCTAGAGGGGGAAACGTCATGGGTTTCATGCAGGGTAAACGCGCACTGATTGTCGGACTCGCCAGCAAGCGATCGATCGCGTACGGCATTGCGAGCGCAATGGCGCGAGAAGGTGCTGAACTCGCGCTCACCTATCAGAACGACAAACTCGGCGAGCGGGTCAAAGGGATGGCCGCCGAATTCGGTTCGAACATCACCGCAGAGATGGACGTTGCCTCGGACCAGAGTATCGACGATGCATTCGGTACGATCACCGATCACTGGTCGGATGGCTTCGATATCGTCGTTCATTCGGTAGGTTTCGCACCTCGAGAACAACTCGCTGGCGGTTTTACTGATGCGGTAACAAGAGAAGGCTTTCAAATCGCGCATGACATCTCGGCCTACTCTTTCGCAGCATTGGCCAAGGCGGCCAAGGCGCACATGGCAGGACGTGATGGTGCTCTGCTGACTCTGAGCTATCTCGGCGCGATTCGAGCTATTCCCAACTACAACGTCATGGGACTCGCGAAAGCCAGTCTTGAGGCCAGTGTGAGGTTCCTGGCAGCGGATCTCGGCCCTCAGGGCATTCGCGTTAACGGCGTTTCGGCGGGCCCGATCAAAACCCTAGCAGCATCAGGTGTCGGCGGTATTCGCAAGATGTTGTCGCATGCCGAGGAGACCTCGCCGATACGTCGTAACGTGACCATTATGGACGTAGGCAACACCGCCGCGTTCCTGTGTTCTGATCTCGCAGCCGGTATCACCGGCGAGATTGTGTACGTCGACGGCGGTTATAGCCACATCGGAATGTCGCTCGACTGATCCGAGGGTGGCTCGATCAGGGGTCGACCGCATCCTCTGGTCGCACAGCACCGATTGGTGTGCTCGCCACCGTCGTCTGCTCGCCCTCGAGACGCGCGACGATCGTCGCGCAGCATGAATCGCCAAAAATATTGACGGCCGTGCGCGCCATGTCCAGTACACGGTCGAACACCAAAAGCACGCCGATCGCCTCCACAGGCAACCCGATGGACTCGAGAATGACAGCAATCGCTACGAGTGATGCGTGGGGTACGCCAGCGACCCCGATCGATGTCAGCAGTGCGATCAGCACGATCGAGACCTGAACCGAGAATCCGAGTTCCAGACCATAGGCTTGGGCCAGAAACATTGCGGCGGTGCATTCGTACAACGCAGTGCCGTTCATGTTGACGGTCGCACCGAGAGGCAACACAAAAGACGAAATTCGTCTTGATACGCCAACTCGGTTTTCAACGCAGTCCATAGTGACAGGGAGTGTCGCCGAAGACGATGCCGTCGAGAATGCCGTCAGCATCGCCGGGCTCATCTTTGAGAGCATCGAATACGGTCGTAACCCAACGACGCGCATCAGCAACGGCAGTGTCAGGAACACATGGAACGCGAGTGCCGCGACCACGACCGCCGAGAACGTCAGCAACACTCCCAACAATCTATCGGAGCCTTCCAGGCCGACCTGGGCCACCGTCTCGGCCACCAGTCCGAATACACCGATTGGCGCGAGCTTCATGACAAATTCAGTAATGCTCGTCATCACTCGGAAGACGCCATCCCAGAATGTGAACATTGGATCGCGGTGACTATCGGGCAGACGCGTGAGGAAATAACCAAACAGCAGCGCGAAAAAAATCAAACCCAACAATTGTCCGTTGTCAGTTGCCGCTGCAAAGATGTTGGGCGGCACCATTCGAAGGAATACGCCCGCAAAGTCGCCGGCCCCTTTACCCTCTACTTTGTCGCGTACATCGGAGGCGTCTTCCGTCAAGGCAAGGATGTCGCGCACGGGCTCTCCGTTCGCGTCGTACCCCGGCCCGACCACATTGATTAACGCAAGGCCGATCAAAATGGCTAACAGTGTTGTCGTAGCGTAGAAGGCGATGGTCTTACCGCCAAGGCGGCCGAGGTTGCCGGAATCGCCAATACCCGCAACGCCGACGACGATCGATGAGGTCACCAGCGGGACTATGATCATTTTCAGCGCGTTCAGAAAGAGCGTGCCGATGAAATCGAACAGATCAACAAAACGCACCGAACCGGCAATCGTCGCCTGGTCGCCCAAGACACCACCGATGACCGCCGCGAGGACGATCGCGAGCAAAATCTGCCAGTGCAGCTCAAGTTTGCGCATGTGGATCAGGGCGTCGCTGTCTGTCGTTCGAGGATCGGACCGATCTCGACATCCGCCGACTCGCGCAAGGCGCGGGCGAGTGCGTCAACCTGCAAAGCCGCGCGCTGCTGAGCGATCTGGTTGCGAGTCGCGTCCAATTGCGGCTGCGGCAACGCGGAAGGGTCTCCCGGTACTACGCGTGTCATTCGGTAGATCACAAACCCTGCTCCCGGTGCCGCAACACTGCCGGTGTGCGGCGCGTCAGCCGATACGTCGCTGGGCGCGTCGAACACCGCTGCCGCCAGAGCGGCGGGAATGATCGATGCGTTTCGACTCACCAGCTGCTTTTCGAAGGCTTCGGCTTCGGTGTTCAGTACCAACGCTTCAAAATTGATGTTCGGATCGGTTGAGAGCACGCTCGAGAGTTGCGCACCGCGCTCGTCAGCAACCGCCTGCGCCGCCTGCTCGGTGAGTAACTCGCGGATTTGGCCAGCCACATTCTCGATGGGTTGACGACCGGCGGCCCGACGTTCGTTGGCGCGAATCAGCACCGATGCGTCATCGTATTGAACAAAACGGGTGCCTGCGTCGTTCTCGGCAGCGCCTTCACCAAACAGAGCATCCTGAATCTCGGTAACTTGTCCAAACGGTTGTTGGCGATTTGCGTGATAACCCTCGAAACTGGCCACGGCAAGCCCGGTTTGTTCGGCGATCGATTCGAGCGTCGCACCTTCGAACTCCAGATCGCTGACACGTGCTTGCAGATCGAACAATGCATCATCGACTAAAGAGTCTCTGTAGCGCTCCTCAACCTCGTCGCGAACGTCAGCAAGTGTTGCCGCACCACCGCCACGCACCTCATCCAATCTCAGAATATGGAGACCAAACTCACTCTGCACGACCTCGGACAATTGACCAACTTCCAGAGCGAACACCGCGTCTTCAACCGGTCCGACAAAATCACCGAGGCGTACCCAGCCGAGGTCACCACCCTGTCGAGCGCTGCCACCATCGATAGAAAATTCGCCAGCGAGTGTCTCGAACGATTCACCGGCAACCAGGCGGTCACGCAGAGCATTCGCGTCGATCTTAGCAGTCTCAGCGTTATCACCGATGGCCAGCAGGATCTGACGTGCACGCCGTTCCTCAGGTGCGGTGTATTCCTCAGCTACAGATTCGAAATACTCCGACAGAGCTTCATCCGTGAAAGACAGGTTTGCACGAGCGGCAGCACTGTCGACAGTGAGGTAATCGATGTCGACCATCTCAGGCGTGCGGTAGGTATCCGGTTTGGATTCGAAATACGCGGTCACATCAGCGTCGGTAACGGTCACCTGATCGATAAACGCATCCGGGCTGACCACCGCATACTCGATCTCGCGCTGCTCGTCGCGAAGCTCTATGAACTCGCGGATCTCGGCAGGCGTCACAAACTCGGTGCCAATCAGCGTGCCAAGGTACTGCTGGGTCGCCAGCACGCGACGGAGGTTATTCTCATACTGAGCTGGCGTGAAACCATTATTGGCAAGTGTGATCTGATAGGTCTGTTGATCGAAACGACCATCGATCTGAAATCCGGGTACCTGAATCAGGAAGTCGCGAACCTGTTCATCCGAGATCGCATAACCCGCGTCCGAAAGATGCTGTTGTACGCTCCGCGTTTGCAGTACCTGCTCTACGGCCTGGTCGCGCAGTTGGTTGAGGAAAAACTCCGGAATCTGCTGATCCCCGAACTGAGAAACCAGACCGCGATACTCCCGGTCGAACTCAACCGCCGGAATCTCCTCACCATTGACCTTGGCGGCGAATTGCTTTGGCGTGATCGTGTAATTCAGACCGGTCCCGGCAAGCAACAACAAGATGACGCCCAGCACAATCTTGCCCGTGGTGCCGATAAAGGTTTCGCGGATATCCTGCAACATCGTGATCTATTCCCAGTGCCCCAAACCCAACACTTCTGTTGTTCAAAAAAAAAGCCGCCTGTCATACAGGCGGCTGTCGTTCAATGGCGGAGTGGACGGGACTCGAACCCGCGACCCCCGGCGTGACAGGCCGGTATTCTAACCAACTGAACTACCACTCCTAATATGGTGGGTGCTGAGGGGATCGAACCCCCGACCTTCGCGGTGTAAACGCGACGCTCTTCCAGCTGAGCTAAGCACCCGTCAGCGTGCGTCACAGTCGCGCAAGACTGCCGAGCGGCCTGCCCGTTCGATTGCCCCGCCGCTGCGAAGGCGCGCTAGTTTACGGCATCCTTCAGGGCTTTGCCAGCCTTGAAAGATGGCACATTGCTGGCCGCAATCGGGATCTCAGCGCCGGTCTGTGGGTTGCGACCCATACGTGCTGCACGATGCTTAACGCTGAAGGTGCCAAAGCCGACCAGCGACACGCTGTCACCTTTTTTCAGGCTGCCGGTGATACTTTCCAGCACGGCATCAACCGCTTTGCCAGCATCAGCTTTGGAGATGTCCGCAGCAGAAGCTACAGCGTCAATCAGGTCGCCCTTGTTCATATTGAATTCCTTATATGTGCTCAAAACGCAGCGTCTGTGAGAACTATGCTCTCGCTGCTCCCCCTCGTGCATCAATGTCCAATTGGACATTAATCACAGATTCGAATCTTTATACCAAGCGCAAAAAAACACTGTCAACCAAGTGTTCAAGTGCACTGAGGCCTCAATGCGCCGTTACGCCACCCTTCCGAGGCTTCGTACGCTTCTTGCTCGTTTGTGTTTCGGATTCCGTCTCCCTCGGCGAAGGCATGTGCTGCAGTGCTACCTGCAACACCTCATCAATCCAACGAACTGCAACAATGTTCAGCTTGTCTTTGATGTTCTTCGGAATTTCGGCGAGATCTTTCTCGTTTTCCTCGGGGATCACGACGGTCTCAATCCCACCGCGGTGTGCCGCTAGCAGTTTCTCTTTCAAGCCACCGATCGGCAGTACCTCACCGCGAAGCGTAATTTCGCCGGTCATAGCAACCTCGGCGCGTACTGGAATTCCCGTGAATGCCGACACTAGAGCCGTGCACATGCCCACACCTGCGCTAGGTCCGTCCTTCGGTGTCGCGCCCTCAGGTACGTGAATGTGTACGTCGGCTTTCTGGTGGAACTCCTCGTCGAGACCCAGCGTCTGCGTTCGGCTCCGAACAACCGTCATCGCCGCTTGAATCGACTCCTGCATGACATCGCCGAGTTGTCCCGTATGCATCAGTTTGCCCTTGCCGGGCACAGTGGTCGCCTCGATCGTCAACAGATCGCCACCCACCTGGGTCCACGCAAGACCGGTCACCTGGCCTACCTGATCCTCTTGTTCGGCCTGGCCATGCCGGAATCGCTCCACACCAAGAAACTTCCCAACGTTTTTCGGGGTGATCCGCACATGCTTGCTGCGCTCCTCAAGCAGGAGCTTCTTGACCGCTTTACGGCAGAGCTTGGAGATCTCACGCTCGAGATTTCTCACACCCGCCTCTCTGGTGTAGTGGCGTATCACGTGGGTTAGCGTTGCCCGCGAGACACTGATCTCGCCATCCTCAAGACCGTTTTCCTTGATTTGCTTCGGCAACAGATAACGCTCTGCAATCGCAAGCTTCTCGTCTTCTGTGTAACCCGGTATCCGGATGACCTCCATACGATCGAGCAGCGGGCCCGGAATGTTCATGCTGTTCGCAGTGCAAACAAACATGACATCCGATAGGTCAAAATCGACTTCGAGGTAGTGATCGTTGAAGGTCGCATTCTGTTCAGGGTCGAGAACTTCCAACAGCGCTGAACTCGGGTCGCCGCGGAAGTCCATCGCCATTTTGTCGATTTCATCGAGCAGGAACAGCGGATTGCGGTTCTTCACTTTCGCAAGGTTCTGAATCACTTTGCCTGGCATCGATCCGATGTAGGTGCGCCTGTGGCCACGAATCTCTGCTTCATCACGGACACCACCCAGCGACATCCGCGCGAACTTGCGGTTCGTCGCGCGCGCAATGCTCTTGCCGAGTGAGGTTTTACCAACCCCTGGTGGGCCTACCAGACACAGGATCGGTCCCTTCAGTTTCTTAACGCGCTGTTGAACCGCAAGGTATTCGAGAATGCGTTCCTTAACCTTTTCAAGACCGTAGTGATCTTCTTCGAGCACAGACTCTGCCAAGGCGAGATCGCGGTGAATCTTGCTGCGTTGCTTCCAGGGCGCTTTAACAAGCCAATCGATGTAGTTGCGAACCACCGTCGCCTCGGCGGACATTGGAGACATTAGCTTCAACTTGTTGAGCTCGGAGGTTGCCTTCTCCAGCGCGTCTTTGGGCATACCCGCCGCATCGATTTTTTTCTCAAGCTCCGCGAGTTCGTTCGGTGCATCGTCCATTTCGCCGAGCTCTTTCTGAATCGCCTTCATCTGCTCGTTCAGGTAGTACTCGCGCTGACTTTTCTCCATCTGTTGCTTCACACGGCCGCGGATACGCTTTTCGATTTGCAGCAGATCAATCTCGCCTTCGATGAGAGACAGCACTTGCTCGAGCCGCCCCTTAATATCACCGATTTCGAGGATCTTCTGCTTGTCGTCGAGCTTGAGCGCCATATGCGCTGCGACCGTGTCGGCCATGCGCCCAGGCTGCTCGATGCCGTTCAATGATGTCAGGATTTCCGGCGGCACTTTCTTGTTGAGCTTCACGTACTGCTCGAACTGCGAGATGATCGAACGCGTCAGTACGTCGACCTCTCGCTCATCGAAGCGCGTCTCTTCCTCAAGCACAGTAATTTCAGCGGCAAAGTGAGGCCCGCTGTGCAGCGCGTCAATCTGAGCGCGTGAGCCGCCCTCGACCAGCACCTTCACCGTGCCATCGGGCATTTTGAGCAGCTGCAAAATTGTCGCCAATGTGCCGATTTCGTAGAGATCTGCAGGCTTGGGATCCTCGAGGTCTGCACTGCGTTGGGCGACCAGGAGAATTTCCTTGCCACTGTCCATCGCAAGATCCAACGCGACTTTGGATTTATCGCGGCCAACAAACAGCGGAATCACCATATGCGGGTAAACCACCACGTCGCGCAGCGGCAATACCGGCACAAGCGATCTCTGCTCGTCATTGAAAAGGCTACTGGTCTGTTGATCGGTCACTAGAAATTGCTCCGGTGGGCACCGCCATGCGTGAATCTGCAAGCGATGGATTGAGAGTACCACTCACAGGACGAGATGGGGGCGTCAGACCCGAGAATCAAGCACAAAAAAAGCCGGGGCGCACCGCGTTGGCACGCCCCGGCTCGCGTTGGCTGGTATTAGTCTGAGCCGGTCGCCCGAGGCTCTACCTCAGGATCATCCGATTCGTAGATGATGTAAGGCGCGTTCTCGCCCACCACCACGGACTCATCAACAACGACTTTGCTGGCATTCGTCAGAGACGGAAGGTCGTACATGGTATCGAGCAACACGTTCTCGAGGATCGTTCGCAGACCCCGGGCACCTGTCTTGCGCTCCATCGCCTTGCGGGCTACTGCCGTCAGAGCGTCCTTACGAAACTCGAGCTCCACCCCTTCCATGTCGAACAGCTTTCTGTACTGCTTCGTGAGGGCGTTACGCGGCTCGACCAGGATCGTAACAAGCGCGTCTTCGTCGAGTTCTTCGAGGGTAGCTACAACCGGGAGTCTGCCCACGAACTCGGGAATCAAGCCGAACCGAATCAGATCCTCTGGCTCTACATCATGTAACAGCTCGCCGATGGCGCCGTCGTCTTCATTGTTGCGAACTTCGGCAACGAAACCGATGCCGCTCTTGGACGAGCGATCACGAATGATTTTTTCAAGACCTGCAAACGCACCGCCGCAAATGAACAGAATGTTTGAGGTATCAACTTGCAGAAATTCCTGCTGCGGGTGCTTGCGACCACCCTGCGGCGGAACCGAGGCAACCGTACCTTCGATCAGCTTCAGTAGCGCCTGCTGAACGCCCTCACCCGAAACATCTCGAGTGATCGAAGGGTTGTCCGACTTTCTTGAGATCTTGTCGATCTCATCGATGTAAACAATCCCCGTCTGCGCTTTCTCGACGTCGTAGTCACACTTTTGCAGGAGCTTCTGGATGATATTCTCGACATCTTCACCGACATAACCAGCTTCGGTCAGCGTCGTCGCGTCCGCAATCGTGAACGGTACATTCAAGAGTCTCGCGAGCGTCTCGGCGAGCAGTGTCTTACCGCAGCCGGTAGGACCCACGAGTAGGATGTTGCTTTTGGCGAGTTCCACCTCGTCACGACCACGGTCACTGGCTTTGCTCTCCAACCGCTTGTAGTGGTTGTAAACGGCGACCGACAGCACGCGCTTCGCACGTGCCTGACCGATGACATAGTCATCAAGCGTCGCATTGATCTCGGCGGGTTTCGGTAGCTTCTGGCTACCGAGCTCCGAGCTTTCCTCAAGCTCTTCGCGAATGATGTCGTTGCACAGCTCAACGCACTCATCACAGATGAATACCGATGGGCCTGCAATCAGCTTACGCACCTCATGCTGGCTCTTGCCGCAAAAAGAACAATAAAGCAGCTTGCTGTCGTCACCCTTGCCGCGTTTGTCGTCTGTCATACTTGCTGTTACCTCTGCTCCGGCCTCACCCATAAGAGACCGGACTATTACGCCGTATATAACACGCCTGTTACGGCCGCCGCAAAACCTGAAACCTGGCTTGGGGGCCTTATCACAGATCTGATACCGAAGGCCTCGCTCCCGGCGTCAATCTCCTGTCGACATGCTCTCCGGGCGACGCTCCAGCACAGTATCGATCAAACCGTACTCTCGAGCCGCTTCACTACTCATGAAGTTGTCTCGCTCAGTGTCCTGCTGGATCTTGTCGAAAGGTTGTCCTGTATGGCGAGCCATAATTTCATTCAGCCGTTTCTTCATTTCGAGAATCTCACGCGCATGAATGTCAATATCCGTGGCCTGACCCGAGAATCCTGCGCTCGGCTGATGCACCATGATGCGCGAGTGAGGCAGTGCGAATCGCTTGCCTTCAGCCCCACCACATAGCAGCAATGCGCCCATACTGGCTGCCTGCCCCACGCAAATCGTGCTGACGTCGCATTTGATGAACTGCATGGTGTCGTAGATCGCGAGACCGGCCGTCACCGCACCGCCCGGTGAGTTGATGTAGAAATGGATGTCCTTGTCCGGGTTCTCTGACTCCAGAAACAGCAACTGAGCGACGATGAGATTTGCCATGTGGTCTTCGACGGGACCCACCATGAACAACACTCGCTCTTTCAACAGTCGCGAATAGATGTCATAGGAACGCTCTCCCCTGGCGGTCTGCTCTACCACCATCGGGACCAGGTTTAATGCGGTCGGGGTTGTTTGCATGTGCTCCACTACCAATTTTGCTGTTTCGAGTTGTCTCGGACTATACGCTTAGACGACCTAATGCTCTATGAGTTCTATGCATAACTCAGCGCGCGTCCATATATTCCTGAAAACCCACTTTCTTGCTGCTCTCCGTGCCCTTGGTCCGAAGCGCTTCGATGGCCTGCTCTTCCATCACCATCGGTTCGATCTGCTGCAAGAATCGCGGGTCATTCGCATAGTTAGCGACCATTTCCTCGTTTTCATCATAGCCAGCGAACAATGATTTTATCTTCTCGGGAATTCTCGAGCGATCGAGCTCCAGTTTCTCGACGCTGATGAACTCCTGAATCAGGAGGCTGATCTGCACCCGACGTGTTGCGCCGGTGAGAAATTCGGTCAGTGGCGGTGCTTTCTCAGGATCTTCAATACCCATCTGGCGCATTGCCTGCTGTTGCATCGCAGCCGCCTCCTGATGCACGAGCGCGTTGGGCACCTCGATAGGATTGTGTTCCAGCAATTGCTCAAAAACTTGCTGTTTCGCATCCGCCGCCTGCTTCGTATCGAGTTCAGACTGCATGTTCTGTCGGACTTCGCTCTTCAGCGTGTCCAGGCTACCGTCCTCAACCCCGAATGACTTAACGAACTCTTCATCAATTTCCGGGACGATACGCTCGTTCACGGCACTGACGGTGGCCGTGAATTGCCCAACCTTGCCAGCCAGCTCTTCTGCCGGATAGTCGTCCGGGTAAGAGACGTCAAATTCACGGGTCTCGCCTGCCGCGATACCACCGAGGGCGTTTTCGAAATCGTCGAGCATCTGCCCGGCGCCGAGCTCCACGGGAACGTTCTTACCAGAACCGTTGGGAATCTCTTCACCATCCAGTTTTCCATCAAAGTCCACAATGACCTGATCGCCATCGCCTGCCGCGCGCTCGACGGGCTCCCAGGTAGATCGCTGAGTGCGCAGACTATCGATCACTTTGTCGACATCAGCGTCTTCAATTTCGACCTCGGCCAACTCAATCGACATCTTGTCGAGATCTTTCAACGCAACTTCAGGGAATACTTCGAAGGTCGCGATGTAGGCAAAATCTTCTCCGGCATCCGTAGTCTCGGTCTCGATGCTCGGGTTGCCCGCCGGACTTAGCGATTCCTTCTGTATCGCCTGGGCGTAGCTCGACTGCATCACCTCCGAGATCACCTCCTGGCGAATCTGCGGTCCATAGCGCTTGGCCACAACCTTGGACGGAACCTTGCCGGGTCGGAAGCCCTCGACCTTGGCATTTCGCCCTACCTGTTTAAGACGTTCAGAGACTTTTTGATCGATCTCATTAGCGGGGACTTGAACTCGCATCCGGCGCTCAAGTGCGCCGCTGGACTCAACGGATACCATCATCGGTGATTACCTTCCGATCTCTTCTGTTACCGGGGATTAACTGGGGCATGCAATTCTCAGCACACCGTTTTGGAGCAAAGGCTGGTGCGAAAGGAGAGACTCGAACTCTCACGGGTTACCCCACTGGAACCTAAATCCAGCGCGTCTACCAATTCCGCCACTCTCGCATCTGTGCCTGAAAGTAGCCCGCTAGTATAACGCAGGATTCGCGCTTGGAGAACGCCTCTAAAGATCCGCCTTTCGAGGCGCGCTAGCCGCCAGATCTGTGATGCGATCCAAATCACTACGGTCCAGGGGTTTATGCAGAACCATTCGGACTGCCGGATGCGATTCGGCGCGACGCCGATCGGCCTCCATCATCGCATCTGACATCATCACGACCTTCGCGCCCCCTAGTGAGTCACCGAGAGACTGGGAGGCCGCGTCGAGAAATTCGAACCCGTCCATAGAGGGCATATTGAGGTCGAGAAGGACCACATCCGGCGAATTGTCATGAGAAGCGCGGTCAACCAGTTCGGTCAGTGCTTGTCGAGCAGAGGGATATCTAAACAGACGCATCGCGAAACCCGCTTTGCCCAGCAGGCGCTCGCACTGCATCCGGTCAACTTCACAGTCATCGATCAACATCACACTGCTGATCGCAAGCTTGGTGTCACCGCCTTTCCTAGCGTCAGATCCCATGCTACCCCTCCGTGGGAGTGGGGTGGACGATGGGACTCGAACCCACGACGACCGGGATCACAACCCGGGGCTCTACCAACTGAGCTACGCCCACCACAGATGTTTCGGCGCCCTGCGCCTCCCCTCTCACCGGGACCCTGGCACGCCCGGCAGGACTCGAACCTGCAACCGCCGGCTTAGAAGGCCGATGCTCTATCCAGTTGAGCTACGGGCGCGTTGTCCGGATCCTCTCCGCAAAAACGGTACAACCGTGGTCGGGGCAGAGAGATTCGAACTCCCGACCCTCTGCTCCCAAAGCAGATGCGCTACCAGACTGCGCCATGCCCCGGTTACGGATGCTTGTACGCTTTTGCGACGCGCATTATGCGCGCGCGAGCGAAGCAGCGTCAACGACGTAAGTACCGATCAATGGCCTGCTCTGCTATGTTCCGCACCACTAGCGAGTACTTGTAGGAGCATAAAATGGCACTTAGAACCAAACTCATCGTGACGCTGCTCGCGGCCTTCCTAACGGCTCCCGCGACCCAGGCGCACCATGGCCCGCACGGCAGCCTGCCCGGCGGTTTCCCGCAGGTGTTGTTTGAGACAACTCAGGGAGACTTCATCGTAGAGCTCGAAGCGAGCCGTGCTCCGCTTACGGTGAGGCATTTTTTGCAGCTTGTCGAAGCGGATCACTACGACGCGACTGTTTTCCATCGGGTCATCAAGAACTTCGTAGTACAGGGCGGCAGTCACACGATCGAATTGGAAACCAAGGGCGAAGCACCTGCGGTAGTGAATGAATCCGGCAACGGTCTAAGTAACCAGCGCGGGACCATCGCTATGGCAAGAACAGATGATCCACACAGCGCCACCGCGAGTTTCTACATCAATCTCAAGGACAACTCAGGTCTGGACCCGCGCTCCGAGCGTTGGGGCTATACCGTTTTTGGCAACGTCATTGAGGGCATGGAAACTATCGATAAGATCGCCGCCTCACCAACCGGTCCCGCCGGACCTTTTGCGGAGGATGTTCCCTCACTTCCGGTGTTAATCAGAAGCGCCAGAAAATTATCGGTACAGGAAATCTCCGACCGCGCTAAGGCTGCGCGTGAAGCAGCGGAAGCTGAACTGAAAGCGCTCGAAGAGTCGCAGTGACAACGCTCTTCATCTCCGATCTTCATATTGATCCCGGTGCACCGGAGATTGCACGACAGTTGGTCGATTTTCTCGCCAAAGATGCGCGAAAGGCCGAGACGCTCTACATCCTTGGCGATCTGTTCGAAGCATGGATAGGCGACGACGACCCCGAGCCACACTACTCGATGGTTCAGGATGCGTTTACAGAATTCACGAGGCTAGGTATCCCCACATACTTCATGCACGGGAACCGTGACTTTCTAATTGGTCAGCAGTTTGCGCGACGCACTGGCATGACGCTGCTGGATGACCCTGTTGTGCATGAGATCGAGGGCACGCGTGTGCTGCTAAGCCATGGAGACCGCTACTGCACCGATGACATCGAGTATCAGACCGTGCGCAAGACCGTACGCGACCCGGCATGGCAGCAGCAGGTGCTGTCGCTACCGATCGAAGCGCGACGCCAAATGGCCGGGCAAGCTCGCAGTGAGAGTGCATCAGCAAACGCCGCCAAGTCCATGGAGATCATGGACGTGAATTCAGAGGCGATCGAAAACGCACTTCTTGAATACGAGGTGACATGCATGCTGCACGGACATACCCACCGGCCCATGATTCACGATCTTACCTTGCCCGATGGTCAGCCGGCGCAACGCCTGGTACTAGGCGACTGGTACACCCAGGGAAGCGTCGGTCATTGGGATGAAGCCGGGTTCAGGCTGGAATCGCTGCCTCGGTAGCAATCGATGGCGGGCCGCTATGGAATCGCACATCAGCGGCTGGCTGTGTGATCAGGCCCTGCTCACGGCGTCGAATCGTGTCTACTCGGCCGGTGATCGGTTCCTGCGAAAACGACTGCGCCAGTTCAAGGTAGTGCGCGAAGTGGCGTGCCTCAGACGCCAACAGGCCACGATAGAAGCGCGCGAGTCGATCCGGTAGTTCGGGTGCAATCAACGCGAAACGCTCGCAGGATCGCGCCTCAATGAACGCACCGATAATCAGTGTATCGATCAAGCGTTGCGGTTCGTTCTGTGAGATCTCAGCGCGCAGCCCCGCCGCGTAGACCGACGCGCTCCTCGGCTCCCACTCAATACCGAGCTCACCGGCAATTTGCCGGACTTGCTCGTAATGACGAAGCTCCTCGCGCGCGAGACGCGACATACGCCAGACCAACGCATCGTGTTGCGCGTATTTGTGCAACAAAGACAACGCAGTGCTTGCCGCCTTGAGCTCGCAATTGCCGTGATCAATCAACAGCGTCGGCAAATCCGCAGCTGCAGCCTGCGCCCACGCTCGTGAGGACGGTTTTTGCAGAAAAAGCTGAATAGCATCGGGCACCTCTGCGGCGAACCCGTCCTCACGGCCCTCAGCCCGCAGCATGTTTCGCACCTTCGACGTGCTTCAGCGCTGGCCGCTCGCCGCGCTGACTTGCCACGTGCTGCAGGTAATCGTCTGTGACGTCCCCGGTGACATAGTCACCCGAAAAACAGGACGTATCGAAATCCTGAATGCCCGCATGGTCGTGTTTTACCGACTCTATCAAGCCGTCGAGATCCTGATAGATCAACCAATCCGCCTCGATCGCCTGCTCGATTTCACCATCGCTCCTGCCGTGAGCAATCAGCTCATGCGCGGCGGGCATATCGATGCCGTAAACATTCGGGTAGCGCACAGGAGGTGCCGCCGAAGCGAAGTAGACGTTGCGTGCACCCGCCTCTCGCGCCATACGTATGATCTGTTGCGAAGTCGTACCGCGGACGATTGAATCATCGACCAACAGGACATTCTTGCCGCGAAACTCAAGATCGATAGCGTTAAGTTTTCGGCGCACGGAACGCTCGCGCTGCTCCTGACCCGGCATGATGAACGTTCTGCCTATATAGCGATTCTTGATGAAGCCTTCGCGATACTTCACGCCAAGCCCATGGGCAACCTGCACCGCAGCCGTCCTGCTGGTATCGGGAATCGGAATGACAACATCAATGTCGTGATCGGGTCGCAGGCGCAGAATTTTCTCCGCCAGACAATCGCCCATGCGCAAGCGTGCTTTGTAGACGGAAATGTTGTCGATGATCGAATCGGGTCGTGCAAAGTACACATACTCAAAGATGCACGGCGAATACGACTTTCGCATCACACACTGTTGGGCATGCAGGCGACCATTGGCGTCGACCAACACAGCCTCACCCGGGGCGATATCGCGCTCACGCGTAAAGCCCAATGCATCCAGTGCGACCGACTCTGAGGCGATCATGTACTCCGTGCGCCCATGGTCATCACGACTGCCCAGCACGAGTGGTCGAATACCCCAAGGGTCTCGGAACCCGACCAAACCATGCCCGATCACCATGGCAACGACCGCGTATCCGCCAACGCAACGCTTCGCCATCGCTTCGATCGCCGCGAATAGCGTCCCCGGCCGAAACCCTTCCTGATCTGTCGCGGCCGCCAATTCGTGCGCAAACACATTCAGCAGCACTTCCGAATCGGAGCCGGTGTTGATGTGGCGACGCTCGCTCTGTACCAACATGTCGCCGAGCGCATCCGCGTTAGTCAGATTCCCGTTGTGGGCGAGCACGATGCCGTAGGGCGAATTGACGTAGAAGGGCTGCGCTTCGCCCGAGCTCGAGCAGCCAGCGGTGGGATAGCGCACATGACCGATGCCCGCATTACCCACCAGACGTTCCATGTGGCGCTGCTGGAAAACATCACGAACCAGACCATTCTTCTTGCGCGCGAAGACGTTGCGGTTATCGGTTGTCACGATCCCCGCGGCATCCTGACCGCGGTGCTGCATGACGGTTAGCGCATCATAGATCGCTTGATTGACCGGTGCGCTCCCGCCCGCGATACCGACCACGCCGCACATCCTAGACGTCCTCCTCGGAGTCCGACGGTTGCTCTGGCGCGTCAGGTTGTACTGTTGGCGCCGGCAGTGTGATCTCCTCACGCAAATAATCGAGCGCACGCGGCGCAAGGATGGCGATGCCATCAGCGACATTCTGCATATACGGCATCATCCGTGAATTTTGCCAGGCGCTGTCTCGGTCCAATTCAAGGTAGGGACCCACAAGAACGATCAAGCCCGCGATCAAGGCGCCGCGCGCCAGACCAAAGCCAAGTCCGAGTGTTCGGTCGACTCCGGACATACCGACCTGGTTGATGAAACGCGAGATTGCCCAACCGATAAGACCGCCCAGCATCAAGACCACCGTGAAGATGATGATACGAGCAGCCCAAACCCTCGCGGCAGCTGAGCCAACCCACTCAGCCAACATATCCTCGCCGATCGGTGCGAAGTTGAACGCAGCCCAAACCGCAATAAGGAGAGAACCGACGGAAATCGCCTCTTTAACGAAACCTCGGAACACCCCCACAATCATCGAGATCGCAAGGATTGCCGTGAATACCCAGTCAAACACCGTCATAGTCGATCCGACGCACTATCCGCAGCGCGCATGTTACCAAACCCAAGGAACGCTGCCCCACGGAAAATTTCAGGGATATCGGACACTGCGTGCCGTGTCCTGACCTGCGGCCTTCAATCTCGCCACCATGGCATCCGCAGCCGCGCGATTCTTCTGCGGCCCCACACGCACTCGGTGCATCGTGCGGCCCGATGCCTGAATCTCGCTCACAAATGCCGGAAACCCGCCGTCGATGAGCCTTTTCATAAGAGCCTCGGCATTCGCCCTCTGACCGAAACTGCCAACTTGCACAACCCAGAGCTCCGCGCTTTGTGACGTCGAGGTATCGGCTTCGGTTTGCGGCGATGCGGCTACCGCCGGTGGTGGCGAGACCTGAGGTTCAGGCGCGACATCGGCAACCACCTCGGCGCCGACGTCGGGCTCCGCGTCATCAGGCGAGGCTGACTCGGACTCGACTTCGTCCGCGGGCTGCGCCTCCGACGCCACCTCGGTCGACGGTGACGTCGCTGCTTCATCAGCATCGTCGGTAGGCTGAATGATGCGCTCTGGTGCAGGTAGCTCAATTTCAACAGGCGGTTGGTTCGGTGGCGGCTCCGACGCAGCGCTATCCCGGGCACGTAAAGTGACCGTGCGCATCTGATCATCAGCGTCGCCGGATACGCCCTCAACTCCTGGCAGGCTAACCGTTCGGGTAGTCATTGCATCAGGAGCATCCGTGTTGCTGTCCAAAAACACCGGAATCAACAGCCACGCCACCGTTACGAGAACTACAGCCCCAATCAATCGTTCTTTCATTGCGCGTTCCATAACTCGAATTATAGCGCCGCTCGGATAGCACCGACGACCGGGAATGATCCGGCTACCACTATCCTGCCACCCTGTGGTGTCAGTGATTCTGCGCTGCGTAACCCGGCGATTGGCGACCCTGCAACCAGCGCCGGTGCACCCGCCGCTTGCGCCATGATAGCGGCGAGCTCTGCTGCTTCCATGGCGCGTTCAAGATCGGCCGCAACCGCAATCCAGCGATCAATCACCTGGGTCAAACGCTCGACCAGCTGCGCAACTGGCTTATCCCGCATAGCTCCCATAACCAGTGTATTGCCGCGCCGCGCGGGATTCGCCTGCAACCAGGCCGCCAGTCGATCAATCGATTGCGGATTGTGCGCGACATCCAGAAGCAACTCGTGCTCCCGGGTAATCAACTCAAGACGCGCCGGAATCGGCGTACCCAGCGCATCTTCAATGTCCCGGGTGCGAATGCGCACCAGAAGACCCAAAGACTCAAGTACCGCCAGCACGCCCGCCAGAAGCTGCAACTGCACCGGATCATTGAGCTCTGGAAGATCGAGCGTGCGATCACGTCCACGATAGCGACCTTCGTCCACCGCAAAGTCATCGCCGGCTCTCCAAAGATCTGCCGCTACCGCGCGCGCGGTTTCCAGCACGGACTTCGGCGGATTGGGTGTCGCGACAACCGCCGGAACGCTCGCACGGAATATCCCAGCCTTCTCTCGCCCTATCGCATCGAGCGTGTCGCCCAGCCACTTTTGATGATCGAAGTCGACACCGGTCAACAAACACGCATCGGGAATGACCGCGTTAACGGCGTCCAGACGCCCCCCGAGGCCGACCTCGAGCACCTGAACGGCAACACTCGCTCTTGAGAATACGACAAGCGCCGCGAGCGTCGTAAACTCAAAATACGTGAGTGGCGTATCGAGTTGGGCCGTAGCCACAGCCTCGAAGGCAGCGATAAGTTCAGCGTCCGAAACCGGCTCGTTGTCGATTGCGATCCGCTCGTTGAAACGCGACAAGTGCGGTGATGTATAGCGACCTACACGATTGCCGACTGCCCGCAACAGCGAGTCGACCAAGTGCACAGATGTGCCTTTGCCGTTTGTACCTGCCACGGAAATGGTGAGTATGTCTCGGTCGATCCCCAATCTCGGCAGGACCGCGTTGACGCGCGCAAGCCCAAGTTCAATACGCGACGGATCCAGCGTATTGATTCTGCCCAGCCATTCAGCGAGCTCGGGCGAGACGGCCTCACTCCGTATCTGAATCACTCAAGTCCAGCGCCTTTATGCTGACCGTATTGTCAGCAATCCGCATCGGCTGTTTGGTGAGTTTTCGCAAGAGATCGCTGATGACCGGTCGCATCTCGCGGCGATCCACGATCATGTCGAGCGCACCGTGTTCGAGCAGAAACTCGCTGCGCTGAAAACCATCGGGCAACGTCTCGCGCACGGTCTGTTCGATAACACGTCGCCCTGCAAAACCGATCAGCGCTTTTGGTTCTGCAAGATTGAGATCCCCAAGCATCGCTAGGCTCGCCGATACGCCACCCGTGGTTGGATCGGTCAATACACAGATGTAGGGCAGTCCCGCCTGCGAAAGTGAAGCGAGCGCAGCACTTGTCTTGGCCATTTGGAATAGCGAGAACAGGGCTTCCTGCATTCTCGCGCCACCGCTTGCAGAAAAGCAGACTAACGGCGTGCGTTGTTCAATCGCATGCCGGACGGCCACAGCAAACCGCTCGCCGACGACCGATCCCATGGAGCCACCCATAAACCGAAACTCGAACGCGACCACAGTGATGGGTTTGTCATAGAGATTCCCTGACGCTGCGATCAATGCATCGTTTTCGCCGGTCGTCTTCTGAGCCGCGGTGATGCGATCTCGATAACGCTTGCTATCCCGGAATTTCAGGGGGTCCTGAGGCTGGAGTTCCGCGGCGAGCTCATTCATGCTGCCCTCGTCGAGAAACGTCATTAGACGTTCGCGCGCGCCCATTCTCATATGGTGAGAGCATTTCGGGCATACCAGCAGATTCCTCGCGAGCTCGGCGCGGTAGAGCTGCGCACCGCACTTCTCACACTGAATCCAGATGCCCTCCGGCACAGACTTGGTGCGCCGCTCCGTGGTGATGCGCGAGGGCATCAATTTCTCGAACCAACTCATCCGAGTATTGTAGCGCGATCTGCAAATGGATGGAGCAGCGCTACGCTCGCAACGGAATCATCGGTTCCAACGGCAAGAGACTCTCGTCTTCCGCCTCTGGTTGTGGCAGATCGAAATGCCCGGGATAACGAACCTCTGTGAGGTAAAGCCCTGCTGCCGGCGCAGCAACGGGCGCCTTAGTGCGATCTCTTGCCGCAAGCAACGCTGGAACGGCATCAACGCTGCTTTTTCCAACGCCGACATGCCACAGCATGCCCGTGATGTTGCGCACCATGTGCTGCAAGAAAGCATTCGCAGCAACATCAACTACGGTCCACGCTCCTCGCTGTGACACACGAAGCTGTTTCAGGAGGCGCACCGGATGCTTCGCCTGACATCCCGCGGCGCGAAACGATGAGAAATCATGTTCGCCCAGCAGCGCGTTAGCGGCGGCCTGCATTGCGGCCCCGTTCAGTTCGTGCGGCTGAACCCAGACGCGATTTGCGTACAAGGCGGAACGGCTGGCGCTCGAAAGGATCAGATAGCGGTAGCGACGTTCGACTGCGGCGAAACGCGCGTGGAATCCCTCGTCGACCCAGTGCGACCAACGAACCGATACATCGCTAGGTAGGTGGCTGTTGGTACCGAGCGTGAGAGCTCGAAGCGAGCGTTCAACATCGGTATCAAAGTGGACGATCTGCCCTGTGGCATGAACGCCGGTATCGGTGCGCCCCGCGCAGACGACTTCTACAGACTGATCAAGAACCTTGCCAAGGGCGTCTTGCAAGACTGCCTGAACGCTGGTCGAGTGATGTTGGTACTGCCAACCGTGGTAGCGGCTGCCATCGTACTCGACACACAGACACGCTCGGCGCAAAGACGTCACTCAGGCGCCAAGTGCCTCCAGCAGCTTCTGTGCTTCCGCCTGCTGAGACTCATCACCTTCGTTCATGACTTCCTTCAGAATGCTTCGCGCACCTTCAGGATCGCCCATATCGACGTACGCGCGAGCGAGATCGAGCTTGGTCCCAACTTCGGCCACGTTGGTCTCACCGGTATCATCCAGCGCCAGATTCAATCCTGTGTCCGCATCACTGTCTGCGTCCCCCGCAAACACCTCATCGGAAAACAGCGTGGCATCGCCATTGCCTGCCGGCAATTCCTGGGTGGCTGCACTGATATCGTCAACACGCAGCTCCGACGTAAGGTCGGCGACGTCGAGATCGACTTCGCCATCGTTATTCGCCAACGGCATGATGTTGGTCGAATCCGCTGCGTCGCCGGCATCGAGATCGAGATCGTCGAGCACCAGACCGGAGGTGTCGGCAAGCAGCGTCTCCGCATCGTCGGAAACTGCTTCAGGCTCGGAAGGCAAATCAACTTTGAAGTCGTCGGGCAACACCGAAGTAACACCCGTCGCGTCCAGCAAATCCGCTCCGATTTCCGCGGTCGCATCGCCGGTGGTCTCAGTCATCGCCTCGGTGCTCTCGTCAAGCACGCTCATCGCAGAGAGATCGATACCCTCGCGTTCCGCGGTGTTTTCGATATCTGCGTCGAGGTCATCGAGATCGACAGGCTGCTCAACGGTGTCGCCTCCCGAACTTGTCTCCAGCTCATCGTCGAGTCCGTCTAGCGAGAAATCGATCGCCGCGTCATCGTCACCGAAATCAATGGGCGCTTCCTCGGTCTCGTCACTGGACTCATTGCTGCTCGCAAGCGTTTCGTCAAACTCGAAATCGATGCCGCTCATGTCGGCCAGCTGCTCAACTGTGCCCGTGTCACCGTCACCGCTAAACACTTCTTCGAAGGTGCCGGTGTTGCCCGACGCCGGCTCGATTGCCGCATCGATGTCAGCCGCCTCCAGTGCACGTGTCTCGTCGAACGATAGATCGAGGTCACCGCTGCCGCCCGACACAACCGCACCACTGAACATCTCGTGCGCCGGCGCAATCTGCTGGCCCATGATCAAAACGCTGTTCCATGCTGGATCGTTAGCAGGAACACTGGCCTTGAGTTTCTGAGCCGCGTCGACAAAGCCGTCTTGTTTGCCCCACTGGAAATAGATTTCGCACAGCTTTTGCTGGAGACGGACATCCGAGCTGTCGACGGCGAGCGCGCCATTGATCAGGTCCGCGGCTTGATCGAACAGTCCATAAGCCATGTGGAAGTCCGCTTCCGCGAGTGGATCGGACTGGTCAAGGTTAATCGCCGTGTCGGAGCTGAAGGTATCCTCAATGTTGAACTCTTCGCTCGGCGCTGCCGCGGGCGCAGCCGAAGGCGTTGGCACCTCGTCGACTGGCGAGGTTTGCTCCATCGCATCCTCGAGCGCCGGCGCCTCGATTGGCTTGCGAATCGTGTCGCCGCCTTTGTTCAGTTCACGCAATCGACCCGTGGCCGCCAAAGTGCCATCGAGATCCTCGAGATCGGAGGCATCCAGCGCTTCCCACGTGCCGGTCGTATCGGATTCTGAACGACGGCGCACAGCGGCGACGCCCAACAAGGCGAGCACCAGCGCCACACCGGCCGCAACGTAGGTCCACATGCTGCCGAGAATCTGATCGATCAGGCTTTCCGATGCTGGCGTTGTCGTTACCGTTGGCGTCGAAACCTGTGGTCGGGCTGCTACGGGCTCCGGCTCGGGTTCCGCTGCGGCTTCGGTCGTGTCACCGTCTTGTGTCTCTGTGGACTCTGCAAATACCTCGGTCGAATCCTCTGCCGCCGGCTCATATTCGCCATACAAAGGCGCATCAGCCTCGGTTGTATCCGGCACTTCCGGCTCGGGTTCCACCGCTGCGACAACAGGTTCATCGTCATCCTGAGCGGCCTCGGACTCGGCTCGCTGCTGCACGGCCAGCTGTTCACGCAGCCGGGCAAGCTCAGCGTTTCGCAATGCAAGCTGACGCTCTGCCGCCTGCAGTTCTGAGCGCAGTGCCTGCGCTTCACCGCTGTCACTCGCACTAGCACTTGATGTCGATCCGCCACTGCCGAGGCCACCGAGATCGGTGTCTTCGTCCGGCGCGACCAACGTCAAAGAGCCTGTGCCTCTCCAGCTTTGATTCTGTCGACGCACTTCTGCAAGCGCATTCTGCCGATTGATAGCGAAGAGTTCCTGCTCGCTCGGCACCTGAAGCGTGGCACCAGCGCGCAGGAGGTTAATGTTGCCGTCGAACGCCCCCGGGTTAGCTTCGTACAGGGCGAGCATCGTCTGATTGATATCGGTTCCCTCAGGCCGAATGCGGTTTGCAATTTCCCAAAGGGTGTCGTTGCGCTGGACCTGGTACTGAGAGCCGTTGAACGCGGGGCGCTGCGTTGGCGCCGGGCTCGCAGCATTCGAGGGACGCCCTGGGCGCTGAATCACACCACCAGATGCTGGCGCTGGCGCTGCATTGCGCGTGACGGGCGCCGCATTGCTCGCCGAGGGCGCCGCATAAGTCGGCGGGTCCAGCAAGATGGTGTACTCGCGAAGCAACCGACCGCGAGGCCACACCACTTCTACCAATAAAGTGACGAACGGCTCGGTAATCGGTTGGGTTGATGTGACCTCAACAACCGCGCGCTCGGGGCGGACACGGAATCGCAGACGAGAAAGAAAGCCAGCGCGAACGATGCCATTGCGCTCGAAGGTTTCCGCCGGTGCCAGCCGGACTTCCAGGTTGCGAAGCTCGTCTCGGGTTGCACCGAGTAGCTGGATTTCTGCTCGCATCGGTTCATTCAATGCGGAACGCGCTGTGATTTCCCCGAGGCCCAGTGCTGCTGCGGTTTGCGACAGCATGAGTGTCAGGCCACAAATCAGCGCAGCCAACCAACGATGCATATTCCTATCTCCAGCCTGCCCGTCCGCAGGTGTTTTCTTTGTTTCGGCGGGTTTTCCGCAAGACATAATCTGTCTTCCCAAGCGCGCGCAATGATAGCTCATAAATGATTTTCCGCCAATATTTCAGCAATTTGCACGCTATTTAGCGCCGCGCCCTTACGTATGTTGTCGGCCACAATCCAGAGGTTAATCGCCTGTGGGTGGCTTATGTCGTCTCGAATGCGGCCAATAAATACAGGATCATGGCCAGCCGCTTCTGTGACGGGCGTCGGATATCCGCCAGAAACTGGTTCATCCATCACTGAAACACCCGGCGCTGAGCGAAGGATTTCACGCACTTTTTCGGCCTTGATCGGTGTTCGCATCTCGATATTGACCGCCTCTGAGTGCCCATAGAACACCGGGATTCGAACCGCGGTAGCGTTGACCATAATGGTGTCATCCTCGAGGATTTTGCGTGTCTCCCAGAGAATTTTCATTTCTTCACGGGTGTAGCCATTGTCCTGAAACACATCGATGTGAGGCACGGCGTTGAACGCAAACTGAGGCTCGCCTTCCTCCAGATCCAGCGGCTTGCCATTCAGCAGCCTGGCGGTCTGCCCCGCTAGCGCCTCGATGGTGGCACGGCCTGCACCCGAAACCGCCTGATAGGTCGCGACATTGATTCGCGAGATTCCCGCGGCGTCGTAAATCGGTTTTAGGGCCACCAGCATCTGCATGGTCGAGCAGTTCGGATTGGCGATAATGTTGTGATTCTTGTAATCCGCGATTCGCTGTGGATTGACCTCCGCCACGACCAGAGGAATGCCATCTTCCTGACGAAAGTGAGAAGTGTTGTCGATCACAACACAACCCGCGGCGGCCGCCTTTGGCGCATAGGCTTGCGAAACGCTCCCGCCAGCAGAAAACAGCGCGATGCTGACTTTGGAGAAATCGAAGGTCGCGAGATCCGCTACCTTAAGGGTGCGATCTCCATAGCTAACCCGTTTTCCCACAGATCGCTCGCTAGCGAGTGCGTGCACTTCGCCCTTGGTGAAATCGCGTTCGGCAAGAATCTCCAGCATGACCTCGCCAACCGCGCCGGTTGCACCGACAACGGCAACATCGATACTTCGTTCAGTCATTACCTTTGGCCTCAAATACAGGTACTGCGGCATTGCCTGCCGCGAGATCCGCAGCGGTTACCTGCCCGCGCTGTCGCACGGCGTGATCCATTAGTGTCAGACACATCATTGCCTCGGCGATGGGTGTTGCACGCAGACCCACACACGGATCATGCCGTCCGGTGGTCACGACATCGGTCGCCTCACCGGAACGGTCTATGGTCTTGCCGGGTCGAGTGATACTCGAAGTCGGCTTTAGCGCGATACTTGCAACCACGTCCTGGCCGCTGGAAATCCCGCCCAGCGTCCCGCCGGCATCGTTCTTGGTAAACCCATCCGGCGTGATCTCATCGCGATGCTCCGAGCCTTTTTGAGAAACCACTCTGAAACCTGCGCCAAACTCGACACCCTTAACAGCGTTGATGCTCATGAGGCCCCGCGCGAGGGTCGCCTCTAGCTTGTCGAACACAGGATCGCCCCAGCCGACAGGCACGCCCGAGGCCGTGACCGTAATTCTGGCACCGATAGAATCACCATCCCGGCGGAGCTGATCCATGTAATCCGCAAGGGCATCCAACTGATCAGGGTCAGCACAAAAAAACGGGTTGTCATCGACGATCGACAAGTCCTTGGCGGCGAGCTCGAATGGCCCGAGTGCCGTCAAATAACCCGAGACGCTGACGCCGAAGCTGGTCTGAAGGTATTTTCGAGCCACGGCACCGGCGGCAACCCGCATCACGGTTTCTCGCGCTGACGCACGACCGCCGCCGCGGTAATCACGCACACCATATTTGTGCTGATAGGTGTAGTCCGCGTGACCAGGTCGAAACGTGTTGCGAATCTTCGAGTAGTCTCGCGAGCGTTGATCCGTATTCCGGATCAGCAAACCGATCGGCGTGCCAGTGGTTACCCCTTCAAAGACCCCGGACAGGATCTCAACCGCATCGGGCTCTTTCCGCTGACTGGTGTAGCGCGACTTGCCGCTGCGCCTGCGTTCGAGATCGATCTGGATATCTTCCGCTTCCAGTGGCATGCCCGGAGGACAGCCATCAATAACGCACCCGAGTGCAGGACCGTGGCTTTCACCGAACGTCGTGACACGAAATGCCTGTCCATAGGTGTTGCCCGTCATGCCGACCTCAACGCGCCCGCATGCGCCTGCAACTGTTCACGCTCCATGATCAAAATTCCGTATCCCTGATCGTCTGATAACCACCAAGTGAATGGTACCGTGGGATAGGCGGCTTGCAACGCCTCGTCGCTCGCACCCACCTCCATCACTAACAGGCCGCCGGGCCGAAGCTTCTCTGCTGCGTCTCGCAGAATCGGGCGCGCAAGGTCAAGACCGTCACCGCCGGCCGCCAACCCGAGCTCGGGTTCAGCGCGAAACTCATGTGGACGCGCAGACATCTCATCGGCATCGACATACGGCGGGTTTGTGATGATGACATCGTAGGTCTCGCCGGTCGGCAGCGCCGCGAACAGATCGCCTTGCATCAGCCTGACGCGATCCTGTACCTGGTGCGCTTCGACATTGATTGCAGCGACCTCCAACGCATCGGCGGAGAGATCGGTTGCATGAACTACTGCATTCGGAAAACGATGCGCCGCATTGATCGCAAGACACCCGCTGCCGGTGCAAAGATCCAGCACACGACTTACCGCTGCAGCACTTAACCACGGCTCGAAGCCGGAATCGATGAGAGCGCCTATCGGTGAGCGCGGAACCAGCACGCGCTCATCGACGAAATACGACTGGCCATAAAACCAAGCGCGGTTTAGGAGATAGGCCAGCGGCTGACGCGATTGGACTCTTCGCTCGGCCAGGGCGATGACCCGCTTCTGTTCGGCTTCGGTCAACGGGCGCTCAACAAGGGCTGCAAACTGCGCTTGCCAGTTGGGATCGGCGTAGTCGATACCGCCCGTATCAGCAACTAACCACGCGGCCTCGTCTTCAGCGCTGGTTGTGCCATGGCCAAAATACAAATTCGCGTTCGTGAACAACGCCGCGAGTGCGTTGATCCAGCGCGCTCCCGAGACCTGCTCTCCGAGCAAGTCGCGAAGTTCAGTGCCATGCTCAATCATGGTCGCGACCGAACCACAGCATCGTGGATGGTTTCTCCATTTCCAGGCAATGTGAAATAATCCATCCTTCCTCTAGTGTCCTTCGTCCGGCATTTGTCGTCAGGCGTTCCTGCGAATTATGAACAGAATTGCACTCGTTTGCGCAGCGATCATCGGGTTGGCCGGAGGCATCGCGGCGAGCCTGTTGAATTCCAAGCCGGAACCTACCGTGCTGGCGGCCGGCACGCTGTTGGAGCCTCCGCGTGAGATCGCGAGCTTTGCCCTGACCAGTGGGACAACGCGATTTGATAACGACTCGCTGGTCGGACAATGGCAACTGGTATTCTTCGGTTTCACGAGATGCCCGGACATTTGCCCGACCACATTACAGCTCCTGGTGGATGCTCGCGGCGATCTGTCCGCGCAACTCGAAGCGTCTCAGTTGCCCGAGATCGTCCTCGTCAGCGTCGATCCTGAGCACGACACGCCGGCCCGACTGAGGGACTACACCGAATTCTTCGACCCGACAGTGCGTGGCGTCGTCGGATCTGACGAAGAGCTCGCCGCATTCTCGAAAAATCTGGGTGTGCTCTATCAGAAGATCCCGCTTGAGAACGGTGACTACACCATGGACCATTCGGGCGCGGTCATTGCGATCAATCCTGAAGGTGAATGGGCTGCAGTGTTTAGCCCACCGTTGCGCAAGACTGCGCTCGTGAATGACCTGAAACAATTGCTGGGGGATTCCTGAAAATGACGCTCTACAGAACCGTACTGTTGACTGTGGTGCTCTTGGTCGCGGCTTGCACTCCGGATACACCAGCATCTGTTTCAGATGCCTGGGTCCGACTACCTGCGCCTGGCAGCGTCAATTCAGCCGCCTACATGACGATCAACAATCATGCATCAACCGATCTCGCACTGACCGAGGTTCGCAGTCCGAAATTCGGGCGCATCGAAATCCACAGAACACAGATGGTTGCCGGCGTTATGCAAATGCGTATGACCTCCGAACTCACCATCCCACCCGGCGGCCAACTCGAACTCCGACCTGGTGGTCTGCACTTGATGCTCATGGAGCCTGTGTCGCCGGTTGCCGAGGGTGAGCGGATTCCGATGACGTTATTTTCCGAGGGCGACCCTGTGCTTGAGTTGAACCTGACCGTTTCGCGACAGGCACCTTGATGGAGCATCTGCAACGCGCCGGTCGCGCGCTCTTTATCACGATGCAGTACGTACTTCCGCAGCAGCTGCTGACTCGGGGAATGCGCTGGCTCACGTCGCAGCGCGCGCCGTGGGTCAAGAACCTGATCATTCGAAGCCTCGTAAGGATGTTCGAAATCAACGTTGCCGAGGCCGATCGATCGGTCCCGGATGGATACGCATCAGCGAACGAGTTTTTCACGCGTGAACTGCGGGCGGGCAGCCGTCCTTTGGCGTTGGCGCCGGCCTGGGTTTCTCCCTGCGACGGCGTGGTCAGTCAATGCGGCGATATCGAGGACGGTACGTTGCTTCAGGCCAAAGGCTATCGTTACGGTCTCGCCGAGCTTTTGGGTGATGATGGTGTCGCCGCCAGCTATCGCGGCGGACAGTTTGTGACCATCTATCTCGCACCGAGCGACTACCATCGCGTGCACGCACCAGTGACCGGACTGATCACGGCACACAAACACATCCCTGGGCAATTGTTCTCGGTGAACAACGCGACCGCCGCGGCTGTACCGCGATTGTTTTCCCGCAACGAACGTCGCGTGTTCTGCTTTGGCAGTGCTGGTAGCGAAGCCGCGTTGGTGATGGTGGGTGCGCTCAATGTCGGCAGTATTTCCACACCGTGGGGCGCCGACAGCGAAGCAGGCGCCCTGCACAGCGTGACGTCGTTACCCCTCCCTCCGGAACGCCTGACAAGAGGCGACACACTCGGATGGTTCAACCTCGGATCGACAGTAGTTCTGGTACTGCCGCCCCAGATCAGACTCGAAGCGGATGTAAAGCCAGGGGCGGTCATGCGCATGGGGCAGGCGATCGCACACCCTGTCACTGACTAATGGACTGGCGCCCATCGTCCACACTGGCGGCCAATCAGGCTCGCGCAGGTTTGCTGGCTGCCGTCCGCGAGTACATGGCGAACCAAAAAGTGCTCGAGGTATGCACACCGACGCTGGTCGCAGCACCGGTGACCGAGCCGAATATCGAGAGCCTGTCTGTGCACGGTTCGGTAATACGCTCAAAAAGGTACCTGCGCACTTCTCCTGAGTATGCGATGAAGCGTCTGCTTGCTGCAGGCTGGCCAGACATCTACGAGTTAGGTCCGGTGTACCGGGACGGCGAGATCGGGCAACGGCATCAACCCGAGTTCTGGATGCTGGAGTGGTATCGACACAACTTTGCACTCGCACAGATCATTGAGGATACCGTCGCTTTGCTCAACGCAGCACTTGTCGGGGCCGGTCAGCGCACTGCCAACGAGGCAGTGACCGATACCTACGACGCATGGCTCACGCGAGTGCTGAAAGTGACAAGTGATTGCACACTAGAGACGCTCTGCGAACTTGTTGGACCAGACGTTCGTGACACCTTCGGAGAAGACAGAGATGCCTTGCTCGGCTGGTTGTTTGATTCACAGGTTGCCAGCACGTTCGACGACGACAAGTTCTCTGTCGTTACCCACTTTCCCGCTTCTCAGGCAGCACTCGCCAAAATCGAACCGAGAAGCAATCGAGCGCTGCGCTTTGAGGTCTACCTCGGCCGTCTTGAAATTGCTAATGGGTTTGTAGAGTTGACCGATGCCAAGGAGCAGCGATCGCGATTTGAGCGCGACAATGCACTGCGCGCTGAGCGTGGCCAACGATCGCTGGAGATCGACGATCTATTCCTTGAAGCGCTGCGGACGGGATTGCCCCCGTGTTCGGGGGTCGCGGTAGGCATAGAGCGGCTATTGATGTTCGCTTTGGAGACCGCACATATTGATCAGACGGTAACCTTCGCCCACACCAAGAGCCATAGCCATGACTGATCCAAAGATCGACTACGCACTGCTAACCGCACAAGCGAAGGCACTCTGTGAAGATGAAGCCGATGCTCTGGCAAACCTCGCCAATCTATCGGCGTTGCTCTACAACACACTTCCCAAAGTGAACTGGGCTGGCTTCTACTTGATGCGAAACGGCGAACTCGTGCTTGGTCCGTTCCAGGGTCAGAGCGCTTGTGTTCGTATACCGGTCGGTAGTGGCGTCTGTGGCACCGCGGTCGCAGAGCAACGCGTGCAGCGAGTCTCCGATGTGCACGAGTTTCCCGGCCACATCGCCTGCGATGCCGCAAGTGAATCGGAAATCGTATTTCCCTTGCGCCGTGACGGGCAGGTAGTCGGTGTACTCGATATCGACAGTCCGATAAAAGAGCGTTTCAACGCGGATGACGAGCAAGGGTTAGGCGAGATCGTCCGACTGATCGAGAAGGTCCTGAACCATGACGCTCAGTCGTTGGGTCTGACCTAGCACCGCCAGGGACTATTTGACGCGAGAAACGTACTCGCCAGAACGCGTATCTACCCGAATCATTTCGCCCTCTTCAAGAAAGAGCGGTACACGCACACTCGCGCCGGTCTCCAATCGTGCAGGCTTCACACCGCCTTGCGCGGTGTCGCCCTTCAATCCCGGATCCGTCTCCACAATTTTCAGCTCAACGAAGTTGGGTGGCTCAACCGCGAGCGGTACGTTGTTCCACAGCGTCACGCTGCAAACGTCCTGGTCTTTCAACCACTGTGAAGCGTCCGAAACCGCCGCCTCCGGGGCCGCATATTGCTCGTAGGAATTTGGGTCCATGAAGTGCCAGAACTCGCCGTCGGAATAGAGATACTGCATGTCCGTTTCCATGACATCAGCAGCCTCGACTGACTCGCCCGACTTGAAGGTTTTGTCGAGCACCTTGCTGGTCTTCAGATTCTTCACCTTCACCCGGTTGAACGCCTGACCTTTTCCGGGCTTCACGAACTCGTTTTCCACGATATTGTAGGGATCACCGTCCAGTATGATTTTTAGGCCGGAGCGAAACTCGTTTGTGTTGTAGGTCGCCATGCTGCGTTGCCAATCCGATGCTCTTTGGAACCGTTATGGTAACAGTGCAATCCCCCCGCTTGCACGAGGCCTCTCAACGATCCGATCCACCGAAGTGCGACCAAATTCGCGGTCAGAGCGGCGCTAACCCGGAACTGCGTCACGTTTTGGCGGCAACCTGATCTGAGCGAACACGGCCCTGTAATAACATGTGTCCCATATAAGGAGCGCAGCGTCGGACGCTCCCCGCCCACAGGAATCCGCATTTGAGCCAGCCGCTGAGCATCGATGTTGACGTTATTTCGCCAGTCCAAGAGGACAGCGAACGACTTAACCGTGCGCTGCGTGAGAGTCATATCGCGGCGCGCTGTACGTGGCACCCAGACGTACCTACTTTCTGCGCGGCGGAATCCGACGGCCACAGTCTGGTCGTGGTTCGTTTGGCAGATGACAACAACGAGATCATCGAAGCAGTGCGGCAAAACGCACCAGACTGCCGGATCCTCGTTTTGTGTAACGAGTTTGATGAGAACACGGCTGGCGATTTCATGCAGCTCGGTGCGGAAGACATCATCACACTGCAGAACGAACAGAGACTGAAGTGCACGCTTATCCGCACGGTACGCAACATCGGACTTAGCGAACGCGTGGCGCTGGATCGAACTGCCGCGGTCAAGGTTCAGGAACAAATCACAAGCCTGATGGATAACGCGGCGGATGCCATCGCGCATATTCAGGAAGGTATCGTTGTCGAAGTGAACAAAGCCTGGCAGGAGCTGTTTGGTTTTGGTGATGACGAAGACTGCATGGCAACGCCTGTGATGGACCTTGTGCACGCAGACAACCAGGCAACCATTAAGGGCGCATTAGTCGCGGTTGCGAAAAACAAATGGGGCGATGCACCGCTCACCGTCAGCATCCTGCAAAAAGGCGGCAAGACTCGCGAGGTTCAAATGGGGCTGCAGGCGGCAACGTTTGATGGTGAACCGGCGGTGCGCATCGCGATCAAGGCGGAGGTCAAAGAAGACAAACGCAGCGCGTCGTTGATGCGCGATGCAGTGAACAAAGACCAGAGCACGTTCCTTTATCATCGGCAGCATTTCCTGAAGATGATGACGCATCGTCTACGCCAACCTATTGAGAGCGGCATGCGCCTTCTGGCATGGATTCGCATCGATGAGTTCAAACGCGTACGCGATGATCTCGGCGTCATTCGCAGCGAAGAAGCGATTGCCGACTTTGCTGAACTACTGCGCAAGCGTTTGGAGAAAGGCGACATCGCCGGTCGATTCGAAGGCACCGCATTCACTGTGCTTTTGGAGCGAGGCTCGGAACAGGACGCAATCGCGTGGAGTGATGCGTTCGTGCAGATGGTGAAAGACCATACTTTCGAAGCTGGAGAACGTTCGATCGGGTTGAGCTGCTCTATTGGTCTGTGCCCATTCGGCGACCTGGTCAAGACACCCGCCGCATTAATCGAGAAGGCCGAAAGCAACTATCGGCTGGCTCGCCAGTCGGGGGATCCAGGCGCGGTGCAGATTGAAACCGCGAGCGAAGAAGACACGCGCATGCGTCGTCACGACGCAATTTGGGTCAAGCGGTTGACTAGCGCCTTGAAAGAGAATCGCTTCCGACTCCTACAACAGCCGATCGCGGCGCTCGATGGAGAAGGTCAGTCGCTATTCGACCTGCTCGTACGAATGGCCGACGAACAAGGCGAATCCGTTGCTCCATCCGAATTCTTGCCCGTGGCGCGACGCAATAACATGATGCAGGCGCTGGACCGTTGGGTGGTCGGCGCGGCACTCGCGCTTTGCCGCGAGCGCAAGCCGGGAATGGTCTTTATCCGCCTGTCCGAACAGTCGCTCGCGGATAAGTCGTTCCTGCCGTGGCTCAAAGCCATTGTTTCGCGCAGTCAGCTGAACCCAGGCGTTTTGTGTTTCCAAGTGCCCGAAACGATCGCCATCAAATACCTGAAGGCATCCGGCCGTGTCTCGCAGCTCGTACGGTCTCTGGGCTGCAGTTTCGCCGTTGAGCATTGCGGACGTGCTCCGCAATCCGCGAAGCTATTGCAGTCCTTCCCACTCGATTTCGTCAAAATCGATGGCGCATTGATCTCCGCATTGTCCAGTGACGCCGAAGCGCATGCGACCACAGCGAAGCTCGTCGAAATTGCGAAACTGCGTGGTATCAATACAATCGCTGAAAAGGTGGAGGACGCCAATACGATGGCGGCGCTTTGGCAGCTGGGGATCAGTTACATGCAGGGGCACTACGTACAAGAACCTGAAGTCGTTCTACAGGAGTCGGCATGACAGTGTGGCGCACACTGACAATCGCGACGATCGCCGGCGGTATGTTGTGCGCCGCGAGTAGCGCGCATGCTTTGTCATTCGGCGAAGCGACAGTGCGCTCGGCCCTCGGTGAACGTTTGGTTGCCGAAATCCCGCTGTCGGCGAACGACACAACCCCTGCGAGCTGTTTCGTTGTGCGAGGCGATGGGTATGTTCCTGGCCTGTATCGCCTTGAGCGCCGTCGTTCTGCACTCATCATTCGGACGACCCAAGCCTTTCGCGAGCCGTTACTCAGCTTCACACTCAGCGCATCATGCGCGGGCGAGGCGAGACTGTCGCGACGCTACGACTTGTTTGTGGATCCGGCGAGCCGTGTTTCAGAACAGCAACGAGTGATCGTCGCTCTCAATGAATCCCAGCCGGCTCGTCGTAGTACCCCGGTACGCACCACCACACGTCGGCAGCCGCTCTTGGCAACGACGTCGCCGTCCGGGGGCTACACCGTCGCCAACGGTGACACGCTTTGGGATATCGCCGGCGAGTTGGGTGCCACCGGCGCTGCGCGATGGGCACTGATCGACGAAATCGTGGCGTCGAATCCGAGTGCATTTATCAACGGCGACGCCAACCGACTAATAGGCGGTGCCGTCCTCAGTCTGCCAATTACCGGGCAGCCGGAAGTTACTGCGGATGTCGTTGAACCAACGATCAATACCAATACCCTGGAAGACCCGACCGCTGGACAGCGCGAGATACAGACTGTCGCCCCGGAAGCACCTTCGGCGGAAGGTCTGCCCGACAATGATCCTGGATCGGAAAATGAACTCGCGGTTGAAGACGCGCAGCGCACGGCAGCGCTGCTTAGTGTGCTAAGCCAACCTGCAAGTCCATTCAAGACCGAAGCGGCAGAGGCCACACCCACTGAGTCGGATGCTATTGCGACAACGCAATCCGCAACCGAAGCACCAACACCGGTGGACGCGAACGCCTTTGCTGAAGACGAGGCATTGCTTGCGCCACCCGAAAGACAACTCGGCTGGGGGGCGAGACTTGGCGCATTGCTCGCGGGTATTTGTGTGGCGATTGCTGGCTACGTCGCCTACCAGCTAATGCTGGGCATCGCCGCGCGTAAACGACGGATCGCGCGCTCGCGCGACCTGCAACCAACACGCAGACCGACACCCGCACGCCTCGAGACCGCGCCGATTCCGACAGCGGCACGCGGTACGCAACGGCCAACGACACCGAGCACGCCGAAACCAAGACCCGAGTACGTGGCCGAACCCGAGCACGTCGTAGAATTCGACGCGCAGGATCGACTGGCGACCATCGATTACGAATTCAAGCCGAAGCAGTCACCAGATCTCGATCTCGAGATCGGCGCGACGACTTTCACAGGAATCGAAGAAGTCGATTGGATGGATTCCGATACTCAGGATTTGCTGGAGCAAGACTATGAAGCGGAGATGACCCGCACGCAGCAAATCCAGAAGGAGTTGGCAGAGGCCGCTTTGAAACTGCGTGCCGATATCGCCGAGCAGGGAGATGCGACGGGCTCTACTAACGAAGACGATACCGTCAACATGCCAACTGCGGAGTATGAGGTCAGCGTTGAGGAACTGGACCTTGCGGACGCTGCGATCGCTGAGTTTACCGCTTCACTAACCGTCGAGGATGATCTCGGCGCTGCAGAGGATAGCCAGCGAACCGCATCGCTGGATGTTGCCGACCTTGAGGCCACCGACGATCCCGACAGCACGGAAGTCATGCCACCGGCGAAACGCGCCGGCGGCTAGTCTGCGCTTAGCCGATCAACGCGACGATAGTTGCGAGAGAGCATCTGGCCACGGTTTCCACGCGTTCCCACGTATCGATCAAGATCGGCGCCCTTGAGCGTCATGTGGCGTTCTCCACAATGAACGATCAAGGACTGGCCCTCGGCAACAACGGCCACAGCGACCATATGCTCTTCTGCGCTGACAAATTTCTTGCGAGGAATATCCATCAGCTTGTTGCCCTTGCCTCTCGCGAGCTCGGGGAGATCGGCCAGATCGAACACAAGTAGACGCCCGATATTGCTGACCGCGGCAACGCGATGCCCACCGCCCTCTCCCACTGGCTGTGGCACCAACACGGCTGCACCCTCAGGTACCGTCAGCATGGCCTTACCGGCCTTAGCCCGGCTCACGAGGGCACTCGTGTTGACGACGAATCCGTAGCCGGCACTCGTTGCAACACACCAACGCGAGTCCGCAGCGCCAAACAGCACACCACGGAACGTCGCACCATCGGGTGGGTTGAAGTGCCCGGACAGGGGCTCACCCTGGCCACGCGCAGAGGGCAACGCGTGCGCAAGCACACTGTAAACGCGGCCCGTGCTGTCCATGAACAATGCGGTCTGATTGCTTCTACCCCGCGCTGACGCCAGATACGCATCGCCCGCCTTGTAGTTCAGGGCAACGGGATCAATCTCGTGCCCCTTCGCCGCACGAGCCCATCCGCGTTCCGACAACACCACCGTTACCGGCTCGCTGGCGACCAGAGCCGTCTCATCCAGCGCTTTAGCAGGCTCACGCTCCACGATCTGGGTTCGACGCGCATCTGCATACTCGTCGACGTCTGCCTTGATCTCGCGCTTCATCAGCGTCTTCAGTCGCGCATCGGAGCCGAGTATGGTTTCGATCTCCTGCTTTTCCTTGGCGAGTTCATCCTGCTCACCGCGAATTCGCATTTCTTCCAGCTTGGCGAGGTTGCGCAGTCTGAGATTCAGGATGGCCTCGGCTTGCCGCTCCGACAATGAAAAACGTTGAATCAACTCCTGACGAGGCTCGTCGTGTTCGCGGATGATTGCGATCACCTCGTCAATGTTGAGATAGGCAATCAAAAGGCCTTCAAGAATATGCAGACGATCATCGACCTGGGCCAGACGATGCTCCAATCGCCTGACGACAGTCGCTTTACGGAATTGCAGCCACTCACGAAGCAGACCCCGCAAGTCGAATACTCGCGGCGTACCTGCAAGACTGATGACGTTGAGATTCGCCCTTACAGAGCGTTCTAGCGAAGTCGTTGCGAACAGGTGTGCCATCAATGGCTCGACTTCCACGCGTCGCGATTTGAGCTCAAGCACCAATCTGACCGGGGCCTCATGATCGGACTCATCGCGAATCGTCTCGACCATCGGTAGCTTCTTCGCACGAAGCTGCGCCGAGACCTGCTCGACGACCTTGGCTCCCGAGGTTTGAAACGGCAATTCCGTGATGACGACCGTGTCGTCTTCGCGATGCCAAACCGCTCGGACCCGAAGCGTACCGTTACCGGTCTTGTAGATATTTGCGATATCCGAACGCGGCGAAACAATTTCGCCCCCGGTTGGAAAATCCGGCCCGGGTAGATGCTCGATCAGCTCATCGACATCCGCTCTCGGATTCTCGATCAGGTGCACCAATGCTGCACCAACTTCGCGGAGGTTGTGCGGCGGAATATCCGTAGACATGCCGACCGCGATTCCGCTGGTGCCGTTGAGCAGGAGATTCGGGAGTCGCGCGGGTAGTACAACCGGTTCGTCGATAGTGCCGTCAAAATTGGGCTGCCAATCGACTGTACCCTGTCCCAACTCGCTGAGGAGCGTTGTTGCGTAGGCCTGCAATTTGGCCTCGGTGTAGCGCATTGCGGCGAACGACTTCGGATCATCCGGGGAGCCCCAGTTGCCCTGCCCGAACACGAGTGGGTAGCGGTAGGAAAACGGCTGCGCCATCAGCACCATCGCCTCATAGCACGCGGAATCGCCATGCGGATGAAACTTGCCAATGACATCACCCACCGTACGAGCCGATTTTTTCGGCTTGGAGCGAGCACCAAGATTCAGCTCGCTCATCGCATAGACGATGCGGCGCTGTACCGGTTTCAAACCATCGCCGATGTGTGGCAACGCGCGATCGAGGATCACATACATCGAATAATCGAGATACGCCTTCTCCGTGTAGTCGCGCAACGCCAGTTGCTCGATCCCTTCGAAGTTCAACTCATCCTGCATCGATCTACCCTTTAGACATCGGCGAGGTTGCCGCTCGACTCAAGCCAGGATCGCCGATCCGAAGCGCGCTTCTTGCTAAGGAGCATATCGAGCGTGCTGTCGGTGTCTGCATCGGCCTCAATAGTCAGGCGCACCAGCCGTCGCGTGTCCGGATTCATTGTCGTCTCTCGCAATTGCCCGGGACTCATCTCTCCCAACCCTTTGAAGCGTGTCACCGTAACTTTCGCCCGTCGCTTCTCAGCCGGAAGGCTGTCGATGATCGACTGGCGCTCGGCTTCATCCAGTGCATAGAAGACTTCTTTGGCGACATCGATCCGATACAGCGGTGGCATCGCAACGTAGATGTGACCGGCCGCGACCAGAGGCCGGAAGTGTCTCAAAAACAATGCGCACAGCAGCGTTGCGATATGCGCACCATCCGAGTCTGCGTCGGCGAGAATACACACCTTGTGATAGCGCAGTGTGGAGGTATCGGTCGCGCCGGGATCGACGCCGAGCGCAACGCTAATATCGTGCACCTCTTGCGAGGCGAGGATCTGACCCGTCTCTACCTCCCAGGTGTTCAAGATCTTGCCGCGAAGCGGCATGATCGCCTGCGTTTCTCGATCGCGCGCCTGCTTCGCGGAACCGCCTGCAGAGTCGCCTTCGACGAGAAATAGCTCGCTGCGCTCCGGTTCCTGCGCTGCGCAATCTGCGAGCTTACCGGGCAGCGCCGGTCCACCCACCACTTTCTTGCGCACGACCTTTTTGGCCGCTTTCAGTCTCTGTTGAGCTTTTGCAATCGCGATTTGTGCGATCTGCTCTCCGGCATCCGGATGCTGGTTCAACCACAGCGCAAACGCATCCTTGACGACGCCGGTAACAAACCCGGCTGCTTCTCGAGTCGACAACCGCTCTTTGGTTTGTCCGGAAAACTGAGGGTCTTCCAACTTCACCGAAACGACGTAACTCACACGATCCCAAACATCATCAGGCGCCAGTTTCACGCCACGCGGCAGAATATTGCGAAACTCACAGAAATCACGGATCGCTTCAGTCAGACCGGTTCGCAAACCATTGACGTGCGTGCCGCCCTGCGCTGTAGGAATCAGGTTGACGTAACTCTCGCCTACCAGCGCTCTATCATCAGGCAGCCAGGCGACCGCCCAGTCAATCGCGGCGTTTGCCTCTGACACGCTGCCGGAGAGCGTTTCAGCCGGCAGCACCGGCCCTTCGCCGATCGCCTCCAGTAAATACTCCTCGAGTCCGCCCTCGTAGTGCCAAACCGTCTCTTCCCCGGTTTTCGCTTCCTTAAAAGAGACTCGCAGACCGGGGCAGAGCACCGCCTTCGCGCGCAGCGTGTGGCGCAGACGCGAGATCGAGAACTTGGCCGAATCGAAATACTGGGCGTCAGGCAGGAACTTGACCGTTGTGCCTGTGTTCGCCTTGCCGACCTTGTCGACCACCTTCAACGCTTTCGTGCGTTTGCCGCCGGAAAACGCGATGTAGTGCTTCTGAGCACCACGCTTGATCCAAACCTCGAGCTGCTCCGAGAGCGCGTTCACAACCGATACACCGACGCCATGCAGGCCACCCGAGAACTGATAGTTGTCGCTTGAAAATTTCCCGCCAGCGTGAAGTCTGGTGAGGATCAACTCGACGCCCGGGATCTTCTCTTTCGGATGGATATCCACAGGCATACCACGCCCGTTGTCGGAGACCTCGAGTGCACCGTCCTTGTGTAAAACGACGTCGATGCGATCGCAATGTTTGCCGAGCGCCTCATCAACACTGTTGTCGATAACCTCGTGAGCGAGGTGATTTGGGCGCGCCGTGTCGGTATACATGCCTGGGCGACGGCGCACAGGCTCAAGGCCGCTGAGGACTTCAATGTCAGCGGCGTTGTAGGTTTTGCTCATTCAGCCTTCCACTGCGGTGGTATCTAGCTCGCCTCGGTATGAATGTTGGCGCGCAGGTAGTCGTAATGAGACGGGAGTTTACCGATTTCCTGCTGTTTGTAAGAAGACATTTCCTGCTGGAACAGTTTCGCTTTGGGCAGGTTGTTCGCGATAGCAGGTTCGAAGGGTCCTGCGCCACCACGGAACTGGCCGTAGTTAATCGGCATATGGTTCATTCCGATGAGAACCGCCTCCCAACCGTCCGTAAAGCTGTAATCCGCAAAGGTCGGTCGGAAGATCTGTCGTACTACAGGCGCATCAACGAAGGTCAGTCGTGCATAACGCAGAATTTCGGCCAGTTGATCAGAGACCTTCATGCCGTACTTCACGTCGCGCCAGTACGGCGTGTCTTCACGTGCGGTCAACATGTAATGCGCGCAAAGGAAGTCACGGACGTTTTCGAAGAAGTCGGTGACGATCCGGTTGTACATCGTCACATCACCCACGTTGTAGTCGTTGCGGCCACCACTGAGCATTCTGGCCAACGTCTCGGCCTGCAATTGGACGGCAAACAGCCCCGTCGATTCCAGGGGCTCGAGGAAGCCGGCCGCCAATCCAATCGCGACGCAGTTCTTTGCCCAAACTCGCTCATGCTTGCCCACACGAATCTTGATGTGGCGTGCGTCCAGGTCCTTTACGCGCTCTTCGCCGAGGTAACGACGGAACTCGGCTTCGGCCTCATCCGAGGAGATGTACCGGTCGCAGTAGACGTAGCCAGAGCCGCGTCGTGAAAACAGCGGAACCTCCCAAATCCAACCTGCGGACTGCGCTGTGCAGTTGGTGTAGGAGATCATCTCCTTCTCAGGCGATTCGTACGGAAACCGCAATGCAACCGCATGGGTGTTGAACAGGTAGTCGTAGTATTCCTCGAACGGCTCCTCCAGCGTCTTTCCGAGTAGCATCGAGCTAAAGCCCGTGCAATCCACGAACAGATCCGCCGTGATCGACTCACCGCTCTCTCTATGGAGTGTGCCGATGCCGCCGTGTTCATTCAGTTCAACACCCGTGATGGTGTCGATGATGCGGGTGACACCTCGCTCCAACGAGTACTTGGCCAGAAAGTCGCCCAACAATCCGGCGTCGACATGATAAGAAGGGCCGGCAGGCATCAGGGAGCGGATCGTGCCACCCCGGTTCAGGACGTCCGGAGTCACAAAGCAGTAGTCATAGAACGACATGCGATCCACGTTGGCCGGATCACTCAGATAGTGATTCTGCCAATAGCGATTGATCGGACGACCCTCCACCTGCTGCATCGGCTCAAAAGTGTAGAAGTAGCCGTGTCCCTTCTCATAGAAGTCGTTGAAGCGAATCGCGCTCTTGTAGGTCGCATTGACATGCGGCATCCAGTCCGCTTCCTCGAGCCCGAGATTTCGCATGTAGTCGACCATCGGCACGATCGTCGACTCTCCAACCCCGATAATCGGGATGTCGCTTGATTCGATCAGCGAGATATTGACGCCCTTGAGCTGATTAGCGAGCGCTGCGGCAGTCATCCAGCCTGCACTGCCACCACCGACGATAACGATATCCTTGACCATAACCTTCTTGCTTACCTGGAGACCGGAACAACGGCCAATGATAGCAGCCGCTGCATACACGACCAGCCATTACCCTGTTTCCACAGATCAACGCAGGTTCGACACCGCAAATAGGGCAAATTCGGCGCCTTTTGGCTACACTTCGCGCGGTACGCGTCTGGGGAAATACATTGGCGAAGAAACTCGATCTCGAGCAAGCGCTCGAAGAGCTTGAAAGTATCGTGGGCGAATTGGAAACCGGTGAGCTGTCGCTCGACGACGCGATGAAGCGGTTCGAGCGCGGCGTTAAGCTAACCCGGGATTGCCAGACGGCGCTGGGCGCGGCAGAGCAGAAGGTCGACATGCTGCTCGCCGATGCCGGTCTTGATGATGACGCGGTGCCCTTCCAGACAAACGAAGATTAGCGCTGGCGTCTAGGTTCTCGGACCGCCGGCGCGTTGTAGCCGCTCGATCAATGAGCGCAGGAACACTTTGTTGAAGCGCAGCTGACAGCTGGAGGAAACCTGCTCCATCAGGGTCGCACTGACACGGAGTAAGTTCACTGGTGTTCTCGCGCGAATGGATGCGTTGCGCTTGGCTTCAGAGAGGTAGCTCGACTCGCCAAAACAATCGCCGCGCCCGAGCTCGCCGACGGCGTTACCACCGGCAACGACATCCGCCTCTCCTGTCACGATGATGTAGAAGCGATCATCGATCTCACCCTCACGGACGATTTCGTCGCCCGCTTCGTATTCACTGATCTCCCCCGCACGCAGTACCTCCCAGATCTCGGCATGCGAGAAATCGTGGAAGAAGCTCAGTCGACGCAACAGATCGAAGTGTTCCTGGTTGTCAAACTGATCTGCTTTTGCACGCAGCGTCTGATAGACCTGAGTTAACTCCGCTGCAAGCGCAAGGCCATTGGCGTAGCGCTTCTCGGGCGCTTTCTGCAACAGGACAGCAACGATATTCTCGAGCTCATCCGGAACATCTTCCCGGTAACGATGAATCGGTGGTGGGGTTGCAAATACGATCTGATGCAAGAGCTTCGACAAGTTGCCGGCGCGGAATGGACGGAATCCGGTCAAGAGCTCGTACATGACAGCACCGAGTGAGTACAAATCCGAGCGATTGCTGAGCTCTTCGCTTTGTACTTGCTCTGGGGACATGTAGCTCGGCGATCCGGCGATACCCTCGATTCGAGACACTTCGGCATCTTTGATGATCGCAATACCGAAATCGATCACTCGAACGTCGTTGTCCATCGTCAACATGATATTGCTGGGCTTGATGTCGCGGTGAATCACGCCGCGGCCATGAGCGTAGTGGAGCGCCTTGGCTGTCTTGTAGATGATCTCGATGACATCATCGACGGGCAACAGCCGGTCCGGCTTGCAGTACGAGGCTAGCGTTCTGGCACCGTGAATATGCTCAGTGACAACGTAATATTTGCCGCTCTCTTCGCCCGCATCATAGATCGGCAGAATATTCGGGTGCTGTAGCATCCCGACCATGTGAGCTTCGTTGAAGAACATCTTACGAGTCACGCGCGCACGCTCAGCCTCGTCGTCCTCCGACCCGATGTTGTAAACCTTGATGGCAACGTCGCGACGATAATAGGGGTCGTGAGACAGGTACACGGTGCCCGTGCTGCCCTTGCCTACTTCATTGACGATCACGTATTTGCCGAACTTCTCCGGGATCTCATTATCCCGAATCGAATTGGCCGCGGTAGTTGCCATGTGCCCCTCAGCTCAGGGCACTAACCACCCTGAAATCATTGCCAATATGACCGCGCCAATCAGGGCGGCCAGAACGTCATCGAGCATAATTCCCAGCCCGCCATGGAGTCTGTGATCCAGTTCTCTTATCGGCCAGGGCTTGACAATATCCAGAATCCGAAACGTGACGAACCCCGCAATCAGCCAGGGCCAGGTGCGGGGTATCGGCAGAAAAATCAGATACGCGCCAGCGATCTCATCCCAGACGATTCCGCCGTGATCGTGTACTCCCAGCTTGCGGGCGCTCACGCCACAGATCGGAATGCCAATGAGGGTAATGAAGACGGCTAGCGCCAATTCGTATTGCCACATCCAGCTCGCGGTCGCGAACGCGAGGAGCACACCCCAGATACTGCCCGCGGTACCCGGGGCTTTCGGCGCAAGCCCAGCGCCAAACCCAAATGCGAGCAGGTGCACGGGATCACCAAAGACAACACGCGCCGCCGGCGCTGTGTGTTTAGGAGACGCGGAAGTGTTCATAACCCCTGCTATCTAAATTGATTACTGAACCATTGCGCCGTACTTCAACGCCATCGCCTGCGACGATGTCGCCAATCACGCTGCAGTCTGAGAACTGAAACTCGGCGGGGGCTGTGAAGAGCAGCACGTAATCGTCACCGCCCGCCAACGCCAACTGCTCAGCACGTTCGCGACCGACAGTTGATACCAGCGGATCGGAAAGCGGTAAACGTTCGGTATGAATGACCGCGCCGCAACTACTGGCCCTACAAATGTGTCCAAGATCTGCGACCAAACCATCGGAAACATCGATCGCGGCGTTCGCGCGACTGGTAAGACTCTGTCCCAGTTCAACCTGAGGTTGTGGGTACAGGAAAGCGCTAATCAACGCATCAACATGTGCATCGGCGGCGCCGCGACGAGGCCAGCAAGCCAAACCACCTGCCGCATCTCCAGGCAGACCACCGACCCAAATCTGATCACCAACTCTCGCACCCGAGCGCTGCAGCGCGTGATCGACCTCACCGAATACCGTCACTGAAATCGTGAGAGGACCGCGGGTCGTATCGCCGCCGATGAGTCCCACACCGTAGCGTTCGGCGAGCGAGAGCAGACCGGACGAGAACGCAGCAACCCATTCCGCGTTGTACTCCGGCAGCGTCAGCGCCAGTGTCATCCAACGAGGCGTTGCGCCCATTGATGCAAGATCGCTCAGGTTGACGGCGAGTGCCCTGTGCCCCGTCGACTCAGCAGGAGCCGATTCGGGAAAGTGCACGTCGACAACAAGCGTGTCGGTCGCAACGGCCAGCGTTGTGCCACCGATATCGAACAAAGCGGCGTCATCGCCGACGCCGAGTCGTGCACCGTTGTGATGTCCCGCGAAGTGCTGTTGGATCAGATCGAACTCACTCACGGCGATCGTCACCTCACTGAGAGGCCTTCGCGGCACGCATTTCGATCGCGCGGTGCTGTTCGGCCGCCTTATCGAGTACGGCGTTCACGTACTTGTGCGCAGCGTCAGCACCAAAACGATGCGTGAGATCCACTGCTTCGTTGATGACTACTCGGAAAGGAATATCGATGCGCTCGCGAAGTTCGGTCAAGGCCACTCGGAGGATCGCCACCTCGACCGGGCCAAGTTGCTCCAGCTCTCTATCCGCATGCTGCTCGATATCTTGCGTCAGCTCAGGCAACAAGTGCATCGATCGCTCCACGAGCATCGTGAAGTACTCCGGATCGACGCGTTCATGCTCACGCTTGTCGCGAAACTGTTCGAGCAACTCTGCGCGCGTTGAATCATTCAACTGCTGCTGGTAGTGCGCCTGCACCGCCAATGATCGCGCGAAACTGCGACCGCGATGGGATTTCGGTGAAGAGGACATCTAGTCGATCGATCGAAGCAAATTGACCATCTCGATCGCCGTATGCGCGGCTTCCGCGCCTTTGTTGCCGGCCTTGCTGCCCGCTCGCTCAATCGCCTGCTCGATGCTATCAACGGTAAGGACACCGAAAATCACTGGCAGCCCGTGACGCTCTCCGGCGCTCGCCAGGCCCTTGGCAACGCCGCCCGACACATATTCGAAGTGTGCTGTGGCGCCGCGAATCACCGCACCCAGCGCAATCACTGCATCGTAGCGGCGCGTACCCGCGAGCTTGTCCGCGATGAGCGGTAACTCCCACGCGCCAGGCACCCAAGCCAGATCGATCTCGCCCGCATCGACGCCGCTTCGCACCAGCGCATCCTTTGCACCCGCGACCAGCTTGTCGACGATAAAATCATTAAACCTCGAGGCCACGATTGCGTAGCGCCCATCACGCGCCACGAGGTTGCCTTCATACACTGTCATCACAAAACCCTGCCTGTCGCGTAGCGCTAGCCGTTATCTATATATTCTGCGATCTCCAGACCGAAGCCCGAGATCGCATGCATCTGCACCGGTGCCGACAGCACACGCATACGCCGTACACCCAACTCACGCAGAATTTGTGCGCCGACACCGTACTGGCGCAACTCATTCACCGGTTCGGGCTCGGTGCGCTCAACCGGCTGTGCCTGGGTCAACATCTGAAGACCGTCGATCAGCTCGCGCGGACCTTCCGGATATCGGAGAACCACCACAACTCCCGCCCCGTCCGCAACAACTCGCGCCATCGCGTCGCGAATCGGCCATCCCAATCGACGATCGTTGACGCCGATGATGTCGCCCAGCGTGTCGGTGACATGCACACGCACCAGCGGTGCATCGGCTGCCTGCAAATCACCATGAACGAGCGCGAGGTGCACGTTGCGGTTCACGTGGTCTTCGTAGGCGTGCAGCTCGAACTCACCCTCCGGCGTGGAAACCGGCACCGAATAGATCTTCTCGACCGCCACCTCTTTTTCGAGTCGATAACGAATCAGGTCAGCGATCGTTCCCATGAGCAAACCATGCTCGCGCGCAAAGGTCTCAAGATCCGGGCGACGCGCCATCGTCCCATCCTCATTGAGCACCTCGACAATGACCGCGGCAGGTTCTGACTCACCGGCAAGCCGCGCAAGATCGCAACCGGCCTCGGTGTGTCCTGCACGGATGAGCACGCCACCAGGCTGCGCCATGATTGGAAAGATGTGACCCGGCTGTACGAGATCTCCAGGGCGCGCATTATCAGCGACTGCAGCCTGAATGGTTCGCGCGCGGTCATGCGCCGAAATCCCCGTCGTGATCCCTTCCGCAGCCTCAATCGAGATCGTGAAGTTGGTGGTGTGCTGGATATGCGTTCCGCTCACCATCAGGGGCAGACGCAACTGCTCGCACCGCGCCTGCGTCAGCGTAAGGCAAATCAGTCCACGGCCGTATCGCGCCATGTAGTTAATCGCCTCGGGGGTCACTTTGCTCGCAAGCATGATGAGGTCACCCTCATTCTCGCGATCTTCATCATCGACCATGATGACCATTTGGCCCTCACGCAACGCCGCGAGAATGTCCTCGATATCAGCAAAGTTGTGCAGGTTTGTTTCTACAGGCTTCAAAGTCATTGTTACGCGGCCCCCCGGTCGCTGCTCGCCGCAAAACCGTGCTGGCGAAGAAAATCCTCATCGATGCTGCCGTTGGCACCCGCGAAACCCAAAAGTCGTTGGGCATAGCGCGCCAGCAGATCCACTTCGATATTCACTCGATCACCCGCTTGCAGATCGCCGAGCGTCGTCTCTTCGGCCGTATGCGGGATGATGTTGACCTCGAACGCCCTGTTGTCGGCTTCGTTCACCGTCAGACTGACACCGGAGACGGCGACTGAGCCCTTCTTCGCGATAAAGGGCAGCAGACTCTCGTCCGCGGTAAATCGCAGTCGGATTGACCGCGCATCGTCGTGCCGAGACTCCAGCACAGCAACACCATCGGTATGGCCGGTCACCAGGTGTCCGCCTAAACGGTCACCAATAGCGAGCGACGGTTCGAGATTCACAGCCGAACCCACGCGCCAGTCGCCGAGTGCGGTCACGTTTAGCGTTTCGCGCGAGACGTCAGCGGAAAACCCCTCGGCATCGATATTGAGTGCGGTCAGACAAACACCGGACACGGCGATACTCTCGCCCTCCGCGAACCGCTCCGGGTCCAGCTCCGGGCATTCGATGCGGATCACCACGTCTCCACCCTTGGGGTCCAGCGCGGCAACGCGCCCTTTCGCCAATATGATTCCGGTAAACACTTCAGTCTGTCTCGCTCTCAGGGACCAGCTGCACGCGCAGATCACGCCCCACGGTTACTACATTTTCGATGGTCAGTCGCACGCCGTTCGACAGTGTGGTCCAGGATGGCGTCAACGCTACGCCCTGGGTCTCACTGCCAAGCACTGTCGGAGCAACGTAGGCCACGATACGGTCGACCAGACCGCTAGCCATTAGAGCGCCGGTCAGCGTTGCTCCCGCTTCAACCATCAGCTCGTTGGTGCCGAGTGCACCGAGATGGTCGAGCAATGCGCCGAGATCGACACGGCCATCTTCGCTCGCAGGGCTTTGCCAGCACTCGACTCCGTCGCCCAGTCGCCAATTATCGCATGCCAGCGGACTGACCATCAAAACGTCGGCGTCAGACGTCAGGACACGGGCATGCTTCGGTATCCGCTGTTGAGAGTCCACAACCACCCGGCGCGGTTGTCGGACCACCCCCGGCAAACGCGCGGTCATCGAGGGATCGTCGGCCAGAACGGTGCCTATACCCGTAAGGATGGCACAGGCCCTGGCTCGTAGTCTGTGAGCGTCCTCACGCGCCGCGTCACCGGTGATCCATTGGCTTTCGCCGCCGCGCATGGCTGTCGCCCCATCCAGACTCTGTGCCCATTTCAGCGTGACAAACGGACGACCGCGACTTTGCCTGGAGATGTAGCCCTCGTTCTGGCCGGCAGCAATATCGGCGAACAAGCCATGCCGCACAGCAATTCCGGCAGCGCGCAACCGCTCGTAGCCTTGACCATTCACATCCGGGTTTGGGTCGCCCATGGCACACACGACCTCCCCAACCCCCGCGGCGATCAATGCGTCCACGCACGGTGGTGTGCGGCCGTGTACCGTGCACGGTTCCAGCGTGACGTAAACCGTCGTGCCGGCGGCTCGGGTGCCGGCGAGCGCAAGTGCACGCGCTTCGGCATGCCCTTCGCCTGCCCGTTCATGCCAGGACTCAGCGATCACATTCTCGCCATCTGCGATGACGCACCCTACCGAAGGGTTCGGCGTGGTGGTATTCAGACCGTTCGCTGCAAGTTCCAACGCTCGCCGCATATGTTGACGATCGATGCTCGAGAATTCAGACATGGTTCAGCGCTTCCGCGTTCGCGATCCTGACTGGGCGCGCGGTCCGTCTGGAAGCAAAGACATCTGCTCCCGATCGTCGGCTCGCGACATGGCTTCCAGACGTCGGATTTCTTCCTGAAACTCGGTCACGTCCTGAAAACTCCGGTATACCGATGCGTAGCGCACATAGGCAACCTCATCGAGTCTCCTGAGCGCGTTCATCACCATTTCGCCGAGCAGACTGGAGGGGACTTCTCGCTCACCCATCGTCTGCAACTCGTGTTCGATCTGGTTGAGCTCGGCCTCCAGCGCTTCAGCAGGCACCGGGCGCTTTTCCAGCGCCCGTGTCATGCTCGCCCGCAGCTTCGCGTCATCGAACGGCTGACGGGACTGATTACTCTTGATGACCCTCGGCATGACGAGCGCCGCCACTTCGAATGTCGTGAAACGCTCGCGACAATTCAGGCATTGGCGGCGTCGACGTACCTGCCCACCATCCGCTGCGAGTCGCGAATCGGTGACCTTGGTCTCCTCATGGCCGCAGAACGGACAGTGCATGCCTCACGCGCCGGTGTTGCGCGCCTCCGTCTGCAGGTTCGCGTCGGAGTAGACCGGGAAACGCGCACACAGGGCCAACACCTCGTTGCGCACCCGCGTCTGACGCACCTCGTCTTCGATGTCATCGAGAATGTCAGCAATCCAACCGGCGAGCGTTGCGCTTTCTTCGAGGCCGAAACCGCGCGTCGTGATCGCAGGCGTGCCCATCCGCAAACCACTGGTTACGAACGGCGAGCGCGGATCGTTCGGCACGGTGTTCATGTTTACCGTGATGTTCGCCGCGTGGAGTGCACGATCTGCGGCCTTGCCGGTGATGTCCTTGTCAATCAAATCGACGAGGAACAGATGGTTGTCGGTGCCACCGGATACGATCTTGTAACCGCGCTCCTGAAGCACTTCCGCCATGCGGCGTGCGTTGGCAATCACCTGTTCCTGGTAAGCGCGGAAACCCGGCTCTAGTGCTTCCTTATATGCGACAGCCTTGGCGGCGATGACGTGCATCAAGGGTCCGCCCTGCGTGCCCGGGAAGACCAGCGAATTGAATTTCTTGGTCAGCGCTTCGTTCTCACGTGCAAGAATCATCCCGCCACGCGGCCCTCGCAGCGTCTTGTGTGTCGTGGTGGTGACAACATCAGCGTGCGGAATGGGTGAGGGATAGACACCGGCGGCAACCAACCCGGCGATGTGCGCCATATCGACATGAAAATAGGCGCCAACCGACTTTGCGATCTCAGCAAGACGCGCCCAGTCCACGACCCGCGAGTACGCCGAGAACCCGCCGATCAAGAGCTTCGGTTTGTGGGCTTCGGCAAGCCGTGCGACCTCGTCGTAGTCGATCAACCCATCGTCGTCTACGCCGTACTGAACCGCATTGAACAGCTTGCCGGAGAAGTTGACCTTCGCGCCGTGCGTCAAATGACCGCCGTGCGACAGGCTCATGCCCAGAATGGTGTCGCCCGCTTCGAGCAGCGCGAGATAAACCGCGGCATTGGCCTGTGAGCCAGAGTGCGGCTGCACATTCGCGTAGTCCGCCCCGAAAAGCTCGCAAGCGCGTTCGATGGCCAGCTTCTCGGCCACATCGACGTGTTCGCAACCACCGTAGTAGCGTTTCGACGGATACCCCTCAGCGTATTTATTGGTGAGAACTGATCCCTGCGCGGCGAGCACTCTCGGGCTCGCATAATTCTCTGAGGCGATCAGCTCGATATGTTCCTCCTGCCGTACGGCCTCTCGCGCCATGGCGTCTGCCAATTCGTCGTCGAATCCCGCAATCGTGAAGGTGTCATCAAACATGGTGGCTACTCCGTGCGTGCTCGCGATAGCACGTCTCAACATCCCAAAAGTGTACCTGACCCCTCGCCCACACGCAGCTGGACGATTGCCGCCAGCCGCCGCAACACCTCATAATTCAGGAATCCAACCGCACGCATAAGGTGGCGCAGTGGCGCAATACATTTACACCATGAACCGTGTCTCGAAGATCGTACCGCCGAAACGGCAGATTCTTCGGGATATTTCCCTGTCATTTTTTCCGGGCGCCAAGATTGGCGTGCTCGGCCTGAACGGTTCGGGCAAATCCTCTTTGCTCCGGATCATGGCCGGTGTGGACAAGGAATTCGACGGTGAAGCGAGACCGCAGCCCGGTATCAACATCGGCTACTTGCCGCAGGAACCGGAACTCGATCCAGACAAGGACGTGCGCGGCAACGTCGAAGAAGGTGTGGGGGAAGTCAAAGCGCTGCTCGACCGCTTCAACGAAATCAGTATGAAGTTCGCGGAGCCGATGTCCGATGATGAGATGAACGACTTGCTGGCTGAGCAGGGCAAGCTGCAGGACAAGATTGACGCAGCCGGTGGTTGGGAGCTTGAACGCACCCTCGACATCGCCGCAGACGCACTTCGTCTGCCCCCTTGGGATGCGGACGTCACCAAGCTGTCCGGCGGGGAACGACGACGCGTGGCGCTTTGCCGGTTGCTTCTGTCGAAGCCGGACATGCTGCTACTGGATGAGCCGACCAACCATCTGGACGCCGAATCTGTGGCCTGGCTCGAGCGCTTCCTCGAGGAGTATCCCGGCACCGTAATCGCCGTCACCCACGATCGCTATTTCCTCGACAATGTCGCTGGCTGGATTCTCGAGCTCGATCGCGGGCACGGCATCCCCTGGGAAGGCAACTACAGCTCCTGGCTCGAACAGAAGCAGGCACGACTGGAGACTGAAGAGCGCACCGAGGCGGCACGCCAAAAGGCTATGCAACAGGAGCTTGAGTGGGTGCGCACCAACCCGAAAGGGCGGCAGGCCAAAGCCAAGGCAAGACTCAAACGCTTCGAGGAACTCTCATCGCAGGAATACCAGAAGCGCAGCGAGACCAATGAAATCTACATCCCGCCCGGACCAAGGCTGGGGGACGTGGTGATTCAGGCTGAAGGCGTCAAGAAAGCGTTTGGAGAGAAGCTCCTGGTCGACGGCTTGTCTTTCCAGCTGCCTCCCGGCGGCATTGTTGGGGTCATCGGGCCGAACGGCGCTGGTAAGACCACGCTGTTTCGAATGATCACAGGACAAGAGACGCCGGATGGTGGTGAGGTTTCACTCGGGCAGACGGTCAAAGCGGCGTATGTCGATCAATCACGAGACTCGCTGGACGACAGTAAGACGGTTTGGGAGGAAATCTCCGACGGTCAGGACAACATCGTGATCGGAAACTACGAAATCCCGTCACGAGCTTACGTCGGTCGTTTCAATTTCAAAGGTTCAGAGCAACAAAAAAAGATCGGTCTCTTGTCCGGTGGGGAACGCAACCGGGTACACCTCGCCAAGGTGTTGAGATCAGGCGGCAACCTGCTGCTGCTCGATGAGCCCACCAACGATCTGGATGTCGAGACCCTCCGTGCACTCGAACAAGCGCTGTTGGAATTCCCAGGGTCGGCTGTCGTGATCTCGCATGATCGCTGGTTCCTCGATCGCATCGCCACGCACATTCTCGCCTTTGAAGGCGATAGTGAAGTCGTGTTTTTCTCGGGCAACTTCGAAGACTACATCGAAGACCGCAAGCGCCGCCTTGGTGACGATGCGGTGAATCCCAGTCGCATCAAGTACAAGCGCCTCTCAGCCTGAGCATGTCCGAGCTGCTGCAAATCCGTGAACACCACAGCCTGCAGCAGCTGCTGGAGCCAGAGCTTGCGCTGACCTGCCCGCATTGCGAAGTGTTCGCGCAGATGACACCGCAACCGACGCCCTCGTGGCAGTGGTTGATGTCGCACCGTCCGAAGAGGATCGGGGTCAGCGCTTTGTGTCCCGCGTGCCATCGACCGGTGTTCTTGATCAGTGGTCCTGCGGTTTACTCGAGCGATCAGATAACACTGGAGGGCTCCTGGGAGCCGGTTCTGAAACCGCTTGAGCGATTCGAACTCGACCTGCTTCCCGCGTCCATTGTCGATACGGTGACCGAAGCGCTGAGCTGTTACCGCGATGGCTACTATCAAGCGTTCGTTTTGTTGAGCCATCGAATCACGGACATGAGTGCTCATGCACTGGGCGCCGACGGTCGCCTGAGACTCTTCAATGCGGTCACGCTTGCCGCGGAACAGGCTGGCATCGACAACGCGCTAACCCGGCTGTGTCGAGAGATACTCTTCAACCTCGATCATTCGAAGCCGTTGCCTGTTCTGTCCGCCAACGCTGCCAAGGTACTGCTCGCGCTGTTGCGGGATATCCTTTACGAGGCATTCGTGCGCCACCAGCGACTCGCAGAAGCTATGCCGAAACGCGGCTGAATCGATCAGTCGAATGCGGCGCGCGCATTCAGGAACAAGCGTCTCCAGGGACCGAACTCGCCCCAACCATCGGGATGCCAGCTGTGTTGTGCGGTGCGCATCGTGCGCTCCGGATGCGGCATGCTGATCGCAACTCGACCGTCTCGGCTCGTCAGCATCGCCGCCGCAAGCTCCGACCCGTTGGGATTCGCCGGATAACGCGTCGCAGCCGCACCATTCGATTCAACGTAGGTTGCTGCGATGTAGTCTGCGGCATCTTCCGATGCACCGGAGAACACAGCACGCCCCTCGCCATGCGACACCACCACAGGAATGATCGAGCCTTGCATACCCTCAAACCAGGGGCCCGCAACATCGGCAATCCTGACCTGTGACAGGCGCGCTTCAAATTGTGCGGAACGATTGCCCAGAAATCTCGGCCAGTGTTCGCTGCCGGGTATTAACTCCGTCAATTGGCTGAGCATCTGGCAACCGTTGCAGACACCCAAAGTCAATGTGTCTGAACGGGCAAACCAGGCACTGAATGCTTCGCGCAATGGCGTGACCTCGAGAATCGATCTCGCCCAACCGCCGCCGGCTCCGAGCACGTCACCAAACGAAAACCCACCGCAGGCGGCCATTGCCTGGAATCCATCCAGCATCGTTCGGCCAGACTCGATATCGGTCATGTGCACATCGACTGCGTCGAACCCACAAGCCATGAACGCGGCGGCCATCTCCTGCTGACTATTGACCCCCTGATCTCTGAGGACTGCGACACGCGGTCGGGCAGCCATCGAGACGTACGGCGCTTGAATGGCGTCCAGATCAAACGTCGGGGTCGCAATCAGGCCGCGGTCCGCATCGTCAGCAATCCGTTCGTACGCTTCCGCGGCACAGCGCGGATCATCACGCAGTGCCTGCATTCGGAAGCTAGTCTCTGACCACGCAAGTTGCAGCTCGCGTCTTGGCACCTCAAGCAGCGTCTCACCGTCTCTTGCAATCACAAGATCCACGTTGTCGGTCACCGTACCCAACGAGTAAATTCTCGACGCAAGCCCATGCTCGTCGAACGCTTGCAAGACCGTGGCTACCTGCGTCTCGCCGACCTGCACCAAGACCCCGGGCCCTTCACTGAAAAGCCAGCCCATTGTGCTTAAGGTGTCTTGTGGCAGATCCAGTCTCACGCCGCGACGCCCTGCGAACATCATCTCGCATGCCGTCGTCAGAAGACCGCCATCTGAGCGATCGTGCCAGGCGAGCAGCCGCCCGGCTTTGCGCTGCTCGATGAGCGTCTCAAGCCCGGCCTTCACCACCTCTGGCGGCGCCGAGTCAGCGGCTTTACCACCCTGCTGCTGCCAAGCCTGCGCCAGGGCACTGCGCCCGAGGGCAGACGCATCTTCACTGAGATCCAGGAACAACAGACGACTATCCGAATCGCCACGCAGTTCCGGCGTCAGCGTTTTTCGTACGTCACCGACAGGCGCAAACGCGGTCACCACAAGCGACACCGGTGCGGTGACTTCATTTTCGGTGCCATCCGCACCTTCCCAGGCGGTGCGCATCGACAAAGAGTCTTTGCCAACCGGAATGGCGATACCAAGCGCTGGGCAAAGCTCATGCCCGACCGCTTTCACCGCATCGAAGAGCGCCGCATCCTGACCGGGCTGACCGGCCGCTGCCATCCAGTTGGCGGATAGTTTGATGTCACCGAGCGTATCGATATCGGCAGCCAGGACATTGGTAAGTGCCTCGATGACAGCCAGTCGCGCCGCCGCAGCCGGCGCCTCGCACGCAACCGGCGTGCGCTCGCCCATCGCCATCGCTTCTCCGGTTGTGGCCATGTGCGTCGACAAGGTGACTGCTACATCGCTGACCGGTACCTGCCACGGACCTACCAATTGATCGCGCGCGACCAAGCCACCGACAGAGCGATCGCCAATGTGGATCAGAAAACTCTTGTCCGCGACACTCGGCAGGGCAAGTACGCGACGCCAGGCGTCGGCCAGAGCCACCTCTCCGAAATCAAAAGCGATCTCCGGCTGCTCGACGTGCTGGACATCGCGCAACATGCGCGGCGTTTTGCCGAGCAGCACATCCATCGGCATGTCGACAGGTGCATCCCCAAGCAAGGCGTCGGAAACCGTCAGCTGCGGATCGCGCTCGAGCTGCCCCAGAATGGCAAACGGACAACGCTCACGTTCGCAGAGCTCTGCAAAATCCGACTCCGCATCCGCATCGATCAGCAGCACATAGCGCTCCTGAGATTCGTTACACCAGATTTCCATCGGCGACATCCCGGGCTCATCGCTCGGCACATTGCGAATCTCGAACTTACCCCCCAAAGAGGAATGGTCTACCGCCTCAGGCACCGCGTTAGACAACCCACCAGCACCCACGTCATGAATAAGCAGGATCGGGTTGTCCTCACCCCGCGCCCAGCAGCGGTTGATCGCCTCCTGCGCGCGGCGCTGCATCTCCGGATTGCCACGCTGGACCGATGCGTAGTCGAGTTCGGCATCACTCGTACCGCTCGCCATGCTCGACGCAGCACCACCACCCAACCCGATCAGCATCGCAGGACCGCCAAGCACCACCAGCAATGCATCGCTTGGTACATCGCGCTTCAGCGCATGCTGCCGACGTACATTCCCCAACCCGCCAGCGATCATGATCGGCTTGTGGTAACCCCAGAAACTCCCGCCATCGCGATGCGACAGGAACGTCCGAAAATAGCCGCCCAGGTTCGGTCGGCCGAACTCGTTGTTAAATGCGGCGGCGCCGATCGGCCCTTCCAGCATGATGTCCAACGCGGAGACAATGCGCTCCGGTCGACCAGGATCCAGCTCCCATGGTTGACGCCAATCCGGTATATCGAGGTCAGAGACACTGAATCCGCAGATGCCCGCTTTGGGTTGAGCGCCGAGACCCGTTGCCCCCTCGTCGCGTATTTCGCCGCCCGCACCGGTCGCGGCGCCCGGGAACGGCGATATCGCCGTCGGGTGATTGTGAGTCTCGACCTTGATCGCGATATCGACCGACTCGGTGTGCGTGGTCCACACGCCCGACGTATCAGGAAACAGCCGCGGCGCCTCTGCCCCCTCAATGACCGCGGCGTTATCGGAATAAGCGCTCAAGAGCCCGTCTGGCGACTCCGAGCTCGTATGCCGAATCATGTCGAACAATCGCTCTTCGCGGTCTTCGCCGTCGATTCGCCAGCTCGCATTGAAAATCTTGTGTCGGCAGTGTTCCGAGTTGGCCTGCGCAAACATCATCAACTCGGCATCGGTAGGATCGCGGTCGATCTGGCTGAAATGACGCGCCAAGTAACCCTGTTCGTCTTCTGACAACGCAAGCCCCATCGATCGATTGGCTTGCGCCAGCGCCTTCAGCGCGTCGTCACCGAGCCGGACCGTCTGCAAAGCGCGTGCAGCGTGCACGGCAAACAGCTGCGTGCCCGCGGTTGCGGGCTCGAACGCTGACTCGGTCATGCGATCGAACAGGATTCGCCCTATTGGGGACGTCATCGAATCGACACCATGCAGCCAAATGCGACGCAAACGTTCCACCCGCAAGACGCTGGCGAGCCCGCAGCGATGCAGAATATCGGTCGCTTTGCTGGACCAAGGGGAAATCGTGCCGGCGCGTGGCCCGATGTCGACGGTCGCAGGCGTCGTCGGCCACTCGGCGTGTTGCGCACCCGTCAAAACACGCGTGATTCGGTCCAGCTCATCTTGGTCGGGTTGAGCCTCGCAATGCACGAGAAAAAAGTAGCGGGCTTCGATGCCGGTTAGCTGCGGCGCGAGGGCTTTCAGCCGCTTCTCGAGGCGATCCTTTTGAAAGCCGGTCAGGGCAGATTCCCCGGCTACTTCGATAAACGCTGGGGCGGTGCCTGTGTTGTCCATGGTGTCACGCTTTGCGCAGTTCTGACGCTCGCGCGCATCATACCTGTCTCAACACGTGACGGGGGCGTCTTCAGTCGTTTTTCACCGGAGAGTAGACGCTGGCGGGGAACGCGGTGACGTTCGATCCGTCGATCTTGGAGATCTTGCTAACCCCTTGTTTTTCGACTTCATCGATGCGAATCACGTTGTGCATCGGGATCAGCGTGCGCTTTACGCCCTCGAACTCACTCTTAATTCGCTCTTCGGTGGGATCGACGACCACCGCACTGCGCTCGCCAAACTTGAGCTCAGAAATCTCGAGAAAACCAAACAAATCGGACTGGCCCACCGACTCGGCGAACACCTCGTAGATGCGCCCTTGGCTTGCGAACGAAATACGGTAAAGTCTGCTCATCGATTCCTCCTTGCACCAGCAAGGTGAGGACTAGAATGCCAAGTTCAAGCCGGTAATGCAGCCGCGCTTTATGTAAATGTGAACCGATACCGGTTTCGTGTGCACCTTGCGTCCATACTATCGGTTGAAGGTCCGTCTGCTTTGAGCGTATCGACGCTATGCAATTGAAACTACAGGTAAGTAACGAGCTGCGCCAGAAGTTGGGAGCGCATGCCGAACACGTTTTCGACCATCGAGGTGGAACGATCGGCAGGGCTGCGCACAACGATTGGGTGCTGCCCGACACGAATCGCTACGTGTCGAGCGTGCACGCGAGCATCGAAGCGCGTGATGGCGGCTTCTACCTCGTAGATACCAGTATGAACGGGGTCTACATCAACGGCAGTAAAGACCCGCTCGGACCGACACAACCCTATAAGCTCACCTTCGGCACGCGCCTTCGCATGGGCAGCTTCCGCATGGTGGTCAGCGAGATCAAGACAGAACTCGACGAAGACCAGCAGACCATGCTGCGCAGCGACTTGTTTGAGGATCACGCTGCGATCGAACCCTCAGCAGAGCTCTCTGTCGAGTTGCTGGTCGAGGACGAGATGGCCGATAAGATCGATCTCGAGGAGCTTCTCGACGATCGGATGGCCTCCGCCAATATGTCGATGGTGACGAATTCGCCATTTGAAGAGATCGCTGGCGCCGCACTCGATACTTCACCGGCCGATTCGATGGACGAGTTCGCAGACTCAACACAACCGCATACCGCTACGGTACATCGACTACCGGGCGCGAGACGCAGCGCTGACGTCACCAATGAGCGGCGCGACGTGTCGACCTATCGCGCGATGTTGCGCGGTTTGGGGCTCGACCCTGCGACGCTCGAAGCTCGCGCCGCGGATGAAATCGCCTATGCCGTCGGCAAGGCACTTCGCACAGCTCTCGAGTCTTCCAAGGCGATGCGCACCGAGCGTGCGCGCGCGAAACAGCGACTCGGTATCTCGCAGACGCAGCAGGATGTTGATGACCTGACTCCCACCGATATTACCGACGATATCGCAGACCTGCTTCTCGGGCGTGGACAACTCTATCCACATCCGGCCGACAACGTCCGCGATCAATTCCGGCGACTGCAGCATCACGGCAGTGCGGTTCAGGAAGCGGCGGAAGCGGCGTTCAAGGAAGTCATCGCACTGTTGGAGCCGACCGCCCTTCGGGAGCGGCTCGAGGCGCTCGGCGCTGGCAAAGGGATGTTCACCGCGGCCAAGAAGGCCAATCTCTGGGATCACTTCTGCCAGTACGTCGAGGCTCTGGGTCAATCAAGCGCTGGTGAATTACCGCCGTTCATCCGTGAAGAGTTCGCGCGCGCTTACGCGGCCCGACTGCAAACCATCACGTCCACCGATCAGTGAAAGACCCCGAAGCAATCAACCGCGCGATTGCAGAAAAGCTGAAGGAAAAGCGTTCCTCGATCATCCCCTACCTGATCGGTGGGTTCATTTTTCTGAATGTGATCGGCGCGCTACTCGAGTCAGGAAGCTGGAAGACGCTTCTGGTCGTGCTCGCATTCCTGGGGTCCTGGGCAGTGTTTGTCGTGCTCCCGCGCGTGCGCCGCTCGCTCAAGGACATCGCACAAAACGCAGGCGTGGCGACCCCGGGTAGCGAGTCCGGCACACGACCTGGACGTGCAAGGCCCAAAGCGAAGACCTTCAAGCTCTGTAAATCCTGCAATATCAAGCATTCAGCAGACACGCGCTACTGTCGCCGATGCGGTGCCCCGTTGCTGCGCTGATACGCTAAACTTCAGCCATGTGAGTTGTCGGGTGCCCGCACGTTGTCATTGCTTGGTGAGTTGAAGCGACGGAACGTTCTTCGTGTTAGCGCCGCGTATATTGTGGGTGCCTGGGCAGTCGCGCAGGTAGCGGATCTTGCGTTCGACAGTTTCGATGCGCCGGATTGGGCGATGCAGGCTGTGCTTGTCCTGTTGCTGATCGGGCTACCCATTGCAGCGGCCGCTGCGTGGATTCTTGAGCTCGGTCCCGAAGGGCTACAAATCGACCATGATGGTCAATCGGAGCCGGTATACCAACGCCGTACCGAGAAGCGCCTGAATGCCCTGATTGCGGCGTTCGTCCTGTTGGGTCTTGGCATGTTCGCGCTCACCTTCACATTGCAATCGGGCTCCAGAGATGCCACAGACGAGACGTCAGCCGTGGAATTCACTGCAGCGATGCTTAAGACCAAAGGGATCGAACCCTCCATTGCTGTGCTGCCCTTTATCGATATGAGCCCAGCGCAGGATCAACGACATCTCGCCGATGGACTGCCAACGGAACTGATGACGGCGTTACATCGCGTCGATCGGTTGCGGGTTGTTTCGCGTACCTCTTCATTTGCGTTCCGTGACAGTGGCAAGAGCATTGCCGAGATCGCGGAGGCTCTCGATGTCGATCATGTGGTCGAGGGGTCGATCCAACGATCCGGGCAAGAGGTGCGTATCGAAGCCGCCCTTGTCGATGTGCGCACCGACGAGCGTTTGTGGAGCGAAAGCTACACCCAACCAATGGGTGACGCGTTCGCACTTCAAGCCGGCATCACGCGCAGGATTGCGTCCGCGCTGAAGGTGGTGATCGGAGACGAAACGGAGTCGAACATCGACCAGATTTTCGAGGCCACGGCGAATCCCGTGGCTTACGAGGAGTTTCTGTTAGGCACAACGCTATGGGCCAGGCGCGGCGAGGCCAATATCCGAACCGCGATCGGGCACTTGGAGCGTGCGATTGAGCTCGAGCCGAATTTCGCACGCGCCGAAGCGGCCTTGGCGAATGCCTACATCACGCTGCCATCTTACGCAGTTGTGAGCTCGGCCGAGGAGTGGAACGAACTCGCCAACGCAACGGGTGCGAAAGCGGTCGTGCACGCTCAAAATGCAATGGCGCTGGATCCAGACCTTGTCGCACCGTATGCCGCCCTCGGCGACATGGCGCGGATAGGTTCGCGCTGGATGGATGCCGAACGCTTCTATCAGAAAGGGCTGAGCATCGATCCGGACGATGTGACACTGGTGCTGTGGTACTCCGAGCACCTTGCCGATATTGGCCGAATTGATGATTCGCTGGCATTCGCGCGTCGCGCTGTTGAGCTGGACCCACTCTCACCGGGTGCCCACGTTGGTCTCGCGGGTGGCTACATGCTGGAGGGCGATTGCGAGTCGATGCGAACGCCCGCTCGAATTGCATTGTCTCTCGGACACGATTTTGGACAGTATGTTCGCGTGCTGTGCAGTCTCTACGAGGAAGATTGGGCCAAGACTCTGGATATTCTTGAGAATTTGGAAGTCCGTGACGATTGGCCGAGCAGCGAGGAATTGATTGAGAAACTTCGACCGTTTGTGAATGCGGCCGACCCGGAGGCTAAAGCAACCGCCCGGAGTGACCTCATCGCTCATCTCGAGACCTGGACCTATGATCCTTCTGTCACCCATTTTCTCTCGGCGCTCGACGAAATCGACAAAATGGCAGAAGCGTTCGAACAGGACTCGGAGGAGAACCCTACCTGGGCGAATGCAGCGAGGAGCTTTTGGGGCGCCTCCGGTCGAAAACTACGTCAACACCCATCATTCCCTGGACTCCTAGAAATGTCCGGCCTACTGGCTTTCTATCGCGAGTCGGGAATCGTGCCCGACGACTGCGAATGGGTCGGCGACAATCTCGACTGCACTGTTGGGTTATGAGCATGGAATGGAAAAAAGGCCGCGGCAAACGGGGGCCGATACATCCGCTCGTTGGGAGATGGCGATATACCGGCGACAGTCCCATGGGCCCTGTTGACTGTACTAGGCACTTCGCGTGGGATCTAAACAACCAATGGTTGGTGTTGGATGCTACCTGGGTCGGTACCGGCAAGGGTGGCAGCGACTACATTGAGCACTGCTATTTCGGTGTCCTGCGAGACGGTACGCTCGGTTTCGTGTCGTTTATCAACGATGGCACGCAGTCGCAAGGTACGCTGACCGATGTTTCAGACATTCACCCCAAGGCGATCGGATTTCAAGCTGAAATGCCGGCTGGCGTTGCGCGCCAGTGCTACTGGCCGCATGACGAAGGTCGTCTGGGGTGGCGTGTCGAACGTCAAGTCAAAGCGGGCTGGTCGACGTTGGTCGAACACCGGTATGACCGAGTGGACTAACGATCTCGGAGTTTCCAGATCTCCCAGGCACAAAACGCGATTGGCAGTAGAAACCAGATAACGCCTTTGCCCAGCACAAGGATTGCTTCACTACTCATCGGCGTAGTTTAATCGGGCCGACTCGTACACGCACACAGAGTTCGAACTCATGTCAAACATCACAGGGAAAGTGAGACCGCTACGTGAGATCTGGTTGGCGCCAGAGTTGACTGTTTCGCGCGTGGCCCATGAGAACCCCGGTTATCGGATCATCGTGTTGCCGGTGCTGGCCAGTTTCGCCATATGGCCCGGGCTCCTGTTGGCCGGTTTTGATCCTGACGATCCGGTTGGGCTGTTTTGGCAGGCGCTGCTCTCTTTCAATTTCACGGTTGAGTTGCCGTTGCAGTTCGTCACGGCTTGGATGCTATTCGCTTCCAGTCGTCGCTTTGGCGGTCGCGCGAGCTTCAACGCGATCGTGTCTGCGCTGGCGTGGAGCCGTTTGCCGATCGCGATTCTGGGCATTATCAGTATTCCTTTGTTCATCGTCGGAGAAGCCCTCGCCGATGCTTTTCGCGGCGTTGTAGAACCTTGGGTGCGTTACGTTGGCTTCATCGCCACGCTACAAATCATCGCGATCAGCTGGTGGATCCTGGTGAAAGGCCTGTCTTCGGTGCAGGGATATTCGACCCGGAAAGCCACAATGCACTTTGTGATTTGCTCGGGAGTGCTGGCCGGCCTCGCCCTCTCCTTAACCTGGTTGTCGATAGGCACCGAAGCAACACTCGACGTCCTGTTCTATGGCGCTAAGGAACATGTTGGCATCCTGGGCTACCGACCATGAACTGGGGCACGCTGCTGTCTGCAACCGACAATGAATTCCGCATGCGGAACATCAGCGAGCTAGGCATGGCTGTAATCGTCGTGTTTGTGGTCATGATGGTTGGAATACTGCCGGTCACCGAAGCGATGGTGCGGCGCGCCGAGGTCAGTGAGGCGCTCATGTTAATCAGCGCCCAACGCGTGGAGATGACAACTGAACGGGCTTACTCCGGCTCGTGGTCCGCCAACCGCGAAGACGTGCGTGGCGACTCCCCCATCGACACTTCAGGCAACTTCGTCAAAAGTGTGGATTGGAATGACGGCCTTCTCGCCGTGCAACTGCGCGCTGAAATGGAATCCGGTGAAACCGAGATGCTGTATTTCCGACCGGCAACCAACTCAGCGGATCCGGCAGCACCGATGCTCTGGGTTTGCGGAAACTGGAAGACGCCCGTTGGTTTTGAAACAAGGCCCGGCCCGACCACTAACATCCATCCGAAGTACCTCCCTCATGTCTGCCGTGATCTCACGACAACCTTTGTGCCCTGAACGCAAGACGAGAATTTTTGATGAGCCACAATCGAACCGCCGAGCACCTCGCCTTTCTCAGCCGACAACTCAGCGCCCTCAGCGTCGAGCATGCAATGCCAGATGCGATTTCGAGGCTTCGCGAACAGCTGCCCGAGGCCTATCAAGCGGACCTTGGGCGTCTCGAGGACATCGTGGTCAACACCACGAACCCAGAGCACACGCCGGGTGGATCGGTACTATCGGCCTACCCGCGTCTGGCGGCAGCACTACCGGAATCGGCACGGTCGGGACTGTTCCCCAGAGTGTCAGAGTTTGTCGACCAGCAGCGAAGTCTGTTCTCCACGTATTGGGCCGGACTGGTCAGTCAGATGTGGTACCTCGGTTGGATCGTGTTGGTCGCTGCTACGGTGGCGAGCATCATGTCCGGCGTTGTAATCCCGAGCTTCGATGCCATGTTCTCCGGGTATAACGCGAGATTACCCGGTCTGACGCGTGCCGTGTTCCAGATGGAAGGGCTCTGGTTCGGTGTCCTGGTGTTGGCCGGCGCCGTTGCTGCTGCCGTGGCGATTGTCGGTATCGCGACGTTCAGCAAGCGCATCGCAAGTCTTGCGCCGGCATGGCATTGGCACCGATACATACCTGGTTTCTCCCCTTCGGTCGCTGCTTACAACATGAGTCTGTTTTTGAATTTCACTCGCATACTGGTGGAGTCCGGGCTTGAGGAAGAACAGGCCGTTCGTGTCTCGCAGGAACTTTCGAGTGTCGACGCAGCAGTCCTATTGAGCGGGGACTCGCCCTCTGGTGATCACGAAGTCCTGCCCAACCTGGTTGAGCTACGCATCGCACGTAGTCTCGGACTATTCCGCAACGAGCTTGAAGCGCAGTGCGATTTCCATCCAGCGACACTTGCGACTGCACTCACGAAAACTCGTGATTCATTTTCCTGGGCGATGCGTCTGATGCTCTATTTGGTGGTCGGCATTCTTGTCATCGCCTGCTACCTACCCATTTTTAGCCTCGGCACTGTCATATAGGGCTTATTGATATGAGAAACCAAGGATTCACACTGATCGAGTTGATGATCGTAATTGCAATCATCGGTATCCTCGCCGCGATCGCAATACCTGCTTATCAGGACTACACGATCCGAGCGCAGATCGTCGAGGCATTCACGATCTCCGAGGAACTCAAGCCGAAGATTCGTGAGACCTATCGCTACCGCGGTACTTTCCCGGCCGACAATGAAGATGCCGGCATTCCAGCGCCGCAACATTTGATCGGTAACTACACCCAACGAATCGAGCTCGCCGACGGCGCGTTGCACATCACATTCGGTCACAGCGTTAACGCGCTTATCGCAGACAAGATCCTGACGTTGCGGCCAATATTCGTCACGGAAAGCCCCGTCAGTCCGATTTCGTGGAATTGCGGCATGCACGATATCCCGCCCGGAATGACACCGGCAGGAGAAAACCGCACAACAGTGGAACTCAAGTATCTCCCGAGTGCTTGCCGCTAAACCGAGTCTCGATTGACGAAATTCCAGGCCTGCGACACCACGACTGAGCCCTCTCCCACTGACGAGGCGACGCGCTTCACGGAGGTCGCGCGCACATCGCCGACGGCAAACAAACCGGGACATGAAGTCGCGTAAGAATCATGCTGTTCGACAGCATCGCCGGTGAGCACGAATCCACGCTCATCGAGTTTGGCTAGGTCACTCAGCCACGCAGTATTGGGCGCGGCGCCCACCATCACGAATACCCCATTGCAGGGAATGGTGGTGTCTTGCGCCGTCGCCTTGTTGTGCCAAGTCACCTGTTCGAGCGATTCATCGCCGGTGAGTGCGGTGACCTGAGATTGGAAGTGCACGGTGATTGCCGGATCAGCATACAACCGACTCGACAGGTACTCCGACATCGACGCTGCGAGCGACTGACCTCGCACCAAAACGTGAACATGTTTGGCACCGCGACTCAGGAACATCGCAGCCTGACCCGCGGAGTTCCCGCCACCAATAACGACCACCTCGGTGTTGCGGCAATATCTGGCCTCCGATTCGGTGGCCGCGTAATACACCCCCGCTCCTTCGAAGTCTTCAAGCCGATCGAGTGGCAGCCGGCGATACTGAACGCCTGCCGCGATGATCACAGCACGTGACCGAACTTTTCTGCCATCATCGATCGAAGCGACAAACAGATCGTCCTGTCGCTCCAGCGCAGTGACACGGCGAGGCACCAGAAACCGCGTGCCGAACTTCATCGCCTGAACCTCACCGCGCCAAACCAGATCGGCGCCAGAAATGCCGGTCGGGAAACCCATGTAGTTTTCGATCCGTGAAGACGTCCCCGCTTGACCGCCAATTGCCAAGGACTCAACGACGATCGCACTAAGACCCTCCGCACCTGCGTAAACGCCCGCTGCAACACCGGACGGGCCGCCACCGACGATCAACACATCGACCGTCTCTCCGCAATCCACCGACATATCCATACCGAGATATCGGGCGACCGATGACGGCGTCGCGTCCTCAATGACATGCTCTTTCCCGAACACCACTGCCGGCGTATTCGAAGGAATCTTGCAGCTTACCGCCAATGCCTCTGCTTCTTCGGTCCCGAGCTCCACTTGTCGAAACGGTAAGCGATTGCGCGTTGCGAACGCCTCAACTTGACGGACGCCGCGATCCATCTCGGCACCCAACAGTGTGAGACTGCCGTCGTTCTCCTCGAGCTGACGGCGTCGCCGGGCGGCAAGCACCGTGATGATAATGTCGCTCATCTCAGGAATGCGCGCCATCAGATCCAGTAGCGCCTGTCGCGGCGCAACGAGCGCGCGGGTCGGTGCACACGCCTGCAAAGACATCGTATGAGCAGTACCTGAGATCAAAGCAATCTCACCCGCGAACTGGGTTGGACCCAGTGAAGCATCCAGATGACGCTCACCTGTGATGGGATGCAGGACAATGATCTCGCCCTCCAGCAAGTATACGAATCGATCGGCGAGGTCACCCGCTCGCAAAACGATTTCACCCTTCTCGTAAGTGACCTCTTCAGAGATCTCCCGGAGCGCTGCCACATGACTCTCGTGCAGCGGCGTGCGGCGCATCTCTCGTAGATCGCGAGCAATCGATTCCATAGCGCAATTCCTGTCAGCGGTGACCTAGGCGTAGTCGAGCGCACCATCGCGCCGAACGATGTCGACAGAACGAATCACCTTGGTTTCAAAGTTACGAGTCTCGATGGTTGAGACAGCGATGAAGTCAGCCTGAGCCTTGGTATGCTCAAGCGTCAGTTTGATGTAGCCACGATAGCGACCATCCATCCATTCGATGCTGTCGTTAGTTTCGACCAAAAGCTTGTCATGCCGATCGTTAGCGATATCACCAAGCTCATACAACCCACGGGGTGAAGAAATACCTGTTGTGCCAAGTTCCACCCCAGCAGAGTCACCGTTCGCGCGCCGCAGGTAGTTCTGCCCAAAAATATGAGTATCTCCGGTGATGACGAGCAGGTCCCGCGCGCCGGCATCGGCAGCAAGCGAATAGAGTCGCTCGCGCGCTGCAGGATATCCGTCCCAGGCATCCAGGTTCGCCGGGATGCCGAGCGCTCCAACCTCAATCAGCGACTTTGCGTAGTTCGCGATCCATCCATCCAGATTTTCGGTAGCCTCAAGAAATACAGGATCATCCAGCGGCGCTGCCACTACCCGCGCAAGAATCGTCTGGTTCGCCAACACTCGCCAAGGCTCACCTGCGTCGACCGATGCCTTGAGCCCTTCCGCGAGAAACATCTCGTCAGACTGGCTCATCATCTCGCGACTTTCGTCACCAACTACACGTTCGTAGAACTCTGCGGCTGCCTCGGGCGATGTTAGCGAGTCCTCGTACGCACCCAGATCGATTTGCTCGGAGCGCGCCATGTGGCGTGTTTCGACCGCGTAAAGACTCGCGAGATCACCGAAACGAAAGTGGGCACGACGTGACTCACGCGATTCGCCAACGTCCGGTTCACGCACCGGCATCCATTCGAAGTACGCACGTAGTGAGACGCTACGACGATCGATCCATTCGCCCTCCCCCTCCTGGTGATTCTGCGCACCACCGGACCATGGATTGTTTGCCGACTCATGGTCATCCCAGATTGCGATCAAGGGATGCATCGCATGCATGGCTAGCGACCCGGAATCGGTCTTGTACTGAGCATGACGTATTCGATAGTCGGACAGCGTTACCGTCTCGTGGCGTGGCTCATGCACACGTCCAAGGGCGCGCCCCTCGTTGCCTCCATACCCGTTCTCATCGTACTCGTAGATGTAATCACCGAGATGCACGACGATATCGATGTCCGGGTCGTCGGCGATCGCCTGATATCCGTTGAATCGTCCGAACGGATAGTTTGAGCAACTCGCGACTGCGATCACTAGCGAGTCAAGTTCGCCGGTTGGCAACGTTCTTGTGCGCCCCACCGGGGAGACCACACCGCCGACGACGAATCGGTAGTAGAGCTCAGTCCCTGCCGGTAGCCCTTCGGGAATGACCTTCACGGTGTAATCACGAATCTCGGAGGTATAGACCGTGCCTTTGATCAACGTGTCGCGCATCGCGGGATCAGTCGCAACCGACCAATCGACAGCAACCTCGCCAGACTGACCCGACACGCGGGTCCACAAAACGACGCTATCCTCGCCGGGGTCGCCACTGGCCACACCTTGCATAAACACTTCGTTGGAGAATGCCTGTCCGCGAAGATCGGCGGCGACACAGCGCGGGAGCACCAAAGCTGAGGTGAGCCCTAACAGAGCTTTACGACGATCGATTTCCATTCTGAATGTCCTCAAACAGAGAGACCGACAACTCAAGCCATGGATTTTGCTATCGCAAGCCCCCACGGCGTTGCAGAGAAAACCAGCCCTGCGATCAGCAAACCTACCAAGGTCAATGACCCGAGTAGTGTGGCTTTATGGATGTAACCTAGCGACTTGCGATCATACAGCCATATCGCAACAAGAAGTCCGCCAAAAGCCACTGGAATGAACAGCCCATCTTCCCCGCGAAATACTGGCCAACGGGCGATTCGCGAAATGGCCGGACCTATGAAGCTGATCGAGGCAAGCAGCATCAGACGTTTATGAAAATCGGCACGTCTGCGAAAACCGATGCCGGCCGCCAACAAGACCGCAAACGCGATCGTACTCGCGATATTCCCGAACACGAGCGCCGGTCCGAATTGCGCGACTGATATCCCTTCGATGCCGCGGGTTGGCTCCTCGCTCATATCCGAATCCCAGCTCACCCCTGTGGCGAGCAGCGACTCGATTGCGGTCGTGGTTGCGAGCGGCCCTGTGACGACGCACACAGCACCAATGATCGCGCCGGCCACTCCGAGCGACCTGTGCAGACGGACATTACCGGCCTGAATCATCGCGGTCTGCCCGACAAACCACACAAACCAAGCGGTCAGTGTGACTGCGTGGATCAGGATATGCGTTCGCAACGGCGGTGCATCGGTTATCGGACGCAGAAAAAAAGAAGGCGCAAAGCCGATGATGACAAACGCGAGTAGCGCGAGCGCCATCCAGAGAAAGAACCGATCGCGGCCATCGCCATTGGCCATTTGGTCTCGATTTAAACGTTGGGTCATAACTGTTCTGGTATCGGGTTTGCTGATGGGTTCGACGTCATTGAACCCACGGATGTAAAAAATCTTTGACAATGACTTCGATGTCAAATATCTTTTACATCAATGTTACAAATACGGGAGGGACAAATGAACGCAGGATTCGAAGAAAAATCGGCTTGGGTGCAATTCGGGGCGTTAGTGCTGGTACTCGGCAGCTACTTTTTTGCTGCCACCAAAATGTACAGCGCCGGCGTCAACGACATTCGCGCATACGTCCCGGTGTTCTCGATCAGCGTCGTCCTGCTGGTCTTCACACTAATCGCCGGCAATATCGTGGCGGTCGCCACCAGCAAAGGTGATCAGTCGGACGAGCGAGATCGCATGATCGCCTGGCGGTCGGAATATTTGTCCTCTTGGGTCCTCGGCGTAGGGATCATCGGTGCGATCTGCGCCATGGTGTTCGGGATAAACAACGTACTGGTAGCTCACGGCCTCCTCGCTTCGCTGTTGCTGAGCACGCTGCTGTGCATGGGCCTGAGAATTCTGTTCTATCGACGTGGCGTGTAATGGGGAAGACGAAACTACCCATCGATAACTCGATTCGCACGCTCCGTGCGCAGCACGGCGAGATGACACAACAGGCACTCGCGGACGCCATAGGCGTAACACGCCAGACAGTGATCGCTATCGAAGCGAGGAAGTATTCGCCTTCGCTAGAGGTCGCTTTTCGGATCGCGCGGGTATTCGACGAATCGCTGGAGACGGTGTTTCAGTACACCGGTTAGCTGCAGTCTACGCCGTATGCGGCAAACTCAAGCTCGCGATCAGACCGCCAGACTGGCCGTTCTGTAGCGACAGTTGCCCGCCCGATTGTTCAGCAAAGCCCTTGACCATCGACAAACCAAGGCCTGACCCTTCTCCGCTCCTCTTGGTCGTATAAAAAGGCTCTGAGGCGCGCTCAATGGTCTCGGCGTCCATCCCAGGGCCCGTATCGCTGACACGGATAACGACGAAACCCGCAACCGCGCTTTCTTCGGCACTCACTGTAATTCTTCCGACGGCATCCCCAATCGCATCGCGCGCGTTGATCACCAAGTTCAGAATGGCGGTCTCCAAAAGTGTCGCATCACCTCGGATGTAGCGGTCCTGATCACCGATGGAAACCTGCAATTCAATTTGCGGCGGTAAAAGACGGCTTAATACCGAAGACAGTCTCGAGAAGAGCGCACGCAGACTGACGTCGGTCACTTCGAGTCGCGACTTGCGAACGTAGGCCATGAGCTGCCGGATCAGCGTTGCGCCGCTTTGTGCTGCGGTTTCGGCGTCCGAAAGATACTTCTCGACACGCGCCTTATCGTCATCGGTTTTCGAGAGTTCGATATTTGCTAGCACGATCGCTAGCAAATTGTTGAAGTCGTGTGCCACGCCGCTCGTGAGCTGTCCAAGTGCTCGCATCTTCTGATCCTGGAGATCTGATTTGATGCCCACTTCAAACGTCTCGCGCTCAGCGATGATTTCTTTAAGGCAATGCCAGAAATAGCCTGCAACGAAAATGCCTCCCAAAGCCGTCGCAAAGCGAATCGAAGGTGTTGGGATATCTGTCGCAGCAATCACTGCGACGGCGATCGCCGGAATTATCGTTGCCGCCACATCAACATAAGCGGAATACGACCACTGACGATTCAACATCAAGCAGTGCATGCCTGCGCCAACAACACCGATGGCCGCGAGGGTCAAATAATACGGATCTGGCAGGATAACGATGTAGATCAGCATCGCGGTGTACCAGGCAGCCATTATGACGCTGAGCATTGCCGTTAAGAACAGGCTCACTTTGCTGATCGGGAAAGCCTGACGATTCAGGAAACTTGCGTAGGCGACATTGACGACTGTGTAGCCGAAACCCCAAATCAGCATCACAGGCTGCTGCGTGGCAAACCATAGCGCGACGCCGACCGCCGCAACCAATACGGATCGAAGAACAAGATCTTTGCTGTTCGCGTCCCCGGCTTTAAACGCTTCGAACTGACGATCGCGCTCTATTTGTTCTGTTGTGGTCGAATCAGGGTCGTGCATGCCGCGGTTAATCGAGTGCCTCTCCGAACACCGGATTGCCTGCTTCGTCGAAACGTAATTCGGTAAGCGAGTCCTCGGATGCCGGCGGTTCAATCCGCAAAGACACCAGAGCTTTTTGCTGACTCCACTTCATCACATCCACACAAATCTCCGCGATCTGCGCGGCATCGAAATGCTCGGACACGGACTCCCGCAGCGCAGGATCGATCGCGCCTGGATGCATGATCATCGCATCACACAAAGCGAGCGCTGCCTTGATCTTCGGACTGAAGTCACTCGACTCCCACGCCCCAATCTTCCGCTGCATGTCTTCGTCGAAACCCGAATCGAGCGCCTCACGCACACGCAGTGATCCGCATAGACGGCAATCGTGCATCTGGGCGCATCGCAATCGAATGATTTCGGTGGTTACAGGATCAATTGACCGTGCTCTGACGGCCGCCGCAGCAAAGGCACCGATATGCTGCTCAAGTTCACTGCCAAAGAATGCGCCAAAACTCAGCTCATCGGCTGCGATGCGGGGTGATGGTGTACTCATGGCAATACCGCCTCCAGCGTAAGGTCCAATCGCTTCGACATCTCAATCAAATACACGGCGTTCGCGTAGAGATAGACCTGATCGGGCGATAAGTGCTCGCGCAAGGCCGCAACCTGCGCATCCTCAATACTGGCAACCGATGCCATAAACTGACCGCAGTAGTCGAGACAAGCCTTCTCAATGGGCGTCATGGACTCCGGCGGTTGCCACTCCTGGCCACGCAGGCTGACATCAACAAAATGATCGGTCAGGCGGAGCAAATCGACCGGAATCGGTACGTCATCCAGCGCATGCTCGAGGTTCTCAAGCTCTGCAGCCGCTTCACTATGCAAGCGAGCCAGTCGATCCCGAGACTCCGGCGATATCAGATTCATACGCCCGAATATAGCGGATTGAACCCAACCGCGTCAGTCAATTCGCAGCCACTCGAAATCCCGCCATCGCAAATGCCTGCGTGCCGTTCCAGGCCCCGCGATATGCCGTGCGCAAGTAGAACGATCCGTAGTCCCCCCACGCACCGCCTCGAAACACGCGCTTCTCGCAATCCGCGCTCTCGATTGCCGTTGCATCGGTCGGATGCTCAGCAAAGTTGTCGACGTAGCAGTCCGCCACCCATTCCCAGACATTGCCAACCATGTCCTCTACGCCAAATGCGTTGGGGCGCTTGTAGTGGCCAACCGGTGCGGTATAGAGAAACCCGTCGTTACAATTACCGGATCGCTCCCAGCCGGGATAGGTCGCGCGGGCTGTCTGATCGACGCCATTGGTGTATTCGCAGAAGTCGTCTTCTTCACTGCCCCACCAATACGCGGAGGTGGTGCCGGCCCGTGCTGCATAGGCCCACTCCGCCTCCGAAAGAAGTCGAAAATTTACATCTGCTACCTGCGTATTCAACCACTGGATGTAGGCGTTGACGGCTTCCCAGGTGACGCATACGACCGGGTGATCCTCGTCTTGATCAAAGCCCGGATTACGCCAAGACGCAGATGGATCGAAACCCCATGTCCCGCTCGGTGTCATCACAAAGCAGCCGGCATCATCCGTATATCCCGTTGCATCTGTGAATGCTCGAAACTGGGCGACCGTGATTTCGTAGCGAGAAATCGAAAATGCAGCGACGTTGATCTCCCTTTGCGGGCCTTCGTCGTCCACATGACCCGGTTCGTCTTCAGGCGAGCCCAGCAGGAAAGCGCCCGCATCGATAGCGACCATTTGCGGGCAGTGCTCGCAAGCGGCTGGCGTCGCATTCTCGATCTCTGCGACCTCTTCATCGCATCCAACCAACCCCATGAATAAGGCACCGTAGGTGATTGCTGCATTGATGATGCCGTTGAAGAATCGCAGAAGTTGCTCCATCGCTTGTACCCCGCACTACCGATGTGATGTTTCACTCAGCTTGTAGCGCCGGGCTCGCGAATTGGTTACAAGAACACGCAGATTTCAGACGTATGCAGCGAAACTGCTCGCGACGTGGCGGTACTCCGGCGATACCAGATTTCGCCGTTACCTGATCACTTATTTTTCGATGCGAGCAGTGAAACAGAATCCTGTGGGTTTCACAGTCCTTGAGCGGAAAGTGTTGACTCGGCCAAAGCAACGAACGAACCCAACGACACCGAGCGATCGCCCCCCTGCCTTAGTGTAGGCACGCATTGAGGACTGGTTCCCCCATTCGATGAAGCCGATGGCATGGGTTCTACCTCTGCGTAATGCATGTCGATCACGCTCCCAACCCACGTCGCGCATGATCGATCGCCCACGATGAGTCGGCGCGCAAAATGACTTGTAGATATAGACAAAGGGTGGTGGCACGACTACCGCAACATCCGACGCGTGAGGCGCGCCGCTGAATGCCACCCACGAATAGGCGACGAGCGCACCCTCATCGAAAGCAGCTATACAAAGATCGTCTCGCTGCTCGGCTGCTGTGAGAAAAGATGAAGAGAGATCGAGGCCTCGGTTTTTGCATGCCTCTGCAAGCTCAGCACGACTCGCCTCCCGGACCACCAAATCGGTGTTGATCTTCTTATCCTTTGGATCTTCGATCTGCTTTGAAATGACATCTGCCACCAACAGGTGCTTATTGAATATACGCTTCGCTGCGCTGTAGACCATTTCACGGAACTGAGCCATTGCGGCCACCCCGGTGTAGTGACGACGTTACCGGGCCGGAGCATAGGAAAGAAGTCAGTCAGGTAGCAACCTCTAGGCGGGTATCAGCTGTATTTCGTGCAGTCGAGCCTTTAATCGGATTGCGCCACCCCCAGGCAACGGCAGCAGTTGAGGTCGATAACGCAAACACAGCGACCTGCCACATCGGTAGGTCTGCGATCCAGTTGGCGACCCCCGCGTACCAGTCACTGCGGCCAACGGTGTAGTAGCTAACGATCAGTGCGACGTTGCCAGCAAGCGCGCCAACGAACGGCGCAATGGGTTTGCGCTTCATACGATCTTTAAAAATCAGAAACAGGCAGAACGCGGCCGCGATGATGAATGACGCATCTATCGCCGCGCCGAATCTCGGTAGCGTCTCGGCACTTCGTACCAGAAAGCCCGGCACGTAGTTGGCAAAGAATCTGCTGATCGCGGGCCCGCTGACCACAATCAACGTGGCGACCATATATCGCGCATGCAGATCGGGTGTTCGACGATGTCGGAGCGCCATGGTGTACAACGCTAGAAAAGCAAACGACAACGCGATGTCTGCGACCGACAATGCTTGACCGAATAATTCGCGAAATAAGCCCTCCGATTGCACGGTACGCTGAGTGACCAGCAACCCACCCAGAGTGAACAGAGGGACGAGCGCCATACTTGCTATGCCGGACCATACGTGCGCGTTCCATTTGCGTCGATGTGCCGTCCAACTCTGAGTCGCCACCAGCACGATCCAAGCGGTGGCGGTGATGCCGTGTAGATGGTGTAACCAAGGTGCTGTGGATAGCACCGCAAAGTATCGGGGCAAGAACGCCGCGAACGTAAAGAACAAGAAAACCATGACCCAACGATGGGCATTTGGAAATGGCAACATAGCGATAAACCTCCGCAGACTGGGCTCCAGTGGACGTCGGCGAGCAAGGCTTAGCAATGGCGGCAAACCTTGGAATCCGGGGCTTGCCGCTGATGACCGCACTTGGCCATATGCACCACACGCCCCGCCTTCGGTATCCTAGGCGCCTCTTTTCAAGGAACCGCGCATTCGTGGCAGCCGACGACTCCTCACCAGACTTCGAGTCCCGCCTTGTTGGCTGGAAACGGATCGGCAACTATCTCGGGTGTAGTGAACGCACGGCGAGACGCTGGGAGCGTGAGGAAGCTCTGCCCGTCCACCGCCAGCAACACGACAAGCGCAGCACGGTGTTTGCACTTCCAGCGGAGCTGGACCGGTGGCTGGCATCACGCGCCGAGTTCGCAGAGATCGCCGAACCTCTGGCCCCGCGGGCGCCGCAGACGTCGAAAACATTTGCGCTATTGGCGTCGGCCACCGTGGTGGTGGCACTGATCGCCGTGATTCTGGTTTGGCAGAACCTGCCGGCAAACCTCTCCCCTGACGAAGCGCGAGACCCTATCGTCATAGACATGTATGAGCGTGGCACCGCTTTGTGGCGTCAACGTGGCGAAGCCAACAATCGGCAAGCGATCAAACTCCTGACGCAAGCGGTTGAGCTTGATGAGACGTACGCGAGTGCTTGGGTGGCGCTTGCTTCGGCCTGGCTCACACTGCCCAGTTACTCGGATAGTGTTGACACTGATATTACAACTACAGAAGCACTGCTGGCCGCAGACCGTGCGCTGCAGCTCGACCCTTCCCTGGTGCAGGCGCGCTCAGTCATGGCATCGATCGCGAAAGGCCGTGGCGACTGGCTCACCTCGGAACGCATCTACCGGGAGGCCCTTGAGGTGGATCCGGACAATCCGACGCTTCTGCTGTGGCTTGCCGGTAACTACCGTGACCTTGGGTGGATCGATGAGGCGGTGCGGCTCACAGAGGCAGCCAACCAGCTCGAACCCAACTCGCCGCCAATTCTCGCGGAAATCGCAATGAATACGTTCCACCTCGGCGACGTCCAAGCAGCGAGCACCATGCTCGATTACTTGTGGCTGGATCTCGGCGTCGAAACTCCGATCGTCTGGATCGGTCGCTGGTTCATGATGATTGAGAACGAAGACTTTGAGCAGGCCGCCGCCTGGATCGACGCAAGCCCATTTCGACCTTACGCCGAGGCATTCCGTACATACGTCGCCTACCGCGCAGGTGCCGGAAGTGACGGCGCCGCGCTGACCACCGCGGTCAACCGTGCGTACGAGGACGGCTTACCCGGATGGTTAGGTGTGCATATGCTCGATCAAGCGGGCCTGACCGACGCCGCGATCGCGATGCTGGATCGTGACTCCCTCAATGGCTATTTCGATACGTCCGTGATTCTGTTCTTTGAACGCGAGGGCGCCATGCGCTACGACGATCGATTTGCTCAATACCTCGAACGACTCGGCTTCTTCAAGTACTGGACAACTCGCGGTGCGCCCGGCATTTGTGCGCGCCAGTCCGAACTCGATTTCTGCATGCGTTTGGCGGCTTCTGAGTAAGCGCGTAGGAAGTGCGAATACCTACCCGCCCAGCTGACCGATGCGCACGATCAAATCCTCGGCTGAGGAATACCCCGAAATAATCCAACCGCTTCGCAATACGATCATTGGCGTGCCTTGCAGTAGCGACGGTGGTGGCCAAGATCGGCTGGGCAACGACGACTTCACGATACCGAGCCTTGTGAGTTCATCCTGCTTCTCCTGACTCTGTTCGTCGCAGTAGAACCCATCGTATTTCAGATCATTCTTTGCCGCTGTTAGTTCGCGCTTGCGATTGGGTGAGCACCAGATGCGCGCCATGATGCCAGCCGAGCCCGGCTTTGCGGGATACGCGATGTACCGAACCTCGATACCGGCACTCATGAGCACGTCCATATCATTGTGCAACTTCTTGCAGAACCCACAATTGACGTCGGTGAATACGGTGATGAAGGTGCGACGGCGTTCAGGTGAGTACACCACCAACTGCTCGGGCCGCAGATCCGAGAGGTTGTTCTGCATATACGCCCTGCCCTCTGCGGTGATCCGGTTTCGATCCGTCGCGGTCAGGTTCGTGTTGTCACCCAGGTTCAGAATCTCGCCGAGGAACGCGAAGTTCGCATCATTGGATACATAGAACAGCATTCGGCTGTTGGCATACGGGATCGGAAAGCTGCTCGCCGCCATCGACCACTCGGGAATCGGACCCGCGGTCCACACAATCGCTCGCTGTTGCGCGGGCAACTCTTGATACCAATCCGGCAGATACGGATTCGAGCCAAAAGACTCGTGTGGGTCCAACGTGGTTTCGGTTTCCGACGGATACAGGCGCAGCGACCGGGCCACAGCCAACTTTCGCGCTCGCCAGAATGCGAGCTCCGCGCGGTTAGGTTTACGCAGCGAGGTCTGCGCCTCGAAATACTGTCGCTCGTTCACCGCGAACTCAGTATCCAGATCGATCAATTCACCACGCAGCAAATACTTTAGGTCTGATGAGACGTAGTTGAGTCGACCCTGCCCGAGATCGATGGCATACCAACCGTCCATCGCGCTCGGCGTGATTTGCTCTGGCTCAAGCTCACCCCATTTGTCGACAATGACGGCTCGCAGTTGATCCAATTCGACATCAGCCTTGACCGGCGCCACAGGCATACTCATCAACGCAACCAACATCACGGATAACGCGGTGTTTCTCATCGTTCGTCTCATCACCAAAAATCGCACTTCGTTATAAGGCGCGCGACTCACTTAAGCAATGAAGAGGTTCACGTTGTCCCCGCGCGGCATGCGTTGTTAGGCTTTGGGTGCGCCGTCAATACCCCTTGAGGAAAGCAATGCGAACCATAGTCTCTATCTTGTCGATCTTGCTGGTATCGTGCGCCTGCGCTGCAAATGCCACTCCCGCTCGATTCGAAGCCGTGGTCCCCACTGCACAGCAGGAGACCAACCACGTCTGGCGCAACCTCCAGGACATCCCGTTTTTTGAGCAGAACGGCTACAACGTGTCATTCCCGGCGGGAGACCTTATCGACGCGCTCAAAGAGAAAGCTCGAAGCGGCTCACTCACCGACGCTGATTACACAGCACTCGGTCTGTTTATGGAGCAACAAGCTTACCGCGCGGAAGACTACGAGCGTGGGTACCAACACGTGGCTGCTGAGCTTTCTTCGCTCGAGGCCATGGTCAACAGCATCGAAGAGGAGGCCTATAGATGGAATTTTCGATTCTACAATCGTCACCAGATCTTTCTTACCCTGTATGGCCCGGGCGGCAGCTATAACCCCGACGATGGGTCGATCATCCTGCTCACAAATCCGCGCGGTGGTTTTCGCCAATACGCAAACCCGGCCAACGCCCTAATTCATGAGGTCGTCCACATGGGTATCGAGGAATCGATCGTTCAGCGCCTAAATGTGCCGCATGGACTCAAGGAGCGCCTCGTCGATTTATTCGTGAAGGCCCACTTTGGTGACGTGCTGCCCGACTACCGCGTACAAGGCATGGGAGACCCGGAGATAGACTCTGAGCTTCCGGACAAAGACGCGTTCAATCAGCTGCCGGAAGTAGTCGCTGCGTTCCTCAGCACACGACAAAACGACTCAGAATAGTCCGCGAGACGATACCGCTAACGAAAAACACTCCACCATATTGCGAAGAAGAAAACGCACAAATAAGCGCCAGCGACAAGCGACATCCAGTCTTTTCTCTTTCCTTCGCTCAATTCATTGAACCAAGAGTCCGCGGACTCATAGACAGACTTGTCGCCAATTGACCACCAAATGACAGCGAATATTGCGAGCGTCAAAACCGCTGACAGTGCAAGGGATCCTTCGTAGGAAAGAATAGACAAACGATCTGAGAGCCCAAAGTGCGACTTAAGGTCCAGAATCAACCCCATTGAAAAGATCAGGATAGGAAAAGCAATTTGAGCGGTTGGCCAGTACCTCTCCTCCGGGCTATGTCGAGTGAGGTTGCGGAGAATGACATGGAGTTTGCAGACGAAGACTTTCACCGAGTTCGATCTCTATTGCTCGCCGAGCTTTTCCGCCCAAGTCTTGCCGTATACAACCTCGCAACAAGACTCGACGGAGCTCAGCTCTTCGGCAAGCAATCGAGCAGCTGCACGCTCTCCGGGATACAGAAGTCGATAATGTCGATCAATTAGAACCGCAATGTTAGTTCGAATACCGAATTCCCGATATACGCTCTCTGCGACCATTAAATTTGCGATCGCCCTTACCCTAGTCTCGGCTCCACCGAGGTTCAACTCACGGAGTCCAAGATAGAAAAACGCATCAGCGTTTCCCTGATCCTTAGCGCTCTGCATTAACCCAAGATACAACTCGATCTTGGCTTCGTTTGGTGGCTCTTTCGGATCAGTGGTGCTTGCGATGAAATCCGCATGCTCCATCTGAGCTTGCGACAGCCCCGCATCCGAAGCGGATTTGATTCTGGCCGAGATCTTTGAGAACTCCACAGCGTCTAGTCCGCGACAGATTTCAAACTTCTTTTCTAGAACTCTCTCAGCAGGACGAGTATCAGCAACAACTGAAATTCCATCGGGAGATCGTGTCGTTAGGATTTGGAGTTGAGCGGCTTCATATTCAGTTTGACTACGCGGCGAATCAATGCAGAACATCAGGGTTCTGTATACAAACAGGTCCTGCTCCGCCGACAAACCTATTGGATTCTCGGCGAGAATTTGAACGATATTCGTCGTTGGTGGCTGCGAGCTGTCGGTCAGTCTCGCCCTCTGCCCCAAGCTAATTTGCCACTCGCGCTCCATTCCGCCCTGACTGGAGCTAGCAGCGAGAGTGTCGCTGCCATATTCCAAGTGTCCGCCATCCGCTGATTCCGACTTTGCAACAAGACCCGGTTCATCTAGATTCCGCTCGGCTGATCGTATGCTTGCTTGCTGCTCTTGCTCAGAGTCGCCTGGAAGGAGTCGATCATAAAGCCAATAGCCGGTGACTAGAAACGCCACACATAACAGTGTCGTTGCTAATCCCTTCATAGGCTAAATAGGGTCAACATCCTCGCCTATTCGTCCGCACTTACAATCTCGACGAGGTCCTTAACCAATCGCGAGACTCCAGGGTCGGTGCGGTTGGTCGCACCCAAGCGGGCAATCACTAGCGAGTGACTCGGCACAATCACAACGTTCTGGCCCTGAAAGCCATCCATATCGAGAACGTTCGGTAACGCCTCAGAACGACGGTACAACCAAAAGCCCATACCGTAATTCTCGGAGTCGGCTGAACGCTGACCCACCGCTTCAATCCAGCTTGGATCCAGTAACCGGCGACCGTCGACGACACCGTCGTCGAGATACAACTGCCCGAGCTTCGCCCAATCACGAGCCGTCGCCCACATGTAGGACGAGCCCACCATAGTGCCGATCGTATCGGGCTCGATAATCGCGCTCGCCATACCTAGCGGTTCAAACAATCGGTCTCGAATACCTTGCACTTGGCTTGCAAGGTCATCGCCGAGCCGGTTCTGAAGGTGTCGCATAGCAAGATTGGTGCTGCCGCTCATGTAGTCGAACACCTCGCCAGGCGTATGGCGCTGTGGCCGACTGCCTGCAAACTTGGCCATGTCTGGACTAGACCAGAGCATGAGGGAACTGGGGTCAGTGCCGTCATTGCGCTCGTCAATGGCGAGCCCCGAGCTCATACGCAGCAGGTGCTCCAGAGTAATCTCGGGAGTGGCCGGTGGATCCACCGCGCCTTTCGCGGTGACGTCCACCTCGCCCCGAAGCGCCATGATTCCGGCGAGCGTCGCAGTAGCACTCTTGGTCATCGACCAGCCCAATAGAGGCGTGTCGGCATCGATGCCTTGCGCATAACGCTCAGCGATCACTTCACCGTTATGCAGCACAACGACGGCTAGCGTATTTCGGTTGCCACCCACTGGCTCTTCGAACGCCCGATCTAACGCTTCCTCAACCTGAATTGGGTCGAAGCGGTCTGGCGCCGCTTCAGGCAAGGCGCGGTTGGCAACATTCAGGGGCACGGTGATCGATCGATCCAATGCCCCATCGTGATCCAGCGTGCAACCGAGGCCTTCGCGGTACACCGCTTTTTGTCGGTACATGCCATATACGCTTGCGGATGCAGAACGGTCCTCGCGGTCAAGCTCGCTCTTGACCAAATCCGCGGCCCAATCCAATTGTGGGTCGAGGTAAATGGCTCTTGTCCGCTCGGGTTCAAGACCGGTCAGGAATGCCATTGAACAAATCTGCTTCGCGGTGATGCCCGAGACAGTCGGCAGTGCATTACGGTGGTAATCCGAACGCAAGAACAGCACCAGGCCAACCACAATGCCAGCGACAATCAGGAACAGTGCACCGCGCACGAGTTTCTTTAGCATTTTCTCGCCCTATCTCGTTGTGGAGGTCAAAACTTCAAAATCGATACTGAAGTATCTCAGCAGTGAATCGAGTCTCCAAATAAACCATCGCCTTGGCTGATTGGAATCCTATCTGCTCGTGGCAAAACCCTCCGCAATGAGACCGAAAATAATCACGGCTGGAACCCTGAAAAAGACCATTGGCGTCGCAGCGTTCGAGTACGGGCGACCACGTTCCTTCCTGGGCCAGTGTTTTTGTTCGAAAGCCTCTGACCCGCCGAGCTTAGCAAGGGAAAACGAGGTCAGCCGATGAGCTTACGACCGCCGCTCTCAACGAGATACGAGAAGATAGAACGGCCGATGTCGAGATATACTTGACGACTGCAACTGGCCAATTGCAGTCATTAGTGTCTGGCAGTTGCTTGGGAGAATAGTCTATGAAGCATCACCAATTTCACAGCTGCCGGACGATTTCCATTGGCTTGTTGCAAGCGTGTTCCCTACTACTTTCTCCGCTGTCAGTTGCCGCAGTTTGCGATCCCTTCATCGAGGTTGAATCAGAGTACCGAACACAACTTGAAGAGGTCGTGCGAGAACTTGACGAGCAATCTAAGGAAAGTTTCGCTGCAGTAAGGAATTTGTTGCATCAAGGAGGTTGGGATGGGCGTGCGGAATCATTGCAGTTCGATGATGCAGGTAGAGTCGAATTCGATGTCACCGATGACGTGAGGCCGATGTTTGAAGATGCTCAAGCCAAAGCTCAGCGCATTAGCACGGACCGAATGATTGAAGTTCGGCGTTTGCAACAAATCGACTTTATACACGAAGCACTTGCCGCGATTGAAACACTGGCCATTGACGGCCATTCAGCAATCGAACCATTCAGTGTTAGGGCCGATGCCCTTGAAATACTAGGTCAAGCGCTTGATCGGGTTGGCCTTGGCCATCTTTCAGAATCCTACAACACTGGGGCGGTGGCTTGCGATCTATCATCCGCGATTCGAGATAGGTCAATTCGGAGGCAGAAAGAGTTAAAAGCAGATCCCGGATTTAAAAGCCGTATCGGGGAGTTCACAGAGTTCTCACGCAAGTACGCGGACGAAATTGAAAACGGCACACTGACTGGCGAATTGAGGAAAAGATATCAGTCTTTGCAGTTGTCGATCGAAGACGACTTCCAGCAAATTAGGGCAGTGCACTATCTGTGGTTGCTCGCAGAGCTGAACGACATGTCAGTCGTTATTCGAGACTCCAATCTGGTCGATGCGGATCGATTCGATGCAGACGCGAAAAAGCTTGGACTCCATATCGACGAACAGCGCGAGAAAGGGGAAATAGGCTCCTTCGCGTGGGAGGTCGGAAGGCATTGGATACTATTCAATAGAAAGTACAGCCCCAATGAATATGCGTATGGAGAGTTTAGCGGTTGGGAGCAGTGATCGTAGTATTCCTACTCTCCGCCATTAGCCGTTAGCTTCCGTCCGACTCTCATCAGCTACTATCTCAGTTTTTTACCTGGAGCTGGATTCACCAGGGTTAAGTGGACACGATTCGTCCGTAGCAATCTGCTTTGGAGACTAAATGTGTCCAGGAAAGTGATAATGTCGTTCGCAAGGAATACGAATTCATCAAAGCGAATCGCGGAAAATACAAGACGCGAATGATGTGCCGTTTTCTTGATGTTGCACCTAGTGGCTACTGATACGGCCTGAGAACCCTAGACACTTTTCATGGTAATAATCGTAGAAGATCATGAGAGGTGAGAGATGGGTAAGCGCATTCGATATTCGGATGAGT
>JBCCKF010000013.1:0-126560 GCA_039027435.1 Pseudomonadota bacterium | reverse complement strand
CGGTCATGCCTGGCTCGGCTGCTCTGCGTAACGCCTGCCGCTTAAACTCGGCACTAAATCGTTTACGTCTTGCCATCGTCCACCTCCAAAACGCATTATCGCGCTTAATTCGGTGGTCCGAAAATCTGGGGTCAGACCAGACTCCTGCAGCACGCTGAATGACTGCTATCATCACTGTCGTTGACCCAAAGCCGTCATTCAGTCTTCGCTGGGATAGCTGCTCGCTATGGATAACAACGTACTGCAGAAGCTCTCTTTGCGGTTAATCGGTGTAATCGGCGCCGGTATATTTCTCACGGTTTTTGCATTCACTTACTCGGTTCCCGGCTGGGTAGAGACACTTGCGACTGGCTACATAGAATCGAAGGCCCAAGAGCGAATTGATGCCTCCATTGACGCAATTCAACTCACTGAATCAGACAGTGCGTTGGCGAGACTGGCGCAGTCAGTGTACGAGAAGAATGAGGCTAAAGTTGAGCAACTGAAATCGGACCTAAAGAACAAGGTTCACGAGCAGTGGGCCAAGGCTTTGGTGGAAGTCAGAGACCTGAACTGCGAGTGTCGCAAGGCATGGGAAGACTGGTTTGAAAGCGGATTCAATACGAATATTGCGTTGCTACAAGCGGCCAACGAGCGAGTCGCGGGCTTCGTACACTCAACGTACATGGATATTGCGACCGAATTGAAGCGCGATATTCGGATCTTCACCGCGAGCAACGCTACCGTGTTCGTACTACTCTTGCTGGTTTCGTTCATCAAGCCGCAAGCGATGATGCACCTGTTTTTGCCGGCTGTTTTGCTTGCTGCCTCTACACTTATTTGTTCCTACTTTTACATCTTTGAGCAGAATTGGCTGCTGACAATAATTCACAGTAGCTATCTGGGGTTCGCGTATCTCACGTGGCTCGGAGTGGTCTTCCTATTTCTGTGCGATATCGTCTTCAACCGGGGGCGTATCACGACGGAGATACTTAACGCGTTTTTCAACGCCATTGGTTCCGCTCTGTCGGCAGTTCCATGCTAGTCACGATCGTCAGCTCCTGGCCGACTTCAGAGCCTTGTCGAGTAGCTAACTCGAGCACTGCTGTTGACCCGTTCTAGGTTGTTTGGAGAGCGTCATAATCTGACGCCGACACAAGCGGAGGTTTCGTTGGGCACCTATAAACGACAACTTATTTCAGCTCTCAAGGCGGACTGCATCCCAGCTTTACGAAAGGCGGGCTATAAGGGGTCGTTCTCAGATCTCTATCGGAAATCACGCGACTTCATTGCTCGAAAGCGACATGCCGAGAAAAAACCTTTATAGCGCCGGCTGCGCTTGGGTGTAGGATACTAAAACGCTAGAGACCTCTTTCGACCGTTGGGATAGTCTGCGCAAATGACTCCGGAATTTAAGAACTACAAACTAGAAGAACTTGTCCAGGCGGCGAACACAATCGATCGTCAGAAGTATCCCGAGAGAGCGCGGGAAGTAGAGCGTCTGATTGCGCTTCGGAAACAGGAATGGGAGGGTGGCGGTTTTGTTTCGAGCGGTGAACGCAGAGCCGATCGTACCAATCGTTGGTACGCCGTCGTCCGCCGGTTGGAATTTACGACGGTATTGAAGCTGGTCACTGCCGGTCTCGGTGTCTCGATGACCCTCTGGCTGCTATTGGTCGGAATCGCCGCCGTCTTTGGCGCGGATATCGTCGCATTCAACGGAGCCAACGTACACGGAATCAAAGCGCTATTGGTTGTGTGTGCTGCGATCGTTGTCTTCGTTCCGGTTTTGAGCCTCGTTTTTACGATTGCCGTTTATGTCGGCTTGCGACTGTATGCACTGTTTCGGCCGATTTGCGTCGGAGTTATTGTCGACTCGGTCGAAAGATCAGATCAGGCGACGTCTAGATAGCCGCGGTGTCTAAACGCGACTCGGGTTAACGGTTGTCAAAGCACGCAGGCTTGGAGTTTCCAATCCGCTGCTTCGCGCTCGGCCGCCCTTAGACGATTTTCGGAGCGTCCGCTTCCTGGCCGTGAATCGACATCCGATCTCTTCTGCTACGATGACTGTCGCTGATCCAAAACGGACGTTCGCGAAAAGTCGGAATCTATGGACGACAAGGACGTACAACGCCGAGTCAATCGCATTCTTCAGAAGACGAAAAAAGCAAAGTTGCTTAGCGCAATACCAGCCGAAAGGTGCCGATTGAGCCCTGGGGTTAGCAAATTGCCCAACGCGAGAGACATAGTACATTTGGATCAGGGCCTTACCGGGCCAAAGGGCGAGCCGATGGGCCTTGTGTATGGTGTCGACGATCATGGAAAGCACCTGTTTGAAGCTGAAGCCTACGATTCAGAACTAGAGGTGCTGCCCGACGATCCAGCTGATGCGAGTTTTCTGGCAAAGCATTTCAGTCGAAGTGGCTGACTCGTTCTGGCCGTAAGTCGACCCGCGAGTCTCTTCTGCTACGATGACGGTCGCTGATCCAAACGGGAAGTCTGGATCTCACAGAGCGCTGAAGGCGAGTCCAAGTTCAATCGATTATTCGTACGAGGAATATGAACGGTGGAGAATCCTATAGTCGGTCGCACTGATGTCGGCGGCCGCACCGGATTTTCTATGTTTGCGTTGGCTGCAGTCTATTCAGCTGTCGTTGTCGCCATTACTAGCTTTTTCGATTATGGCGCGCAGACTGTTGGAGCATTCGCGGCACTTGTCGCCCTTGTGGTCGGCTTTTTCTTGGCACTCGCTCTAGCCCCCGTCTTTTTTTGGGCTCGAGCATACATCAGCGAGATTGCGTACTTTTCGCTCCACCTATTCGTTGGCCTTGGAATCGGCGCCTACCGAGCAGCAAAGAACCCGTACGCACTAGGCTGGCAGGATCTAATTCTTGTCCCGGAAAGCCTAATCGTTGTTGCAGCTTCGCTGTCTGCCTGGGTGTTCGTCGTTGTGACCGTTTCTCCGGGGAGACCTCTCCGGCGAAGACCAGATAGCTGGAAAAGCTCTGGTCGAGCTGCGTTGCTTCTCGCCTTTCTCGTGTTGCCGGCACCTGTCATGGTCTCAAAATCGGCTACAGACCTATCCTGCCACAACACGTTCCGAGGCGGACGAACCGCAGCTAGACCTGAGCTCCGCTTGCGGTTCCAGCTCTCCGAGAGCGACCAAGCAAAGATCAGCACGCTCTACGGCGAGTTCGCCCAATCGCACGAACTTAGCGTGAGAGGACACCCATATGTCCCAGAATCTCAGCAGCGATCACTCTGCAATGACGACGTCGTATTCAGCGCTGGAGGCGTTTTCAAGGAAGGCCGGTATGGCCTTTCTGCATATCCGCACGAAGATGCGGGAGATTGGAGACCGCTTGCGGGAAGATTGGTCTGCTTTCTGGAGCAAAACCTAGAGAGCGAAATTCAATACACCGGAGACGATGGTGAGCGGATCGACCGACCTGCGTTTCTCCTCGAATCGTGTCGCTGAACAAATGATTGTTGAGCCCACTGATAGCCGCGAAGCGACACCCAGATGGAGTTTGGTATCCTGACGACTGGTGACCCATTCTAGGCACCCGGCCTCGCTCGCACCTCCTCTGTAATGTGAGATTCTGATGTCCGCAAGCTCCGAACTTCCACATAGTGCAATTCTCGGAAAGTGGCAGTCCGATGAAGCGAAGACACTCGCATCCATGCGTGAGATCGGTGGTTTAAGCGATTCGGTGAATCAGATATTCCAGAACAGGTTTTTTGGTCAACTTGTCGTGGAGTACAGTTCGTATAGCGTCCGCAGCCTGTTGCTTGACGAAGAATGGGACAGCGAATTTCAGAAATATGAAGTGATGGATGTTGCGCCTGACCGTGTACGGATTCGCGTTTGGGAAGGGTCGATCAACGATTGGCTCGATTCTGATATCCATATTGATGGTGAATATCTCTACGTGATCTCGGGCGCAATGAGCTTTCGAGAGTACTTTCGCCGGATCGCCTGAGTGCTAAGTTATCGGTAACTGGAAGCAAGTGGCTGGTAGTGGCAGTGAATCTACGCCCGCATCTCTTCTGCTACGATGACGGCCTCTGATCCTCAGGGGTCATTCGAGACTCGAAACCTTCAGCAAAGGAAGCTCCCATTGAAAAGGAAGTTAGCGGCGAGTCTTGCGCTCGTAGCCGAGGCAATTGGTGAGGTAATTGCAAAGAGAAGCGCGATTTTCGGCGCGGCCTTCTTGCCGATGGCAGGCATCGTTCTCGCTAATGCCATGTTCGCTAACGTGACTCCGTCCGTATTCTCTAACGCGTTCTTGTTGCTGATAACGCTTCCGCTCTATGCACTCTTCGCAACGGTCGTGCATCGTGTGGTACTCCTCGGTGAGCCGTCTCTACCCAATCGCATGGGTATTTTTTGGACAGAAAGAGAGACAAGATTTCTTGGATGGCTAGTCGGTATCCTGCTCCTAGATTTTGCGCTATCCCTTCCCACAGCGATGCTTTCTTTCGCCCTATCTGGAGATATGACCGGTTGGGACTCAGCATGGATTGGAACCATCCTTGGTTATATCTTGATCGCCTACTTCCAAGGACGTTTCAGTTTGGTCTTGCCAGCTACCGCGACAGATAGGCCCTTAGACTTTAGAGAGTCGTGGGCCATGAGTCGCGGCAAAGGAATGATGATTGCAATCGCACTGGTATTGCCAGCGATGCTCCCACTCCCTATTGAATCGGTGTTGTACGGTGTATTGGGTGTCTCTTTCAGGCCTGTAGCAGACCTGCTTTGGATTCTCTTGACGATCCCCATCCTCGCGGTGGAAGTGGCAATAATCTCACTTGTGTTCGACAAGCTTTCGTTCCGAGGCAGATGATAGTTTGTACTGGGAATTCAGGCTTCAATGAAAGGATGTTTGACGGTGGCAGAGAGAATGAAGTTTCTAGACCGGCATCGTATTGAGTGGAGCTTGCCGCTAGCGGTCGTTACCGTCCTTCTGTCGGGACACGCAAGTGGCGAGGATAAACCGTCTCCGGCTGTAGAACCTGATGGTTATTGCAGTGTAGGTGTGGAGCAATATCCTCGGGCGAATGAAACCTTTGCCGTGAGCAGTCTTAGGGGTGAATTTGTTGCGTTAGCCCGCGCAGATGGCCCACCTTTTGAAATCGAAGACTACGAAAGAAAGCGTACTAGTCTCGAGCTATATGCTCGCCGGAAAGGGGCGTATACTCTGATGTTCGACCACATACGATTCTGGGGCTTTCCAAGGCGATTGAACGAATTACACGTCTCCTCAAATGGAACGGTCGTGGTTGGTCCACTTCTAAATGCCGATGGACTGTTACACACAATAGAGGTTTTTTCGCCTGACGGTGATCTTCTATTCAACATCGACTCTCTCAGCGAAGACTATTCTAGTTACGACTCCGATTGTTTGGATTCGAAACCATGGGCATGCATGTCCATACCCTTCCGTATAGTAGGTCAGGAGTTAGATTTTTTTGTTTTGAATGGCGACTCTGTTCTTATCGACTTAGATAGCGGAGAAATCGAGCGAGGGGTATACCCGTCGATCAAGTGCCGTGATACTCCAAGAAAGGCAGCCCCGAAACACAAAGCTCAGGCCGATTGATGGAGCAAGGAAACGGCTACTTGATTGTCTTTAGAAACCGTTAGCTAAAACGACCATAAATCTGATTTGATCCGTCTCTTACCATGGGGCCGAAAACGATTGAAAACCCTCCTTGCAATAATCCTGATCTGTTCCTCAGGACTCTGCATCGCTGAGACTCCGGCGGAGAAGCTCACGAGACTGGGATTCATTGAGATGCCAATTCCAGTCGGAGACAACTCAATCAAGGCAAATTATTCTGAGGACACGATCTGCATCGAAGTTGCGGATGACGATTTCAAGATTCTTGATTATCCACACGCGTGCTTGTCGAAGAACCTGAATTACGAAGGGGCTAAGAACACCTACACTGGCACCGACCGAGGCGAGTTTGGTGGTGGCTTAGAGGTTACTTTTCCGGACGGGAAGTCGAAATCCCTGATAGATGACAACGTCCAAGCGCTCTTCCGAATAGATGAGTCCCTATACGTATTTACGGGGCTCGCGCATATGAACTCAGATGACGGGGCGATTTATCGTATCGACGAATATGACTCGCTAGAACCGCAGGTCTCTCGTATAACCTTGCTACCGAGCGCTCCATCGGTAGTCATTTTGCGCGAGCGAAGACGTGGGTATCACTTCTTCACCATTATCTGCACTTCGGCGATTCTCAACTTTCATTTCGAGCGGGAGAGGCTCAGCCTAGTCACGGGGAGTCGGTTCTGGTCGGGCCTGTATCCGAACAGTGCTGGCGCAATTGGGAATGAGATTCTAATCGGTGCTCGATCTGGCGTTTTTTTAGTTCAAGAGAGTCTTGAGACTGCAAAGTCGATCCGTTTCTTTACACGCGACCAGTCGTTAATAAATGACTAGGCCAATGCAGTTGCTCCGAGGAGCCCGCTTCTGGCCAAAAGCCGCCCCTGGTACTTCTCCAAAAAGCAGACGGTCGATCTGTTTACCAAAAACTGCGGCTCAGTTACAAACACCGCAACCAGTGACGGGGTTAGGTTCCGCCGTTCAGTTTTGCCTTTTTGGAATGGATGATGTTTCTCACCGCGAGCAATGCGGCGAGCGCGAAGAATGCACCCGGCGGTAGCAATGCGAGCAGCATGCCTTCGTCGGCCAGTGTGACACCGCTAGCGGGTGCCCCGGGGATCAAGAGGTCAAGTCTTGCGAAAACCGTTCCTGTCCCGATCAACTCCCTGGCGGCACCAATGAGCAATAGCACCCAGCCGAAACCGAGTCCATAGGCGAGCCCGTCTACCAGTGCGGCCATCGGTGGGTTGCGTGAAGCAAAGGCCTCGGCGCGGGCGACGATCGCGCAATTGGTAACGATCAGCGGCAGAAATATCCCTAACCTCGCATGCAGTGTAGGTAGGAATGCGTTGAAGATCAGTTCACTAGCTGTGACCAACGCAGCGATGATGAGCACATAGGCGGGAATACGAATCTCGCGCTGCAGTAACGGACGGGCTACTGAAACGATGAGGTTGCTGAGCGTGAGCACGGCTAGTGTTGCGATGGCTAACCCCAGTGCGTTGACGGCGGTGTTGGATATCGCAAGCAGCGGGCATAGGCCGAGCAGCTGGACCATGCCTGCATTGTTGTGCCAGAGCCCATCTGCAAAGATCTCGCGGATTCGACTCATGGGCTGTGCACCTGCCAACGATCAGGAAATCGTTCTGCCCAGATGAGCGTGTCGCGTACCGCCAAAACAATCGCCCTCGGGGTAATGGATGCACCCGTAAAGCCCTCGAACGCACCACCGTCTTGCTCCAGTGCCCAAGCCGGATCGTTCACACTGTTGATTCGTTGTTGATCGAAACTTGTGATCCAGTCGGAGCGTTCCCGTTCGATGTCGTCCGCAAGTCCGGGTGTTTCACTGTGCGAGAGCACACGCACGGCGATGATACTGCGCTCCGGGGTCATGCCAATCATGAGTCGGATTGGGCCGTTGTAACCGTCGGCCGAGACAACAAACACCGCAGCAACAAATCGGTCTGCAAGCTTGGCATGGTAGATCTCGGCGACATCATCGCCCGGAAGCGCGTGCGGTGGATCGAGTCTTTGTGGTGCGTCGTAGTCGAGTGTGTCGAAAGGCAAGTTTCCTAGCACCGCGGAGAACTCCGCCATACGGCGTTCGTGTTGATTCGCCGCGATCGGTTCGCGAGTCAACTCCCAAGCGAGACCCACAATAGCCGCGGCAATACCCGCGATCAGCGTCAGCCGAAGCGTACCGCCCAGCACGCTCACACCACTAGCGCTCATGACCCATGATCCTCGGTGCGGTGTACCGGTCGAGCAGCGGTACGGCTGCGTTCCATAGCAATACGGCAAAAGCGATGCCGTCGGGATATCCACCCCAGGTGCGGATCGCCCAGGCAGTAAAGCCGATACCAAAGCCGAATATCAATCGCCCGCGAGGGCTGGTGGCCGCAGATACCGGATCGGTTGCGATGAAAAATGCACCAAGCAGAGTGGCGCCACTGAAGAGGTGAAACGCCGGTCCTGGTGTCGTGCCGGAGCTTGCGAGCGTATCGAGTGTTGCTGGTGCAAGCATGCCGAAGAGTACTGCCACGGGGATATGCCAGCGGATGATGCCGCGATACAGCAACCAGGCACCTCCAGCGAGGATGCCGTTACCGACCCACTCCCAGCCATATCCACCGAACGTTCCAAACATCGGCGAGTTACCGATTTCTCCAAACGTCTCGCTCGCGCGAAGGCCGGTGCGCACCATGTCGAGCGGCGTGGCGCGTGTAATGGCCTCTGCGGTCAGTGGGGCGGGCCAGTTGCCAGTGAAGATGTAGGCGAGACGTTCGCCAATGGTCGGCATTGTGTAGTCGAGATCGCCAAGGCCCGGTGGCAGCCACGCAGACATCGCAATCGGAAATGACACGAGTGCAACAACGTATCCGACCATCGCCGGATTGAATGGGTTGTAACCGATCCCACCATATACATGCTTACCCAGCAGGACAGCGGCGGCACAAGCGGTGAATGTGACGTAAATGGGCAGATAGGTTGGCAATGCGAAGGCGATGAGAACGCCGGTCAGGCACACACTGTAGTCACTCAGCACAACCGCTACCGGCTGTCTTCTCAGCATCAATGCCAATGCTTCGAATGCAGCGCATGCGAGCACACACACGGCGATGTTGAACAGGATGCCAAAGCCAAAGAACAGGAAGTACAGGATCGCCGCTGGAACCAGCGCGAGGCATACCTCGCGCATCATCGCACCGACGCCTGTAGCGGGTTTCAGAAACGGCGTTGCGGCGCGCGCGAGCTTCACTGTTCCGGCTCTTTCGGTTTCTTACGCGCGAGAATTTCAGAGATGGCATCACGACTGGCCTTTTGCTTCAGATCGGCAAGTCGCTCGGCTTCTGTGGTTTCGCGATGCTGGTCGCGTTGTTGTCTCGTCTCGTAACGCTCGCGGGCGCGACTGGCTCGCTCCCTTTCATAGTTCTGAAGTTGTTGGTGCGCCTTCGCATCGCGAAACGTTTGCGTCAACGGGATATGGCTTGGGCAAACGAGGTCGCAACAGCCGCACTCGATGCAGTCGCGCAATCCCAGCCTGGGTAGATCATCTCGATCGCCTATCGTGAAGGCGCGGTGCATTTGCTGAGGCTGCAGTCGAACCGGGCATATCCGTGCGCACTCACCGCACCGAATACAGGGTCGTTCCGGTTCGGTTGAAGCGTTCTCTGTGATCGTGCGACTGGTAACGAGGACGCAGTTGCATTTCTGAACAACCGGCATTGCATCATCCTCGATCGGGATGCCGGTCATCGGGCCACCCATGATGAGGTGGTTTGCACGCTCTGTGTAGCCACCTGCGGCTTCGATCAAGTCGCTGATTGGTGTGCCAAACCGGACTTCGAAGTTACCCGGTGCTGCAACGCCATCTCCGGTAACGGTGACAATCCTTGAGGTCAGTGGCATGCCGCTTAACGCCAACGTCGCAACGCTGGCCGCAGTACCCACGTTGTGCACGAGCGCGCCGATGTCGCTTGGGAAGCCGCCGCTCGGTACCTCCCGGCCGGTCAGCAAGTACACCAACTGATCCTCACCACCCGATGGGTAAATTGTGGGGATTTGCACAAGCGTCAGTTTATCGTTGTTGTCGACCGCCGCGGCATCATTGAATGCCTGCCAGGCCTCGGGCTTGTCGGACTCAATGCCAACGAAACACTGGCGCAGTCCCAGCGCATGCATGAGGATGCGGGCGCCGTAGAGGATCTCTCCAGCGCGATTGCGCATCAGCGCGTCGTCACAAGAGATAAACGGTTCACACTCAACGCCATTGAGAATCAGCGTGTCGATACCTGCCTCGCTGGCCTGGTTCAATTTTGCGAGTGTAGGGAAAGCGGCCCCCCCGAGGCCGACGATGCCGGCTGCGCCGATGGCATCGAGTAGCTCGCGCGAGCCCAGTGCAAACGGATTGGGGATGGCGTGGCGGTCGTCGATTCTCGCGTCTTCGCCATCCGTGTCGATGATGATGCAAGGCACACTTAAGTTCGCACGTCCGGGAACGGGACGTTGTTCAATGGCTCGGACTACGCCAGAGGACGGTGCATGCAAGTGCGCACTGAACCCGCCCTCTGCGTTGGCGATCCGTTGACCGTGCAATACTCGATCGCCTGGCTCGACGATCGGTTGTGCCGCGGTTCCCGCGTGCTGGCGCAGTGATACGGTCAGCGTCTCGGGTACGGCAACTCCGCTGAGCGCTCCTGTCGCGGATACGCGCTTGTGTCCAGGTAGGCGCAGCCCGCCAGGCAGGCGGAACAGATTCGCTGTCGGTGCGCTACTCATGCATCACCCTCGGTAGGGACCATTTCGATGCAGTCGACCGGGCACGGCTCGATGCACAGCTCACATCCCGTGCAAAGATCGCTAACCACCGTGTGCATGAACTGGTGTGCACCGACGATGGCATCAACCGGACACGCCGGTAAGCAGCGTGCACATCCGATACAGCGGGATTCGTCGATGACTGCCAGTGCGTCCGGGGGTGTCTCCATACCCGCTTCAAGCGGGATAACCGGGCGATTGAGCAAGCGCGCGAGCGCCTCGATCGTCGCGCTGCCGCCGGGTGGGCAGCGGTTGATAGCGACCTCGTTAGCGGCGATCGCTTCGGCGTACGGACGACATCCGGGATAGCCGCATTGCGCACACTGTGTCTGTGGCAGCAGTGCATCGATCTGCTCGGTCAGGCTTTCCTCGTCGCGCGGCAGGGCGCGCGCCGCAAGCGTGAGGGAAATGCCAGACACCGCCGCGATTCCCCCGAGTACGGCCGCTGCAGTCAACGCGCTCATCCGAGTTGCCCCATGCCCTTAAACCCGAGAAACGCGAGCGACATGATGCCGGCGGTGACCAATGAAATCGCGGCACCTTGCAATGCCTGCGGTACGGTCGATGTCTCGATACGTTCGCGCATTGCCGCAAACATCAACGTCACAAGCCCGAAACCCAGAGCCGCACCGAATCCGTACCACACCGCCTCAATAAACGAGTCGGCGGTCTGCAGATTCAGGAGGGCGACACCCAACACGGCGCAGTTCGTCGTGATAAGCGGCAAGTAGATGCCCAGCGATTGCTCCAACACCGGGCTGATCCGTCGAATGGTGAGTTCGGTGAATTGCACGAGCGAGGCGATGACGAGGATAAACGTCAGCGTGCGCAAATAGGTAAGCCCCATTGGCGCGAGTACGAAGCGTTCAAGCAGCCATGCAGAACCCGCCGAGAGGGTTAGCACGAAAGTGGTCGCGACCGAGATCCCCATCGCGGTGTCGAGTTGTCGTGTTGCCCCGAGAAACGGGCACAGGCCAAGAAATCGGGCAAGCACGAAATTGTTGACGAGAACGGTGCTTACCAGAATCAGCAACCACTCTTGCATGACGCAGCCTCACTGGCCTCCGGGCTATTTGACGCGCATCCCGGGTGTAGCACCCGAGTCCGGCGACAAGAGATGAATGCCTTTGCCATCGCCTGCGGCCAGCACCATGCCCTCGGACAGGCCGAACCGCATTTTCCGTGGCTTCAGGTTGGCAACCATGATGGTAAGTCTGCCTTCGAGATCCGCGGGTGAATAGGCGGATTTGATACCGGCGAACACCTGTCGCTGCTCTCCGCCAAGATCGAGCGTCAATCGCAACAGCTTGTCCGCCCCATCGACATGTTCGGCAGATGCAATCCGCGCCACCCGCAAATCGACTGACATGAAGGCGTCGATGTCGATCTCCGGAGCCAGATCGAGTGCAGGCCGGGATTCGGTCTCCTTGCTGGCAGTGTCTTCCTCCACGGAGGCGGCAGTCACTGCCTCGATTTGCTTGCCGTCGACGCGCGCCAGCATCGGCTCAAACTTTTCAATGGTGCGACCGAGTATCCGCGTTCTTGCAGACGCCCAGGTCCAATCCGTCTCGCCGAATAGCGCCTGCGCTTTGCGTGCGATCTCCGGCAGTACTGGCGAAAGATACACCGCCAGCGCCCGGAAGCAGTTCAACCCCTGGGTGCACACAGGTTGTACCTCGGCGCGAGTTTCGTCCGACTTGGCCAGCACCCAAGGCTTTTGCGTATCGATATATTGATTCGCAAGATCAGCGAGGCGCATGATTTCGCGCATCGCCTTGGCGAATTCACGGTGCTCGTAGTGCGTGGCGATGGTCGTTCCGGCAGTAACGAACTCCTCATACAGTTTTTCGTCGGGCAATTCCGTTGACAGCAGCCCATCATGATTGCGCGTGATGAAGCTCGAGCAGCGACTGGCGATGTTGACGAATTTGCCCACGAGGTCAGCGTTGACCCGAGCGACAAAGTCGTCAAAGTTCAGGTCGATGTCATCAATGCCGGGGCCGAGCTTGCCTGCGTAATAGTAGCGAAGGTGATCCGGGGCGAGATGCTCGAGGTAGGTTCTCGCGCGAATGAACGTCCCGCGCGACTTAGACATTTTCTTGCCGTTGACCGTCAGAAAGCCGTGTGCGAACACACTCGTCGGCGTGCGCAGATTGGCGCCGCGCAGCACGGCTGGCCAGAACAACGCATGAAAATACATGATGTCTTTGCCGATGAAGTGGTAGAGCTCGGTATCGCTATCCGGCGCGATCCACGCCTCGAAGTCCACGCCCTGTGCCTCGCACAGCGACTTGAAGCTCGCCAGGTACCCGACCGGCGCGTCCAGCCAAACGTAAAAATACTTGTCCGTCGTGCCCGGAATCTTGAACCCGAAATAGGGCGCATCTCGCGAGACATCCCAATCCTCGAGTCCGGCTTCAAACCACTCTTTGAGTTTTGCGACGACACTTGCGTCGAGCTGGCTGTCCTGAAGCCACTCGCGAAGGAATGTCTCGAATTCACCCAGCTTGAAGAAATAGTGTTCGCTGTCGCGATACTCAGGCGGTTTGCCCGACAGCACCGAAATTGGGTCGATCAGATCGGCCGGCGTATACGTGCGACCGCAGTTTTCGCAAGAGTCGCCATACTGGTCTTCAGCTCCGCAGGCAGGGCAGGTTCCCCTGACGAAGCGATCCGGAAGAAACATGCCTTCGGTGGCGTCGTAGGCTTGATTGATGGTTCTCGTGTAGATGTAGCCGGCCTCAACCAGGCGCTCGTAAATGCGCGTAACAATCTCGAGATTGTTCTCGCTATGGGTTGAGCCGAAATGATCGAAGCGAATTTGGAAGTCGGAAAAATCCTTCTGATGTGCTTCTCGGTAGCGCTCGACGAGCGCCTCCGGATCGATGCCTTCGCGCCTTGCCCGGATCATAATCGGCGTGCCGTGTGCATCGCTTGCGCACACATAGTGGACCTCATGCCCCTGCATGCGCATGAAGCGCACCCAGATATCGGTTTGCAGGTATTCCACCAAGTGTCCAAGGTGAATATCACCATTGGCGTAGGGCAGGGCGCTGGTAACGAGAATGCGACGGTTCATCGTCGCGATTATGCCACGATCAGGTGTTGTCTTTGATGTTCGCGAAGCGCGTCTTGTTGATGGCTTTCTCGTAGGCGTCGCGACCACTGATCATCGCGGTGTCGTAGAGCTCCTGGAGCGCACTGTCCATGGTTTTCATGCCCTGGGCACCGCCGCTCTGGATGGAGTTTTCTAGCTGGTCGATTTTGCCTTGTCGGATCAGGTTACTGATCGCCGGCGTATTGATGAGGATTTCCAGAGCAGCGACCCGCCCAGGCTTGCCTTTGGTCGGTACCAACTGCTGCGAGATGATGCCCTTCAGAGAGGTCGACAGCATCGTGCGGATCTGTGCCTGCTTCTCGGCCGGAAACGAGTTGATGATCCGATCGATGGTCGGGGCTGCGCCGTTGGTGTGCAGCGTGCCCATGACCAAAATGCCCATCTCGGCGGCGGTCACTGCAATGCTGATGGTTTCGAGATCGCGCATTTCGCCGACAAGGATCACATCCGGATCTTCGCGTAACGCTGAGTGCAGCGCGCTTGCAAAATCGGGGCTGTGCTTACCAATTTCCCGTTGGCTGATCAGGCAACCTTTGCGGCTGTGGACGAATTCGATGGGGTCCTCGATCGTGAGAATATGGCCCTTCAGGCGATTGTTCAGCTCATCGATCATCGCGGCCAGCGTCGTGGACTTACCGGAGCCGGTCTTGCCGGTCACGAGGATCATGCCTTGGGGCTGGCGGCACAAATTGCGCACCGCCGCAGGCATCTTCAGATCCTCGAGCGTCAGAGTCTTGGTCGGAATTGTCCTCAAAACGGCGCCCATGCCGTTCAACTGACGAAGCACATTCACTCGGAAGCGTGAGAGTCCGGGAATCTCGTAGGCGAAGTCGGCGCTATTCTCTTGTTCGAAATGGCGTCGTACCGAGGGCGACATGATTTCGTACAGGGCGTCCTCGACGTGCGCTTGCGCAAGCTCCGAGCCGCCCATCGCGCGTAGCTCGCCGTGTACGCGAATGCGCGCGGGATCACCGGCCATGAAGTGCAAGTCGGAACCGCCCGAGCGCACGGTTTCCTCAAGATAGGAATCGATCTTTCTGACTACTCGTTCTTCGGAGGTCGCCATCGTGTGGTCGCTCAGCCGTTCGCCATATCGAGTTGCGGCAGCATTTCAGTGTTGCTGACAAACCGGTGGAACTTGCGCTTGTCGACGGCATATCGGTACGCATCATCCGGATCGATTTCCGAATTCTGGATACCGTCGAGAAGGGCCATGTCCATGGTCTGCATGCCAGAATCCGCGCCCATCTGAAGCTGCGATTGAATCTGATGCGTTTGGTCGGTGAGGATCAGGTTGCTGATCGCCTTGTTGGACACAAGAATTTCGTGTTTGGCCACTCGGCCTTGTCCGCCCGGTTTTTTCACTAGCACCTGGGTGACTACGGCCTTCAGGGACTGTGCGATGAAGCTCTTCGTCTGCTCGCGCAGCTCTCCGGGCAGGGCGTCGATAATCCGGTCGATGGTTTTGACAGCCCCGGTAGTGTGAAGCGTGCCGAGGACCAAATGGCCGGTCTCAGCCGCTGTCATCGCCATCGAAATCGTTTCCATGTCGCGCATCTCGCCAACAAGAATCACATCGGGATCCTCACGCATCGCAGCGCGTACGCCAGCAGCAAAGCTTGGGATATGCGTGCCGTACTCACGTTGTACGACCTGGCTGCGTTGGCTGTGGTGGACGAATTCGATCGGGTCTTCGAGGCTGATGATGTTGAGGTTCTTGTTCTGGTTCAGGTGATTGATCATCGCCGCCAGCGTTGTCGATTTGCCCGTACCGGTTGAACCGGTCACCAGCACCATGCCCTGGTGATGATCACACAGTGTCTCGATCACCGGCGGCAGATTCAGTGAACTCAGCGTCGGGATGTTGTTCGGGATGCTTCGGAATACGGCACCGACGCCGGTGTCCTTGCGGAATACGTTGACGCGGAAGCGACCGATTTCCTCGGCGACATAGGAAAAGTCGAGATCATTGCCCGTCGCAAATTTCTCTTGCTGGGCCTGAGTCAAGATCTCGGCGACGTAATTATTGAGCTCGGATTCACCCAGATCACGGAACTTGATCGGTAGCAGATCTCCACTCATCCGCAACATTGGCGGGACACCAACGGCAAGATGGATGTCGGAGCAGCCCTGAGCGAGGCCGAGTTTTAGGAACGCATCAATTCGAGCCATGCGCTGACTATCGAACAGCTTTTCTGCGTTGGCAAGTGCGCAGGTCGGGTTTCACCGGGTGGATTAGAGCTTTACGGACTCGAGTGCGTCGCGCACTTCCTGCATGGACTGGTGCCGTTCGGCTTTGTCTACGGACATGAGCTTGGTGACGATGGCGGCGAGGTCGTCGGGAATCTTGTCGTTCAATTCCTGACAGTGAGCCGCCTTGCCTTGCACGTGCTGGTACATCACGGACATGTGGTCGCCGCGTGTGTAAGGCGGAGATCCCGTGATCATCTCGTAGAGAATGACGCCGAGACTGTAGATGTCTGCTGTCTCTTCGACCTTCTTGCCAAGAATCTGCTCTGGCGCCATGTACTTCGGTGAACCGATGACGTAGCCCGTCTTGGTGAGCTGTGTGTCGCCACTCTTCGCCGCGGCGGCAACACCAAAGTCCACGATCTTGAGCAAGCCCGTTTCGTCGATCAGGATGTTTGCCGGCTTCAAATCGCGGTGGATAACGCCGGCGCCATGTGCGACACCCATGCCGGTGGCGATGTCGTTGGCATAGCCGAGCGCCTTGGCGAAGGGCATTGGCTTCTCTGCGGCGATCTCCGCACCGAGGGTGTGCGAGTCGAAGTATTCCATCGAAATCGCGTAGTTGCCCTGAATGTGCAGGAAGTCATAAATGCGAATCACGTTCGGATGGGTAATGCGACGCGAGAATTTCAGCTCGTGCACAAAGCGCTTCATCATTTCCTCATCGGAGGAAACATTCGGATTTAAGAACTTCAGAATGAGCTCTTCGCCGACGACGGTGTCTTCCATCAACAGCACCGTACCGAACGCACCTTTACCGATACGTTTGACAAACCGGTAGCGATTCTCGACCACGTCGCCGGGCTCGAGCGTCGAAATATCCAGTGGACCTGTTTCGGTTTTCGCAACCTGTTCGGCAGCTTCCTGGAGCGCTTTGTTCGCTTCTTCGTCGTTGAGCAGCAGCGTACCGGCCTGGCCCTCCGTCAGCTTCTCTGCCTTGCGGTTCTGCTCGCGCACGGCCTCTGAGAACCGCGTTTGCAGCGTTTCCAGAGCGAGATCGGCGGCTTCTGAAAGCTGATGGTCGCTGCCTTCCTGAATATCAATCAGTTTGTCGCGAACAGCGGCGACATCGCCCTCTTGTACGAGCATCGCCACAGCTTTCATCGCTTCGACACGAATCTCGCGGTTGCCCTTGAGCATCATTGGCGCGATCTTGCCGGCCACGCGCCGATCGCCGAGTTTGCCGAGCGCCCGTACGACCGTCGGGTCTGATTTTTCGTTCTTGCCCAGCATGCCGGCCAGCACCGGAACGGCGCGCGTATCGCCGATCTCGGCAAGTGCATCAACAGCGCGCTCGCGCACCCACCAATCGTCGTCTTTGGTCGCGTGCAGCAGTTGATCGAAAGCCTGCGGGTCTTTTGTTGCGTTGAGAATCTCGATCGCAGCGCGGCGAATTTCCTGGTCCTCGTCTTTCACCAGCCGCATTACGGCCTTGACCACCCGGGGTCCGCCGATTTGTGCCAGCGCATCGGAGGCTCGCGCTCTTACCCACCAGTCATCATCGCGGACCGCATTCAACAGGTCTTTGATGGAGTCAGGTGTGCCGATTTCGTTCAAGACTTCTACCGCCGCGCGACGACTGAACTCGTTCTCGTCTTTGAGTGCCGGGATCAGATGGCGGATCGTGTCGGGATGGTTGATCCTGACGATGACGTCCACCGCCTTGTTCTGCACGTCGACGTCAGTATCGGTCAACAGCGAACAGATCAGTTTGATGTTGCTGCCCCCGCCCATCTTGCTGAGCCCGTTCAGCGCAGCAACGCGGATCATCTTGTTGTTGCTGTTGAGCTGATTCTCCAGGGCGCCGGCAACGTCCGGACGATTGAATCGGCTCAGGATTTCGATGATGTGCATACGCACAATCGGGTCTTTGCCGGTCAGTCGCGCTAATAGATCGGGAATCTGTTCCTCACGGACGATATTTCCGACCATACGGAACAACACCGCTTGTTCGTTCGGTTGCAGATCGTAGGCCTTGCTCAGCAATGCCGGCACGCTCAGCCGGTCTTTGTGAGTATTGATGACCTCGAGGACCGCGCCCGTCGATATTTCGTCCTCATCGAGTAGCTGCAGAATCGCGCTGGGGTCGACCTGTTTGCTGCTGGAGAGCGCCCACGCCGTTCCGGAAACCACGCGGGGGTCGCCGTCGGAGAGGCCTTCTATGAAATGCTTGAGTGTTTTCGTGTTCGCGAGCTCGCTCAATACATCGACGAGCGCCATCGTCTGCTTCTTGTTGGCGCTGGCGAGCGCTTCGGTGACGCGAGGGACCGCTGCACCGCCGAGTTTTTTCAGCTTCGTGAGTGCCTTCTCCGCCGCCGGCTCGTAAATGTCCTCTGCGGACATGAGCTGTTCGATAAGGCGATCGGCTTTGTAAGCGGTAAGAAAATTCATGAACGAGTGGTGGCAGAGAAACTGGCTAGACACCGGTTAGGTGTGGTCCCCGAAATTTTTGTTGCTGTCTCCTGACGACCTTTAATCTCACCGCAAAAGCACCGCACATCGTGGTTCGATGCTCGAGTGCCAGGGTGTCTCCTTTTCGCGCCAGATTATGCCACATCACAGGTGGCTCAGCTGCTCGGCGACGCCTTTGAACCCCGTCGTGGTCGAAAATGTGACCCTGCTCCCAATTCCGCTACACTTTCGCGCTTTGAATGCGCAGGAGTTCGCGATTTGAGCGCGAAAAACACCGGCGAAATCAATCTGGAGCAGGCGATACTGAATGCGGAGCTTCCTGGACTTGGCCGTTCATTTGCAGCGCTTGGTGCGCGAATCGACCTCGTCCCGGTAGCCGATCAGTTCGATGTCGACATCGTGATGCCGGTCGCATGCGAAAGTCTCTGGGACTCGATGGAAGCCAGCATCAGAGCCTGTGTTGAGGCTCTGGGCGCGCAACTCGCCAACGTGCGAATGCAGACGGAAATCCCTGCCTACGGTGTGCAACGGAACCTAAAACGACTACCGGGTATCGGCAATTTGATCGCGGTCAGCTCCGGCAAGGGCGGTGTTGGTAAGTCGACGGTGGCGGTCAATCTCGCGCTCGCCTGGCAGGCAGAGGGGGCCCGGGTCGGCATTCTGGATGCCGATGTCTACGGGCCGAGTTTGCCAAGGATGCTCGGGCTCCCGGCGCAGCCGCCGGAGAGCGTCGACGGTAAGCAGTTTGTGCCGGTGTCGGCGCACGGCCTGCAGGCAATGTCGATAGGGTTGTTGCTCGACGAGAGTGCTCCGGCCGTATGGCGTGGGCCGATGGCGACCTCCGCCTTGAACCAGTTGTTGCGGCAGACCGCCTGGCAGGAATTAGACATTCTGATTATTGATATGCCGCCGGGCACGGGTGATATCCAGCTGACCCTGGCACAGACGGTACCCGTCGCCGGTGCGATCGTGGTGACCACGCCTCAGGATGTTGCGCTGAGCGATGCACGCAAGGGGCTGGAGATGTTCCGCAAGGTGTCGGTGCCCTTGCTCGGGATCGTTGAGAATATGAGTATTTACCGCTGTCCAAGGTGCGGGCATACGGCTTCGCTGTTCGGTCAGGGCGGCGGCGAGAAGCTGGCGCACCAGACGGGACTTAGGCTACTCGGCGAACTACCGCTCGATCCCGTCGTCGGTGAGGGGCTGGATGCCGGAGAGCCCACGGTCGCTGCAGATCCGGACAGCGAGTTATCCCAGCGCTTCCGCCAGATCGCGATCAGTGCGGGTCTGGCACTGGCAGAGGGGCGGCGCGATTACAGCATGGCATTCCCGGAAATTGTGGTGGAGGACACCTGAATTATGAGTATCAAGTCTGATCGATGGATCCGCCGCATGGCGGAATCCGAAGGCATGATCGAGCCATTTGAACCCGGCCAGGTCCGTGAGGCGGGCGGTCAGCGACTAGTGAGCTACGGTACGTCGAGCTATGGGTATGACGTGCGGTGTTCGCGCGAATTCAAGGTGTTCACCAACATCAATTCGGCCATCGTCGATCCCAAGGCGTTCGATGAGTCGAGCTTTGTCGATATGGAGTCGGATACCTGCATCATCCCGCCGAACTCATTCGCGCTCGCGCGCACCGTCGAGTACTTCCGTATTCCACGCAACGTATTGACCATCTGTCTTGGCAAATCGACCTATGCGCGCTGCGGCATCATCGTCAATGTGACACCGCTGGAACCAGAATGGGAGGGCCAAGTCACACTCGAGTTTTCCAATACGACACCGCTACCGGCGCGCATTTATGCCAACGAAGGTGTCGCTCAGATGCTGTTCTTTGAATCTGACGAAGTGTGCGAGACGTCCTACAAGGATCGCGGCGGGAAGTATCAGGGGCAGACCGGAGTCACGGTGCCGAAAACCTGAGGATCAGCCGAGCAGAGTGTCGGCATTCATCACTACGGGACCATCCAGCGGAAGTCCGTCGAGCAAGATGCGTTCTCCAGAGGATCGCAATCGGCCTTCCGCCAGCCATCGGAGCGCCATCGGGTAGATCACGTGCTCCAGTTGCAGCACACGACCGGCGAGCGTGTCTGCATCCGACGTGTCGCCAACGAGCAGCGTCGCCTGAATGATGCCCGGTCCGGCGTCGAGCTCCGGCGTCACGAAATGTACGGTGCAGCCGTGTTCGATATCGCCTTCGTCCAGCGCACGCTGGTGTGTATCGAGGCCCTTGTGCTTTGGCAGCAGCGAAGGGTGAATGTTCAACATTCGGCCTGCAAAACGGCGGGGCAGATCCCCTCGCAAAATACGCATAAAACCAGCAAGCACGACGTAGTCGGGATCGAGCGTATCAATGGCTGCCTCGAGTCCATTTTCAAACTCGGCTCTGCTCGAATAGGCGCTGCGTTCGACGCAGTGAGTGGGTATGGCGGCCGATCGCGCTCGCTCCAGCCCGTAAGCCTCTGGCTTATCGCTGATGACGCCGACGACCTCGGCAGGAAAATGGCGGGATGCGGTAGCGTCGAGAATGGCTTGCAGGTTGCTGCCGCTACCCGACAGCATCACCACCACACGGGCCGGCATGCTCATTCGTAGCGAACGCCGCTACCGGTTTCCACGTTGCCGATGTGCCATGCTGCATAACCGTTGGCGGTTAGCGAATCCATCGCCGTGTGCATATCCGACTGACGGACGATAACGCACATCCCAACGCCACAGTTGAACGTGCGCCACATCTCGTCCGCGGGGACGTTGCCGTTTTGCTGCAGCCATTCGAAGACGGCTGGTCGGCTCCAGCTCGCAGGATTAATCCGGGCGCCGAGTCCGTCCGGAAGCACACGCGGCAGATTCTCGGTCAGACCGCCGCCTGTTATGTGTGCCAGCCCCAAAACACTGCAGTGCTCGCGCAAGCGCTTAAGCGCATCGACATAGATGATGGTGGGCGCCATGAGTGCGTCAAATAGTGGGACGCCATCCAGAGTCAGATCAGCAGCGTCATCAGCGCGTTCCAAAACGCGGCGAATCAGCGAGTAGCCATTGGAATGCGGTCCGCTGGAACCGAGGCCGATCACCGCGTCACCGTCAGCGATCGTTTGGCCGCTGATGATGTCGTCGCGCTCGACGACGCCGACCGCGAACCCTGCGAGATCATAGTCGTCACCGGAGTACATGCCTGGCATTTCGGCGGTCTCACCGCCAAGCAATGCGCAACCGGCCTGCCGACAACCTTCGGCAACACCTTCGATGACCTGTTTCGCCTGATCGACGTTCAATGCCCCTGTGGCGTAGTAGTCGAGGAAAAACAAGGGCTCGGCACCACTCACAATGATGTCATTGACACACATCGCCACGAGGTCGACGCCGATCGTGTCGTGCCGGTTCAATTGCTGGGCGAGCGCCAGCTTCGTCCCCACACCGTCGGTTCCGGAGACGAGGACGGGAGATCGATAACGCGCAACGTCGAGCTCGAATAGCCCTCCAAACCCACCGAGATTCCCCATTACCTCGGGTCGGATGGTGCGTGCAACCGCCGGCTTGATGGCGTCGACCAGCGCATTGCCAGCATCGATGTTGACCCCCGCGTCCGCGTAAGTCAGCGGTTTGTCGTCGCGCTTCGAGCTCATCACTAAATTATTTCACAGTCTCTCGTATACTTCGCGTATGGAAAGGGGAATTGTTCATTCGCTCGCCGCGTGCGCGCTGTTGTTGGCTGGTCTGGTCGGCACTGCCGCCGCGGTTGAGCCGCCGAATCTGTATACCGCCGAAGTCGCCTACGACAGTCAGTTGCGCGATGCGCGAGCCTTGGCTTATGAGCGCGCACTGTTGCAGGTGCTCGCGAGGATGACGACCGAACCGCTGATCGCCAGCGAGCTGATACCGGATGCCGGGGTTTTCGTGCTCGGCTGGCGCGAATCGGGTCGTGATTCGCTGTGGGTCTCATTTGACGGTGCAGCGCTCGGGGCGACACTTCAGTCCGCCGGCATTCCGGTTTGGGGCAGCGATCGACCGCTGACTCTGGTCTGGCTTGGCATTGAACACCCGGACGGTACGCGTGAGATTCTGTCGATGGCGCCGCCGGCGCCCGAAGATGATCTGTATCCCGAGTTGCGCGAAGACCGGGCGGTGCTGCGAACGGAACTGAAAGAGGCCGCAGCTGCGTTTGGTTTGCCGTTGTCATTGCCGGTGCTCGATGAGACGGATCAAGCCGCAGTCGCTGTCAGCGACGTTTGGGGCGGTTTCGACAATGTACTGAGGTCCGCTAGCCGGCGTTATCGGGCGGATAGCGTGTTGATTGGCAGAGCGTCGCTGGATACACCAGAGATCATTCGCTGGCGTTGGCTTTTCGGTGGCGACGTCGTGAATTTGCAGGGCGAGTCCATGACAGCGATGAATCGCGTTGCGGCAGAGATGCTCGACCAATTCGCCGCTAGACCGGAAGAGTCCTCCGAGGTACGGGTCAGTATTGTTGGCGTGCGCGACGCCAAGGATTACGCCGAGTTGATGCGTTTCCTGCAAAGCCGCAGCCTGATCGACGATATCCGCGTAACCACACTGCGTCAGGATGAGCTGACCGTGACCCTGGACGCGCTGGCAACGCGTGATCGGCTCGCCGAATTGCTGGTGGGTGAGGAGTTGGAAACGATGACTGCGCCTTTGTTGGCACCGAGCGCGGTCGCTACCGCCGACCTGTACTTCCGTTGGCGCATGTCATCGGAGCAATAGGGCCGATGCTGCGCTGGATACCAAACCTGATTTCGTTGGCTCGGATCATGTTGGTACCGATGGTGTTTGGTGCGCTGATTGATGCGCGCTTTGGACTGGCACTCGCACTGTTCTTCGCGGCGGGCTTTTCAGATGGTGTCGACGGCCTTTTGGCACGCCGCTTCAACTGGCATACCGAACTCGGCGCGATACTCGATCCAATCGCCGACAAGTTGCTCTTGCTCGCAACTTTTGCAGCTCTGGCTTCCGTTGAGTTAGTGCCTTTGTGGTTTGCGGCGATCGTGATTGTCCGCGATCTCGTTATCATGGGCGGCGCGATCACCTATCACTTCGTGGTGGGAGATCTTGAGGGTCGGCCCACACTGATCTCAAAACTCAACACGGTGTTGCTGCTGTTGTATGTATTGCTGGTGTTGATCGCCGCTGCGGGTCTTTTCCCCGCCTGGGCACCGGTAGTTCTCGTGCAGCAGACGCTGCAGATTGCGCTACTGGCAAGTCTGGGTTTTAGCACCTACGACTACGTACGAAGTGCCTTGCAACGGGCGAGCCTGGGAGAGACCGCCTGATGATCGAATCACGATGGTTGTGGTTGGGTGCAATTACCGGGATCGGGATTTTGTTGTACCTGTTGTCGCCGGTCTTGACGCCATTTATTGCGGCGGCGCTGCTGGCGTATCTCGGCGACCCACTTGCTGACCGATTGCAGCGTATGCGGATTCCAAGGCCGATCGCCGTGCTGATCGTCTTTGTGATGACAATTCTGATTCTGGCGGGTTTGGTCTTGCTGCTGGTGCCGTTGGTGCAATCCCAGATTTCGGCTTTGCTCGATGTGCTGCCGCGTTACCTGCAGTTGCTCGAGGAGCGCGTATGGCCGCATGTTGCCGGTTTGCTGGCGGGCGAGGGTGACGCCTCAGAACCGGAGTTCCGCTTGAGCAGTATGCTCGAGAGTCTCGGCAGTTCAGCGGGTCAGTGGGGTTCGACGATTCTGACGCAAATCACCCGCTCTGGTGGTGCGTTGCTAACTGCAGTCATCAATGTATTTCTCGTGCCGATCCTGACCTTCTACCTGTTGCGCGACTGGGACACCATCCTCGCGCGTCTCGGCGCACTGATTCCAGCGGGACAGCGCGAGGCGGCGTTCACCCTCGCTCGTGAAACCGATGAGACGTTGGCTGCTTTCTTGCGCGGGCAGCTGCTGGTCATGATCGGCCTTGCGATCATGTACACCGTTGGGCTGTCGCTAATCGGGTTGAAGTTTGCACTCGCGATCGGCGTCGTCGCGGGTCTGGTCAGTTTTGTCCCCTACCTTGGTTTTATTTTTGGGATCGCGCTCGCCGGACTGACCGCAATCAATTCCGACGGCGGTCTGATCACACTCTTGCTCGTCGTGGTTGTGTTCTGGGTTTCACAGATGGTGGAGGGCAGTATTCTCACGCCCAAACTCGTCGGTGATCGGATCGGCTTACACCCGGTGCTGGTCATTTTCGCCGTGATGGCTTTTGGTCAGTTGTTCGGATTCTTTGGCATTTTGTTGGCGCTACCGGCAGCAGCGGTGATCGCAGTGTTTGTTCGTTACGCCTATCGCAATTACCTGACGGCGCATCCTGAGGCTCAGGATTTTCTCGACGAGTATGAGACCGGAGACTCGGTTGACGATTGAGCGCGGCAGGCAGCTGCCGCTGCCCGTGCAACTCGATGTGGAGGCGCGCTTCGATACGTTCTTTGCGGGCAGCAACGCTTCGGTAGTGGCCGCCATCAAGGCGCCTCCCGCGCCAGGAATCTGGCTCAGCGGTCGCGTGGGGAGCGGGCGCTCGCATCTCTTGCAGGCACTGGTTGCGGAACGGAGTCCCGGTAGCGCGATGTACTTGCCGCTGGAGCGCGCATTTCCCGTATCTGTGCTCGATGATCTGCCCCCCGATATGGTGGTGTGCCTCGACAACATTGAACAGGTGCTTGGCGATGCGGCATGGGAGCGTGCGCTCATGGTGCTTTATGAGCGAGTGTTGATCGGTTCGGGGCGGCTGGTGATTGCTGCCGCTGACGCTGTTCGCCAAACCGCAGTCGTTTTGCCGGACTTGCGCAGCCGATTTCAGGCGTTGGTGGGGCTGCGCCTTGAGTTCCTCGACGACCAGGCTCAGGGCGAGGCGCTCAGATTGCGGGCGCGTTTTCGCGGGTTGGAACTGCCCGAGGAAACACTTCGCTACCTGATGTCGAGATTGCCACGAGATCCGGCGTCACTGTATGCATGGCTTGCAAGACTCGATGAAGCTTCTCTATCGGAGCAACGCAAGCTCACGGTCCCGTTCGTCAGTGAAGTGATGCGTCGCGAGAGCGACGCGTAGTCAGTCGGAAGATGGGTCGGTGTCCGCTTGGTCCTGATCCGGGTCGTCGGTCACCGGTTCGGACGGAACGGTCCTGATCGCTGGAATCAGCAGAAAGAAGGCACCGAGTGCGGCGATCGCCAGTGCGGCCGCAGGCGCAAGGCTCGACGGATTGGCGATGGCATCCATGAGCCCCACGGTGGCATAGCCGATGGTCGCGAGCAGCGTCAGAAGCCATACGTTACGAGAGGGTTTCAACAGCCCGGGCAAGACCAGAAGGAACGGGGTTAGCAGGATCGGCCAGGTGCTCCAGTGTACCGAGCCACTCGCATCCCAAAGCCAATAAACGGTGACGGCGGCGAGTGTTAGCCAGGCCGTTAGGCCCGTGCGTCTACGTCCGGAAATCGTGTTCATCGCGCCAGACGGATCGCAGCTTGCGCAACGCGTGCGCCTAACGCTTCTGCCAGCGATGTCTCCTCGTCAGTGAGCACCCCGGCATTGTGTGTGCCTGCCACATGCGAAGCGCCATACGGCGTGCCGCCCGACTGCGTCGCGGCAAGTGCAGGCTCGGTGTAGGGCAGGCCACAGATCAGCATGCCGTGGTGTAGCAGCGGGACTGACATCGTCAGCAGCGTGCTCTCCTGGCCCCCGTGCATCGAGGTCGACGATGTGAAGACTCCGGCAGGTTTGCCTGCCAATGCGCCGGACAACCATGCGCCACTGGTGCCATCAAGAAAGTACTTCATAGCCGATGCCATATTGCCGAAGCGTGTCGGACTGCCAAGTAGCAGGCCACTGCAGGCTGCCAGCTCATCGTGCGTCGCGTATGGGGGGCCAGACTCCGGGACCGGCGGCAGTTCTGCCTCGGTCTTTGCGGTGACAGGAGGTACGGTGCGCAGCCAGGGTTCGGCGTTGGCGACCGTATCTACGCCGCGCGCGATAGCCCGTGCCAAAGCCTCGGTGGAGCCGTTGACGGAATAATAGAGAATCAGGATGCCGTGCATGTTGGGCGGAGTATGCCACGTCAGACCATGAGAAGCAGCGGTCGACAGTGGCTTGACGCTCTGCGCGGCAGTGAGATAATTTTCGGGTGATGTTGTCCGTCAAAACAACAATCTGTGCACTGTTTGTGGCGTTCGGCCTGGCGGCCTGTGCGGCCACCCCTCCTATTCAGGAGATGAGTGATGCACGCCAGGCGATCAGCGCTGCTGAAACGGCCGATGCAGAGACGCTTGCGGCCGAGACGCTGACCGAGGCCGGGTTGTTGCTGACAAGCGCTGAAAGAAACCTCAAGATTCGGGCGTATTCGGCGGCTCGCCGGGATGCGCTGCTTGCCAAGGAATACGCGATGCGCGCACGCGACGAAGCTGAAGCAGCCGGCTCGGGCGCGTCGAGGGATTAGTCGCGACGCCAGCGGCCGCGCAATCGGTCCAGGACCTTGTTCGAATAGCGTGTGCTACCCAGACTCCCGTTGTAGCGGCCGAGTGATCGGTGCAGGTCGCCTTTCTCGCGATCATAGTAGTGGCGCAATATCGTGCAACCCATCCTGAGATTGGTGTCGATATCGAACAGACTGTCGTCTGGTTGACCGATTTCGTCGAGCCAGAAGGGCATGATCTGCATCAGGCCGCGGGCGCCAGCACGGGAGATGGCAAATCGATCAAAGTTACTCTCGATCTCGATCACCGCAAGAATGAGCTCAGGAGGTAAGTCGACGCGTTTAGCTTCGCGGTGCACGCCTTTCAGTATACGTATCCGCTCTTCCTGATCTTCAACCCGACGACCCAGCCGTGCTGACATGTCTTTCAGCCAGACTTCCGCGTCGAAGCGATCATCGAACGTCTCCGACTCGAGCGCCGCCAGCCGCAGAGCCTCCCTGAGTTCCGGATCGGCTTCAGTCGGTTTCGCAGCGCCCGCCGGCAGGCTTGCTGCAAGGCCGCAAAGGATGAGGATCGCTAGTCGATACAACATCCTATTATTATGTCAGCTAACACCGATTCGGCTAAGAAGCGCGTCACGCTTCAACATCTCTCGACCACCCTCACGCCGGTACTGGTATTCGTATTCACCGTCCGCCAGACCGCGATCACCAATGACCACTCGATGGGGAATACCCAGCAGTTCCGCGTCGGCGAATTTCGCGCCAGGGCGTGCATCCCTGTCGTCGATGAGCACGTCGATTCCAGCGGCCTTGAGTTCCTCGTAAAGCGTCTCTGAGGCCTCACGAACCGTGTCGGAACGGTGCGCGTTGATCGGCACGATGACCACGAGCCAAGGTGCAAGCGGTTCTGGCCAGATAATGCCGTTCTCGTCGTGATTTTGTTCAATCGCCGCGCCGACGATGCGTGTGATTCCGATGCCATAACACCCCATGTACGGTGTTACGGACTGGCCCGCTTCGTCCTGGACACTGACCTCCAGGGCTTCGGAGTATTTCTTGCCCAGTTGGAAGATGTGGCCGACTTCGATGCCTCTGGCAATCGACAATGTACCGCCACCGTTCGGCGACGGATCACTGACACCGACATTGCGAAGATCAAAGGGTTCGCCCGGCTCGGCATCGCGATTCCAGTTGACGCCGGTAAGGTGTTCGTACTTGACGTTCGCGCCGCACGCGAAATCTGACATTGACCACGCGGCGTTGTCGACGATGACAGGAATGGCAAGTCCGACAGGTCCCACTGAGCCCGGTGGAGCACCGGTTGCCTTCACAACCTCACCCGGCTCTAGCATGGTCAGCGGTGAAGCGATGAGCGGATGCTTTTGTGCCTTGACCGCGTTAAGTGTGTGATCACCGCGCAGCACCACAGCGACCGGCCCCTCGGTTCCGGCGAGGATCAGTGTCTTGGTCACACGCTCCACCGGCAGGTCGAGCGCCGTTGCTGCGTCTTCAATCGTCTTGGTACCGGGCGTTTGCACTGTCTGCATCGGCTCTGTTGCGGCGCCGCGCTCTCCCGGCGGGGGTGCCGGCGTGAGTTCAACGTTTGCCGCGTAGTGGTCAGCGTCGCAATAAGCGATGGCGTCCTCACCCGAATCGGCGAGCACATGAAACTCTTCCGAGCGCGCGCCGCCGATTTCACCGCTGTCGGCATCTACTGCACGAAAGCCAAGTCCCATGCGTTCAAACGCTCGATGGTACGCCGCCGACATCGCGTCGTAACTGGCCGCCATCTTCGTCTCGTCAATATCGAACGAGTAGGCGTCCTTCATGATGAATTCACGCGAGCGCATAACACCGAAGCGCGGGCGAATCTCATCGCGAAACTTGGTTTGAATCTGGTAGAACGACGTCGGCAGATCTTTGTATGAGCGCAGCTCCCGACGAGCGATATCGGTGATCACTTCCTCATGGGTCGGGCCTACGCAATAGTCACGCTCGTGTCGATCATGCGCACGCAGCAGCAGCGGGCCGTATTGATCCCATCGACCGCTCTCCTGCCACAGTTCCGCTGGCTGAATGGAGGGCATCAGCAATTCCTGAGTGCCGATCGCATTCATTTCCTCGCGCACGATCGCTTCGACCTTGCGCAGCACGCGCAAACCGATTGGCATCCAGGTGAAGATGCCCGAGGTCAGGCGGCGGATCATTCCGGTGCGCAGCATCAACTTATGGCTGACGATCTCCGCTTCTGCAGGATCTTCTTTCAGGGTGCGCAGATGAATCTGGCTGACTCGCATGTGATTCTCGTTTTGTCGACTTCGGCCGCTATTGTAGCGACGAACGATGTTGGCGGTAGACTATAACGATGCGTAGTTACCCGGTAATCGCCCCCGAAGGCATGTGGATCGTGCTCGCTATAGCAGTTGCTGGAATTGCGACGGCAATGTGGGCGGGCCCATGGTGGTCGCTGCCGTGGGTGTTTTTGTTTGTGCTCGCGATTCTTCTGTTCCAGGATCCGCGCCGCGAGCTTCTGCTGGCGCCGCTGTCGGTGTTAGCACCTGTGGATGGCACCGTGCTCGACGTTGAGCTGTGTCGCTCGGGTTTGCTGGATCGCCAATCGCTGCGTATCCGTATCGCCAACAATCCGCTCGGTGCTTACACGCTGCGCGCTCCTGTGGAGGGTCGCTTGTTGGATCCGCGTGACAACGTTGCTGAGGGTGCATTAGCGACTGGACGCGGTGGTATGTGGCTGCGCACCGACGAGGGCGATGACGTGGTTGTATCGTTCTCGGGTAAGCAACGATTCGGCGGACCGCGGGCGATGTTTCGATACGGCGAACGTGTCGGTCACGGTCAGCGATGTGCTTACCTGCGGCTGGTATCCGTGTGCGAAGTGTATTTGCCCGAGCGGGTATTACCGCGAGTCGCGGCTGGACAACGGGTGACCGCAGGTCAGACAGTACTTGCCAAGTTGCGACGAGAGCTAGACGAAGTAGAGAAAACCCCAGAATCGTCCTGATCCGTGTATCCGTGGTGCTACCGAGCGTGGCACACTGGTGTTCCGCAGTCACTGGTGGCAGTTATGAGTGCACCACGACAGGTTCGCCGGCGAGGCGTGTACTTGTTGCCGAACCTTCTGACGACGCTCGCGTTGTTCGCGGGCTTCTATGCGATCGTCGCAGCGATCGACGGCAATTTCGATGCCGCGGGCATCGCAATATTCGTCGCCATGTTCATGGATGGTGCGGACGGGCGTGTCGCCCGAATGACCAGCACCCAAAGCGACTTCGGCAAAGAATACGACAGCCTCTCTGACATGATCAGCTTCGGACTCGCGCCGGCGGTCGTGGTCTACCAGTGGGGTGTGGCACGGCTCGCCGAGTATTCGGTCGCGTGGGGCCGAGTTGGATGGCTCGTCGCGTTCCTGTTTGCCGTATCCGCCGCGCTGCGTCTTGCGCGATTCAACACGCTGCCCTCCAAGCTTGGCAAGGCGTGGTTTCAGGGGCTACCCAGTCCTTCAGCTGCGGCGATGGTCGCGGCTTTCGTTTGGCTGAGTGCGGAATACGGCATCGGCGGTTTCGCCGGACTGATCATCGCCTTTGCCGTGACGGCGATGGCGGGCGTGCTCATGGTCAGCAACCTGCGCTATTACAGTTTCAAGCAGATGTCGCAGAAGCGAGTGGTGCCATTCGCCGCACTGCTGCTGGTGCCTTTGATCATTGCCTTGATTTCTATCAACCCTCCGGTTGTGCTGTTCCTGCTTGCGTTCAGCTACGCGCTGTCGGGGCCGATCTTGATGATCGTCAATCGTGAGCCCGTACACCGGGTGATGTTCGATGACGACGCCGATGAGGACGACACGGAAGAAACGGACGACAAGATCAGGGATCTGCATGGCTGAACGTCTCACTCAGGCACAGCGATTCGAGACTCTGGAAGCGATGGGTATCCAGACTTGGCGCGCGCGCGGCAGTGAGGGCGTCGCGGAGCCAACGACCGCCACTGAAGCTGTGACCGAGAGTGCCGCGGTGATCCCGAGTGCAGGCGAGCTGCCCGGAAATTGGGCAGAGCTGCGCCACGCGGTGAAGCGCTGCACACAATGCCGTTTGCACGAAACCCGCACACAGTCGGTTTTTGGTGTTGGTGATGAAAGTGCTCGCCTGATGGTTGTTGGCGAGGGTCCTGGGGCTGAGGAAGACCGCACCGGCGAACCTTTCGTCGGTCGTGCCGGCAAAATGCTCGATGCGATGTTGAAGGCAATCAACATTGCCCGCGAGCAGGTGTTTATTGCCAACGTAATCAAGTGTCGACCGCCGCAAAACCGCGACCCACGTGCCGACGAGGTTGAAGCGTGCTCCGGGTACTTGCGCGCTCAGGTCTCACACGTAAGGCCAGATCTGCTGCTGGCGGTAGGTCGAGTTGCGGCGCAGCACCTGCTCGGGTCGACCGAACCGCTGGGCAAAATGCGCGGGCGCGACGACCTGGAGGCGTTCGGTATTCCCGTTATCGTTACCTACCATCCCGCCTATCTGTTGCGCACACCGGCTCAAAAGGGCCGCGCCTGGATTGATCTGAAACGCGTGCGACACGCGCTGGGTGAACAGGCGTGAGTATTGCTGACGATCTTCTGACGCCGACGGTCAGGCCAATGCGCCATGAAGATGTCGAGCAAGTCGCTCACATCGAAAACCAGAGCTATCAGTTTCCGTGGAGTATCGGCATCTTTCGCGATTGCCTGCTCGCTGGCTATCAGTGCCTCACGGTAGAGCAACAGGGTGAAGTCAGGGCGTACGGCATTCTCTCGATGGCTGCGGGAGAGGCGCATGTTCTGAACGTTTGCGTTGCGCCCGCATTTCGCCGTCAGGGGTACGGCGTGATGCTACTGAACGAGATGATCCAGATTGCTCGCGATGCGCGCATACGCCGCATTTTTCTGGAGGTGCGACCATCCAATCTTGCGGCAACCAGCATGTACCATGCGTTGGGCTTCACCACGATTGGGCGACGCAGCAACTACTACAAGGCCGACAACAACGGGCGTGAGGATGCGTTGGTTTTGTCGCTCACGCTGTAGCTCTATCCGCGCCTGAGTTATCCTGCGCGCCTGTATTTCCGAACACCCTTTTTTGTTGATGACAGAGCTGCTCGAACAAGTGCAGCGTCGCCGCACGTTCGCGATCATTTCGCACCCCGATGCCGGCAAAACGACGCTGACCGAAAAACTGTTGCTGTTTGGTGGTGCCATCAAGCTGGCGGGCACCGTTAAGGGGCGCAAGGCGAGTCGTCATGCCACTTCGGACTGGATGAAACTCGAGCAGGAGCGCGGTATTTCCGTGACCTCTTCCGTCATGCAGTTTCCGTTTGAAGGGCACGTGGTCAATCTGCTCGACACACCGGGTCACGAGGACTTCTCTGAAGACACCTACCGTACGTTGACTGCGGTCGATTCGGCGATGATGGTCATCGACTGCGCCAAGGGCGTGGAGCAAAGAACGGTTAAGCTCATGGAAGTCTGCCGCCTTCGAGACACTCCGATCGTGACCTTCATCAACAAGCTCGACCGTGAGGGCCGCGAACCCATCGAGTTGCTGGATGAAATCGAATCGGTACTCGGTATCGTTTGTACGCCGGTCACCTGGCCTATCGGTATGGGTAGCCGACTGCGCGGTGTCTACCACCTGCCGCAGGACCGAATCTATGTGTATCAGGCGGAAGATCGCCACACCGCCGGTGAAACCGAGATCATTGAGGGTCTTGAGTCTGACGCGGCACGTGAGTTTCTCGGCGATGATTGGCAGGCGTTTGCCGATGAAATCGAGCTTCTGCAAGGCGTGTACGCCGAGTTTGATCTCGATGAGTACCTCGCAGCGCGACAGACGCCGGTTTACTTTGGATCTGCAATCAGCAACTTCGGTGTCCGCGAGTTGCTGGCAGGGTTTGTAGAGCATGCACCGGGTCCGCAACCGAGGGCGGCAGAAGAGCGGGAGGTGTCACCCGAGGAACAGGCCTTAACCGGTTTTGTCTTCAAGATTCAGGCAAACATGGACCCAGGGCATCGTGACCGGATCGCCTTCATGCGAGTGTGTTCTGGAGAATTCAGACCGGGCATGAAATTGCGGAGCATGCGACTCGGCAAGGACATCAAGTTTCCCGAGGCCATCACCTTCATGGCGGCAGACCGACAACAGGCAAGCTCTGCCGTCGCGGGAGATATTATCGGTTTGCACAACCATGGCACGATCAATATCGGTGACAGCTTCACCGAGTCTGGCCAGATCAACTTCACGGGCATACCGAGTTTCGCACCCGAAATTTTCCGCCGCGCGGTGTTGCGCGATCCTTTGCGACTGAAAGCCCTACAAAAGGGGCTGGCGCAGTTGTGCGAAGAGGGTGCCACGCAGCTGTTTAAACCGATGCGAAATAACGATTTGATTCTGGGCGCAGTCGGCATCTTGCAGTTTGATGTGGTCGCACATCGACTTCGCGAGGAGTACGGCGTCGAATGCCAGTTTGAGTCGGTCAACGTGCATACTGCTCGCTGGGTGCATGCTGAGGACGACAAGAAACTTGATGAGTTTCGCCGCAAAGCGCATGACAACCTGGCTTTAGATCACAGCGATGCGTTGGTCTATGTCGCACCGACGCGTGTGAATCTTCAACTGACAGAAGAGCGTTGGCCGGATATTCAATTCCGTGCCACGCGCGAACTCTAGACGGAGCACCTATGAGCCTGCGCCTTCTGAAAGAAAAACCAGTACTGGGGTGGGCGCTTTACGACTGGGCGAACTCAGCGTTCGCCCTGACGGTAGTCGCGACGTTCTTCCCGATCTTTTTTCGTGACTTCTACAGCGCTGGAGAGGACTCCGCGGCTATCACGTCAAGATTTTCGATTGGCATTTCTACGGCCAGCCTGGTTGTCGCGTTGCTGGCACCGATCCTTGGTGCGGTTGCAGACTCTGGAGGCACGCGTAAGCGATTCTTACTCGGTTTCACTTTGCTCGCGGTGGCGTCTGTGCTCGGTTTGTACTTCGTCGAGCAGGGCGACTGGGTAGTTGCTCTCGGGTTGTACGCGTGCGCACTGCTCGGTTTTTATGCGGCCAATACGTTTTACGACTCCCTGCTGGTGACGGTGACGACGCCGGACCGCTACGAGCAGGTGTCGGCGTTGGGGTTTGGCATCGGCTACTTTGGCAGTGCGCTATTGCTTGCGTTCAATACCTGGATGGTCTCAAAGCCAGAGGTGTTCGGCTTCGCGGATGTGACGGTTGCGATGCGCGTCGCGTTCGCCATAGTGGCAGTGTGGTGGGCTGTGTTTACCGTGCCGTTACTCCTGTTCGTGAAGGAGCCCAAGACGGAAAGTCCGGGATTGATGCGAGCGGCGGTGGACGGTTATCGCACCCTGATTCAGACGCTGCGAGATATCCGGCAGTATCGAAACATCGCGCTCTTCCTCGCGGCGTATTGGTTGTACATCGATGGCGTGCACACGTTGATTCTGATGGCCACCGACTTCGGAGCGAGACTGGAGTTCGCTCGAAATGATCTGATTGCGGCGATTCTGATTACCAATTTTGTCGGTGCACCTGCGACTATCGCTTTCGGCCTGATGGGCGAACGTATCGGACCAAAGCGCGCCATCGTCATAGGCATTTTCGTTTATCTGTTGATCGCGGCGTGGGGCTTGACGCTCAAAGAGGTCTGGCAGTTCTACGCTATGGCGATCGGCATCGGGCTCGTACAGGGAGGCGTACAGAGCATGAGTCGGTCGATGTTTGCGCGTCTGATCCCCGAAGAAAAGGCCTCCGAGTTTTTTGGCTTCTACAGCACGCTTGGAAAGTTTGCGGCGATACTCGGACCGTTGTTGATCGGTATTCTCTCCCGCGTCAGCGACGATCCGCGTATCGCTGTAGTCGCCGTACTACCTCTGTTTATCGGTGGGCTGTTACTTTTGGTTCGAGTGAGCGATACGCCTGAAACGGTTGCGCCAGCGACCTCGAATGCCGAATAGCGTGAGCGGCAGTCTGCGTCTGGCGGTTGTGTTGCCAGCGTAGCGCGCCCTCAAGTAGTGGCGCGCGAACCTTCGAGCCGCCAGACTGTTTTCGGGTTGTTCGCGACCCACACGATGCGCCCAGCCGGTTGCCGTTTCGCCGCGACGCGCCAAGATGCCAGTGCGACGTTGGGCCCGCCGGAACAATGCCTGGTAGTAATCGGGTCTTGGCGGCTGATGTGCAATCCAGAGATAACCCGTGACCACCGTCATGATGCCGACCAGTACGATCGCGAGCATGATGATCATGTCGCGCCAGCTAACATCCTGAAGTCCAAGCTTCTCCATTAGCTCTTTTTGTGTTTGCGGACCGTAGCCGAGTACCCACTCGTTCCAGCGCGCGTTCACCATGTCCCAGGCGAGCTTCACGCGTTCGAGCATCGCGAGCTCGAACAGCGAGTCAGAGCGCTCACCGAACTCCCTGAGGGCGCTATCGAGATCCTGTTCAATGCGTTGCGGCGCCACGGCAGCAGTCGGGTCCACACGAACCCAACCGCGCTGTGGCAGCCAGATTTCCGTCCAGGCATGCGCATCGGACTGGCGGATGATCAGGTAGTCGGCAAACGGGTTGGTTTCGCCTCCCTGATAACCGGCCACGATACGCGCCGGAATACCGCCTGCACGCATCAGGAAGGCGAAGCTTGACGCGTAGTGTTCGCAAAAGCCGCGCTGCGTATCGAACAGGAACTCGTCGACGGCTTCGCGACCGAGCGCCGGTGGCGAGAGCGTGTAGTAGTAGGGCTGTTCTGTGAAGTAGTTGAGTACTGCCTGCGCGTAGTCGCGCTGGTCTGGGTAGGTCTTTCGTAGTTCGTCTGCGAAGGCGCGTGCTCTCGGATTACTGCCCTCAGGCAAATGCGTATAGATACGCTGCGAGCGTGGTGAGATCTGCGTCTCGGCGTTGTAATCGAGGAACGATCGCACCGTGTATTCGATGCGTTCGTCGACCGGTCGACGCCGTTGCAGAGTCTGCACACGGCTGCGGTAGACGCCGCGGCCTTCCCAACTACTCGGCATGTCCAGTGCGAAGAGCCATTGCTGGTTGGTCGCTTCCATTTGCACTTTGTAGCGGGCTTCCTGACCTCTGGCCGTCACGCTTTGGTCGGAGTTGCGGACATATACCGGGTCGTCCGAGGCCCAACTGCGCCCGTCGAAACGCCCCATTACAATCGCCCGCCAGTAGAGTTGATCTTTCGCAGGCGGTATGCCGTCGAACTCAGCACGGAACGCTACGGCGTCCGACTCACTCAATTGCGAGATGTCCCCCGGGCTCATGGTTTTTGACAGACCCGTATTCGCCTTGCCACTTTCCGTCGGAATCGCCCAGAACGGTCCGGGTACACGCGGAAACAGCACCCACATGGCGATCAGAACAGGAATCGAAAGCAGCATATGTCTGCGCATTTGTCTGAGATACCAACCATCGCTCAGCGGTTTGCCGCGACGTCCGACGGCAAGCCACGCCGTCACAATGACACTGACAGAAATCAGGAGGTACGGTCCGCTCCACAGGTATTGCTCAACCAGGAACCCCGCCAGCACCATGAACAACGATATGAATAACAGAACAAACTGATCGCGTTGCGTGCGCGTTTCCAGCACTTTGAGCGCCGCCATAACGGCGAGTAGTGCACTGCCTGGTGCCACGCCATTGAGTCCGTTGTAGGTCTGTAGCACCGCGACAAAACAAATCAGTCCGATAGGAGTGCGCACCCACGCATTCACCAGCGGCCCTTTGCTTTGCTCCGCCCACCAACGAATGCTCATGCAAAGCAGCAACAGGGCGCTTATCCAAATGGGTTTGTTGAGCAAGTGCGGGAGATAGGCAACCAGCAGCGCCAGCAAGGTCCAACTCAGCGATTTCTTGAGCTCGCCGGTGCTACGCATGGCGCAACTCAGGCACGGGGGTAACCAGCGCAAGTGCATTCAGACAACGATCGCGATGCGTCTTGCCCTGATCAGGCGTGATTTCGCCATCGGGCAGCCTTAGCCCGAACCGTTCGCCGGCACGCTCGGCGTCGATGATCCAGCGTGCCATCACAGCCAGCCGGTACTCGAGATCTCCACCCGGCGTGACCGCAAAATCGATCCACGTCGTATCCGTGCCGCCGCCGCTAAGCTGACGAGACTTGAGCTGATCGCTGCGTGCCAGGGTTTTCCAGGCGATCAGTCGCGGTGAGTCCCCGTCGCGATAGTCTCGTAAGCCCGCGAAGTCGTCGTCGCCTTGATTGCCCTGGTTGCCGCGTGCGCGCGCGGGAGCGGGCGGTCGTGGCGGTGCATCTGCCGCTGGCCTTGGCCACACGATGCAGGTGCACGGCGTGTACATCCAGGTCCAGGTATTGAGCAAGCTCATGGGAAATCGGGTGCGGATGCCGAAACGCTCGACGACGGTCTGCCCGCGGCGTTCAGTCGGTAGCGATACTCTCAGCCTCCCGATACCCTCTCCAGGGATATCGTCGGCAGCACCGATTTGTTTGCCGACATAGGCTTCGATATCCAATCGCTCACTGCGCCCCTCGTTGTGCAGCTGCAATTCAAACTCTACGGGGTCACCTGCAAAGACCGGTTCTGCAGTTGCCGACAGCACGCGTATGCCTGCGAGGTTTTGGTGGCAGCGATGCATAGCGACGAGCCCAATGGCTGCCAGCATGAAGGTCAGGGCGAAGCCCATCGAGTTGTTGTAGTTCATTGAGCCCAGCAGCATGGCGAGGCACACGATGCCGAAGGTCACACCGACGCTGGTCGGTAAGATGTAAATGCGCTTGGAGCGCAGGGTCAGCGGCAGGTGATCCTCACCCTGGCGTTTGCGCACCCAACGAGAGACCTTTGCATCGGCGCCGCTACGCATGCGCTCAATGAGGCGCTTTGCGCTAGGCAATCGCCACCGCATCGAGCACCTGCAGGGCCAGTTCGGTCGTCGTCCGGCCGCCAGCGTTGTCGCGCGGGACTAGCCTGTGGGTGGCAATCGGGGGGAAAATCACTTGCAGGTCTTCAGGATAGACCGCGTCGCGCCCCTTCAATAACGCATGCGCTCGCGCGGCATTTGCCATGGCGATTGATGCGCGCGGCGACAAACCGACCACGAAACTCGCAGACTCGCGAGTGTAGGCAACGAGTGCCTGCAAATAGTCCAGAAGCTGCGGCGCCAATGTGACCTCCGAAACCAAAGCTTGCAGCGCGCGAATCTTTTCCGCGTTCAGGATATTGCCCGTCTCAAGAATCTTCTGAGCGGTGCTAACGCCTTCGAGCAGCTGGCGCTCTGCTGCGGCATCTGGATAGCCGATGTTGACGGTCATCAGGAATCGGTCGAGCTGCGACTCAGGCAGATCGAATGTGCCGATCTGATCTGCAGGGTTCTGTGTAGCAACGACGAAAAATGGGTTGGGCAACGGATGGCGTTCACCGTCGACGGTGACCTGTCGCTCCTGCATCGCCTCAAGCAGCGCGCTTTGTGCTTTGGGAGTCGCGCGATTGATTTCGTCTGCCAGCAGCATCTGCGTGAATACCGGACCTGGATGGAAACGGAATGAGCCATCCTTTTTTTGATAAACCGATACACCGGTAACGTCTGCGGGCAGGAGATCACTCGTGAACTGGACGCGGGCGAAGTCCAGCCCCAGCACGCTTGCCAGTGCCCGGGCCAGCGTGGTCTTGCCAACGCCAGGGACGTCCTCGATGAGCAAATGCCCATTGGCGAGCAGGCAGGTCAGCGCGAGATCGATTTGCTCGGACTTGCCAAGGATAATCTCGTTCAGTGCTTTGGCTGCGTCGCCCAGTTGCGCGCGGAAATCACTACTCGCGGTAGCGATCGAAATCGGGTCGGACACGCTATAAATCCCGGAATGAGTCTAGACGCCCGCCACTATGGCGAATTCAGGGCGTGAGCGCACGTCCTCCGGGCGCAGACTGTGACCGGGCGCACAGGTATCAGCGCGCGAGGGCTTCGATCTCCGCCAGTTGAGTCTCCAGCCGCTCCAGCGTCGATTGATGCTCAGCGGCACGCCGGCGCTCCTCCGCGACGACCGCCTCCGGAGCACGTTCGACAAAGCTTGCGTTACTGAGCTTGCCTTCGGTCTTGGCAAGGTCCTGCGACGTCTTGTCACGCAGCTTTCGCAGGCGATCGAGTTCCTTCTCAACATCGATAAGACCCGCCATCGGGACGCACAGCTTGAGGTTCTCGTGGAGTGCGACGGCGCAGGCTTCAGGTGACGTCTGCGCAAGCTCAAGTGACTCAAGGTTAGCCAGTCGTGATAGCAACGGTTCGAGCGCTTCGATACGCCGTTCGTCTTCTCGCGTAGCATCAGCAAGCAGCACCGGAACAGGCTTGCCTGGCGCGATGTCCATCTCACCTCGAATCTGTCTGACACCGCCGATCACGCCTTGTAACCAGGCCATATCTTCTTCTGCTGCGGCGTCCGATGCACCGGCCTCCGGCCAGGGTGCGGTGCACAGCGTATCGCGCGACAGAGTCAGGCGTTGCGCTACCTTGAGCCCGATCTCTTCAGTAACGAAGGGCATAATCGGGTGCAGTGCACGAAGCAGCGCATCGAGCGTCTCGAGCGCAGTGCGTGCCATGCTGGCTTTGGTCTCGGGTGCGGCGCTATCGTCATAGAGCGTCGACTTGGCGAGCTCGACAAACCAGTCGCAGAATTCATACCAGGTGAACTCATACATCGCCTGTGATGCGAGATCGAGTCGATATCGAGCAAACTGTCGGTCAACTTCGGTCACCATCCGAGCCAGCCTCGATTGAATCCAGCGCTCGGGCAATGTGCCGGCTTGCGTTCCGGCGAGGTCGAGATCAATGCCGTCGGTTGCCTGCAACACGAAGCGCGATGCGTTCCAGAGTTTGTTGCAGAAGTTTCGATAACCCTCGATTCGGCCAAGGTCGAATCGAATGTCTCGTCCATTGGTCGCGAGCGAGGCGAAAGTGAAGCGCAGTGCATCGGTGCCGTATTCAGGAATACCCTCCGGGAACTGCCGCCGAGTCGCTTTCTCGATCTTCGGCGCAAGATGCGGTTGCATCAGACCTGTTGTTCGCTTCTCGACAAGTGCTTCGAGCTCGATACCATCGATCAGGTCGATGGGGTCAAGAACATTGCCTTTCGACTTGGACATCTTCTGGCCGTCTTGGTCTTTGATCAGGCCGTGGATATAGACTTCGCGGAACGGCACATCTCCTGCGAATTTCATTCCCATCATGATCATTCGAGCGACCCAGAAGAAAATGATGTCGAAACCGGTAACCAATACGGTCGTGGGATAAAAAGTCTTTAGTTGAGGCGTTTGCTCGGGCCACCCCAGCGTCGAGAAGGGCCAAAGCGCCGAGGAGAACCAGGTGTCGAGGACGTCATCGTCCTGGCGCAGCGCGACGTCGTCTGAGAGCCCGTGTTTTTGGCGCACGTCTGCCTCATCGCGCCCTACATAAATGCCGCCCTCGACGTCATACCACGCTGGTATGCGATGCCCCCACCAGAGCTGCCGACTGATACACCAGTCCTGCAGATTGTTCATCCAGTTGAAATAGGTCTTCGACCAGTTCTCCGGCACAAACCGGATTCGGCCATCTTCGACCGCGGCGATTGCCGGTTCCGCAAGTGGACCGACGCGCACATACCATTGATCTGTGAGGTAGGGCTCCACGACGGAGCCGCTGCGATCGCCGCGTGGCACTTTGAGCGTGTGATCGTCGATACGCTCCAGAAGACCGAGCGACTCGAAGGTCTCCACGACTCGCTTACGAGCCTCAAATCGGTCGAGACCCGCGAATGGTTCCGGCATGTCGCTGACGATGCGTGCGTCATCGGTCAGGACATTGATCTGCTCGAGGCTGTGACGCTGGCCGATTTCGTAATCGTTGAAATCGTGGGCCGGTGTGATCTTGACGCAACCGGTGCCGAACTCCGGGTCGACATAGTCGTCAGCAATGATTGGAATCTCGCGTCCGACTATCGGGAGCCTGATCGACTGACCGATGAGATGCTGGTAGCGCTCATCATCGGGATGCACCGCGACTGCTGTATCGCCGAGCATGGTTTCCGGCCTCGTGGTCGCCACGGTCAGCGTCCGACTGCCGTCAACCAGCGGATATTGGAAGTGCCAAAGATGACCGGCTTCGTCCTCCGACAGCACTTCCAGATCGGACAGCGCCGTTCGCAACACCGGGTCCCAGTTCACGAGACGCTTGCCGCGATAGATCAGCCCTTCTTCATGCAGACGGATGAATACGTCTCGCACCACCTCCGATAGACCCTCGTCCATCGTGAAACGGTCGCGACTCCAGTCCACCGATGCGCCGAGTCTGCGGAGTTGGTCGCTGATGCGCCCGCCAGAGGTTCTTTTCCAGTCCCAGACTCGATCAATGAAGGCCTCTCGGCCGAGGTCATGGCGTGTCTTGCCCTCACCATTGAGCTGGCGCTCAACCACCATCTGCGTGGCGATGCCTGCGTGGTCGGTGCCGGGCTGCCACAACGTTGGTACACCTCGCATCCGATGGTAGCGCGTGAGCGTGTCCATGATGGTGTCCTGGAACGCATGCCCCATGTGCAGGGTGCCAGTAACATTCGGGGGTGGAATGACGATGCAAAACCCATGGTCTCCCTGACCAGCAGCGAAATAGCCGGCCGCTTCCCAACGTTTGTAGTGAGTCTCCTCAATCGCTTGAGGTTCATAAGTCTTGTGCATGTGCGCGAGTGTATTCGCTGCTCGCTTCTGCGGCTAGGGATCGGGGTTTGTCGCCTCTTCGAGTTCGTCGCCCGGATTCTCCCTGCGCCGACGAACTTCATCTTCGATCGCCTGCTCGATCAGGCTAGCGAGCCCGGCCTTGGTTTCTTCGCGCAACTGACCGCGAAGTCGATCGGCCGCGTTATCGATGACGGCATCCAGCAGCTCCTCAACGCGGGCACTGATGCGCCCGGCGATATCACTCCTCAGTCCTTCAGTGAGCGGCAGATGCGCTCGGCGTTCACGGCGAACGACCTTGGTGAGTACTGGAATATCGTCGTCGGTCATGGCGCTAGAGTTTGTGTGTGTCGATATCGAGACCTGCATCCCGATAGTGCGCAAATCGGCTGCGCCCGGCCAAACGTGCCGGCTCATCGGCGCCCACGATTTCGGCAATTCGCCATGATCCTGTAGGTGCCGGTGATTGAGCGAGGTTGATGATCACTTCGGTATCGGCTGGTGGCTGTGTTGAAGCTTCCGCGATGGTGACCGGTGCCTGCCGTGTTGTGCCGCCCCATAACTCGTGCGGAAGGAAGCTCTCCTCGTGGAAGGTCCATAGCAGTTCGTCGAGGCTTTGCGCCTCAACACCGTCGTTGGTGCGGAGGTGCACGGTGTGATCGAGCGTCACCGCTTTACTGGTCAGCCGACAGGAGAACTGCGCGCAGGCATCCGTCCCGCTCTGCGACAAGATGTAGAAATCGACGCGCGACATTGTCGCCTAGTGCGTGTGCTGCAGCAGGTAGTCCACCAGCAGCGGGACCGGTCGACCGGTAGAGCCTTTGCGTGCACCGCCGCGCCAGGCGGTACCGGCGATATCCAGATGTGCCCATCGCATTTCGCGCGCGAACTGAGACAGGAACGCGCCGGCCGTGATAGCACCCCCTTCGCGACCACCGATGTTGGCGTAGTCTGCAAAGTTGCTCTTCAACTGATCGGTGTACTCTGAATCCAGCGGCAGACGCCAGGCGCGATCAACTGCACGTTCACCTGCATCGAGCAGCTCGTCAGCGAGATCATCGTGGTGGCTCATCAGTCCGGAACGGTGGTGTCCAAGCGCGATAACGCAGGCCCCGGTCAGAGTCGCCACATCGACGATGGCCGCCGGTTTGAAACGCTTCGAGTAGGTCAGTGCATCGCACAGGATCAACCGGCCTTCGGCATCGGTGTTCAGAATTTCGATGGTCTGCCCGGACATGCTCGTCACAACATCACCCGGCCGGGTCGCCCGACCGCTTGGCATGTTCTCTGCGCTGGGCACCACGACGATGAGGTTGATCGGAAGTTTCAATGCAACGGTGGCTGCCATCGCGCCCATGACAGCGGCGGCACCGCCCATGTCATATTTCATCTCGTCCATCATCGGGCCTGGCTTCAGCGAGATGCCACCCGTGTCGAATGTGATGCCTTTCCCGACGAGTACGATCGGCGCTTCGCCTTTCTTGCCGCCGCGGTAATCCACCTGGATGAGCTTCGAAGGTTGCTCCGAACCATGACCTACCGACAGCAGTGAATTCATGCCGAGTCGGCGCATCTGCGCCTCTTCGAGGACCTTCACGGTTAGCTTGGTATGTTTGGCGGCAAGCTCACGCGCGGTTTCCGCGAGATATGTCGGGTGGCAGACGTTCGCCGGCGTGTTGCCGAGATTTCGCGTCAGCTGCATACCTTCTGCGATTCCTGCCCCGTGCGCTGCGCCGAGTTCCAGCGACGCGTGATCCGCCCGCCCGGTTGCACCGAGCCCGAGTTTTCTAAGCTTGCTCGGCGGTCGTTTGCCTTTGCTCTTGAATTCGTTGAAGCGGTAGTTGTGCTCTCCCAACGCCTGTGCTGCGAGACGGCCGCGGTAATAGTTGTCGCAACCCACGACGTCCTCAGATGACAGATAGCTGACCGCATTCGTGATCTTCGGAAGATCGATCTGACGTAGCGCCGCACTGACCGCCTTGTGGTAGGCACGCCGGTCAAACGCCGAAGGCTTGCCGAGGCCGACAACAACCACCCTGGGGGATTTAACCCCCTTGAGATCGTTCAGGAGTGCGGTTGCACCCAGCTTGCCGCTGATATCGCCTTGTTCGATCAGCTTGCTGATCGCGCCGCGCGACGCTGTGTCGATAACGCCTGCCGCGTCGCTGAGTTCCTTCTTGTCGTAGACACCGACAATTACGCAATCGGTGCTGCGCTTCGCTGCGCTGGCCGAGGTGGCGAAAAACTTCATGGGTGTGTGCTCCTGCTGATCGCTCGGTGGGCGCCTTCGGCCGGCTCCTGATACCATCGCATCACCCCCTCGCCGCCGAGGCGCCGTGCATCATACTATGCTGCGTATTCTGGATCGATACATCTTCCGTGAAACCGCCCAGACCTGGGTCAGCGTTTCCGGCGTTTTGCTGCTGATTCTTCTTGCCAACCAGGTCGCGCGCGTGCTCGGCGATGCGGCAAAGGACAAGGTGGCGAAAGACGCGGTGTTCGATGTGATCGGTCTCACAGCGCTGCAATATCTCACTATCATTATCCCGTTTGGCCTGTTTCTGGCGATCATGTTGTCGCTGGCACGGCTCTACAGCGACAGCGAGCTGCCCGCTATGCTCGCTTGTCGGATCGGGCCTGCCGGAATCCTGAGACCACTGATGTGGCTTGCGATGCCGCTCGCAGCCGTGGTCGCCTGGCTTGCGCTGGTGGTGGCGCCAGAATCACTCCGGCGCATCGAAGTCATCGGTGCGCAGACCGAACGTGAGCTCGATCTGACGGCGCTCGAACCCGGTCGTTTCGTAACCTTTGACGGCGGTGCGGGCGTGATCTTCGCCAGCGATGTTGACGCTGCGGGTGTCCTGAGCGACGTGTTTTTGCAACGACGCGAGGGTGAATTGGTAGAAGTTGTGGTCGCACGCTCGGGCACACAGCGACAAGCTGAGTCCACAGACTCACGCATCATCGTGCTGAATGACGGTCGTCGTTATCTTGGGCGGCCTGGTGAGCGGACATTCGAGGTTATTGCGTTCGGCGAGTATGGCGTGCCATTTGCCTTGCCAGAGCCCGAGGCGTTGGAGCTCGAGCCTGAAGCGCAATCGCTGGCGATGTTGATGGAGAGTTCCGACAGACTCGCGCGCGCTGAACTTCAGTGGCGGCTCAGTATCCCGATATCGACACTGGTTCTTGCCTTACTGGCCGTCCCGCTGTCGCGTAGTCAGCCACGACAGGGCCGCTACGGGAAGCTCGCAGTCGGTGTCTTGGTTTTTATTATCTATTTCAATCTAATGGGGGCGGCGAAAGTCTGGGTGGAACGTGACACGGTGCCTCGCGAAGTCGGGATGTGGTTTGTGCACGTCTTGATGCTCGGCATTGGACTGACACTGCTTGGTACGCAATACGGCTGGTTCAAGTTTCTTGCGAGGCGGCGCATCCGATGAAGCTGATTGCAGGCTATCTGATGCGCACGGTCGTGGGTGGCACCGGTCTCACGTTATTGGTGTTGTTGGCACTCGCCGGCTTTATCGAGTTTGTAGGCCAGATGGACGACACGGGCACCGGGACCTACACCACGCTGGGTGCCTTGCTCTACACGACACTGCGCATGCCACTACTCGGGGTGGATATGATGCCGGTGGCGAGTCTGCTTGGGGCATTGCTGGGTCTGGGCGCACTTGCAGGCAACAGTGAGTTGATCGCGATGCGGGCCGCAGGGATTTCTGCGTGGCGTTTGGCGGGCGCCGTCGTGGCTACGGGTCTGGTGCTGTCCATCGGTAGCGCGGTGATTGCCGAGTATCTCGCCCCGCCCATGGATCAGTTTGCGCGCAAGTACCGCTCGGCTGCGCGTAGCGATTCGGAACTGACCGGCACGCAAAACACCTGGGTTCGCGATGGAGATACGATCTTCAATGTCGAGTCCAACGACGGTCAGCTGCGATTCGGCGGTGTGTTCGTCTTCGAGCTCAACAGTCGCGATGGATTACAAGCGGTCGGGCGCGCCACTCAGGCGGAGCTTTCCGGAGAAGAGGGCTGGGTGTTGCAAAACTACGCTGAGACTCGCTTCGACGGGTATGCCGTCGAGGCCGAGGCGGAAGATCAGCGCCTGCAGCGATTCAACGTAGATGCCGAACTGTTGGGTATTGCGGCGCTGCGACCGCGCAGTCTTTCAATAACAGGTTTGCTGGCTTATCTGTCCTATCTGGACAATAACGCCTTGGACAATCGCTCCTACGCGACCGAGTTGTGGCGACGTGTCGGAGACGCGATTGCGGTGGTGTTAATGCCGGTGCTCGCGCTCGGTTTCGTTTTTGGTTCCCTGCGCCGTAGCGGTGCCGGTGCAAGATTACTGCTTGGCGTTCTCATCGGGCTCGCCTACTTTCTCGTCAGTCGAACCCTGTCCAGCAGTGGTCAGGTCTATGCCCTGAATCCTGCAATAGTGGGTCTTGCGCCTGCCTCGCTGCTGTTCATAGCGACTGTCATCTCGGTGCGACGTATTCGCTGACTGGGTCATGTTTTCTTACGTTTCTTGAGTACGACCATACGAGTTGCGGAAATGCGGTCGTGCCAAGTGCGGCCTTCGGCGTCCAGGTACTGCCACCAGATGCCGGCGCCGGCAGGCACCCAGGCGACGATACCGACGAGCGAGCGTTTGATGAGCTGCAGCCAGGTGAACGGTGTACCGTCGACGCTGACCAGTTCCAGTCGCCACGCTTTCATGCCGAGCGTGCAATGCTTCAGACGCCACGAAACCGCGAAATAGCCGACCGCAAGCGCAAGGTTGTAGGCCAGATACGCGACGTAAGCGATACCGTCATCGGTTGTTATCGCATCGCCGTTGATCAGAACAGGTGGAAAGCCCGCCAGCAGACAAACGGCGAGCACGGCGAGCAGGTCGTAGACGAGCGCGCTGGTGCGCCGAAGGAGCGTGGGTTTGGTGGCTGAGTCAGGCAGAGTATTCAAGCTTATGATCTTCTCGGTCAGTGGGATGAGGTCGGCGAGGTGAATGCTAAACTTCGGCCGTCGATAAACGGCGAGGAGAGTGTCTGTTGGGTACCCCGGTTGTGGTCTATGGCGATCAACGCTCTGGAAACTGTCGCAAGGTAAAATGGGCCTTGCGCAAAGCAGGCGTCGATTATGACTGGCGCGAGGTCGACATCATGGCCGGTGAGACGCGCGACGCTGATTTTCTACTATTGAACCAGAATGGCAAGGTGCCCATAGTGCGCTTGGCCGACGGTCGTGTGCTTTGCGAGTCAAACGCCATCCTCTGGTACTTCTGCGAGTCGACCGATTGGGTTCCGGAAGACGCCTTTGAACGAGCCCAGGTATTGCAGTGGATGTTTTTCGAGCAATACAGCCACGAGCCGTACATCGCGGTGAGACGCTTCATTCGCCAGTATCTGGATTGGCCAAATGAGCGCTACGACGAATACCAGGCGCGCGAAGCGGGCGGGCACGCGGCACTCAAGGTGATGACGCTAGCGCTCGAGGAGACCGATTTTATTGCTGGTGACCGAATGACCGTGGCGGACGTGGCGCTATATGCCTACACCAGTGTCGCGCATGAGGGTGGATTCGATCTGCAGGCTTACCCGCGGGTTCAGTCCTGGCTTGCTCGGGTTCAGCCGCATCTGCCGTAGGCGGGATAGCGGCTGAGGTCTGCTATAGTTTGTCCAAGACTACAAATAAGCCAAGGTTGACAGAGTTGACCGAACCGGTTGCGACGCGCACCTCTCCGGCCATTATTCCAAGGCCGGAACACACGATTTCGCGTAAACACATTTCGAGAGCAGCACTCAAGGTGCTGTATCAATTGCATGAGGCCGGGCATCAGGCGTTCCTCGTCGGCGGTGCTGTGCGCGATCTGTTGCTCGGCGGCAGGCCCAAAGACTTCGATGTTGCGACCGACGCCGAGCCTGAAACCATTCGTGCCTTGTTTCGCAGCTCACGGATTATCGGGCGTCGGTTTCGTCTGGTACATGTGCGATTCGGCCGCGAAATCATCGAAGTTGCTACCTTTCGCGCCGACGCTCGAGATACGCAGGAAGGTACTACCGAGTCCGACGATAAAGGGCGGCTGCTTCGCGACAACGCCTACGGTGCGATCGACGACGACGTGTGGCGACGGGACTTCACGGTCAACGCGCTCTACTACAACATCGCCGATTTCTCGGTCTGGGACTATGTCGGCGGCGTTGCAGACATCCAGAAGTCGCGACTGAGCCTGATCGGCGATCCTGAAACCCGGTTGCGCGAGGACCCGGTGCGCACACTGCGTGCGGTTCGCTTCAGTGCCAAACTCGGTTTCGAACCGGATGAGCCTCTGCGAAAAGCCATGGCCGAGCATCGGGGGCTGCTCAAGGATGTGCCCGCGGCAAGGCTGTTTGACGAATTTCTCAAACTGTTCCAGGCAGGGTTTGCCAGCAAGAGTTACCGTGCCTTGCGTGAACATGCGGTGTTCCGTGTACTGTTTCCCGACGCTTCCAAAGGATTGGCTGCGACTGATGGGGACAAGTTTGAGCATTTCATTCAGATGGCGCTCGACAACACCGATAAGCGGGTCGCCGACAATCGACCGGTCACGCCGATGTTCTTGATCGCGGTGTTCCTCTGGTGGCCGATCAAAGCTCGTGCCCGCGCTTTGCAGGAAGACGATGGCATGACACCGACACAGGCGCTGGGTCAGGCGACGTTCGAGTGTCTTGCGCGCCAGCAGTCCATCATCGCGATTCCACGACGCTTTACGGTGCCTCTGCGCGAGATGCTGACGTTGCAGCCGCGTTTTCAGCGCACGCGCGGCGGGCGCTCAATGGGCTTTCTTGAGCATCGAAGATTCAGGGCGGCCTATGACTTCATGCTCTTGCGAACCGAGATCGGTGAAGTGGACGAAGAGATCGCGAAGTTCTGGACAGATGTTCAAGAGCAGGATCGCTCGGCGCGTGAGCAGTCGTTTGGTATGAGGCATGACACCACACGGACCAAGGCGCCACGCAAACGTCGCCGCCGTCGTCGTCGCAAGCCTTCCGGAGATGGCGGCTCCGCCGACTGACATGGTCGCCGGAGGCTTTACGTGGACCAGTGCGTATGTCGGTGTGGGTGCTAATCTGGAGGCACCCGCTGAAAAAGTCGATGAGGCGATCGCGCAGCTTGAGGCACTCGATGGTGTACGCGTGTTCGCGACCTCCGCAAAGTACCGCACGACGCCTGTGGGGCCAGAGGGTCAGCCCGATTACTGCAACGCCGTCGTTGCTGTTGTGACAACGTTAGACGCCTCGGGATTGCTCGCCACTTTGCAGTCGGTTGAGCAAACCATGGGCCGAGTGCGCGATGGCACGCGATGGGGGCCGCGTGTCATTGACCTGGATTTGTTGCATGTGCCCGGCGTTGCCATGCAGACCGATGTGCTGACGTTGCCGCACCCAAGAATTCTCGAACGTGCGTTCGTGTTGATTCCATGGGCCGATGTTGCCGCGCAATTGGTATTGCATGATGGGCGCACGGTTGCCTGGCATGCCGCGTCCATAGACGGCACTGGCGTAGACGACTGGCGGGTGGCGACGGATGGGAACACATGACTAGCGAGTCGGCAGTTCCGCGCCTGATTGTGGTCGAAGGGCCTGTCGGGGTGGGCAAGACAGCGCTTGCCAGCCGTCTTGCGAGTGCCATGGATGCTGAGCCGGTACTCGAAGAACGAGCAGCGAATCCGTTTCTGCAACGCTACTACCAGGGGATTCCCGGCAATGCCCTGCCGGCACAACTGTTTTTCCTGTTCGAACGGGTACGTCAGCTCGATGCGCTAAGACAAGACAGCTTGTTCGCCAGCACTCGCGTTGCAGATTTTCTATTCGATCGCGATCAACTGTTTGCCGAGTTGACGCTGGATGCGGCCGAGGCCGCGCTCTACCAGCAAGTCTGCGACAGTGTCGCCGTCGATCCGCCGTCACCCGATCTGGTTATTTATTTACAGGCTCCGGTACCGGCGCTGCAGGGTCGCTTGTCGCGCCGTGGTGAGACGTTCGCGCGCTCTGTAGATGCGAGCTTTCTGGAACGTGTCACAGCCGCCTATGCGCGCTTTTTTCACGCCTACGACGCGTCGCCGCTGTTGATCGTCAACACCGCAACCTTTGATCCGGTACAAAACGATCGTGACTTTGCGGCCTTGTTAGACGAGATCATTGCGATCCCACGCGGTCGGCGCTTTTTTAATCCCGTAACCGCCAACATTGCCTGATTGCTTGCGCTATTATCCGCGCCATGTATACGCAACTTGAACAGCGCGATATGGATCGCCCGCCCGTAAACGTCGCGACACTGCGCAAAATGAAGGGCAACAAAACACCCATTGCCTGCATCACCGCCTACGACGCGAGTTTTGCGCAACTGGTGGACAGGGCTGGCGTCGACGTCGTGCTTGTCGGTGATTCGCTTGGCATGGTGATTCAGGGTCATGACACCACCGTCCCGGTGACGGTCGATCATATGGTCTATCACGCCAAGACGGTCGCCAGAGGCCTGAACCATGCCTTTCTGATGGTCGATATGCCGTTCATGAGCTACACCTCGCCCGAGCAGGCGCTCGAGAATGCGGTGCGGCTGATGCAGGAAGGCGGCGCCATGATGATTAAGCTCGAGGGCGGCGAAGGACAGTTTGAGATTGTTGAGCATCTCGCGCGTCACGATATTCCCGTTTGTGCGCACATCGGACTCAAGCCGCAGAGCGTTCACAAAATCGGCGGGTTCAAGGTTCAGGGGCGTGAGCCCGATCGCGCGGCGGAAATGGTACGGGCTGCGGAACGTCTGCAAGCGTCAGGCGCCGACATTGTTTTGCTCGAATGTGTGCCGAACGAGCTTGGTGCAGCCGTGACCGCGGCGCTGGACGTTCCGGTGATCGGCATCGGTGCAGGCCCGGATGTCGACGGGCAGATCCTCGTGCTATACGACATTCTGGGCATTACGCTCGGACGTACTCCGCGTTTTGTGCGCAACTACACCCCGGGCACCGATTCGCCGCTTGAGGCGATTGCCCGCTACGTCGAATCGGTGCGCGATCGCTCGTATCCGGCTCCGGAACACTGCTTCTCCTAGGCATTCGATAGCACTATGGAGGTTATTCAGGCGGTCTCTGTACTGCGAGAGCAGATTCAGACCTGGCGTGATAGCGGTGAGAGAGTCGCTTTCGTACCAACGATGGGTAATTTGCATGCGGGTCATCTCGCACTGGTCCGAAAAGCGGCTGAGCTGGCCGACCATGTCGTTGTCAGCATCTATGTGAACCCGACGCAGTTTGGCGCGAACGAAGATTTTGGCGCCTACCCACGAACTCTGGCGGAAGACTGCCGACAATTGATGAGTGTCGGGGCGGATCTGGTGTTCACGCCCGATGAATCGGCGATGTATCCCTATGGCGTTCACAATGCGACGATCGTGAGTGTGCCCGGGATCACGAGCATGTTGGATGGTCGGCACCGCCCAGGCCACTTCGACGGCGTCGCAAGCGTCGTATGTCGATTGTTCTCTATGGTCACGCCAGATGTTGCCGTATTCGGGCAGAAGGACTACCAGCAGGTGCTTGTGATTCGGCACATGGTCCGCGATTTGTCACTGCCGGTGAACGTCGTGAAAGTCGAGACAGAGCGCGAAACCGACGGTTTGGCGATGAGCTCGCGCAACCAGTATCTCACCGCAGAAGAACGTGCCCTGGCGCCGTTGCTCTACCAACAACTGAAGAAGATTTCAGAGTCGCTTCTCGCGGGTGAACGCAACTACAAGTCGCTGCGCGCCGAGGCACGCGCCACATTGGAAGAGGCAGGTTTTCTGCCCGACTATGTGACGATCCGCAATCCACTCACACTGAAGAAATCGTCACCCACTGATACCCGTTGGGTGGTTCTCGGTGCTGCGACGCTCGGGCGCGCGCGCCTCATCGACAACCTGGAAGTAGCGCCGACCGATTGAGCGCGTTCTAGTCTTCCTCGGCAAGCAGTTCCGCGTGCATCAGATCGTGCGTCGCCTGATCGGCGGCGTTGGTGACCGGAAACGCGAGCGGCAAGCGCTCCAGCGTACTGGCAACGATGTTAGCGATCTCGATACGCATGGCGCGCTTGTCATCGGCCGGGATGCAATACCAGGGTGCCCAAGGTTTCGACGTCGCCTCAATCGCCGATTGATAGGCGGCCATGTATTCCGTCCAGTTGCGGCGCTCACGCACGTCATTGGGTTCAAACTTCCAGTTTTTTTCGGGCTCCGATAGGCGCGCCAGAAATCTCTGTCGTTGCTCTTCGCGCGATACGTTCAGAAAGAACTTCAGAATGACCGTACCGTTGCGTGCCAGATGCGCTTCCTGCTCACGAATGGAATGCAGGCGATCGTCCCATATCGTTTCGAGATCGATGGGGTAGGGCAGTTGCTGATTGTCCAGAATGCCGGGATGCACCCGAACGACGAGCACTTCCTCATACTGACTGCGGTTGAACACACCGATACGACCGCGTTCTGGCAGTCGCTTGGTGGTGCGCCAGAGAAAATCATGATCGAGCTCGAGCGACGAGGGGCGTTTGAAGCTCCAAACCTGACAGCCCGCCGGATTAACACCCGACAACACGTTGCGGATGGTGCTGTCCTTGCCAGCTGCGTCCATGGCCTGGAACACCAGTAGCACCGCAAACTTATTTTGCGCGTAGAGCATTCTCTGAGCGGTGGCGATGCGTTGCACAATTCGCCGCAGGGTCTTCTTCGCCGGCTTTCGATCCAGCCGCGCTCCATCGAGCGTGACCATCTCGCCAAGATCAAAACTGCCGTCGGTGGCAGCAAGCCAGCGGTTGTCACCCAGTGAGATATCAGGCGCGTTCATGTACAAACTCCTCGGCGAGCGCACGGCGTTGTTGTTGCCCCCAGCGGGCATGTTCTGCGACCAATGCGTCATTGCACTGTGCGAGATGCTCCAGTGCGGCGTCAATGGCGGTATCGGGATCGGTTGCGTTGCCGAGCGCCACAGCGAGGTTTCGCCGCCATCGAGTGAAGCCGATTCGACGGATCGCGCTGCCAGCCATATCGGATAGCCAATCGCTTTCTGTTTGCATCGCGAGTGCCGCAAGTTGTGCGTCATTCAAACCATGTCGCGGAGCGAAGTCTGTTTCCTCGCTGATATGCGCGAACTTGTTCCACGGGCAAAACAGCTGACAGTCATCACAGCCGTAGATTCGATTGCCGATGCCTTTGCGAAGACCCTTTGGGATCGGACCTCCCAGTTCTATAGTCAGATAGGAGATGCAGCGCCGCGCATCGAGCTCATACGGCCCCGTGATCGCGCGCGTCGGGCACACCTCGATGCAGGTCGTGCAACTGCCGCAGTGATCGGTTGAAGGCGTGTCGACGGGCAATTCGAGATCCGTGTACAGCTCCCCGAGAAAAAACCATGAACCTGCACGCTTGTTGATCAGGTTGGTGTGTTTGCCGACCCAGCCGAGTCCTGCCTTCTGTGCGAGGGGCTTTTCCATGACGGGCGCACTGTCGACAAAAGCCCGATAGCCGAATTGGCCAATCTTCTCTTCGATCGCTGCCGCGAGTTTCTGCAGGCGTGGTCGCATGATTTTGTGATAATCGCGACCCAGCGCGTAGCGCGAGATGTAGGCCTTGCTGGGATGGTCGAGCATCGCGATCGCCTGCTCGCCATCCTCGGGCAGATAATCCAGTCGCACGCAGATTGCGCGCACGGTGCCGGGTACCAGCAAGTCCGGTTTCCAGCGCTTCTCGCCGTGGCGCGCCATCCATTCCATATCGCCATGCCGACGCTCGGCCAGCCAGCGCTTCAGATGGCTCCCCGCTTCCTCAAGATCGATGTCGCTAACCCCGAAAGCATCGAAACCCAGCGAGTAGGCGATTTGCTCGATGGTGCGATAGAGGGCTCGTGAACGTGGTTCGGATTCGTCTGGCGACATTCCCGGAGTATAATTCGAGACGTGATTACCCTGCCGGTTGATATTTTCTCTGCCAACGGTGTGCGCGAACTTGATCAACGCGCCATCGACCAGTTTGGCGTGCCTGGCTATACGCTCATGCGCCGAGCCGGCGCAGCTGCGCTGTCCGTAATGAACCAGCGCTATCCGGGTCTGCGCTCCCTGCTGGTGCTGTGCGGTGGCGGCAACAATGCCGGCGATGGTTACGTGGTTGCGCGCCTTGCTCGTGCAGCGGGATTGGCGGTTCGTGTGGTGGCTTTCAGCGACCCGGAAGATCTCAGCGGGGATGCGGCGCGCGCCTACGAAGAGTTTGCCGCCGCTGGTGGGCGCTTGCGGGCCTGGGATCCGGCCCTAGTCGAGGGCGTCGGCATGGTCGTGGATGCCCTGATCGGTAGTGGATTGAAGCGCGATGTAGCCGATGAGTATGCGGCCGCGATTCGAGTTCTGAATGCAGCCGCGACGCCGGTCACGTCACTCGATATCCCATCGGGGCTCGATGGCGATACCGGCATTGTTCGTGGGATCGCGGTACAGGCGGATTTGACGGTGACCTTTGTGGGCCTCAACAGCGGTCTGTTCCTGGCCGCAGGTCCGGCGCATTGCGGCCGGTTGGTGTTCGCTGATCTGGAACTGCCGCGTGCGGTGTATGCCGAGACTAGCCCGGTTTTACGTCGCCAATACCGAGATGAAGTCGCCGAGACGTTACCAAGGCGCGATCTGAATGCGCACAAGGGCCAGTTTGGTCATGTCCTCTGCGTCGGTGGTGCCGAGGGTATGCCCGGCGCTGCGCGCCTGAGCGCCGAGGCAGCGTTGCGTGGCGGGGCCGGGCTTGTGACCGTGGCAACCGCCAAGTCGCATGCGGCGAGTATTGTCGCAGCACGACCGGAATTAATGACCGATGGCGTTGAGGACGAAGCCGCTATCGATCAGCTGATCGCGCGGGCGACTGTCATTGCGTGCGGGCCGGGGCTGGACGTCACCGACTGGAGTCGCATGCTGCTCGAGCGGGTTCTTGCCTCCGGCAAACCGATGGTGCTCGATGCAGATGCGCTCAATCTCATGAGTGAGGACAACAGTGTGTGGCAAGGCCTGGAGGCGCCTTGCATCATCACGCCGCACCCCGGTGAAGCGGCCCGTTTGCTCGGGACCAACCCGCAGTCGGTGCAATCCGATCGTTTAGCCGCTCTGGCCGAGCTGCAGGCAATGACCAATGCCATCGTGGTTCTGAAAGGGGCGGGCACGCTGGTCTCCGACGGCGGATCCACACCGAGTATTTGCCCGTTCGGCAACCCGGGTATGTCGGCCCCCGGCATGGGTGATGTGCTCACCGGCCTGATTGCTGCCTTATTGGCTCAGGGTCTTGCCCCAGCTACGGCAGCGCGTACGGGCGTATTGGTGCACGCATTGGCCGGCGATTCGGCGGCGCGCCGCGGCGAGCGTGGCCTGTTGGCGGGCGAGCTGCTCGGGGAACTCAGACATTGGCTCAATCCGCGCCACTGACCTACGGAATCCACCTCACTGACGAAGGCGCGACGATCGCATTTGGCGGCTTACTGGCCGCTGCAATCCAGCGCACGAAAGCGACGTCGATGTTACTCACGCTCACCGGTGATCTTGGCGCTGGCAAGACATCTTTGGCACGCGGATTGATTCGCGGGCTCGGGCACGAGGGTTCGGTACCCAGCCCAACCTATGCCTTGCTTGAGCCCTATCATCTTGCGTTTGCGACAGTGACGCACCTCGACCTGTATCGACTCGCAGATGCATCGGAACTCGAATTCCTGGGTTGGCGTGATCTTGGCGACAGCATCCGCATCGTCGAGTGGCCGGAGCGCGTCCCCGAGCTGGCCGCGGAGGCAGATTTGGATATTCGGCTGAGACCCGAAGGTGAGGGCCGAGCGGCGATGGTCGCTGCGGGAAGCCCGATCGGGCAGTCGGTATTGCAGGCTGTGCTTACGAATCAAGGTTAGGTTACAACTCTACTCGTATAATTTAGTTGGGTTTTTATTGAAATCGAACTGTAGGCAGAGATAGTATCCACCCAACATAATGCGATGTGATCGACCGATGATGACGATGTTGCGCTTGTTGGGCCTATTTCTGCTGCTGGCACCCTCGGTGGCCAGTGCGGGTGCGGTCGTCAACGGCGTTCGCGCCTCGACCGAGGCCAACCACACCCGTGTGGTGTTCGACCTAAGTGGTCCCGCTCGCTATAACCTCTTCACTTTGCGTCAGCCCGACCGGGTGGTTATCGATATTGTCGACGGCAAACTCGGCGCGATGGCGGATCGGTTGCCCAAAGATATCGGTGTTGTGCGCACGATCCGCGCAGCAGAGCGCGGGCAGGAAGGTCTGCGCATCGTGCTGGATCTCGACCATGCGATTCGAGCGCGCAGTTTCCTCGCTGGGCCCGCACGCGGCAGTGCGGAGCGTCTGGTCATCGATCTTGGCGAGCGCGCCGCGACGCCAACCGTGAAACGTCTAACTCGCTCCAGTCGCGATATTGTGGTCGTACTCGATCCCGGACATGGCGGACATGATCCCGGTGCTGTGGGTAAACAGCGAACGTATGAAAAAGACGTTGTGCTCGCGATCGCACGGCGACTGCGCAAACTGATTGATGCAGAGCCGGGTATGCGCGCGCTCATGGTCCGCGACCGCGATGTCTACATCGACCACTGGGCGCGGATGGAGATCGCGCGCAGCGCGAATGCTGATTTGTTCGTATCGATCCATGCGGATGCGGTGGAAGATCGACGGGCGCGCGGCTCTTCGGTTTACGCGCTGTCACTGGAGGGTGCGAGTAGTGAGGCGGCGCGTCGTCTCGCAGCCGATCAGAATGCCTCGCTCATCGGCGGCGTGGAGCTGACCGATAAAGAGCCTGACCTCGCGCGCGTGCTGATGGACCTGTCGCAGACCGCGACTCTGAACTCCTCGATCGAGATCGGCCAACTGGTACTGAATCAAATGGGCGGGGTGAATCGATTACACCGCCGCTCGGTGCAGCAGGCCGGCTTCATCGTGCTGAAATCGCCGGACGTACCCTCGATTCTTGTAGAGACCGCCTACATCTCCAATCCGCAGGAAGAGCAGAATCTGCGCAGCGCGGCGCATCAGGAGAAACTGGCGCAAGCAATCTTTTCGGGCATTCGCGAGCATTTTGTGGAAAATCCACCTGTGGATAGTCTTTTTGCACAGTTGGCCCACGATCAGGCGCTCGCACGAACCCACACGATTTCTCCCGGCGATACGCTGAGTGAAATCGCTGACCGCTACAGGGTGAGTCTTGCGCGTTTGCGTCAGGAAAATGCCCTGACGAGCGACCGTATCCGCGTAGGCCAGGTGTTGCGTATACCCGGAGGGTAATCGACCCTGTGCCCATTCAGCAGCTGCCCGATCATCTGATCAATCAGATCGCGGCAGGAGAAGTCATTGAGCGGCCCGCCTCTGTCGTCAAGGAGCTTGTCGAGAACAGTCTCGATGCGCGCGCTCAGCATATCGGTATCTCTGTGGAAGCTGGCGGCGCACGTCTGATCGAGATCACTGATGACGGCGTTGGCATCTCCGCAGACGAGTTGCCACTCGCGCTGTCTCGACATGCGACGAGCAAGATCACGAGCCTTGAGGACCTTTCAGCGGTTGCGTCACTCGGCTTCCGGGGAGAGGCGCTGCCCAGTATTGCGTCAGTTGCACGTGTGGAGCTTGCCGCACGCACGGAGTCGGGCGAGCACGGTGCGATGCTTGCGGTCCAGGGAGGCGCCGCGCAAGACATCGTGCCGACGGCGATGCGCAGCGGCACCCGCGTAAGCGTCAGGGATCTGTTCTACAACACACCCGCACGTCGCAAGTTTCTGCGTACCGAAAAGACCGAATTCACGCATATCGAGAGAGTGGTTCGACGTCTTGCACTAGCGCATCCCTCCGTCGCCTTTACGTTAAAGCACAACGGACGCACGTCGATGCACCTGGCCGCGGTACCGAGCGGCGAAGGTCCGGAGCGCAGGATTCAGCAGTTACTCGGTCCTGAGTTCATCGCAGCGGCCATCCCTGCGAGTCAGCATCGCGAAGGTCTTGCCATCGATGCGTGGCTCGCAGCGCCGGCGTTCAATCGTTCACAGCCTGATATGCAATACGCCTTCGTCAACGGTCGTTGGGTGCGCGACAAGACAATCATGCACGCCGTGCGTATGGGATATCAGGATGTACTGTTTCATGGAAGACACCCGGCCTACGTGATGTGGATTTCCATGGATCCCACGCGAGTTGACGTGAACGCCCACCCAGCCAAGACCGAGGTGCGATTCCGTGATTCGGGCGCCATACACACGTTGGTGCAACGAACGGTAACCGAGGCTATGCAGTCGACACGGCCGGGAATCGAGCGCAGTACGGCAGCCGGATCGCAGCCACAGCCGCCGCCCGCAAGTCAGTCCGGACTCTCGCTGGCGACGCCGAGTTACGTGAGCCGCGCGACCGCCGCCGCAACCAGCACTACGAACTGGACGAATCTCGTGCGAGAGATGCCGGCTGCGATTCCTCCGGTTGCTGACGATGCGCCGCCGCCACTCGGCTTCGCGGTGGCGCAGATTCACGGTGTATTTATTCTCGCCCAAAACGCTGAGGGTCTTGTGATCGTCGACATGCACGCGGCGCATGAACGCATTACCTACGAGCGCTTGAAGCAGTCGCATTCGGATCGCGCGATGGTTCGTCAACCGCTTCTTGTGCCATTGCGACTCAACGTCTCACGCGCTGAAGCGGATCTGTGCGAGGCGAAAGCGGAGGTGTTGCTGCAAGCGGGGATGGTCGTTGAGCGCGGTGGACCGGAGGCTGTCGTGCTTCGTGAAATACCCGCGCTACTCGACACCGAGCGTGCGGAAACACTGCTGCGCGATGTGCTCGCCGATTTCGAGTCTCTGGGGCGTAGCGGTCGGATTGCTGCGTTCACCGATGAGTTGTTGGCAACCATGGCTTGTCACGCATCCGTGCGGGCTAATCGCCAGCTGACGCTACCTGAAATGAACGCATTGTTGCGAGATATGGAAGCAACTGATCGGGCAGATCAATGCAATCATGGCCGACCTACCTGGACCCAGCTCAGCATGTCCGAACTCGATCGCCTTTTTCTTCGGGGGCAGTAGTGACTCGGGGAGCGCGCCGCACCGTGCTGTGCCTCATGGGGCCGACGGCGATAGGCAAGACCGAAGTTGCGATGCGCATTGCTGACCGTTTGCCGGTGGATCTGATCAGTGTCGACTCAGCATTGGTTTACCGGGGCATGAACGTTGGCACTGCCAAACCATCGCCAGAGACCTTAGTGCGTTACCCGCACGCGCTCATTGATATCGTCGATCCTGAGCAGCCTTATTCGGTCGCGCAATTCGTACAGGATTGCACAAGGGAAATCGGGGCGAGTCATGAGCGCGGTCGCACGCCGCTTTTGGTCGGCGGGACGATGCTGTATTTCAAGCGGCTGCTGGACGGGCTGGCCGACTTGCCCGAGGCGGATCCTGACTGCCGGCGCGAACTCGATGCCCAAGCCCAGCGCATCGGCTGGCCTGGTATGCACGAAGCGTTGACCCGTGTCGATCCAGATGCCGCTGCCAAAATTGCGCCGAATGATGCGCAGCGCATCCAGCGCGCGCTTGAGGTCTACCGTTTGACCGGGCGACCGATCAGTGCGCTGCAAGCCGGTCCGAGTGCGTCCGACAACGATTGGACGGTGGTTCGCATGGCCCTCTTAACCAACGATCGTGCGGTGTTGCATGAACGAATTCGGCAACGCTTCGACCAGATGCTGTCAGCGGGTTTCGTTGAGGAGGTAAGAGCGCTGCTGCAGCGCCCTGGGATACATCGCGATCTGCCGGGCCTGCGGGCGGTTGGATATCGCCAGATCGCCGCCTGGTTGGCGGGCGACTGTGAGTATGAGCAGGCTATGCTCGACGCGATGACCGCGACTCGCCGTCTTGCCAAGCGCCAGCACACCTGGCTGCGGGGTATGCAGGAGTTGCACTTGTTTGATCCTCTTGAAAGCGATCCTGTTGGCCCCATTACTTGTCTGTGTGAGCAAGCGATAGCCGCCGAAGCGCGCTCGATTTAACCTTGGTATTCCTGACAGCGTTGTCGCGAATCCCGGGCGAGGACGCGGAGAATCGCTGTGCTACCATCAAAATTCATAAAGAGGACCGAATCGTGCTTGGGCAGCTCGCGGGGTCCTCGTGGGCAAAGAAGAAGGAGATTCCTATGGCAAAGGGACAATCACTACAGGATCCGTTCCTCAATATCCTGCGCAAGGAAAAGGTGCCGGTATCCATTTACCTCGTGAACGGTATCAAGCTGCAGGGACAAATCGATTCTTTCGATCAATTCGTGGTGCTTCTGAAGAACAGTGTTAACCAGATGGTTTACAAGCATGCGATCTCGACGGTTGTGCCGGCGCGCAACGTGCGCCTGCCACTGAGTGATGATGACGGTCGAAGCGACGACGATTAACTCCGGAGTGCCTGCGGATAGGGCAGGCAACAGTCATCATGTTTGAGCGACCGAAATCGGGCGAACGTGTTCTGATCGTTCATCCTCAGTTTTTTGGCCGCAATACCTGCGACCTGCAAGAGTTTGTCGAGCTGGCGTTATCTGCCGGTGCAGATGTCCTCGACAGCGTCATCGTGCAGCGAACGCAGCCTGAGTCGAGGTTTCTGATCGGCCGCGGGAAAGTTGCCGAACTCAAAGACCGAGTGCGTCAGGAAAAAGTCGAGCTGCTGCTTGTGAGTCATGCGTTGACCCCTACACAGGAGCGCAACCTGGAACGCGAACTTAAATGCCGTGTTTTGGATCGTGCGGGACTGATTCTCGACATTTTCGCGCAGCGAGCGCGCTCGTTCGAGGGTAAGTTGCAGGTTGAGCTTGCGCAGCTGCGCCACCTGTCCACCCGACTGGTTCGTGGCTGGACTCACCTGGAGCGCCAAAAGGGCGGTATCGGGTTGCGCGGCCCCGGCGAGACTCAGCTCGAGACTGACCGGCGCCTGGTGCGTCAACGCATTACTCGATTGACCGAGCGATTGCGTAAGGTCGACCAGCAACGAGAGCTTGGCCGGCGAAATCGCGTGCGAAATCGTATGCCGACCATTGCGCTTGTCGGCTACACCAACGCTGGGAAGTCGACACTGTTCAATGCACTGACGGATTCCGGTGTCTACGCGGCAGATCAGTTATTTGCCACACTCGACCCCACGCTACGACGCTGGGAGCTATCGGCGCAACGCGAAGTGGTGCTCGCCGACACGGTGGGGTTTGTCTCGGATTTGCCCCACGAATTGGTCGCGGCCTTCAAAGCGACGCTGACCGAGACGCGCGAAGCGGATTTGATCGTGCATGTAGTTGACGCTGCGGACCCTGAACACGCGCTGCGCGAGACCCAAGTGAACGAGGTGCTGGAGGGGATCGGCGCCGGCAAGGTGCGCCAGCTACGCGTATACAATAAAATAGACATCGAGGGACGGCTTCCACAGTTTCGCAGCGAGACCGACGCAGCTCCGGCCAGCGTTTGGTTGAGCGCGCAAACCGGTGACGGGCTGGATCTGCTGCGCACGGCGGTAGCGCAATTGGTCGCTTTGGATCATGTCCAGGGAACTCTGGTACTCGGCGCCCATGAGGGTTTGCTGAGGTCTCGCCTGTTTGATGCCGGTGCGGTCCGATCGGAGAACTACACCGAACAGGGCGAGTGCGAATTGACGATCGATATGGAACGAGTAGCGTTTGAGCAGCTATGTGCGGAAACCGGACTGGTGCTGGAACGTATCAATGAGGTGAATCCCGACGCGCAAGCGTCAGCAGCGGTCGCGCAAGCGAGCGCTTGAATTTGAACGGGTAACGATATGGCTTGGAATGAATCTGGCAATGGCCAGGACCCATGGGGTAACAACAACCGCCGGCGAAAGGCACCGAATGATCTGGATAAGATGCTCGGCAACTTTCAGCGCAAGGTGTCTGCCGCATTCGGTGGCAAGGGCGATGACGATGGATCGGCCGCCGGTTTGATCGGCGTTGTGGTCGTCGCTTTGGTGTTTTGGATGGCGACCGGCTTCTACCGCGTCGACCAGGCGGAACGTGGCTTGGAGCTGCGCTTTGGCGAGTACACCGAAACCACGAATCCAGGGCTGCACTGGCATTTGCCGTACCCCATCGAGCGCGTCGAAAAGGTCAATGTGTCTTTGATCGATCGATTCGAGCAGGAAATCCAGATGCTGACCGCGGACGAGAACTTCGTCGTGATCAACCTCGCGGTGCAATTCCGTCGTACGATTCCGTCCGACTACGCGTTCAACGTGCGCGATCCGGAGGATACGCTTCAGGACGTGAGCGAAAGCGCGATTCGTGAAGCGGTCGGCGCTCATCCCGCAGATTTCACGCTGTTGGATAATCGCGCGCAGGTCGCCGACCAGACCAAGGTGCTGATCCAGAGCGCGCTCGATGAGTACAAAGCCGGAATTGAAATTACCGCGATCAACCTGCAGAAGGTCGACTTCCCGCGGCCCGTTCAGGACGCGGTTCAGGATGCGGTGAAGGCGCGGGAGGACAAAGAGCAGTCCAAACTGTCTGCTGAGACCTACGCCAACGAGGTCATCCCGGCGGCACGCGGTGACGCGGCACAGCAGAAAGAAAATGCTGAAGCTTATCGCCAGCGTGTGATCAACGATGCCGAAGGTGAGGCTGCGCGATTTACAGCGCTGCTTAAGGAGTATCAGGCTGCACCTGAGGTTACCCGCGAGCGTCTTTATATCGATGCCATCGAGTACGTGTACTCCAATTCGAACAAGGTATTCCTCGATACCAACGGTGAGGGCAACCTGCTTTATCTGCCGGTGGACAAACTCATGGAAAACGCACAACGGTTGCCGCGCACCACTTCGAACGGGCTGGTGCGCCCGGAGCCGCTCGCAGCGCCCGGTGGTGGCGCTACGACCAACCCTGAGCGCGCACGTGCACGGAGGACTCGCCAATGAAAACTTCAATCTCAGTAGTACTTGTCGTTATTGGATTGGCGCTTGTCGGGTTAGGGCTCAGTGCATTCACCGTGGATGAGCGCGAACATGCCTTGAAGCTGCGCTTTGGTGAGATCGTGGGCGCAGACTACGAACCCGGTTTGCACTTCAAGATCCCGGTCTACCACGAAGTGCTCAAGTTCTCGAACCAGGTGTTGACGATCACGCCATCTCCTGAGGACATTTTGACGACCGAGAAGAAGCCCGCTTCCGTGGACTTCTTTCTGAAATACCGGATCAGCGACCCTGAGACCTACTACGTCTCGGCACGTGGTTCTGAGTTGGTTGTGCGCCAACAGCTGTTGCAGATCATCAAAGCGGCGATCCGTACGGAATTCGCCAAGCGCACCATGCAGGAAGTGATTTCTTTGGAGCGTAATGAGCTCATGCGCGACATGATGGCTGATGCGTCGGCGCTTGCTGACGAGCTTGGCATCACGCTGATCGACGTACGCGTTAAGCGGGTCGAATTCTCAGATCGAGTCTCTGAATCGGTTTACAACCGGATGCGTGAGGAGCGGTTGAGAATTGCCCAGCAGTTGCGTGCAGAGGGTAACGAGGAGGCCGTGGAGATTCGTGCTACAGCGGATCGCCAGAGCACGGTAATCCGCTCGGAAGCCTATCGCGATGCCCAGACCATTCGCGGTGAAGGCGATGCGCGTGCTGCGGCAATCTATGCGCAAGCCTACAACGCAGATCGCGAGTTCTATGCGTTCTACCGGAGCCTGGAGGCATATCGGAACTCACTGGGTCAAGCGAGCGACCTTCTGGTGCTCGACCCTGACAGCGATTTCTTCCGCTACCTGAATAACCGCGAAGCAAACTGACCGGTCTGGAGGCGCCGTATGCGCTGGCAGCTATTGCTGACGGGCCTGGCATTAATGCTGGTCTTCGAAGGTATGGCGCCGTTCGCGGCGCCTCGTGCCTGGCGACGGGCAATAGCGAGGATCGCCAGCATGCCGGATAACGTCATCAGAGCCGTCGGTGGTATTGTGATGGCGATCGGTGCGATGCTGCTGCTTGCGGTCACCAACGTCTGACTCTCTGGAAATTTCAACATGGGCAAGAATGTAGTTGTCGTCGGCACACAGTGGGGTGACGAGGGCAAAGGCAAGATCGTTGATCTGTTGACCGATCGCGTCAGTGCGGTCGCCCGCTTTCAAGGCGGACACAATGCGGGTCACACGTTGGTCATCGACGGTGAGAAGACGATCCTGCATCTGATTCCATCGGGCGTATTGCGAGAGAACGTTCAGTGCCTGATCGGCAACGGGGTTGTGCTTTCGCTCGAAGCGCTGTTGAGAGAAATGGACGGCCTGGTCGCCAACGACGTTCCAGTTTTTGATCGACTGAAGATCTCTCCGGCTTGCCCTTTGATCCTGCCATGTCACGTTGCGCTCGATCAGGCGCGTGAGAAGGCGCGCGGTTCAGCCGCCATCGGCACCACTGGCCGGGGTATTGGGCCCGCCTATGAGGATAAAGTGGCGCGCCGCGCCTTGCGTGTCTCGGACCTGTTCCTGCGGGAGAAGTTTGCAGCCCGGCTCGGAGAGATACTCGACTACCACAATTTTGTGTTGAAGCATTACTTCAAAGCGCCGGTTGTCGACTTCAACGAATCTCTGGACGACGCTATGGCTCAGGCAGAGCGTATTGCACCCTTGGTCGCCGACGTGACCGCGATCCTGCATGATCTTGGGGAAGCAGGCGACAGCGTATTGTTTGAGGGCGCTCAGGGAACACTCCTCGATATTGATCACGGCACCTTCCCATTTGTTACTTCGAGCAATACCGTGTCGGCAGGAGCTTGCACCGGAACCGGCATTGGTCCGGATCGAATCGACTATGTTCTCGGCATCGTCAAGGCCTACACCACCCGAGTCGGTGCGGGTCCGTTCCCCACAGAATTGCATGATGACGATGGTGCACACCTCGCACGCGTGGGTGCCGAATTTGGCGCGACAACGGGTCGACCGCGTCGGTGTGGTTGGTTCGACGCGGTCGCGCTTCGACGCAGCATCATCAACAACGGCGTTTCGGGCTTGTGCATGACCAAACTCGATGTGCTGGACGAGCTTGAGACGATTCGCGTTTGTGTCGGTTACCGCATCGACGGTGAAGAGATTGCGACACCGCCGGTGGTCGTTGACCGCTATGCAGAGGCGGAACCGATCTATGAGGATATGCCGGGGTGGCAACAGAGTACCGTCGGGGTGACGGATATCGACGCACTTCCGGAGGCCGCGCGGGATTATATCGCGCGTATCGAAGCAATCGTGGATACGCCGATCGATATAATTTCGACTGGCCCAGGGCGTGAGCAGACCATCATTCGCCGCGATCCAATAAACGGTTGATCGCGTGTCGGTGACCGATAACCTGCTGGCCGTTCGTGCCGGTCCGGGCGCTCTTCAGCACCTACAGCAGAACGGTCTGCAGCCAGAAGATATCCGAATCATGGTTGGTGCTTCGGGCGGGGCCAAGTGGTTGAGCCTTGTCGGACTTGACCACGCAATCATTCGGTCGGTTCTGCCGCGTTTGCAACCGGGGGTGCACCTATTGGGTTCATCCATCGGCACGTGGCGATTTGCCTGTTACACCCAGCCCGATCCGCTGGCAGCACTAACGCGGTTTGAGCGAGGTTATATCGAGCAGACTTACAGCGCGAAACCAGATACGAACGAGATCACCAAGGTGGGACGACAGATGGTCTCGGCGATGTTGGGTGAGGGTGGTATTGCCAACGCCGTCAATAGCGAACGTTTTCATCTGCATATCATGACTGCCCAGGCGCACGGGCTCACCGCCAGTGAGCGAACCGTGCCGTTGTTGTTGGGATTGACAGCAGCCATGGTGGCGAACCGTGTGAACCGACGACACCTACGTCGTTTCTTTACGCGTGCACTGGTGTCCGACCCACGAGCGGATGGCCCGTTCCATCTGGCCTCGGATTTCCCCATGCAGAGACTGGATCTCGCTGAGAACAACCTGGTTGATTCGATTCTCGCCTCCAGCGCCATTCCGCTGGTTTTGAACGGCGTGAAGAATCTCGCCGGCGGCAATCCGGGGGTGTACCGTGATGGCGGGATCATCGACTACCATTTTGATCTGCCGGTATCACCCGAGACTGGCTTAACGCTCTATCCACACTTCTATCCGGAGCTGACTCCGGGTTGGTTCGACAAAGGTTTACATCGACGACCCAAAGCGGCGCACGTCGATCGTGTGTTGTTGATTGCACCGTCCGCAGAGTTTGTTGCAGGTCTGCCGGGCGGGAAGATTCCGGATCGTGGTGACTTCAAGAGCATGGATGCGCCAACCCGGATTTCGGTTTGGCGGCGCGTTGTCGCCGAGACGCAACGCCTCGGAGAGGCATTCGAGTCGCTATTGGAACGTCAAGCATTTGCCTCTGTGGCCGAACCACTCGAGACTTCCTGACGCGGCAACGTCCTTACGGTGGCATCGCGACGATACGCTGACCACTGCGTAAAGCGTGGGACCGGTGCTTGTTCGACTACCGCCTGAATCTTGTCGAGCTCATCGTCCATTAACGCAGTTGACGCATCTTTCCAGCCTTTCAGCATCACTGCGTCCTGCGGCGTGACAACCAACATGTCATTGGGCCCAACCGTATTCGACTGCCAGCCTTGCATGACGACCACCGAGCGCACGCGACAGGCGACGCCACTTTGTGCTTGTAACCAATGCTGCAATTGGGCGGTTCGTGAGCGAATCTCATGCAGGTTGATGGCCGCGCGTGAAGCCGGCAGTGCCAACGTGTTGCGATCTCTAAGAAAAGCGCCAGCGCCATCGAAACGTTCGGCTAGTGTGAATATCGCGTAGATTCCTGATGCTGCTGTCAGCACGTGCGAAATGCTGCCGCCCGAGCCTGGAATCACATCATGGAATATGCGCTGCGAGGGGAGTCGAATAGTCTCAAGTCTTGCGCCGATCGCATGTCTGGCCACGACGTCACTCGCTGCCTTGCCTTCGCGTGGCCAGCGGCGCAGCACGATGGTCAGGCACGCAGCGACGAGGACGCAAAGACCAACAGCACTGAGGCTGTCGATACTGGCGATGTCGCTAAATTCTGGTGCAGGCGTCGAGAAGAGCGCCGTTATCGTGCCGCAGATCGCGACGATGGTCGTTTGCATAGCGGCTCGTCGCTCGCCGGCCAACGTGGCGCCAAACGCCAGCGCAGCAGCACCGGCCTGTGCTGGCAGGTGCCGGCGTCTGCGAAAGCGTAGCCACCGTCTGAGTGAACTGGCAGACCAACTCGTGAGGAACACCAGCGCAGACAGCGCGAGCGTCACCGCGAGCGGCGAAAAAGGCGGCAGTACCGGCATTCGAACCTCCGTGCGTCAAGAGTAAGGCCGGGAGAGTCCGCTCTCTGTGATCTACCTCTCACTGGAACGGCAAAGACAATTCGCTCCTGCTGCGTTACTCTTCCCGGGTTCGAGAGTGGGGGAAACCATGAATATCAACGATTTATTTGACCGCTTGCCGGGTGCTTTGAATGCCGATGCTGCCGCAGGTCTTGATGCAATCATCCAGTTCAATACCTCGGAGCCGCGTTATGTCCACATCAAGGACGGTGCAGCAACCGTAACGCCGGGTACCAGCGAATCGCCGAAGGTTGCGATCACGATGGCCGACGACGATCTGGTTGGCCTGATGTCCGGATCACTGGATGGTATGACCGCGTTCATGACCGGCAAATTGAAAGTTGAGGGCGATTTGATGTTCGCCCAGAAAGTGAGCCAATTGTTTAAGGGCTCGAGTCTGAAAGACGGCTGACCGGATACGGGGTCGCATTAGAGGAATCACGATGAACCTGAAGACGATTTGGGGGGTGCTTGCCACCGTCCTGCTGTTTGCGCCTGCGTATGCAGATGACGAAGAAAAGGCAGAGGACGAGGAAGAGACGCCAAAAACCATTGCAGACCTCACCGAAGGCTATACCCGCATGGATGGTCTGGTGACGTTGTTCCGCAACGAAGAGACCGGCGAGCTGAAGCTGTTGGTGCCGGGTGATCTTATCGGCAACGAAGTGATTCATGTCGCGCAGGCTTCCGATGGTGTCGTTCAGATTGGCTACTTCCGTGGCGCTTATCTGGCCGAGCAGATCCTGAGTTTCGAGCGGCGTTTCGACAAGCTCGATATCGTGATCCCGAATACCTCCTTCTATTTTGACCCGGACAACGCCCTGGCGCGAGCGAGTACCGCGAATACAAGTAATGCGATTCTGGCGACCGAGAAAGTGCTGGCCGAGGGCGATGAGGGTGTACTCATCAACGCGGACAAGCTATTCAAGTCCGAGTCGCTTTTGCAGATCAAGCCGTCGCCAAACCCGGATGCCAATCCGCGAGCGTATTCGCTCGGCTCCTTGTCCGACAGTTCGACACGCGTTTCGAATCTTCGCAGCTACCCGAACAACACCGATATCGAAGTGACCTATGTGTACTCGAATCCGTCGCCGACCGGACGGACCGGTGGCGCAATCGCAGACCGTCGTCACGTAGAGATTCCGGTGATGCACAGTTTTGTGCGCATGCCCGACAATGGCTACGAGCCGCGTTTGGACGACCCGCGGGTGGGTTACTTCATGACCCAAGTTACCGACCTGACGTCTTTCAGTGCGACGCCGTATCGCGACATGATCCATCGTTGGCATCTTGTGAAACAGGATCCGACGGCGCCGGTTTCTGACCCGGTTGAACCGATCACGCTCTGGATCGAAAACACAACACCGCTCGAGTATCGCGACATGATTCGCGACGCTGCGCTGCAATGGAACACTAGCTTTGCGAAAGCCGGTTTCAGCAACGCGGTACAGGTCAAGGTACAGCCGGATGACGCAGAATGGGATGCGGGCGACGTGCGTTACAACGTGCTGCGCTGGACGTCATCGCCGAATCCACCTTTCGGCGGCTACGGCCCAAGCTTCACGAATCCGCGCACCGGCCAGATCATCGGCGCTGACATCATGCTTGAGTACTCTTTCCTTGGGCGATTCCAGTTCGCAAAATACATCGTTAGCGACGCGTCCACTCTGGTTGAAGATTTCAGTGTGCCCGAAGGGTTGGCAGCGGCCGAAGCGTTTTGCTCGCTCGGCGCCGGATTGCGTGCGGAGACGCATCTCGCGCACACCCTGGGTCGGGCGTTGCATGGAGACAATGGCAAGTACGATGAACAGCTCGTGCATGATTCCATGTATTACCTCATCCTGCATGAAATCGGCCACACGCTGGGTTTGAACCACAATATGAAGGCTACCCAGCTGTTGTCTCCTCAAGAGGCCTTTGATCCGGCAGTGATGAACGACGGTGTGCTAGCAGGTTCGGTCATGGATTACCCCGCAGTGAACTTCGCACCGATCGGGACTGATCAAACGCTGTTTTACACGGTGGCGCCTGGGCCTTATGACGATTGGGCGATTCAGTTCGGTTATGACCCTGAACTCAATGATCCCGAAAAAATGGCCGAGCATTTGTCGCGCTCGAACGAGCCGGAGTTGGCCTTCGGAAACGATGCCGACGATATGCGCTCACCGGGCAAGGCCATCGATCCGCGCGTCAATATCTACGACATGTCGAATGATGCGGTAGGTTATGCCTCCGACCGGATGGCATTGATTGTGAAGGGCTTCACGCAGTTGGCCGAATTGCCACCTGAAGATGGCAAGTCATGGCAGGAAACGCACGATGCATTCGGCACGCTCATCCGCAGTTGGGCTCGCAGCGGCGCAGTAGTGTCGCGATACGTCGGCGGCGTTATGCTGAACCGCGGCATGGTCGGCCAGCCTGGTTCAGAGGCGCCGTACACTGTCGTCGACGCGGACACTCAGCGTCGTGCAATGTCGATTCTCTCGGAGCAGCTTTTCGCGCCGGGCATCGTTGATCCAGCGGCGCCGGTGTTCCGCTACCTGGCGCAGCAGCGTCGCGGTTTTAATTTCTTCAGCGGCACTGAAGATCCGAAGATTCATGATGCTGTGCTTGCGGTGCAAGGCGGTGTTCTGAATCACCTGCTCCATCCGGCGACCATGAAGCGGATGACTGATACATCGTTATACGGCAACGACTACATGCTGGCCGATATGGTTGGGGATCTGACCGATGCGGTGTTTGAAGCCGATATCCGCGGCGACGTTGATACGATCCGTCAAGGGCTACAGATCGACTATGTGCGTCGGCTGGCTGCCATCTCCTCGCCGACAGGTGGCTACGACACGACAAGCCAATCCGCGGCGGTCTACGCGTTGCAGAACATCGAACGCATGATGTCGCGCAAGCGTGGTGGCAGCGCGTCGACTCGAGCACACGTTGCGCATCTTGGATTGTTGATCGAACGCGCGCTGAGCACAGATTAGCGTCGCAGTGGCTGGCATGGTGTTGATGCTGTGCCAGCCACGCTGTTCGAGTGCGACTGCCTACGCGAAAGAGCGGTGATGTGACACGGTCGGGTGTCGAGAGTGGTGCCCAGGAGAGGACTTGAACCTCCACCTACTTTCGTAGACATGGACCTGAACCATGCGCGTCTACCAATTCCGCCACCTGGGCACAGGGTGCAGGTACACTGCTCGTGTACTGGTAAGGCGGGCGACTGTAGCGGAACCATCACAGACCTGTCAACGAGACACGACGGGTCCAGCAAAGGAAACACGGATTGAGTGAATCATCCGGGCGCGCCAGGAAGGGCGGCGCCTACAAACATCCCGTCCCCGATCGCGTTCGCATTCTCGATGCGCTGGAGCAGGCCGGTCGGCCGCTCGACTTCGATCAGATCGCACATCTGTTTGCCCTCAAGGGGAAACGCCAAAAACGCTCGCTTGCAGAGGTGCTCTCACGCATGCTCCGTTCAGGGCAACTGCACCTCAATCGACAGGAACAATACTGCCTCTCGGAACGCCTTGAGATCATCAACGGTTCGGTCAGGGCGCATCGTGACGGTTTCGGGTTTCTGATTCGTGACGACGACGAGGAAGACATGTACCTCTCGCCGCGCGAAATGGCTCGGATCATGGACGGCGATCGGGTCGCGGCGAAACTGAAGCGACGCACACGCCGTGGCTCAGAAGCAATGATTCTCGATGTCCTTGAGCGTGCGCATCAGGAAGTTGCCGGGCGTTACATCAGCGAACGCGGTATCGGGCTGGTCGTACCTGATAACCCCAGACTCACCCAGCGACTGCTTGTCCCCCGAGGCAAGAACGGGAAAGCAAAGCCTGGCGATGTCGTGATCGCCAAGATTCTCGACTATCCCGATCGTGATCAGTTGGCGACGGCGAGTATTGCCCGTGTTCTTGGTGATCCGGAAAAGCAGGGTATGCCGACCGATCTCGCGATTCACGCCCATGGCATTCCGCATCGCTGGCCACGAGCGGTTGGCACGGAGGCGAAGCGGTTTGGTGCCACGGTGCCGACACGCGCTAAACAAGGACGCAAGGATCTGCGTAAATTGCCATTGGTGACGATCGACGGCGCGGACGCCCGGGATTTTGATGACGCGGTGTACGCAAAGAAAAAGGGCGCCGGCTGGCGCTTGATTGTGGCGATCGCCGACGTGGCACACTACGTGACGCCGGATAGCCCCATCGACAAGGAAGCAATCAACCGTGCAACCTCGGTGTACTTTCCGGACCGCGTGGTACCCATGCTGCCGGAGGTGCTTTCGAATGGGCTTTGCTCACTGAACCCTAGAGTCGATCGGCTTTGCATGGTCTGCGACATGACCGTGGACGCCAAAGGGCAGGTGACTCGCTCAACGTTCTACGATGCGGTCATGCGTTCACACGCGAGGCTGACGTATTCCGAGGTCAAGAAATTCCTCGACGGCGAGCGCAGTCACAAGGCGTTGCAGGGCGAGGTTGCGGTGAGTGTGCGAACGTTGCATGACCTGTATAAGGCGTTTGCAAAACGGCGCAAGATGCGCGGCGCGATAGAGTTAGACCTGCCGCAGCTTCGCATCCGGACTGATGATGATGGCGAGGTGCGAGCCATTGCCGCCACGCCACGCAACGATGCCCATCGGCTGATCGAGGAGTGCATGATCGCGGCTAACGTCGAGGCGGCCAAGTTCGTTCTCAAGAAGAAGGTGCAGGCGCTTTTCCGAGTTCATGCCAAGCCGGATGAAGATCGATTCGATGAATTCCGACGGTTCATGCTGGAGCTCGGATTCAAGGTGCCGCATTCAGCGCATCCAACACCGAAGACGCTGCGCGCATTGATGTCAAAGGTTCAGGATCGACCGGATGCATACGCGATCAACATGGCCCTGTTGCGATCGTTCGCTCATGCAGAGTACACGCCCGACAACATCGGGCATTTTGGTCTTGCTCTGGACGCCTACGCGCATTTCACCTCGCCGATTCGTCGCTACCCGGACTTGCTGGTTCACCGCGCTATCCGACATATGACCTCCGGTGGCAAGGCGCGCCAATATCGCTACGACGGCGAGGCAATGGTGAGACTCGGGAAGCTCACCTCTGAACGAGAGCGCCGCGCCGAAGAGGCGACGCGCGAGGTGGAAGCGCTGCTCAAGTGCCAGTACATGTCAAAGCACCTGGGAGAGCGATTCCACGGATTGATTAGCGGGGTGACGCACTTTGGTCTGTTCGTCCAGATCGGGGATTTGCAGGTTGACGGTCTGATTCATGTATCTTCTTTGGGCAGCGACTACTTCAAGCACGAGCCTGAACGGCAGCGGCTGGTCGGTAATCGTTCGGGCCAGGTCTTTCAGTTGGGCGATATGATCGAGGTGATCGTGAATCGAGTGGATATGGAATCGCGGCAAATTGATTTCGTGCTCTATGACCGCGTCGAACAGAATCGCTCGAAACCCGAGCGCAAGCCCAAGCGCAAGCTGCGGCGAGGCAGGTAGGGTGGCGACGGGTGGACAGTTCAGCGCGGGCATTCATGCTGTGCAACGCCTGATCCGCACGCATCCGACCAAGGTACGCAAGATCTTTGTAGACGAGCGCAGCCGCAACGAACGGGTGAAGGCCGTGATTGCGGAGGCCGGCGCTCGCGGTATTCAAGTTCACCCGGTTCGTAATTTCCGCCTCGACGATATGGCGAAGGGTACCGCGCATCAGGGGCTCGTGGCGGCATTGAAGAACCTCGACCCCTGGGATGAGGCCAGGCTCAGAACAAAGGTCGAAACCGCTCTGCAAGCTGGCGAGACTCCGGTTTTATTGGTGCTCGATGATCTGCAGGACCCGCATAACCTCGGCGCTTGCCTTCGTACGGCTGACGCCTGCGGTGTCCTTGCGGTTGTCGTTGCCCGCGACGGGGCCGCTGGGATGACGCCTGCGGTCCGCAAGGTTGCATCCGGCGGTGCTGAGTCGGTGCCCTTGGTCGCGGTGCGCAGTACCAGCAAGACGCTGGAATGGCTGCGAAGCTACGGACTCAAGATCGTGGGCACTAGCGACACCGCTTCTGGCGAGTATTGGGATGTCGATCTGGCCGGGCCTACGGCGATCGTGATGGGAACCGAATCGACAGGATTGTCCCCACCGCTGGCCCAGCGCTGTGATCATCTCGTCTCCATGCCGATGCAAGGCCTGGTTGAGAGCCTGAACGTCTCGGTAGCAACCGGACTCATGCTGTATGAGGTGCTGCGTCAGCGTCGCGACTGACGCTTGCTGAAAAAGCCCGGATTCCTGTATCCTTGCCGCCCGGCGTGCCCCTGTGGGCAGTCCAAACAATTCGGATTAACTCCTTGCCACACCAAATGGATGGGTGGCAAACCCGAAAGGAGCGTCTCTTGAGACACTATGAAATCGTGTTTCTGGTCCACCCTGACCAGAGTGAACAAGTCCCCGGCATGCTTGAGCGTTATCAGAAGCTCATCACCGATACGGGCGGTGTCATCCACCGACTCGAAGACTGGGGCCGCCGCCAGCTGGCGCATTCCATTAACAAGGTACACAAAGCGCACTACTTGCTGCTGAACGTTGAAGCCGGCAAAGAAGCGATCGAAGAGCTACGCGCCGCCTTCAAGTTCAATGACGCCGTACTGCGTCATCTGATCATGAGCATGGATCGTGCGTTTACCGACGCGTCTCCAATGGCTAAGGCTGTCGAAGACGAGAAGGCAAAGGAGCGGGAGTCTGCGCGTCGTCGTGAAGCGAAAGCTGCAGCTGAAGCGCGCGCACGCGAAGCCAGCGAAGCGCCAGCAGAAGCCGCTGAGGCGGCGCCCGAGGCGGAAGCCACCAACAATGAAGGAGAGGCAGCATGAGCCGTCATTCACGTCGCCGGAAGTTCTGCCGTTTTACTGCGGAAGGCATCGAGCAGATTGATTACAAAGACATCAATCTGCTGAAGGGCTACATCACGGAAACCGGCAAGATTGTGCCGAGCCGCATCACAGGCACCAAGGCGCGTTACCAGCGTCAGTTGGCGACTGCGGTGAAGCGTGCTCGTTATCTGGCGTTGTTGCCGTACACGGACCAGCACTAGGCCATAGGCTCGATCGTGAAGGACGCCGCGATCTGGATCATGGGCTCGAAGCGTCATCAGAGCATCCTGATCACGCTGATGTTCTATTTGAGCTTCGGCATTGTGATCGCGATGGGCATCGCCACAGCGTCGGTACTCGCGTACGGGGTGAGTGGCTCGTTGCCCGTATTGCTGGGCAGTCTGGTGATTCTCTCCGTCGCGGGGTTAGTGGGGCCAGAGGGCAGTCTCATTTTGCCGATTCAGGCGGGTATCGCGTTCATTGCGGTCGTCGCCATGGCGATGGCGCTCAAACGGACCCGGTCGCTGACGTTCACGATTCAGCTTAGCCTGCTCGCGTTTCTCGGCGCGGTGATCGTGTTCTGGGTTATGGTCGATGATGCTTCGGCGTTTTGGCGCCCTTTGCTCGATCAGTTGTTCGCGCCGGTATTGCGCACTGACCTCAGTCGAGCGGAAACGTTGGAACTGTCTGCCAATCTGGATGAGCTTTCGAAAGTGGCAACGGGGGCGATTGCTGGCGGGTTGTGGTTGATGTTTGCGGCGGCGTTGAGTTTCGGCAATTTCCTGTGGGATGCAGGCAGCGACAACTCACGTGAGCGCTACGGTCGGTTTTGCGATGTAAATCTGGGCCGGGCACTGGCGGCGTTGCTGTTGGTACTCGCGGTGACAGTCTCGTTGATGGGATCGGTCGGGGTTTTGATGAACCTTGCGATTGTGTGTTTCACGGCGTTCACCTTGCATGGTGTTGCGCTGGCGCACTGGGGTCGGGTTCGGTGGGAGCTTCCGTGGTTCGCGTTGGTTCCGGTGTACTTGGTTTTTATCGTCGCCTGGCCAATTTACCCGGTAGCAGGATATATAGACGCATGGTTTAATTTTTCGCAGAGAACGCCGTCGGACGGCTAAGCTGCGGTTAGATGCCCATTAGGGGCAAAGAGGCAGATAAAGATGGAAGTGATTCTTCTTGAGAAAGTAGAGAACCTGGGTGGCATTGGTGACAAGGTCACGGTGAAGTCAGGTTATGGTCGCAATTTCCTGTTGCCGCAAGGCAAGGCGACGTTGGCAACGCCGGCAAACCTCGAAGAGTTTGAAGCACGTCGGGCAGAGCTTGAAGCGAAAGCTGCCGAAGAACTCACAGCCGCGCAGAAGCGGGCAGGGGAGCTGGAAGGCGCTCGCGTCGAAATCAAGGCGCTCGCTGGCACCGAAGGCAAGCTCTTCGGATCCGTCGGTACGATGGACATCGCCGAAGCGTTTACGGCTGCAGGACTGCCGATTCAGCGCTCTGAAGTTCGTCTGACCGACGAAGGCGCATTCCGCGAGCTCGGTGAGCACGAAATCGGGTTGCATCTGCATGCCGACGTCGATGTGATGGCGACGGTCGTCGTTGTCGCTGACGAAGGCTAGTCAGCGTCTTGTCCAGCGCATTCGAGCGCGGTCTCGAAGCTGAGCGTCAGCTCCGCGTCCCACCGCATTCGATTGAAGCCGAGCAATCACTGCTCGGCGGATTGATGCTGGACAACACCGCCTGGGACCGTGTGGCCGATGTCGTCACGGCCGACGACTTCTATCGGCCTGACCATCGGCTGATATTCACGGCATTGGGGTTGCTGAACGAGGATCGCCAGCCGTGCGACGTCGTCACCGTCTCCGAGTTTCTCGACAATCGAGGAGAGCTTGAGCAAGCGGGCGGTCTCGATTACCTCGCGCTGTTAGCCAACGACACGCCATCGGCAGCGAACATTGTTGCGTATGCGCGGATCCTGCGAGAGCGGTCGGTACTGCGTTCGCTGATCACTGCGGGCAATGAGATTGCCGGAAGCGCATTTGAGCCGGAGGGCAGAACGGCCACCGAGTTAGTCGACGAAGCCGAGCGCGCGGTGTTTGAGATTGCCGATAAGGGCAATCGACGTGGTGGCTTCCAGGCGCTACGCGATGTATTACCGGCGACCGTAGATCGCCTTGATCAGCTGCATCAGTCTGGTGGAGACGTCACCGGCCTGCCGACTGGCTACGCGGAATTCGACAAGATGACCGCAGGATTGCAGCCTGGTGATCTGGTTATCATCGCGGGGCGTCCCTCGATGGGTAAGACAACGCTCGCGGTCAATATTGCCGAAAACGCAGCGATCGGCTATCAAAAACCCACCGCGATTTACAGCATGGAAATGAGCGCTGACCAGCTGGCGTTTCGCATGATCTCGTCACTCGGCCGGGTGGATCAGACGCACTTGCGAACCGGCAAGTTTCCCGACGAGGATTGGTCGCGTATCAATACGGCAGTACAACTGATGTCGGAAGCGCCGATCTTTATTGACGACACTCCCGCACTATCGCCGACCGAGGTCCGTGCACGGGCCCGCCGACTCAAGCGTGAGCACGGACTGGGTCTGATCGTAGTCGACTACCTGCAGCTCATGCAGGTGCCCGGCAATACTGAAAACCGCACTGCAGAAATCTCCGAGATCTCTCGTGGTTTGAAAGCACTCGCCAAGGAGCTTGAGGTTCCCGTAATTGCACTCTCGCAGCTCAACCGCAGTGTCGAGCAGCGCACAGACAAGAAACCTGTGATGTCAGATCTGCGCGAATCAGGCGCGATCGAGCAGGACGCGGATCTGATCTGCTTTATCTACCGCGAAGAGGTCTACGATGCCGACACACCTCGCAAAGGTGTCGCGGATATTATCGTCTCCAAACAGCGTAACGGGCCTACCGGTGAGTTTCCCCTGACGTTTGTCGGCAAGTACACCAAGTTCGAGAACTGGGTGCCCGACAGCTACGCGCAGGACGTCCCGCAGTTCTAGCAGAAGACCGGCTGCCCCATGGACTTCGCTGCGACCGCAATCATTGATACGGCAGCCCTGAAGCACAACCTCGATGTGCTGCGGCGAGCCTCACAGGGTTGCAGGGTGATGGCCGTCATTAAGGCCAACGCTTACGGCCATGGTTTGGTTCCTGTTGCGACGGTGCTTGAGAGCGCCGACAGCTTTGCCGTGGCGCGGGTCACTGAAGCTCGCGCATTGCGCAACGCAGGCATTCGAAAACCGATAGTGCTGCTTGAAGGCGTGTTCGACGCATCGGATTTGGAAGCAGCGCTGGCGCTGGACTGTGAGGTTGTCGTCCATGGCGACGAGCAACTCGCGTTACTCGCTGCCAACGATCAGCAGCCGAACGTCATCTGGGTCAAGGTGGACAGCGGTATGAATCGACTCGGTTTTGCACCGAATCGATTTTCTGACGTTGTGGCGCGAGTGAAAGCGACATGCCAGGGCTCAGAACTTCGATTGTTGAGTCATTTCGCCAGTGCTGATCTCGACTCGAGTTATCAGACCGAAGCGCAGCTAAAGGCCCTCAAGCCCTTGATCGATGCTTGGTCGGGTGGATTGAGCCTTGCCAATTCACCTGCGGGACTTCGCGGCATGGCTGCCGGCGGCATTAACACGGCAGACCAAGACGTGTGGATTCGACCCGGCATCGGTCTTTATGGCATCACGCCGTTTGAGAGCGGTGATGCGCCGACGCATGAGCCGCTGGTTCCCGTCATGGATTTCAGCGCGAAGATTATCGCGACACGCACGATCAACGTCGGCGACCGCGTAGGCTATGGCGGCCGGTTTTGTGCGGACAAGCCGATGCGGATCGGCATTGTCGCCGCGGGTTACGGTGATGGCTACCCCAGGATGCTGCCGGATGGTGCGCCGGTCCTCGTCGACGGAGCGCACTCGGGGCTCGTCGGGCGAGTCTCAATGGATATGCTTGCCGTGGACCTCACCGATCTGCCCGACTGTGGCTATGGCAGCACGGTCACGTTGTGGGGGAAAGCACTCCCTGTCGGTGAGGTTGCCAGCGCACTCGGCACGATCGGCTACGAGCTCGTTACCCGGGTTTCGGACCGGGTGACGCGCCGCTATCTGTGACCAAAGGCTGCGCTCCAGCGATCAGGTGAGGTAGAAGCCCATCTTCACGCCTGCAAGCTCCAGTACGTCGTTGTCCTCGAGTTTGCGCGCCTGCGCCGCGAGTTCTTCGCCGTTGACGGCGGGCGCGCTTCGGCCCTCCGCGCTTTCGACGTGAACGATGTAGAACCCTTCACTGCGCCGTGTGATCGCCGCGACCTGGATGCCGGGGCGTCCGAGGGTCGTCAGCGCTTTGCTGAGCTCAAGTTCGCGCCCGGCAAACTTGCCAGACAAGACTTGAAGCTTCGCCGTGGGCAGTGCTGAGGTTTTGGGTGGCGCACTTGTGGCAGCGGTCTCAACCGCTGCGGTCTCTGTCGCCTTGGGTGCGTCGTCGACTGGCGCTTCGTCAGCGGTAGTCTCGCCCGCAGCTTCTTCGGCAGCCGCGTCGGCCTCTTCGGAGGCACCTTCGATTGCTTCAGCTGCGGCCTGGATCTTGGCCGAGTCCGGCTTGGTCTGCGAGATGACCATGGTCGCTTCGAACTCTTCCTGCTCCGGATCGTTGACCTGGCTGTCGACGTAGCGCAGTTGATGATGGCCGATGGTGATCGTGTCGCCATTCTGCAGCGCGTGCTTTTTGATCAGCTTGCCACCCACGTAGGTGCCGTTCGTGCTGTTCAAGTCTTCGAGAAACGAATCGTTCAGGATGTTGATGATCAGGCAGTGGTGCCCGCTGACCGACGGGTTGTCGATGCGTACATCGTTATCCGGAAGCCGCCCGATCGTGTAGCGCTCTTTGGTCATGTTGTACTCAGCGAGCACTTGATCACCCAGACTCAGAACCAGCCGTGCCATATTCGTTCCATTTCTCTTGGTTGTTATTGATCCGAGACTGAGTCGCGAATCGCTGTAATCCGTTCGTCCACCAACATCGCTCGGGCGACTACCCGCCGAACAGTCCGGTCAGACGCTGCATAAAGCTGCGCTTGGCAGGAAACGGCTCTTTGATCCGCGCCAACATCACCGAGATGTTGTCACGGCCGCCGTGCTCATTTGCGAGGGTAACCAATTGCTTAGCTGCTACTTCAAGGTTATCACTAAACGTACTGATCGTTAAGTGAATATCCTCGTCCTCAACCATGTCAGGCAGACCGTCAGAGCACAGCAAGTAGATGTCCCCGACCTCGACCGCTGCCTCCTGAATCTCTACCTCAACCTGCGGTTCGACGCCGAGCGCTCGCGTCACGTAGTTTCGGTTAGTGGAGCGTTGAGCCTCTTCCTCAGAGTAGAACCCGCGGTCTACCAATTCCTGCAGCAGTGAGTGGTCGAGCGTGACTTGTCTGAGTTCGCCGCCGCGCAATCGATACAGCCGAGAATCGCCCACATGCGCGACCGAGACACGGTCGTCATAAAACAACGCGGCCACGATCGTGGTGCCCATACCCTCACATTGGGGTTGGCTTTGCGCTGTTTGGTGGATGATCTTGTTGGCTCGACGTACACCGTCTCGCAGTGCAATGGACTGACGCATGAACCCGGTCGTGGACTCGATATCCCCGCGCTTCTCTCGCATCACAGCATCAGACAGCAGGCCGTGGACGGTCTTCACCGCGATGCCACTGGCAACTTCGCCGGCGTTGTAGCCACCCATGCCATCTGCCAACACCAACAGGCCGGCGTCAACGTTGGTCGCAATGGCGTCCTCGTTATGTTCCCGCACCCTACCGGTGTCGGTCACTGCGGAGAACTGGATTTTTCCCTTCAAGCTCATCGCGGTGCTTCTACTTACTGGTTCGCTGCCAGACCGAACATGCCAGACACACACTCGCGCATCGCGAACGCCATATCGTGGCCCGATGCAAACCGGTTTTCAGGCTGCTTTGCCAGCGCCTTTTCCATGAAACTGTCGATCACGGGCGGCATTCCCGGTCTCAGTGACGAGACAGATTGCGGTGTCTTGTTGTTGATCGCTGTCATGAGCTCCGCAACGCTCTTCCCGCGAAACGGAACCTCCCCAGTCAAAAGTTCGTATAGGGTAACACCAAGCGAAAACAAGTCGGAACTGCCATCGACTTGCGCGCCGCTTGACTGTTCCGGCGACATATATGTCGGTGTTCCTAGGATAAGCCCCGTCTGGGTGCGCTCTGCGTCGATCAGCCTCGCAACACCGAAGTCGGTGATCTTGATGCCGTCGGTGCTCGCGTCATAGATCAGGTTTGCTGGTTTGATATCCCGGTGCACCACGTGCTCCGAGTGCGCGTAGTCCAGCGCTTCGGCTACCTGAATCATTGAACGCATCAACGTCACGGGATCGAGCAGCGTATCGGCGGCGGTGTAGCGCACCATCTGCACCCCAGGCGCATATTCCATAGCGATGTAGCCAAGTCCGTTCTCTTCGCCGGAGTCGTATACCGCGGTAATGCTGGGATGCGTCAGTCGCCCGGCGGACTCGGCTTCCTGAAAGAATCGTGCCCGCGCCTCGACTCGGGTGGCTTCATCACCGATTTCGTCGAACGACACGATCTTCAATGCGATCAATCGATTGATTCGAGGGTCGCGACCGAGGAAGACACCGCCCATTGCGCCACTGCCCAGCGGGCGCAGTACTTCATAGCGCCCTAACGTCTCCGGAATGTTGTCGGGCGTCGTTGGTGGACGGCGCATCGTCGTTGTAGCGCCCCCGGCGTTGGGTTGGGTAGTGCTGCTCTTGCCGTCCTTGCGTCCGGCCATATGCGCAAACACCGCTCGAGCCTGCTCTGGCTGGGATCGCTTCTCGAAAGCAATCGCGAGCTTGTAGAGCGTCGGCATCAGGCTGGGGTGAGTTGGACAGCTCTTGAACACACGGAACGCTGCGTCCAGCTTGCCGTGGCGAAGATACCTAAGGCCGCTTCTGAAACTTTCGCGCCGATTCGATTTGCGATCCGGCGTCAGCCAGAAACAAATCGAAAACCCGGACAATAGGCTCACGATCACGACCAACACGTCGACCTGAAGCTGGGCCTGCATTGCGAGTGTCCACTGAGCAACCAGCAGGACCGTGGTCGTGAGACCAGCGTAAGTCAGAATGATGCGCCGCGACTCGCGCCACAACAAAGACACCAGAAGGAACATGCCGATGGTGATCGCCAGCCAGTTTGCGGTGATCGCCCAGCCGGGCTGGCGCAGGATCTCGCCGCTTGCGAGTCCCGCATGGTAGCGGCCAAACGCGGCAAGGCGTTCGAGGTTCTCACCGCCGATGTAGACGTGTCGAGAGGCGGTCTTGCGAGCAAGCGGCATCTCGCGGTCACCCAGCGCGGCGGCCGCATTCTGGACCGGTGCATCCAGCCCGCGCATCGCAATCACGTTGAGATCGGGTGCGAGACTGCCGATGCCGTTGCGTTCACGCCAGCGGGAGTCTGGCAACAGCGGCATCAGCGCCGCGCTCGCGCGCATCGTGTTGCCGCTCAGGTTCCAGGCTTGCAGGCCGGCGTGAATTTCGTTGGTTTGCGAGGGTAGCTGGCCATGTGCAATACCGCGCGCGGCCGCTTTGAAGATCGCGGCTGACTCGCGTCCGTCCGGATCCCTTGTGTCCGTGATGTAGGTCGCGCCATTGAAGCGCACCGCTTCAGCGAGCGCGTCGCTCGCGTCGGGCAGCGGGTCGACGATGGTGACACTGGCGGCATCGTCCATTTGCGCTAGCAGCGCCCGAATTGTTGCATTGTCCGTGGGGCCTGCATCGATCAATATCGGCTGCTGTGATCCCGATACAATGGCGCTGGGAGAGAAGATTTGCCGCAGCATCAGATCGCCCTTTTGCAAGAGCGAGAGCATCGGGCCATACGCGAGTGTGGCGGGCAGCAGCACGAAAACGCTGACCGCGACCTGAATCTGGCGTCCCAGTGGAATGTTGAGCACTGACTTCATAAACGCCCGAGAGCTTAGTTCGCAAGTCATTGAGTTACTGCGAAACAGGTACCACTTTGGCGTATTCTGGTAAATCGGGGAATTTGTGGAAACGGCTCGGTAATGGCCAAGAAGTCACCAAAATATCAGTGCACCGCGTGTGGCGCGATCGCACCGAAATGGCAAGGGCAGTGCAGCGATTGTGGGGCGTGGAACACGCTGGAGGCCATATCTAGCGTCGCTGCGGTGGGCGCTGCGAGGAGTGGATATGCGGGAACGCAGGCGGTTTCTCGATTGTCTTCGCTGGCCGAGGCCCCCGAAGATGTCAGTACCCGATACCCAACGGGGTTTTCCGAATTTGACCGCGTGCTCGGGGGTGGTCTGGCGCCCGGGGCGGTAACTTTGCTGGGAGGCGATCCGGGGGTCGGCAAGTCCACCCTTCTTTTGCAGGTCACCGCGCGACTCGCTGACGTGTTGTCTGTGCTCTACGTCACCGGCGAAGAGAGCGTCAACCAGGTAGCTGCGCGTGCAAGACGACTCAACGTAGCGGACAGCAAGGTAACCCTGCTTGCCGAGACCGAGATCGAGACCATCATCGCCACTGCCGCAGCGGAGCGCGCAGAGGTGCTTGTGGTGGATTCGATGCAGACTCTGGTGTCATCTGCGCAGACCGGCGCCGCCGGCGCCGTTTCGCAACTTCGCGAATGCGTGGGTGCGCTCACCCGATTTGCCAAGTCGGCAGGCGTATCGGTGTTTGTCGTGGGCCACGTCACCAAAGAGGGTGTCATCGCAGGTCCGCGCGTCGTTGAGCACATGGTGGACACCGTGCTGTACTTCGAGAGCGATCCCAGCAGTCGCTACAGTCTGGTGCGAGCCGTCAAGAACCGCTTTGGCGCTGCTAGCGAGATGGGCATGTTTGCCATGCAGTCAGACGGTTTCCGCGAAGTTTCAAACCCGTCTGCGATCTTCCTGTCGCGAGATCAGGTCGATGCGCCCGGTAGCCTTGTGACGGTGACCTGGGAAGGTAGCCGCCCACTGCTGGTTGAGGTGCAGGCGCTTGTCGCCGATGCGCACGGCGGACACCCGCGACGTCTTGCTCAGGGCATCGACCAGAATCGTCTCGCGCTTCTGCTCGCGGTCTTGCAGCGCCACGGTGGTGTATCCCTCGCAGGCGAAGATGTGTTTATCAACGTCGTCGGCGGCATCCGAATCCATGAGACAGCAGGCGATTTGCCTGCACTGCTCGCTGCGTTATCCAGTTTCCGTGACCGTGCGTTGCCGTCCGGTACGCTGGCTTTCGGTGAGGTCGGTCTGGCAGGCGAAGTCCGTCCGATCAAGTTCGGCGAAGAGCGTTTGCGCGAGGCCTCGAAGCAGGGCTTCACGCGAGCGGTTGTCCCCCAGGCAAACCGACCAAGGCAGGCGATCAAAGGTATCGAGGTCATTGGGGTTCGTTCTGTCAGCGAGGCCATAGAACTCGCTTTCCATTAGCGCTGGTGGTCGACGCTATTGCTCCGGCGCCTCGCTTAAGCGCACCTCGATTACCTTGCTGTCGGAGCAGGCGAGCACTTCAATGCGATAGCTGCCGATCGATAACACGGTGCCGGCCTCGGGAATGCGCTCCAGCGTTTCTTGTACAAGCCCATTGATGGTTTTTGCGCCATCGGTCGGCAACTCCCAACCGACCTGGCGATTCAGCTCGCGAATATTTGTGGCGCCTTGAACGAGTAGCGCGCCATCTTCGGACTCGCGCACTTGGTCGGTTGAAGCGCTCGGATCGGTGGTGAACTCACCAACGATTTCCTCGAGGATGTCCTCGAGTGTGACCATCCCCTGAATATCGCCGTACTCGTCCACTACCAGCGCTAGACGTGCCTTGCGTTTTTGAAATTGGACGAGCTGGATACTGAGGGGCGTGCCTTCGGGTACGAAGTAGGGTTCGCGGGCGACGCTGCGAAGAAAGTCCTTGGTGACCGGTTCCCGTCGTGCTTGTCTGACGAGACTGCGCATATGCAGGACGCCTATAATCTGATCGATGTTGTCCTCGTACACAGGCAATCGAGTGTGCGCGCTCGATTCGATCGTCTTCAGTATCTCGTCGAGATCGTCATCCAGATCGATCCCGACGATATCGTTGTGCGGCACCATGACGTCGTCGACCGTGACTTTTTCCAGATCGAGGATGCCCGTCAGCATGGTCCGGTACTTGCGCGAGATTAGCGCTCCCGCCTCATTAACTACGGTGCGCAGTTCCTCGTGGCTGAGGGCGTTCCCGTCCACTTCGCGAGGACTCACACCAAATAGGCGCAGCACCGTATTCGCCATGAGATTGACGAGCATCACGATAGGCCACGTGACCTTCAGCACCGGGTAGTAGAAGTACACCGCAGGCATGGCTACCCGTTCGGGATTCAGCGCGGCGAGTGTCTTGGGTGCCACTTCCGCGAAAATCAGAACGACGAGCGTCAGCAGACTGTTCGCAATGGCGAAAGCGGCGCTGCCGCCAAGGCGCTGCGAGATGATGCCGACGAGCGAGGCCGCGAGAATATTAACGACGTTGTTGCCGAGCAATATGAGACCGATGAGGCGTTCGGGCTTCTGCAACAAAGACTCGGCCATTCGCGCAGCGCGACTTCCCGATCGCGCGCGATGTCGCAACCGATAGCGATTGAGGCTCATGAGCGCGGTTTCTGAGCTCGAGAAAAAAGCGGAGCAGACCAGTAGCCCGGCAATGATGCCGAACAGGACACTAACGGGAATGTCGTCCAAAGACGCGGAACCTCCTGACCCGAAGGTTCAATAACATCAGTCAGCGGCCGGCGTTGTCAATCGGTGCTGTGCGATCAACCCCAACTGCGGTGCAGAATGACCTCGAGCACCAGCTTGCTACCGAAATACGCCAACACGAGCACCGCAAAGCCAGTGAGGTACAGATGCAACATACGCCGGCCTCGCCAGCCCGCTGCCTGCCGACCGACGACCAGCATCCCGAAGATGACGAGAGCGCCCAGCGACAACACGCTCTTGTGGGCGAGGTGTTGTGCGAACAGGTTGTCGACGAACACGAAACCGCTGGTGACCGCCATGAGCAGGAAAACGAATCCTGAGGTGGTCAGCGATGCCAGTAGTTGTTCTGTGGCTAACAGGGGCGGAAGCACCGATGACACCTTGCTGACCCGCGCGGCTCTCAACTGCGCGTCCTGAATCAGCGAAGCGGCCGCCAGAAGGGCACCGGCCGCCAGAAAACTGTATGCAGTTAACGATAGGATGGCGTGCAGTTTGAGTTGCCAAGTGAGCGGATGCGCTCCCGAAGGCGGCAGGATCAGCGTTATAGCGACGAGTCCTGCGCTCAAAACGAGCACGATACCGGCCATTACAGCAAAGCCGCTTTGGAGTCCCGCAAAAAGGCCGATCGCCGCGAATAACCAGGCGATGACGCTCAATACGTCTCCGATACCGAGCCCGGAGCCTGGGCTCAGCAGGACGTTGGACAGGAACGAAGCACCATGCATACCGATGGTCACGACCAACAGCCCGGCTAGCCACCCCGGAAGGGTCTTGGTCGCTTCTCCCCCTTGAGCTTGCCTAATTAGCGCAATCCCAATGGCTGCGTAGGCGGCAAAAATTGTGAACGCAAGCACAGAATCTCCAGCTGCTCTAGCCTAATTTTGCGGTCTATACGGAGATGATCGCACACGGAATGCCTGCGGTTAAGTCATAGCAGGGTGCAACACTCCGATGGAGCCGGTGGACCGGTTTATTGGCGCATGAAGTGCCACAGGCGGTAGCGATATGCAGATTAAAGTGCTGGGATGCAGTGGCGGTATAGGGCAGGGAGCGCGTACCTCCGCATTAATGGTCGACGAAGACGTCCTGCTCGATGCGGGAACCGGCGTCGGCGATCTCTCTCTCCCCGAACTTCGCAAGATACGGCATGTGTTGCTTACGCACGCGCATCTGGATCACATCGCGGGTCTCCCGTTTCTCATCGACAGCGTTTTCGACGCGCGCCTTGGCGATCCGCTGACGGTGTATGGCCGTCGTGAAACGCTGGCGACGCTGCAAAAGCACATCTTCAATTGGGAAATCTGGCCTGACTTCGCGCAGCTGCCGGACGTCTCAAACCCCGTCATCAAGTACCAGACCCTGCAGCCCGGAGAGGTCGTTGATATCAACCAGCGCTTGTTCCACGCGGTCGACGTTCGTCACAGCGTGCCAGCGCAGGGCTACTGCGTCAGTGGCCCTGATGGCGTATTCGCCATTAGCGGAGATACGACAACCAACGCAACGCTCTGGCCGCTGCTGAATTCATTTGCGGACTTGAAAGTGCTGGTGGTCGAAGTCTCGTTCCCCGACGAGCAACTTGCGTTGGCTGAGGCGGCCGGTCACTACACACCGCGTACGCTGGCCGCGGATCTTACAAAGCTCACCCACACTCCGGAGATTTGGCTGACCGCGATGAAACCCGGCGATGAGTCCACAATCCTGCGCCAGGTTCAGGATGCGGTGCCATCACGTCCGGTTCAGATGCTCTCAACGGGTAACACGCTCATCATCTGACCCGCGCTGCGGTAAACTCTGACCCGAATTCCTGATCGGGTCTGCGCATGTTTGACAATCTTTCCGAGCGCCTGCGGCGTGCCACCCAGCAGCTGACCGGTAAAGGCCGGATCACCGAAGACAACGTCAAGGACACCCTGCGACAGGTGCGTATGGCGCTGCTTGAAGCGGACGTTGCCCTGCCGGTGGTGAAAGGCTTCATCGATCGCGTGCGCACCCAGGCTCTGGGCGAGACCGTGATGACGAGCCTGACCCCGGGTCAGGCATTCATCAAGATCATTCACACCGAACTCACCACTGTTCTGGGTGGCGAGGGTGCGGTGCCGCTCGAGCTGAAGGTTCAGCCGCCAGCGATCATTCTGCTGGCTGGACTTCAGGGGGCTGGCAAAACCACCACCGCAGCGAAGCTCGCGCGACGGCTGATTGAGCGCGAGAAGAAAAAGGTCATGGTCGTGAGTGTGGACGTTCACCGTCCGGCCGCGATCTTGCAGTTGCAGACCGTCGCACAGGAAGTTGGGGCCCTGTTCCATGAATCGCGTGCGGACGAAGCGCCGGTCGCTATCGCGGCGCGGGCTGTCGACGATGCGAAGCGCCAATACGCTGATGTATTGATCGTCGACACCGCAGGGCGCCTGCACGTCGACGGCGAGATGATGGCGGAGGTCGCTGCGGTTCACGCCAAGGTCGCGCCTCACGAAACGTTGTTTGTCGTCGACAGTATGGCGGGTCAGGATGCGGTGCAATCGGCGAAGGCATTCGATGATGCTCTGGCACTGACAGGCGTGATCCTCACCAAGACCGACGGTGACGCACGAGGCGGTGTGGCGCTTTCGGTGCGGGAAACCATCGGCAAGCCGATCCGGTTTATCGGCACCGGCGAGAAGACCGATGGGCTCGAGATGTTCCACCCGGAGCGCATGGCATCGCGCATCCTTGGCATGGGCGACGTCCTGACGCTCGTTGAGGAAGTCGAGCAAAAAGTTGATCAGCAAAAGGCTGAACGACTCGCCAAAAAGCTCAAGAAGGGGCGAGGATTCGATCTGGGTGACCTGAAAGATCAGCTCGAACAAATGCAGAATATGGGCGGATTGGGCGCTCTGATGGAGAAGATGCCACTGCCGGGCAATCTGAACGCGGGCGCGCTGAAGAATCAGATGAACGACAAGCAGATCGCCCGCCAGATCGCCCTGATCAACTCCATGACGCTCGACGAACGCCGTTTTCCCAAGAAAATCAATGGGTCACGGAAGAAACGCATCGCTCGTGGGGCCGGGCAACAGATTCAGGACGTCAACCGCCTGCTGAAGCAGCACCTGCAAATGGAGAAAATGATGAAGAAAGTCTCCAAGGGCGGCATGAAAAACCTGATGCGAGGCCTCGGTGGGAGTGGCGGTATGCCCCCATTCGGGCGTTGATGGTTTTTTCGACACTATGTATTCCCTAGCGGGCTTCGCCCCGTTACAATGGCGGGCTGTTTCGAGGTGAATTTGAGATCCGGGCGTTCGACGCGGTTTGGATCTGGGCCTCGTTTCACAAGATCACTATTTGGATTTGTACTTATGGTTACGATTCGTTTGTCTCGCGGAGGCGCGAAAAAACGGCCGTTTTACCACCTTGTGGTAACCGACAGCCGCAACCGTCGCGATGGCCGCTATATTGAACGTCTTGGATTCTTTAACCCGGTTGCCAAAGGCAATGCAGAAGGTCTGCGTATCGACATCGAGCGCGCGGATCACTGGTTGAGCCAGGGCGCGCAGCCTTCCGAGCGTGTTGCACAGCTGCTGAAGCAATACCGCAAGGCTGCAGCTGCCGCCTGAGCGGCAGGAGCTCGGTCGTGGCACTGACCGATCGGCAAGTGACGGTCGGTGAGATTCGAGGGGCGCACGGTGTTCGGGGCTGGGTGAAGTTGTTTTCTTTCACCGATCCACGCGACAACCTGTTGCGCTTCTCGCGTTTCAAGAGTCCGGAGGGCCGCGAGTATCGATTGCTCGAGGCGCGTACCCAGGGCAAAACGCTCGTGGGCCGGATCGAAGGTGTTGATGATCGGGACACGGCACTGGCCTTGAACGGCACGGTGTTACAGGTACCTCGATCAGCGCTTCCGGAGTCGGACGCTGGCGAGTACTACTGGTCCGACCTGATCGGTGCGGTGGTGACGTCTCAGGACGGCCAATCGCTCGGGAAGGTCGACCACTTGTTGGAAACCGGCGCTCACGACGTGATGGTTGTGAAGAATGCCGACGGCGCAGAGACGCTGGTGCCCTTTGTGATGGAGCGCTACGTACTCGATGTCGATTTAAAGGAACACGCGATCCAGGTGGACTGGTCGGGTGTGGTAGAAGACGGTGACTCCGCAACTTGAGCGCGTCACGGTCATTACACTGTTCCCGGACTGGGTCCGGACGGTGGCAGAGCACGGCGTAGTAGGCCGGGCGATCGCGGATGGCGCAGTTTCACTAGACTGCATTAATCCGCGCGATTTTGCCGAGGACCGGCAACGTCGGGTCGATGATCGACCCTTCGGCGGCGGCCCGGGCATGGTGATGCAGTTCGCGCCGATGGTTGCGGCGATACGTGCGGCGAAGGCGGCCTCGGAAGCCGCGCATGTTGTGCTGATGAGCCCGCAGGGTCAGCAGCTGACACAGGCGCGAGCCGCGGCCATGGCCAAGCGACCGGAGCTGGTGCTGGTGGCTGGCAGGTATGAAGGCATCGACGAGAGAATTGTCGATGCCGAGATTGATGAGGAAGTGTCGCTGGGCGATTTCGTGTTGTCTGGCGGTGAACTGGCCGCGATGGCGGTTGTGGACAGCGTAGTCAGGTTGCTCCCCGGAACACTGGGACATGCCGACTCCGCGGTTGAGGACTCATTCTCTGATGGGTTACTCGACTGTCCGCACTACACGCGGCCGGCCGAGATTGAGGGTCGGCAAGTGCCGGCGGTGTTGCAAAGCGGTGACCACGCGGCGATAGCGCGCTGGCGACGGCAGCAACAACTCGGCAGGACGTGGTTGCGTCGTCCGGACCTACTCGAAGGTCTTGAGCTCGATGCGGATGACCGCGAACTGCTTGAACAATACATGGCGTCGCACGCGGCGCTTGGACGAGATCGGGATTAGAGAAACGGGCGCTTGGTGCGTCATTGGAAAGAGAACGATGAGCAAGATTATTGATGCGATCGACGCGGAACAAATGACTCGGGAGATTCCCGAATTTGGTCCGGGCGACACCGTAGTGGTTCAGGTGCGAGTCAAAGAGGGCGAGCGCGAGCGTCTGCAGTCCTACGAAGGTGTCGTGATTGCGAAGAAAAACCGCGGTCTGAACTCTTCATTCACGGTTCGCAAGATCTCTCACGGTGAGGGTGTTGAGCGCGTATTCCAGACCTACAGCCCAATGCTGGGCGACATTACGGTGAAGCGCCGTGGTGACGTTCGTCGCGCGAAGCTCTATTACCTCCGCGGCCGCACCGGTAAAGCTGCACGTATCCGCGAGAAGATCTAACGCGTTTACGATGCTGACGGCACCGTCTTCTGCTGCGAGGGTCGCAAAGGCCCTGGCGGCGTTTGCGATCGTCACGACCGCCAGTGCGTGCGGCGGCCTGGTGTCGTCTATTGCTGGCGGGTTTGCAGAGGACCTGGGCAGTGCTGTGTTCAACCAGCCTGACCCGCGTATCGTGGAAGACGGTGCACCGGCCTACCTGCTGCTCCTCGACAGCCTGATTGAAGGCAATCCCGACTCGGCAGTTGCACTGGCTGCAGCGGCAGATCTGTACGCGGCCTATGGTGCCGTGTTCGCCCGCGAACCCGACCGTGCCAAGATTCTGACCGCGCGGGCACTCGAATACGCGGAGCGGGCGGTTTGTCTCGAAATCGATGACGGCTGTGAATGGCCGACCGCCACCTTCGACGAGTTCGAGGCCGGACTCGATGAAATCGACGATGACAACGCAGCGCTGGCGGAAACCTACGGCGTTGCGTCGCTTGCCTATATTCGTGCGCACAGCGATGACTGGGCCGCGTTGGCGCGTTTGCCACACATCGAGTCGTTGCTGCTGACCGTTGTGGATGAGACGCCCGAAGCGGATCGCGGTGCGCTCTACAACTACCTCGGCATCCTGAACACGCTGCGCCCACCCGCGCTAGGCGGCAAGCCCGAAGTTGGCCGTGATTATTTCGAGCGCGCGATCGCACTGACGGAAGGTCGTGATCTTGCCATCAAGGTCGAGTTCGCCCGGGGCTACGCCCGTTTGCTCTACGAGCAGGAATTACACGATCAGTTATTGAACGAAGTGCTCGCATCAGAGGTCGAATCTGACGGGTTGACCCTGACGAATACTCTGGCGGTTCGTGACGCGAAAGAACTGCTGGAGAGTGGCGCAGACTACTTCTGATCGATTAGCGATCCTGTAGTGCTTCAGTTCGTCGGTCTACGGTCGCAAGCGACTGAAGGCGTGCACGGTTCACAGAATCTTCACGATCTGCCCAGTATTATGGTGAATACGACATCCGGTACCGACCGGCACTCACGGAGACGAGTAGTTATGAGTTACCGAAGCAGCGGCCTGTTGGCTGCTTTGTTGACAGCAATTCTGGCGGTGTCAGTAACGGCGCCCGTCGCACACGCCGAGACGTTCAAGCTAGCGACAATCGCGCCAGAGAACTCGGAGTGGATGCGCAAGATGCGCGCCGGCGCCAAAGAGATCAAGGAACGTACCGAGGGCCGCGTCACCATCAAGCTGTTCGGCGGCGGCATCCAGGGCAATGACAGCAAAGTGTTGCGCAAGATGCGGATCGGCCAGTTGCATGGCGGTGCGTTCACAGCCGGCAGTATGATGAGCTTTTATCCCGATCTCTCGATCTACGGTCTGCCGCTCGTATTCAACTCGCAGGAAGAAGTGGACTTTGTGCGTGCGCGGCTCGATGCCGATTTGAAGCAAGGTCTTGAAGATGCGGGCTTTGTCAGTTTCGGTTTTGCGGGCGGCGGTTTCGCGGTGATTCTCGGCAACACGCCGGTTCGCGGGCTTGCAGACCTCAAGAACAAGAAGGTCTGGGTACCTGAGGGCGACGAAATCAGCTACGCCGGCATGCAAGCACTCGATCTTGCGCCTGTCACGCTGCCGCTCACCGATGTACTCACCGGCCTTCAGACGGGTCTGCTCGATGTAGTGGCAACGCCACCAGTTGGTGCTCTGGTGCTCCAGTGGCACACGAAAGTGAAGTATGCGACGAACGTACCGCTGGTCTACACCATGGCGTTCATTGCCATCGACAAGAAGCGGTTTGATCGTATCTCCGAAGCTGATCAGGCCATCGTGAACGAGGTGTTGACCAACATCTATGCCGAGTTCGATGCAGATAATCGCGCTGAGAATGAGAATGCGCTGGCTGCACTTCAGAGCGTAGGCATCGAGTTTGTAGAGTTGGACGACGGCCAACTTGAGAGCTGGCGCAACGCCGTGGCGGTGGCCAATGAGGAGCTCGCCGATCGGGATGTCGTTTCCCGCGAAATGTTCGATCGAATGCGCGACTTGTTAAGCGAGTATCGTTCCGAGCGCGCCGCCGCAGCCTCTGACTGACGACCGGTTCGATGAAGCAACTCGCCCGCTGGGGCAAGGCGGCCGAAGACGCCGTACTCGTCTTGTTGCTGGGTGCGATGATCGTACTGGCGTGCAGTCAGATCGTACTGCGCAACTTCTTTGATGCTGGACTGATCTGGGGCGATGAGGCGCTGCGTCTCATGGTGTTGTGGTTGGCGCTCGCAGGTGCCGTGGCAGCAAGCCGCGCCGATAAGCACATCGCCATCGATGTGATGTCCCGGTTCCTACCAGCGTGGGGACGCAGGCTGACACGTGTGATCACCAACCTGTTCACGGCACTCGTCTGCGGGTGCGTCGCGTGGTTCGCCGCAGACTTCGTAATGCAAGCGCGCGAGTACGAAGATGAACTGCTCGGCGGGCTCCCGGCCTGGTGGTTCCAGATCATCATGCCGATTGCGTTCACACTGATGTCGTGGCGGTATTTGGTGTTCGTGATTCTCGATATCGCCGGTCGTCGATCGGAGCCGAAGCAGCCGGTGTCTGACACATGATTGTATTCGGTGCACTTCTGCTCCTACTGGCCATCTTCGGCGCGCCACTGTTCGCGCTGATCGCCGCGAGTGCGTTGTTCTCCTACTACCGCGAAGACATCGAACTGTCCGCTCTTGCGATCGAGTTTTTCTCGATTGCGGAGATGCCGGTTCTGTTGGCGATCCCCTTATTCACCTTCGCAGGCTACTTGCTGAGCGCAAGCAAAGCACCCAGTCGATTGGTTCGCCTGACGGATGCGTTACTGGGTTGGATGCCAGGGGGGCTCGCCATCGTCTCGTTGGCTGCCTGCGCGTTCTTTACAGCATTCACTGGTGCATCGGGCGTCACGATCATCGCGCTCGGTGCCATTTTGTATCCGGCACTGAAGCAGTCGGGCTACGAGCCGAAATTCAATCTGGGCCTGGTGACTTCAGCCGGGTCTCTCGGTCTGTTGTTCGCACCGTCGCTCCCCTTGATTCTTTACGGCATCGTTGCCGGTATTTCCATCGACACACTGTTTCGCGCCGGCGTGCTGCCTGGGATGCTGATGCTCGCCATGCTCGCAGGGTGGTGCCTGTGGGTGAATCGCGGTCAGAAGCAGACCCTTAAGCGATTCTCCTGGAAGACCGTCGGCAGCGCGCTTTGGGAAAGCAAATGGGAGCTGCCATTACCGATTGTGGTCTTGGGCGGTATCTACTCAGGTTACTTTGCGGTGTCGGAAGCGGCTGCGGTCACTGCACTCTACGCGTTGATCGTCGAGGTAATCGTGCTGCGCGAAATCACCTTCAAGCAGCTCCCGGAGCTCATGCGCGAGTCGATGCTGTTGGTCGGCGGCATCCTCGTTATCCTCGGCATGTCGCTCGCTTCCACCAACATCATGATCGACACCGGCGTGCCTCAGAAACTCCTTGGTTGGGTCAGTGGCTTCGTCGACACGCAAACGAGTTTTCTCATCCTGCTGCTGCTATTCCTGTTGGTGCTTGGTGCGATTCTGGATATCTTCTCAGCGCTCGTTCTCGTCGTGCCGCTGATTCTTCCTGTGGCGGCGCAATACAACGTCGATCCTGTGCATCTCGGTATGGTGTTCTTGTCGGCGATGCAGCTCGGTTATCTGACGCCACCTGTCGGGCTGAATCTGTTTATCGCGAGCTATCGCTTTGAGCGACCGATCACTGAGGTCTACAGCGCCACGTTCCCGTTTCTGCTGATTCTATTGCTCTCCGTGGTTGTCATCACGTTCTGGCCCCAGCTGTCGATGGTACTTGTGTAACAGCTACACGCGATTGCCTGGATTCAGGTAGTCTTCTGGTCCTTCTCTCTCGTTCAATCCGGATTGCGTTATGTCTGACAAACCCAACCTGTTGTTTCGCCTGCTCGGCGGTATCTGGAGCCTGATCAATGGCTTTCGGAAACTGTTGCATCTCGTATTGCTGCTGGTGCTGTTTTCGATATTCATTCGTGTGGTTACACCGTCGGATATTGTTTTGCCGGAACGTGCAGCGTTGGTGGTTGCGCCAGCTGGTGTGCTAACGGAGCAGTTGTCGGGCACACCATTGGATCGTGCGATTGCGGAAGTCACCGGCGATACAATTGCTGAAGTGCTGGTGCGTGATCTTGTCGATGCGATCGACCTTGCCGCGAACGATGATGCCATCGAAATGATCTATCTGCGCGCAGATGTATTGGGCGGTGGAGAGCTCACCAAGCTGCGTGAGGTTGGTGATGCGCTGACTCGCTTCAAAGAGAGTGGTAAGAAGATTCTCTCGTTCGGCGCCTACTATTCCCAGGGCGGTTTCTACCTCGCTTCGCATGCCGATGAGGTAATCCTCGATCCTAGTGGGGTTGTTATTGCTGACGGGTACGGCACGTACCGAACCTACTACGCGGAAGTGATCGAGAAGCTTTCAATCACCTGGAACATCTTCAAAGTGGGTACGCATAAGAGTTTTATCGAACCCTATACGCGCACCAGCATGTCCGACGAAGACCGCGGGCAGCGAGTTCGCTTGCTCGATGCACTTTGGACAAACTACAAGAGCGACATCACAGCGCAGCGCGAACTGGAGCCCGACACGATCCAGAACATGGCTGACAATATTGCCGATGAGCTTCGGAAATCCGGAGGTAACTTCTCCGAGTTTGCTTTGGCAAATGGTCTGGTAGACGAGCTCGCGTCTTCGAGTGCCGTGCGTGAAAGAATGATCGACCTGGTCGGCGAGGACGCCAACAGCCCGGGCACGTTTAATCAGGTCGGCTACCGTGCATACCTGAATGCCAAGCGGATGCTCGAGCCTTCTATTGAAGCGAATGATGTCGTGGCTGTTGTCGTGGCTTCCGGCAGTATTGTCGATGGCTCGGCACCTCCGGGCATGATCGGCGGTGACTCGACGGCAAGACTCCTGCGTAAAGCGCGCCTTGATGATGATGTGAAGGCGGTTGTACTCAGAGTCGATTCGGGTGGTGGCAGTGCGTTTGCTTCCGAGGTGATATCGGACGAAATCCAGAACATCCAGAAAGCAGGCAAGCCGATTATTGCCTCGATGGGTGGCGTTGCTGCGTCGGGCGGTTATTGGATCTCGATGGCGGCGGATCACATCGTCGCACAGGAAAACACGATCACGGGTTCCATCGGGATCTTTGCGATGTTCCCGACGTTCGAAGAGTCGTTTGCTCGGCTAGGGCTGTACACGGACGGAGTGGGCACGACACGGATTGCGGGTGCGCTACGGACCGATCGTGCGATCGATCCGCAGGTGCGTGACGTACTGCAACAAAATATCGAGCACGGGTACCGCGAGTTTGTTGGTAAAGTCGCCTCATTCCGGAACATGGAATTCGATGCGGTCGACGAAGTTGCCCAGGGCCAGGTGTGGATCGGGCCTACGGCATTGAAGTATGGACTGGTGGATAGCATCGGAACGCTCGAAGATGCAATCGCGATCGCCGCTGAGTCTGCATCGCTGAGTGACGGCGCGTACAGCACCCGTTTCATTGAACCCCAGCTCTCCGAAGAGCAGCAGTTATTGATGAGTTTGTTTGCTACCGGCGGGAAGCTCGGCATCGATCTCGGCCCATTGCTGAAGCGTCGCGAAGGCATGTCGGAAGTCGGAAGAATCGTCGAAGACGTGTATCAGGACTTTGCGCGCTTCAACGACCCGATGTACCGCTACGCCGAGTGCTTCTGCACCATTCAATAATCACTATCGACTGGGTGGCTCAGGCCGCCCAGTCGAGAATCACCTTGCCGGATTTTCCGCTGTCCATAATGCGGAACGCCTCTGCGTAATCCGCCAACGGAAAGCGATGCGTAATGATCGGCGAGAGGTCCAGTCCGCTCTGCAGCATGCTGGACATCTTGTACCAGGTCTCAAACATCTCGCGGCCGTAGATGCCTTTGAGATGGAGCCCTTTGAAAATGATCTGGTTCCAGTCGACCGCAGTATCGTCCGGAGGGATACCTAGCAGGGCGACATTGCCACCGTGGTGCATCACACGCAGTAGTTCTCGCAGTGCGGTACCGTTGCCGGACATTTCCATGCCGACATCAAAACCCTCGGTCATGCCCAGTGATTGCATGGCCTCATCGATTGTCGATTCTGCGACGTTGACCGTGACCGACGCGCCCATGCGTTTGGCGAGTTCGAGTCGATAGTCGTTCACGTCGGTAACGACCACATGACGGGCGCCAACGAAACGGGCGATGGCCACGGCCATGATGCCGATTGGGCCAGCACCCGTGATCAGAACATCCTCACCGACCAGGTCGAAAGACAATGCCGTGTGCGTTGCGTTGCCAAACGGGTCGAGGATCGAGGCCATGTCGTCGCTGATGTCGTCCGGCAACGGAAACACGTTGGCGGCCGGTACCGCGATGTACTCGGCGAAAGCGCCAGGTCGATTGACGCCGATACCCACGGTGTTGATGCACAGGTGTCGGCGACCTGCCCGGCAGTTGCGGCAAACGCCGCAGGTGATGTGCCCTTCGGCAGAGACCCGACCGCCGACTTCAAGGCCATAGACTTCGCTGCCGAGCTCAACGATTTCTCCAGAGAACTCATGACCGACCGCCATCGGTACCGGGATCGTAGCGCGTGCCCAATCATCCCAGCGGTAAATGTGGATATCCGTCCCGCAGATGGCAGTCCGCTGAACTTTGATCAGCACATCGTTCGGGCCGATGGTCGGCTCCGGGATGTCTTCTAACCAGATGCCGGGTTCGGCATGTTTCTTGGTCAGTGCTTTCATGCCGCATCGCGACCGATAACGCCGAACCGCTTGCCTACCGTTTCAAAAGCGGCAATCGCACGGTCGAGTTCCTCGATCGAGTGAGCAGCAGACATCTGTGTGCGGATTCTCGCCTCGCCTTTGGGTACGACCGGGTAGGCAAAGCCAACGACATACACGCCCTCTTCAAGCAGCGCATCCGCCATGTCCGTGGCGAGTTTTGCGTCGCCAAGCATCACCGGGATGATCGGATGCTCGCCGGGCTTCAATTCGAATCCGAGCCGGGTCATTGCATCGCGGAAGTACCGTGTGTTTCGCCATAGCCGATCACGCAGCTTGCCATCGCTTTGCAGAAGATCGAGAACGGCGATCGAAGCCGCGGCAATGGTGGGCGCTAATGTGTTGGAGAACAGGTAAGGGCGGGAGCGCTGACGCAACCAGCCGATAATTTCCTTGCGCCCGCTGGTGTAGCCACCGGACGCGCCGCCCAGCGCCTTACCGAGGGTGCCTGTGATGATGTCGACCTTACCGATCAGGTCGTGATGTTCGTGGGTGCCGCGGCCCTGTGCGCCCAGGAAGCCGGTCCCATGGCAATCGTCCATGAAGGTCAGTGCGTTATAGCGCTTGGCGAGATCTACGATCGCTGGCAAGTCGGCGATAGTGCCGTCCATTGAGAACACGCCATCAGTGGCGATCAGCCGCATGCGGGCGTCGCTCGCTTCGACCAGCTTGGATTTCAGATCAGCCATATCGTTGTGCTGATAGCGGTAGCGCTGCGCTTTCGACAGACGAATACCGTCGATGATCGAGGCATGGTTCAGTGCATCGCTGATCACCGCATCTTCCGCGGTGAGGATGGTCTCGAACAGGCCACCGTTCGCATCAAAGCAAGAGGGGTAGAGGATCGTGTCCTCGGTGCCGAGAAACTCGCTAATGCGACGCTCAAGTTCTGTGTGAACCGTCTGTGTGCCGCAGATGAAGCGCACGCTGGCCATGCCGAAGCCATGATCGTCCAGTGCACGATGTGCGGCAGCGACAACATCCGGGTGATTCGCGAGCCCCAGATAGTTGTTCGCGCAGAGATTGATCACCTCATGTCCGAGTCCGTCCACATCAACACTGCCTTCTTGTGGGCTGGAGATGCGTCTTTCGGTCTTGAACAAGCCTTGATCGCGGAGCGCCTCGGTATCGGAGGCAAGTTGCTTGAGGAAGCGCTGGGTCACGTTATCATCTCCTGTCGCGTCCGGCCGGTTGGCTCGACTCGGCGAATTATATCTCAGGAAACCATTCATGGCCGATACGCTTCGCATCGATAAATGGCTGTTCTTCACTCGATTCTTCAAGACGCGAGGCCAGGCGAGCGCGGCCGTCACCGGTGGGCATGTGACGCGTTTGGGTGAGCGCGCCAAACCGGCCCAGCCGGTGCGGATCGGTGATGAGCTGGCGATCACACGTGGGCGATATACGTGGCATGTGACTGTGCTCGGAATCCCCCCGCGCCGAGGGCCAGCCCCGGAAGCCCGCGCCTGTTATGTTGAGTCAGAAGAAAGCCAGGCGGCTCGTGAGGCGCTGGCCAACGCTCTGAGTCGCGATCGCTTGTCGATGCCGCAAACGCCGGGCAGGCCGGACAAACACACGCGTCGCAGACTGCGCGAGTGGAAAGACACGCAGGACTGAGTGCTCGCAAAAGCGCGCTATAATTACGGGCTGCCGACCTTACGGCAGACCTTTCGCCATCGTCGTGGAGTGCAATCATGGTGACCGCCCGTCAAACTCAAGACTCAGCCGCCAGCAAGCGCCAGAGGTTTGAAGCCGACTACACCCGGTCTGGCGACACTGCGAGTCTGGGCGGTGAATACCTTGCCGATGAGACCGCTCTCGTGACACGCCTGTTGGCGATCGCCAGCGAGTCCGAGTCCGAGCGCGCGAGCGTTTACAAGACGGCGCACAGCCTGGTCGAGCATGTCCGCAAACAGAATGAGGATCGCAGTGGCATCGAGGCGTTCCTACAGAAGTATGACCTCTCGAGTCAGGAAGGGATCATGCTCATGTGCATTGCTGAGGCGTTGCTCCGCATTCCGGATGCCGATACGGCGGACGCGTTGATTGCCGACAAGATCACTGCCGCCGACTGGTCTTCGCATCTTGGCTCCAGCGAATCACTGTTTGTAAACGCCAGTACCTGGGGCTTGATGCTAACCGGCAAGATGCTGACGTTGGATGAGGCGCACCAGCGCAATCCGCGTGAGTTGTTCCGTCGGTTGGTCAGCCGTGCTGGCGAGCCAGTCGTTCGCAGTGCAATGCGACAGGCGATGAAGGTGATGGGGCACCAGTTCGTGATGGGGCGCGATATCGACGCCGCCATCAAGCGCGCCGGAAAAGGCGAGAACAAGCACTATCGCTACAGTTTCGACATGCTCGGCGAAGCAGCGCTCACTCGGACGGATGCCCAGCGTTACTTCGAGGCGTATGCGGCCGCAATCGACGCGATTGGCAGTGCACCTTCCGGCGACGATATCTTCAGCACGCACAGCATCAGCGTGAAGCTATCGGCACTTCACCCTCGATACGAGTTCGCACGCCGGCAACAAGCGATGGACGAATTGGCGCCGCAGCTCCTGGCGCTCGCGCAGCGGGCACGTGATGTCGGCATCGGCCTCACGATGGACGCTGAGGAAGCTGATCGATTGCAGCTCTCTCTGGACATCTTTGGTGCGGTGTTCCGCGATCCGTCGCTTGAAGGTTATGAAGGGCTAGGCCTTGCGGTTCAGGCCTACCAGAAGCGCGGCCTCGCGGTGATAGAGTGGCTGGCAGCACTCTCACGCGATGTCGGTCGCAGGATTCCTGTTCGCCTCGTGAAAGGCGCGTACTGGGACACCGAGATCAAGCATGCTCAGGAACTTGGGCTTGCCGGCTACCCGGTATTCACACGCAAGGTGAATACCGATGTGAGTTACCTCGCCTGTGCACGCGCCATGCTGGATGCTGGCGACGCTATCTATCCGCAGTTTGCGACCCACAACGCGCACACGCTCGCCTACGTGTTCCACCATGCCGGCAGCCGCCGTGACTACGAGTTCCAGCGACTGCATGGGATGGGCGAGGAGTTGTACTCTGCGGTCATCGACCGGGATCGCTATGACCGCCAGTGCCGCGTCTATGCGCCCGTTGGCAGTCACGAAGACCTGTTGCCTTATCTGGTTCGGCGCCTGTTGGAAAACGGCGCGAATACGAGCTTCGTCAACCAGATTGTTGATCCGAATGAGTCGATCGATGAGATCGTCGCTGACCCGATTCAGGAGGTCCTGTCGCTCGATCGAATACCGCATGAAAAGATCGTGCTGCCTGCCGAGTTATTTGGTGACGAGCGCCGGAATTCTTCGGGTGTGAATCTCCCGGATCGAACCACGGCAGCGGCGTTGTACGACGCGATGGCATCGCATGCGCAACAGTCTTACTCGGTCGGTCCGGTGATCGACGGTCGATCGGTTGAAGGTGCGGAAAACCAGAGCGTAAACCCCTTTGATGCCAATGAGACCATTGGCGATGTCGCCTTCGCGAGTGGCGATATACCGAAAGCCGCAGTGGATGCGGCTGCAAAAGGCTTTGCGGCGTGGGATGCGACACCCGCGACGCAGCGTGCCGACATTCTCGAGGCTGCCGCCGATGCCTACGAGCAACACCTCTCTGAGCTGTGCACGCTGTGTATCCGTGAGGCGGGCAAGACCTTGCCCGATGCGATCGCGGAGGTTCGCGAGGCGGTCGATTTCCTGCGCTATTACGCAGCGCAGGCACGCGCCCGGTTTACTGAGCCACAAGAGTTGCCGGGTCCAACCGGTGAGCGCAATGTATATGGGCTTCGCGGGCGGGGTGTGTTCGTTTGTGTCAGCCCGTGGAATTTCCCGCTCGCGATCTTCACAGGTCAGGTCGTTGCTGCGCTGGCTGCTGGCAATAGCGTGATCGCCAAACCCGCAGAGCAGACAAGCATCATCGCCCATCGGGCCTGCGAACTTCTGTGGCAGTCCGGTGTGCCCGCTAGCGCTTTGCACTTCTTGCCGGGTGAGGGGGGCAGTGCCGCTGCGCCGACCATTGCGGACCCGCGGGTAGCGGGCGTTGCGTTCACAGGGAGCACGGAAACAGCGCAGGTAATCAATCGCACGTTGGCGGCACGCGAGGGACAAATCGGCACCCTTATCGCCGAGACCGGTGGCCAGAATGCAATGATCGTTGACTCCAGCGCGCTGCCCGAACAGGTGGTGCTGGATGCTGTTCAGTCGGGGTTCAACTCCGCCGGACAGCGCTGCAGCGCACTGCGGATATTGTGTGTTCAAGAAGACATTGCACCGCGGGTAATCGAGTTGTTGAAGGGCGCCATGGATGAGTTTGCGATCGGCGACCCTGCGAACCCTCGAACCGATGTCGGTCCGGTTATCGACGAGTCAGCACGTGCGGTGTTGGAGGCGCACGTCGCGCGCATGCGCGAACAGCAAACCGTCCTGCATCAGTGCGAATTGCCCCAGTCGACGGAGGCCGGCGTGTTCTTCGCGCCAACGCTGATCGAAATCGATGCGATGAGCGCGCTGGAGCGTGAGGTCTTCGGACCGATCGTGCATCTGTATCGCTTCAAGGGCAGCGAGCTGGATGCATTGGTCGATGAGATCAATCACAGCGGCTACGGTTTGACCTTCGGCGTACATACACGGATCGACGGTCGAGCCGGTCAGTTAGCGCGTCGCATCCGTGCGGGCAACGTCTACATCAATCGCAACATGGTAGGTGCCGTGGTCGGCGTGCAGCCGTTTGGCGGTCTTGGTTTGTCGGGGACGGGTCCCAAAGCGGGTGGCCCCAATTACCTCACCCGGTTCGCGACGGAGTACGCGGTCAGCAACAACACTGCTGCGGTCGGAGGCAACGCGAGTCTACTCAGTCTCGATTAGTCTCGGCACCGATCATCTGGCTGGCAGGTAACCACCTGTGGCTTGCAGCGGCGCCTGCGTTCGCCCGTCAGTGACCCATACCGCGATTGCAAACTGCTCGGCGTCCACCGAGCTTTCGGGCAACGGCGCAGAGACTGCGTAACCATCTTCGACCGGGGTCAACGATGCGGACGTCACATCCAGCACGACGAAATCGTGGCGCAGTCTCTTGCCGCGGTTCTCACCTGCTTCGACGCTACTCGACAGGGACATGCCCAGGAGTGCAACGCTCGCAAGCGGTCGTACGTCTGCACCATTGCCGTCCCAGTGCACGTTCACCGTATCGGTGGTGACCTCGGCGCGCAGAACGCCTGGCATGCCAGTGGCTTCGGCTGGCAAGCCATCGCGACGCCAATTCCGCCATTCCTTACCTCCGGCAAAGAATCCCGGCGTGTAAACCACTCGGACGCCGCCCTCGAGTGCATAGCGACGCTGACGATCGGAGTAGTCGGCATCTGCGAAGCGGTCCTGCCATCCGAGGTAGTCCCAATAATCGACGTGAAATGCCAGCGGCACGTAGTCACGCCATAAACCGTCATCATTCGTCAGGCTCGAAAGATGGCGGTCTGCAGGTGGGCAACTATTGCATCCCTCCGAAGTGAACAACTCGACCAGTGTGACCGGTTCGCTGCCACTGGACAGCACCAGAGTGGCTTCGTCTGCCTGACTCGCGGCACTCAGCATCAGTCCCAGTGTCAGCAATACTCTCGGGTTCATGGGTTTGACTCCAATTTGGCTTCCCATCAGTAGACCCGAGTAGTGCCTCGATCGTTACAAGCCCGCTTGTCGATTGTGCGAGTTAGGGGGCATCATGTGCCCGGGGCCGGGGATGCTATGCAACAACTAAGAACAATCCTGCTGTATTCGGCCATGCTGGTGGCTGGGGTATTTTTGCTGCAATGGCTCGAATACCGATATGTGGCGCGTGCAATCACGGGGCCCTGGTTCGCGGGGGTCGTCGCGATTGTGTTTGCAGGGGTCGGTGGCGTGGTCGCTCTCGCGGTCCTGCGTAAACGACAGGGGGCAGGTTTCGAGCGCAATGAGCAGGGTCTGAAAGCGCTGGGCATCACCGATCGAGAGTATGTCGTGCTCGAGGCGCTCGCCGCGGGTCATACCAACAAAGAGATCGCGCGCACGCTCAACGTCTCGCCCAACACAGTGAAGACCCACGTCGCGCGGCTATTCGAGAAGCTGGAAGTGGGCCGCCGCACTGCTGCGGTGCAGCGAGCTCGCTCATTACGACTGATCCCATGAGTCGTCCAAATGCCTGAATTTATTGAAATCACCCATTTGGGTGATGGTCTGACGGGCCGTTTTGACCGAATCTGAGCCCGTCGATTACAGGAGAACGGACATGCAGAAGTACATCATCAAATTCGGTCTGATCAGCGGCTCGGTGGTGGTGCTGAGTATCATCGTCGGCATGGTGCTCGAGGGCGCCGGCAGCGAGATTTTCGGCTACACCGCCATGTTTATCGCGCTTTCTTCGATTTTTGTGGCGATCAAGCGATATCGCGACTTCGAGCTGGGCGGTGTCATCCGGTTTTGGCCCGCGATGGGGCTCGGTCTCGGGATTTCCGCGGTCGCCGGACTCTCGTATGTGGGCATCTGGGAGGTTTATCTGGCTCTGACCGACTACGCCTTCATGGAGCAGTATGTCGAGGGCGCCCTCGCGAGTGCCAAGGAACGTGGCGATTCGCCAGAGGACTATGCAACGCTGGTGGGCGAACTTGAGTCTATGGCCGAAAACTACGCGAAGCCGTGGTTCCGCCTACCGATTACCTTTATCGAGATCTTCCCGGTTGGAGTCTTGGTGAGCATCTTCTCAGCGGCGCTGCTGCGCCGCAGCGAGGTGCTTAATGCGCAGGCTTAAGAGTGGCAGGCCACTTAGCGGGTGATAACGCCACTCGCGTTTTTGGGGAAGTCGTAGCCGACAACAGTGTGCGCAACGTAGGGCAGCTCATCCCAGCTGCCAAGATCGGCCGAGATGGTCAGCATGCCTGCAGTGGGCATGTTCACCACAAGCCCGCCGCTTAACCGCTCCGCCAGTTCTGATATGCCCGGGTTGTGGCCGACCACCAACAGATTTTGAAACTGCGCGTCCTGTTCACCGATCACCTTCAGGATTTGCTCCGCACTCGCGTGGTAGAGCGCCTTTTCAACGTGAATGAACTCGATGGGGAAACCGATAGTCTGAGCTACGTGGCGCGCGGTATGTCGAGTCCGCGTTGCCGAACTGGCCACCAGTGCGGACGGGCGAATCCCTCTTTCCTTCAGGCGACGACCCATCTCCGGTGCATCGCGCTCGCCACGTTCGTTCAAAGGCCGATCATGATCGCTTAGTGATGGATTATCCCAACTCGACTTCGCGTGCCGGAGCAGTGTCAGCGTGTATCCGCGGGACATCGCTCAGTACATCATGCCGGTTTGCAGTCGCGCCTCATCGCTCATCATCATGTGATTCCAGGGCGGATCGAAGACCAGTTCAACTTGAACCGATTCGACCGTGGGCACGATAGCGACCTTCTGACGTACGTCTTCGATGAGGATGTCACCCATACCGCAGCCGGGTGCGGTCAATGTCATATCCACTTCCACGTGGCGCACGCCTTCTTCCGGATTGGCAATCTCGACCCTGTAGATCAATCCCAGCTCCACAATGTCGACCGGGATCTCCGGGTCGTAGCAGGTCTTGAGCTGCTGCCAGATGATCTGCTCGAAGTCCTCATCGCTGATGCCACTTGGCACTTCCGGTGGCTTTACGGGGTCCTTCCCGAGTGCGTCAGCATCTTTCCCATCGATGCGGAAAAGGCTGCCGTCGACGTAGACGGTGAAGTTGCCGCCGAGACCCTGGGTGATGTAGCCGTTCGTGCTCTTTCGCAGCGTGACGCTCATGCCGGCGGGAATAATGACGGCCGATACGTCTCTTTGAAGCGTAAATGGCTCGCTTTCGTTCGAATACATCTGTGGCTTACTCCGTGGAAACCGGGTCTGAATCGCCTCGCAAGGCAGCGGCCATCGCATGCCAGGCGAGCGTTGCGCATTTTACGCGGGAAGGGTAGCGGCGCACTTCACCGAGTGCCGCGATCGGCAGATCCTGTAGATTGATGGAAACTACCGAGTCCACCGACTCGGCTAACATGGCGTTGACCTCGTCAACGAGGGTGCCCGCCGTCGCTGTGTCGAGGCCTGACAACAACTCAGACATCATGGATGCGGAAGCCATGCTGATTGCGCAGCCAGCGCCATGAAATGAGACGTCCGTGATCGTGTTGCCGTCGATGGTGACATACAGGTCGAGCTTATCGCCGCACAACGGATTGTTGCCGGGCACGTGCTGCGCGTGTTCCACGCGTCTGAAGTGGATCGGATCTCGTGCGTGTTTGAGTACTTGCTCGCGGTAGAGCGCATCGACGCTCATCGAAACAGATTCCGCACGGTGGCGAGCGCATCAATCAATGCATCGATGTCTTCGCGCCAGTTGTACAACGCCAGCGAAGCGCGCGCGGTTCCAGGCACTTCAAGCAGAGACATGACGGGCATCGCGCAATGGTGGCCCGTACGCACCGCAATGCCGCGTTGGTCCACGATGGTGCCGAGATCATGTGGGTGCACGTCATCCATCAGAAATGAAACGACCGACGCTTTTTTCGGTGCGGTTCCGATGATGCGAATATCGTCCTCAGCCAACATTTGCTCGGTCAGATAATCGAGCAGGATACCCTCATAGCGCTGGACGTTATCCATACCAACGCCCTCGAGGTAGTCGATGGCTGCGGCCAGTCCGACCGCACCTGCAATGTAGGGCGTACCCGCTTCGAATTTATACGGCAACGCGTTGTAGGTCGTGCCTTCGAAACTGACGGTTTCGATCATGTCGCCACCGCCTTGCCAGGGCGGCATCGCCTCGAGCAGCGCCTCACGACCCCACAACACGCCGATACCTGTAGGTCCGGTCATCTTGTGACCGGAGAACGCAAAGAAATCAGCGCCAAGATTTGCAACATCGATCGGCGCGTGGGGTGCGTGCTGTGCACCGTCGACTAACACCGTAATGTCGCGAGCCTTAGCTGCAGGAATTACGATGTCGAGCGGCAGGATCGTACCAAGCGCGTTAGATACTGATGCGATAGCCAGCAATCGCGTGCGGTCGGTGAAGCACTCAATCACGCGTTCGGCGATCACATCACCATTTTCTTCGACTGGCGCCACGACGAGCTTGATACCGATGCGATCTGCGAGCATTTGCCAAGGCACAATGTTCGCGTGGTGTTCGAGGTGTGTGACGACCACCTCATCGCCGGCTTTGAGGTTGCTGATGCCCCAGGTCTGCGCGACAAGGTTGATCGCTTCGGTCGTGCCGCGCGTGAAAATGATCTCGCGCACGCTGCCCGCATTCATGAACTGTCGGACACGCTCGCGCGCGCCTTCGTAGGCGTCCGTCGCCCTGTGACTTAAGGTATGAACGCCGCGATGCACGTTCGCGTGATCATGCGACTCATAGTGTCGCATCGCTTCGATCACGGCGTTTGAGCGCTGAGACGAAGCGGCACTGTCCAGAAATACGAGCGGTTGCCCATTGACCTCCTGGTGCAACGCCGGGAAGTCCTCGCGCAGAGCGCGCATCCGGGTCTCGAGAGCGTCGTCCGAAATCACGTTGTTCGCGGACGCGGCGTTCACGCAATCGCCTCCAACGCGGTGAAGTTCGGTATTTCAGCCGCGATTGCAGAATCCGCAAGTCGGCGTACTTCGTCGTCGTCAATGTCCGAGGTGATCTCGCGACAAAACGCGTAGGTCAGCAACTGCGTTGCCATCGCCTTATCAATACCGCGGGATTGGAGATAGAACAGCGAAGTCTGATCAAGTTGGCCCACGGTCGCGCCGTGCGCACACTTGACGTCGTCCGCGTAGATCTCAAGCTCCGGCTTCGTATCGATTTCTGCGTGATCGGAGAGCAGCAGCGTCGCGTTGGATTGTGCGGAATCTGTGCCGTCTGCACCTTCATGCACGAGCACCTTGCCGTTGAAAACACTTCTGCTGCGATCGCGCAGGATGCCGCGGTAATTCTCGCGGCTGATCGTGTTCGGGCTAACGTGATCTACCTGTGTGTGGTTGTCGATATGCTGGCGGTCGTTAGCGAGGTAAATGCCATTCAGATGCGCCTCGGCGCCTTCCGCATTCAGTTTCAGATTCAGGTCGTTGCGCACCAGTGAACCGCCGCTATCCAGAGTGAGCGTACGGCAAATCGCGGCCGCCGCAATGTCTGCATCGAAGCGTGTATAAACGAGTCCGGCCGCAGCAGCGTGTTGTAGTCGCACGTGATCGAGTTGTGCCTCGCGACCAATATCAGCAGTCGTGATGAGCGTCTGCATGCTCGCGCTGACGCCACCATCAAGCACATGGTCGACGAGAGACAAACGCGCCTCGGGTGCGATGGTGATGTGCACGCGGGTTTGCGCCAGTGAGTGTTCGCCAGAGGGCAGATGCACGCAATGCAGTGTCTGTTCGACGACACTCTCTGCGCTGATCTGATACCGACCATTCGCAGCTGCAGTGTTCAGCCACACGAGCGCATCCGCGGCGTCGCTGTCACTGCCGATCGCAGGGGCGACATCAATCGCTTGGATGACGATACCGTCTGGGAGGTCGCTGCGCTCATCGTCAAATACGCCGCCGACAAACACTGCGACTGTCGAAGCGCCAGTCTCGGACTTCCAGTCACGCAAGATCGCATCAGCGTCCGTGTTGCTCTTTGAATCGCTCGCCAAAGACGCCGCTGCAAACGTCGCGAAGGGTTCACTGCGGGTGTACTTCCAACGCTCGGTCTTGCGCGCCGGGAATCCATGCGAGGAAAGTGCTGCCAGGGCTCTGCGCACATCGCCGCCGCCGTCAGTCGGCTTCAACGCATCGATGATCTGTTCGACGCTCATGCAGCGGCTTCCTCCAGCACCCAGTCGTAACCGCGCGCCTCGAGCTCAAGCGCAAGCGACTTGTCACCAGAGCGGATGATGCGCCCGCCAGCGAGCACATGCACAAAGTCAGGCTCGATGTAGTCGAGCAAGCGCTGATAATGGGTGACCATCAGGAACGCACGTGATGGGTGTCGAAGTGCATTAACACCCTCAGCGACGATCTTTAGCGCGTCGATATCCAGCCCGGAATCTGTTTCGTCGAGCACACATAGCGACGGCTCCAGCACCGACATCTGGAACACCTCATTGCGCTTTTTCTCGCCGCCCGAGAATCCCTCGTTCACGCCGCGGTTCAAAAAGCCAGGATCCATCTGCATGGCTTTCATTTTCTCACGTGCAATTTTCATGAACTCAACCGCGCTGAGTTCCGGCTCTCCGCGTGCTTCGCGAACCGCGTTGAGTGCAGCCCGGAGCAGGTAGGTGTTGTTCACACCGGGGATTTCTACCGGATACTGGAAAGCGAGAAACAGACCAGCTTGCGCGCGTTCTTCCGGCTCAAGCGCCAAGAGATCCTTGCCATGAAACTCGACACTACCGCCGGTCACCGAGTAGTCATCGCGACCGGCTAACACGTTGGCCAGTGTGCTCTTGCCGGAGCCGTTCGGGCCCATGATGGCGTGCACTTCGCCGGCGTTCACCTCCAGATCGAGGCCTTTCAGGATTTCGGTTCCGCCGACTGAAGCGTGGAGTGTTTTGATATCTAGCATGCGTTGCGTTCCTTAACCTACCGCGCCTTCGAGGCTGACATTCAGAAGTGCCTGTGCTTCTACAGCGAACTCCATGGGCAGCTCCCGGAAGACGTCTTTGCAGAACCCGTTAACGATCAGGTTCACAGCATCTTCCTCACCGATGCCGCGTTGGCGGCAATAGAACAATTGGTCCTCACCGATCTTCGATGTCGTGGCCTCATGTTCGACCGTCGTGCTCGCGTTGCGCACTTCCATGTAAGGGAAGGTGTGCGCGCCGCACTCCGACCCGATCAGCAGCGAATCGCACTGCGTGTAGTTGCGCGCGTTGCTTGCCTGTGGCATGACTTTGACGAGGCCACGGTAGGACTGCTGCGCACGCCCCGCCGATATGCCTTTCGAGACAATCGTGCTCTTCGTGTTCTTGCCGATGTGGATCATCTTGGTGCCGGTGTCTGCCTGCTGCAGATTGTTGGTCACTGCAACCGAATAGAACTCACCGACGCTGTCGTCGCCGCGCAGGATGCAGCTCGGATATTTCCATGTGATTGCCGAACCGGTCTCTACCTGCGTCCATGAGATTTTGGCGCGGTCTTCGCGGCAGTCGCCACGCTTGGTCACGAAGTTATAGATCCCGCCGCGACCTTCTTCGTCTCCTGGATACCAATTCTGAACCGTCGAATACTTGATCTCGGCATCCTCGAGTGCGACAAGCTCAACAACCGCGGCGTGCAGCTGGTTTTCATCGCGCATCGGTGCGGTGCAGCCTTCGAGGTAGCTGACGTAGCTGCCTTTGTCGGCAATGATCAGAGTGCGCTCGAACTGGCCCGTATTCATTTCATTGATGCGGAAGTAGGTCGACAACTCCATCGGGCAGCGCACACCCGGCGGGATGTAGACAAACGAGCCGTCACTGAAGACTGCGGAATTCAACGCGGTGAAGTAGTTGTCCGATCGCGGGACCACGCTGCCAAGATATTTCTTGATGAGGTCAGGATGCTCGCGCACCGCCTCCGAGAACGAGCAGAAAATCACACCCGCTTCGGCGAGCTTGTCGCGGAAGGTCGTGGTCACGGAGACCGAGTCGAATACCGCGTCGACGGCGACGCCAGCAAGTCGTGCACGCTCGTGCAGTGGAATGCCGAGCTTGTCGTACGTCTCAAGTAGCTTCGGATCGACCTCATCCAGACTCTTTGGCTTGTCGTCGTCAGACTTCGGTGCGGAGAAGTAGGAGATTGCCTGGTAGTCGATCGGTGGATATTCGACATGCGCCCATTCAGGCTCGGCCATCTTTTTCCACGTCTCGAAAGCCTGCAGTCGCCACTCGAGCATGTACTCGGGCTCTTCCTTGCGCGCTGAGATGGCACGAATGACGTCTTCATTCAGCCCGGGCGGCAATGTATCCGAATCGATATCGGTGACGAATCCATGTTGGTATTTTTTGCCAACAAACTCACGCGCGTCGGCGCTATCAGTGCTCATCGCAAAGCATCCTTATGCAGAATCTGTTTCATAGGCAGCAGTGGCATCTCAGTGGGGATAGGCCGCTCGCCCTTCAAGTCGGTCAGACTGATCTCGCGCAGCGCCTTGCGGATATTCGAGTTGATTTGCTGCCAGGCAGAACCGAGCCCGCAAACCGCCTCCAGATCACAACTATGACCATCAGCGGCGCAGTCGGTGATCGCGACCGGCCCTTCGATCGCATCGATGATGTCTGCCGCGCTGATCGCGGAAGGACCGCGCGCCAGTCGGTAACCGCCGGTCGCACCACGACGTGCGGTCACCAGGCCCGCGCGAGCCAGCGATTTCAGGAGTTTGCTGACCGTCGCTGCGCCAAGGCCCGTGCGGCCGGAGATCTCGCTTGCAGCGGTCGGCTGGTCACCCATTTCCGCGAGGTGCGCCAGCACAAGCGTGCCGTAGTCGGTCATTTTGCTGATTCGGAACATGTCGCTTCCCCGTCGGGATCGTCAATGGGGACTATTTTAGTCCCATTTAAAACTGATCAGCAACCGTCGAGGGTGTTGCTATAATGCAAAACATGGTTAGGCCAAGAGCTGATGGGTACGCAGCTTGCCCGCGCCGAATGTCTCCAAAATACAACATCGTTGCTGGGTCCGCGCACGGCATCGGATATGAATATGCAGTCTGACAATGTAGTCGAGATCGAGGACCTGCACTACGCGCGGGGATCTCGTGAGATTTTCAAAGGCCTGAACCTCGCGATTCGCCGCGGTGAGGTCACAGCGATCATGGGCCCGAGCGGCACCGGCAAGACCACGCTGCTGCGTCTGATCACAGGTCAGCTGGTGCCAGATAAAGGGCGCATCCGGGTCGATGGCGAGTGGCTGGACCAGCTGCGTCGGCCAGGGCTTTACAGTTTGCGCCGCCGCATCGGCATGCTGTTCCAGAACGGGGCGTTGCTGACCGACTTCGATGTCTTTGAGAACGTGGCATTCCCGTTGCGCGAACACTACGACCTGCCGGACCGACTTATCCGTCACATCGTGCTGACCAAGCTGCATGCCGTTGGGCTGCGGGGTGCCGCATTCATGCAGCCGCAGGAGCTGTCGGGCGGCATGGCGCGCCGCGTCGCTCTGGCGCGCGCGATGGCGACCGACCCCAAAATTCTGATTTACGACGAGCCATTTGTTGGACTCGACCCCATATCCATGGGTGTGATCGTGCGTCTTGTACGGCGCATGAACGATGCACTGGGCATCTCCTCAATCGTCGTGAGCCACGACGTACAGGAGATCAGTTCGGTCGCGGACTCAAGCTATTTGATCTCGGATGGCAAGGTGGCCGCGGGCGGCAGCCCGGATGAGCTGCACAACGCGCAGTCGGAGCTGGTGCGTCAGTTCATGCATGGCATGGCCGACGGGCCGGTGCCGTTCCATTTCCCGGCCGAGGACTACGCCTCGCAGTTGTTCGACGACGGTCGCATCAGCAAGAGCCCGCAAGATGATTCGTGATTTAGTGGCGACATTTGGTGGGTTCGTTCGCACCTTCGGCGCGTCGCAGCTGTTTTTCTTCCGGCTGCTGGCGGAATCGCCGCGCGTACTGCTGAGACCCTCGCTTGTATCGCGTCAGGTGCACAACGCCGGTGCACTGTCCCTGGTCTTGATTATGGTGTGCGGCTTTTTTGTCGGCGCGGTGATCGGCCTGCAGTCGTATTCGAACCTCGCACGTTTCGGTGCTGAGGATCAGGTCGGACCGTTCTCGGCGCTGGCTCTGATGAAAGAGCTGGGCCCTGTGATTACCGCGCTGTTGTTCGCGGGTCGGGCGGGCACCGCACTGGCGTCAGAGATCGGCCTGATGCGGGTCACCGATCAGCTCTCGGCAATGGAGATGATGGCGATCGACCCAGTGGTGCGCGTCGCTGTGCCCCGGTTCCTTGGCGGTGCGATTTCGATGCCGCTGTTGGTCGCGATTTTCACAAGCATCGGCATTCTGGGTGCGTACATGGTCGGCGTGCCGTTGATGGGGCTCGACTCGGGCGCATTCTGGTCTGAGATGAAGCAGGGCGTTGCGGAGGCCGATGTCTGGGAAGGCATCATCAAGAGTATTGTCTTCGGCGTTGCGTCGAGCTTCATCGCGGTCTGGGAAGGCTATAACTGCCAGCCGACTGCAGAAGGTGTCGGCAGGGCCACCACCCGAACTGTCGTGATCTCGGCGGTTACGGTGCTTATTTTTGACTTCATGATTACGGCAATCGCCATTAATTGAGGACGTTGCTATGCAACAGACAAGATCAGTTGAAATCGGTACAGGCGCATTTGTGTTGCTGGGTTTTGCCGCGTTGTTTTTCCTGACCACGCAGACAGCGAACCTTCAGAGCTTCGATGATGGCTACTACGACGTCACGGCACACTTCGACAACATCGGCGGGCTTAAAGTGCGATCGCCGGTGGCCATGGCCGGCGTGAAAATCGGTCGTGTCCAATCCATCGAGTTTGACCCTGAACAGTTCGATGCGTTGGTCGTGCTGCGAATCGATGCCCGATACGACGAGCTGCCGGAAGATAGCGACGCCAGCATCCTGACCGCAGGACTACTGGGCTCGCAGTACGTTGGGTTGCAACCCGGTGGGTCGGACATATATCTCGAAGAGGGCAGCGAGCTCGAATTCACCCAGTCTGCCATCGTCCTTGAGAACCTGATCGGCAAATTCCTGGTGAACGCTGGCGGCGGAGACTAGTCAAACATCTAGCGTCGTCTTGAAAAGCGAGATCGCACGACATAGATCAATAATGGACATAATCATGAACACACTTTGGAAACCCGTTTCAACACTGGCTGCACTGATCCTTGCCGTTGGCTTTGTTGCTCCCGCGATGGCGCAGGAAGAGGGCACGCCGATGGACGTGGTCGATGCCGCGATCGAGGACATCAAGGCAGGTCTGGCAGAGAACCGGGAGCTCTACCTCGAAGACGAAGCGGCGTTGATTAAGTGGGTCGACGAGCTGCTAGCGCCGAGGTTCGACCGCAACTACGCCGGTCGTCTCGTGCTGGCGCGCCACTGGCGCGATGCGAGCAATGAGCAGAAGCGCCGGTTCATTCAGGGCTTCTACAGCGCGATGCTCCAGCGTTACGCGACCGGGATCCTGGAGTTCCAGGAAGATCGACTGAAGGTGCTACCGGAGCGTGGCAAGTTGTCGGACAACAAAGCGCAGGTGTACACGGAGGTCACGCTGGACGACGGCAGCGCGGTCGCGGTCGAGTATCGGATGGTCAAACGCGGCGATGCGGGCTGGCAAGTTTTCGATGTTTCGATTGACGGCATCAGCTACATCCGAAACTTCCGGGCTGAGATTGATTCCGAGATCAAGAAGACCAGCCTCGACGCTGTGATTGAGCGTCTCGAAGCGGAAGCCGGATCGACACAGGAAGACGACGAGGCTGCCTGATGCGAGCGACAATCGCTGAAGGCGATGAAGAGGGCACTTTTTCGATCGAAGGTCCGTTGACCTTCGATTCGGTCGGTGCGCTGCTGGATCGTGCGACCAAGCTGTTCGAACCACACAGCCGAATCGTCGTCGATCTGTCCGGTATTACCGACTCGGACAGTGCAGGGCTCGCGCTACTGATTGAATGGGTCACCTGGGCGAACCACAGTGTTCGCGAGATGATCTATGAGAATACGCCCGAGAAGCTGCTCAACATCGCCGCGATTAGCGAGGTAGAGGGGCTCCTCGAAGCGGGCGAGCGCTGGAAGGGATTCCTCTAGCGCTCAAAGATCGTCGTCGAAGCTGTCCAGATCTTCGTCGAAATCATCCTCAAATTCGTCTTCTTCGATCGGCGGGTTCCCGTCGTAAATGACGAAGTTTCGATTCTGTAAGTAGGCTTCTCGAAGGAAGATGTAAGGATCGTTGGACGCTGCAATCTGGCTGTCGAGCGCCAGGATCGATGCACGACCGGTAATGATTTCGCTAATCAGCAGCTTGTCGCGTACGCCGGTCTCGAAGAAGTTTCGACCGTGAACGAGCTGGTTAGGTACCAATCCCACGGCGCTTCTTACCGTCGATGGTCCCCAGAACGGCAGTACGAAATAGGGCCCACTCGGTACGCCCCAAACGGCCATGGTCTGACCAAAGTCTTCGCTCTTTTTGTCGAGCCCCATGGCGCTGGCAGGATCGAATATGCCGGCGAGCCCAATTGTCGAGTTGACGACCAGTCGACCGGTTTCAGACAACGCCGAGGTGGGTTTGCCCTGCAGGAGATTGTTCACGATGCTGATCGGCGTTCTGAGGTTGGAAAACACGTTAGAGACACCGCGTTCGACCGGGTCGGGTGTGATGAACTTGTAGCCCTTGGCAAGCGGCTTTAGCAGCACCCGATCCACGCCATTGTTAAAGCTGTTCATGCGGCGGTTGTAGGGCTCCCACGGGTCGCCCATCGATACCTTTTCACCGGTGCTCGCGCAGCCTGCGAGCGCTAGTCCCGCCAGTGCAACGAGACACAGGCCCCATCTATTCCCTGTCGTTTTCATTCGTGATGCCTTGTGATGTGCGCTCGGATTGACTCAGGAAGAGCCACGGTCGCGCCGAACCTCGAGCCTTTGTGCTTCGGATAGGTAGTTGCTGACGAAGTCTGCACGCGCCAGAAATCTGGCTCTCTGGATATCCGTTACTCCAGCCAATCTGGATGCACGACGCAGAAGAATAACTGCCTGCACCAAATTGCCGGTCATGATGTTGTACTCGGCCATGTAGTAATGCGCCTCTGCAGTCTGGCCCGAGTCGATCGCAGCACGTGCGATCAGGCGCACTTGCTCGGGTGTCGGAGGCACATTGTTGAGGAGGTCCAGGAGCAGGGCATGTGCCTGCTCAGCGCGGCCCGCATCCAGAAGAATCGTGGCGTAACGAATCGTCAGCGGCACGTTACGTGGGAAGAGCTCTTGCGCTTTGGCGAGTGTGTCGAGCGCTCTTGGAAGGTCATCGGCGGCGACCAACGCCTGTGCGAGCGCGATGTGATACGGAATCACTTCTTTCTGGTCTTCAATCAGCTCTTCGAAGATCTCCACCGCGTCGAACGGCTTGTCTTCGGCGAGTGCGACCAGTCCACGACCGTAAAGACTCGCATCGGTTTCCGCATTGAAGTAGGCGAGTGCAATGGCCGTTGAGTCGCTAAACAGCGCGTGCGTGCGGGCCTTCATCAAGCCGTAGCTCACACTGTCTTCGCGCGGATTCACTGGTCGCATGGTGCGGGCGCGCGCCTTGGCTTCGGCGGTTCGAGAGCTGGACACCGGGTGGGTTCGCAAATACTCGAACTGGTCGAGGCTGGTATTCAAAGAGCTGTTGGTGCGTTTGCCCATTCTCGCGAAAAAGTCGGCCATCGCGTAGGCCTGGAAACCGGCCTGCGCGAGCGTGTTGATGCCGACACGGTCCGCTTCGTACTCGTATCCGCGTGTGAAGTTGATCTGGCTCTGCACTGACACAGCCTGCGTGGTCGCAATCGCGCCCTCAATCACCTCGCCACCGGCGCCGGTGGCCGCGGACAGCGCAATCGCACCGAGCATCGCCGCCATCGTCAGTATGCTCGCTCTCGAGTTGTCGTGGATCGTGCGCGCGATGTGACGTTGTGTGACGTGGGCGATTTCGTGCGCGAGCACACTCGCCAGTTCGTCCTCACCGCGGGTGAGCTGGATCAAGCCAGTGTGCACGCCGATGAAACCACCTGGCAGCGCGAACGCGTTGACTGAAGGGTCTGCGACCACGAAGAATTCGAAACTGTAGTCGCCATTGTTGGCGTGGCCGACGAGTTCGTTGCCGAGCGCATTGATGTATTCCGTCAACTCGGGGTCATCGACGACCATGTCGCGCGCATAGAACATGCGCATCATCTGGCGGCCGATCCGGGCCTCTTCATTGCGCGGCAGCAGGGCGTCGGCCGGGCTGCCGATATTCGGCAGCTCGAAGTCCTGTGCGTTGGCGTCAGGCGCAGCGCTGCCTGCGAGCGCAACCAATAGGGCCGCGCCGAGGATAGTCAGCAGTGTGCGAATCGCTTGCATCAGGAGTTCAGACCCTCATCCGCTCAGTGTGTTCCGCATCAGCCCTTGTTCAGTGCTTTTGCGGCTTCCAGCACCGCATCAGCATGACCAGGCACTTTCACCTTACGCCATTCTTCGCGAAGTTTGCCATCGGCATCGATCAAAAATGTGGAGCGCTCGATACCCATCACCTTCTTCCCGTACATGTTCTTTTCCTTGATCACGTCGAAGTACCCGCACAGTGCTTCGTCCGCGTCCGAAATCAGCTCAAACGGCATCTCAAACTTCGCCTTGAACTTCTCATGAGATGCAATCGAGTCTCGCGATATACCAAAGATGACCGTGTTGGCACGCTTAAACTTACTGTTCAGCGAAGAAAAATCCTTGCTCTCGTTGGTGCAGCCCGGGGTGTTGTCTTTGGGATAGAAGTAGAGCACCACCTGTTTGCCGCGCAGCGCCTTGAGCTGTACTTCGGTTTCGCTGGTCGCCGGCGCCTTGAAATCCTTGACGACGCGGTTGAGTGCAGGTCCTGCCATGGGGGTGTCCTCCTTAGACTTTGATGGGTTCGAGAATGCCGTCGATGTTCATGTGGTCGCAGAACTGCATGAACTCTTCACGCAGTGGCGCGATGCCCATGCTGGCCGGGATATGGACCGTGGCCTGGACGCTGAACATTGGCGCGCCGGTGTGGGCCGCCGGGTAGCTGCGCGTGTTGAACTCGCCGATGCCGACGTTGCGTGAGCTAAAGAAGCCCGACACGTTGTAGACGATGCCTTCCTGGTCGAGGCAGACGATATCCACGGCATAAGGGATTTCGGGTTCCGCTTCGCTCTTGCGAGTGGTCTTGCGCACGCTGATCGACAGGTCGGCTGTCTCGCCGAAGGCGTCGAGGGCGGATTCCAGCTTGCCGATGGTGTGCCAGTGGCCGGAGACCAGCAGCAACATCGCGAACTCGCTGCCGAGATTGACCATACGGCTTTCGAGGATGTTGCCGTCGTTCTTCAGCACCACTTGCGAGAGGTCATGAACCACACCGGTTCGGTCCGCGCCGACGGCCGAAATAACAATCAGTTGTGACATAAATTCTGGGGCGGCGGTGAGGGGCCGCCAGATCGGGGAAACCCTTGATTGTACGCCTATTCCCGCTTGCCGCGAAGTGATCCGTGCGATTAAACTTGCCGGCTTGAATTTCCGGAGCCCCGCATGTTTTCAGGCAGTCTAGTCGCGCTCATCACGCCTTTCGAGGCCGGTGGTGGCATTGATTATGCGACGCTCAAACGACTGATCGACTGGCACGCGAGCTCCGGCACCGACGGTTTGGTGATCGGCGGGACGACGGGAGAGTCGGCCACGCTGACACGCGACGAGCATGCTGACCTGGTAGGGCGGTCGGTCGAGATGATCGCCGGGCGCATGCAGGTCATTGCAGGCACGGGCTCAAACTCGACCAGTCAGTCGGTCGATCTGTCGGTGGCAACCGATATCGACGGTGTTGATGGGTTCTTGCTGGTGGTGCCTTATTACAACAAGCCACCGCAGCGCGGGCTGGTGAACCACTTTACGGCGATCGCGGATGCGGTCAGCAAGCCGATCATGCTCTACAACGTGCCGGGCAGAACGGTCGGCGACATGCTCCCGGATACGGTGGCTGAGTTGGCGCAGCACGAGCGAATCGTTGCGATCAAGGACGCCACTGGCGATCTGGGTCGCCTGGCGGCGCAACAGGCGGTATGTCCCTCCGGATTCGGATTCTTCTCGGGCGATGATTTCACCGGGTGTGAATTCATGCTGAGAGGGGGGCATGGTGTCGTGTCGGTGACCGGTAACGTTGCGCCGGCCCTGATGAGCGATTTGTGCAAGAAGGCAATTTCCGGCAAGAAGAAAAAGGCGAAGTTGATTGATGCGCGCCTGGCGGCATTGAACGAAGCGATGTTCGTTGAGTCGAACCCCATTCCGGTGAAGTGGGCGCTGCACAAGCTCGGTTTTGGCGACGGTTCGATACGCTCGCCGCTCGTGACGCTCGCTGACGAACATCATGAACAGGTCGTCACGGCCATGAAGAATGCGGATTTGATATGAGACTGTTAGTGCTTTGTCTGGTGGTTGCGAGCGTTAGTGCGTGCGCTGGTCCCGGTCGTTGCGAAAACCGTACTGACTATCAGGGTGTGCAAGAGACGCCACCGATCCGCATTCCTGACGCCGAGGATGGCCTACCGACTGAATCGCGACTGGAGATTCCGGTGGCCAGCACCCCGCCAGATGTCAGCAGCGAGTGTCTGGAAAAGCCGCCACGGTTTTCAACGGACGAATAGCCCTGTAGCATGCGCGGCCCGCGTCGCTAGCTAGGCAGACACGGCGACAAGTAACAATTCGGAGAGGTGGCTGAGTGGTTTAAGGTGCTCGCCTGGAAAGCGAGTGTGCGGTGATACCGTACCGGGGGTTCGAATCCCCCCCTCTCCGCCACTCGCGTCTAGTCCGATATGCGCGGTTCCAGCTCAGGGAACTCGTCGGGCGGCTCCTACTTTCCGCCATCGATCACTCTCAATAGTGCTATCTGCTGTTGCTTAGTTTCTAAGCAAAAACCCTGCAAATGTAGTCTCGATTCGCGTTAACCAGTTAGTTGTTTGCCAGCACTAGCAATCCGGTACGAGATTACAGTTTTATTACCATTTAAGGTTTTACTTGACCTTATGCGAGATTTTTCGCAATTTCTAAGTGTGTGCAAAACAGCCCACCCATGGTTCCGGTGGGTCGAATAACTGTGAATATTGGAGTTAATTCACATGGTTGCACGCGTCTTGGCTGTTCTAGTCCTCTGGTTCGCTTCCGCCCTTTCTGCACACGCCGCGTCGATTGTCGCAGACAACACCGTAGGCACAATGTCGGGGGAACACTCCGTCAACTCGGGAGCAGCGGGTTACTCGATACCGATAGTCGTCCCTCCTGGCAGAGCAGGCATGCAACCGTCTTTGTCGTTGAACTACAGCAGCGGTGGCGGTAACGGTTTACTTGGGGTCGGATGGTCACTTGGCGGCATATATGCGATCACGCGCTGTTCAGCCAACGCGGCGCAAGACGGATTTGCCGATGGGGTCGAGTTCGATGGCGAAGATCGCTTTTGTCTGAATGGTCAGCGTCTACTCCCATATTCCGGGGTTTATGGAGGAAGCGGCTCTCAATACCGCACTGAGCTTGACTCCCATGCCAAGATTATCTCTTACGGCCAAGCTGGTAGCGGGCCCGCGTATTTTGAGGTGCACGCCAAAGACGGCATGCGCCACTACTACGGCACCTCATCGAACTCTCGTACTGAAGCGCAGGGCTTACCGGATGTTTTCCAATGGCGCCTCGCTTATTCGATGGACCGGCTTGGAAACAAAATCACCTACGAATACACCGAGAACAATGCTACGGGCGAAAGTTACCCGCATCGGATCCTCTATACAGAACACGCTTCAGGCAATCCCACTCCGCGTCGAGTCGAGTTTGGGTATGAGTCTCGAACTGATGAAATTGTTGGATACACGCATGAGTCAATCCGTTCGACTACAAAGCGCCTATCGACAATCACCTCGTTCGTTGGTCCAACTTCGTCATCTCCCGCACGAAAGTACAGAATTAATTATGAGTATTCTCCAACTGGCCGTTCCAGAATAAAGAGAATCCAAGAATGCGGTTATAGGGAAAACGGAACCCGTGACTGCCTAAAACCAACCGAGTTTTCCTGGCAAGGCGAAGCAATGGCAGGAAACGGCGACACCAACCTTGTAATGCAGAGCACTCTCCCGGGCGGGAATGGTGGTCCTGCGATGCACGATATGAAGCGGTTTGCTCAAGCAGATTTGAACGGCGATGGTCGCAACGACATGTTCCGCATCGGCGCTCCTGGTCTTTCGCAACCCGGGAAAGAGGTCGAGATTTACTGGGGTAACGGCACCGGCTTCACATACCAATCGTTTTCAATCACCGGGAACGATATTCGCGTTGCGAACAATTCGCCGACGATCGACTTCAACCATGACGGCCGTACCGACCTAACCGCTGCACGCGTGAACGGTCAAGGTCAAATGACTGTGCACGCAATCGCCTACGAAGCTTCAGGCAGCACTTGGGTTCAGAGAGTATTCGATACAGGTGTGCCCGTTGATGGCAATAATCCGTTGTTCGGGTCGGAGCGACCCTCGGGAGGGCAGTTCTCGACAATGACGTATGTTGTCGCAGATGTAACCGGCGACGGACTGCACGATATCGTCACCAGAGATCAAGTCGGTTCTTCCTCATTTCAATTTCATGTCTATAGACGTACAACAAGCGGGTTCCAAAAAGTGGGAACGCCAATCGCGGCTGCCAACTCCTCGGCGATGTTTCCTATGGACCTCGACGGCGATGGCAAGACCGATTTGGTTGTTGAGGAAATGGGCCCGCTTACATCAAATGGACGCTCCAAAACGATAAGGACTCTGTATTCGAACGGATTAGGCTTCTATGAGCGACCATCCGGTCTGCCGGTGCTCTCCGCCTGGCGAACTTACTATGAGGCCTACGGTTACACTACGAACACGCCAGATGCTTCGCCGAAGTTCCTCGATGTGAATGGGGACGGGCTCTTGGATGTCCTCGTACCTGTTTCTCAATTAAATGGATTTCGCTCAAGCGGAAGCCTCAGTCTCTATGAAAATAGAGGGGGCTCTTTCCACTTCCTTCAGACTGTTCCGCGCCCACTCAGTCCCATTCATTTCGAAGACCTCGCGCCGCATATTGTCACCTACGATTACAACGGTGATGGCAACACAGACATACTGTTCCCTGCCCAAAAAACCGTCAGCGCGCCAGGCACATGCATACCGATACCGGGCGGTCCAGGCGGCGGGGGCGGCATCATTCTGTCTACAAGCCCAGGTGGCGACCTGCCTTCGGCCGGAGTGGTGAATCAAGGCGCAACGGAGCCTTCCCTACAGCCTGCTTTGCCATCCGGTGGGTTTGGTCAACTAAATTCTGGCAGCGTTGACTGTTTTGCTGGCGCAAAGAACGACCATGACGGATATGACTGGCATGTGTATCTATCAAATGGCGAGACAATCGATACGACTGCAGTTGAGCCCAGCCCGAGCATTAACACAACATTGAGCGGTATGGTTATCACAGATCTGGACGGCGACAGCCTGGCAGACATCTATGGCGACAAGCCGCCCACCACCAGCGAGATCAATCCGTTCACGGGCGTGTTCCCAACACCCAGACCAGTGCGCTTCTACGTAGATCAGGGCCCTCTAAAGGACGTTGTAGAGGAGATCGTGAACGGTCTAGGCTTCAAGGTCACGTTCACCTACGACAATCTCAATAGAGACTCTGTATATACACAGGTGCGTAAGCCGGATGAGATTCCTGTTCGCTACACCGCCGGCGATAACCTTAATCCCACTTTCCCGGTAATTCCGTTCACAAGCGCGATGCGAGTTGTATCGGAGGTCTCAGTTTCGGACGGGTTAGGCGGGTCGGGTTCGAATCGAACGACATTTAAGTACAAGAACGCAAGGTATGATGTTCAAGGGCGCGGTTTCTTAGGATTCCAAGAAATACACTCGCACAACTATGGTCGAAATACGGTTGGATCGGCCGAGCGAAGGATCAGCCATACTCGTCGTATTTACCATCAAGACTGGCCAAGACTCGGTCTGGTTCGCGACGAGCGAACTTGGCTTGGCAACGAAACGGGTGAGGCCCGGTATCGAACTGCTGTTCTGACTACTCATAACGTGTACGCGCCCGGCTCTGCTACTGTTTGGAATCAAACGGTATGCGAAGACAGTGTCCCTGTGACGTGCCGTACCGTTTCTCACCAGCACAGGAAGAAACGGTTCTCTTATCCGAGGCTCGTCCGGACGTATTTGCGAGAGCCGAATCCGAACGCTCTTGGCACAACGTACGACCACATTGACTACACGTCGACTCAAACCAGCGTTGATGCCAACGGAAATGTAACGCAGACCCTACAAATACGTATGGACACCGGCCATGAGGCCCACTCAAAGCTAACGACAACGACAACGTATACTTACAATCCTCCCAACTACACCAGTTGGTGGATCAACGCTCGAAATAGCACGACCACGCAAACTACGCTGGTTCGTTACCAGACCCCAACCCCAGCTGACGGACTTACAGAAACACGCAACGTCCAATACACCTACCACGCCAATCGCCTGCTAGAAAGAGAAACGATCGAGCCAGGCAATTCCGATCTGGAGGTTAGTACGACCTATGCGTATGACTCGTGGGGGAACCGAACAAGTACTACGGTGAGCTCGCCCGTTTCGGTCGCCCACAAAGGGATCGCCACCCGCACGTCAACGGTCACCATGTCAGCGGACAAATACTTCCCAGCTCATGTCCGAGACGCCAAGAACCATGAGACGGATATCGTCACCAGTCAACTGACTGGCCAACCTTTGAGTGTCTCTGACCCCAACGGTGTTTCTGTAGTAACAAAGTACGACGGATTTGGAAGACCCATAGATGTAGATGCCGCCGGCCAGTCTCCCATAGTCACCACCTACGCATGGGCGGATGCCACCTGTAACTCAGCATCAAGCTACATGGTAACGACGACGCAGACCGGTCGTCCTAGCAGTCGAGTATGCTTCGACCAACTCAACCGGCAGGTCAAGACGCGGACGCAGGGCTTTAGTGCGGGTCAATGGATCTATACGGAACAGCAATACAGTCCACGCGGACTACTGGTAAGTGAGTCAGAGCCGTTCTCAGGGTTGTCACCCAGTTATTTCACGCTTCACCAAAATCACGATGATGCAGGTCGGCCAGGTCGTAAAGTCTCCCCGAACGGCATGATCACAGACTATACCTACCAAGGTCGTAGGACCAAGGTTGATGTCAATGGCGGAGGGCGCTTGCTCACCATGTATAGGACGTATAACAGTCTTGGGCAGTTGGTGAGAACTACGGATGCAATTGGTGGAGTGAGCAAGTTCCGTTATGACAGTTTCGGAAATCCAATCTTGATAGAAGGGCCGGACGGTCACCAAATCACCGCCGAGTACAACCGAGTCGGCCACAAAACCAGGATGAATGACCCTGATCGCGGTGAGTGGGATTTTGTTTATGACGTTTTGGGACAGCTGAAGGTCCAGACAGATGCCAATGACGATCAGATCAGATACGCCTATGACGTCTTAGGGCGCATGACGAACAGTTGGGAAAAGCGTGACGGTGCTTCTGAGGATGCAGCGGGCGCATGGGTTTACGATGGTCCTGCGGGTGCAAGCATCGCTCCATGGAAAGGCAAGCTGTATTCGGTAACAGGCGTCGGTGGCGACTACGTTGGATTCGACGAACAGTACGATTTCGACACACATGGACGTCCAACCACCACAACGACACGCTTGCAGGTTGGTACACAGAGCACACCGTTTGCGATGACGGTGGGTTACGACAGCCTCGGACGTCCTGAGAGCTTAACGTATCCGACTGGGTTTGCTGTTAAGTCAGTCTATAACAGTCAAGGTTACGTGAGCGAAGATCGCAATGTGGCTAACAACCAGCTTCTGCGTCGCGTCAACAAAATGGATGAGCGGAACCAAGTTCTAGAGCAGGAGTTGGGGTGGGTATCGAAACTCAGAAACACCCGCTCTTACGAAACGGATACAGGTCAGATTAATTCAACTTGCGTAGCCCGCTACTACAACAATTGCTCTACGCAAATGATCCAGAGCATTCTCTATACGTATGACGCATTCCAGAACATGAGCTCAAGAGAGAACATTGCGTCTGGTATTAAAGAGGTATTTGAAGAGTATGACGACTTGCACCGAATTGTACGGTCTAGACTAGAACACACGGCGGGTGGTAGCGGTCTGCTTCCCCCCGATAAGCTCTACTCGTACGATGCGAGAGGTAACCTTCTCAGCAAATCGGATTTCGGTACGTACTATTATCCGAACCACATTATCTCCGCCCATACGCATTCCAACCCGGACCCGAATGCAGGTCCAAATGCAGTTACTCGAATCGTAAAGACTGGTGGCGGCACCGCAACTTACCAATACGATAAGAACGGCAACCAAATCAGTGGCGATGGGCGGACGATCGACTACACCATTGCGAACAAGCCGGAGAGAATCCAAAAAGGGACTACCGTTGATCGTTTTTGGTACTCGCCGGACCAAGCGAGATGGAAACGCACGCTAACGGCAGGCGGAGATTCAATACAAACCTACTATGTCGGAAAATCCTACGAGTACAGTATTGAGGACTCCTCGAGCGGTCAAGTAATTCGCCGGAAGCACTATGTGGGGGACTTCATGGTGATGACCAGGAAAACCGGCGCTGAGACAGGCGACGACTACCGCTTTCTTCATACGGATCATCTTGGGTCGGTTGATTTGATATCGGACGTTAATGGCTTCGTTACTGAGCGGAAAGGATACGACGTGTTCGGAGACGCGCGAGTTGGTGACTGGAAGCAATCATTCATGGGTGCCTTCGCGGTGACTACTCGCGGGTTTACGGGGCATGATCACCTCCAGGAAGTTGGCTTAATCCACATGAATGGCCGTGTTTACGACGCAAAGGTTGGTAAGTTCCTGAGCGTAGATCCGTTTATCCAGTTCCCTGAGTTCAGTCAAAGTCTCAATGGCTATATCTACGTTCTGAACAACCCGCTTTCCGCAACAGACCCTACCGGATATCTCATCTTTGGTGGCAATCCAGGAGGTTTACGCGGCGATAATGGGTGTCTAAACGATATCTGTACGCCAAGCCAGGAATGGGATCAGAGTCGGAAAAAGCAGTACTACATCTACTTAAGCGGAGGAGGCAGCAATTCGGGTAACTCTCAGACTGAGGATACGTCTGGCAGTGATAATGACGTTTCTGATGGGCTCAGGTTCGGTGATGCACCAGGCAGTCGTGGGACACTACTCGCGGGTTCCGAAGAGGACGCGCGGCTGCTTGCACAGGATCTTGCGACGTTTCAGGCCAATCCTGGTGACTACACTTTTGGCGCTCGACCGCTCGGTGTAGAGAGCGAATATGCTTCGGGAATTGATTTGGGAGACCCCAGAGAATACGCGTTGAATATGCAGAATCAATTGCTCAATGACTTACACGGGATAAGGGATCCTGTAGCGGATTTGGCCAATGAATTTACGGTGGCGGCAATATCGACCCTCTTTCCTGTACCGGTACCGGTGGGAGGGTTAGCGACAACGGGCGGGTTGGCTGCACGAGGGGCCGTCAATGCGACCGGGTACACTCTAAGCCAGGCTGGTGCCGCTAGCGCGAGAGCTTATAAATGGTCGCTGGAGACAAAGCGACGAAGGGCTATAATCAGTTCTACAATGCGGGTTTTGAATAATGTGGACGACGTCACTGAGGGTATTAGGTTGATACAGACTGAAACAATCCTCGTGCGAGAGTTAGGTGGTTTGATGACAAAGAAGGGAGCGCTCACCCCGATAAATCAAGCTAATGCCTTCAGGCCCGCTATTGTTCACCCACCGAGAATAAGCGCTCCGCCGCGATAGAGTTTGGGTACAGGGCTCGTTCGGTCTAGCTGTAGTGGAGAATCAGAGTGGATGTGTGGATGATTTTTGCGCTGATAGCACTCCTAATTGTGGGGGGTATTCCGTCCGCGCTGCAGCGATCGCGGGAGAGGAATGATTTAAAGCGTTTTTTTATCAGTCAGTTTCCTCGTGGCTATCAAGAACAATTCCTTAGGTCTTCCGAAGATTGGAATCTAATTCCTATCCGCGTCGGGAAGGAAGTATTTCATCTTTACTCGAAAGCGACCGCTAACGGAGTGGCGATTTTTGACGGAGTTCACCCTCCCGTGCACGTCGCCACTGTGCCCTTTGAAACAATCGTATCAGTCGAAAATCCTCCTGATCAAAAGTGGGCGACACTGAAAACCACGGAGTCTGAAAAGGCTAGTTTTGAGATAAGAATTGCGTTGAAAGGGAGCGTCAAAGAGGCGGTCTATGGCCGTAAGCTGCGAGCTATGCGGTGAGAGTTTTTTTGTGTAGGCTAAGGATAATTTATAATGGTGTTACCAGCTTTCTGCGGACAGTCAGTTCAACTCTTCCACAATGCAGCTTCGTATGCGTCCGTACTGACTCCGACAAGGTCTTTATGCCGCCGTGTCGGATTGTAGAATGAGTCGATGTAGTGAGATACGTCGGCGGTTGCGGCTGAGCGATTGTTGTAGACTCGCACTTTGACTCGCTCTTACTTGAGGCTGCCGAAGACAGACTCTAACACCGAATCATCCCTGCAATTACCCCTACGACTCATGCTGGGCTCTAGCCCGTTACCGCAACAAAAGCGCTGCCAATCGTCCCTGCCGTATTGGTTACCCTCATCCAATGGATGATTCAGCCTTTCGGGCGACGTGTTTTTGTTGCTTCTAGTAAACGCGCCGAGCACGAGCTCCTTGTGCATCGAAGACCGAGTCGCCCAGTCGATGATCTTTGGCGAGAAGACATCCATGATTATCGCCAAGGTCGGCCATCCCTCCCAGGGTCGGATATAAGTGATTGATACGGCCTGAGTTTTCTAGACACCTTCCGTCTGCTTAAAGTATTGCTGCTCATAGACTGTTGGAGCAACCCGCCCGTTATGCGTATGGCGCCGTGTCGGGTTGTAGAACAGCTCGATGTACTCGAACATGGCCGCACGTGCATCGTCGCGAGTTCGGTATTGTTGTCGTCTGATTTTTTCCTTCTTGAGGTTTGCGAAGAAGCTCTCGGCTACCGCGTTGTCATGACAGGTTCCACGCCGACTCATGCTCGGCTCGATGTTGAGCGTTTTGAGTAAGCGTTGGCATCGACCGGAGGTGTACTGAGACCCTTGGTCGGTATGCAACTGCACTGTCTGGTTCGGCTGGCGTCGCCAGTAAGCCATCGTCAGCGCATCCAGAGCGAGTTGATCGGTGATGCGATCGGACATCGACCAACCGACGATGTTGCGCGCAAACAGGTCCATGACCACCGCCAGGAACACAAAGCCCTCGTG
>JBCCKF010000012.1:0-128201 GCA_039027435.1 Pseudomonadota bacterium | reverse complement strand
CCTCGGCGACACCTCCGGCCACACGGCACGTGTGTCCACCGGTGCGGCGCCCATACGCACACGCGGCGACGGCGCCACACCACTTGTGGCAGACGGCGAGGACAATTGGGAAGGCCTGATACCCGCTTTGGACATGCCGCGAGATGTCGACCCAGAACAAGGTTGGGCCGGCAGCGCCAATCAGTATGCTCAGCCTGTCGATTACCCCTACACGTTCACGACCTACGCCTCGCCGACCTGGCGCTATGAACGCCTGCAACAGCTGCTGGCCAGCACCGAGACTATTAGTCACGAGACACACCACGAAGCGCAACGCGACAATATGAACGTCTTCGCACAAAGCGTCGCACCGATCATGATGGCTGCTTTGGCGGAAGACGAAGCGACCGAACTGCTCGCCGCCATTCTCGATGGGTGGGACTACCGTGATGAACTCGACACAGCAGCACCCACGGTGTTTCAGGCAACCTACCGCCACTTCGCGCGACGGGTGTTTCGCGACGACCTGGGTGACGCCACCGAACGCTATCTGGATTCCTGGTACCTCTGGCAACAGCGCCTGCACACGATGGTGCTTGAGGGCGATGCCTACTGGGGTGCCTGGTTCGATGACACCGGCACGCCAGGCCGTGAGACACGGGACGACCTATTCCGCCTAGCCGGTGAAGACGCCATCGCGGAATTGACTGAGGCGTATGGCTCGAGTGCCGAGGACTGGCACTGGGGTGATGTCCGGGCCATGCACCGGACTGGGCCTTTGCGCCTGAGCGGGTTACTGGGCCGACTGACGGGGAACCAGTCCTATCCGCAGCCTGGCTCGGGCGAAACCTTGAACCGTGCTCTGTACGACTTTTCTGCGCCGGGATTCGATCCTCACTGGTCGGTCTCGTGGCGCATGGTGGCGGATCTTGCCGATCCCGACAAAGTGCGCACCAACCTGCCGGGCGGAGTCGTCGGACGAACGCGCCATCCACAACTCGGCGATCAGATCGAGGCGTTTCGTGAGGGACATACTGAATATTTGTGGTTTTCAGACTCGATGATTGAACAACACGCGCAGTCCACACTGACGTTGCAGCCTATACAAGACCGAAGTTCGGATCGGGCTCGATGAGATGCTGAGTAGACTCTGCCACCGAGGCCTGTAACCTTTCGTCCAGAAACGCGCTATAAGCACAAAAGCGAGAATGCGGGCTAGAGCTCGCAACGCCAGATTTAGGGACATCTGACGACACAATGTTATTCAATACGCCGATTTTCTTCGTCTTCTTCGTGGCGTCTCTGCTCATCTATGGGCTGATCCTCGTCCAGAAGCGACCGAAACTCTATTTCATTCTGGTAGCTAGCCTCGTCTTCTATGGCGCCTGGAACTATCGGTTCATCCCGCTGCTCGTCGGCAGCTCCATCGTCGACTACTACCTCGCGTTGGCCATAGCCGCCGCCGCGACTCAGCAACGCAAGAAGCTCCTGGTGTCGGCCTCGATCGCACTGAATCTCGGCATACTCGGACTCTTCAAATATGCTGATTTCGCGTTGTCCTCGGTGGCCGACTTCCTTTTGTTATTCGGGGTCGAAGCTTCGATTCCAACGCTTTCGTGGGTGTTGCCGGTCGGCATCTCGTTCTACACGTTCCAGAGCATGTCCTACACGATCGATGTGTACCGAGGTGATATGGAACCACGACGCGGGCTGGTTCACTTCACCACCGCGCTCGCCTTCTTTCCGCAGCTCGTTGCTGGCCCGATTTTGCGAGCACGACAAATTCTGCCGCAGTTTCACTCACTACCGATCCCGACCTGGGATGGTGCGAGGCACGGCATGCTGCTCGTCACCTCAGGACTCATCAAGAAGACGATTGCGGATTTGCTCGCTATTCCCGCCGCCGTACTGTTCGAGGCCGAGGGTCCGGTCAGTCTGATTGAAGCGTGGACCGGCACGCTCGCATTCGCTGGCCAAATCTATGGTGACTTCGCCGGCTATACGGACATGGCTATCGGATTCGCGCTGATGATTGGCTTCAAGATCCCGCCGAACTTCAATTTGCCTTATTTCGCCAGATCACCTGTCGACTTCTGGCGTCGCTGGCACATATCGCTGTCTACGTGGTTACGCGACTACCTCTACATTTCACTGGGCGGCAAATATCAACGCCATCGCAATGTGATGATCACGATGTTGCTCGGCGGCTTGTGGCACGGCGCTGCGTGGACGTTCGTCGCCTGGGGCTTCTTCCACGGCGTGATCATTACAGCCACCCACTACCTCGCCAATCTGAAGTCCTTTGCGGGGTTTGTTGGGTCGCGTTCGAGAATTCTTACCTTGCTCAAATGGGCAATGACGTTCTACCTCGTGCTAATCGGATGGGTCTTGTTCCGGGCAAACTCCATCGACTCGGCATGGGACATCATCGTGAATTTGCATTCACTTGGCGCACTACCCGAGCAAAGCGCAATCGCCGGGCGCGTGTTTGTAGTGACCGTTATCGCCGTGATCTGGATGCATCTTCAAGACTGGTTCGTAATCAGCAAAGGCAAGGTATTCGAGCGAAAAAAATGGGTGTTCTGGCCCGTCCTTGTTTTTTTCCAGGCCCTTTGCCTCATGACCGGAGAACCGAGCAGTGAATTCATCTACTTCCAGTTCTGATTCGCCGGACCAACGGCGCGTATTTGCACGTATCTTCCTAACCGTGCTGATCGGCATGGGCCTGTCTCTCGCCCTGGTTAAGGGGGTACTGGCGATGCTCGGCGTAGGATCGAGTAGTCTGCTAGAGCGCGTTACACAGGCGCGCGACGCCTTGCCACAGATCGTGGAGGAACCGCAGGATCTTGTGATCGCGTTTGGCTCCTCGATGATCGATGCCGGATTCTCACCACGCGAATTCGATATGGCGATCAACCAGGCGGGCGGCAATATCAAGTCCTTCAACTTTGGATTCGGTGGCTTGAACCCGATGTTTCAGGATTATCTCGCACGCCGCATTCGCGATGATTTCGAAGCCAACGATCGACGATTGAAACTCGTCGTAATCGAGTTCAATCCCTTTCAGACCACCAAGTCTCGCCGCAACCTGCAGGCCGCACTCGAAGAGTCGTATATCTCGCTGCTAGCCAACCCACCCGAGCTTCGCGACATCACACTCGATGACCCCGAGTCCGGTATCCGTATGGCGTTGATCCGCTACCTCCGCGACGGAATCTCTGCAGAAATGATCACCACGTTTCTCTGGGGTGGACCGTTCCAGACACCACGCGACGACACCGGTGTCGATTTCGAACCTGACGAAGCCGCAGAGGAGAGAATCGGGGAAATCGTCAAAGTGCTCACGCCACGTCTGGAGGAAGACTATCCGGACTACGACGGCACCGACTGGTACTACCCGTGGCAGGGCGGCGGCACCATCAAGAGCGAGCGCTCACCCGAGACCGTTGATCTGATCAACGAGTACTACAACCTCGCCGCTTCCGATTACAACCTGGCCGTGGATCGACTGGACCGGATTCAAAGCGCCGATATTGAAGAGCTACATTTTGACCCCGAGCTCGTCGAAGCCTTCATCCGTATCGTCGAAAATTTCCAGGCGATTTCGGATCACGTCGAGATCGTGATGCTGCCGAAAAATACCGACTGGATTAAGAACCCACCCGAGGCGCTTGACCGGCAAGCCGCAGTCGTGCGCGAGATCGAAACCGGAACAGGCCTTGTCGTGCGTGACTATCAAACGATCGAACCCGTTACGAATGCCATGTTCAGCGACACCACACACTTGAACCGGTATCAAGGGGCGGTGGCGTTCACAGCGTTCCTCGCTGAGCAATATGCGGAGCTTCTCGTAGCGCCTTAGGTGAGCACCGCTCGGAAAGCGCCATGGATGGCCTATAATGCGGTTTGCCGACACCGCTAGTCAGACTTTCTATGTATCCGCTGCTGCGTTCCGCGCTGTTTCGACTGGATGCCGAACGCGCCCATCATCTGGTCACCGATCAGCTCACACTCTGGAACAGCTTCGCACCAACACGTGCGCTCATCGAGGCACGCTATGCCAAGCGTCATCTCGACGAGCCCGCACAGGTTATGGGACTCACCTTCCCGAATCGCGTCGGTCTCGCTGCCGGGTTTGACAAAGATGCGCGTTACCTGCGCGCGTTGCAGTCACTGGGGTTTGGTTTCGTTGAAGTCGGCACGGTAACGCCACGCCCACAACCGGGAAATCCAAAACCCAGAATCTTCCGTCTCGAGAAGGATGATGCCTTGATCAACCGACTGGGCTTCAACAATGAAGGGCTGGATGCCATGCGCGCCAGACTGGAGACCCGGCCGGAGGGACTGATTGTTGGCGGCAATATTGGGAAGAACAAGGACACACCTGATGCGTCTGCAGCAGACGACTACAACACCTGTTTCCGTGGCTTGCACGAGTGTGTCGACTATTTTGTCGTCAATGTGAGTTCACCGAACACGCCTGGCCTGCGTGGACTGCAAGACCGCGAGCCGCTGAAACGTATCCTTGGCGGCTTGCAGGAGATCAACCAGGGACTGAAAACTCCGCGACCGATACTCCTGAAAATTGCACCGGATCTCAGCGACGACAAGATTCTTGATGCCGTGGCGCTGGTTACCGAACTGAATATCAACGGCATCGTTGCCAGCAATACGACCATCAGCCGAGAAGGGCTGCGTACAACAGCTGATGAGTTGGATGCGATCGGTGCGGGCGGCGTCAGCGGTGTTCCGGTTCGCCAACGGGCAAACGAAATCATGTCTTTGATTCGTGGAACCGCGGGTTCGGATATGACGCTAATTGGCGTTGGCGGTATCGATTCAGCAGATAGCGCGAGACAGCGCATCGCCGCAGGTGCCGATCTACTTCAGATCTACACGGGCTTCATTTATCAGGGCCCCGCTTTGATCGGCCGCCTCAAGCGTGCGGTTCGCGCAGAGCCCTAGCCTAGGCGGTACGATCCTGGTCGCGCTCCTGATCGCCAACCACATACAATTGGACCTGGTTCCGCCCTTTGGCTTTTGCCTCATAGAGCATCTTGTCGGCCTGCGCCAAGAGCTGCGCTAACGAATCCGACTGTGCAGACCCAAACGCCACGCCGAAACTCGCCGTTACGGAAACCGGTACGCCATCCGCGTCGATCTTGAGTGCTTCAAGGTTCTCACGCGCACGCTCAGCTACGGCTCGACCGAGCTCAATCGATGCGGCCGGAAGCAGCATAACGAACTCCTCACCGCCCCATCGACTAACGATGTCTTCTTCGCGCAACTCTTGTTTCAGTGAGTTTGCGACGGCGCGCAACGCGCGGTCGCCCGCATCGTGACCATGAGAGTCGTTGATGTTCTTGAAATGGTCGAGATCGATAATCACGACGCAGAGCGCTTCGCCCGTACGCTGGAATTTTCGGAATCGTCGCTGCACCAGGGTGCGATTTGGCAGACCGGTCAATTCGTCGATCTCCACGGTCCGTTCAAGGCTGCGTCGATAGAGCATCATCAGACCAAACACGACTGCGGCAAGCAGCAATAGAATGATCAGGGTACTGACGGCATTCGATACAAATGTGTTCGTGATTTGCGCTTGCCTCGCTTCGAGCGGCACCAGCAGCAAGAGTCGCCATCCCAGCTCGTCGATGCGGAACTCTGTTATCAGGAGCTTGTCTCCAGACACTTCGATGATTTCGCCGTCGACGGTGCCACCGACCGACGAAGTCTCGGGGAAGCCGCCGAGTGTGTCCAGTGTCGGTATGTACGCATCAGTGACCAGATAGTCTGGCAACGACGTCAGCATGATTTCGTCGGCGGCGTTGACGAAAAGGAAGTCATATCCAAACTCGGATTTGTACCGATTGAACGAATCGAGAAAACGTTGGATGCGTTTACCAACACCGACGTAACCGAGGAACTCCCGTTCATCACCGTAAACCGCGACATCAAAGTACAGGTGGACATCGCCCACCTGACCCAAATCGGCCATGAAATCGGTGCCGCGAGCCTTCGCCTCGAAATACCAGGCAACCTTGCCTTCCTCTAGATCCAGAGTCGTGCCATCTGACATGTATTGTCGGCGCGTGCGCTCACTTGCGACGAAGAACGTGAGATTCAGGTCGCGCTCCATCTTGCGCAGTCGCTCAAGCAGCGCATCTTCGTCGAGGGCGTCGGAATCCATCGCAACGGAAAAGCTGATCGCACTGGCAAAGGTCTCTGCGATATAGAGCGGCCTTAGCAGTTCATCATGTACCAGGTCGTGGACGGGCGTGATTGCCTGCTGCTGAACTCGGCTCTGCTCCACAACAACGCTGTCGATCGCGCGATAGGTTGCAAAGAAGATTGCAACGCCCAACGCGAGCAACAACACAACTGCGAGACGTTGTGGAATCTCGAGAGCTTTCAAAGCGCGATTTCCAGTGGTGAGCCTGATTCCGTTCATTCGGGGCGGCCGCGTGCATCGCTCGCTGGCCCGATCCCCAAAGCACATGATGCGCCAGTCGGTCAGTTCACCGACAGCACATGGGTCACAAAAATTGAGCCCCGGCTGGTATTAGCTCGATTCCGGGACCGGAAACTGGTCAAACAACTGATCGATCGCCGCACTGATCGCCTCGCGAGGGTTCTCCATACCCTTGCGCCGCACTTTACCGACGGCGATACCTTCCCAGATCAACTGCTTGGCGCTGGCATCAACCACATCGACATTGAGCGTACCTTCCTGGTAACTCACGGTCTCCGTCGTCGTACCGTATGACGGGAAAGTGCGATACACACCAAGACGGTAGCCGTAGTATGCGGTTGCAACCGTCGGCTCGGTGACAACACGAGTAGTCTCGCGCTCCACGACGTTGGCAAAGAAGTTCACCAGCAAATCAGGGCTGCTATCCGAGTAACGTATCCGTCGCTTTGCGGGCCGCCTCGGCCCAGCGATCGCAAATCTCTGCCGCCTCTGACCAGCTCGAGACAAACTTGCCGTCCTCGATGATGGCCGTGCCGCTGATCAATTGATCGTCCACGCCCATCGCGAGAATTTCGCGACTCTCAGCATCACTGAGCTCAAGTACGACGCGTGCCTTCCCATCAATCGGCGTAAAAATCCCGGTACGTCCTATGGCGGCATCAGTACCAGACGACGCTTGCGGTACACGGATTGACTCGATCCGAACATCGAGCCTCAGGGCAGTCGATGATGGTACTTCTACCAGTGCGAAGTTGTCCGCGTTGGAAAACGCCGAGCGCAGCGCCTTTTGCATGACCCCGACCAATTGCTCTCTTTGATTCGCGGTTACCCTAAATGGATTCTGCGTCTTGTCGGGTGTCGCAAATGCGATGACCGGCCCAGAGATGATGACCTGATCGTAATGGCTGAAGTCGATGCCGCCTCGTACGAACCCTGCTGCAGGTCGCGCGTTTTGACGGGCAACAAGGCTGGATCGTGGGCAACTGGGACAGGCGCTGCGCAGCCCGCTACCAGCGACAACAAACAGCCCACGAACATGAACGCTCTGATTCGGCATACAGACATCGATCGGTCCCCAATAGCTCGTCCCAAGGCGATCAAGGGTAGCGCAGATTTACTCGCTTTTGTTGGCTCGGTATCCTTGCGGTCTCTCTCGAAGACCGGACGCGACACAGTGGAATTGAACGGCAAAATCATCAACGCCCTGCCCGAAAAATCAGGCACCTCGGCGCGAGGCACCTGGCGCAAGCAGGAGTATGTCATCGAAATCCCGGGAGACTATCCCAAGCAGGTTTGCTTCATGGTCTGGGGCGACAAGATCGATCAATTCAGTATCACCGAAGGTGAGTCACTGACAGTCCACTTCGATCTGGAAAGCCGCGAATACAACGGTCGCTGGTACACCGACGTCAAAGCGTGGCGCGTCGATCGTGCGGACACCGGAGACGCGCAGAATGCACCACCGCCGGTTCAGGAAGAGGCGCCACCGCCACCAAGCTTCAACGACGATATTCCGTTCTAGACACACCGCAGCCTACAAGGGTTCACGCCGAGTCAGTCGGACCTGCAACCCACGATTGACTGGCCCGGGCGATACGTCGCGTACGGGAGGAGGCTGTGCAAGAGGGTTTTGGCCGCTGGTTAAAGGATCAAGGCCTTTCCAAAGCGCTCGGCTGAGTACGGGGAGCTGCAGCGCGACGCAGGCGGTCATTGATCGCCTCTCCCAAACCATCTTCAGGAATCGGCATAACCGCGATTGCGGCAACATCCGGTTGGTCGAGTTCTCGCAGCATACGATAGAGGTTAGCCGCAGCCTCAACCGTATCGCCTTTATCAGATAGGTTCGCCGCACCGGCAGGTACATTTGGTCCGAATCCAAGCAATACCTCTCCCGGTCGCGTATCACTGACATTCAGGCGCACTTCCGCGCCCGGCGCGTAATGTGACGACAACTGACCGGGTGCGATCACCGCTAGCGAATCATCTGTCGATTGAAGCTCACCAACAACGGCGCTGATCGCCGCTCTTCCGATCACGCCAGGTCGCAGTATCGTGGGTAGTGCATCCGGCAAGACGGCGACGATTGTGGATTCAATACCCGCCTCGCAAGCGCCTCCCTCCAACACCATACTGACTTCTGAGCCAAAGGCGTTTGCGACATCGCTCGATGTCGTTGGGCTGAGTTGCCCCGAGGGGTTTGCTGAAGGCGCTGCCAATGGCCTGTCCACTTCGGAGAGCAACCGAAGTGCCACCGGATGGCGCGGGATCCTCAAACCGATCGTCTCGAGTCCTGCACGCGCAAGCTCGCACACCGAACCCTGTTCAGCAGCAGGTACGATCAGCGTCAGCGGCCCAGGACAGAATGCTGCTGCCAGACGACACGCACGCTCATCGAAGACGCCTTCCGACATCGCTTGTTCGATCAACCCGCAGTGGGCGATCAGTGGGTTGAAGCTAGGCCGCCGCTTTGCTGCATAAATCTGCGCTACTGCGGCAGGATTCGTCGCATCGGCGGCGAGGCCATACACAGTTTCCGTGGGCATGCCCACGAGCTGTCCGGCACGTAGCGCTACTACAGCACGGTCGAGACCCGCTTCAGCCGTGAGAATGTCAGGATGATTAAGCACGATGAACGAGATTATCCGGCGCACGATTGTTCAGCTCAAGCTGTGGATTGTCGGGCGACGTACGACCATGTCACCATGTCAGCGTGGGACAACATGCGACAGCAAGGGCACCGGGGTGAATGGACGCAGGGTTCTGCTTGCGGGGGCGACCGGGTACATCGGTCGGGCAGTAGCCACCCGATTAATCGAGCGTGACTACGCGGTGACCGCACTCGTGCGCAAGCCAGACCCAGCACTCACCTACTGCGAGCAGATCGCAACCGATGTGATCGATCCATCACGACTTGCGGCAGATCTGAACGGCCACCGTTTCGATTTTGTTATTTCTTGCCTTGCATCGAGAACGGGTGCACCCGATGATGCGTGGTGCGTCGATCACGATGCGAACCAGAACCTGCTCTCGTTGTGTGCCTTGCACTCGGTGCAGCAGTTCGTGTTGCTATCAGCAATCTGCGTACAAAAACCCAGGCTCGCATTCCAACATGCAAAGCTGGCTTTTGAGCAGGCTCTGGAACGATCAGGCCTACCCTATTCCATAGTACGACCGACAGCGTTCTTTAAATCACTGTCAGGTCAACTGGAGCGAATACAGGCTGGAAGACCTTTTCTCTTGTTTGGCGATGGCACCCTTACCGCCTGCAAGCCGATCGCGGAGCGCGACCTCGCCGACTACCTGATCGATTGTTTGGAAGATCCTGAGCGCCTGAATCAAGTCCTGCCAATCGGTGGTCCAGGTCCTGCACTCACACCCCGTGACCAGGGAGCACTCCTCTTCGAACAAGCTGGCAAGCCACCGAGATTCCGATCGGTGTCACCCAAACTGCTAGCTGGTATCGCGGCACTGCTGACTCCGATCGGCAAACTCATTCCTGCGATTGCGGCAAAGGCTGAGTTCGCACGGATCGGTCATTACTACGCGACGGAATCAATGCTGCTCTGGGACGAAGAGCGGCAGCGATATGATGCAGAAGCCACACCTGTTAGCGGCACGCGTACCTTGCGCGAGCACTACACCCGATTGATATCAGAGGGTATCGCTGGACACGAGGCTCGCGAACACAAGATGTTCTAAGGCTCGCTGTGTCGATTATCGAGGCAAGTCAGACAGACGCTCACGCTGCCACAGGTCGACGATCTCATCATTAAGTCCGGTCATCTCCCAGCGGATCAACGACAATGGCAATCGTCCTGCCGCCATGAAATCGTCGTGAAATTCACGAAGATTAAAGTCGCCCTTTAGCTGGCGCTTGCGATCGCCAAGCAGGCGTTGCATCTGCAGCATTCCAATCGTGTACCCCAACCCATATCCAGGGGGTCGGCGCAGATAGATCTCAGCATCGACGCGGGCAACATCCTCGTCGAGATACGGTACTCGCTCCTGCCACCAGGACACCGCTTCCGCGACCGTCATCTGATTGGTCTGTAGCCACACGTCGGCTGGTACGCGAGCCGCACGGAATATCCCGAAGATGAAAATCAACTCACGCGTACGCGGTGACATGTCCAGTCCCGCTTGCAACATGCCCTCCTCGAGATACACCGCCCAGCCTTCCGCGCGCGCACCACTCGTTAGACGGCCTCGAATAGGATGGGGATTATTCTGCTCGATCAGACCGTCAAAGCGATGGCCCGGAATTACCGCGTGCAGATGATCTGGCGTGGGGTTGCGAAACTGCACCTGCTCCCAGAAGTTAGGTCCGTTGGGCCTGACGATCCACGGCGCGTTAGTCGCGAGTCCGCCGACGTAGTCGGGCACGGTGATGATTTCGTTATCAACAAGGAATGTCCGAATCTGCTGATCGGTTTCGTCAATACGTCGCTGATACTCTTCTGCGGAGTCACTCAATTCGAGCACCGGCTCATTGCGATTGCGATGTTGCTCGAGCCCATAAACCGCCCATAAGCGATCCAATTCACGCAACCCGAGGACCACGATATCTTCGGTGTCATAGGGCATCAGCTTGACGTGCTTGAGATACCAGTTGAAGTGCGCTTTCCCAACCCCCGCATCCGCATTCATCGCAGGTCGATTCTCAAGCAACCATTCGTTAAACCCTGCAACAGCATCTCGAGTGGCCTCGATATCCTCGACCAACTCTGGCTGCTCGACTTCAGCCCTCGCCAAGAAGTCCTCGTACCAGCCCAGCACACCCGCAGGCGGTGTCGCTCTGTAGGGGTAACCATGGCCAACGCCATCTGCATTCGTCAGATTGTGTAACGCAAGATCCGCATAATCGGCGGCGACGTCATTCAGGTTTTCTCGAGCCTGCTCAGCCAACAGTGCGATGGCGGCAAGTCGCGTTCTCAGGACGCTGGTAGCGTCGGCGTCCAGCGGTAAATCGGTAAACGTGACACGCAGCATGCGATCGACATAGAACCCCGGATCGCGTGCCCACGGTTTGGATACCGCCAGCAGGAACTCCTGCTGATCCAACCGGGATCGAACCGCGAGATAGTCAACCTGCTCCGGGATCGGCCAATCATCAGCGTCGATCGCATCAAAACGTTGCTGAAAGCCATCCATGGTGACACGCCGCTCGGCGACCGCGTCCGGTCCATAATCGGGATAGAGTTTGGCGGCGGCGCCAGCGATATCGCGGTTGGGTACCGCTCGCCGCGCTCGATTCTCGTCCTGCCAGAGCAGCAACTCATCGTAGAGAGATGTCAGTGCTTCATAACCATCCGCCTGAGCCAACGACGCGCTTGGAAACCCAACCAGTACAGCGGTGATCGCAACCAGCGAAAACAAACGAACAAACACACGGCACATAAGGTGCTCCCCCTTGATGAGCTGTCGCCAAGTGTAGCGAAACTGTGACGTGATCGGGTCCACACGTCATGCATAACACGCTGAGGCTCTTGCGAATCTGTGACCTGTTCGTTTGACAGAATCCGCCGAAATCCATGTACTCGCACGCACTCAATCGCAATGCATTGGAATAGAGAGAACACCTGTGAAACGGCTTATCCTGGGTGCGGCGGCACTGTCTGTCATCGGCTACTTTGGCACCAAGTTCTATATCAACTACAAGACGACAGAAGCGGTGGATCAGGCGATCACCATGATGCGTCCATTCGCCAGTGTCGAGTACGAGACTGTCAGTAGCTCCATGACGGGTGCACTTTCCGTCGACAAGGTCTCCGTTGGCATTCCAGGTTTCAAGGATCGAGTCGAACTCGATTCGGTGGGTATTAAGCTTCCGACGTTCTTTGACCTTCTGAAGCTACATAACATCGGGCCGCGAACGCTGTCCTCTGGTGATTTCCCCGACAGCATTCAGGTCTTCGTTGATGGAGTCGTTGTCGATACAGGAACGGACTACATGATGAAGTTCTTCCGCGAAGCCGAGTTGGAAGCGGCCGAGGCCTATGGCGGCCAGCTGCCAACACGGGAGGAAGACCCTCTCGGCCACTGCCTGAATCGTTTCGGGTACTCAAGCAAGGATCTGCTCGAACTCGGCATTGACCGGATGGTGCTGTCCTTCAGCTACGGCATCGAGCAACTACAAGATGAATTAGCCCTAACCTTCTCGGTGCTGGTTGAAGATTTCTACTCGGCCGATGTCGATGTTCGCGTGCGCGGCGGCATTGGTGAACTCGCGAGGGTGGGCGCGGACCGGGCCGTGTTAACGGGCTTTGAAATTCTGGCTGAAGATATCTCAGCTTCGGAGCGCGCGTTCGCTCGCTGCGAGGGGCTCGGGGTTGATCGCGCCACTGCGAAAGACGGCATGCTCACGCAGCTTATTGAAGACCTGGGGGACATCGGATTCATTCCGGACGACCGACTGATTGAGCCGCTGCGAGCAGGCATTCAGGCAGAACATCATCATGCTCGAATCACAGGCAACCCGCCGCAGCCCATCAGCTTCGGCAAGATTGACCTGTACAACGCTTCTGACATGCCGGCATTGCTGGGCGTCGATTTGCAGACCTGGTAGTCGGTTCGTCCTTAGATCTCGCGCTCGTACACCCGAACGAAATCCACCCACATCTTCTGCGGCAACACACTATCGTCGGTAGGACCGCCTGCCGACCCCCACACGCCGCCGACGGCAATGTTAATGATTAGGTGGAACGGATGGTCATACGGCCAGGCTTCCCAACCAGTGCCCTCATTCATATAACTGAAGTAGAGCGTGTCATCGACGAAAATGTCGATGCGCTCGGGTGACCACTCCAGTGCGTAGACATGAAACTCACTCTCGACCGTCGAATCGAGGATACGCCCTTTACGCTGCTCCCAATTGACCCAATAGTAAGCTCGATTGTGAACGGTGCCGTGAACATGCCCCATCTGGTAGCCCACGTGTTCGAGAATGTCGATCTCACCTGAGTTCGGCCAGGCGTCACAGGTCTCACTCCCCTGCCAGTCCTCGCCAGGTTCGCAGGTTGTCGAATACTTATATGGATCGGACGGTAGCATCCAGATCGCGGGCCAAGTCCCCTGACCACGAGGCACCTTGGCGCGCATTTCGAATCTTCCATAAAGAAAATCCCCTTTGCCCGCCGTGTGGATGCGCCCCGAAGTGTACTGTGCGTTCTCATAGTCTTCGCGGTGAGCTTCGATGACGAGCATACCGTTCTCAACACGCACGTTTTGTTCGCGGTCGGTGTAGTACTGATCCTCGTTGTTCACTTTTCGCGGCTGCCAGATGTCATGAGTCCATTTGGTTGGGTCAGGCGCCCCTTCATAATCGAACTCATCACTCCACTTGAGCTTCCAGCTTGGGTCGCGTGCCTGGCGCTCGCGAACCACCACGGCACTCAGGATCGGTTCGCCCTGTTTAGGCTCAAAGCGCACCTCCAACTTTCCGTCAGTTACTGGCACCGCCGCCGTTGCTACTGTCAGTGCCGAGATCACCTTGCCATCGCGCCACGCCATCACATCGAGATCTTCAATTCGACGCTCACCGTTAACAAGCACATCAAACACGCGCTCACCGCCGCCGATGTCGTTCGGCTCTGCGAAATGCAGGATGACGTCATAACTGCCATTCGGCAGGGTGTGGTCAACGCGGATGTCGCCGACCCGATAGTTTTGGTAGAGCGTCGGGTCCTGCGAGCCTTTGATCGTCTCAATACACCCGATTTCACCGCCCGTGATGCCGGTTTCCGCGGAATAAGTGATGCCATCGCTGGACTGATAAGCCGACCCGGCGACGTTCATCGCCCAAACGACGCCTTGTGATTGTTGTTGCGCTGCCATGCCGTCCCCGTGCAGGCCGCCGCCAAGTGCTGCGACCCAGATAATCAGAATTCGTTTCATTTGTGACCAACCCTCCCCCTTGGGTTCCGTGCGTATTGTAATGGAAGAAATGACAGGGCTGTCATTTGCGACAGAATCGGAAAAGCCGAACAGCGCTAAGGGTGCACCTTAGACGCCCAACAAAGTTGTAAAGCTTTGACAGCGACGGCCGCTCCCTCAATGACCGCCATCTACGGGAGTTGAGATGAGCATCGATATTGATATCGACGAGATCACTGAGGTTTTCATTGAGGAAAGCCTCGAAGGTCTCGACATCATGGAGCATGGACTGCTGAACCTGGATATCGGGGCAGCAGATCCGGAGACGATGAATGCGATTTTCCGCGCCGCGCACTCCATTAAAGGAGGCGGCGCGACGTTCGGATTCACTGAAATCTCCGAATTCGCCCACGATCTTGAAACACTGCTTGATGAGATGCGCCAGGGTGAACGCCCAGTAACCCGCGAGGGAGTGGATCTCACGTTGCAGTCGGTTGATTGCCTGCGCGCCATGATTCGAGCGCTCGCTACGGGCGAAGATCTGTCAGTCGAGGCGGCAACCCTGCGTGCAGCCCTGGCCACGATGCTGGCCGACGGCAACAATAGTGGCGTTCCAACCGAGGCAGCAACAGCAGCGACGTCGGCCGAGCCTGCGCAAGCACCGGTTATCGGATGGACGATCTCATTCACGCCGAAACCTGAGCTGTTCGTTCACGGTAACGACCCGTCTGCGATTTTCGCGGAGCTGCAGCGCATCAGTAGCACCGATGTCACCTGCTCAGGATTTGAAGGTGTCGATTTCGAGTCTCTGGACCCAACCCGTTGCGCGCTGCGTTGGGACATCGTGCTCTACGACGGTGTCGAGCGCGAGCAAATCGATGAAGTATTCAGCTGGGCCATCGACGACTGTGAACTGATTGTTGAACCGGTACTCGGAGAAGTGCCGGCACCGGTGGCACCAGCTGCCAGCAGCGAACCCGTTGCTGCTGCGCCAGCCCCGGCAGCAGACAAACCTGCTGCCACCAGCGCTCCGAAAGCCAAGGCGAAAAGCTCTGGCGGCGAATCGAGCTCGATTCGCGTCAACATCGACAAGATCGACAATCTCATCAACCTCGTCGGAGAGCTGGTGATCACACAGTCTATGTTGAGTCGTTTCAACGGCGACTTTGACTTCACACAACTGCCCGCCTTGCGCGAAGGGCTTGCTCAGTTGTCACGCAATACCCGAGAGCTGCAAGACAGTGTCATGGCGATCCGGATGCTGCCGATCAGCTTCGCTTTCGCGCGCTTCCCCCGTCTTGTCCGTGACACCGGAAACGCCCTTGGCAAACTGGTTGACCTGCAAGTCGTTGGTGAAGGTACCGAACTCGACAAGACGGTACTCGAGAAAATCGGTGACCCTCTGGTTCACCTGGTACGCAACTCGCTGGATCACGGTCTCGAGACACCGGAAGAGCGAGTGGCGGCTGGCAAGCCGGAAACGGGCGTGCTTGAACTGCGCGCTTATCACGAAGGCGGCAACATCGTTATCGAAGTCTCGGACGATGGCGCCGGCATCAACTCGGACAAAGTGCTTGAGAAGGCAATTGAGCGCGGTGTTGTCAGTGCCGACGAGCAACTTAGCGAAGAGCGCATCATCAACCTGATCTTTATGCCTGGATTCTCAACGGCCGATCAAGTCAGTGACCTTTCCGGGCGCGGCGTCGGTATGGATGTTGTACGGCGCAACATCGCAGACCTCGGCGGCCACGTATCGGTGAAATCGGAACGCGGTGTTGGCAGCACATTTACGATTCGCTTACCGCTTACCCTGGCGATACTCGACGGGCAGCTGGTTCGGGTCGGGCAAGAGTCTTACATCGTACCGCTGGTATCCATTGTCGAAACCATCCAGTCGGGCACCGAGAATATCTCTCAAGTCGCGGGCGAATCGGAGCTGTTCCGGCTGCGCGATGAGTACCTGCCGGTACTCCGCCTGCACGAGCTCTTCGGCATCGAAGCAGACAGCACTGAGATCGACGACGGGTTACTCGTCGTTGCTGAAGCCAATGGTCAGCGCGTCGGCATTTTCGTCGACGACCTGCAGGAGCAGCAGCAAGTCGTCATCAAGAGTCTCGAATCGAATTTCCGGCAAACCGCAGGCATTTCGGGCGCCACCATTCTTGGCGACGGCACCGTCGCATTGATCGTGGATGTCCCGGGACTCATCCAACTGTTTTTTGATCGCATTGCAGAACAGCGCCGCCACGAAGCGGTCGCTTGAGAACCACCCAGAGGAATGTCATGGCAACTGAAGTAAACAATGATCCGCTTGATCGTGAGTACGGCACCGGTGCGGCTGGTCAATACCTGACCTTCATGCTCGCGGGTGAAGAATATGGTGTTGAGATTCTGAAGGTTCAGGAGATCAAAGGTTGGGACCGCGCAACGCCAATCCCCAACGCCCCGGAATATGTTCTTGGCGTGCTGAACCTGCGCGGTGCGGTAGTGCCGATTATCGACCTGCGCTGCCGCTTTGGTATCGAGCAAGTCCCCTACGGACCGACCACCGTTGTGATCGTCGTGAAGATGCAATCGGAGGAGCAGGAGCGGACCGTTGGCGTTGTCGTCGATGGCGTGGCCGATGTCTATCGACTCGAAGACTCCGATATCCAACCACCACCTGAAATGGGCGAGTCTGCCCACACGGAATTCGTCGGTGGGTTGGCAACTGTCGACGACAAGATGGTCATCCTGCTGGAAGTGGATCGCCTGATCGACTTTAAGGATATGCAACCAGTGGGCGCGCAAGCCAGCGCTGCCTGAACCCCAGAGAAGAAAAACACGTCGGAGTGAAATCCGGCTGTATAAGGAGAGAAAATAGATGTTCGGTACGTCCAAACAGGACCAGGCCAAGATTGCCGCGCTAGAAGCAGAGCTCGCGCGGGCGCAGCAGTCCCTGGTAGAAGCCAAGCAACACCACAAGGCGCTGGACGCCGAAATCAAGGCCTCCAAAGCGGCAGTTAGTGCCGCCGAGCAGGATGCAGAAACTGCGAAAGCGGCTGCGCACGAGTCCCACAAACAACTCGAACGATTCGGGCAACTGGCTCGTATTGTCGACGATGCGGAAGCGTCTTTCATGGTCGTGGATAAAGACTTCGTCATCGAGTACGTCAACGACTCAACCATGAAGTTGCTGCGAAGCTCGGCAGCCGAATTTCGCGAAATTTGGCCGGACTTCGATCCGGAGAGTCTCGTGGGTAGCTGCATTGATCGGTTCCACAAGAATCCGTCACACCAACGCGGCATGCTGGCCGTACCACTTGGCGCACCACACAAAACCTCGATCAAGGTAGGACCGCTGACCTTCGCGTTGCGGGTCACCTCGAGCTTCGATAACTCCGGTGAACACGTCGGCAGCACGCTCGAATGGGAAGACGTAACGGAAGAGCTCGCTAACCGCGAGCGAGATATCGATTACCGATCGCAACTCGAGGCGGTGAGCAAAGCGCAAGAAGTCGTCGAGTTCGAGATGGACGGTACAATCACTAAGGTCAACGACAACTTCTGCCACACCATGGGATTCACCGCTAGCGAAGTTATTGGCGAAAACCATCGCATGTTCTACCCAGGCGATGATAAAGCCGGCGGGTCCTATGCAGAGCTCTGGGAAAAGCTGCGACGTGGTGAGTTCCTCTCAGGTGAATTCCTACGAGTTGGTAAAGGTGGCAAAGAGGTTTGGATCCAGGCTTCTTACAACCCCGTTCGTAACGAAGCTGGCGAAATCGTCAAGGTTGTCAAATTCGCAATCGACATCACAGCGGACAAGCTGCGCCGCGAAATGACCGCGCGCGCAATGGACGAGGTGTCATCCGTCATGCGCCTCGTCGCTGACGGGAATCTTGAGCAGAGAATGGTCGGCGAGTACACCGGCGAGTTTGCTGATTTGCAGCACGCCTTGAACACAAGTCTCGAGACTATCGGTGAGCACGTCATCAAGGAAGCGGTTCAGGTCATGACAGCCATGGCGAACGGTGATCTAACTCAGCGAATGGAGAGCGGTCTCACAGGACGCTACGCAGACCTCGCCTCCTCGGTCAACGAGAGTCTGGATAACCTGTCGAGTATCGTCGGGGAGATCAACCGAGTTGCCGAGTCGGTCGACACGGGATCCTCAGAAATCTCGCAAGGCAATACCGATCTCAGTCGACGTACCGAGCAGCAAGCCGCGAGCCTTGAGGAAACCGCGTCCAGCATGGAAGAGATGACCTCGACCGTGAAACAGAACGCGGAAAACGCAACCACAGCAAACGAATTGGCAATCGAAGCCCGTGATCAGGCGGAACGCGGTGGGGAGGTCGTTCGCGATGCCATCCAGGCCATGGACGAGATCAATGCTTCGAGTGCGAAGATCGCAGACATTATCGGTGTTATCGACGAGATCGCGTTCCAGACAAACCTGCTTGCCTTGAACGCTTCGGTTGAAGCAGCGCGCGCCGGCGAACAGGGTCGTGGCTTCGCCGTCGTCGCTAGCGAAGTTCGCAATCTTGCCGGTCGTAGCGCGACTGCAGCTCGTGAAATCAAGGACCTGATTCAGGATTCCGGTACGAAGGTGGAGGAAGGATCGCGTCTGGTTAACGAATCCGGCGTGACACTCTCTGAAATCGTCAGTGGCGTTAAGCGGGTGACGGACATCGTCGGAGAAATTGCCGCCGCAAGCGCTGAACAAGCCTCAGGTATCGAGCAGGTGAACTCCGCCATCACGCAGATGGATGAGTTGACGCAGCAGAATGCAGCGCTGGTAGAACAAGCCGCGGTTGCGAGCGAATCGCTCAGTGAACAGGCTCAGGGTATGACCGAACTGATGAATCAGTTCGATGTAGGCGGCAAAGCCATCAGCGCACCCGTTACTGCACCGGGCGGCCACGAGCGACGTTCAGCCTCTCGGCCATGGTCGGGCAACAAAGAGTCAGCAGCACCAGCGCCAGCACCCAAAGCAAACGGCACAGACGATCAGGTCTGGCACGACTTCTGAAATACACCGAGGAACTGAATCATGGCAAAGCAGGATAGCGTGCCCAACAGTCAAACCGTCCACCTACAGGAAGAGGTGGTCCTTGACGGTGTAAAGGCACTAAAAGATGAACTGAGCGCGACCTCTGATACAGCCGAAGTGGTGATCGAAGCAAGCGACGCTCGATTCATCGATGCCGCGGGGTGGCAGTTGATTGTCGCGTTCTTCAAGTCACGCGAAGGTGTGTCGCTCGTCAACGCAACGGAAAGCGTTCATCAGCAGGCCGCGACACTCGGTATCGACAAGATCTTGCCTCTCGGCGAGGCGGCCCCAAAGGCGCCGGAAGTCGACGAAGAGGATGATTTGTGTCCGGTGTTCTGACAGCTCGAAAATCCGAAGCGCATGCCTGTGAGCTCTCGGAGCAGCAGTTCAGCTATGTGCTTCAGCTGATTTACCAACTCACGGGCATCGCGATGACGGCAGCTAAACGGCAGCTCATCGAGCGTCGTATTGCAAGCCGAATGAGTGCTTTGAAGCTAGCGAACTTCGAGGACTATGCGGCACTACTTAAGCTCGGCGATCCCACCGAGGTTGAGCTGTTCACGAATGCAGTCACCACCAATCTGACCGCGTTCTTTAGAGAAAACCACCACTTCGAGTTTCTTCGCGAGCAACTCTTGCCTCAGTTCGTTCGACATCGAAATGAATCGGTTAAGCGATTGCGTATTTGGTCCGCCGGTTGTTCAACCGGAGAGGAACCTTACTCAATCGCCATGACGCTGAGAGAGACAATCGGAGACATTGAGTCGTGGGATGCGAAGGTATTGTGTACAGATATAGACTCAGAAGTGGTCAACACCGCAAAGCGCGGTGTCTACGCCTCCGAACGTGTCGAAGGCATGCCCGAAGCTCAGGTGCGTCGTTGGTTTCAACGCGGCACCGGCGCCATGGTCGACAAGGTTCGCGTCAAACCAGCACTCCAAAAACTGCTCACCTTTCAACGACTCAATCTGATGCATGAGTGGCCCTTCAGCGGCCAGTTTGAGGTCATCTTCTGCCGCAACGTCATGATCTATTTCGACAAGCCCACTCAGGAGGGTCTGGTCGAACGGTTTGCGGAACACCTGGTGCCAGGTGGACATCTGATCGTCGGACACTCAGAGAGTCTTGTGCGCAACACAACAAGATTCGAGCTCCTTGGCCGAACGATTTATCGCAAAGTGTCCTAAAACGTGGCCATTCTTGCATCAAACGACTCGTCTCTTGCTTTGCCCGGTTTCGAGCACGTGCAGCGATTCCATGATAACGAGCGCGGAAAGTTATCTGCGAAAGTGCTGCCAGGCGAGTACTACGTGACACAGAACGACGAGCTCATCTCAACGGTACTCGGCTCTTGCGTCGCCGCCTGCATTCGTGACCCCCTCACCGGGGTTGGCGGCATGAATCATTTCATGCTCCCCGGCAAAGGCGTATCCGCCAATACCGGCGGTGCAGGCGAGCGTTCGTTGAAGTATGGGCCAAACGCCATGCGATCGCTTATCGACACCATCGTCCGCTGGAAAGGCACGCGCGAGTCACTCGAAGTGAAGTTGTTCGGCGGAGCGGCGGTAATGGACTTCGACATGAATCAAATCGGTGATGAGAATGTTGCCTGTGTCCGTCAATACGCACGTGAGCACAGACTCAACGTGTTGGCAGAGGACCTCGGAGGCGATTGGCCGCGGAAGGTCGTATTCGAACCAGCCACCGGCAAGGTATGGGTTCGTCGCCTAAGACGGTTGCAGACCGCAACCGTGGCAGCGAACGATCGCAAGTATATAAATGGAACTCGGGGCTAATTGATATGGCGACGAATGCAACGCTGGTAGACCCCGGCACGGGTCAATTCTCATCAACCAATCCGATCAAGGTGCTCGTGGTCGACGACTCCGCACTGATGCGCAAGCTCCTGAGTGAACTGCTTGGTGAGATCAGCGACATCAGTGTTGTTGGCGTTGCCAAGGACCCGTTCGACGCCCGCGAAAAGATCAAGGCACTCAACCCGGACGTCATCACTTTAGATGTCGAAATGCCGCGAATGGATGGCATCACCTTTCTTGAAAACCTGATGCGGCTGCGTCCGATGCCGGTCGTTATGGTATCCACACTCACCGAGAAAGGCTCGGAAGTCACGATGAAAGCGCTCGCCCTCGGGGCGACCGGTTTCGTACCGAAGCCCACGGTTGATGTTGCAAAGTCTCTTGAAGACAAAATTGGTGAGCTGGTATGGGAAGTGCGCAAAGCCGCCGCTTCGGCAGGAGACATCCGAAACTCGCGACGCCATGTGACTCAAGCGCCAGTCTGTCAAACGAAATCTCAAACGTTGGAATACGCACCCAACCAGAAAGTCAGCGGCGGACCTTCGACTCATCTCATCGCGATCGGTGCCTCAACCGGTGGAACAGAGGCGATTCGCGATGTGCTAGTCGGGATTAAACCTGGCTCGCCTGGAATCGTGATCACCCAACACATTCCTATCGGGTTTAGCGGGTCATTCGCCAAGCGCATGGATGATCAGACCGCGCTGCATGTCTGCGAGGCGGAAGACGGCCTGCAAATTCGCGACGGACACGCTTACATCGCTCCCGGTGACCGACACATTCGAGTCGAACGAGACGGTCCTGGTTATCGAGTGCGACTCGATGATGGACCACGCGTGCTCTTCCACAAGCCCTCCGTCGATTTCATGTTCGATTCTGTTGCCAAAGTCGCCGGCGCAAAAGCTGTCGGTATCATTCTGACGGGAATGGGTCGAGACGGTGCCGCGGGGCTCAAACGTATGCGTGACGCGGGCGCTTATACGATTGGTCAGGATGAAGCGACGTGCATCGTTTACGGAATGCCGAGGGCTGCTGCCGAAGAAGGTGCGCTTCACACAGTCCGGAGTCTCAACGAAATTGCGAGTGAAGTCGGTACACGATTCTCCAGCATGCCGTCCGCGAATTCCGCCTGATCCCAATTCGAATTTTTGGGTCAACCATTCGTATATTCCGTGGTGGGTTGAGTGTTCAGTTTTGCAACGCTTCGACGCTAACTCAACAACGGGCCAAGATGGCGTGATCGCCGACCACAGGCATGGAGTTGCAAGTCATGTTCAGTAAATTCTTTGGGAATAGCGGCGATAGCGAATCGGTGTCCAAAGCGCGTGCACTCGCGAGAGTCGTCGACGAATCGGACACCGCCTTCATGATGGTCGACCGGGACTTCAACGTTGTTTACGTGAACACCGCATCTACTCAACTGTTTAGAAAGCACCAGACCGCATTCGCAAGCCGCCTTGGCAGCTTTGACCCGGAAAACATCATCGGGACAAATTTTGACTGCTTCCACACAGATCCTAACCAACGGCTAAGCACTATCGTGCAGTCATCGGCGAAGCCTGTATCGATAGATATCGTACTCGGTGAAACCTCTCTCGACTTACGGGTCACTCAGTCTGTGGATCAGTTTGGCCAACACGCAGGCAGTACGCTCGAGTGGAAAGACAATACCGAGCAGAAAATTCAGCAAAAGCGCGATGCCGATTTCAGAAGCCAGGTAGAAGCTGTCGACAGGTCACAAGCGCGGATCGAGTTCGCACTTGATCGAACGGTCCTCTATGCCAACCAGAACTTTCTCAATACGATGGGCTACCTACGCGACGAAGTCATCGGAAAAGATCACAAACAATTCGTAACAAGCGAGTTCGGCAAGAGCCCAGATTACAAGGCCCTTTGGGACACTGTGAAATCTGGCGAAGCAGTAGTCGGGGAGTTCGAGCGAGTTCACAAAGACGGCAGTCCAATCTGGCTGCAAGCCGCCTATGCACCGGTCTTCGACAACGAAGGTGCGGTCACCAAAATTGTGAAGATCGCCTCTGACATCACCAAGCAGAGACATCTACAAGACGCCATCAATATCCTGCTTGATGAAACGAAGTCTGTGATGCAACAGGTGAGCGATGGTGATTTGACCGTTCGAATAAACGGCGAATACAGCGATGGTCTTGGTGACTTGAAAGTCGCCGTGAACGAGACGCTAAACGAACTCAATCAGACGATCGGCGCAATCTACCGTGTTGCAGACACTGTCGGCACCGGCGCTTCAGAGATCTCTAGTGGCAATGCGGACCTCAGCCAACGCACCGAACAACAGGCCTCCAGTCTGGAACGCACCGCAACCAGCATGACTGAAATGACAACGACGGTTCAGCAAAATGCAACGAATGCATCAGAGGCGAACCAGTTGGCGATTGAAACTCGCGAGCAAGCAGAGACGGGTGGTGAGGTCGCACAACGCGCAACGAACGCGATGGGTGAGATCAACGCGGCAAGTAAGAAGATCTCCGACATCATCGGGGTCATCGACGAAATTGCATTCCAAACAAACTTGCTGGCGCTCAACGCTTCCGTTGAAGCAGCTCGCGCTGGTGATCAGGGCCGAGGGTTTGCCGTGGTAGCGAGCGAGGTGCGCAACCTTGCCGGTCGCAGCGCGACGGCTGCAAAAGAGATCAAGGATTTGATCGAGGATTCATCGCGCAAAGTGGAGGAAGGCTCCCGGCTCGTCAACCAATCCGGCGATACGCTCCGCGATATCGTCGAGCGCGTGCAGAAGGTCACACAGATCGTAGGCAGCATCGCAGCGGCAAGCTCCGAGCAGTCGGAAGGCATCTCGCAGGTCAACACTGCCATTGGTCAAATGGATGACCTGACACAACAGAACGCGGCGCTTGTCGAAGAGGTTGCCGCTGCGAGCCAGAGCCTCAACCAGGAAGCTGCGAATCTCAGTGAGCTGGTACGCAAGTTTACGGTCTCCACCAGTCGCAGCGATGTTCGCGCCCCGGCGGTTTCGGCGCCGAGCGCATCATTGCCAGCGCCCACGCAATCCGAATCGACCGCAAAGAAGCCCTTTGTCGAGCGTCGCTCAGCGGAGCGCCCCTGGACACCGCCCGTTGAACCCGAGATTCGCAGCCCGATGAATGATAGTGCGGAACCGGTAGACGATGAGGTTTGGGAGTCGTTCTAACGGGTAGACGTCCGACCGCGATATGATCCGGTTTCCAGCAGTGAGATCGGAGTCCGCGTGGATCTGATTGATGTAATTACTATCGTCGCGCTTTCCCTTGGCGAGATCGCGCTCGTCTGTTTCGCTGTTTACCTGGTCAATCGTCGACTTGCGAGCAGCTACGCGAATCGTCCGGATCAACAGTTCCGTAGTCAGTCGATCCTCGTTGCGACCGTACTGGTTGCCCTGCTCACGATCATCCTGATCCTCCCCGTCCCCAACGAAACACGGGGGGCGCTGCTCAGCCTGTTCGGAATCGTGCTGAGTGCCACCATCGCACTGTCATCGACCAACTTGGTCGGCAACATCATGGCAGGGATCATGTTGCGCTCCGTCGGTAGCTTCCGCCTGGGAGACTACATTCGTGTTGGCGAGTACTTCGGTCGTGTCTCGGAAATGGACTTGTTGCACCTTGAGATACAGACCGAAGAGCGAGACCTCACCACCATTCCCAATACGTATGTCGCAGCAAACCCGGTCCGCGTCATGCGTACGAGTGGCTCTATCCTCTCGGTGGAGCTTTCACTCGGCTACGACGTCTCAAGGCACGAGATTGAGAAGCTGTTGCTGGAAGCTGCGAGTCGCTGCGAGCTTGAGAGTCCGTTTGTACAGATTCGTGCACTTGGCGACTTCTCGATTACCTACGCTATTGCGGGATTGCTCACCGACGTGAAATCGCTATTGAGTAAAAGACGTGCGCTACGCGCCGCGACGATCGATGTGCTACACGAAGCGGGTGTGGAGATTGCATCTCCGGTATTGGTCAGCACACGAGAGTTTTCGAGCAAGACAACTTTCGTTCCACCCACCGTGGAGCCCGTCGCGGACAATGATGTGAATTCCGATGAGCTGGTATTCGACAAGGCGCTTAAGGCAGAGGACCTGGATAAACTCAGGGCTCGTCGAGAGGAGTTGTCGGCCCAACTTGCGAACGCTACGGACGCCGACGAGCCGAATACGACCAGGATCGAACGCCTCGAGCAATGGCTTGCTCGTCTTGACGGGCGAATCGCCGAGAAAGAGAACACAATCCGTGGTGACAAGTAGAATATAGACCGAACCAATATGCCCGGAGGCGATCAAAGACTCCGAGAGCACAATAGTGAGAGAACATGAAACGACCTCATAGTTTTGGCGCTACGCCATCGATACTTGCTGTAGGCGTCGCGGGTGCGCTCGCGTGCGCGAGCAATGCTGCAGCAGGGCCTGATTTTAGTGGCGCTCGCTCGATGTCGGAGACCGGCAAGATCCAACCCATGAGCGAAGAAGACAAAGCGGCCGCAATACTCGGTATCGACGCACTCGCCGAGTATCTTGCCATCGACGCCGACACAATCACTGTCGACACCGTTCGCACTATTCAATGGAGAGACTCCAGTATTGGTTGCCCGCAGCCGGGCGAAGCATATGGGCAAGTCGTGACGCCGGGCCACAAGGTGACGTTACGGGTCGGCGACGACATTCACGTCGCCCATGAAGCAAGCGGCCGCGCTTTTATCTGTCAGCGCACCAAACGCGTTGCTGACGTGACCGGATCGGGTGAGTTTGTTTGGGCAAAACAAGCGCTGGTGGCGCGGAAGTCGCTGGCCGAGATGCTCGGTGTTGAGCTGCAGTCTATTCGGGTCGAAAGCGCGAAGCGTATGACATGGCCAACAACCGGAATCGGTTGTCCGGGGCCCACCGATATTCAAGCCAACATCGATGGCTATATATTGACGCTACGTCATGATGAGCAGCGATTCACCTACAACACCGATCTCAATCGCGTCATCGCCTGCCCTGCCATAGAAACCGACTAAACCGTCTGACTAAGTCGTGAACAAAAAAAGGCCGTGCTCGACAGCACGGCCTTTTTGTTTGTGTGAGATTGGTGGCCGATCCCGACGGATCAGCCACCATTTCATCACTTACTCGGCGAAATCGTTTTGGATATCGATAATCGTCAAGTTCTGGATGCCGTTGGCATCGCTGTGGCTGATCGCGCCCAGGAATTTCGAGCCTGGACCTACATCCAGACCTTCCCACTCGATCGTGACCGGTACGGTCTGACCAGCTACCGCTTCGCTCGGTGCATCAACCGTCAGGTTACCTGCGTCATCGACGATGCCGAAGCTCTGATCGAAGAAGAAGGCAGCCGCCGGCTCACCACCCGTTGTATCAAACGCGTGGATGAACAAGAGGTACGGGTTGAAGACGTCAGCATCGAACGGAATCGGCAACAACACATCCACAGACTCGGTTGAACCTGCGTTGGTGCTGGATGCGATCTGCGTGCACGAACCGCCTGGGCAGTAATACAGGTACAGATCGAAGTCATCACCAGCGCCCTGGAATACTCCATCGACTGACCAGCGACGGAACGCCGTGCCTGCGGTTACATCGTCGATGATCAGCGCGAAGTTGCTCGGATCGCTCAAAGAGAAACCAAAGCTGTTATCCGGATCATCAACGATCGGCGGTGTCACGAAGACGCCCGCAGCGTTCAGGCCATGGACTTGAGCCGTGTACTCACCGCTGTAACCGAAGCCGAGATCAAACTGCGCAGTGCCGCTGGAACCCGAAGCGTCGATTTCATCTTCAGTGATGAACGCAACCGTGTTGACCGCGATCGGGCTACGTACGCCCTTACCTTGGGCGGTTTCCCAGGTCAGCGCACCGAATGACCACTCGTTCGGGGCAGCGCCGTCGCTCGTTACCGTCACTTCATATGTTGCGGTCTCACCGGGACGCAGGCTGAACTGCGAAGGTACCACTTCAACGTTAAAGCCTGGAGGTGCGTCAACTACCGCCTCATAACGAGCACGGCTCTTGCTCTCAACACCAGGACGACGGTATTTGCCGGCCGCCGTTACGGTACGTGTGACCGTCTTGACGCCAGGAATCGAATCCATGCCGATGGAAGGCAGGTTCAAATCGGCAGGATCGGTCGAACCGAACGACTCAGGATCGCTCTCGATGAACGCACAGGTCGCAGGGTCAACCAACGGGCTGACCGTGCCGCAACTGGCAACGATGTAGTCGAGCACGTCAGCGTCGTAGGTCAGACCAGGCGATACCGCTTTGTTCGGATCGACATGACCTGCACCGAAGTCAAACGGATCAGCCGGCGTTTCACCGTTTTCTTTGACAACGTCCTGACGCGCAGAGGTCATCAAGGCAGATTTGATCTGCGCCGGTGAGAACTCCGGACGCGCTTCTTTGATGAGTGCGCCAAGACCCGCAATGTGCGGACCGGACATCGACGTACCGGACAGGTAGTCATAAAGCTGACCACCACCGTTCGCCAGTTCCGGCGTGTAAGCCGCCAGAATCTGAACACCAGGTGCTGTGATGTCAGGCTTGATCCAGTTCGGCTCCACGAGGTACGGACCACGTGACGAGAAGCCCGCCATGATGTTGCCGGTACGCTCGTTTTCGATGAAGATGCCGTCGCTCAGTGTTGCTGACGCTACCGTCGAAGCCGTTACGGCCGCGAGCAGTGCTTCACCAGGCTCACGCTCGATCATGACGCCAGGAACACTCTGCGTGATTTCCGTCGCTGTGCCGCCCATGGCGGTAACCGGACGGTCATCGGTGTACATCAAGATGCCGATTGCACCTGCGTTGACCGCGTTCTCGACTTTTTCGACGAAACCGCACGCACCACGCGAAATCAGCGCAATCTTACCGGTCAGATCGCTGGTCAGACCCTCGCCACAAGCAAGAATCGGCTCAGCTGCAGCAAGCTCGCCCGTCAGATCGTCGATGGTGGTCAGCGGCTGGGTGATGACACCCTGCGTAGCAGCAATATCGCCTGCGAGATCGCTTGGCTCATTGATTCGTACGCCCTGAGCGAAGATAACGCCGTCGGTGGTCGAAGCACCAACCGTCGTGACCCAAGGCTCACCCGCGTTCGTCGTCGCGAAACCTGGACCATCATTGCCAGCTGAGCGTGCAACAAAGACGCCCGCCGCTGTCGCGTCGAGGAATGCGAGGTCCTGCTGGTCGGTGAAGCTTGCTGCCGTACCAACCGAGAAGTTCAGTACATCGACACCGTCAGCTACCGCTGCGTCTGTTGCAGCAGCGCTGTCAGAGAAGAAGCAGCTGAAGTTCGTCGCGCCCGGAGACAACCAGCACACTTTGTAAACGGCGATGCGTGCACGCGGGGCCATGCCCTGGATGTCAGCAACCGGTGTGCCAGCGAGCTCGGCCGTAACGACGTTGCCGCCCGCAGTACTTGCGGTATGGCTGCCGTGACCGGAAGAGTCACGCGGAGAAAGGAACTCGCCTTCAACTACGCTGCCGCGGCCTGCGATGAAACCATCGACGTACCAGCGAGCACCAATCAGTTTGTTGTTGCAGTCCTCTTCGCTCCAACCTTCACCCGGTTGGCAGATGCCGTTCCAGCCTTCCGGCGGTGCGTCGTAGACCACTTCGTTTGCACGCTCGATGAAGCGATCGCAAATTGCCTGACGACGATCGTTGAGATCGTCCTTCTCACACATCGCCGGCAAGGTGCCGCCGCGGGTATCAGCAAAGCTTGGATGCTCCTGAATCGCGCCGGTATCGAGGACCCCGATGATGACGTCTTCGCCTTTCAGCTTGAGCTGTGCGTTCAAGCCGCCCGGACGGTCGTTCAGTCCGAGGAAGGTCGGCGTGTCGTTGGTTTCAACATCAACGCTGAAATCTTCGAATACGCTTTGTACGCTCGGATCGCGACGCATCGCTTCCGCCTGCGCCGGCGTCAGGTTTGCTGCGAAACCGTTCAGCGTATGGCAGTAGCTGTAGATTTTTGCGCTGGGTGCGCCCATGTCCGACAACATGCCGTCGTGGGTCGCGACGAGATGGCTTGTATAAGCCTGGACGTGCGCCGCGTTCGCATCGTAAGTCTCACCTGCACCTGGTGCGGTCGGCGCAAAGCCGTCAACACCACCGGTGTAGCTGAGACCTGGTCTGTCTTTCAGTTGGATAACGTAGACCCGGGTCGCGCCACGAAGCTCGCCCTCCCCGGATACGTCGGTAAGCTCCATCTGCGGCTGTTCCTGCACGACCGGTACGGCATCAATTGCCCCCGCCGTGGCTGCCAGCAGACTGAGTACTGCGACGCCAAAGGCCTTTAACATTCCCATCTCCCTGTGTTTTGTAGAAGTCATGTCGACGCGAGCTGCGCCAACGTGCTGCGCGCCACCCCCCGGGGGAACGCCAGACCGTATTTGGTCCGCGCCCGAGTGTTAAAAAACACAGCGCCTGTTGCAAGCGAAACCGGACAGTTTTTTTCGTTATGACAAATCGATATCGCGAATTGCCAGTAAATCCTTGAACTGGTTCATTGCAAACCGCTGAAAAGTCCTACACTGGATGTGACATAACACATCAACGTCGATGGTGCGTGCCTTGCTTGCGCTAAAGCTCGGCCCCAACACGCGCGAAGTCACCGCCCAGCGCCTTGTACAACGCCGCGAGCGCTGTCGCTTGATCGATCTCCGCCAGAGCGTATCGATCCTGAAGATCGAGATAGGCACGCTCGGCATCCAGCACGACAAAAAAACTGTCCGCGCCGTTCTGATATCGGAGTGTTGAAAGGTCGACCGCGACCTTGGCCTCGGCAACCGCCTCGCGCAGCGCAAGCACCGTCTCGCCGGTAGCGCGATAGTTAGTCATTGCGTTCTCGGTTTCTTCGAGCGCGCGACGCCATGTGCCTTCGTAGTTTGCGAGTGCACCAGCGGTTTGCGCCTCGGCTTCCTTGACCTCGCGCAGGACGCGTCCGAAATCAAGGAAACGCCAACTGAGTGCGGGCGCAGTGCCCCAACGTTCACCCGCGGCGTCGCCGACGATGCTGCTCGATGTCCCTGTCCAACCGAACGAACCGATCAACGTCAGCTTGGGATAGAGGTCCGCTTTGCGAAAACCGATCAGTGCATTGATCTCCGCCAATCGTCGCTCCGCCGAAGCGACATCCGGGCGCCGTGCAAGCCACTCTGCAGGGCTGCCAGCGGCAATGTATCGCGGCAATTCGGGAAAGGCCTCGGGCGTCGTCAACTGCGATTCCAGTTCCGTCGGGAGCTGACCCGTCAGCACCGCCAGACGCTGTAACGCCGCGGTCGTCGAAGCGATCGCTGCCGGGAGCGTCGCGGCGAGTTGCCGCTCCTGTGCTCGAGCACTGGCGACATCCAGAGCAGTACCACGACCAGCGGCCAGTGCTTTCTCAAGAATCTCTACACTCGCCTTCTGGGCCGCCAGATTCTGCTTCAACAAACCCACCCGAATAGACTGCCCTTGCCATTGGAAGTAGGCCTGGGCCGTCTCGGCCACAACCGTGAGCTCGACTGCGTACAACGCAAACGTGTCCGCCTCTACCCTTCGGCGTATCGACTCGGACTGCCGGCGCAAGCTGCCGAACAAGTCGATCTCCCAGGATGCATCAAACCCGGCACGATAGATTTGTGTCACCCGCTGACCGGGGAAGCGGAATGGATCCTCGAGACTTTGCCGGACCCGCTCTTGTTCGGTCTGCGCGGTGACTGTCGGGAACAGACTGAAGACCTGCAGTCCCGCCAATGCGCGTGATTCATCGAGCGTTGCCGCAGCAATGGCGATGTCGGTGTTGTAGGCACGAGCCCGCTCGATCAGCTGCGCGAGCTCCGGTGCGTCGAAGGCTTCCCAAACTTCGGTGGTCAGCTCTGGCGCGACCTCCGGCGCTGAACCAAACGCATCTGGCAACACGGTGTCGGGTCGCTCGTAGTCCGGACCTACTGTGCAACCCGAGAACGCGAACGTCACGCACAGCGCGGTCAACCGGTTAAGCCGTCTCATGGCTCACCTCCGCGCTCACCTGTTTCCTGGTTTCCCAACGCCTGATCAGCACGTAGAGCACCGGCGTGAAAACAAGCCCAAAGAACGTGACGCCCAGCATGCCGAAGAACACTGCGACACCGAGGACGTGGCGAATCTCCGCCCCGGCGCCGGTCGCAAACACCAGCGGCAGTACGCCCGCGATGAATGCAAAACTCGTCATCAGGATCGGGCGCAAACGGATGCGACAAGCTTCAATCGCCGCGGCAACAGTCTCTTTCCCTGCGCGTTCGAGATCACGCGCGAACTCGACAATGAGAATCGCGTTCTTACAGGCAAGACCCATCAGGACGACAAGCCCAATTTGCGTGAAGAGATTGTTGTCGAGAAACGTCGGTGGCGCCGATGCCGGTGGCGGCAAAATCGCCCCCGTCGCGATTTTCAAACCAAAGATCAATCCGGTCGCTTGATTCAGAACCCAAATGCCGCCAATCGCCGCCATCAGACACAACGGCACAATGAGAATCACCGATAACGGCAAAGCCCAGCTTTCATAGAGCGCCGCTAGCACGAGGTACACGAAAACAATACACAGCGGGAACACGTAGATGGCGGTGTTGCCCTGCGTGGCTTCCTGATAGGTCAGCCCGGTCCACGCGATATCCATACCGCGCGGTAAGGTCTGACGCGCGAGGTCCTGCACGACCGGCAGCGCCTCAGCCGAGGTGAGCTGGCCAGGCACAATGCCTGCTGTGACGTCCGCAGCGGGATACCCATTGAAGCGAATTACGGGATCAGGCCCGAACGTCGGTTCAATCGAAAGCACGCTGGAAATCGGAATCATATTGCCGAAACGATCACGCACCTGAATACGCGAAATGTCTTCCTGCTGGTCGCGGAATCTCGCATCCGCTTGCACGTAGACACTGTAGGTGCGACCGAACCGATTGAAGTCGTTGACGTAGGTCGAGCCGAGATAACTCTGTAGCGCGTCGTAGACCTCATCCAGCCTGAGGTTCTGTTCCTTCACCTTGCGTCGGTCCACGTTTGCCGCCAGCTGTGGGACATTCGTCTGCGAGAGAGAACGCACCGAGAACGGCGAGAAACCCGGCGTCGCGCGCAAAGCACCGAGCAGACCCTGAGTCGCCATGTTCAGCTGATCGAACCCAAGGCCCGAGCGATCCTGTACATACAGTTCGACGCCGGAGGAGTTTCCAAGGCCGAGCACGGGTGGCGGCATCGCCGCGAAACCCAGACCCTCCTCAAGCTGACTGAATGCACCGGTCAGTGCGTAGGACAACTCCACAGCACTCATCTCGCGCTCTTCGGCGGGATCGATGCCGATAAACATGGTCCCGGTATTGGGCGTGTTCGCGAAATGCACCGCATTCAGCCCCGGGAACTGCACGGCGTTAGCAACCCCTGGGGTTTGCATCGCGATCTCGGCCATCTCGCTGATCATTTCGACCGATCGATTGAGACTGGCACCTTCCGGCAACAGCGCACCCGCGAACAGGTATTGCTTGTCCTGCTCAGGGATAAAGCCACCCGGCACGGCGCGGAAGGCCATTACGGCAATCACCAACAGCCCGGCATAAATCACCATGAGGCGTTTACTACGGCGGATGTAGACCTCGACCCGGCGCGAGTAGTGTGCCGAGCCACGCTCGAACCAACGGTTAAAGGGACGAAACACCCACCCGAGCAAAGCGTTGATGACTTTGCCAGTCGTTTGTAACGGAGCTCCGTGCGGCTTCAATAGCATCGCCGAGAGCGCGGGCGACAACGTGAGTGAGTTGAAAGCAGAGATCGTGACCGACGCCGTAATCGACACGGCAAACTGTCGGTAGAACTCGCCGGTCACACCCTCAAGGAATGCCAGCGGTACAAACACGGCCGCCAGCACGAGCGAGATCGCGACGATGGGCCCGGAAACCTCAGACATTGCAGCATGCGCGGCATCACGTGGCGACTTGCCCATCTCGATATGTCGCTCGACGTTTTCCACAACGACGATGGCATCGTCCACAACGATACCGATGGCGACCACAAGGCCGAACAGCGTGAGTACATTGATCGTGAACCCGAGCAGCAGCAACACTGCGAATGTACCGATCACCGAAACCGGGACCGCGAGTAACGGGATGATCGAGGCGCGCCACGTCTGCAGGAACAGCACGACAACGAGCACCACGAGCAACACCGCCTCCAGCAGTGTTTCGACCACCGACTCAATCGATTGCTGCACGAACACCGTCGGGTCGTAGGCAACCCGCCACTCCACACCAGGCGGGAATGATTCGGCCAGCTCGGCCATTTTCTGTCGCACCGCGGCCGACAATGCCAACGCATTGGCGCCTGGGCTCTCGAAGATCGGAATCGCTGCGGCCGTTTGGTTATTCAGATACGACTCGAGCGAATAGGTTTCTGCGCCAAGCTCGATGCGCGCCACATCCCGGAGTTGTGTGATCGAGCCCGGGTCGCCCGACTTCACGACGATGTCACCGAACTCTTCGACCGTCTCCAACCGCCCTTCTGCCGAAATAGACACCTGCAGATCTGCACCCGGCAATGGCGGCGCGCCGATGGAGCCTCCGGAAGCCTGCACGTTCTGCTCACGGATCGCCGCGACGATATCGCCGACCGTAAGCTCACGCGCCGCCACTTTCTCGGGGTCAAGCCAAACACGCATCGCGTAGTTGCCAGCACCGAACACCACCGCCTGACCGACGCCCGGAATACGAGCAAGCTCATCTTTAATGCGCAGCGTCACGAAATTGGAAAGATACGCACCGTCGTACTGTCCGTCGGTCGAGGTGACATGAACGACCATCGTGAGCGTCGGTGATGCCTTGATCGTGGAGACACCCAGCAGTCGTACTGCCTCCGGCAACCGCGGCAAGGCTTGAGCGACGCGGTTTTGCACCTGCACCTGCGAAAGATCGATGTCGGTGCCGCCGGCGAACGTAATGTCGAGCGTCATCGTGCCATCCGAGCTCGCCACCGACTTCATGTAGATCATGTTCTCGACGCCGTTGATCGCCTCTTCGAGCGGCGCGGCGACAGTTTCGGAAATCACGGTCGGGTTGGCGCCCGGATAGCGCGCCACGACCTGCACGGTTGGCGGCACAACGTTCGGGTATTCGCTCACCGGCAGCGCGGGAATCGCCAACGCGCCGCAGATCAGGATGAACAGCGACAAGACCGCCGCGAAGATCGGACGGTCAACAAAGGTTCTTGCGAGATTCACGGCGTCGCGTCCGCAGCGGCTGACTCGGACTCAGCGAACGGTGTCTCCATTGACACCAATCGACCCACGATGGGCGCCCCGGAGAAAAAGATTTTCGCCACACCATTGACGACGATCTGCTCACCGGGCTCTAGACCTTCCTGAATGACGACCAAATCATCGATCTGACGACCGGTGACCACATCACGGCGCACCGCAAGGTTTTCCGGCGTCGCGACGTACACGTACTTCCGGTCCTGGTCGGTCAGGATCGCAGCCTCATGCACCATCAATGCCTCGTAGCTGCCACTACCGAGCAGGCGTACCCGTGCAAACAACCCGGGTATCAGAAATCCATCAGGATTCGGCAGCTCGGCCCGGCCCTGAATCGTGCCGGTCGCAGCGTCCACCTGGTTATCAACGAAGTTCATCTCGCCGTGATAGGGATAATCGGTATCAGACGCTAGCCCAACCTGTACCGGGTTGCGTACATCGCGGGAACTCGGCCGCTCACCTGAACGCGCCTGCGCCTGATACTTCAGGTAGATCTGCTCATCGCCCTCAAAGACGACATGGATTGGATCGACCGAGACCAGCGTGGTCAGCAACGTCTCGCCGGGGCTCACAAGATTTCCCGGTCGCACCAGCGCCTCACCGACGCGCCCGCTGATCGGAGCGCGCAGCTGCGTGAACTCGACATCGAGCGACACGCGATCTAACCGCGCTTTCGCGCTCTCGAAGTCAGCCCTCGCCTGTCTCAGCTCACCGGTGCGGCGGTCCTGTTCCTCGGCCGACAGCGCTTTCGCTTCAACAAGCTTCTCGCCACGTGCGGCTTCCTGCTCAGCAACCTGCAGACGCGTGCGCGCTCGCGCAAGATCTGCCTCAGAGAGCGTGGCTTCCGCCCGATACTCACGATCATCGATGGAGAACAACAGATCGCCTGCCTCGACCAGTGCACCCTCCGTGAAATGCACTTGAGTGAGATACCCCGTGACCCGCGGGCGAATCTCGATAGTCTCTACCGCTTCGATGCGGCCGCTGAATTCGTCCCAATCGGTCACATCACGCGCAATAACGTCCGCGATCGCGACCGCAGTAGGCGGCATTTCCATCTCGCCGGGACCGCCGCCGCCGCATCCGGCCAATGCGATCGCCCCAATACCAATCAATAACTTGCGTGGGGCGTTCTCAAGTCCCTGAACACAAAACACGTGTGCGTCTCCCTGTTTAAGCAACCGAACAGCGCACCACCCCCATACCCTGTTTCTGGTCGTTCAATCGTTTGTATGTTGTTAGTGTACTTAAAGACGCGTCTTGCATCTGTACTGCATCCTACGCCGAAGTGTTTACACTCATGAGTCCCGCAGCTCGAGTTTTCACGGACCGTCCCATGATCGAAACCAATGCTCTGGTTCGCCGCTTCCACGTCGGCGACTCCGTCGTGCATGCACTGGATCATGTGGACATCAAAGTGAACGAGGGCGAGTTCGTCGCCGTCATGGGCCCATCCGGCTCAGGCAAGTCAACACTGATGAACATTCTCGGCTGTCTCGATACGCCGGACGACGGCGAGTACCGCCTGCTCGGTGAATCGATCAGTCAGCGCGACGATGCCGAGCTCTCCGAAATCCGAAACCAGCACATTGGTTTTGTGTTCCAGAGCTTCCACCTGTTACCTCGCATGACGGCGCTGGAGAACACGCTGCTACCCTATCGTTACCGAGATGCAGATATGGGTGAGGCACGAGCTGCCGCTGAAGGTATGCTTGATCATCTGGGCCTGTCAGATCGCATGGATCATCGGCCGAACCAGTTGTCTGGCGGTCAGCGACAGCGGGTCGCTATCGCTCGCGCACTGGTCAGCAAACCGCCTTTGTTGCTCGCTGACGAGCCGACTGGGAACCTGGATAGCAAGACGTCCGTCGAAATCATGGGCCTATTTACGGAACTGAACAAACAAGGACAAACCATTGTGATGGTGACGCATGAAGACGAGATTGCGGCGTATGCGAGTCGTGTGATCCACATGCGCGATGGAAAGGTAGAGCGAGATGTTCAAAACAAAACCCATTAGTACCCTCGTGGCCGTCGGCTGCACGGCATTTTCGAGCGTCCACGCCGCACCTTTGCTGACAGGCGTCATCGAGGATGTTGCCGCGCAAACGATCGAGATGCCGTCACTGCCTGGCGGATGGCAGCGGCGCATCGAGTGGATGGCCGATGAAGGCGAGGAAGTTGCCGCTGGAGATCTCGTCGTTCGACTCGACCCAGGCACACTGATCGGCGAGGAAGAAAAAGCGCGTTCGGATCTCGAAAAAATTCGTTTCACAGCAACGCGCAGCGTCGACGAGGCGGAACTCTCAGTGCTCGATGGTGAGCAAGACCTCTCGTACGCAACGATGCGACAAAAGGTCGCAGCACTCGATGCGACGATTCCCGCAGAAACCATCCCGCGCCTCGATTACGACCGATACCAACTCACGCTTGAGACGGCGAATCAAATGCTGGCCCGTACCGAACAGGAGCTCGCGAATCGACGCCAGAAGCTGCGCGATGCAAAGGCCGAAGCGGCACTCGATATCGAGCAGGCGGAAGTCGAGTACCAACGTATTGCCGACGCACTGGCCGCCACAGAAATTCGCGCTGAAAAAGGTGGATTTGTGATTTACGCGGAAAACCCGTTCACCGGTCGGAAGATCTTTCCGGGAGACACGCTCTATGGCGGTCTCCAGATTGTGTCCATCGCCAGCCGCGAAGACCTGCAGGTGCGTTTCTGGATTCACGAAGCCGACTACCTGCAATTTGCTCAGGGCAAAACTCTCGAGGTATCGGCTGACGCGCAAGGTATCCCATCGTTCCCCGCGGTGATTGCATGGCGTTCCAGCCAAGCACTCGACAAACAGGACTGGAGCGACAGTGGCTACTTCGAGGCATACGCCGAACCGATGGTTGCGTTGCCTAGCGAGATCATGCCCGGCATGAGCGTGCTCGGTGTCCCGTCACAGGAGGTTGAGTAACATGCTGCCCGTGAAACGTTGGATCGCTGTTTGCGGACTGACGCTCCTGCCTGCCATCGCGGCGGCGCAGTCCTGGCACGAAGTAAGAACCGAAGATCGCCCAATCACCATCTCCGCAAGCGGTGTTATCGCTCCGAGCGAAGGTCTGCTGTTCGGACCACCACCTTCGCAAAGCTGGCGCATCGCCATTACAAAAATTGCACGCGAGGGCACCCGTGTGGCCGAAGGCGATGTGCTAGCCGAGTTTGACGGCAGCGCCTCGGATGATCGCGTGAAGAGCAAGCAGGCGCAGCTCAATGCCAAACGCAGTGAATTGACCTCGCTCCTCGAGACACTGGCGCGCGAAGTAGAGGAAGACAAAGTTCGCATCGCGGCGGCCGAAAGCGACGCGGACAAAGCGGCTCGAAAAGCAGCCGTGGACCCGACGGTCTACGCCGGTCTCGAATATCGAAAATTGATCGAGGAACGCGCGTTCACCGGAGACACCTTACAGCGTGAACAGCGTCGCGCCGGTCTTGTCGCCAAAGTGCGTGACTCAAGGCTTGCCGAGCTCGAAGCTGATGTTCGACGGCTCGAGAGCGAGCTACGTGCGGCACAAGCGGAACTCGAGTCTTTTACTATCCGGGCACCGCGCGCGGGATTGGTTGTCGTCGGCACCGGTAACGACGGACAAAAGCTGGATGTCAATGAAAGCGTCAATCCAGGAATGACCGTCGTCGAGCTGGTTGACGACACCGTGCTGGTCGTCAAAGCGGACATACCCGAGTTCGCGGCGGCACGACTGAAGAATGGGCAGAGTGCCACGGTCACGATTGAAGCCGCCGGCGGCGCGGAACTAAAAGGCGTCGTCTCTGAGATCAGCAGCATCGTTCGCAGACAGTCGAGATTTTCACAGGCAATGGTGCGCGGTGTCACGATCGAGCTTGCCGAGGCAGCCAAAGTGGAGCTGCGGCCCGGAATGTCGACAAAGGTTGATGTCACGGTCGACACCGTCGCCGATGCGATTGCGATTCCAACTGAGGCGCTGCGATACAAGGCGGGCGAGCCTGGTGTTAAAACCCGCTCGGGTTGGCAATCGGTCAAACTCGGCAATACAAGCGCTGGCATGCGGATTGTCACTGCAGGCCTCCGCGATGGCATGGAGATTGAGTGGTGAGAAACAGAGCATTCCTCTTAATGGCGGCAGCAGGTCTCGTTGTCGGCGGCTGCAGCAGCGAGTCGCAAACCAGTCCGCGCGTCGTCGTCGACAACGTTGCCACCGAGCTGACCGTCAGCGCCCACGGCGAACTGATCGCCTCGGAGTCTATGCCGGTGGCACTGCCCCCAGGATTACGGATGGGTTTCAACATCGCATGGATGGCGCCGGAGTTTTCCGAGGTCAAAAAGGGCGAGGTCGTTGCCCGCTTTGACGAGACTCAGATCATCCAGACTCGCCGATCGACCGCGAACGCTGTCGCCAAGTCAGATTTTCAATTATCCGATCTCTCCCGCGTCGGAGAGCTCGAGCAGGTGCGTATCGATCATGAATCGGATCGAGTGGACGGTGAACGTGTCATCACCGAAACCTTTGCAAACGTCGACCAGACCATCCTGAGTCGAAATGAGATCATTGACGCCCTGTCCGACGTCGACTATCTCAACGTCGAGGCGTCGTTCCTGCAATGGCAGTGGGAGACGTTTGATCAACGCACACAGGCCGAACGTGCCGCGATCGTATCGCTACAGGAAGGGGAGCGGCAGAAGCTTGCCAAGCAGGATCAGGCGCTCTCGATGATGGAGTTGCGCAGCCCAGCCGACGGCACATTCATCTACGCGAGTACGCCGTGGGGCGCAAAGCTCGGCAAAGGCAAACGCGTTTTCCCGGGTATGCCGGTAGGGCTGCTGCCCATCAAGGGCAAGGTACGCGCGCAACTCTACGTCGCCGAAGCGGACGCTGTCGGATTAGCGGAAGGACAGCCAGTGAGATTGCGAATGGACGCCGCGCCGACGCAACAGTTCACCGCAACCGTGCTGACCATATCTCCCGTTGCTACGCCGCTGAAGCGTGAGGAGCCGCAGAAATTTTTCTCGGTCGAGGCCGAGATTGACGCTATTGACCCGGAGCTGATGCGGGTCGGTAGTCAGCTGCGTGGCGAGATCGTCACCGGCCAGCTCGACGCCTCCATTGTTGTGCCCGCTCAGGCGATTTTCTCGGAAGCCGGTGCGTACTTTGTGTATGTCGACGAAGGCGGGTCGACGCCTGCGCGACGAGAGATCACTATCGGCGCACGCGGACCGGATATTGTTGAGGTATCCGGTGGGTTGAAGCGCGGTGATGAGGTGCTGCTCGTCGCCCCCGCAGGCGCCGGATGAGTCAGTCGCTAGAAAATCTGTTGCTCGATATGCGCCAGGCGCTCGGGCAGCTCTCGCATCATCGTTTGCGCACAGCACTCACACTACTGGGTATGGTGTTTGGTGTCGGCGCAGTGATCGCGATGTTGGCCGTTTCCGAAGGTGGCAAACGCGAAGCACTGCAGTTGATTGAGGGCATGGGTCTCAACAACCTGATAGTCGAGTCCAAAAGCTATGACGGAGAAGCCCTGAAAGAAATTCGTAAGTTCTCCTCTGGACTGGGTGTGCGCGATGCAGAAGCCATTGCGAACACCCTACCCTTCGTCAACGACTGGTCCGGAAGTCGCGAGTTTCGCACCTGGAGTGTTTACTCACGTGAGGGCGAGAGCAGCGCGAAGGTGATTGCCGTTAGCCCTGCTTTTTTTGAACTCTCCAGTCTCAGCGCTGGCCGCGGCGCACTGTTCAACGCCGAAGACGACCTGACCTTTGCTCAAGTCGCAGTGCTTGGCAGCGGTACCGCACGTGACCTATTCCCGAATGGTGGTGCCGTAGGTGGGCTCATTAAGATCAACCACCTTTGGTTAGAAGTCATTGGTGTGCTGGAAGACCGGCAGCTCGACGCCAGCGAGTTTCAAGGGCGCAATGTCGGCGGTGAAGCAGACCAGATCTACCTGCCCCTGCGCACCGGCCTTGCACGACTCAAGCGCGAGCCATTGACGGCCGAGCTGGATGAAATCAAGGCGCGACTGGATGGCACGTTTGCACCGGGACAAGCTGCTGAGGCGATCGACCACCTGCTGTCACGACGCCACAGCGAGCAGAACGATTATGATTTGGTCGTACCCGCGCGACTGCTGGCACAGCACCAGCGCACGCAGCGCATCTTCACCATCGTCATGTCCGCAGTTGCCGGAATTTCGCTGCTTGTTGGTGGCATCGGCATCATGAACATCATGCTGGCCAGTGTGCTCGAGCGAAAATCAGAGATTGGTCTGCTTCGAGCCATCGGTGCCAAGGAAAAGGACGTGGTACGTCAGTTCCTGGTCGAGACTTCAGTGATCGCGACCATCGGCGCCGGGCTCGGCGTGCTGGTCGGTGTGATCCTTGCCTACACCATCGGTGCGTTCGCAGGGTGGGCGGTGGCCTGGTCGTTCCTGGTGATCGCAGCGGCGGTGCTGGTCTGCATCACGATCGCCGTTGGCTTCGGCGTTTATCCGGCGCTGTCCGCCGCGAAACTCGATCCCGTGTTGGCGTTACAGTCTGACTAGATCAGGTAGTGATCCAACAGCAACGCTGCAAACAAATACATCAGATAGCTGATTGAGAACACGAACATCGGCATGGCCGGCGCATCGCCGTCAGCCGATCGCAACTTGATGGCGTGTTGCAAGAATCGCGCGCCGAGTGCCGCCGCAGCGATGAGATAGATCAGTCCGCTCATGCCGGACATCCACGGCAGCAGCGTCACGATCACTAGCAAAACCGTATAGAGCAATACCGAAAGCTTGGTGTAGGGGATGCCGTGCGTCACTGGCAACATTGGCGTGCCGACTTTCGCATACTCATCGCGGCGCGCGATGGCCAACGCCCAGAAGTGCGGCGGCGTCCACACAAAGATGATGAGAAAGAGCAGCAGCGAATAGGCGTGCACTTCACCCGTGATCGCCACCCAACCCAATACCGGAGGTGCTGCTCCCGCGGCGCCGCCGATCACGATGTTCTGTGGCGTCGCGGGCTTCAGGTAGACCGTGTAGACGATCGCATAACCCACGAGCGACAAGAACGTCAGCACCGCGGTGAGCGGGTTGACGAGAAACCAGAGAATGCCGATGCCCGCAAGGCAGAGGAAGGCAGCAAAACTCAGCGCCTGGCGCTCGGTCAGGTGGCCCTGCACCAAAGGGCGATGCTGTGTGCGGCGCATTTGGGCATCCACACGCGCGTCAATAATCTGGTTGACGGCTGCCGCGGACGCCGACGCGAATCCGATACCGATTGTGCCGAACAACACGAGATCCATCGGCGGCAGGCCAGGCACGGCCAACAGCATACCGACGACCGCCGTGAATACGATCAGCATCACGACCCGTGGCTTGGTCAGCTCATAGTAGTCACGCCAGCTCGCGCGCAGTAGACCTGCGACCTCGGCTTCAGCCTTGGACATATCGACTCTCGTGGTTAAGTAGGAGCAGCGACAACAACAAGAGGGCCCCTCCTCCGTTATGCGCTGTCGCCAGCCACAACGGCAGCGACAACTCAATTATGCCGAGTCCGATCGAAATCTGCAGCAACAACGCGAAGCTCACCGCCATGCCCGCCACTCTCACGGTGCTTCTTTCGCTGCGTAAGGCGCGCCAGAGCAACATCGACAGCAGCAGCGTGACGACGATCGCGCCGATACGATGTACAAGATGGATCGCCGTTCTCGCCTCGCCATCGAGCACGCCGCCCTCGTAGTCGATACCGGTCCCACGCCACAGCACAAAGCCTTCCTTAAAGTCAGCCTCGGGCCACCACTCGCCCTGACAGGTCGGCCAATCCGGGCACGCCAGCGCTGCATAGTTGGTGCTGGTCCAGCCACCGAGTGCGATTTGCCCATAGACCACGCAAAGACCCACCAGCGCCAAGCCCGCTAGCGATACGGATCTTCGCTCGCCCGGACGCCAGGCCCGCAGCGACAGCCAAAACAGCAAACCGAGGGTCGCCATGCCACCTAACAGGTGCATCATCACGATGACCGGCTTGAGCAACAGCGTCACCGTCCACATGCCGAGCAACGCCTGGAACGTAATCAGGCCGCCGAGGATCGAAGGCAGAACTACAGGCTGATCCGCGTCTTGACGGCGCGCACGCCAAGCGAAGAAGACTATCGCGAACACCAATAATCCGAGGGTGCCGGCGAAATAGCGATGGATCATTTCGTTCCAGGCCTTCTGCGTCTCGACCGGACGCTCCGGATACGCCTCGCTCGCGTATGCCAGCTCTTCCGCTTCTGTCGGCACCGTCAAAGTGCCGTAACACCCTGGCCAGTCCGGGCAGCCCAGACCTGCGTCGGTCAGGCGCACCCAGGCGCCCAGCACAACTACGCCGAGTGCCAATGCTGTTGCGATAGGTAACAGGCGCCGGTAGGCCCGCGCCGCGAAACTCTCTTGCATGTTTTCTCTCGTCCGAAACGGAGTCCAGGGCGCGTCCGGATACCACGCATTGTGGTGAACGTCCGGGGCCCATCCCAATACCTCTATTTTGCGGCGCAACAACCGATTAATAAAGATCATCGATCCTGATTTAGCGGGGTGTTTAAGGTCTGTAGCACTACCAATTCGCGCTAACGTCGACCTTGTCGAGGTATGTCCTCGGGATTGTGCCGCGAAGCGCTTGTCACGCCGCGACTTGTACTATAATAATGCGCGCCGCGGTCGGGACGCCGCGTGCCGAGTTACACATCAAAAAGACCCCATTGGGAACCACTGCAGTGAGCGCTCAGGACAAGCAATTCTTCGATCTTTTCATGGTCGTGCTGGCGATTCTCGTCGCCATCTCCGTCGGCATCTACGTTTTCTCGGCCAATCTGGCTGCAGACACACAAGGGCGTTATATCGTCGAAGATCAGGCGTATCAGCAGCAAGTGTCAGATCGCATCGCGCCGATCGGGCAGGTGGTCCTACCGGGCGAGGCAAGCGAACGCATGGTTGCCGCGGCCGTCGAAGAAGTTGAGCCCGTCGCGGTCGAACTGACCGGCGCTCAGGTCTACAACAACGCTTGCGGCGCCTGCCACACCGGCGGTATCGGTGGTGCGCCGATGCTGGGCAGTGCTGACGCCTGGCAAGCTCGTGTCGATCAAGGCCTGGATACGCTGCGCAAGCACGCTATCGAGGGCTATCAGGGTGAAGCGGGCTACATGCCGGCGAAAGGCGGCAACGCAGCGCTGAGCGATGAAGACGTCTACCGCGCGATCGACTACATGGTTGCTGAGGCGGGTCTGTAACCCCAGTGGCTGGTCGCTCCGTTGCTACCCTTTGGCAGTCACAACTCGGCCACCCTTGCGATACGGCAACGGCCATCGTCCGTGAAGGTGAAACCCGCCAATCCACTCATCCGCTGCGTCAAATGAATAGGCGTTCATAGCGCCATCGAGGACCTGCTTTCCTTCCGGCAGAATGAAGGCTTTCCAGGTAGCCCATTCCTCCTGAGACTGCACAACTCTGACCAACGGGACCTTTCGGCGCTGATCAGCAAAGCTGAGGACTCGGTCTACGAGGAAATCGTCGTCTATGGACTCCCGAGTCTTGAGAAGCGCTCCTATCGAATGACCAATCACTCGGCCGAGACTTGGCCCATTGCTAGCGACCTGCTGCAAGCAAACCTCGTCAACAAACCCTAACCCGCTATCGCGCGACGGATATCGACGCACCACCTGTTCGATGCTCTCTCGAATCGCCTCGAAATTGGACGCGGATTCAATGAAGTGATTTAGACGAGATGGATCCAAGCTCGCGTAGGCCAGCCACGCCATCGAATACGCCCGCATCTCATCTTCCGTCCAGCAACGTGGCTCCGGCACTTCCCTTTCAATATCGCGCCCATGCAACAAAGAAATCTTGTGAATCGCAAGCATCGCCGACTCCCGACCCGAGACGTGGTTCACGTCGACGATAAGCAACTTTCTGCGATCCAGTCCAAGCCTGTCGAACTGATGGGCTACGAAGCCCCCAAGAAGTTGCTCACGAACGCTGCGCGCCATCCAGAGCACAACTTGCGGTGCTTCGACGAGCGCCTTGAGAAACTGACTGTAGGCTTCATGAAACTGACGCTTGCCCACGAAGGAACGAGACTTTCGCCAATAGGTTTCGCGGTGCAGTGCAAACTGATCGAAATCCGCAATTTCGCGCACGGGGCCAACTGCAAGGTTGTCGCCGAAAACCGCAATGTCGGACTGGGGCACACCTAGTGATTCGGTAAGCGCGGTTGCTGCTGGTTCGTCGGCGACAAAATGACGGACGCCGTTGGATAGAAGTGTCTTCACGCTTACCGGTTGAGCTCGAACACCAAGTTCAATCGATAACAGATTAGCGGAAAGCAACAACCAGAGCAGTGGATATCAGGAAACCAACCACCATTACCAGATGCGCAACGACCATAGCAGGAGGACGCTGCTCCACTTGTTTCGCGAGAGAAAAGCTCTTGATCGGGCTGATCAACATAGGAAGCGGGAATCCAAGGTAAGTCAGCCGTTCTTTAGAGCCAAGACTTTGGTTGTAGGGCAGTGTTACTTTGACGTGTAGGCCTACACAAGAGATCAGACACAACACTGCCAAAACCGCAGAGATTTCGTAAAGCTCCACCGATAGTAGTCCTTGTTTCGCTCATCCGCCGTAGCGGTGCCAATCTACAATCTAAACCTCCAAACTGCGGAGCGACAATGCCTCGGCGACATGTTCCGTCGCAATCTCCGGCGAGTCTGCGAGATCCGCTATCGTGCGGCTGACTCTGAGCACACGATGACACTGTCGCGCTGACAGAGACAGTTGGTCGGCCGCTCGACCCAATAGGGCCATGGCTGCGGAGCGTTGTTGCAGCCAGGATTGGATCACCGCACTGGGTAAGCGCGCGTTCGATGTGCCCTGCCGTTCGATGGCCCACTCGCGTCCGATTGACACGCGACGAGCGACGCTCGCCGAGCACTCCATCGGTTCGGTATCAACCAGCGCCTCGAAAGGCACTCTCGGCACGGTAACACCCAGATCGATTCGATCGAGCAACGGTCCTGACAATCGGCCGCGGTAGCGCTGGATCTGTTCGGCGCTGCATCGGCAATTCGCTTCCTTCTCGCCAGGCGCACCGCACGGGCATAGTTTCGTTGCCTTGTTGCCAGCAAGGAAATTCAGACACTTACGGCTGTCAGAACGACATCCGGAGCGCCTTGAGACGCTGGGTGATCATATTCGGGCGGTTCGGGTGACACGAGGAGAACGGCAGTCTGACGTGGCTGAGCTACTTGGCGCGGACACTTTCTCGGTTATGAACTGGGAGCACGGGAGCAATCAACCGATGTTCAGGTTCTACCCGGCGATAATGTCGTATTTGGGTTATTGCCCGATACCCTCAAACCATCCGCCGCGAAACTTGGGACAAGCGGTGCGCCTGTATCGGAAACATCGCGGAATGTCCCAAAAAGAAGCAGCGGACATAGCTGGCGTTGACGCGACCACCCTTGCCAAAATAGAGGCCTCTGGCGAAGCTCGGTCCGAGCAGGTGCGATCAAGGATCATACAATTCATTCGTACGAGCACCAGAGGCTGGGACATTTCCATAGCTGGTGACACACTGTATATGGAGCAGAATTCAATGGATTCGTGAGAAGGCGACTACACGAAAGGAAGTAATATGCGGCGACTGATTGTTTTATGTGCTGTATCCAGTTCTCTATTGATCAGCGGCTGTTCAGCTAAATGGAATTCGATCTACCGACAGAATGAGCTGCCTGCGAATGTTGCGGTCATCGCGACCATGGATGCGAAGCAGCGCAGTGTTATTTCGAATCCTTCCGCCATCAAAACGGCAAGTGACGAAGAATTTCGTCTGCGGATCTGTGCCGAACCGCCCCCAGACATATTTTCAGCTCTTGCGGCAAGCCTCGCGGCGGAGGCCTCACTGAGCGAAGGCGGAACCCCGCTATCCAAGGACGTTGCTGCACGGCTCAGCAGCACCATCAGTGAGAACGGTTCTACAATCGAACGCTCACAGACGGTTAACATCCTCCGAGAATCGATGTACCGGACGTGCGAACGCTTCATGAACGGCGCTATCGGACAGACTGAATTCATTGTCCAATCCGCCCGAGACCAAAGGCATATGATTGCGACACTTGCCGTCGAGCAGTTAACGGGTGTCCAACGCGCCCAAGCTATTGCACTGACAACACGCACCGCTGCATCAACTGGGGGCATTTCCAGCAAAGCAATCGAGATTCTCGACGCTGCCCGCAAGGCCTCAGTAACAGCAGCTGACACAGCTACCACAAAGCGTGCTGAGGCAACTGCGGCCGCTCCGACCGAAGTAGAATGTGAGACCGCTAAATCCTCTGGCGAAGCCGTGCATGAAGCAAAAAAATCGCTCTGCGAGACAGCGGACAAGGCCGAAGCGGAGAGCGCATCCGCCGAAGCGTACTTCAAGACAATTCAGTCTGGGCTTAATCAGGTGAGTGGAACCGATACTAACGCAACCGGCAGCATTACCAGCCTCGCGGCAACGCAAGCGGCAGCGACGGCTCAGATCGCTGATCGTGTGCTCGATATCGTTGAGTCAGTGAACGACTTCGACGAACTTCAGATGACATGCGTAACTCTATTGCGACAAACGTCGGATGCCACAACGAATAACAGAGCGGAGTTGCGTAACGATCCCTTGTACTCTGCCTGTATTGGATTGATTCAAGCTAAACTTACAAACGCTAAACAACAGGAGTTGCTTGATAGTGCACGGGCTGAGCAACTCAGGAGATCAATTCAAAGTTCTTTTAGGGACCAGATGACTGAGCTCGAGTCTCGGGCACGTGCGGTCTGGAACGAGGTCAGCGAGGGCAGCATCGTCAATGCTGATAAACTGGAGTCGCTTTTTAACTCTGCTGGGATTCGAGTTTCGCAGTCGTCTCGAGGCGCGCTGGTAAAAGCGACGTCAGAACGTGAGTTTACGAACGCTATGGCAATGCTAGGACCAGAATTTGAACGTAAGCTGGCTGTCGCAGCTGGTTACCAAGAATCGCGGTGACCATACAAGGATCGGAGGCGAATTAATGAGCACTGTACTGACCATCGCAGCAGAGAACCGTGCGGAGGCAGACGCACGGCTTCTCTTAATGAAAAATGGACCCCATAGCAATTCGACGGCGCGCGTTCTGCGTCGAGGGTTCTTCACTGAAGCAGGACTCTTCACAATCCCTAGCGCTGACATTACCGGAGATGATGGGCGCGCTTTCAGTCCCTCTGGGTCTGATATTTATCTGATCGTAGTTGAATTCAACTGATAATTACCGCGGGCGCCTAACTGAGGAATCCCAACCGCCGCGAGCGGCGTTTTACGACGGTAAGACGAGAGGTCTCTTCAACCGTATTTTCCGTCGAACAAGATCGCTGGCGGTGCAGTCGATTCACTGCACGATATCTACAAACTCAAGCGTCCTGTACAGGCTTTTAAGGTGGCGATGATTAACCCGAAACTGACTTCGACGCTTGATTGTGGGAGTTTCGGTTGAGGCGCGCTCCAGCTTTATCCCAGGGTCGTAATAAACAACCCCATCGAGCATTGCCGACAAGAACATCTCGAAATCGGTTCCAACCCCGAGTTCAACACTGCTCCCGTAATGATACTCCACGCCAGACTGAGCCTTCCGCATCAAACAGGGGATGTAAACCGCTTGTGAGTGCTTGCGTTTCCAGTGGTCCATCACTTTTGCAAAGCTCCAGCTAGCGGTCACCGTACCGTCATTGCTAGTCAATGAAATTGCACCGTTTGCTTCGGTGATCTGCCGCTCTACAGGGTCAAATCCATCCAGGCGCATGGTCAGCTCGGTGGCAGCACACTCCTTGTTCACAATGTGTTTACCGCCAAAGTTCAACCTATCCGGTTTGCCAGATTTGTCGGGATATCCGAAACGACGGACGAACTCGATTGCACCCTGGACAACGTAAAAGCCACCGTTCGGCTCCGGCGTCATTAGCGTCGTTGGTTTAGCGCTATTTCGCGGTAGCGCCTTCACCCCAAACTGCTTTACTTCCCAGCCCAGGTAGTCTGGTTCAGCAACACCATTTGGTGAAATTCCCAGCATTGCTTCAAGCGTGTACCCCCCGCCATTGAGTGCTTTGTACGGCCTTGGCTGTCGATCCTTGCCAAGTTTTTGTCCGGGTATCCACCCATGTAGATGTATCTCAAGCAATTTCTGCAAGAGCGCTGCGCGAGTATCGCTAGTGGTGGTTCGGTCATTGACGCCAATCTCGCTAAAAATGTTGGTGGTGGGGGTTAGCTCTCTCGCTGCCAACTCTATCGCGAGTGCTGAGTCAGGCGTAGCGAGAAAACCGAAGACGGATGCCTCTGCCTCGTTTACGCCAAGAAGGAGCCACCTACCTTCAGCCCGACCTTGTTTCTCTGGCGCCATCCAACGACTCAGATCTACTTGAGACCCGCGCAAGAAGCCGGAGAAACGAACCTCTGGATACTGTGGGTAGTAGATCAGTTTTGCGTGAGGTGCAGGATAGGTGTTTGAGTCAACATCAATCCAGCTCAGCTTCATAGCCGCCTGATACTTGATATCTCGGCCTTTGCTCCTGCTCTTTTGTGAAGTCGTTTCTGAAGCTTCCATCGATCCGGTCGGGATGAAAGGCAGATCCGTCAGGTGGAACCCGAAATATGGCTGGTTCTTTGAGTTGTCGTTAGGAGCGAGCTTCTTGATGAAAACGGTATCGACCCCCTTTCCACCCATAACATCCAATAATGCGTCGAGTCCTATTTGCTGTGCGTTTATACTGTCATAGGTGCCAGCGTTATCCGGCATGCGTAATCACCTCGACCCTACTGGCACTTCGAATGTCATTCTCCACAGCAGCAAATAGGGCGTAGAGTGCGGCATCATCCTTGCCGCGAAGAGCGCACTCCCAAATCACGATTACGCGCCATGATTCCTTCAACAACGTTGCGACATTCCGCTGATCACGTTTTCGATTATCAAGAATTTTCTTGCGCCAGAATGCAGCATTGGACTTGGGCCAACTAAACAGACGACACTCATGGGCGTGCCAAAAGCACCCATGCACAAAAATTACAGTTCGATATCGACTAAAAACGATATCAGGTCTACCGGCCAGGTCCTTCCGATGCAGCCGGAACCTCAGCCCTCTGCGGTGCAAGCCTCGACGGACTAAAAGCTCTGGCTTTGTATTAGCTCCCCTTATGCCCGACATCATCCTGCTACGGACATCGGGTGAAACTACATCAGCCACCTACGCTGCCGCCTTATTCTTCTTGCGTCGTCGTTTCCTCAATGCCTGCTGTCGCTCTTTGGCTTTGAGAATATGCGGCTTCATCACATTTGCAACAGCAACGAATACTGGGACAACCACACTATTTCCGAACTGCTTGTATGCCTGCGTATCCGAAACCGGAATCACGAAACTACTCTCACCCGGCTTGTCGAATCCCATTAGTCTCGCGCATTCACGCGGCGTTAAGCGTCTTGGCCGCTTTCGTGGACCCCGATCCACCAGAACCTCAGACCCATCCTTGTAATACCTGGCTGAGAGAGTTCGCGTTGAGCGATTATCAGCACTCACCTTTCCAAATCCAAACCCATTGCCGGCTGCCTTGTGCTTATCGGCGTAGTCCTTCAAATACTTCCAGAGCTTGGGCGTTAGGATGTACTTCTCCGAAACGGACGCGGCGGGTTCCAAAATATCTCCAACCCTAGGCTCAGTTTTCGGGAAGAAGCGCCGAACATCTCGAAGTGTCAGACCCTCAACACCACCAAGGTCCTTCCTGATCGCTGCCAACACGATTCGTTCTCGGTTCTGGGGTACGAAGTGTTTTCCGTTAATGATCTTTGGGTCTGCCTGTGAGGCATTGAAGTCGTGATCCGCAACCTCGTAACCCAACTCATCAAGAGTATTCATGATCACACGAAAGGTTCGTCCGCGGTCGTGGCCCTTCAGGTTTTTCACGTTCTCCAGCATTACCGCCACAGGTTTCTTGACCTCAATGACTCGAGCAACATCGAAAAACAACGTGCCTTGTGTATCGTCCTCAAAGCCATGCGCCCTGCCCAGAGAGTTCTTTTTCGATACGCCTGCGATCGAGAATGGCTGACAAGGAAAACCCGCGAGCAAAACGTCATGATCAGGTACAGACTTCGCGATGTGTGTAGATGCCTGCTTTCGGGTCATACCCTCTGGTTGAGTAATCTCCCGAATATCACCCTGAATCTCATGGTCAGAGTAGAAGTTGGCTTGATAGGTTTTAACGGCAAACTTGTCGTATTCGCTCGTGAAAACGCAACGTCCACCTGCGGTTTCGAATCCCTTGCGAATTCCACCAATGCCTGCGAAGAGATCAATGAAGGTGAAGGCGAACTGATCGTCTTCAGGGGGAGAGGGCAGCATGGACGCAAGCTCCACGCGCTCGGAGTAAGTTAGCCAATCAGTTTCTGATCGCTTTTTCTCGTCTTTTAGCCAGCGATTCACCACTTCTCTCGGGTGACCAATTCGGTCGGAAATCTCCTGTTGAGAAAAGACTGCGGCTACCCGTGATAGCAAATCGAAGTCAGAAAGTTTGTCTTTGGTTCGTGCCAAGGCAGCCTCAACTGGTTGGAAAAATATAGTGATGAAGAATCACGATATCGTTCCATATTGTCAACCAGTTTGCGTGCCTGAATTCAGTACACTTCGACTCTCGGGACTACGCGGACCGGTATCCGCCCGAACGATCGCTAAAGCTCCTCCAAAAAGTAGATTGCTAGAGCGATTAGCGCTGCTGTCTCTTCGATGTCACTGTGATGAAGAGTCCGCGTCAATGCTTCGTGTAGCGCAGGTAGGACGTCGTCGTGGCTATCGATCCGATAATCGGAGCCAACCCTTCTAGCTTGAATGAGATATGAAACTTCCATGTGGAGAGCCTAGGCACTCCCCGTCACTGATGCGCAGATCATTTCTGGGAGATCTGCGCACTTTATCCATTCAAAACGTAACTTGGCTCAATAACACTCATCGAACGCAGTCAAGTATGAGCGCGGGACCGCGGCCGTCATCACCATTAGGTTACGACGCCCCCCTGTACAACGTCGCGCAACCCTAGAACGATGAAAACCTGCCCGATTGGGTGATTTTTTTGGTCCCTGATGCTTCCTCCGTGTCTCCGGTACCGTAATCAGTGTGGCTTCTCATATTGAGAATGCCGCGTAATCGTGTATGCCAGAGCAACTCTTCTTTCATCTCCTTGGCTATCGGAAACGCGCCAGCCTGACCCAATAAGAGCTAGCGAAGCTTTTGGGCTACTGAACGGATGCCATGGTGACCAAGTACAAAAAGCGTCAACCGATCGTGAACCTGGTTCACAGCTTCTCTTTTGGACTCATCCGAATACCGAATGCGCGTGCCCATCATCACCTACCTACCATGATCTTCCAACGTCGTTGCCCTGAAAAGTGTCTAGGGTTCTCAGGCCGTATCACTATTCGGAGCAGTCGGCTCATACACGTCCAACCGTGAATATTACATTGCCACTAAAGCTGCCGAGATTAGATCTACGGTGGGCGGGTAGTTCTCATACTGTCTCGCCTCAGCGACCGTCTCGGATAATACTGCTCTAACGTCAGCTTGGAGTTTCCTTTTGCTTCGCAGAAGGTAGAGACCTGATTCAATTCGTATATCTAAGATTTGTCCTTCTTGGGTAACCAAGCGTTCAATCGCCTCATACGCGCCCTCTGCGTTAGAGACTTCGAAACCCTTAATTATCTCGATAACCTCGTAAGGGTGACTTTGAAACTCAAGTTTCTCTAGAGCGATGAGATTTGCTTTGTCGGTGCCACAAGCTGCCAGAGAATATAGAACGCTACTCGGAGCGAAACCGGTAAGGGAATTCCGCGGATATTCCGAGCGTTCCGAATAGAATTTGAGCAGACGCTCTTCCGCCTCTTTTGACTGAGTTTCATTTCCATAGCGACAGCCGATGGCACTTAGGTATACACGGACTCCTGGGGCGACGCGATTGTCCGACGCGAGCGTGACAAGTTCGGTTGGGACACTCCAAGAACTCGGTGGAAGTCCAGTCAGGCATCTAGCAGCCTCGCCTACGACGACCGCACGACTATTGGCATGCGACTCATTCTCTCCCTCTGGTCGCCTGCTTTCAATGCGTACGTAATCAACCAACGCGTTGATCGAGTCTTGGTCGCCAAGCGTACAGAGTGCCCTCACCAGCACATAAGGCCATCGGGGTTCCATAAACAGAGCTTCTCTTATGTGCCCACTGGCTTTTGGTCCCATCGCCACAAGGTCATCAATATGTGAACCATCGTACCTTTGACGTGACTCCAAGATTTCAAGAATCTCTCCTGGCGTCGCAACCTCGTGGTTTTCGATCGCTAGACGCTCGAAAGTCAACCAAAAAAGTCCAGCTGCAAATAGTGCTATCGTTATTCCTAGAATTACAGTCTTTTTCACAACGCCACCCATACTGGCGTGAGGCCAGGACCAAGATTACGTACTATATTATCAATCTGCCAAATATAGCCACCTGGAATACCCGTGTTGTCTGCCGTTCTCGAATGTATGTCATGGAAAAGAATGTTGATATCAAAGTTGAAGCTGAGTAGCTCTCCGACGAGTTGGGTTGCTAGTTGCGCTGTGATTGACGCAAAGTTTGAACTCGACGTTGAATCGCCTGTATCGACATCCCAGAAAACGTGCTGCAAGCCGACCTCTGCATACACTGTGTCGACATCTGAATCACGCAAACCGAAAGGCGCACGGACGTAGACGGGGACGGAACCTCCGGGCACGCCTGCAAGATACGCTTTCGCTCGGATCATATCGTCCTTTAAGGCGTTCTCGTTGGTTCCGCCGGCAGCTGCCGACAGGTATGGTGGAGCAACGACTCGAACCGTGTGCGCGACGTGGTCTTGCGTGGAACCAGTGTGTACGCCAACAGTGTGACCTTGGGCATACGCTGCTGCAATGTTGGCTTGGCCTGGTCCACTTGCTCCCCGATTCCAGACATGAGTTTGAACAAAAAAGGTGGCCGGAATATTTGCTGCAACAGGGTTTGCTCCAGCTAGTGCCGTCAACACCTTGCCGGTATTGTTATTTGATCCAGTCACTCCGCTCGGACCATCGTCGTATGTTAGTTTTATCTGAACGGGAATAGGAATCGCGGAAATAAATATGTCGCGCGTTACCGCACCGAACGCAAAAATGTTGCACGAGCATCCAACATTAGACGTGATGCTATAAGTACCCGGCGCGCTGTACGTCTTTGTGCGGTTGAGATCCAAGAATGTCAGGAAAGGTAGTGCAGTAAATACACTGAAGTCGAAACCGCCGTCGCCATAGGAAAGCGACATGTCTGCAGTCGTGCCGAAACCAAACCCAGCGGTAGGGTCGTAGCACATTTCAACCTGGCTATCTGAGTCCACGTTGACCGGTGTACCTACAAGACCGAACTGTTGAGACTCGCCATTCAGCGTCAAATTATGGTTCAAGACGATTCCCAGACAGATGTAACAGTTTACAGCGACAAACTCTGGCGGAATGAACAGAGCATTCGAAGGCTTGTCGAGCAACCAAGGGCGTGGGGTCCATTCAGAATCGCTCTTCACGGCACCGATTCGGTGCAATATTGATTTCTCAAATGAATACGGTAAGGCCGTTTTTGCACCAAGAACAAAGAATCTCATCGCTCCTTGGTCAAAATACATTAACGGGCGATGACTATACGATGGTCTCCCAAATACAATTTCGTTTGCGGAACCATAGATACCGGCTCCGGCTCGCAAAGGCAGCACAGCCAATGAGGTCACGTCATCTTCGCTGAGTACCGGATCCATTTGTGATTCATTCGGTTCAAATGCGGCAACCACCTTTCCGTCCAGCTCGATCTCATCGACTCTAGCGTACTCATCGTAAGACACTGTCATTTCGCGAGTACCAGCTGAGACGCGTTCGATTCGACCTTCTCCGTCGTAATCGAAATCTAGGCCTGGACCGGCGCTTGATGTGATTGCGTCCAAACGACCACCTCCACTAATTCTGTAGGAGTCTTCGCGGATCAGTTCACCTGATTCTTCAAAGCGAATGCCTGACAGATTGCCCAATGAGTCGTAACGCCAATCTACAAGTGCACCGTTTGAATAAGAGGAAAAATCACGCAACCCGGTCGACTCATATTCGTAAGCGGAGGTGATACCCTCCGGGAAAGCTATTTCTCGGATTTGATGACTCTCGTTGTAATTCAATTCTGTAGCACGACCACTCTCATCGCGAATCATCTCGAGAGAGCCCCTGTCATTCCATTCAAGCTCAATCCCTTTTTCGTTTTGACGGAATCTGCTCACCAGACCAGAGCCACCGATACTTATATGCTCTTCGTCACCCGCCTCCGAATATAGGGTTACACCTTCTCCGGTATACCTCGCGTCTATGCTTTCTCCAGCGACGCTTGATCCTAGAGAACTCAGATGCCCATTGCTGTTGTACCGAAACTCATAACGAATGGGCGCGCCGTCCCGACTCATTACCAAACGGGTCGGCCGTCGATTTCTTGGATGAAAACCTATTTGAGCAATCGAATTTCCGTTGACCTTCAGCAATAGCTGTCGATCACCTACTTTTGCAACTCGCCACCTGTCACCTGCTGCGGTCTGAACACCGACCACTTCACCGGAGACAGAATGACGGACGAAGGAGTCGTTTTCGGCATCAGAGGAAATTTGCGTGGTCAGGTTTCGGTAAGCGAACTCTCGCGATACCCCCATCACCGAAGAGTATGCAGCGCGCCCGTCTGGCCAAAACGAAAACTCGCTGATTACTTCTCCATCTGGGTCCATTATTCGATCCAGCATTCCTTGTGAACCATACGCATACGTTTGCTGCACTCGCGAGCTTTGGGTCACAGAATCGAGTAAGCCTTGCTGAGAGTAGTCGTACTGCAACTCAACGCCATCGGAACTTGTGATCTCCGAGATAAATCCATCCGAATTTCGACTGAATTCGAGGGTCGTGAATTGGTTGGATACCCGGGTCAATCTGCCACGCGAATATTCAAAATCAATCGAATCTCCACCAACCAATGACTCAATCCGATCTAGAAGGAACTCTCCTTCCAACCGCTTAAAGACTCTCTTGAATGCGGTGTCTCGAAGAACAATTCGGCCTGGAGATATCTCTCCCTTCAGCGATGGAAGAAACGCAGACGCAAGCATTCCCCCTCGGCGTCGGTACAAGACATACTCGGAATTCGTTGCATCCCGGTACGCGATTCGATCACCACTGATCGAAATACTCTCCGTTAGACTTAGCTTCCACCCTGGGCCAAAGTCTCCCCGCTGAATCGACGAGTCGTACACTCTACCGACTACAATTGGCGTAACCGCACGGGCAACTGAATCTCTGATTACAAAACTCAGATTACCTTTGAACGAATTAACGAAGTTAATTCGCTCGCCGTAGCGAGGGTTTTGATAATTCTCGAAAAGAAGTGTCGTGCGTCTTCTAGAAGACACTTCGTTGACCATGTCAATCGCACGAGTGCGGAATTCATCAGCGGATGAGACTTCCGACGCACGAGACACCATGCAGAATGAAGCGAGGCAGATTGCAGCGAAAAAGAATCGAGTCATGACGTGTTCCCCAAAAGACTCAGGCAGAAACATCTGCACGTATACCCGGGCAAAAAACGCCCGTGCTCTTTTGCACACACCATCGACTGAACGCTCCCCAAGCGCGCAGCCTCCCCATGTCGAACCTATCAGACCTAACGTCGATTGTGAACCGCAAATTTCCACGCACAACAAGGGACACTAAAATTCATGTGTCAAGTAAGACTTGAAGCACGAGCCCGTCATCACCAATAGGTTACGACACCACCCTGTACAACGTCGCGCAACCCTAGAACGAGGAAAACTTGCCCGATTGGGTGATTTTTCGTCCCTGATGCTTTTTCTGTAACCCCGGTACCGTAATCAGCGTGGCCTCTCACATTGAGAACGCCGCACAATCGTGTATGTCAGAGCAACTCTTCTTTCATCTACGTGGTTATCGGAAACGCGCCAACCTCACCCAACGAGAGCTGGCGGAGCTTTTGGGCTACTCATCGGATGCCATGGTGACCAAGTACGAAAAGCGCCATCGGATCGTGAACTTGGAGAATGCCCTGCGATTCCAGGCGGTGTTCAGGACACCGGTGCATGAATTGTTCGCCAAAGACTATGCGAAGGTCGAATTAGCAGTCATTAACCGCGCTCGTGCGATGCATGCCACCATCCAGTGCCGGAACTGCTCAAAATGCCGAGAATGTCAGAAACGAGCATTTCTCGAACAACTGATAGAAGGTTCCATCGCGCGCGCGCCCACTTCTATATGGAGTCAAAAGAAGACCATGCCACCGTCCTAGCCGTAACTGTGGACAAGCATGGCATTGGCTATGCCATCTTCGAAGATCCGGATACCCCTATTGACTGGGGTACCAAACAACCAACTCAAGATGTTCAAGAGCTCAAAGAGCGCAGTGTTGAAGCACTCATCTCGTTCTACGAGCCGGATGTGCTTGTTCTACAACAAGCCGAGTCGATGAAGAGTCGAAAGCGAGCCAACGAGCTCATCGTGACGCTCAAGAGCCTCGCCAACCTAAAGAGCGTTGCGGTAGTCCAGTACAACTGGGAAGAAGTCCAAGACACCTTCGACATACTCGCTGGAGTGCGAAAGAAATTCGCAATCGCTAAGAAGATCACCGATTGGCGACCCGAGCTCACCGCTCGTCAGCCTGAGTATAGGCGCCCTTGGGACACCAAAGCGTTCGCGATGGGAATGTTTGAGGCTTTCGCCCTCGCCATCACCTACTACCACAAAAACACCTAGTTCCTTCGGGAATCGGGCTATGGCTCGCTCCCACCACCATTACCAACGATAGGAGTCGAATATGACTGAACTCGATGAGGCGTTCGCGCCAACTGACGACCCTGATCGATATTCGGTCACGCGAGACGTATCAAGCCGAGAAATTCTCGATAAGGCTCGAGCGATCATAGGCGAGCGTTTCTCTCGGGGTGAGCAACTGCGATCGGCGATTGAAGTGCGCCAGTATCTACAAGTTGCTTTAGCAGCCCTCGAACAAGAGGTGTTCGCCTGCATCTTTCTGGATAATCGTCACCGGGTCATCCAGTTCGAGAAACTGTTCTTCGGGACGATCGACGGCACATCGGTGTATCCGCGCGAGATCGTGCGGCGCTGCCTAGATCACAACGCAGCCGCGGTCATACTTACACACAACCATCCGTCCGGAGTACCCGAGCCTAGCACTGCCGATAAACACATAACGAAGCGCATCACTCGAGCCCTCAATCTCATTGACGTTCGCGTTCTCGATCACATTGTCGTTGGCGCTGAAGCATCCGTCAGCTTCTCGGAGCGTGGAATGCTTTAGCTGCCACATAAAGGGCCTCGCAAGTTGCTGAGGCTCTTTTCTTGTGCGAGTGAAGAGGTTGATCGTAAGCCCTCCGCTCGCTGTCAGTCAGCCGTGATAATTGGTCATGCAAAACGAAGGTAAAGCGATCGCTCTGTTTGCGCGCACCTGTGGTCGGCCTCAGACAGAACGCGTGTTTGGCATCAAATACCGTGACAGGTTCGCTCACATGTACGTCGTCGGTAAAACAGGTACCGGGAAGACGACGCTGTTAGAAACGCTAGTCGCACAGGACATTCATGCCGGACACGGGGTTACTCTTATCGACCCGCACGGCGATTACGTGGATCGATTGGCGGCGGCAATCCCAACTCATCGGCAACGCGATTTCCTTTATTTTAACGTACCAGATCCCAATCAGCCCTATGGGTATAACCCGCTAACTCGCGTCCCAGCTCACTTGCGACCACTGGTTGCAGCCGGGCAGCTGGAAATCCTCAAGAAGGCCTGGGCGGACTCTTGGGGGCAGCGATTGGAGCATATTCTGCGCAACGCGTTATTGGCCTTGATGGAGCAACGGGAGGCAACGCTGCACGACGTGCTCCAGCTCTTGTCCGATCGTCAATACCGAAACACGGTATTGGCGAACGTCAGTAATGAGCGCGTTAAAGCATTCTGGACAGACGAATACGCCAAGTATCCACCACGCCTCCGATCGGAAGCGATCGTGCCGATCCAAAACAAGGTGGGTGCATTTCTTGCCGACCCCGTTATGAATCGGGTTTTAACCAGCCCTGATCAGCCACTGCGGCTGCGTCAGATCATGGATGAGCGGAAGATTCTCCTTATCAACCTCGCCCGCGGCCGAATCGGCGAGGATGCTGCACATCTCATCGGCGGCTTCATGGTTACTGCCCTAGGGCTCGCAGCGTACAGTCGCTCGTCCCTGCCGGAGACCGATAGAAATCCACATTTCCTCTACGTTGATGAGTTCCAGAACTTCACGACGCTATCGATCGCCAACATGATCTCAGAATTGAGGAAATACAAGGTCGGGCTCGTTCTGGCGAATCAGTATCTGCGCCAGCTTGAACCGCAGATCCGGGATGCAGTCCTCGGGAACGCTGGGAGTCTCATTAGCTTCCGACTCGGTGGCAAAGACGCGCCATACCTAGCGCGCGAGTTCGAACCAGCGTTTTCTGCGACCGACATCATCAGTCTCGACAACTTCCACATCTACCTGCGGTTGATGATTGACGGGACTCCCTCGCGGCCGTTTTCGGCCACAACGATTACACCGAGTGAAGCGGAGCGACTTCGGTCCTAACTTGGGGCTGTTTTTCTCGATCACTTGCGCTACCTTTGGAGCTGCATAGGGGTATGCGTGTTGCGAAATCCATAAGAATAATTAGGGGATTCGCATGGCCAAGGCCACCATTATCTTTTCGCACTGGAGCACCATGATCGAGGGGCTGAACGCCTCGCCAAAAGAATTCTTTGCCGCTGTTGAAGCGGCCGTCAAAGACAAACAACTCGATAAAGCCAAGCATTCACGCATCAACTGGAAAGAAGGTGGGATGCTAAGCGCTAAACGCGAGTACCTACGTATCAAGCGCCAAGAGTACGCGTTCGACGTCTGCGGAGCGCCGTTCGGGAATGGCTTCTTTGTATCGTGGTGGCTCGGCGAGGTTCCCTCTGGATTTCTTGGTCTCTTGATCGATGTCCCGGTTCTCGGTCCCCTGATCGAGCGTTTCGTAAAGCCTCAAACGTACTACAAGATCGACACCGCCAACATGTTCCAGTCCTTGGTTCATGGGGCGGTCCTCCAGGTCATCGACGATATGACCGAGACCCAAGGCGTCAGGGCTCTGCCACAGACAGAACGTAAACCGGAGATGAAGAGCTTCTTTAGCGATTAATCGAGTCAGATTGCGAGTCTTCGGTGTCCCAGTACCCCGCCCATCTACAACGTGCTGCAGCCTTAACCGAGCAGTTCTATGCGTGGGACTACCGGCTGCGCGGCTATGATGTTTGGCCCTATCCGGTATCGCCGGAACCGGCGTTTGTGCCGTTCATTCCCGATATTGGCCAGCACGTGGTCACAGATGATACACGGAGTCACACACTCCTAAGTTGGGCCACCCAGAAGGTGAAAAACGCGATACTCGGTCGGCCTGCTCCACCACATCCGCCTGAACCGTACTTCACCGACGAAGACTATGTGCCGGACCTGTATGTCCCCAGTGGCGATTTGTGCGAGTACCAAATTTGTCTACCAAGGAACGTTGAGTATCCGGCGACTAGGTTTGAGCAGCTTCTCACCAACCTCAAAGGCCTCCGGCAGCCAATTTCATTTGAGATCATCGCGAACGCACAGCACATCGTGGTGCAGTTGGCCTGTCGCGAGACCGATGCAGTTTTGATCGAACAGCATCTGGAGGCACTGTTTCCGGATGCCATCATCACCAACGAGCGGAACTTTCTCTCCAGCCATTTCACGGACATAGCTGAGGAGACACTGGTCGTCGATTTCGGCCTTGATAACGAGTCAGCGATCTCGTTACCGGTTCGCACCCCCGATCGGCTCGATTCACTCGCCACCGTCATCGCAGCACTCTCCGGATGCCAAGACCACGAAACGATGGCGCTACAGATCTTGGTCAGTCCGGTGCGCGCGCCGTGGGCTAGCGCTCTGGTTGATGCGCTTCGAACGCCCGATGGTAAGTCGTTTTTCGCGGATGCGCCCGAGTTGGCGAAGGCCGCCGTTGAGAAGACACGTACACCACTCTTTGGGACGGTACTGAGGCTTTGTGTCGCCAGTGACGACGCGTGGCGAAAAGAGCAGCTCATGCGCCAGCTCGGCGCTGCAGTCTCACAATTTAATAATGATCGCGTGCAGGGACTGATCCCGCTGTCGAATGAGGACTATCCAGACTTCGTACACTTCGAGGATGTGCTGGAGCGCCGCACACATCGCAGCGGCATGATATTAAGTGCCTCCGAACTCACGGTGTTTATGCATTTGCCCTTGTCGTCCGTCGCCAGTGCGAAGCTCATACGTCCGACCCAAAAGACCAAAGAATCACCCATCAACGCTCGTGGGCACAACTTTGTCATTGGGCAAAACGAGCATCGGGGTGAGAAACGTCCGGTAACGCAATCGCCAGATATACGAATGCGCCACACATACGTCGTTGGTGCTTCAGGAACAGGCAAGTCCACGCTACTCCTCAACCTCATCAGGCAGGACATGAACGCTGGAAACGGTGTGGCGCTGCTAGATCCACACGGTGACCTCGTAGACGATGTGCTGCATCACGTACCGCCTGAACGAATGGACGACGTGATCTTGTTGGACCCAGCAGATGGGGATTGGCCGATCGGGCTGAACATCTTCAATGCCCGGTCAGAAGCCGAGAAAACACTGCTGTCATCTGACCTCGTTGCCGTTTTTCGGCGACTCTCAACGAGTTGGGGCGATCAGATGAACGCCATCCTCGCCAACAGCATCATTGCAATGCTGGAGCATCCCGACGGTGGCACGCTCCTCACGCTACGACGCTTCCTAGTTGAGAACGCGTTTCGACGACAGTTCGTGTCAAAGGTGCAAGACCAAGAGGTTCGGTACTACTGGGAGAAGGAGTACCCGTTGCTGCGCGGGAAGCCTCAAGCGCCAGTGCTGACGCGTCTCGACACCTTCCTTCGATCAAAGCTCATTCGACACATGGTGGCACAGCCGAAGAACAGCATAGACTTTGGTGACGTAATGAATGGGCAGAAAATCTTCCTCGCTCGTTTATCACATGGCGCTATTGGCGAAGAGAACGCGCATCTGCTCGGAACGCTGTTGGTAACGGCTCTCAATCAAGCGGCACAACGCCGGCAGGCGATATCCCGAGACAAGCGGAAGCCGTTCTTCGTCTACATCGATGAGTTCCAGAACTTTGTGACACCGACGATGGAATCGATCCTCTCGGGCTCCCGCAAGTTCAACATGGCCCTGACGCTGGCACATCAGGACTTGCGTCAGCTCTCGAGTCGGAACCAAGATGTAGCCCACTCAGTGCTCTCGAACCCCAGCACGCGGATCTGCTTCCGCTGCGGCGACAGCGATGCGGTGTCCCTAGCACGTGGCTTCTCGTCATTTGAAGCCGAAGACCTACAACAGCTCGGTATTGGGAAAGCGATCGTCCGGATCGAGCAGTCTCAGTATGACTGCAACGTCGCAGTGGAACCGCCGGCGCCTTTTCCGGCGGACAGCGATAACCGGGTGACAGCGATCATAGATGGATCGCGGCAGCGATACGGCACACCGAGATCAGAGGTAGAAGCGCTTCTCCGAGCTGCCGAACCAGAACCGGAACCTGAAAGGCCAAAAGCGCCTGCATCAAAGGCGAAGAAGCCGTCTGAGGCGAGCGAAAGTGCGCGATCTAAGCAAGGCGCCGCGAAAGACGTAGAAACACCTCTAGAACGAGCTCAGAGCCAGCCACGAGACACCCCTGCGCGGGAGCTGACAGATGCCAAGCATGGCCGTGGGGGTACAAATCACAAGTATCTCCAGTCCCTCGTGAAGAAACTTGCCGAAGAACGTGGTTTCAAGGCTGAGATTGAGGCCCCAGTGCTCGGCCGTCACGGCTTTATCGATGTACTGCTTACTAGTGATGTCGTGACAATTGCCTGCGAGATTGCCATCGCGTCTCCAACTGACTACGAGGTACAAAACGTTCAAAAGTGCCTTGCGGCCGGCGCAGACCATGTGGTGGTGCTCGGCTACGAAAAAGGGCGCCACCAAAGTCTAGAGCGACATATTCGGGAGCGAGTAGAAGTCACATCTCTGGACAAGCTGCATTTCTTGCTTCCAGAGGAGTTTCTTGAGTTCCTAAATGCAACGTCAGCTAACGCAAATGCGCGACCAAAGACGGTTCGTGGCTACAAAGTCAAGGTTGCTTATCAGGAAACAACGAAGGCTGAACAGAAGCAGAAGCAAGCGGCGATAGCGAAACTTATTGTCGACTCTATGCGCAGAATTGGAAATCAATGAAACAGCAAAGCGCGCATGCGCCTCATAGAGAAAATCATCACCGCTACGAAGGAAAGAGAGGCCGGTCTCCGCCCCTGCACGATAATCTGAGACTGCAGCAAGCTTTTGTAGTCATTCAATTAACAAATCTAAGACAAACAATTATGGAATCCAAAGAACAACTTATTAGTGTTGTAGAGGCGGCCGAGATCCTACGCATTTCAGTGTCTAGCGTACGGCGCGAAATCGATTCTGGGAGACTTCCTTGCTATCGGCCTAGAGGTAGCGTACGGATCTCTAGAGCGGATCTCATGAGCTATCTGGACAGCATAAGAACCTAGCAGCTAAGAGACTTCGAGCATTGGCGTATTGCCAAACTCTGTATCTGTTGTCCAGGAAGAATTGGAATTGCGCGACCGCCGTATTCACTTAAAATTGAGTAATAACTGGTTTTAACTAGCAATGAAAATCTCCCGCATTGTCGTCAAGAACTTTCGCTGTTTACAGAATTTGGATGTCAACATTCCAGACGACTTAACGTGCATCATCGGAGAGAACAACACAGGAAAGACAGCGCTATTCCGGGCGCTCCAGATTTGTCTCGACGTGTCCTTGCCCGGCTACTTTAGAAATCTCGTTCGCGAAGACATACATTCGAGTGTCGATGTCAGCGATCCAAGCCAGGTCTTGATAGGTGTCGAGTTCACTGGGTTCCATGGAAAAGTAAACGAAGAAGCCCTAGTCAGTACGTGGAAGACAGGTGAGGATCGAGCCCGAATATTCTTTCGGTTTCGTCCGAAGCAGAGTGTTCGCGAAGCTTTAGCGAGCAATGAGCTTGCGGCCGGCGATTTGACTCTTACCGACTACGCCTGGGAGATAAAAGGTGGTGGAAATCCTGCTACGGATTTAACAGAAATTGAGTGGGCGGATGATGAGGTAGGTCAAAATGTCCGCTTTTCGGACTTGCAATCATATCTTGTAATTGCGCTTCCGGCCCTTCGTGACGTGGAATCAGAGATCCGCAACTTTCGACAGTCTCCGCTTGTTCGACTGATTGAGTCATTTGATATAGACGAGGCTGAGAAACAAGGCCTAGTCAACATCTTGGAGGCAGCGAACAACGAGATTGTTGGGCACAACGCGGTAAGTGACATCTCGACAGTTATTGAGAGCCGATTCAAATCAGTCGCTGGCCCAGCTTTTGAAATGGACCTCGAGCTTGGTCTCTCCGCTGCAACCTTCGAAGGAATTGTTCGAAACCTTCGGATGCTCTTGTCTGATTACGAGCTCTCTGATTTCGAGGTAGTCCGAAACGGCCTCGGAATGAACAACATCCTGTATATCGCTCTACTGATTGAGTACCTGAATAGGAGGATGGAAAAGTCTGATTCAGCGGGCCAGCTCATTCTAATCGAGGAACCGGAGGCGCACCTGCATCCACAACTCCAGTCATCTCTGATGACCGCACTGAAGGAGTTCGATGCTCAAGTGATTCTGACGACGCATAGTACTCAGCTGACTTCAGACGCAGAGTTTTCCAATCTTGTTTCGCTCACGCGAGTTGAAGAAGAAGCGATCGAAGCCCGCACCCTGTCTGATAATCAACTATTGAGCTCACAGGAAAAGGCGGACCTAGAGCGATACCTTGACGCGACCAAGAGCAACCTCCTTTTTGCCAGAAAAGTCATGCTTGTTGAGGGCGCCGCCGAGTTGTTTCTCATACCAGCGCTCATGAGGTCGGTGCACGGTGTAGACCTTGAAAGAGAAGGTATTTCTATAGTTGCCATACACGGTGTGCACTTTGACGTTTACACCAAACTCTTTGGCGAGAACTCCTTGCCAAAGAAATGCGCTATCGTCGCTGACGCCGACCTTAGGCCTTCCGACGCCGACGATAGTTTCGATCCAAGCGAGCATGCTCCCCAGTTAGTTGATCTGCGCAGTGATCATGTGGAGATATTTGTTGGACCCACGACCTTCGAGCGTGAACTTGTTTCTGCAGCGACGTTGCCAATGTTGATAAAAGCAACAGTCTCACTCGGAGCACCAAGAATTACCGCAAGACTGAATGCTGGTTTTGAGGCCCTTCAGGAAGGCACTTTGAATGAAGAGGCTCAGTCAGCGCTGCTGCAGGAACTTGGGACATCTGTACTCAATACCGCCAAGCGATTTGGAAAAGCGAGATTCGCACAAGTCGCTGCGCGATATGCGTCTGACAGCGCTGGGATGCCTGACTACATATGGAACGCCTATAACTGGCTTTCACAATGATCAGTCTAACTGAACAACAGAGGGCTGCTGTTCAGGACCGGAATAATCTTTCGTTGGTTGCATGTCCGGGTAGCGGCAAGACAAGAGTGATCATTGCGAAGCTTTTGGCGTTGGCCGAGGACACTGTGGAGCGACCTCGTTCGATCGGTTGCATCACCTATACGAATGCGGCGGTTGACGAGATCGAGAGTCGACTCAAAGTCTACGGGAGTCGGAAAGCAATGCAGTTAACCTCCGTGGCTACCATTCACTCGTTTTGTCTCGAGAACGTGCTCCGGCCATTTTCCTGGCTTATCGAAGAAGTTCCTAGTGGCTTTAGAGTACTCAGCCCGCAAGAGAGGGATTTCAATTTGATCGTCGAACAAACTGAAGGACACTTCAATCGACCGGTTGAATTTCGAACCCTGGACCACTACTCATCGCTTCGTCTTGATATACAGGGGAACTTTGCCGGTACGGCCATTGCTAACGGAGACATTACTAGAGAAGCAGCGAATCTGTATTGGCGTCTGGTGCTCGAGCGAGGCTATCTCGATTTCTCAATGATCCTGTACTACACCTTTCTCATTCTCCGAAATTTCCCGTGGGTCGCAACTGGTATAGCTAGTAAGTTCCAGTGGTTGCTTATTGATGAGTATCAAGACACTACGGACGTACAGATTGAGATTCTCCGATGTATGCAGTCGGTGAATGTATCCAAGTTCTTCCTTGTCGGTGATCACGAGCAATCGATTCAAGGTTTTGCTGGAGCACGACTTGATTTGAGTGAACAGTTTGCAGATGAGATCGGTGGACATCGTGATTTCGCACTCTCAGGTAACTTTCGGTCGAGTAGGCCGGTGGTCGCATTTGCGGAACGGATCATCTCGCGAGACCCTGTCATGCTCGCTGTTGGTCCTAACCAAGATATCGCTGTTGAACCGCAGTATGTGCATGTGGACCGCGCTGTTAATGCGATAACTGAGTTGTTTCTACCAGCGCTCTCCGATCAATCAATTGAGCTGGGAAACTCAGCTGTACTGGCACCCTGGTGGCAGCACCTTATCCCGATCGCTAGAGCACTGCGACGACGAGGGGTGCCTGTTTTTGGACCAGGCGCGAGACCGTACAAAAAGAGTAGGGTCTTTGCGCTTCTGGCAGAGCAACTGTGTGCGTGTGCTGAGTCGAACGACTTACTGGGTATCGAAGGGGTTGAGCGTGCACTTTTCCGATTGGTAGGCCAGCTATCCGGCAAGACTCGTTTTGATGTGTTCTCATATCGTGGGCGTATGACAGCGCTCCGATTAATCTATATGGCGAGAGAATTGGCGAAGACGAATGGCAGCGGTACTTCTTGGCTTCGCAGCGCTTCCAGGCAAGCCGTGGAAATCATAGTGCAGGATGAATGGGTCCCGCGGAGATTCGCTGAAACACTAGTCTTATCTGCAGAAGAAATTCTTTCGGATATGCATAAGAACAAAGTCGATCTCGAACAACTACACATCAGAGACTTGGGCCTTTTCGCAGATCCTAAGAGCGCACTGAAATTAAGCACTCTGCACCATGCTAAAGGACGAGAGTACGATGCTGTAGCACTTGTACATTTGAACGACGGCCAAATTCCTCACTTCTCAGCAAGGAGCCAGGACGAAATCGATGAAGCCCGGCGGCTTTTCTATGTCGGTGCTACGCGAGCAAAGAAGCTTCTGGTTCTTGCCTCGGATCAGAGTAATCCGAGGAATGTGCCGACGAGATTCCTCGAAGAATGTGGAGCCCGCTGACATCATCTGAGCCTCGAAAAAGGCACACCGAAAGGTGTGCTTTTTTGATTTAGGTTTGGGTAAACATTTAGGCTCATCCACTTCAGCCTATCGCGCTCTTTCACCATGCTATTAACTGATGAAGTGGATTGCCCGTATATTGCCCAAAACCATGATAACGCGTGATTCCACGTGGTTATGCGTGACTATCCCTGCGTTGAAAACTCTACGTCGATTGAATGCTCAGACAACTCTAGGCAACTACTGAAACCCGTTCCTAGATTTCGATTCCCCGTGGGATCACATTTGCCTTAGTTCAAGGCCTGCGATCAAGCAAAATCACTGATTGGAAAATACCTCGTGGTTGCTTGCTCGTTTCAATATCCGTCCTAACGATTGCTTGGTCTTTTCAACGTCACAACTAGACCACACTTTTTAATTGCCCGTATATTGCCTTGGATTACTGAGCTACGCGGCACGTTGCTGATCTATTGGTCGCTCAAGTGTTTTTACTGCATCGACCAAGATGCTTTGTGAGAGGTGGGCATACCGCATTGTGACCTTGATATCGGTGTGACCTAAGAGCTGTTGAATCACTGCGATCGGGACGCCCTTCATAGCCAATTGTGATGCAAAGCTGTGTCGCAAGACATGTAACGTCACTCTAGGCAACCCAGCCTTCTTGCTGGCTAACGCCAGTTGACATCCGACATTGTGAGCGTCAAACGCTCCTCCTGTGGTTGTGAAAACGAAACCTTCTTTCTCTTGGCGTTTCGCCAACAAGTCTACGGCTCCTGTTGTAAGCGGAATGGTTCGAGTTCGATTCCCTTTCGGTGACAGCAGTTGCTGGGTGACCGCACACCAGTTATGTCTTACAGTCAACGTACGATTGCGGAGATCAATGTCATCCCATCGAAGACCTTGTAGCTCACCACGTCTCATTCCGGTCGCCAGAGCGACGTACACAATCTCGAACCATGTACCGTCTAGGTGCTGCAGCAGCTCCGCGGTTTCTGCCTCGTTCAAGTAGTGATAGCGAGTTGGTGGGGTCTTGAGCAGACTAATCTCTGGAATGCTGGTCAGACCATGCCACTTCTTTGCGTCACGCAGGCATTTTCCGAAAATCGATAGCTCGTTGTTTATGGTCTTGTTCGCAAGACCTTTCCGAGCTCGAGCTGCTTTGTATCGCTCTACGTCAAGCGTACTAATTGAATCTATTGCTTTGTTGCCGAAGAACGGTATTAGCTTGTGGCGCAGCTCACCTCGAGCTTTGGCGATAGTTGAGGGCTTGTTGTGTACCTCAACGTGTGTTCGAAACCAAAACCAGGCGAACTGTTCGAACGACTGTCGTTGCTTATTGCGCTTAACAAAGTCTTCAATAGGTAAGCCCTCTGCTAAACGACGACGTATTGTCGCCTCAAATATCTGCGCGCCCTTCTTTGATGTATCAGGGCTCTTAATACGGTAGCGCTTTCCTTGGTGGGATATGTCTACCCACCATGACGTACCAATTACTCTTTGGGTCATAGTTCCTTATTTTAATGCCATTCAGCGCAAGGTCGTGACGAACGATCTCTATGGCATGACTGCGAAAGAGCGATTGACAGTCGGATCCTATCCGACCGCCACCTCACTCTAGCACGTCTTTCGCGTATACCTAAGCCAATGAAATGGTTTCGCTTGCGGGCTCTACATGATTACACTGAACAATCGACGAACTAAGGGCTGGTAATCCGCCTATGCAAACTGGTCCTCGGCACCTGTCTTTTCCGCCTTCGTCTCAACCCCACTTGTTCGGTCACCAAAGTAACGACCAAGCTGGCAATGGCTTAGGGTAGCCTCGTGCTGTCTTCGCATAACACAGTACCGGTTTAGGACGAACAGTTGCGCCGGGAGAATCACCGGTTTACTCGTTGATTTTCTTGCTTGCAGAGAGGGATGAGGGTTGAGAAAGATTCAGACAAAGACAGAACACCGCACAAGCGCTAAGCTCATTCAGCTCGTTACAGCGGCGCTCCTAGTTCTCTTTGCGGCATTTCTTGCCAACAAGGCGAATTACGAGCTTTCAAAGATACGTAGCGCGCTAACAGACCCAGAGACGATCAAGTTTATATCGGGAGTTGTGTCTTCCATCGCAATTGGAGTCCTTGCTAGCTTTATTTACGGTAGGTTCCAGTCGCGAGAAGCAATGGAGGTGCTCGACGGTATTCATGAAGCCGGCGTCGATGACCTCGTCGATAAAATCATCAATCAAATTGCATCGTATTCGGGCACTTGCTTTACCTCGCACCGACTTTCCATTTCGTTGCGACCTGAGCCGAGCAACCGATTTCTTATTGCAAGACTACATTATGAGTATAAGAAGACTTTGGGGGCCGAGAAGCGCGTTCAATTTCGAATTCTCCGTTCATCATCGTATGAAGAGGAAGAGCGGATCGATACTGATCCGATTCTCTTGAGCGACAGCTATAAGAGATATGAATTTTTCTTTAAGCTAAATGATCAGAAAATTATCGACCTCGGAGTTGAAAAAAGTGAGCTAGACCGTCTCTATAAGTTTGAGGGACTGACGATCGACGGTATTCCATGTGATTTCGACGCGGACAGTGGTTCTCAGAATACTTTTTCGGCAACGCTCCCACAAACCGATGATGTGAACGGGGAACGAAAATTTGAATACGTCGTTGAGTTTCCAATGGGATGGGACACTCATATGTTTATCCTTTACGAGTATCCTGCGAAGGAAATTCGTATCAACTTTGACTACTCTTCGATTAGCGACCAGGTAATCTTTGACAGAATAGAGATGCTAGGCTACGAGCTAGGGTTTGCGGGAAGGCAGGTACAAGACGGGGTCACGACTATCTCTCACCATGGCTGGCTTTTGCCGAAAAGCGGGGTTACCTACGTATGGAGGAAAATAAGATCTTAGCCTCGATCGGAATTCCAGTTGGAAAAAACGGAAACGCCCTCTGACTCGTGTTCCTTCAGGTGCTTGTACGTGATGGCTTTCCTACCGTAACCATCCGATACCAAGTTATATAGGCCGTCAGTCAGTGGAAGGCTCGACAAGGCTTCATCTTTCGCTTCGACTGATACGGCGTAAACGATCGTGTCCAATTTCGCCAAAATTGCACATGTCGCGCACATCGGACACGGTACTCCTACCACGTACATGGTTGCTCCAGAGAGGTCTGTACTCTTCAGTTTCTGAGTTGCGTTTCGAATCGCAACCATTTCTGCATGATCTGAGGGGTCGTAGTTTCTGTCTACGCCATTGACGCCCTCGGAGATAATCTCTCCGTCCTGCACGATCACTGCAGAGAAAGGCCAGCCTCCATCTTCAACGTTTTGACGAGCGAGTTCCAAAGCTCTTCGCATGAAAGCATCTTGTTCGGCAAATTCTTTTGTCATTTTGATTCGTCTAAATTTTCACTGTAACGGTAGCGCCGAGGCGGCGCTTAACATCGATCTTAAGCACATCATTCTGATCCATCTCTTGTGGACCTTCCATCTGAGTTAGTGCCAGAACAATTTCTTCTGAATTCGCCGTCAGCACCGTGACAGGCTTATCCACAGCCATTGGAAAATCGTGCCACACACTCTGATGGATGAGAATTCCAGACCCAGCTGCGAATCTGAACGCGGCTATGGATTCGAGGTCCGGCACCTGGCTTTCGGTCGGTCTACCAAGAACCAAGATAAACTCGTTTCCACCTACGCCAAGAAACAGTTGCGTTAGCTTTCTGTGTCGCTCAAGCCAAAATACTTCACGATTCGCTGGATGAATACGTGCTGTTCTCAGCGTCGCTTTGCCGCTATAGGCGAACGGCAGGTTTTGGCCTTCTTCGACATGGTCGTAGAACGGAATCGGGATTCGGCGATCGACCGATTTATCTTGTATAACAATACCATAGCCTGAACATGCTTCCGGTGATGCGTCTATCGGTTCGAGGAATACTGTCGTCACGTTTTTTCCGGGCCAATTTAAGAAAAGCTGAGGAATACGGTTATCGCATCTTTGCTTGCCTAACTCTAGCGTGTGCTTTCGACGACGTGATTTTTCTGATTTTTTGAAGTTGGAAGCCAGCTCACGTCGACTCCTTAACAAAGATCAAAACTGTGGGCGTGGTGGTTTGCGGCGCCCATTCTCAATTTTTAGATAGACAAGATTTATCTTGGGCCAAAGCGATTTTGGGAACAATCGTTCGTTCCTCTTGCGCGCGCTGATATGGGTAGGTCGCGTTATGTTTTTGGACTTTCGTGACGTACCAAACTTGGGCGGCTTTCTGAGCCGGACGGATACGGAACTGGGGTGGTCGCCAAACCGACAGTGAATAAACCGACGGCTCCGGACAATACCGTCGGGTTTCGTAGATGTGCAGAGGAAGATAACAATCTTGAATGTAGCGTCAGCGACTCCCGACTCTTAGCTTTGTCACTTGAATTCAGCGGTTGGCACACATTGGTAATGTTGCTAACTTACCAATTCAGTCAGTTTCTTGATAATTTCTGATCGACAAGATTCCGGAGGCTATTTTGAGAAGCAAACATGCCGGAGTAGGTATATGGATCCGTGTGTCGACCGATGATCAGGCGCGTGGTGAAAGCCCGGAGCACCACGAAATGCGGGCTCGCGGATACGCGAGCGCCAAGGATTGGCGGGTCATAGAGCTCTATGACCTAAGTGGCGTCAGCGGAAAATCTATTCTTGAGCACCCCGAAACCAAACGAATGTTGACGGACATTCGTTCAGGACGCATCTCAGCCCTGATCTTTTCCAAGCTCGCTCGCCTCGCGCGCAATACGCGGGAGCTTTTGGACATTGCGGACATTTTTCGTGAGCACGGCGCTGGCCTGATCTCCCTCCAAGAGTCCATCGACACCACCACACCTGCAGGCCGCTTGTTCTACACCATGATTGCTGCGATGGCACAGTGGGAGCGCGAGGAGATTTCCGAGCGTGTGGCTGCTTCGGTGCCCATTCGAGCCAAGCTCGGTAAGCCCACAGGTGGCGCAGCACCATATGGCTATCGCTGGGAAAAGAACGAACTTCTGCTTGATGCCAATGAAGCCCCTATTAGGCGCCTGATGTTCGAGCTCTTCCTAGAACACCGTCGTAAGAAGACAGTAGCGCGAGAACTAAACGAGAAGGGGCATCGGACGCGGCGCGGCGCGAATTTCTCGGACACGACGGTAGATAGACTTCTCCGCGACCCAATAGCAAAGGGTCTCCGTCGCGCCAATTACACCAAGAGTCGCGGTGAGAAGAAGCACTGGGACCTGAAGCCAGAAGACGAGTGGGTGTACTCCAAGGTCGAGCCAATCGTCTCGGAAGAAGTATGGGACGAGGTGAACCGCATATTGGATACACAGCGGTCATCACGAAAGCGTGTCGCTCGGAAGCCCGCTGTACATCTTTTCTCTGGTCTCACACGCTGTGAGTGCGGTGAGCCGATGTACGTGCCGTCAAATAGCCCCAAGTACACGTGCCGGAAATGCCGGACCAAGATCCCGACCGAAGACTTGGAAGCCATCTACCGCGAGCAGCTCCAGAACTTCCTCCTGTCGGAAGAGGAGCTTAATGGGTACCTAAATCAAGCACATGACGTGATCGCTGATAAGATAGAGATACTGGCCGTCCTAGAGAAGGAGCACAGTGACCTCCAATCGCAGGTAGACAAGTTCTATGACCTGTACATGAGCGACAACATCTCGAAAGAGGGTTTTGGCCGGAAATTCGGACCGCTCGACGAACGAATCAAGCAACTGGACGAGGAGATTCCCCGCGTCCAAAGCGAGATCGATTTCTTGAAGATTCAGAATCTGTCGTCAGAAGCAGCGTTCTCAGAAACCCAGTCACTCGCTGAACGTTGGGACACGTTGTCCAAGAATGAACAACTAGGAATCATTGAAGCTGTTACCGAATCCATAGTGATCGGAAAGGAGGAAGTGTCGATAAATCTCCACTACCTCCCCTTTCTTAAGAGCGGCAACATAGCAACACATCAACAAGGGTTCATTGCCGCAATGAGCTGAAACTGTGCCGGGAAGCACACGTCGTACGCAGTTCGTACCAGATGGACTTCACCCGACTCTAGCGGCTCCCGAAGCATCTCTAGCGCATGGCGCGAGAACTCCGGCAGCTCATCGAGAAAAAGCACGCCACCATGGGCACGGCTGACCTCACCGGGTCGTGGTCGACTCCCACCACCGATCAAAGCGGTTGCTGATGTGCTGTGGTGCGGCGCCCGGAACGGTCTTGCGATCTGGCCGATGCCGCGCACACCGCTCACGGACTGCAGCGCCGCAATATCCTGAACCACCGTCTCATCGGGCGCCGGCAGTAACCCGGGAAGACGCATCGCGAGCATGCTCTTGCCACTGCCGGGTGGGCCGCACAACAAAAGGTTGTGCTCACCCGTCGCTGCGATCTCGAGCGCGCGACGGGCAGCGGTCTGTCCGACGACGTCAGCAAGATCGGGATAGTCGATCTGTCCGCGATCGAGTGGCGCCTGACTGTACACCACCATCTCTTCTTTGCCCGACAGCTGGTCGACCAGCGCATTGAGTGTCGGCGCCATAACGACCCGCGCTTCACGAATGCTCCGAGCTTCCGCCGCGTTCGCGGGCGCGACGATCGCTAATCGACCGGCCGCGAATGTCTGCTGGCAAGCCGGTAGTGCACCGTCGATCGGATTGAGCTCACCGGCGAGCGTGAGCTCGGCGAAACACTCGAAGTCGGGTATCGATTTTGACTTCAGTTGCTCAGAGGCCAGGAGAATGCCGAGTGCGATTGCGAGGTCGTAGCGGCCACCATGTTTGGGTAAGTCGGCTGGTGTGAGGTTGACTGTGATCCGAGAGACGGGAAAGTCGAAACCGCTGGTCGCCAGCGCGCCACGCACGCGATCGCGGGATTCACGAACCGCCGTCGCGGCCAACCCGACGATCTGAAAGGTCGGCAATCCACCAGCGAGATGCACCTCGACACCGACGAGCGGTGCATCGAGGCCTTGCGCACCTCGACTCCAGATTCTTGCGTAGCCCATGGTTACCTCTCCGTCGTTGGCAACAGGGCACGCCCAGGTTCTGGCTAGTCGAGTCGCTCCTCAAGGTCAGAGAGCAGAGTCTCGAGCTCGGCGAGCCGCTCCTGAGCTCGCTCCAACGCGCGCGCCTGCGTGTCGAACTCTTCGCGCGTCACCAGGTTCATCTTGCCGAGACTGGTCTGCAGGACACCGCGGAAACTCCGTTCGATATCGCCGCCCGCCGTTCTGAGGTGCTGCGGTAGCGCGTCTGCCAACCGGGAGGCCAGGCCCCGTACCGTTTCTTCTGTTGTCACAAGCATCCTCCTGCAACTGTCGTGACCTCGAAATCTCATTATGCCCTCGATCTACCGAAAAACTTGCACCGTTTCAGTGCTTGAACACGCAGCAGGGATCGCCACCGTTGCACCAAAAGGGTGCGATGCAGGGCAGTAGCACTATCTAACCCATTGATTTTCAATGGCAGAGTCTTGGCACATATCCTGCTCTATCGCTGTGCAGCATTTTATCCGAGAGACCTCCATGAAGCTCATCACCGCGATCATCAAACCATTCAAACTGGACGACGTGCGACAAGCCGTCGCAGACATCGGTATTCAGGGGATTACCGTCACCGAGGTCAAAGGATTCGGCCGTCAGCGGGGCCACACTGAGCTGTATCGGGGTGCTGAATATGTCGTCGATTTCTTGCCCAAGGCGAAGGTTGAGCTGGCGGTGGACGACGAGGTCGCCGAGCAGGTGGTCGAGGCGATCATCAACACAGCGCGGACCGGCAAGATTGGCGACGGCAAAATTTTCGTCACACAGCTTGAGCAAGCCATCCGCATCCGAACCGGCGAAACCGGCGCTGACGCGGTATAGAGGGCAGCAGCGTGGAAACAACAACAATTAATGATCTGACTGGCACCGTCATCGGTATCAGCTACGCACTCGACACTTTCTACTTCCTGATCTGCGGTGCACTCGTCATGTGGATGGCCGCGGGATTCACGATGCTTGAGGCGGGTCTGGTCCGCGCCAAGAACACGGCGGAGATTCTGACCAAGAACGTCGGGCTCTATTCGATCGCCTGTGTGATGTACATGCTTTGCGGCTACAGCATCATGTATCCGGGAGACGCCTTCGAGGGCGGCTTGTTCAATGCGCTGGCCAATATTGGTGTGCTCGGTAGCGCCGACAACGGCATTGGAGACGTGACACTCGCTTCTATCGCCAAGCAAGACACCTACTACTCCAACCTGTCCGACTTCTTCTTCCAGGTCGTGTTCGTTGCGACCGCGATGTCCATTGTCTCAGGCGCGGTCGCCGAGCGTATGAAGCTCAAGACGTTCTTCGTCTTTGCGATCATCCTCACCGGCTTTATCTACCCGGTGCAGGGCTTCTGGAAATGGGGCGGTGGCTGGCTCGATCCGGGTGGCAACGGCGAGCGTTTCCTCGATTTCGCGGGCTCGGGCGTGGTGCACCTAACAGGTGCAGCGGCAGCGCTTGCGGGCGTGTTACTGCTTGGGCCTCGCAAAGGCAAGTACGGAAAGGACGGCACGGTACACCCGATTCCTGGCTGCAACCTGCCTCTGGCTGCCATCGGCACGCTGATCCTGTGGCTCGGTTGGTTTGGCTTTAATGGCGGCTCTCAGCTGCAGGTCACCGGCATCGAAAACGCCAATTCTGTAGCGCTCGTATTCGTTAACACGAACATGGCGGCAGCTGGCGGGCTCATCGGCGCCTTACTGCTCGCGAGTCTCTGGTTCGGAAAGGCGGATCTCACGATGGCGCTGAACGGCGGACTGGCCGGACTCGTCGCCATCACGGCAGAGCCTCTGACACCCGCGCCGCTCGAAGCCACGGCGATCGGGCTGGTCGGCGGACTGCTCGTGGTTGGCTCCATCATTATGTTAGACAAGCTCAAGATCGATGATCCGGTCGGCGCGATTTCCGTGCACGGCGTGGTCGGCATCTGGGGTTTGCTTGCAGTCCCGCTGACCAACGATACCGCCTCGATGATGTGGCAAGTTATTGCGATCGGCAGCATCTTTGCGTGGGTATTTGGTACGTCTCTGGTCGCTTGGCTGGTCCTCAAGGCCACCATGGGCATCCGGGTTGCTGAGGAAGATGAGCATGGCGGTCTGGATATCGCTGAATGCGGTCTTGAGGCCTATCCCGAGTTTACGACTTCGGAGACTTGACGCCTGACACTGTCATAAGAATGTTACGTTGATGCGATAACGTTACACCGTGGTCGATTTCCACCCCCCCTCGTGAAATCGAGCGCATATTAAGGCGGCCGGATGACCGCCACCGGACGGGCCCGATCGCGGCCCGTTTTTTTTGGGGATGCAGCGCACAGACCCAAGTGCGAGCCAGTTCACCCTATCGAAATCATTTTTTCGCTATAGTGACAGGAGTTTATCCACAGGTATTCAGACCGATGTTGAGAGTATTGTTGATCGCGGGCATCGCCGGTTTTGCGGCTGCCAGCCTGACACAAGATGCTGCTGCCCAGATTTACAAATGGGTGGACGAAGATGGTGTGGTGCATTACGCCGATCAGCCGCAGAGCAAAGACGCTGTGCGCTCTGACATCGAAACTGAACGCACTGACACCGAAGCTGCTCGACGCAACCTGCGAGCCTCGCTGGAACTCAACGATGAGTTGAATGCGCGCCTGTTGGCCGAACCGACCGACGAGTTCGACGACATGAGCCCCGAAGAAGCGGAACGTATGCGCGAGTTGCGTCAGCAAAGCTGTGAAGCGGCACGTACCAAGTTGCGCGAATTCACCGCTGCTCGCAGACTGTTCACGCTCGCCGAAGACGGCTCCAAAGTCTATCTCGACGAAGACCAGACATTGGAAGCGCGCGCCGAGGCACAAGCCGCGGTAAGCGAATTCTGCGAATAACCCTCGGCACTCGACGCGTTTGGCGCTAAGCTCGCGCTAACCGGCGGGTGGGGACTTCGCCGGAGATCGACACCGGGGACTTCCTTTGACTACGCACACCATTCGAATCGCAACCCGCAAGAGCGATCTCGCGCTCTGGCAAGCAAACCATGTTGCGGCATTGCTCGAGCAACAATCGGACGTCGCCGCTGTCGAACTCGTACCAATGGTCACGAAAGGCGACGTTATTCTGGACCGCGCACTGAACAAGGTTGGCGGCAAAGGCCTGTTCATCAAAGAGCTCGAACACGCAATGCTTGAGGAGCGGGCCGATATTGCGGTGCATTCGATGAAGGACGTACCTGCCGTCATGCCCGAAGGCTTTGCCCTGCCCTGTGTGCTGGAGCGGGCAGACCCGCGTGATGCGCTGGTGGGTTCGCGCCTTGCCGATATTCCAGAAGGCGCGGTGGTCGGCACGTCGAGCCTGCGTCGCTCATCGCAGCTCAAGCGACTTCGGCCCGATCTGGATATCCAGCCGCTGCGCGGCAACGTTAATACACGGTTGGCGAAGCTCGATGCCGGCGAGTATGCGGCGATCGTGCTCGCATGCGCCGGGCTCGACCGACTTGGGATGTCGGACCGCATTGCCGAGGCGCTGGAGCCGACCACGATGCTGCCCGCTGTCGGTCAGGGCATTGTCGGCATCGAGTGCCGTGACGACCGCCCGGCGTTGATCGAACTGTTGCAACGACTTCAGGACGATAGCAGTGCCGCCTGTATCGCTGCCGAGCGACAAGTCGCCGTCGCGCTCGACGCGAACTGCCACTCGCCCCTCGGTGTTCACGCAACGCGCAACGGTGACGACCTGCACCTGGAAGCGCTTGTCACCAGTCCCGACGGAACGCAAGCCATCGCGCAATCCTCGAGCGGCCACGTGGCATCGGCGCAAGCGCTTGGCGATGAGGTCGCAAAAGCGATGCTGGAACGCGGGGCTGCCGCGATCATCACCGGGGCGGCGTGAACCCGGCACCGCTGACCAATCGCGGCGTTCTGATTACGCGCGCCGTTGCCCAGGCCGAACCGTTCGCGCGCGCCGTCAGCGATGCCGGTGGTCTGCCATTGTTGCTGCCAGGTATCAGCATTGCTCCAATTAAGCCTGCGAAGAAGGTCGCCGCATCCGAGTGGTTTATCTTCGTCAGCCCCAACGCCGTGGAGTATGGGCTGCCGCATATTCAGAAGGCGTTGGAGAACGGTGCAAAGGTAGCGGCGGTCGGACCCACGACAGCGCGCTCTTTGCAGCTGCATGGTGTTCCACAACCCATGGTGGCCCGCGATGGGTTCGACTCTGAGGCGCTGCTAAAACTGCCCGCATTTCGACAGGTTGCGGGCACCCGGATCACACTGGTACGCGGCGTTGGAGGGCGAGAGCTACTGACAAGAACGCTGATCGAGCGCGGTGCCAAAGTCAGCCTGCTCGAGGTTTACCGTCGCGAAAAGCCCACGTTGAGCAGCGAGCAAGTACAATATCTCGAGTCGCGCTGGGCCAAAGGTGTGGTGTCGGTGACCACTTGTTTAAGCGTGGCGACACTGGACAACATCATGACCACGCTGACGACGCGCGGCCAAAGGATGTTCACGGTCACACCCTTGATCAGCCCAAGCCAGCGAGTACTGGAACGCGCACGGGCTCTCGGGCATCGTGCACTGAGTGTGATTGCGCGCGGACCGACCGTCGACGACATCATGGTCGATCTCTGCGAGTTGGCCTCGGAAGGCAAGATTTAGAGGGCAGACAACCTCATGAGCGAAAACGAAGCATCTAACACGGAGCCATCCGAAAGCGAAGCAGCGGTAGATTCCCCATCGGAACCGGCGCCAAAGACCGCTCGCAAGCGCAGTCGGTTGCCGATTGTGCTCGGCGCCGCTGTGGGCATCGTTGTCGCGCTTGCCTGGGTCTGGAATCAGTACTCGAACAACGCATCGTCATCCGAAACGGATCAGGTAGTTGTGCAGGCACAGTCGACCCTTGACCCTGAATCCACAAGCACGCCGACGGAACCTGCTGCCCGTGCTGTTGAACAGACAGAAGTCCGGCCTGAACCGACCGCTATCGCTCCGGACCTCATCCCGTCCGCCACCAAGGCGGATATCGATGCATTGCGCAGGGAAATTGCGGATCTCAGAAACACGCTGGCGGATGTGAGTGCTGAATTGGCAGACCGCCGCACAGAGTCCTCGGAACAAGCTCGTGCACTCGCGCGGCTGCGCTCCGAGCAGCAGGAGCGGATCGACTTGCTCGACTCGTTGCCCGGACGGGTGCGCAACACCGAGGAAGCACTGGCTCGACTGCAGGGCATCTCCTCGGGATCACAAAGATCCTGGCTGCTCGCGGAAACCGAGTACTACATGCAGCTGGCCAACGCCCAATTGCAACTCGCCAACAATCCCGAACTCGCCAGTGAAGCGCTGAAGTTGGCCGACCAGCGCGTGCGCGAATTGGCAGACCCAACCTTTACGCCGGTGCGGCGCGCACTAGCCGAAGAGATCGCCTCGCTCGCAACGCTCAGCACCGGAGACATCGAAGGGGCGAGTCTGACCTTGGGCAGTCTGATGAGCATGGTCGATACATTGCCGATCGATCAGGACGTCAGAAGCGCCGCGAACGATGACACCAGCGAGCTGACCGCCGAAGACGCTGAGGACGCGGCGGGTTGGGACCGCATGCGCGGCAAGGTCGGCGACGCATTGGGTTCGTTCGTGCGGGTGCGCAAATCCAACACTCCACTGGAGCCGCTGTTGCCACCAGAGGCGGAGTCACTGCTGCGACTCAACCTAAAACTGGAGCTGCAGTCTGCACGCTCCGCTCTTCTGCTCGGCGAGAACGCAGCCTTCAGACAAAACCTCGCGGATATTCGCGATTGGCTCACACAGTATTTCAATACGTCGGACGACGCGGTGCAATCGATGCTCGGCATGCTGGAAGATGTCGACGATGCGAGACGCTCCAGTGAACGACCTGACATCTCGGGCTCTTTGACGCTGCTTCGCGAGTTGCTTGAGGTGGGAGCCGCCAGCGAATGAAGTTCACGATCCTTTTGATCGTCGCATTAGCGCTCGGTGCCGTTGCAGCACAGTTCCTGGTTGCCGACCCCGGTTACGTCGCCATCGATTTTCGGGGCTATACGGTAGAGACCACAGTACCGGGGCTCGTGCTCATTCTGCTCGGTGTGTTCCTCCTTGTCTGGATCACGCTCAAGATCATCCGCGCACCAAGGCGCATGGGCGAAGCAGCAGCCGCCTATCGCGGCCGGCGCGCAGGTCAGCGATTTACCCAGGGCCTGATCGAAATCGCTGAAGGCAACTACTCGAAGGGCGAACGCCTTCTGACCCGAGGTGCCGCCAAGGCGGATGCCCCGCTTCTGAACTACCTTGCTGCCGCGCGAGCCGCACAGCTTCAGAATCAGGATGCGCGGAGAGACAACTGGCTGAAGCTCGCCTACGAACAACAGCCAGAGGCGAGCAATGCAATTCTGCTCACGCAGGCCGAGCTGCAAATCGCACACGAGCAATACGAACTTGCACAGGCAACGCTACGCCAGCTCGACGAACAGGAAGGCGGCAATGGTCAGGCGGTTGTCCTGCTTGCGCGACTGTTCCATGAGCGCAAGGAATGGCGTCAACTCGGTACGCTGTTACCGCGTTTACAGCGCCTCGGCCGACCGGACAAGGGCACGCTCGATCAATGGTCGATCGACTATCACGAGTTCACGCTGGGCGACACAGCAAGCCACGCGGGCGACGTGCCTCGCGCCTGGGAGGATGTGCCGAAGCACCTCAGGAAGCAGACCCCTCTACAGATCGCTTACATCTCGGCGCTCGCAGCAACGGGTCTGAGCAACAAGGCGGTCATCGAAGTGAAACAGATGCTGAAAAGCAACTGGCAGCCTGGGCTCGTGCGTTTGTTTGGCAGCACACTGTCGGAGGACCCCTCCAGCCAGCTGCAACAGGCCGAGAAATGGCTTGCGAAGCATCCGGATGACCACGAATTGCTGCTCGCCGCAGGTCGACTTTGTATCGCGACAGAGCTGTGGGGCAAAGCGCGCAGCTATCTTGAGTCCGCGCTCGCCACGCAGCACTCGCCAGAGGCGTTCGCGACATTCGGGCAACTGCTGGCGCAACTCGGTGAGAGCGGTGCAGCGGCAGACGCGTATCGCAATGGCCTGCAACTCATTGAGTCTTCTCGACCCGCCCTGCCCGGCCCCGATTCGAAGACCTGAACGTCATGTCACACACATTGATTGTCGGCGCGGGCTACACCGGCAACCGGGTCGCGCAAAGACTGCGCGACGCTGATCACAAGATCACGCTCGCCAGCCGCACACCACCGGCAATTCCGGGAATTACCCCACTGGTCCTCGATGTCGATTCAGCCGATACCGCCGAGCTTCACCGTCGCCTCAGCTCCCCAGTAGATCACCTGATCTATTTGGTACCGCCGGATCGCACCGCGCCGGACGCAGCCGACTCGGATGCCCGGTTCCAGCGCGTGCTCGATGGTCTGGAAAAGACACCAAATCGCGTGGTGCTCGCCAGCACCACGGGCGTTTATGGCAATCACGCTGGCAGTGAGGTCACCGAACACACGCCCATAAACCCTACGACGGCACGCGCTATCGCAAGAGTGGGCGCCGAGCGAACGCTGGAGCGCTATGCGACAAACCGCGGGCTGGAGCACTTCACTGTGCTGCGGATCGCTGGAATCTATGGGCCCGACCGGCTGATGCTGGATGGGCTTGCCGAAGGTCGAGCGTTACTCAAGGAAAGCGATACCGGACCTGGCAATCGCATTCATGTGGACGATCTGGCGCTCGCTTTTGTGTTGGCGGTAGAGCACGGCACGGAGCATCGCTACATCAACGTGGCCGACGGTAACCCGTTGAACAGCACCGCGTTCGCTTTGGCGGTCGCGCGCCTTGCAAGGCTGCCGGAGCCGCCTTTGGTCGACCGCGAAACCGCACAACAGACGTTCTCGGCGATGCGACTGTCGTTTCTCAACGAATCACGAAGAGTCGTGCCCAATCGGTTGCTGGAACTGCTCGGCGAGCGGATGCGTTATCGCGACCCCGTCGAAGGGGCGCGAGCCAGTCTTGCCGACATGGGCCGGCTCAAGTCCTGATCAGGGCTGCGAGCGTTTTGATTTCAGCCACTTGAGCAGCGGGTCCCACTGCTCGGTGTCCGGCCACGCCAGATACTCAGGCAACTCGAAAATACCAAGGCCACGTGTGTAGGCACGCACGTAGTTCTGTGCATCGCGAAGCCAGGTCAAATACGGCACCTTCATGGCTTCGAGGTAGTCATCCAGCTCATCGAAAATGAGCGTGTTTTCGCGAACCCGGTTGCCGATCACCCCGATGCGGACCTGCTTACGGGTCACTTTGCCGACTGCCTGCAGCTCTTCCACGAACTTGGTGGTCGCCTGCATATCGATCGTCGACGGTAACACCGGCACGATAATCGTCTCAGCGTGCTTCACAAGGTTGGTCAGCTCAGGACCATGCGAGCGTGCCGGCGCATCGATAATGCAATATTCGGTATTCCTCGGCACAGGTCGGAACCCGTCGTTCACAGCATCGACTGCGGTGATTTCCGGCGCACCTTCAGGCCGAAGATCCAACCAGTCGAGTGAGGAGCGTTGCGGATCGCAATCGGCCAGTGCCACCTTGTGGCCTTCGACCGCGTAGTAAGACGCGAGGTTGGTTGCTACCGTGCTCTTGCCGCAGCCACCCTTTGCGTTTAGAACCATGATGCGACGCATGTGCTCCCCCTTGTTGGTTATTATTATGTTTAAAGTAACGCCACCCGCACAGCGTGTCCATTGCTGCGTGTGTTCTTCGATGGAAATTCTCTGACCATGTCGATCGCTTTCACCAAGATGCACGGCCTCGGTAACGACATCATGATCATCGATGCCACGGCGCAGACCGACGTCGATCCGTTACTGAATACCGACTCTGTTGCTGCACTCGGTGATCGGCGCACCGGCGTCGGCTTCGATCAACTGATGGTGATCGAGCCACCAGCCGACCGGGCCCACATGGCGAGCTATCGCATCTTCAATGGCGATGGCAGTTCCGCGCTGCAGTGCGGCAATGGTGTCCGATGCGTGGCAGCCTACCTCGCGCGCGACCGGGCCTTGGTACTGCCGGCCGCACTGACTCTGGAAGGGCCCACAGGACTCGTGCATTGCGAGGTGTTGAGTGCCGGTGAGGTGAGTGTCGTTATGACAGAGCCGAGCTTTGCGCCCGCGGAGCTGCCCTTCGACGCTGGCGCGCAGCCGGGTCCGGTCTACAGCCTGCCGACCGCCTCGGGCCCGGTTCTGTTTACCGCGGTATCCGTCGGTAACCCACACGCCGTGCTGCAGGTCGAAGACGTCGATACTGCAGAAGTTGCCAACATCGGTCGTGCACTGAACGATCACGACGCGTTCCCTCTGGGCGTGAACGTCGAATTCGCGCAGATCATGTCTCCCGAGCAAATCCGCATGCGAGTATTCGAACGGGGTGTTGGAGAAACGCGCGCGTGTGGCAGCGGCGCATGTGCCGCAGTCGCCGCACTACGTCGTCGCGAACAAATCGGAGATTCTGTTCAAGTGATCCTGCCCGGTGGAACACTCGTGATAAGCTGGCGCGCGACTGGAGAGCCGATCACTATGCGCGGCCCCGTCGAGACGGTTTTTGAGGGGAACCTGACAACATGACAAGCAGCGCCAAGACGCGAAGCAAATCGAGCGATACATCGTTGATTAGCGAGCAGGAAGTGATCGACTACCTGCAAAAGACACCCGACCTTTTCGAACGTAACCCACGACTGCTCACCACTATGGAATTACCCCATGGCACCAGCGGCGCGGTCTCGCTGGTCGAACGCCAGGTTGCGGCACTGCGCCAGCAAGACATCTCCACCAAGCGAAAGCTTAACGAGCTCGTGGGACTTGCCAGGCGCAACGACGCGCTGGCGAGCCGTATTCATGCACTGGCGCTGGCGTTGATCGAGGCAAACAGCCTCGAAGACACGCTCACGATCATCGAAGAAAAGCTGAGACGCAGCTTTTCCGCCGATGCCACGATCCTGGTGCTGTTCGGCGATACCGCATCGTTCGGGGCTCTGACGCAACAGCGATTCCTGAAAGTCCATCAGCGCGATGAAGCGTGTCTTGGACCGTTCGGTACCTTTCTTGAGCGTTCTGACCCGCGTTGTGGGCAAGTTCGCGACTCCCAGCGCAGTTTCCTGTTCGGACGGGATGCCGAGGAAATCGGCTCCATAGCGCTAGTGCCGCTTGGTGAGGCTAGCAGCATTGGCTTTCTCGCCATCGGAAGCCACAACTCGGATCACTTCAATCCGGGCATGAGTGTGGACTTCCTGAAGCGGATCGGACAGCTCATCAGCGTCGCACTGAGTCGCTACTGAGTAGAGTGAACGAGTCAGCACGCCAATGGATTGAGCGGTTTGCAACTCACTTGTCGCATGAGCGACGTCTGTCCCCGCTGACCGTTAAGCATTATCGCCGGGACCTCGCGCTACTTGCTGATTGGTGCAATCGTCAGGATGTCAGCGATTGGGCCTCGGTCACGACACAGCACATACGCGCGTTTGCGGCCGCCGAGTTTCGACGCGGTCAGAGTGCCCGCAGCATTGCACGAGCGCTCTCAGCAGCGCGAGCTTTGTTCCGATACCTGGCCCGCGAAGGGCTGCTGAGTCATAACCCGGCGGATGGCGTCAGTGCGCCGAAGCCCTCCAAGCGCCTGCCGGGAACGCTCGATGCCGACACGATGGCTGCGCTGCTATCGTTCAAACCTGATACGCCGATTGCCGCCCGAGACCTCGCCATGATGGAGTTGTTCTACAGCTCCGGGCTGCGACTGGCCGAGCTCGTCGCACTGGATCTCAACGACCTCAATCTCCGGGATCAGACCGCCCGAGTCACCGGCAAAGGCAGCAAGGAACGTATCGTCCCCGTGGGAAAAGCTGCACGCGTGGCGTTGAAACACTGGCTCGGGCAACGACTGACGTTTGCACCCGCTTTAGCGCACGCTGAACGCCAGCCTGTGTTTGTGACAGCGGCAGGGAAGCGCATTAGTAACCGGGCGGTGCAGGATCGCGTCCGGTACTGGGCCCGCCGGCAGGGGATCGATGCACGCATTTACCCACACCTGTTTCGCCATTCCTGTGCGACACACGTTCTGGAGTCCAGTCGTGACCTGCGCGGGGTGCAAGAACTGCTCGGCCACGCCGACATCGGCACCACCCAAATCTACACGCATCTTGATTTTCAGCACCTGGCACAGATATACGACGAAGCGCACCCGCGCGCCCGTCGCAACCGAGACTGATCCGGCTCGACGGCCAACTCCGGTCCGCTTCGTGGCCGTTATCAGGACTCCAGATGCAGCAATATCGAGGAACCACCATCGTCAGCGTCCGCAGAGGCGACAGCGTTGCTATCGCCGGCGACGGTCAAGTCAGCATGGGCAACACGGTCATGAAGGGCAACGCACGCAAGGTCCGACGGCTCTATCGTGACCAGGTCATTGCGGGATTCGCTGGTGGTACTGCCGATGCGTTCACGTTGTTTGAACTCTTCGAGCAGAAGATGGAGCAATACGGCAACTTGCGCCGCGCAGCCATCGAACTCGCCAAAGACTGGCGCACCGATCGCCGGCTGAGACGCCTCGAAGCACTGCTGATCATCGCGGATCGCGAGAACACGCTGATTGTGTCTGGCAATGGCGATGTCATCGAACCCGAGCACGACGTCGCCGCGATTGGCTCAGGCGGTTCCTTCGCCCTGGCCGCTGCCCGCGCGATGCGCGACCACACCGAACTCGACGCAGGCGAGATCGCGACCAAGGCGCTGAACATCGCCGCCGACATCTGCGTCTATACCAATCACAGCATCACGCTCGAAACGCTAGGCATCGAGCAGGAATAGCCGAGGAACCACCATGTCAATGACGCCACGTGAAATTGTCCAGGAACTGGACAAACACATCGTCGGGCAACAGGCCGCCAAACGTGCCGTTGCCATTGCGCTCAGGAACCGTTGGCGCCGCATGCAGCTCGACGACGAGTTGAAGCGCGAAGTCACGCCCAAGAACATCCTGATGATCGGGCCGACCGGTGTCGGCAAGACTGAGATCGCCCGTCGACTGGCGAGACTCGCCAATGCGCCGTTCATCAAGGTGGAAGCCACCAAATTCACCGAAGTCGGTTACGTCGGTCGTGAAGTCGATTCGATCATCCGCGACCTGGTCGATGTTTCGGTGAAACTGACACGCGAGCAGGAGATGGCCAAGGTGCGCCATCGCGCTGAGGATGCGGCTGAAGAGCGCGTCCTCGACGCGCTGCTACCGGGCATTGGCGACGGTGACAACTCCGACACGCGGCAGAAGTTCCGCAAGCGCCTGCGCGAAGGCGAGCTAGACGATCGCGAGATCGAGATCGACATTGCGAGTCAAAACGTCGGCATTGAAATCATGGCCCCGCCGGGCATGGAGGAGATGACGAGCCAGCTGCAGAACATGTTCCGCTCGGCAAATCAGGGCAGAACGCAGCGCCGTAAGCTAACCATCCGCGACGCCATGCAGCAGCTGACCGAGGAAGAAGCGGGCCAGATGCTCGACGAAGAGGCGTTGAAGACGGCGGCTATTGAAGCCGCGGAGCAAAACGGCATTGTCTTCATCGACGAGATCGACAAAGTTGCCCGGCGCTCTGAAATCAGCGGCGGCGATGTGTCGCGCGAAGGCGTGCAACGTGACTTGCTGCCTCTGGTTGAGGGCAGCACGGTAACGACCAAGTATGGCGTTGTGAAAACCGATCACATCCTGTTCATCGCCTCCGGTGCTTTCAGCGCATCACGCCCCTCAGATCTGATTCCCGAGCTACAAGGCCGACTGCCGATTCGCGTGGAGCTGGATTCGCTCAAGAGCGATGAGTTCATGCGCATCCTGACCGAGCCGGATGCGTCGCTGACGCGTCAGTACGCGGAACTGTTGGCCACCGAAGGTGTGCAGGTCGCGTTCCAGGAGGACGGTATTCGACGCATTGCGGAGATCTCCTGGCAGGTCAATGAGCGCACGGAGAATATCGGCGCCCGACGCCTGCATACCGTGATGGAGCGACTGCTCGATGGGGTGTCTTTCGAGGCTGCAGACCATAGCGGCGAGACCTACACCATCGACGCCGGTTTCGTGGACGAGAGACTCGGCGAGCTGGTCGAGGACGAGGACCTCAGTCGCTACATTCTTTGATACGCGCGGTGTTGATCCCGAAGAAAATCAGGCTGCGGAAGCAAACCGGTGCGTTGGCGCTCGAATGGCCGGATGGCGCCGAGCACGATCTCAGCTTCGAGTACTTGCGAGTGCACTCGCCGTCGGCTGAGGTTCGAGGTCACGGTGCTGACGAGGCGATTTTGCAAACTGGTAAGCGCGGTGTGCGTATTGTCCGGATCGATCCTGTCGGCAATTACGCACTGCGATTGCACTTTAGCGACGGCCATGACAGCGGTCTGTACAGCTGGCAATACCTTCGGGAACTCGGCGAGGAATTCGACGCCTACTGGTCAGCCTATCTGAGCGCATTGGACGCGGCGGGCGCGAGCCGGGATAGCGACGCCGATGGCGCCTGAACGCGCTACAATTGCGCGATGAGCGAAAAGTCCGGGAATACCACCCACTTCGGGTACGAAACCGTGAATACGGGCGACAAGGCCGAGCGCGTGCGCGGTGTCTTCGACTCCGTAGCCGGAAACTACGATCTGATGAACGATCTCATGTCTGGTGGGATTCATCGCCTTTGGAAGCGGACCACGGTTCAGGATGCCGCGGTGCGCGTCGGCGATCATGTGCTGGATCTCGCTGGTGGCACGGGTGATTTGGCTATTGAGTTCGCACGGCAAGTCGGTCCGGAAGGCCACGTCGTGCTCGCCGATATCAACGCGGCCATGCTCGAGCAAGGTCGTGACCGGGTGATTAACTCGGGCGTCGTCGGCAATCTTTCGATCGCACAGGTCAACGCCGAGACGCTCCCCTTTGCGGAAGGAACCTTCGACCTCATCACGATCGCCTTCGGCCTGCGTAACGTGACGCATAAAGAAAAAGCGCTAGAGTCGATGCTGCGCACACTCAAGCCCGGTGGCCGCGTCATGGTGCTCGAGTTCTCTAAGCCTGACCCGATTCTGAAACCAGCCTACGATCTGTTCTCGTTCTCGGTACTGCCGTTTCTTGGCAAGGTCGTTGCCAACGATGAAGCCAGTTATCGCTATCTTGCAGAGTCGATCCGCGTGCATCCGGATCAGGAAACCCTCAAGGGCATGATGGAGCAAGCCGGGTTCGTGGATGTCGGTTTCAAGAATCTGACCGGCGGCATTGCGGCGCTGCACACCGGCTACAAGCCTGACGAGCCGTCCGAATGATCGATCTTGGCGTTGTTTTCACACCCTTCACTGCGCTGATTAATCGCCGCCTGAAGGAACAGACCGGGGCTCGCGAGATCGCCGAACAACTCGAAGGCGAGACCATGGCGATACGGGTGGCCGACCTCCCGCTTGCGATCTTCCTGCAGGTCATCGGCGGTGGCCTCAAGCTACGTACACACTTTCGCGATGAGCCTGCAGTCACTCTGACCGGCAGCCCGATCTCGCTCGCGACCCTCGCCACCGGCGACTCGCAAAAGCTGTTCAGCGAAGGGCGGGTACGCATTACGGGCGATGCGATGATGGCATTACGATTCCAGACGCTCATCAAATATGCCCAGCCGGATCTGGAAGATGAGCTCGCCAATGTCGTAGGTGATACCGCAGCGCATCAGGCTGGGCGGATCGCCCGAGGTCTGCAGGGCGTGGCGTCTGTCGTGAGCGATCAGGTTCAGGCAGGCGTCGGAAGCTATCTGACCGAACGCCAGGAAGCACTGCCCACGCGAGGTCAGTACGCGAAGCTGCGCGAGGATGTCGAGGCCTTGCGCGATGACATCGCTCGAGCCGAGGCGCGTGCGCGCATCCTGACGCAACGACTCGCTGACGAGGAAGACTAAGTGCTGACCTGGGCCCGCACGCGCCGATTGATCGGCATTCAGCGAGTGTTGGTCAAATACAGCCTCGATGATCTGATCGCCATGTCGCCTGCGTTGCGGCCGTTGAAGCTGATTTTCATGCTCGGTGGTCGGCGACTGGATCGCTCCGAGCCGCGCGGCAAAAGGATTCGCCTGGCACTCGAAGAGTTGGGTCCGATCTTCATCAAGCTCGGGCAGGCGCTGTCCACACGCCGCGACCTGATTCCTCACGACATCGCCGATGAGCTCGCTTTTCTACAGGACCAGGTCCCGCCCTTCGACGGCAAGCTGGCACGCCAGATCATCAACGATGCCTATGGTTTCGACCTGTCCGAGGTGTTCTCGAAGTTTGATGAGACGCCGATGGCTGCCGCGTCGATTGCACAGGTCCACCCTGCCACTCTGCACGATGGCACCGAGGTGGTCGTCAAAGTCCTGAGGCCGGGGATGCGCCCGATTATCGAGCGCGATGTCGATGTGATGTACGCGATGGCTGAGCTCGCAGAGCGTTATCTTCCCGACGGTCAGCGACTGCGACCTGTCGAGGTCGTTCGCGAATACGACAAGACCATCATGGACGAGCTCGATCTGATGCGGGAAGCCGCGAACGGCTCGCAGCTGCGCCGCAACTTCGAGCATTCACAACTGCTGTATGTGCCGGAAGTCTATTTCGACTACTGCCGCATTCCGGTGCTGGTGCTCGAGCGCATCTACGGCGTGCGCATCAGCGACATGAAAGCGCTGCGTGCGGCGGGCACCAACATCAAGCGATTGGCTGAGAACGGCGTTGAAATCTTCTTCACGCAGGTGTTCCGACACAACTTCTTTCATGCCGACATGCACCCCGGAAATATCTTCGTCAACATCGAGGATCCGCAGAACCCGCAGTATCAGGCGATTGACTACGGCATCATCGGCACGCTGAGCCCCAAGGATCAGCAATACCTTGCCGAGAACTTCCTCGCTTTTTTCGACCGCGACTACAACCGAGTAGCGCAGCTGCACGTGGACTCCGGGTGGGTACCGCCCTACACGCGAGTGGAGGAACTGGAATCCGCTGTACGAACCGTGTGCGAGCCGATTTTCAACAAACCCCTCGCCGAAATCAGTTTCGGGCAGGTGCTACTGAGACTGTTCGACACCGCGCGTCGTTTTGAGATGGAAGTTCAGCCGCAGCTTATTTTGCTGCAGAAGACGTTGCTGAATATCGAGGGTTTAGGCCGTGAGCTGTATCCGGAACTCGATCTGTTCGAAACCGCGCAACCGATCCTTCGACAGTGGATGGAAGAGCGCCTCGGTGGACGCGCCGTTCTGAACGACATTCGCACGCAGTGGCCGGAACTCAAGGAGACGCTGCGGGAATTGCCGACACTGGTACGCCGGGTCGGTGAACAAGCCGCGAGCGGCGAGTTGAAATTCACCGTGGATACGCGCGAGGTTCGCGATCTCAACGCGCGTCTACAGCGTTCTGACCGGAGACGCTATCGCGTAACACTGGGTCTGGCCGCGACCGGCTTCGGTCTCGCGATGGCGCTCATCACCTCGCCGGCATGGTGGCACTGGGCTACCGTTGTCGTCGGTGGCGCCGCAATCCTATCCGGGCGCCCCGATTAAATACGCCCGACTACCGTCCGGCGTATAGCTGCAGCTCCTCACGACTGATGGCCAGAGCCTCACGCAACGACACGATGTCGGCTTCAACGATTTCCTTGCGCTCGTCGGCTTCCTTAACCCGAGCCAACAAAGCCAATCGTTCCTCCGGGGTCAGACCGTCGCGGATCACTTCGAGCGTCAGCGTCTGGATTTCAACGTCGAGCGCAATCAAACGCTCCTCAGCATTGGCGAGTTGACGCTCAAGACGGCTAACGTCGCTTCGAAGTGTGTAGAGCGTTCGACCTTCGTCATAAGCGGCGAGAAACGCAGCTTCGACTTCCGGACTGCAGACACCGTGATACTGACCGCCGCGCTCACCCACGCGATAACCATTGGCAGGTTGGCAATAGGTCTCAAGACCCTGCGTGTGGCCCATAAGATACTGATCGAGGTCTGGCGTCACACCTGCATCAGCGCACTGGGTGCGATAGCTGCCAATGGTAGAAGACTGCCTGCCAGCAACACCATCCTCAAACCCGACCGTGCGCCAGTCGGCGGTTAAACAGGCCTGCTCGCTCATGCCGGTTGCACATCCACCGAGCATACCGGCCGCAGCTAACATAATTACCGTAAGTACAGCTCTCATCTGAACCACTCCCTTATTCTTGGTTCGAGATTAGCGATCTCTCCATGAATCAACGCTGAACCGCCTCACAGAATCTAACAACCGGCGTTTTTGCTTGCTAGGGGCGGCTCGGCGGCTTAATGTCGAGCACTGCCGCATTGGCGGGAGGGGACGGCCAGATGGCCGATGCACGAACGAAGCTATTTACGCCGCGTACCGCGGTCTCGATCGTAATCGCAAACATGGTGGGCACGGGGGTCTTCACGAGCCTCGGCTACCAGCTGCTGGATATCGAATCGGGTTTTGTCCTGATGATGCTGTGGGCCATCGGAGGCGTTGTGGCCTTCTGTGGCGCGATGAGCTATGCGGAGCTGGGCGCGACCCTGCCGAAGTCTGGTGGTGAATATTACTTTTTGGGCCGCATCTACCACCCCGCTGCCGGTTTTGTGTCCGGCTGGGTGTCGGCGACCGTCGGATTCGCTGCTCCGACGGCACTAGCGGCAATCACGTTTTCCAAGTACCTGTCGCGCGCGCTGCCCGGTACTCCGGTAACGGCGAGTGCCGTAGGCTTGGTGACGATACTGACGTTGGTGCATGCGACGCACCGTCGCACCAGCGGCGGCGTACAGGTTGCCTTCACTGCAATAAAAGTGGGATTGATCGTCGTGTTCTGCATCGGTGCGATGCTGGTTGCCGGAGATATGCAGCCGATCGTGTTCTCACCGCAACAAGGCGATGCCGCTCTAATGACTGGCGGTGCGTTCGCGGTATCGCTCATCTACGTGAGCTATGCCTACACCGGCTGGAACGTGGCGACCTATCTGTCGAGCGAGCTTGAGAACCCGCAGCGCAACCTGCCTTGGGTATTGGGCGGCGGCACGTTGCTGGTCGCACTGCTCTACCTCGCACTGAATTTCGTCTTTCTCAAGGTAGCGCCGATCGACGCGATGCGCGGCCAGGTCGAAGTGGGCTATATCGCCGCGGAGTTCGCTTTCGGCTCCGGGATTGCGCGCATCATGGGCGTCATTCTGGCGCTGCTGCTGATTTCAACCGTCAGCGCGATGATCATCGCGGGTCCAAGGGTGTATCAGGCCATCGGACAGGACCACAGCCTGTTCGCGGTGTTCGCCTCAACCAACCGCTTCGGGGTGCCCGCTTTCGCCATTTACTTCCAGGGCGTGGTGACCATCATCTTCATTGTGACCTCATCATTTGAGTTCATCCTGAAGTTCTCGGGTTTCATACTCGCGCTCAACACGCTAGCCACAGTTGTCGGTCTGTTTGTGTTGCGCTGGCGTGAGCCTGATCGACCACGTCCGTTCCGTGCCTGGGGCTATCCGGTGACGCCGATTATCTTTCTCGCACTGACCGGCTGGACCCTTTGGTATGTCTTCACCGACGAGCCGCTGACCGGCCTGCTTGCGCTGGGAATTATCGCTGCAGGATTGGTCAGCTATGCGCTAAGTGCGCGCTTCGACAACACGAATGCTGCGGCAACACCACAGGACTGAGCTTATTCGGTCTTGTAGGTCTTACGCATATAGGCCACTGATGAACGCACCAGCTTACGCAGCACCTTGAGGTCAATCTTTTCAAGATCAGTCACATACAGGCACGACTTGCCGACCTTATGGGGTCCGAGTGCATCGAGCGTCTCCTCGTAACCCTCAAAACCACCCATGATGTAGAGCGTCAGGTTCTTTGCTCTTGATGACCAGCCGGTCAGCATGAACTCGCCCTCGCGGCCACTCTCGTATCGGTAGTGGTATTTGCCATAGCCCACGATACTGCTGCCCCACATTTTCGCCGGTCGACGCGTGACCGAATGCATCAATTCATCGATAACACGGCACTGCTCGGCCCGTTTTGTGTCCTTGATGCTGTCGATATACGCCGCTACCGATGCGTCGGTCTCAACGGTCTTGTTCTGCTGTTTCGCCATATCGTCCCCCACGGTCCCCTGTCGTTCGACGATTCAATGAATAGTGTATGGCAGCGGCAAGGATCGCGGCAGCCACGGACTTGACGATCGCACCTGGCAAGAATGGAGCGACACCGTTGAACCATGCGGCTGGCGCGCCGACGCTGAAACTCAGAAGACCGGCCCCCACCACCAGGATCATAGCGTGCGCTGCCAACATCCAGACGGGTAACAGTATCGGTACGCGCCAGAGATAGCCTCGATCAGCCGCATATCCCAGCGCGACTGCGGCGAACCAGAACCCCAACAAGTAGCCCCCAGACGGACCGAACAAGGTTGAGCCTCCGGACGCACCATTCGCGAAAACACCCAGCCCCAGCGTGCCCATCAGAAGGTAGAGGACGACCGCAAAACCGGCGCCGTTGGTACCGAGCACCGCACCGGCAACCAGCACCGCAACGGTTTGCAGGGTTATCGGAATCGCCAGTCCGGGCACAGGCATCGAGACCTGAGCGGCGAGCGCGATCAGAATCGCGAAAACAATAGCCAGAATGGCCTGCTGAGCATTCATAGGACCGCGACTATATCAGTCCGGCGAATCGTTGGACGATGTGCGAGCAACGGGTAGGTGCCATCCGTAGCGGATCGCCATGTACCGCAGCACGAAACACAGGGCTGCACCGGTAAACATTGCCGGAGCACGAGGCAACGAGACTGCATTCGCAATTGCAACGACGGCGCCACCCGCCAACGCGGCGCTGGCATAGAGGTCCGATTTCAACACCACGGGCACTCTTGCGGTCAGGACATCACGGGCGATACCGCCACCGATCCCGCTCAGCATACCCAGCAGCACCGCCGAGGTCGGCGTGAGTCCGACTGCGAGGGCTTTCGCCGTGCCCGCAACGACAAACAGACCTAACCCGGCCGAATCGAAAACCTGAACCGGATTGCTGAGTCTCTCAACCAGGTCCGCCCGAACGAACGTGAACACCCCTGCCGCACTTGCGATCAGCAAGTAGTGACCATTCACCAGCGCGACCGGCGGTGTTGCGCCAATCAACACGTCGCGTGCGATACCACCTGCCGTCGCTGCAGCAAACGACACAACCAACACGCCAAACAAATCCAGCTCGCGCCGCATCGCAACGGTTGCACCACTCAATGCGAACGCGAAGGTGCCGGCATAATCGATTATCGTTAACCAACTGAACATAAGTGCTCCTGGGCGCGGAGTGTAACGAACTTGAGAGGGGATGCGGATGGCCGAGATGATTGAGGTTCAGAACATCAACACACCGGGGAAAACCAGCAGGGTGAATGCCGAGAAGTATCGCGCCATGCGAGAGGCCTATCTCGCGACGCTTACCGAAGATCCTCCGGGGCAGACTCAGGCAGAGCTGATGTCCCTTGTAAAACAGTCACTTCCGGATGAATTGTTCCCTGGCGGCAAGACCTCTGGCTGGTGGCTCAAGACGGTGCAACTCGACCTTGAGGCCAAAGGCCTCGTCACCCGCTCGGACACCCGTCCGCTGCGCTGGTTTCTAACCCCGCAACGCTAAAGCAGACGCGCCGTCGGCCGCTAGCCCTTTATCAGGAAGGATGCCTCGATCCGGGGAGGGTTAGGAAGCGATATGGTGACTGCGGCGACCGCAAGCGTAATGGGACGCTACGAATTGAAACGCGTGCTCGGTAAGGGATCACAGGGCAAGGTCTATCTCGCCTACGACCCGCAACTTGAGCGCGACGTTGCGATCAAGATTCTCACGTCCAGTCTCGCCGAGTTCAACCTGAAAGGTGCGAACGGTACGCCGCTGGAAGCGTTGACCTCCAGCCGTCTGAAGCATCCCAACATCGTTCCCATCTACGACATTGGCGAAGCCCAGCTCGGGCCTTATCTCGTGTTCGGTTATGTTCCGGGCCGCACCCTCGCAAACGAACTCGGCTCTCGGCAAAAGTTCACGCTCAAGGAAGCCGCGGGGCTCATTACCACCGTTCTCGACGCCGTGGCAACGGCACACGAAGCAGGCGTTCTGCATCTGGACCTTGGACCTCGCAACATCATGATGGATGAGCGCGGCAAACCACAGGTGATGGATTTCGGCTTGTCCCAGTTCGTGAACTTCCAGCGCGAGGACCTTGGTCTCGCGACGGGTACCCTGAGATATATGGCGCCCGAGCATTTCCTGCGTCAGGAGCTAGGCCCGTACACCGACGTGTTCGCGCTCGCTTCAACGATTTACGAGTTGCTCACCGGACAGCGTGCCATCCCTGGTGACAGCATCGAATCGATCCAGCGCAATATTGTCGGCGTGGCCGTCAACTATGCGCCTCTCAATGACATCGAGCACGGCGAACATATCGTGCGCTTCCTGAAGGGCGCATTCGTTATGGATATCGAGGATCGCTACGCAAATGCCCGAGCCATGCTCGACGCGTTCAAAGTGTGCGTGGTCGCGGCCGGTGTGGCAGACGAAGCGCGTGGCACCGATCTCAGCCACAGTACAGTCGACTTTCTGATGCGCCGCATGCAGCACAAGAAAGACTTCCCGGCAATCTCCAGCACTTTGAACGATATCAACCGATTGGCGGGCGACAGCAATGGCAACGCGAATGCTGACAAGCTCGCGAACGTGATCCTTCGTGACCTGTCGCTCACGAGCAAACTATTGACGATGGCCAACTCCTCGTTCTACGGCAGTCGGGCTACAGAGGTCACCAGCGTGTCTCAGGCCGTTGTGCTGCTGGGCGTACAACAGGTGAGGATGGTTGCCTCCAGTCTCACACTGTTTGGTCACTTGAAAGGCGACTCCGAAGTGCTGCGCGACAGCATGACCAAGTCGTTCCTGTCCGGTTTGATCGCGCGGCATCTCGCGCAGCGTGCCAAGTTGCGCGATGCCGAAGAGGCCTTCATCGCAGGGATGTGTCAGAACCTCGGCGAGAACCTCACCATCTACTATTTCCCCGAGGAACACGATGTGATCCTCGAGACGGCGCGCACAAAAGGATTGCCACGCTGGAAAGCTGCGGTCGACGTGCTGGGTTGCGACTTTGCGATGCTTGGCGCCAACGTCGCGAAAGTCTGGTCTCTACCGCAGGTCATCATTGAGGCCATCATGGGAATACCCGACGGCGGCAGCATGGCGCCTGCGGATGACCAGCAGGCCATTCGAAATTTGTCGGTAATGGCCAACGAGCTTTGCGCAGCCTTTGTCGATGCTGAGCGCGACGAGGTGTCCGACGTGCTCGACACGATTGCTGCACGCTACGCCGCAACCACCGAGCTCTCCAGCGAGTACCTCTATAAGCTGTTCGCAGCGGCTTACGAGAAACTCTCCAAGTTCGCGCCCATCTTCGAGATCAACGTGAACAGCAGTGAATTCTGCTCCGCTGTGCAGCAGTGGATCGCGCTACGCGAACGAGAGCTCGCCGCCTGATCACCCCTGCCTAGCGTCAAAGCCCGCTGTCGACTAACCTTAAGCGTCTGGAGAGGAGCTCGGGGACACGGGACATGGGAACGACTGAGGCCACCGCGAACAGCGGTGTTCTGGGCTGGATTGAGCGAACGGGAAACAAACTGCCCGATCCGGTATTTATCTTTTTCTGGTTGATTGGCGCGCTGATCGTGATCAGCGTTATCGCCGCTTTGGCAGGCCTTAGCGCCCCGCATCCAACGGATCTCGATCAATCCGGGCAAGCGGTGATCATCGAGGCGAAGAGCCTGTTGTCCGCCGAGAATATTCAGAAGCTCTGGGTCGAAATGCCGAAGACGTTCACCCATTTCCATCCACTCGGGTACGTGCTGGTTGTGATGCTTGGCGCAGGCATCGCTGAGCGGTCCGGATTATTCGGCACAGCGATGCGTGGTGCCGTGCGCAATGCGCCCAAGTTCTTACTGACGCCGATGGTAGCGCTGGTCGCCATGGTGGGTAACCTCGCCGCAGACGCCGCGTACGTTGTTCTGATTCCGTTGGCCGGTGTGCTTTACGCCGCCGCAGGCAGGCATCCCATCGCGGGTATTGCTGCAGCATTTGCGGGTGTTTCGGGCGGCTTCTCAGCCAATCTTCTGCCCGGGCAGCTTGATGCGTTGCTGTTTGGTATTACAGAAACCGCAGCAGAAAGTCTCGACAAGGGTTGGGACGCCAATATCGCAGGCAACTGGTATTTCATCGCGGCAATGACCGTGATCTTCCTACCCGTGATCTGGTATGTCACGGACAGAATCATCGAACCGAGACTCGGCAGCTTTAAAGCGGAAGGCAGTCTCGCCAGCATCACGGACGATGGTGACAAACCACTCACCTCCGATGAGCGACGGGGTTTGGTCTATGCAGGTCTCGCGGCACTGGCCATAGCCTTGGTGTGGGTCGGCTTTACCATCGGTCCAGGCACACCGCTGATTGATGAATCCGCCAAACCGGAAGCACAGCTGAGCCCCTTCTATAAGTCTCTGGTTGCGGGTTTCTTCATCCTGTTCCTGGCGTGCGGTTGGGCATATGGATCCGCAACAGGCACTGTCAAAGATCATCGCGACATCGTGAAAATGATGACCGACGCTATGGGTGACCTCGCCTACTACATGGTGCTCGCATTCGCTGCGGCGCATTTTGTGGCGATGTTCAAATGGTCGGAGCTTGGACTCATCTTCGCGATCATGGGAGCCGATGGATTAAAGGCTGCCGATCTGCCGATGCCGGTACTACTCGGCTTGCTCGTACTGTTCTCTGGCGCGATCAATCTGTTGGTCGGCTCTGCGAGCGCGAAGTGGGCGCTGCTTGCGCCGGTCATGGTGCCGATGATGATGCTGTTGAATATCAGCCCCGAAATGACCACGGCCGCTTATCGGGTCGGCGACTCAGCCACCAACATCATTACGCCACTGATGGTCTACTTCCCGCTCATCCTGACCTTCTGTCAGCGCTGGCAGAAAGACTATGGGCTCGGCAGCCTCACGGCGACGATGATCCCCTACTCCATCTTCTTACTGGTCAGCGGTCTGATCATCACGATGGCCTGGATCGCACTGGGACTGCCACTTGGGCCCGGCGTAGGTGTTGAGTACACCCTGCCGCCACCCACGACATAGTGATCATTAGGTCTTGGCTTACTGGCCTGGTCGCTTGCGCGGTTCTGGCGCCAAGCGGCTTTGCAGAGCCTATCTCGATTGAGGCGTTCGCGACGCTGCCGGAGTTTGCCGACCTCGAAGTAGCGCCCGGCGGAAAGTATGTTGCTGTCCGCGTGAACATCGACAATGCGTATCGCGTTGCCGTGATCGATATTTCCGGTGAACAACTCCAGCTCGTCTACTCGCTGAGGGAAGACGAGACTTTCAGCGCCTCGTGGTTTCGCTGGGCGAGTCCAGACCGATTGATCGTCAGCATCGGCTTTGTCGGCGCCAGGGGCGGCCTCGGACGCGTTGATACCGAAGAGCGCCGACTGTTTTCCGTCAAGATGGGCGAGCATGAAATGGTGCCGGTCTTTTACACGAGACGTAATGATGTCCCTGTACAAATTCAGGATGATGTCGTGTCGTTTCTGCCGGATGACCCCGAGCGCATTCTGGTTCAGTACAACCGCAGCAATCCTGCCGAGCCCCTCGTGTATTCGGCCAATATCACGACCAGCACCAGACACAGCCGTGTTCTCGCCAAGCGGCGCAATATCCGTGACTGGACTGCAGACAACGCCGGCAACATTCGCATCGCACGCGGGCTAACACCGAAACGGACACGCGTTCTGGAATTCCGTCTGGACGGAGAAAAACGCTGGAAGGATTTTTCCCACCGGGTTGCAGACCCAAGTGCCGTGTTCTGGCCGGCTGGGTTCGCTGCCGACCCCAATACGGTTTACGTCGTGTCGAACCATGAGCTCGACCCTGCGGGTCTATACACCTTCGATCTGGAAACAGACACGTTCGGTGAGTTGATCTTCAACCACCCTAGTGTCGATATCAGCTCCGTGCGTATCAATGCCGACAACGGCGAGATCTCGAATGTGAACTTTGTGGACGCACAGGCCGAGACTGTGTGGTTCTCGAAGAGCGAGATCAACCAAGCGCTTGGCGAACTCGGCGAGAAGTTCCCTAACCGTAGCGTGACTACGTATGGAATTTCCAGCGACCGCAATCATGCGATTGCACGACTGAGTGGAAACAAGGACCCGGGGCAATTCCTGATCTACAACCACGTCGATCGACAGGTGAAGCTGCTGCCAAGCCAATATCCGGGCTTGCAAGGCGTATCGCTCGCCAATACGGTTGTGACCGAGTACGAAGCGCATGACGGATTGACGATTCCTGCCTTCATCACGTTGCCAACCGGCATATCTTCGTTGAATGAAGCTCGCAATCTTCCGTTTATCATCAATCCGCACGGTGGCCCGGCGGCGCGCGATTTCCTGCGGTTTTCCTTCGACGTTCAGTTCCTCGCTTCGCGCGGCTACGGTGTCTTGCAAATGAATTTCCGTGGATCCAGTGGCTATGGCACCGAGTTTCGTGATGCCGGCAAAAAGGAATGGGGACAGGCGATGCAAGACGACATCACTGACGGTGTCGGCTGGTTGATCAACCAAGGAATTGCAGACCCGGAGCGGATCGCGATTGTCGGCGGTTCCTATGGCGGCTACGCCGCACTCATGGGCGTGGTGAAGGAACCGGATTTGTTCCAGTGCGCCGTAAGCTTCGCCGGGGTTACCGATCTTCCAAAGGTGATTCGCACGTCGAGCCGATACGTGGATGGCAAATACCGGACGCGCTTCATTGGCGACCTCTGGAAGGATCGGAAAATGCTTGCGGAAAATTCTCCCGCCCGACGTGCCGCTGAGATTCAGGTCCCAGTCTTGCTCATGCACGGCGAGAAAGACACGGTTGTCGATGTGAAACAGTCCGAGGACATGGCGGACGAACTCGCTCGTGCCGACAAACCGCACGAGTTCATCGTATTCCCGGACGGCGATCATCACCTTAGCCTGTACGAGAACCGCTATCGCTACCTCGCCGAAACAGAGCGGTTTCTCGGCCAGTGCCTTGCGGACACACCGAGCGTCGTAGAACGGTAAACCGAACCTGCAACTGCTATCGATCCGGTTTAGGATGCAGTCACGATGCAGGACGAACACAACACACCACAGCGTAAAAAGCGACTGAAGCCGCTGGCGGCGCTTTGGCCTTTCATTGCACCTTATCGCGGCACATTGCTCGCCGCACTGGTGGCACTGCTCCTTGCAGCGGCAGCTATGCTGGTGCTTCCCATTGCGTTGCGGTTCGTTATCGATCGTGGCTTTAGTGGCGGTGACTTCTCGACGATCAATCGCTACTTCGCCGGTTTCCTTGTCGCGGCTGTCCTGTTCGGCGGCTTTGCAGCAATGCGCTTTTACCTTGTGACCTGGTTGGGCGAACGCGTCGTCGCTGACATCCGTCGTGCCGTTTACGACAACGTGATCAGTATGGATCCGCCGTTTTTCGAGGTCACACGTACGGGGGAAGTTCTCAGCCGTCTGACTGCGGATACCACGTTGGTGCAGAGCATTTCCGGAGTCAGCCTGTCTATTGCCCTGCGCTCGCTGATTTCCTTCTTTGGTGCACTGATCCTGCTGCTTGCCACCAATATCGAACTGGCGGCCTACATGTTGCTGCTCATCCCGGTTGTCGTAGTGCCACTAATTGCCATCGGCAGACGGATTCGCTCGCTATCGCGTCGCGCACAAGATCGTATTGCGGACACAACGGGTCGTGCGGAGGAAACGTTCAACGCAATTCGTACGGTACAAGCGTTCACCCTGGAGAGCGTCCAGAAGTCTCGCTACGCCGAGAGTGTCGAGGACAGTTTCGACGCCGGGATTCAGCGGACACGAGTCCGTGCGTTGATTAGCGCCATGGGCGTGATTCTCGTGTTCGGTGCCATGACGTTTGTGCTGTGGCTCGGTGCTCGCAAAGTCATAGCGGGCACCATGACAGGTGGTGAACTCGGCCAGTTCCTGCTGTACGCGGCAATCGTCGGCGGCTCAGCGGCAAACCTTTCCGAGGTCTGGGGTGAGATTCAGCGTGGCGCAGGCGCCATGGAGCGGCTCGCAGAGCTGTTGCATGCCGAACCGGCGATCCAGGCCCCGGCGCAGCCAGAACCTATTCCTCAGCCCTGCGTCGGAAAAGTCACCTTCGAGAAAGTGGGCTTTGCCTACCCATCCCGGCCGGACACTCCGGCGCTGGATGCGGTTAGCTTCAGTGTTGAGCCCGGCCAAATGGTGGCGTTGGTCGGCCCATCCGGTGCGGGCAAGTCCACTACGCTGCAGCTGTTGCTCCGCTTTTACGACCCGGACTCCGGACGAATACTCATTGATCAAACCCCAATTGATCGCGTCGACCCACAGGCTTTGCGTGAACACATCGCTTTGGTCCCGCAGGAGACGGTTTTGTTCGGCACCACCGCGATGGAGAACATTCGTTTTGGTCGACCGAATGCTGACGACGATGCCGTCTTTGAGGCAGCGCGGGCGGCGGCCGCTGATTCCTTTATTCGCGCACTGCCCGAAGGCTACGAGAGTTTTCTCGGTGAGCGAGGACTGCGGTTGTCAGGCGGCCAAAGACAGCGCATTGCGATTGCTCGCGCCATCCTCAAGAACGCGCCGATTCTGTTGCTCGATGAAGCAACCAGCGCACTCGATGCCGAGAGCGAGCGACTCGTGCAGCAGGCGCTGGACACCTTGATGGTTAATCGCACGACGCTGGTCATCGCGCATCGCCTCGCGACGGTCAAGCAGGCAGATCGCATCATCGTGATGGATCATGGACGCATCGTCGCCAGCGGTACGCACCGCTCACTGATCGGTGACAACGAGTTGTATGCACGACTGGCGAAGTTGCAGTTTGGCGAGGAAAAGAGCGTCGCGGCATGATCACTAGTCTCACCGCACTCGACGAACACCTGCTCGAGACTCGTCGATATCCCAGACTGTCCGGACTGCGACGGTTTTTGCTCGAGTTCTGGTACTTCGGGATTAAGGAAGCACGCGCCTGCTTGTTTGCCGGTCTGTTTTTCGCCTCGGTCATGTTGGTACCCAGCGGCGGCGTTCTTGGGGTTCCGCGATACGACGTTTTGCTGATCATCGCATTAGCGATTCAAGGCTGGATGGTTCTCGCGAAGCTCGAGACCGTCGACGAATTGAAAGCGATCACACTATTCCACCTGATCGGCTTCGCACTGGAAGTCTTCAAGACCTCTGATGCGATTGGATCATGGTCCTATCCGGACTTTGCCTATACGAAGATTCTCGGTGTGCCACTGTTTTCCGGTTTCATGTATGCCGCGGTCGCGAGCTACATGATTCAGGCGTGGCGGTTACTGGATCTTCGGATTGTGAATCACCCGCCTTACTGGATGGCGGGGCTGATCGCCTTCCTGATCTACGCGAATTTCTTTACCCATCACTTCATCGGCGATTACCGCTGGTATCTGGCGGCCTGCGCATTAGGGCTCTACGCGAGGTCCTACGTCGTCTTCCGCCCTCTGGACCGAGATCGCCGGATGCCCCTGCTGTTGGCCTTCATCCTGATTGGGTTCTTTATCTGGATTGCGGAGAACATCTCGACCTTTCTGGACCTCTGGAAGTACCCGGATCAACTGGGCGCCTGGTCGGTGGTCCATGTGCAGAAGTGGAGTTCATGGTCGCTGCTCGTCATCATGACGTTCACCATCGTTGCGAACCTGAAGCACATCAAATCCACCGTACGCACCTGATCGCATCTCACGCCGCTCGAGACAACAAGACATGACAGCCCGCACTCAAAGACCGATGAAGCATTTCACAATCGGCGTCTGCACAATCGCTCTCGCGGTGAGCTGTGTGTCGCAAACACCCGATACTTCGGACAAGGCGTTTACCCTGCAGATTCTTCACACGGCGGACGCCGACAGCAACGGTCGGCTCGCACTAGAGAACGTCGGGCGGTTCTCCGGACTAGTGCGTGCGTTCACCGCCGAGTACCCGGACACGACGTTACTGCTTAGCTCCGGAGACAACTACATCCCGGGGCCGCGCTTCAACGCCGCCGGTGAAACTGAATTCTCGGAAACACTCGGCGAGCCGAGTGCAGGCCGTCTCGACATCGCGCTACTCAATGCCATGCAGTTTCAAGCGTCTGCGGTCGGCAATCATGAGCTTGATGCAGGAACTGGACGCGAAGTGGGCAGTGGCGGCTTTGCTAGCATTTTCGCACCGAGCAACGCCTGGCCCGGCGCGAGATTCCCTTACCTCTCAGCAAACCTCGATTTTTCGACGGATAGTGCACTGGCCGACCTGATTACCCCCGATGATCGTCCCGCGACCGATGGATGGGGGCAACTGGCGGGAACTGCGCTCATCGAACGACGCGGTCACACGATCGGCATCATCGGCGCAACCACACCCACCTTGCCCGTGATCACGAATGAAGGGGGCATTACGGTTAAACCCGCCATCGCGCGAGCGGATTTTGACGTCAAGGCGCTCGCAACAGAACTGCAACCGAGTGTTGACCGGCTGCGCGCACTTAACGTCGACAAGATCATCATGCTCGCGCACATGCAGGAAATTGAAGTTGAGGTACAACTCGCGCGACTGCTCGATGGCGTCGATATCATCATTGCGGGTGGCTCGAATGCACGCCTTATCGACGCAACAGATCGCCTGTATCCTGGCGATGAACCACAGGGCGATTATCCGGCACTGTTCTCCAGCGCCAGCGGCGAGCCGGTGCTACTCATCAATATCGATGGTGACTACAAATACCTGGGTCGTCTGGTTGTAACGTTCGACGCGTCGGGCAAGATCGATCTGGAAGCGCTCGATAGCGACATCAACGGTGCGTACGCGACTGACCCTGAGTCCTTTGAGGCTTTCGGTGCACCACCGACCAACCCGGCCGTCGACGCACTGGTTGATATCGCGCAGGCCACACTCAAGCGTATTGATGCGCCCGTCGGGCTGACCCGCGTTTTCCTGGAAGGTGATCGCGATCCCGGCGTTCGCACCGAGGAAACCAACCTTGGCAATTTGACCGCCGATGCCAATCTCATCGCCGCCAGAAAATACGACCCGAGCGTCGCAGTCTCGATCAAGAATGGCGGTGGCATTCGCGCCAACATCGGCTCGCGCATAGTGCCTCCTGGTGGCACACAGACCGTTCCGATGCCGTCGACCGACGGGGTCATTGGTGCTCTGGCGATCCAGACCACCCTTCGCTTCAACAACGATCTTTCTCTCGTAACCGTCACTGGCGAGAACTTACGCCAACTTCTTGAGCATGGTGTGGCCGCAGTGCCGCGTGTAACTGGACGGTTCCCTCAAGTTAGCGGCGTCGAGTTTAGCTACGATGCGCGACTTCCCGCCGGATCGCGAATCGTCGACGCGACCGTCACCGGCACCGGTCAACCGATCCCGTTGGCCGTGGATGGGGAAACACAGAACGCTGGCATGATGTTTCGGCTGGTCACCCTTAATGTCCTCGCCGACGGCGGTGATGGGTATCCATTTCCGAAAGACGCCAGCGCCGAACGCGTTGAGCTGCCGACAGTGCTTACCGACCCTGGAGCCATGCAGTTCGCAGTGCCGGGTTCAGAGCAGGATGCACTTGCAGAGTTTCTCGCAGCCAACTATCCGGTTGGCGGTGAGCGAATGTTTGAAGCAGCGGATACGCCAGCAACTCAAGACTCCAGAATCGTGCGGCTTGATATTCAGTGAGGAACTAAACCGCGCACCGAGTTGACTAAGCCGTAGAACAACAACTCATTGCGGGACTGTTTCATCATGCGGCTAATCGGCACTCTTCTTATCGTTGCATTGCTCTCGGGTTGCGCCAGCTACACCACGCCCGGTGGGCCAGTAGCAATCAACGATTTATCCACTCCCGAAATCAATCGTCTGATGGCGCAGGAGCCGGCTGCGAACTTTCCGGCGAGCATCGCTGTTGTGCAGATTCAAGCACCGGGCTATCGGTCACTCGATACGACTGGGTACGGTCACGGTCGCTATAGCGTCGTGCTCGATCGCAATGAGGCGACCGAAAGGGCACTGCTCCAGTTAAGCGCGATGGAAGGCGTTGCTGATATCGGACCACTGAACCGACTGTTGCTGCCAACCCAACTGGACTCTGTGGAAGCGCTGCGAGAAGCCGCGGCACGACTGCGCGCAGACATGTTGCTCTTGTACACCTTCGACACCAATTTCCAGGTTGGCGATCGTCGCTTCCGACCGCTGAACACGGTGGCACTCGGATTCCTCAACAACAAGAAGATCACCGTCTCAACAACAGCGTCTGCTGTCATTTATGACGTGCGCACCGAATTCATTTACGGACTCGCGGAGGCGACCAGTGCAGACGAAAGCGCGGCGAACGTCTGGAGCAATGCGCGCGTAGTCGATGAATTGCGCATCGGCACGGAGCGTGAGGCACTGATACAACTCACCGATGAGATCGAGAAAGGCTGGAGCAAAATTTACGCGATACACGCGAGCTCCGGCGACTAGCGACTCGACTACAGACCCGTACCTGCATCTCTTTGAGGCACTTCGTCGAAGGCATGTTCAAGTAATTAGCGAGCATGATCGTGACGAGTATCACCCGGACCCTTATCGCAACAATCGCCTGTATTTGCGTGACAGAAGCACGCGCCGAAACTGAATCAGACGTAGCAACACGATTTGCACCGGGTGCGGTATCAAAGCTTGGAGAAGTGACGTTATCACCGGCTTTTTCGCCAGATGGCAAGACAGCCTACTTCTCCCGGGCTGCCTGCCCGCGTGTCTGGCAGTGCCCGCAGCTACTTTACAAGAGTGAGCAGATCGGTGGGGTCTGGCAGGACGCCACGCGCTTCGCTGACCTTGGGAACTACCGCGTTGACTGGCCAGGGGTGTCACCCGATGGCGAGACGCTGATATTCACGTGGACCGCGCCACAGGAGAAATACAAAGGCCTCGACATCTCCGAGAACTTTGACCTGTTCACGCTTGACCTCGCTGATACAAACGCACGCCCAGTCGCCATCGAAGGCGCTGATATCAACCGACCGCGCGCCGGGGTGCTGAAGAACCGCCGTGCGTTTCATGTGCAGAGCGCGGGCACACTGACTCGCAACGGAGATCTCTATTTCTGGGATGAGCGTGCTGACGCTGTGGGCGAACGCGATGTCTTTCTTGCCAGAAGTGATGGCAACGGCGGCTTTATGAAGGCGGAACCATTACCCGCTCCGATCAACTCGACAGGGCGCGATCAGCTTGGGTGGATCAATCCGACGGGCACGGTCATGTTGCTCGCCTACCCGGATCGCGGTGGCGAAGGTGACGACGATATCTTCATTTCACGCAATCGCGATGGTGTCTGGAGCGAACCTCAGAATCTCGGCCCATTGGTCAACTCAAGTGCTTATGATGCGGGCGCACGCTTTACACCTGACGGCGAACAATTGGTGTTTACCTCCTCCCGCGCTTTTGATGGCGAACCAGAGGGGCTATTGCAGGTATGGACCATACCGACTCGACCGCTCATTGAGGCCGGTGTACTTGAGCCCAGCGATGTCGCTCGCGAATAGCCGTTAGGTACGTGGGTTTAGCAGCCAGCACTGCTCCATGCCACTGCAACGCCCTGCAAGCCGCCCGGTAATCTCGGACTCAGCAAGTAGCGTTTTTCGATAGTACTCACCGTACATGGATTCGATCGCAATCCGGTCAACCGAAAACGGCGGACCAGCTGTCTGTGATTGGTCGTAGTCGAACGACACCAGCAGCTGCGGCGCACAATCGGTGAGCGAGCGAAGCTGAGTCGCATACCGAAGCCGCATCGGCTCGGGCAACGCGACGAGAGCAGCACGATCATAGATCGCATCGACCGGGCCCAGGATTTCGTGACTGAGATCAAAGAAATCCCCAGCATAGAATTCGATGTTTCCTGACTGGTAGCGCGCGAGCGAACCCATGTCCGTCACCAAAGTCGTTACATCAATCTCATTGAAGAATGCTCGAACGGCCGTTTCGTCCAACTCAATGGCGACCACTCTATAGCCCTGCTCTTCGAGCCAGGCTAGATCGACGGACTTTCCCGCCAGTGGCACAAACACTCGGCTACCTTGCGGTAGCTCGAGCTGTGAGAAGTGCGCCGACAGGTAGGCATTAGGTATGCCTTCGTGGAAGCCGATATTGTTCTCGCGCCAACGCTCATGCCAAAACTCTGGCTCCATCATCGAATCCCCAGCCTTTCTTCGATGGTCAGTCTACAGACCTCTGTCAACGGACTACAGCGCAGCGGGCAACACAAACTCTTGGAGGATTCGATCACGCAAGTGATTCCGGGTACGCCCGTCGCTGTAGTTGCCCGCATTGATCATCATTGTGATGTTCAGCTCTGGAATCACAAACAGCATCTGACCGCCGTTTCCGCTCGCGTAGTGCGTCTGAATGTCGCGGCCCGCTACCGTGTAGACGCGACGCCACCACGAGAAACCGTAGTCATCTTGCTGAAAGAGGGTTGTTGCTGGTGCTAGTGAGTCATTCACCCAAGACTCGGATACCAGCCGATAGTCTCCCCATTCACCGCCGTCCAGATACGCCTGGCCCAGCTTAAGAAAATCACGTGGACGCAGCCTGATCCCACCACCCAGATAAGCCTGGCCCGTCGGCATGAGGTTATAGAAGTACTGATCGATACCCAGGGGCCTCGCCACCTCCTCCTCAAACAGGCGCAACAGTGTCTTTCCGGTCACAGCTTCCACGGCACCACCAATAAGGTTGATGCCACCGGTGCAGTAGACGCCGCGCTCACCGGGCGCTCGCACCAACGGCAAACTAAGCGCATAGCGATACCAATCGGGCTCTGCCCGCTGCTCTTGCATGATGTCTTCGTTGCCGGGGTTGTCGTAGTTGTCGTCATCGCAATCAAAGCCGGCGGTCATCGAAACGATATGGCGCAGCGTAATCTCAGCTTTTCTGGGATCGGGGTTGGCGAACGCGTCGACGCCGCCATAAAGCGGGTAGACGGGTTCATCGATACTGGGGAGCGCACCATCGCGTAACGCTATGCCGAGCAAGATTGACCCGATGGTTTTGCCTGCAGAACGCGAGTCGTGAGTTTGATCGCGGTGATAGCCGTGGAAGTACTCCTCAAACACGAGCTTTCCATCTCGCGCAATCAGCAGAGAGTGCAGGTAAGGCTGGCGCAGACCCGTCGGTTCGAACGCGACCATCTCATTCACAAAAGCGAGCAACCTCGACTCATCGAACCCAACCGATTCCGGTGGCGCGGTTTGCCACCCGTCTGCGACAACAACGGGCGACTGCAGGGCCTTTACTGACTTGTCCGTCAATCGCGGATAAAACGCGGTTGCGGTGTTTCGATCACGACGGGTAAATACGAGCGTCTCACCAAAACGTGGGTAGAACATACGGAAGCTCTGCCGATCATCACTGAGCTCGGCGGTGGTCAGTGTGTTGCCATCGCGATCAGCGAACAGTAGAGACCCATCGCTTTCCGTCGCTTCTTCGATACGGAAGTAAACGCCAAGGTTGCGCTCTGGGTTGCGCAGGAATGTCCGGTAGGTTCTCGAACGCTCCTCGATCGCGGATAGCGAGATATTTAGCGACACACGTTGCCTGAAGGGTCGAATCTCTCCGGTGTAGTTGCCATCCCGCTGACGCGTGAGTGGCACTGGTTGTGCGTGGCGATAGCCTGCAATCACGCCGGGTGGCTGAATCCAATGCCCATGAATGGTTCCTGCTTTTTCGGACTGCCAACCGATGAATTCACCCTGCCCCGGAAACTTGAAGTGCCAGTTACCCGCGTCATCAATCGCGACAGGAACGGCGCTGCCCTGCACGACTGCAGTCCATTCCGCGTTATCGGTCTGGTGCACCGCAACCGGACCCTCGATCCACCGTCCATACTCGCGTTCAGCAGACCACACACCCGAGAGATCCGTATTCTGAGCCAGCAAGGTGGTGGGTAGCGTGAAACAGAGAGTGGCGAAGACGGCACCCGTTTTTCGTAGTGCGCGACAGAGAGAACTCATGAATAGCGTTCCTTATTTTTCTGGTTGGTTTTCGATAACTGCTGGCCCTAAGACGTCGTGGCCCGGAGAACGGTTTAGCGCACCGCGCTTCGCAAAGCGGGCGTTTCCACCTATGCTGCGCTATCGCCTGCTATAGGACTCAGCCATGCAAGGACATCCCGTCAGCTTCTCATCGACCACCATTACCGAGTTGATGGTGCCTGCGCACACAAACTTCGGTGGCAAGGTTCATGGCGGCTATGTTCTATCGCTCATGGACAAGGTTGCCTACACCTGCGCCAGCCGTCATGCGGGCACATACTGCGTCACTGTTTCGGTCGATACAGTGAACTTCCTTCAACCGGTAGACGTTGGTGAGCTATTGGTGTTTCAGGCTTCGGTGAATTTCGTCGGTGGGAGTTCGATTGTCGTGGGAATGAGAGTCACGTCAGAAAATGTACAAACACGTGTGACCCGGCATACAAACACCAGCTACTTCACCATGGTAGCGAAGGGCGAGGATGGCCGTCTCGTCAAGGTACCGCCGCTGATTCTTGAGACGGAGGACGATGTTCGTCGATATGCCGCCGCTTTGAAACGACGTGAACTACGTCAGCAGGCCGCTGTCAGTATGAAAGCATTTGACCCGGATCATTTCACCGTAGATGAAGAAATCAAAGAGCGCCTGGGCAAGGAGCGCTGCATCATCAACGTACCCGCACAATGAAACTCGTTTGACCCCGGCCATACTCAAGGCGACGATAGCGGCTGACGGGGAGGAGCCGAGCAATGAGTGACTCAGCCAACGCACAATTCCACGAAATGCTGACCCACCTGGTAACGCACATGTCAGGTGCACTTGCCGGCGGCGAATCACTGCCGCCCATGGCGCTGACGCTCGATACCGAGGGGCAGGTTGCGACCATCGTGGGTGCATCAGATGAGCGTGATGCGCTGCGAGACACACTGAAGGCCATGAAGAAAACGCTATCGGCTCAAGCCGAACTCGGGCAGATTGTCGCCTGCTGCATGTCGTATGCCGATTTCGCCGATCAATGCATTGTGGCGTTCATGGAGAATGCCGCGAACGACTGCACCGAGATTCGCATGCCCGTGGTGCGCCAGGGACAGACCTTGTCATTGGATCTCGAAAACCTGTCGGTCGCCGATGGCAGTGTTTTTGTATTTCCAGTGCTCGAAAGCTGATACCGGCTAAGGCGCCTGCTGCTTCAATACCGCCTCAATCAAGAGCTCGAACTGCGGTGCGAAACTACGCGTTATGGCGCGATACCCTTTCTCTCCGCCAAGCCCGGTCAGCGTAGGCTCGGAGATCGCGTAGTAAGAAGCAGCGCCCACCAGTTGGTAGACCGCGCAAAACGCCTCAGCGTCTGTCGCCTGCTGCCAGCCGCAACACGTCTTGAGCACTCGCGTGAGTGCCTCGAGAAAATCCCGCATGTACCAGGCATCGGCCTCGGCGGCACGCTCTCTGTTGTCCAAAAGCTCGCGCACGAGCAGCCGGTCTCGAGAAGCATCGCTCGAAGATCGACCGAGTAAGTCTCGAAGGAACGATCGGAATTGTTCCTCGGGCTCGAGTGTCTGCAAGTGCTGTGCGTGCAGCGCATTCAGAAATTCTTTGGAAATGCGATCCAGAACCGAACCGTAGAGACGCTCCTTGGTCCCAAAGTGATGCAAAAGCGCCTGCTTGGTAACGCCCAGAGTCTCAGCGATGTTCGCCAGACTGACACCGTAGAAACCGCGGTCGGCAAACTGTTGCTCCGCAGCGTCCAGAATCTGATTTCTTGTGTCGCTCACGCGATCACCAATCTCGACTTACCAACGGGTAAGGTATCGAGAGTGATGCGTTCACACAACCGCGACAAACGCCTTGCGCTTAATTCACAGACAAGCCAATCTCAGCTCACAAGCTCACCGGAGATCCACACTAATGCGCCAAATGATTCTCGTCTTGTTTCTGCTTTTCCCACATAGCCTGCTGGCGCAAGGCAACGACCCTGAATACAACGCGCTAGTCGATGAAATGCTAGAAATTACGGGCGCGCTGGCAGTCTCTGAGCAAATGAGTGCCCTGATGATCGAACAGATGGGCAATGTGCTTCGAGCTCAGGGCAACGACCTGCCCAAACGCGCGTTTGACATTATGGCTGACGAGGTCAGTGCGTCTGTCTCAGAGAGCATCGCCTCCGGTGAGTTCCAAAAAATGATGTATCCGATCTACGCCAAATACCTCAGCAAAGCGGACCTTGAGGCGGCCATTGCGTTCTACCGAACGCCGGCGGGTGAACGCATCGCCAGAGCCACGCCATTGATGGCGCAGGAAGGCATGCTGGTGGGCCAGAAATGGGGACAAACACTCGGCGCGGAAATTGGTCGGCGCGTCACGAAGCGACTCGAAGCCGCGGGTTACCGTCTATAGATGCATTCGAGGGGACTGCACAATGCACCTGATTATTGGATTCCTGGGTTCAGTCGTTACCATCCTGTGGCTGCTGCACCGGCTTGCCGAAATGGGTATCGATCTTGCCGGACTTAACCCTTGGCTGTGGCGCAGGCGCCGTAATTTCCGGCACCAGCATCAGGCCAATCCCATCTACGCGATCGACAGCCCATTGGAGGCGACGGCCCTGCTCGCCACCGCAGTTGCCAAGGCTGAAGGCGATATGACCGGTGCCGAGAAGCAAGCCGTATTGACGGCGTTCGAGCAGGAGTTCTCAATCAGCGAACGCGATGCTTCTGCCCTGCTCACTTCGAGCGTCCATCTGCTCGGCAATGGTCATGACTTACGGACGGCGATGGACAAAGTCCTGAAGCCGAGTATCGAACAGTTTTCGCAGGTGCAGGCAGAGTCCGCGCTGCAACTGCTCACTCGAATCGCTGACGCAGATGGCGCCCGATCTGCCGGCCAAAACGAGTTGATCACCCAGGTGGAATCTGCGTTCGCAAGAAAACTGGCGCCCATCAAGAAATGGGATTAGGTTGACCGCGTCGCGGATAACTCGAAAGCGCAGGCTCTGGCTCCGCAGAATTCTGTTCGCCTCGGTTTTTGGATCGTTTGCTGTGCTCGGCGTTTGCCTCTTTGCACTCCATCAACTGTCGAATCCCAATCGACAGGACGTTGGGGGTCCTCCGGAGTGGTTGGCAGCGCGCGATGTCGTTCTTTCGGGAGACATCTCTGGTTGGTATAGCGCCTCGGCGGGCGACCGTGCCTCGGTGCTCTTGTTACACGGCGTCCGGTCTGACCGGCGCTCGATGCTCGGACGGGCGAAGTTCCTCAGAGAGTCCGGCTTCAGCGTTCTCCTGATCGATTTACCAGCCCACGGCGAGAGTGCGGGTCGATCGATTACCTTTGGGCTTGAGGAATCCGTCGCCGTGACGACGGCGGTCGACTTCCTCAAGTCGAAAACGCCGGAGATTCCCACCTTCATTATTGGCAGTTCACTGGGCGGTGCGGCGGCACTTTTGGCCAACCCCTCCCCTGACGTGCAGGCGATCGTTCTTGAGGCTGTTTACGACGACATCGACAACGCTTTCGAGAATCGCGTTCGGATTCGGGTTGGTGACACAGGCGCAGCTTTCGCTCGCCGCGTCGTACCCTTAATAGGCGCGGTTCTCGGTATCGATCGGGAGATGCTCCGACCCGTCGACGCCGCCGCGTCGACCGACACGCCTGTTCTCGTGATGGCCGGCACCTTGGATCAGCGCACAACCGTCGACGACACGCAGCGCTTGTTTGCGGCATTCAAAGGCCCGAAGCAGTTGTGGTTGGTCGAAGGCGCCAAACACCAGAACCTGTTTCGATATAACGAATCTGAATACCGCAGAATCGTAGGTGCCTTTCTTGAGGGCGCGGTCACCGATCTGCAATAAAAAAGGCGGCTACCTGAGGCAGCCGCCAACGAGAGGGGGTGGTTGTTCTTGTCTACTCTAGAAGCGCCAACCCAGTGACACCGAGTAAACCAGCGGATCGATCTCTACTTCTGTCGTGAGCTGATTCGCTGCAAAGTTGAATTCGGCATCCGTGTCGATATCAACCCACCAGACCCCTACGTTCAGCGCGAGCTTGTCAGTCAGCGCATAGTCGAAGCCCGCCTGCAGCGCCAATCCCAAAGATGCATCCAGCGACAAGTCGCCAGGGCCAAGAACTCCCTCCAATTGCGCGTCCACGTCCTCATCGAAGAACAGCGTGTAGTTCAGACCAGCACCGACGTATGGCTGAAACGTGCTCGACGAATCAGCAAACCAGTACTGGAGTGAAACCGTCGGCGGCAGATGGGTCGTTTCGCCAGCATCGATGGTGCCGAGACCCAGCGCTCCGGTGTCGGCGGTAATCTCATGCGTAAATGGTGTCGAGGCCAGCACTTCAATCGCCCAGTGATCGCTCAACATGTAACCAAACGTCAGGCCGAGCTGTGTGTTGTCTTCAACATCTGCAGATGACGCTCCGATTGCGGCACCGTCCAGAACCAGTGCTGAGCTACTGGCGTCTGGTGATACGTTGGCGACGCCACCCCGAATGAACCAGGTACCTGGCTCGTAAGCGACGGCTGTACTGCCCAGTGCCAGCATGACGCCGGCCGCGATTGCTCTCATCCCATTACGGGTTGTCTTCTGCATGATGATGTCCTCCAAGTCATCGTTTTCTTAATGCGAATTTATTTTTCCCGACACACATTGTTCGCTGAGGCACTGGCGTTCGCATTGACAAGCGTCATTGACTTCGCGACGAATTTCTGTCCAAAAAGGTTGACATTACAAAAAAGACAGCGCTGTCAATTGAGGCCGGGTTTTTCTATACTTTTAGGTGGGGATTCAAGATCTGGACTATTAGAACGAGTGGCGGAACGGCCGCCAGATCTCGTCGGGGGGCGCTATTCCCATGGCAACCGAAAGACCACTGCAGGTCTCCTATATCAATCGGGAGATCACAGGCGAATTCGTCGAACGTTTTGGCGAACGCTTCTACGCGATCGAAAATGTCGACCGCATGGCTCCGTTTTTTGTCAGTGTGGTGTCGCACGATAATCATTGGTTGTTTGCATCATCCAATGGTGGTCTGACTGCGGGACGGGTTTCGGCGGAAACCGCCCTGTTCCCGTACGTCACCGTCGACAAAATTCATGACAGCGCGACACACACCGGATGTCTCACGCTTATGCAGATCGAGCGAAATGGCGAGCACACAGAGTGGCAGCCGTTCGATCCATCGCGGCACCCGAACGCACCAATCCGAAGAACGCTCTACAAGAGCGTTGCCGGAAACACCCTGTGCTTTGAGGAATCCCACCTCGAACTGGGCCTGACGTTCCGCTACCGCTGGCGCTTCAGCAGCCAGTTCGGTTTCGTCAGAGACTGTGAGCTCGAAAACAACGATGAACGCAACTACACCGTCCGACTGCTGGATGGGCTGCGCAACCTGCTGCCAGCCGGGGCACCCCGCTTCGCCCAGACCAACACGAGCAATCTGGTCGACGCGTACAAGTGGAGTGAGCTCAAGACCGAGACGCAACTGGGTTTATTCAGTCTTTACTCGGCGATCACCGACCGGGCGGAGCCTGCCGAATCGCTACGAGCTAATACCGTATTTCTGCAAGGGCTGGACGACGCTACCGTGCACCTTACCGACGACATCGTCGATGTATTCCGCGCCGGCGATACGCCAGCCCAGCGTGTGCGGGCTCGCGGCCAGCGAGGCTGTTTCCTTGCAATATCAGAAATCGCGCTCGATGGTGGAGACGCACGTCGATGGCGCATGGTTGCTGAGATCGAGCAGGATCAAAGCGCTGTATCCGAACTGAATACGAGACTGGCGAGCGATACATCACTTAGTGATGTTATTGAGCAAGACATTGCGGAAGGCACCGATGCACTGCTCAAGCTCCTTGCGGGCGCCGATGCATTACAGAGCACCGCTGAAGAAATCGTATCGGTTCATCACTATGCAAACGTGCTATTCAACGTTTTGCGCGGCGGCACCTTTGATCATCACTACCGAGTTCAGACTCGAGATTTCCTGCGCTCAATCGCACTGTTTGATTGCAACCTGGCAGCTCAGCACCGTGAGTGGCTTGAACAGTTGCCGGGCGAAATGCACATGCCCGCGTTGCTGAATGCCGTTGTTACGCAGGGTGATCTTCAGCTGGAGAGACTCTGTCGCGAGTATCTGCCGATTCGTTTCGGTCGTCGGCATGGTGACCCAAGTCGGCCGTGGAATCAGTTTGCGATTGAGCTCTACGATGACGACGGTGATCGGTTGCTGGCCTACCAGGGCAACTGGCGAGATATCTTCCAAAACTGGGAAGCACTCGCCATCAGCTATCCGGATTTCATCGAGAACATGATCGCGAAATTCGTGAATGCATCGACTGCCGACGGATACAACCCTTACCGGATCACCAATGAAGGCATCGACTGGGAAGTCGAAGAGCCCGACGATCCGTGGAGCTATATTGGCTACTGGGGTGACCACCAAATCATCTATCTGCAGAAACTGCTGGAATGGTCGACTCGATTCCACCCGGAGCGCATCGGTGACCTGCTCGAACGTCCGGTCTTTTGCTATGCGAACGTACCGTACCGCCTTCGCAGCTTCGACAAGATGCTGGCCGACCCCAAGAACACGATCGACTTCGACGAGACGCTGGCAGAAGACATCGATCGTCGCGTGAGCGAGCGCGGTGCGGATGGCAAGCTATTGCTTGCTGATGACGGTGGCGTCTATCGCGTCAATCTTGTCGAGAAGTTGTTGGTGCCTCTGCTTGCCAAGCTCAGCAACCTGGTGGTTGATGGTGGCGTCTGGATGAACACCCAGCGCCCCGAGTGGAACGACGCGAACAATGCCTTGGTGGGTCAAGGCGTGTCGATGGTAACAATGAACTATCTGCGCCGTTACACGCGGTTCCTGACACGACTGATTCCGACGAACACGCAATACGCCATTTCGGTCGAGGTCGCAGATTGGGTGGAAGAAACAGCCGCCGCCCTTGATTCGGTCGCCGCAATCGTTGACGGCCAGAACCCGGTTTCTGATAGTCAACGCTTCGAACTCCTGGAACAGCTGGGCCGACCCGCATGCCGTTTCCGCAGCGAAGTCTACCGACAGGAAGGGTTCACCGGGACCCGATCCGTCGAGTCGGATGAGATCCACAGGCTGCTCTCGGGCGCGCTCGTCGCTATCGAACATAGCATCACGACCAGTCGACGCGATGATCAGATGTTCGAAGCCTACAACTCGATCGACATCCGCGAGGGGTCCATTGGCGTGCGCTCGCTCTACCCCATGTTGGAAGGCCAGGTCGCGGCCCTAAGCTCCCAGTTCATCGATTCGCGTGAAGTGGTCGCTGTATTGGATGCACTATTCGCAAGCGCGGTCTACCGGGAGAATCAGGACTCGTTCATGCTCTATCCGGATCGAGAGCTTCCCGGCTTGCTGGAACGCAATGTGCTGCCCGCAGAACGGGTGATGGGAATCGGCCTGTTACAGACCATGCTCGAAGCAGGCGATCACAGAATCGTTGTGCCGGACGTATCGGGTGATTTCAGATTCAATGCCGAGCTTTTCAACGCTGGGGTACTCGCAGCACAGCTGTCCGAGCTTGCCGTCCAGTTTCCGGATGCCGTCGGCCAGGATCGCGATGCGATTCATGGCCTGTATGAAGACACGTTTGATCACCAGTCATTCACGGGGCGGTCGGGAACGATGTTCGGCTTCGAAGGACTTGGCAGTATTTACTGGCACATGGTGGCGAAGCTGCTGGTCGCCGTACAGGAGTCCTACTTCGACGCAAGCGCAGCCGGTGACAACTCGAGCACCGTGTCTGCACTGGCGCGTCATTACTACCGGATTCGTGATGGGCTGGGCTTTAACAAGTCACCTGAGAGCTACGGCGCATTTCCTGCCGATCCGTATTCACACACACCTGGCCACGCCGGAGCCCAACAACCCGGCATGACCGGGCAAGTCAAAGAGGAAATCCTCACGCGCTTTGGTGAGCTGGGTATACACCTCGAAAAGGGTGCGCTTCGACTGGATCCGTCACTCTTGCGAAGACAAGAGTTTCGCCCGGAGCCTGATAGCTACCGCTATGTCGATGTGGCCGGCAATTGGCAGACGTTGCCACTGCCGGCTGACTCGCTGGCGTTCTCTTGGTGCCAGATTCCGTTTATCTACGAGTTAGCTGAAGGCGAAGAGCCGGCGATCACGATTTACTATTCCAGCGGCGAGCAAGTGACGATTCAGGGGCTGAAGTTGTCTCCTGAGGAAACTCGCAACATCACCGCGCGTGACGGAACCGTGAGCAACATCAGAATAGGCCTGAATCCGGAAGCACTGCTCCGAACAGAGGATTGAGCGTGTCGAATCTCTACCAAAGAAGACTCTCACTGGCCGGTATCAACCCGGCAGCGTATACCGACGATGAGCTACGTGCTTTGGTCGCAGCCTTGCTGCGGGATGGCATTCACGGATTATCGTTCAGCCCGTATGTCGCGGGTCAGGGGCCAGGCACTCAGCTCGGAGAGGCACAGATTCGCGAACGACTCGCGATCATTCAAGACTCCGTGCGTTGGATTCGCACTTTCTCATGTACAGATGGTCATGAGCTGATTCCCGCGATTGCGGCGGAGCAGGGTCTGAAATGTATGGTCGGCGTTTGGCTGGACGATGACCTCGAGAAGAACGCTGAAGAAATGGCGAATGCCATTGCGATCGCGAAAGCAGGCCACGCTGGTATCGTCGCTGTCGGCAATGAAGTTCTGCTCCGTGGCGAGCTCAGCGAGCAGCAACTCGTGGACTACATCAACGAAGCGAAGGCTGCCGTCCCGAATGGTGTCGAAGTGGGCTACGTCGACGCGTACTTTGAGTTCGAGGATCATCCAGCCATCGCTGACGCGTGCGACGTCATCCTTGCCAACTGTTATCCGTTCTGGGAGGGCTGCCCTGCCGAACATGCCCTTCTCTACATGAAGGAAATGTATCGACGTGCGCAACGCGCGGGTAACGGCAAACGCGTCGTTATCAGTGAGACGGGATGGCCGAGTGTCGGAACGCCAACGGATGGCGCGGTTCCGAGTTACACGAATGCGATTCGCTATTTCATCAACACCTATCAGTGGGCCGAAGAGGACAATATCGACATCATTTACTTCTCTGCCTTCGACGAAGCCTGGAAAGTCGACTCAGAGGGTGATGTCGGAGCCTATTGGGGGCTCTGGGGTGCAGACGGCAAACCGAAGTTCTGCTAGCTGATCCTCTATACTGGTAGGCGGAGACAATAAGAAAGATACCGTCACCATGGGACAACAGACGACAACCCGAGCGACGATTTTTGACGTCGCGCAACGTGCCAGCGTTTCGATCAAGACAGTCTCACGTGTTGTGAATCGTGAGCCCAATGTTCGGGACAAAACCCGTCAAAAAGTCGAACAGGCGATTGCCGAGCTGCAATATCGGCCAGACAGTTCAGCCCGAAATCTCGCGCGCCAGCGCTCTCATTTGATCGGACTGATCTACGACGACCCGGCAGCCTACGAGCTCCCGAGTTCAGGGTATATCATCCGTATGCAACAGGGTGCCTTGAGAGCCTGCAGAGAGCGCATGCATGAGCTGCTGATTCACCCGTGCAATCCTCGCGAGCGAGGTGTAGGTGCGACCCTTCGAAACCTTATCGAGAGTGCACGCCTTGCTGGGGTTGTGCTCGCGCCACCCCTGTCGAATATGACGCGCCTGGTTCGTGCGATCCAGGAGACCGGGACGCCCTTTGTCCGGATCTCACCTGGATTGAAGGTGCGAAACGACCGCTGCGTCGCCACCAATGACCTTGAGATCAGCGCGGACATGGTCGACCACTTGGCATCGCTCGGTCACGAGCGGATCGCATTCATCAGCGGCGACGACACTCACCTCGCGGTCGGCAATCGGTATGACGGGTATAGGGAAGGGTTGCGGCGAAACGGACTGAAATTGATTCCAGAGCTCGTTGTTGCAGGCGATAACTCTTTCGATTCCGGTGCCGCCGCCGCTCGGCAGTTACTCGGCCTCGACGCACGGCCAACAGCGGTTTTTTGTGCCAACGATGACATGGCCGCGGGTGTCGTGCGCGCAGCCTCAAAACTCGGTGTGAGTATTCCCGATCAGATTTCGGTAACCGGGTTCGACGATATTGTGATGGCGCGGCAGATGGATCCGCGGCTCACCACGATTCGCCAGCCGCTAGCTCGGATGACGGAACGCGCGGTAAAGATGCTGCTGCAGGGTGACGGGAGTGACCTTTTTGAGTGCATCCCCGCGGAGTTGAAAATCCGCGAATCTACTGGGCCGGCACCAAGATACTGACGATACGTCGATACACAATGCACATGGAGGTTAGCGTTTTGGATTTTCGTTCAATCATAGAGTCAGCTTTTAGGTTGGTGTCCATAGGCATAGTTGCCGCAGCGATGTCGCATAGCACCGCTCTTGGCGCAGTCCAAGGCGGCCTTCTAGAAGATGAAACAAACCGCATCGTGAAATCGGAAACCTGCTACCAAGGTGAATGGGGTAGCGAAGCAGCTTATCTGGCTCGACCTCAGACCAAAAAAGCTTATGAGGACGCGGCGCAACGAGAGCGGGCAAAGCAGCGCTACGCGATTTGGCGCGAGAGGTACGACTGCCGATGGATAAAGTACCCGGTTGATGACCTGCTAGTTGACGGCTTCATCGTCGTCCCGACGGGCACACCGCCCGAAAATGGCTGGCCGGTGGTCATTTTCAATCACGGTGGGAATGCCGATGTCGGCGAAGTCCGCTTCCAGTACATAGCAATGAGACTATACCCGTTGGTTGATGCTGGTTTTGCTGTGATGGGAAGCCAGTATCGTGGCACCCGAGTCTCAGGCGTTGAAAACCCTGATCGGCTGCGGGATGAATTCGGCGGGGCTGACGTTGCGGATGTTCTTTCGCTAATCGACATTGCAGAAGATTTATCTGCGATTGATCAGGATAACATCGGAATGTGGGGAACAAGTCGCGGCGGAATGATGGCCTTTCTGGCGGCACGGCAAGATGACCGAATTAGCGCGATCGTCGCTGAGGCGACACCTGTAGACCTAATCGAGTTACGCGAGCAACGACCGGACATGGAGCAGGTTTACAAGACCTGGATACCTGACTACGAAACGAATCCGGATTACGCGCTTGAAGAGCGTTCTGTAATCTACTGGGCAGACGAACTTCCCGAGTCGACATCGATATTGATTTTGCACGGATCCGAAGACCAACGTGTTGATCCGAATCAGGCAGCCCGGCTCGCCAGAACACTCGCGACACTGAGAAGGGACTTCAAAATGGTCCTCTATGAGGGCGACGCGCACGGAATCCGCAAAAATCATAGCGCCATGATCACTGAAATCACCGCGTGGTTCGCCCGGTCACTGATGAAGACTCATTGAAACTGGCCGCAAGACTACGGATGGTAAAGCACTAACGAACGTATCGAATTCGGTCGAGATAAAACGTAACCGGTGAGCTGCGCCCTTCGAGCGCAAAGACAAAGCCGGTCTTGATCTGACTTAAGTCGCGACGGCGGAGCGGGATCTCATAGCGTGTCCACTGATCGGTGAGTTCTATGTTCTTGATCTCTGCGATCGTGGAGTCAGGGAATGGCATGTCCTCGCCGATCAATCCGACACCGAATTTCACACGTTCACCACCGTACTCACCCCGCGCCCAGAGCTCGAGCTTCCGTGCACCGGTGAGATCGAAACCACCATCGACCTCACCCCAGTCATTCGCCGGATGCTGCCACGCGACCGCTGCCCAGCCAAACTTGCTCTCGTAGCGGATACGAAGCGACCGATCACCGGTTTTCACATGGCGCGTCGAGTGCGGGTCGAGTGTGAGTGCATCGGTCGTACCCATCCAACCTGAAGGCGCCCAGGGCATACCCTCAAATCCATCCTCGTAGACATACGCGGGAAACTGGACTGGGCCAAGATCACCATTGACCTTCAACGGGTATGAGGCCGTCGCAGACTTGCCGTTTGGACTGCGAGCAATCGCAATCACTCGGTAATGACCGGGCTCTTCCGGAGTCGTCAGTGTTGCCGTCGCAGCTTTGCTTTCATCAAATGCATCATCAACGCGGACGGGTGCCGGACGATAATCGCCGCCGGTGAGGTACTCGCCAGTCTCCGGATAGAGACCCCACTCCACCTCCACAGAGTCATCCGACTCAATCGTGAGTACGTAAGACTCGCCCGGTTCAAAGACACGACCCTCGACGGTTTCTTGAACGCGAATCTCCGATATGGTCGGGGCCGGAATGGTGGGCGCCTCGCCGGTCCAAAACGCCTGCATCTTGTCGGCTGACGCGAGTGTCGATCCATCTGGCAGTAGCATGCCGAACCAGGTCGCCGTGCCTTCTACTTTATGGCCCCAGGTAAATGCATACCCGCCCAGCGCACGACCCGGCTGATCTAAAACAGCATGCTGATAGCTCAGCGCATAGTGAGCCGCTTTTTCTGTGCTGGTCGGTTCATAAGGCGCACCCCACTCCGTCGTCGCCACCTCCCAGGTGCCGCGACCACCGAACTCCGTGAGAAGGTAGGGCTTTGTCGCACCGGCCGTTTCCAGCCGTTCGGGCAGCGACGGCGCACCGCCATAGCTATTGATGCCGTGAATATCGATGGCATCACAAACCTCATGAACATAGCGAACGCGCTCACCACCAATCTCGGCCGTGACCGTCATGGTGGGGTGATGCGGGTCGAGTGATTTGACGAGTTTGGCTGCCTCGTTGACGGCCGCCCAGATCTTCGGATTGTCGCCCTGCTCAAACCCTTCCATCTCGTTGCCGATCGCCCAGATCAGCAACGCCGGGTGATCACGATACTCAAGAACTTTTTCGCGAACGTAGTCTAGCTGCGCAGCAACTTGCGCCTCATCGTTGTAATCGAAACCGTGACGTTCATGACCTAGCCAGATTCCGACAGTGACCGACATTCCGGCCGCGTGAGCAGCATCCAGAGTTGGCCCGATGTCGTCCGCCCCCCAGGTTCGAAGTGAATTGGCACCGATTGATGCGAGCTTCGAGATATCCCCATCGCCACCGGCGCCCTGAACGAAATATGGCTTCCCATCGCGCAGGAGTTGCCAACCTGTTTCGGTCTCTTCGAGGGTCACCGGGATCGCCGTCGATGTGGGTTCGATGTCGTTCGCTGCCGATATCCCTGAAATAAAGAAAGCCAGTACACCCGCGAGGATGTACTGGCCCAAGTTCCGCTGGTAGGTCCAGCTTGTCATTATTAGGTTCCGTTGACGAAGACGAGGCCGTCGTTAAATAGTGGCGGCGTCGCTGGTCGGTAAGTGAAGCCCCATTCGCCGATCAGGGACAGTGTCAGGATCGGGTCGCCAGGCACCAGCCGTGCAAAGCCGGTGGCATCTGTCCGGAACAGGTTATCCGCAACCAGCTCATTCAGCGTGATCGGAAACGGCACCGGTTGCCCATCCGGGCTGACCGCACTACAGCAGGTGAAGAAAACCACGGAGCCGAAGAAGTTGTCGAGCACAGAGCGGTAGGCCTTCAACGCCTGTTCCTGGATCAACGGATCACTGTTTGCGTCGAACAACTCATGTAATGCCAATGCCGTGAAGTATTGATTCTCACCAGATTGACGACGTGCTAGAGCTGTAGCCCAGAAATAAAAGCGGGCTTTGGCGCCGGTAGGCCCCGCCGGGATATTGTCGATCAAATCGAACTTCGAGATTTGATCCGGATTGTTTGGATCAAATTCCGGAATGGAGACCGTCACAAACGGGTTCTCCGTATCTTCCAGAACACAGGTCTCCTGAGCAATGCCCACATCAATGCAAGCCAGGTTCAGGAGTGTGTCTGTCGGCAGGATTACCTGATTGAACAGCGTGCCGTCGTCTGCGGTGCGTTCGCCGTCACAGGCGATCGCTGAAAAGGCGACCAGCGTTGCGGCAGCGAGCATCCGCCACCGACGAGCCGCTTGAGTCAACAGTGTGCGTTTTTGTGTGCGCATAGTCTTGTCCTCACTACTGATCGGTGGTCAATCAGAAGTTGATTTCGAAGTAAGCGATAGCCTGGAAGATGTAGTCATTGTCACCATCCAGGAATTCATCATCCGGCGAGTTCTCGTCGTTCGTCCGTGCAAGTACCCGAACACCCATCTGTGTGGAATAACGCTCATCCATGCGCTGATCCATCAGGTAGGTGTAATCGAGTCGGTATTGCTCCGGGAATGTGACGTTGAACTGGCGCTGAAAGTCATACGGACCCCAGGCATCTTTCTTGAAGTAGCCCGAAATCACATGGCGCTGATTCAGAACCGCCTTGCCGTGGATCTCGAAGAAGTCCCGTGTGCCACCGTCGGGATCACCGGTTGATTGGTCGAAGCCGCGGATCAAGCGCGTAATGAATCGTGCATTCGGTCCTGCGTTAAAGACCATACGACTCGACACCGTCCACACGTCTTCAGCCGGCAGACCTTGACCGAACGAAGCGTTGACGTTGACGTCTGGCAAGAAGAACAGGTTGGCGTCTGTGGCGGTCGGGTATTCGGTGTAGTTGGCACCGATGTTGAACGCGAAACTCGAATCTTCGCGCCAATCGTTGTCCCACTGGTAGAACGGCGTAGCGCCCGTGGGGTCCCAGGTCATGAACAGTTCAGCAGACCGTGCCTCGCGGTTATTGAGAACCGCAAATGGGTCGGAGTCACGATCGCGCGGCGCAATACCCGGGTTCAAAATGCCTCCAGAGGCAATGCTCGGTTCAATGAACGGATTCGCGTGCACAAGGTTGTCGCGATAAAAGACACGCGGGAAGAACATCAGATTGCCGACATTGATCATCGACCCCGCTTCAAAGACCTGTTTGTTACCCAGCCCCGAGTAGGGCAAGCGAGTACCGAACTCACGCAGTGGGCCGTCGCCTTGCGTTTCAGCAACAAGCCCGGCGTACTCACCAGCAACGTATGAAAGCGTGCCAAAGAGCGGGAAGGTCAGTCGACCCTTGATGCCGAGCGTGTCTTCGAAATCGATCTGATCAAGGAAGACGTTTCCAGCCCGGTCAACACGATCAAAAATGTCGTCGATACGCTCTGGTGCTGCGATCATGCCAGCAACTTCGAGCTTCACCTCGCCGAAATTCGTTTCCGAATACAGCGTGGTTTGACGCGATTGCGGGACAGTCGCGCCGGCAGCACCGGTTGCCTGACCCAATCGAGCAATATCTTCAGAGTGCATGAACGTCCAACTGGTCGGTCCCGTAGCAAAGTCATACTTGACCACCACTTTCGGGTTAGCGCCCCAGTAAATTTCCGGACCACCAATGACGGTCAAACCTTCGAGTGCACCCTTACCGACGAACTCCACGCCTTCCGGTGCCTTGCCGTTCCAGATATCAATACCAGCAATATCGGTCGCTTCCGAGATCAGCCCGTACATATCGCCTTCGTACTTATAGTGATAGCGAGGCGTGTGGTAGAACGCGGTGGCGTCGAACACCTCGCCTTCATAAGTCGCTTCAAAGTCGTAGATCTCAACACGCTCGCGATCGTTGAGCGTCGTTGTCCCTACAATATCCGGGTCTGACGGATTGAGCGCGCTGGCACCTTCAGTAAAGACGACGATCGGTATTCCGCGTCGCCCATACTGAATCTCAAGTGGTTCAACATCCGCAACATCACCCAGGACATTGACCGTGAACTGACCCGACAGATTTTCCATCGGGTTGAATTCGAAATCGAGGAACAGGAACTGCCCACTCTGGAACTCGACACCATTCTCGCCATCACGAGTGATGTCCTGTTCATTGCCCTTGAGCACAAACTGCGCCGCCAACTGACCACCGGCAAATCGCAGCTTGCTGCGTTCCTCGACAGACTCGCTCTTCAACTGACGGACTTCACCTTTCAGGCCGATGTAATCCATGTTGATGTTATCGAACGCTTGGTTGATCGCGTCCTTGGTGTAGCCATAAGGATCGATCGCGAACGCTTCTGCCAACACATCATAGGCCGCGCGTGGTCGCGCCGTGTAGACGCCATCACCGTTCGGTGGTCCGAGTGCGGTGATACCGAACCACTCCTCGTTCATGTTGTTCTTGCCAGGTGCGAAGTCGAAGAGATAAGCCTCATTGGACCACGACGCGTTGTCGTCCTGCGTATCCAGATTCTCTTCCTGCAGGTACTTCCACCACTCGTCGCGCCATTCGAAGACGAAGCCACCAATCGCGTTGCCTTCCTCGCCGTTGCTCCACGACTTGTTATACATCTCGCGCCACTGATCCTTCAGGATCACTGCCTGAGCGACTTGCGCTTCGGAGCGGGTGCGCGCATTAAATGCATCACTACCAAACTCAAAAAACACCACCGGCAGATCGAGCTTGGCGTCGACGTCTGCCCACAAAGAAGTAAAGCTGCGACCGCGGTAGACGTTACTGCCCAGCACGTCCAACTCGGGAACCAACTCTTTGATCAGGTCGATATAGCCGAGGTCACCGTTGACGATACTCATCGGGTGGTTCGGTGCGACTTTCTTACTCTCGCGAATCACCTCGTTGAACAACGAGTACAGGTAACGTGCTTTCGCAACTTCCCGGTCACCTTCCGGTAGATCTTCGATTTCGAAGCTCGACCAAGACAGTCCGTAGTTACTCTCGTTACCGAACGCAAACATCAGGACGCCTTCGGTGTCGCGGTAGCGCGAGACAATCTCTACCGTATCCGCGAGCAGCGTCGCACGCGTGAGCGGATCAGAGTAGTCGGTGAAGGGCACCCAGCGACCGCCGACGGTATAACCGTAACGGCCCATCAGCGGGTTCACGACGGTACGGATGCCGTGCTCGCGATAGACGTAAGTCACCCACTTCGGCGGGATCATCGCGAAGCTGCGGATCGTATTGATCCCCGCAGCTTTCATTAGCCCAAAGTCGTAGTCGAGGACCTTACGGATGAAGTCGTCATCCTTGCCCCACAGGTTATAGGTGTAGTTTTCACCCTGTGGCGAGTAGCCCCACACTACACCCTTGATGTAGTAGTTCTCGCCATTGACCTGCAATCTCCAGCCCTTGTCATCCTTTACGGTTGTGACAACGTCTGTCGATTGCGCTGATGCAAACGTGGAGAGCAGCATGAACAGGGCCGTGGTTGCCCACGCCCAGATCGGCCCTCGAGTACGCCCCCGGTTCGAATCCGCCATAGTGTTTACTCTTGATTTTTCTAGCACGGACGCAGTCCGTGTATTCCCCCAACGTACGGACATGCGCTTAGCTGCCGTCGCCAAATCTGATGTTGTCGAAATAGACCACGTTCTGTGTCGCCCGAGCATCGAAGTCCGGGAACACAATGAACCCGGTGATATCGGTGTTCACGCCATTGCCAATGACTGCAGTGAAGTCGAATGTCAGTTCTTCCCACTGGTTAGTCACGGTATTGGGCACCCGAATTTCGCCGGTTGAGCCCTGCGTCCCGTTCTCGAACTTGATGCCGACATCGCTGATCACCGACTTGTAGACCATCACCATCACGATCGCGTTGTTGCTATCGAGTGTGAAGGTCGGCAAGTCGTTGGTGATCGTCCCTGCGAATGGCTGACCTGTGGTTCTCGCCGTGAACTGCGCCGCCGTAGCCGACGGGTTGATGCCACTGGTGTCCGGGTTCGGCAGGAACGCCACCCCCGGGTTGTCATCGTTCTCGAATACGGTCCAGGTGAAGCCGGTGCCGCCGGCACTCGACTCAAAGTCGAGTATCGGCAGACCGCCGGACATACCGCCGCTACCGCCGCCGCCCATCGGGCATGCCGTGCCCTGGTTGATGGCGATGTCATCGAACAGGAAGGTCCAATCATCAGGTGCTGTCGCTGCAGCGCCATTGACACCGAGATCGAAGATCAGCGTGATGCCATCGGTACCGTTGCCCGACAGAGCGCCGAAGTCGAAGCACAGCTCTTCCCAACCGGAACCGGTGTGCGTGACAGAGACTTCGCCGACTGGCCCGCCCTCGAGCTTGAAGAGCACGGGCACGGAGCGGCTTGCGTAGACCTTCATGGTGAAACTCGTGTTCGCAAGGAATCCGAAGTCACCACCCAAATCGAGCGTCGATCCGCCAAACACCTCACCGGCGAACTTCTGCATTCGACCGACCTGCGCACTGGTGTTGATGCCACCGGACTGCGGATTCGCAATCACATCGGAGGTTCCACCACCGAAACCACCACCGTCACGGAAGACGTAGGTCATCGGATCGGCTTCGAAGTCGATCGGCAGCACGGTTACCGTCGGTGTCGCACACGAGGCTACCTGTTCGATGTCATCGACAAAGAAGGTCCAGTTCGCAGGATCACCCGCAGCGTCGCCCACCACACCGTTATCAAAGATAAAGGTGAAGTCAGTGGCCGGATCACCCGTTGTGCTGCCCGAGAAGTCGAAGCACAGATTCTCCCAGCCGCTGCCGCCATGCGTGACGGTGCGCTCCTGGTCGAGTCCTTCGAGCTTGAACAGCACGTTCACGTTACGTGTTGCGTAGACCTTAATGTTGTAAGCCTCGCCCGCCGAGAAGTCGACCGCGCCCGGCAGCCCCAGTGTCGTACCGCCGAATGGCTGATCCGCGAATTTCTGGATGCGCGCTGCCATCGAGCTCGTGTTGATGCCCGCCGTTTCCGGGTTGGCCTCAATGCTGCCAACACCACCACCAAAATCATTGAACGTGAAGGAGCCACTCTCGAAGTCGGTCAGCGCCGGCGCTGACGTGCCGCCACCACCGCCGCCAGAGCCATCACCGGAGCCATCGCCGAACGTGATGTTGTCGAAGAAGATCACGTTCTGACCGACGCGCGAATCAAAGTCAGGGAAGATCACAAAGCCTGTGATATCCGTATTCGCACCGTCACCGATCACCGATGTGAAGTCGAACGTCAGCTCTTCCCACTGGTTGGTTACCGTGTTCGGAATACGAATCTCACCCGTGGACGCGATACCTGAGCCCGTGTCTTTCTCGAACTTGATGCCCACGTCGCTGATCACCGTCTTCCAAACCATGATCTTCACGACCGCATTCGATGCATCCAACGTGAACGTTGGCAGGTCCGTCGT
>JBCCKF010000011.1:0-131334 GCA_039027435.1 Pseudomonadota bacterium | reverse complement strand
GCGGCATGGCTGCGTCAGAGTTGCCTCCATTGCGCAATATTCCCTACTGCTGCCTCCCGTAGGAGTCTGGGCCGTGTCTCAGTCCCAGTGTGGCTGATCGTCCTCTCAGACCAGCTATGGATCGTCGCCTTGGTAGGCCATTACCCCACCAACAAGCTAATCCAACTTAGGCTCATCCAATAGTGCGAGGTCCGAAGATCCCCCGCTTTCACCCGTAGGTCGTATGCGGTATTAGCTCGAGTTTACCATAGTTATCCCCCGATACTGGGCAGATACATAAGCATTACTCACCCGTCCGCCACTCGACGCCTGTGAGCAATCTACCATCTTTTCCGTTCGACTTGCATGTATTAAGCATGCCGCCAGCGTTCAATCTGAGCCAGGATCAAACTCTTCAGTTTAAAGCTGTGAGCTTAATCGAACCTCGAGCCGAAGCTCTCGATTCAGAAGAGCAAGTGTCCCTAGCTTTTGCTAATCAAAAATTAACTACTGACTATAGGTTACTCACTCTGGTTTTTGCCGACGGCTTCCACCAGCGCGAGCACCCACACAAATTATCTGGTTAGATTGTTAAAGAGCAGCCGCGGCCCGAGCCCTACGAGTGGCCCTGGGAAGTTCCGAGGCAGACCTACAATTATACGCCGAAGGCGATGGCCGTCAACAGTACTTCGTACATGTTTTTGGCTTTGCAGATAGTTGCCCGAGCGGGTATCGCCCGAAGCGAGGCGCGCAGTATAGACACCTTTGCCCAGCCGTCAAGCGTATTTGTGAAATTTTTTTTACGACGCGCTCACAAGGCAGAAAAGCCCTACAAACATAGTGTCAAATGAAACCGCAGAACCAGAAATTCAAGCGGGATTGGCTCCGTCTGAAAAAATTTGCGCGACCCACAACACCCCTGCCGCAGGCGTTGCAGCACCAGAATGGCCTCCAAATATTTGTCTAACCGTTGTCGATTAACTAAAGTGACCATGGGGCAAGGATGCGACGCATGACAAATCGGGTGTTGATATGCAGGGTTCTCTCGGCCATTTCTTAAAGGCCAATTCCGCCACCCTGGATAACTGTGCGAGCGAGGCCTTGCACTTAAGCGGTGCTATACAGAATCTCGGCGCGCTCGTTGCGCTGGACGTCGATTCCCAAAACATCGTCGCCGCGTCCGACAATATCGCAGCACTGCTGGCGACCGAACATCACGAGATGCTCATCGGCACAGCGTTTGCCCATCACTTTCCCATGCAGGCCTATGAACTGGATGCTGAGTCGCTGGAGACTCCAGGCCTTCACGTCACACTCAGCGACCGATATCCCGGTAACGGCCAGCTCTACGATGTGACGTGCCACAGACTGGGCGACATCGTGTTTGTTGAGTTCATTCCTGCGCCACCGATGCAGGAAGGTCTGCTGCGCGATCAAATGCGAATGACACAGCGCGCATGCAACAAAATTGCTCGTGCCGAGAGTTTTGGAACTGCAACGCAGATTGCGGCAGACGCCATGCGAAAACTCACCGGCCTCGCAAAGTGCATGGTCTATCAGTTCATGCCCGATTGGTCCGGCCGTGTGATCGCTGAATCGCGAGCCGAACACATGCCGTCTTATCTGAACCTGTTCTTCCCGGCTCACGATATCCCGGCTCAGGCACGCCACCTCTATTCGTTAGTGACCTCGAGGTCCGTATCGGCCGTCGATGACCACAACAGTCGTCTCCTTGCGGCACCCCACATTGAGCAACTCGATCTGACTTATTCAATGCTGCGGTCGGTGTCGGCAATGCATACCGCCTATTTTCGCAATATGGGTCTGCAGAGTTCATTTTCCGTTGGGCTCACGCTGAACGAAACCCTGTGGGGCCTTATGGTCTGCCATCACGATGCCCCGGGGTTTCTGCCGGTGGACGTGCGCCGATTGGCCGAGGATCTCGCCGCCGCACTCATAGCCAGACTGTCACAGGAACAGCACCAGGAACGCGCTGTGCGTATTCAGCGACTGCGTTCGATCGAAACAAGTATGGCTGCCGACCTGAAAGCGCTGAAAGGCATCTCGTCAACGCTGCAAAAACATGCGGAGGATTTGCGCACCTTCATGGACGCAGACGGATTTGCGGCCGAGTACAACGGTCAGATCATTACCGCAGGGCGAACACCGCCATCGGAGCTGATCCTGGAGATCCTGAAGCTCGGCATCAAGACGGGTGCGAAGGGCTATTTCATGGACGCCGCACTGCCCAATTCGATGCCCGAAGCACTCGAACACCGCCAGACCGCTTGTGGCGTTTTCCTGCAACCGGTCAAGCTCGAGCGGGATTGCCTGCTCGCCTGGTTTCGCGGCCCGGTCGTCGATGAAGCCACCTGGGCCGGTGATCCCAATGACAAACCCCGCGAGGTTCGCGCCGATGGGACCGAGATCCTGTCACCACGGAATTCGTTCGAAACGTGGAAGCAAGCGCATATCAATGTGGCGCAACCCTGGACCGATGAAGACGCGAGCGTCGCGCAGTCGATGTTCCAGGAAATTCTGGATTTGATTGCCGAGCAAGCGACATCCATCAGACAACTGAACCTCGCGCATGAGAATCTAGCGAGCTTCACGCAAACCGCAGTGCACGATATTCGCGCGCCGCTGCGCACTATCAGTTTTGCGCTCGAGGAGTTGCGCGGCAGCGTCGATGCCAACACCGCCGCTGCAGATCGTTTTCGCGCCGAAATCACACGAGCTGCGGATGTTTCGATCGATCGCTTGAACTCACTGATGGAACAGGTTTTGGCCTTCGTTGAGATCGGCAACACGAAGCTCAACGCCGAGTCTGTTGAACTAGCTGACGTTGTCGATGACGTCGAGGACCTGCTCTCCGGACAGCTGCGTGATCACGGTGCGACGCTCACTCGCGGCGAACTGCCGAGCGTGATCGGCAACCGTGCACTTCTGACGACGGCGATCCAGAACCTCGTGCAAAACGCCATCTCCTACCGTCACGCGGAGCGTGATCCTGTCATCGACATACGTACCGAGCGAGTTCGACTTGGACGTTCTGTTCAGATTTGCGTCTCCGACAATGGCATTGGGGTTGACCCGCAGCACGCGGAACGCATCTTTCAACCCTTTAAGCGATTGCATCGTCGCGACGAAATCGAAGGTACCGGCATTGGACTTGCGACCGTCCACCGTGTTGCCGCGTTGCACCACGGCACCGCATGGCTGGATATCAGCGAAGCTGAGACGGCGGGGTCACGTTTTGTTATCGAGATCCCGGGTCAAGGGTCACTGATGTGAGCGCCCGACCCCAGAAACAAGCGGTCAGAGAGGCGCTGAACGTAGCAACCCGGGACTTGCACCAGGCACTGCATGTGCACCCGGTTTCACTGGCACTGCTGGAGCGGGCCGAGTCTGGAGCCGTGCGCACCTTGCTGCGCGCCAACCTGAGATTCACCAGTACGCTCGAGGCCGCACGCGAGACGGCATGCTGCTGGAGCGACTTGTCGCTTGCCGCGCCCCGGGACGCATTACGCAGAGATCTGCCCGATCAAGACGCAGATTGCGAATCGCCACCGCCCGACTACCAGAACGCAGATGCACTGCTCGGCGCGCTTTACGTCGCACACGGCGCGCAGTTTGGTCGCCAGCAATTGAGAAATGCGATTGAGGCGGGTGAGTCGAAACCCTTACCCGAATACTTCACGCTGCCGATCGATCAGGCCGCCTGGCGCCGATTACTGACCGAGCTTGAAGAAAACGGTGCAGACCCGGAACGATTCAGAACCATGGTTGCCGGCGCCAAAGCGGCATTCAGGCACTATCGTGAGGCGCTGGACGCCGCCACTCCATATAAACATCCGCACGTTCATAGTCCGAGATAAACGGTCGAGGGCTATGCTCGAATCCAGAGGATTCGTAGAGCGCCAGCGCTGCCCCGAGTGAGCTATGCGATTCCAGAAACAGGCACTCACCATCACCCGCGGCAAACCACTCACAGGCAGCATCCAGTAGCAGTCTCCCAATACCCTTGCCTTGGGCGTTAGCGGTCACGGCCATCTTGGTCAGTTCGAATCGGCTGTCACCCGCTGCTTTGACCGCGCAGGTGCCGAGCACCTCGTCACCTTCGATGGCGAAAAAAATCTGTCCGCCCGGATCGATGATGTGTTTGCGCGGGTCACCCAACACGCGAGCATCGATCGGCTCGATGCGAAAGTATCGTTCCAGCCATTCCTCGTTGAGTCGCCGAAAGTCGTCGGCCCAGTCATCGCGGAACCCGTAAATCTCGACCGCACTCACGCAGCGCTCACTGTGACCCTGGCGAACTTGCGTCGCCCAACCTGCAAGACAACGCTACTGCCCACCGCGATCGATACGTCCCGGGATTCAATTCGCTCGCTGTCCAAGCGGACCGCGCCCTGCTTGATCATGCGAAAGCCCTCGGAGGTACTGGCGACCAAACCACTCGCCTTCAGCGCATGCGCAATACCGACGCCCTCGCCCTCGCTGGTGAGTGTAACTTCCGGCAAATCATCAGGGATCGCGTGCTTCTGAAAGCGGGCAATAAATGCATCGCGCGCCGCTGTGGCGACAGTCTCATCGTGGAACCGCGCGACGATCTCCATGCCGAGCTCAAACTTGATATCCCGTGGGTTCTCACCGCCCGCGATGCGCTGCTTGAGCGTTTCGATTTCAGGGAGCGGACGAAAGCTCAATAATTCGAAGTAGCGCCACATCAGCTCGTCGCTAATCGACATGAGCTTGCCGAACATCTCGTCCGGCGCGTCGGTAATACCCACGTAGTTACCGAGCGACTTAGACATCTTTTGCACCCCGTCCAAACCTTCGAGCAACGGCAGCGTCATCACCACCTGTGGATTCTGGCCAGCGTCCTGCTGAAGCTGCCGGCCAACCAACAGATTGAATTTCTGATCGGTCCCGCCGAGCTCGACGTCCGCTTGAAGGGCGACTGAGTCGTACCCCTGCACCAGCGGATACAAGAACTCGTGGATCGCGATTGGCTGGCCTGCCGCGTAGCGCTTCGAAAAGTCGTCGCGCTCCAGCATGCGAGCCACGGTATGACTGGCTGCAAGCTTGACGAGGCCGGCCGAACCCATGGCGTTCATCCACTCCGAATTGAACGCGATTCGCGTCTTCTCCGGGTCGAGAATCTTGAAAATCTGTTGCTGGTAGGTCTCAGCGTTTTGTGCGATTTCTTCCGGCGAAAGCGGCGGCCGCGTCGCGTTCTTTCCGGTGGGATCTCCGATCAAACCGGTGAAGTCGCCGATCAGGAAAATCACTTCATGTCCGAATTGCTGGAATTGCCGCAGCTTGTTGATCAACACCGTGTGCCCCAAGTGCAGGTCTGGCGCGGTGGGATCGAACCCAGCTTTGATCTTCAGCGGCTTCCCCGTCGCAAGGCGCTTGGCGAGCCCGCCATCCGGCAGGATCTCCTCGCAGCCGCGCTGCAATTCGGCAAGTTGCTCAGTTTCAGACATGTCTCTCGCAGTACTTCAGCGTCCCGCTCGCGATGATACGTGAGATCGGCGCCATCGGGACCCTTTTTGACTCAATCGCGCGATGCATTTAGCATCTGGCAAACTTTCGAAGGAACAGTGCCTTGCAGCGTAAATCCAGTCCTGTTCGTCACGACTACAGCACGCCTGTGCGACCCGCTGCGCCGAGTAACTATCCGTTACCGAAGCACCTGACCTGGTTTAGCGTGGGGCTGGGGTTTTCTCTGGCACTCGTCGCGTTCGCGATTGTTCTCAATAACGAGCCGCCGCCTACTGCACCGCCGATCGCCACAGAGCCAACGATCAGTGCACCTGAAACCGCACCTTTGAGCGAGACTCAGGTGAGCGTCGCCGAGGACACACTGCCGGTCATTGAACCCGAACCCCTCCCGCCGCAATACGCAACCCTCGAGCTCACCATCAAATCGGGCGATACCCTCGATGCGTTGTTCCGCAGGAACTCCCTGAGCGTTGGTGACCTTATGACCATCGCGTCGCTGGATACGGCCAAGGAATCGCTGCGAATGCTGCGACCGGGCGACGAGTTGATCGTCACGCATGACAACGGACGCGTCATGACTATGACCAGGAACCTCGGCATCGAGCAGGCCCTCGAGGTTTCTCGTGATGCAGATGGCGCTTTTGTTGCGAACTTGACCGAACGCCCGGTGGAGATTCGCCAGCGTATTCGCCATGGCGTTATCGAAACCTCACTCTTCGAATCGGCCATCGCCAGCGGCATTTCCGAACGGGTCATCATGAACGTCGCAGGTATCTTCGCCTGGGACATCGACTTCGTTTACGACATTCGCGTCGGTGATGAATATCTCGTGATGTACGAGGAGAAGTGGCAAGACGGCGAAAAAGTTGCAGACGGCGAGATTGTGGCTGCTGAATTCATCAACCGCGGCGAATCTTTCAAGGCCATCCGTTATGTTTCGGCGGCCGGACGGAGCGACTATTTCGATGCAGAGGGCCGCAGTGTGCGTAAGGCGTTCTTGCGCGCCCCTGTCGATTTCAACCGCATCAGCTCACAGTTCAATCCGAATCGACTGCACCCGGTCCTCAACCGTGTACGTCCGCACCGCGGTGTTGACTACGCCGCGCCGATCGGCACTGAAATCAAGGCTGCGGGCGACGGCAAGATTGTGTTTCGTGGCCAGCAACGCGGCTACGGCAACGTCGTGATCCTCGAGCACGGCGGCAACATCTCGACGTTATACGCCCACCTGAATAACTTCCGGCGCGGGCAACGCACCGGCCAGCGTGTTCGACAGGGTCAGGTGATCGGCTATCTCGGCAAGACCGGTATGGTCACGGGGCCACACCTGCACTACGAATACCGCGTCAACGGTGTGCACCGAAACCCGAGGACTGTGAAACTGCCGAAAGCAGATCCAATCGATCCGTCGCAACGCGAAGACTTTGAGCGGGTAAGCACACCGCTGCTGGCTGAGCTGGAAAGGTATCGACGCACGCAGCTTGCGAAATCCACTGACGAGCCGTCGGCCCGTCTGTAGTCGGTTTCCCGATGATCGATGCATCGGAACCGCTGGTCTTTATTGGACTGATCTCCGGCACTAGTGGCGATGGCATCGATGCCGCGCTGGTCCAGTTTGATGTCAGCAACACGCGGGTTATTGATGCGAAAACTTTCGCTTTTCCGCCAACCCTTGCACAACACCTTGCGGCATCACTGGCTGCGCCTCATGAGCAAACGGTAGCGACCACCGGGAAGCTGCATCATGATGTGGGGTTGGCCTTTGCCGATGCCGCAAATGCGCTGCGCGAGGCCCACCCCGATCTGCATATCACCGCCGTTGCGAGCCACGGGCAGACGCTGTTCCACGCCGCAGATGCATCGTCACCTTTCACGCTTCAAGTGGGCGATCCCGCCATCATTGCGGCTCGGACGGGTCTACCGGTAGTCGCCGACTTCCGCTCGGCCGACCTCGCGGTTGGTGGTCAAGGTGCACCGCTGGCGCCGCTATTTCACGAAACGGTGTTGCCGCATGACGACGAGACGCTTGCGATTATCAATCTTGGTGGCATTGCCAATCTGTCACTGATTCGACCGGATGAGCCAACGATCGGCTTCGATACCGGTCCTGCAAACACACTTATGGATGTCTGGGCCGCTAGACAATGGGACCTGCCTTTCGACGCAAATGGCGAGATCGCCGCATCGGGTAGCGTGATCCCTCAGCTGCTCGCACACATGCTCAAAGACGCCTACTTCGCTCGGCCGTTTCCGAAAAGTACCGGGCGAGAGTATTTCAATCTCGAGTGGCTGCTCAGTACACTCGCCGCCGCAGGTTTGGAATCCCCGTCACAACAACGCAACGCAAGACGCGATATTATGGCAACACTTTCTGAGTTGACCGTAACCACGCTTGCCAGCGCCCTCGCTGACTGCGAGTGCGTCTTCGATAGCGTGTTGATCTGTGGCGGAGGCGCCCGCAATGCGACGCTGATGACCAGACTGAAAAAGGTCTGCGCACCGGCAAGCGTTAGCACCACCGCGGAAAGGGGTGTCGACCCGGACTACGTAGAGGCCGCACTGTTTGCGTGGTTGGGGTGGAAGCGATGGCACCGACAGTCCATCGACAGTCGGGCGATCACGGGTGCAACTCAACGCATTGTTGCTGGCGGTATTCATCTGCCACCGGCGGGGGAAGCCGATGAATGAGCTTGAGCACAAACCGTCTACAAGGTCTCCCGACAAGGAGAGGCACCCCGAATCCTCGGCCACAGCGGAAGCTGCGCTGGCGCAGCCGGAGCACTTCTACAACCGCGAACTCGGATTGTTGAAATTCAACTGGCGGGTCCTGGCTCAAGCTGCCGACGACAAGATTCCGCTGCTGGAGCGACTGCGCTACCTCTGCATCTCGTGCACCAATCTCGATGAGTTTTTCGAGATCCGCGTTGCCGGTCTCAAGCAACGCAAGGAAATCAACGCCTCGCCGCCCGGTCCCGACAAACGCACCGCGGAAGAGGTGCTGCGCGCAGTATCGGACGAGGCGCACCAGCTCGTCGAGGCACAGTACCGGGAGTTGAACGACACGTTGCTGCCGGCACTCAGTGCAGCGGGCATCCGCTTCCTGCGTCGCTCCACCTGGAACGATGCACAGCGGGAGTGGCTACATGACTACTTCCACGAACAGGTTGTTCCGGTACTCACACCGCTGACCCTGGACCCATCGCGCCCCTTTCCCCAGATCCTGAACAAGAGTCTGAACTTCATCGTGGGTCTGCGTGGACGCGACGTGTATGGACGGCGCCGACATCGTGGATTGGTGCAGGCACCTCGTTCACTACCCAGACTGATCCGGGTGCCATCCGAAATCGAAGGGTGCGGCGACGAAGACTATGTGTTTTTGTCGTCCGTCATTCACCAATTCGTTGAAGAGCTGTTTCCCGGACTGAACATCGATGGGTGTTATCAATTCCGTGTCACCCGCAATGGCGATTTGTACGTCGACGATGAGGAAGTCGATGACCTCATTCGCGTCCTCGAAGGCGAGCTCGCAGCGAGTCGCTACGGTGCCGCAGTCCGCCTCGAGGTTGACCACCAATGTCCGGAGGAGCTCAGCACGTTCCTACTGGATCACTTCGAGCTCGACGAATCGGATCTGTATCGCGTGCGCGGGCCAGTCAACCTGAACCGACTCATGATGATCGCCGACACGTCGCAGCGCGCTGAGCTGAAGTTCCAGCCATTCACGCCGGGCGTTCCGGAAGTTCTGATGGTGGCGGAAAACCCGTTCGAGGCCATCGCCAAGAAAGACGTTCTGCTACACCACCCGTTCCAGAGCTTTGCGCCGGTCATTGATTTATTGGCTGCAGCGGCAGCGGATCCAGACGTGCTCGCGATCAAACAAACCCTGTACCGGACTGGCCCACAATCCCCGGTAGTGGACCACCTGGTCGCCGCAGCGCGCGCAGGCAAGGAAGTCACGGTCGTCGTGGAACTCATGGCACGCTTTGACGAGGCTGCCAACATTGCACTGTCGTCGCGACTCCAGGAGGCAGGTGCGCACGTGATTTTCGGCGTCCTTGGCTACAAGACGCACGCAAAGATGCTTCTGATTGTGCGCCGGGAAGGCGATGCACTGAAACGCTATGTGCACCTTGGCACCGGCAACTACCACCCCAAGACTACCCGTCTGTATACCGACTACGGACTACTCACCGCCGCGGACGACGTTGGCCAGGACGTTCACAACCTCTTCATGCGCCTATCCAGTCTCACCAACGTGGGCGGCAACCGTAAGCTGCTGAGTTCGCCGTTCGAGCTGCATACCCAATTGCTGAAGTATATTCGCCGGGAACGTCGCAATGCCCTGGCAGGCAAACCCGCAAGGATCGCGGCGAAAATCAACTCGCTGATTGAGCCGCGAATTATCAGCGCGCTCTACGCCGCGTCCAATGCAGGCGTGCAGATCGATCTGATCGTACGTGGCATCTGCATCCTGAGACCGGGGGTACCCGGACTCTCCGAGAACATTCGAGTACGTTCGATCATCGGCAGATTCCTCGAGCACTCTCGCGTGTACAGTTTCCACAACAACGGTCGTCAGGTCTTGTTGCTTGGCAGCGCAGACTGGATGGATCGAAATTTCTTCCGGCGCATCGAGACCTGTTTCCCTGTGCGCAGGAAGTCTCACATCAATCGCATCAATGAAGATTTGCAGCTCTATCTAGACGATACGCTCGGCGCGTGGGAGATGTTGCCGGACGGACGTTACGAGCGGCTGCGACCCGGACCCGATCGTCCACCATTATCGGCACAACTCGAGTTGCTAACGCGCTACGGCGCGCAGGTTTGATCAACAGCGCAGGACTTTGAGCTCGTAGGCCCAGGCCTCGAGGTAATCCTGCTCACGGACGATATCCGCCTCAGTCAGCGGGTTGTTGACGAGCCAATCGGCGGGGAACGTCAGCTCAATTTTTCGGTCGAGAACGCGCAATCGGATATCCGGCAACGGTGCAGCGCTGCGATTCCGGTTGAGCAGTACCGATAGACGCAACATCACTGCAATCAGGCGTGCGCTATCCGAGTGGGCCAAGCCCCTCAGTGCCGAGGCGCCCTCGCTGAGGCGCTTGCGCTGATTCGCAATCAAAAAAGAGAGTAGCTGCTGCTCACCTGCCGGGAAGCCAGGTAAGTCGGCATTAGCCACAACGTAGGCACCGTGCAGGTGATAGTCAGCATGGGCGATGTCGAGCCCGATCTCGTGCAGATGACCAGCCCAGCGCACAAACTGCGTCGCTTTTTGTGCATCCATGCCCAACGCATCATCCGCTTGCGCGAGCAACATCTCAGCGGTGTCCTTCACCTGGGAAGCCTGCGCCTGATCGACGTGATAGCGCTCACCCAATGCCACAACACTTCTGACTCTCGCGTCGGAATGACGCAAACGTCCAACGAGGTCATACAGCACGCCTTCACGCAAGGCGCCATCAGAAGGCTCCAGGGAATCGATCATCAGCGTGCGCATCACTTCCACCAGGATGGCAAGCCCACCGGGCCAAACCTGCGCACGGCGCGCACTCAGCTCTGGCATTGAAAGGCGTTCGATGCTGCCCGCTTCGATCACTTTCTCAATGAGGTGTTCGACATGAGCTACCGTCATCGGCGAGTCTCCCGACACCAACCCGAGGGCTTTAGCAACTCGCACCGTAGAACGAATCGTTCCGGAGGCACCGATCGCCGAGTCCCAGCCGGCTTCGCGATACGCCGCCTTGATCGGTCTGAGTTTTAGCTGTGCCGCGGTACGCGCGGCCGCAAACCGCTCAGCGTCGATAATGCCTTCCGGGAAATAACCCTCGGTATGTCGCACACAACCCATACCGAGACTCTTGAGCGCCTTTGCTTCGAGACCCTCGCCGACGATCAGCTCCGTGCTGCCGCCGCCGATATCGATCACCAGCCGTCGACCGTCGCTCGGAGGCAAACTGTGGGCAACACCCAGATAAATCAGGCGGGCTTCTTCAACCCCAGCAATGATATCGATCGGATGGCCGAGCGCCCGCTCGGCAGCATCGCGAAAGCCAGCATCGTCGCGAACACGTCGCAGTGTATTGGTGCCTACCGCTCGCACGCGCGAGGCCTGCATTTCGCGCAAACGCTCGCCGAACCGATCCAGGCAGTCCAAAGCTCGTTGACGCGATCGCGGTGCGAGTCCGCCATTCGCCTTAAGGCCTTCTGCGAGGCGAACCGATTCGCGCAGGCGATCGATGATGGTGAGCTGCCCATGCCGCAGCTCAGCCACCACCATGTGGAAGCTATTGGAGCCGAGGTCTACCGCTGCGATGACGCCTTCGGACGTCGCCGCGCTCTGGCCACCCTCGTTCTCAGACGGAGAAAGAGGATCCGCAACCACAGGTGGTGGTGGCGTTCGGGTTACGAATGATGAACTGGGCGCCTTCGAGATCTTCTTTGTAGTCGATCTCTGCCCCGATCAGATACTGAACACTCATCGGGTCGACCACCAGCGTGACGCCGTCCTTCTCGACGGTCATGTCGCCATCCTCAAGATTCTCATCGAAGGTAAAGCCGTACTGGAAACCAGAACAACCACCACCACTGATGAACACCCGGAGTTTGAGTTCGGGGTTTTCTTCTTCCGCCAGCAGCTGTCCCACCTTGGAAGCGGCGGACTGAGTGAACACCAGCGGAGCCGCCGGCATATCGCCAGGATTTTGTGTGTGTACCGTCACCGCAGTTACCTCAGAAGACTTGTCCCTAGTTCAGGAGATGGTAGCAAAAAGCCGGTTCTCAAGCCTCTTGCGGCGTCCCGTCAGGCGATTCCACCGGTTCCGTGGCGCCAGATTCCGTCTGGTGGACCAGCTTACCGTTGATTTCCGCCCCAATCGCCATCTCGATCAGGTTGTAATAGACGTTGCCAATCACGCGTGCCGTCGGTCCAAGCTCAACACGCTGATGTGCGACGACATCGCCTTTGACCAAGCCATTTAAAACTACATGGGGCGCACTCACATTCCCGTGAATCTCGCCGCGTTCGCTGACGCTCAACGTCGAATCGCTGTCGCCTCCAGCCGAAACGCCGCCGTTCACCACACCATCAACATGACTGGCACCCGTGAAGTTCAGGTCTCCCTCGATACGCGTGCTTGCGCCAACCAGGGTCTCAATCGAGAGATTCTTGCGCTTCTTACTGCCAAGCATGGATGTTCCTTAAGTGTCGGGTTATTGGTGTGTGCTATCGAAGCTGCGCCGTCAGCCGCTCGCCGTCGACCAATCAAAGGTCTGGCGAATGCCCTGATTGCCGCGGCCACTCGGTGCGAGTTCGACGTTGATTTTCTCCGGACGAAAGCCCTCAGGCAACTCGAGTTCGCGGTCAAAGTCCTGAAAGTACCGGAAGCCGTAGTTCCATTTGGCGCTATTACCCTCGGGCAGCAGTGAAGCCAACGGCAAGGAAACACGCTCGCCGTCCCGTGCACCATCCACCGTGATCTCAACCTTACCGTAGACCTGGCGGTGGTGTTGCTTCACCTGCACCAGCACCATACGCAGGTTATAGCGAGCTTCCTCTGAGCCTCTAACGACCTGCAAATCCTGGATCCGCAGTCCGCTTTCGCTCTCACCAGGCGAGATAATGCCTCGGTAGAACGCGATGGCCTCGCGCTGTTCCTGAATCTTCCCCTGCAATTCGCGCAGCGTACCGCCAACCTCGCGATAGGTTTCCTGCTCGGTCTTGGACAAGGTCTCCAGCCGAACACGCTGCTCGTTCAGTTCGCGGTTTTCGGTCTCGAGACGCAGAATCTTCGCCTCCAGCGTTTCGATTTCCTCAGCGCTGGCGAATCGATTAAACCCCGCATGAAAGCGACCCATCTCGTATAGCAGGTAGCCGCCACCCATGACCGCAACAAAGACGATCGCGAGCAATGCCCTCGAGCGCCCTGATGAGGCGGTCTTCAAAACCATTCTCGGTTTGTTCATGGTGTGCCGACGGTGGCTCTACATAATGTGCATGGTACGCTTCGCGCCGGGGATATTTGAAGTGGCACGCATCACAAAAAGGCGAGCCCGTGCGATGATCGGAGCATCATGACCTACCTGACGCTGAAAGCGCTGCATATTGCGGCCATGGTGACCTGGTTCGCGGGTCTGTTCTATCTGCCACGGCTGTTCATTTATCACAATGCGGCCACCGACCAAATCTCGCTTGACCGTTTCGTGATCATGGAACGCCGGCTCTACGCCATCATGACAATTGGCGCAGCGGCCACGTTACTGCTGGGATTGGCCCTGCTCTGGATCAATTCCGGGTTGTTCCGGGCTGGATGGTTTCACGCAAAGCTAGCCCTTCTGGTGGGGCTGTTTGCCTATCACTACAACTGCAAACGGATTATGAAGGCCTTGGCCAACGGAACTTGCACGCACAGTGACAAGTGGCTGCGGTTCTATAACGAGGCACCGGTACTGTTCCTGTTTGGCATCATCGGGCTTGCGATCCTGAAACCGTTCTAGCGGGTCGGTTCCAGTAATCCCGCTTTTTTCAGGTCCTTGCGAAACACCGAGCGCCAGCGATGCGGCCACCAGCGTGGCTGCGGCGGTGGCCCTTCAGGGTGCACATGGGTCGACAACTCGTGCAGCGCTCGCGCATACACACGACGCTTAAAGTAGATCACCTCGTTGACCGGCCGCCAATAATCGACCCATCGCCACCGATCAAACTCGGGCTTGTCGGTCAGATCAAATCGCAGCGCGCTTTCGTCGCTGACCAAACGCAACATGAACCAGCGCTGTTTTTGACCGATACAAAGGGGTTTTGAGTGTCGCCTGACAAAGCGATCCGGCAATCGATAGGGAATCCAATCCGGCGTGAACCCTAGCAGCTTGACATCGTCCGGGCGCAGCCCCAACTCCTCTTCAAGCTCGCGGTACATGGCCTGCTCGGCAGATTCTCCAGGCGCAACGCCGCCTTGCGGAAATTGCCAGCCCTTGCGACCGGCCCGCCCGGCGAGCAACAACTTGCCCGCATCGTTTGCCACGATAATACCGACGTTAGCGCGAAAGCCCTCGTCGTCGATGAGATCAGAACTCATGCGTGAACACTCCTGCGCTATATTGTTCCACAACCTCTGACTCGCCTCCAAGCTCTCGTGTTGACGCCCTCTACCAGCATCTACAGCAACCCCGTCTCGACGCGCATGCCGCTGACCATGCTATTCGCAGGCCTCGCAGTGCTCGCGATCAGCGCGATTTCGCTGTCGATTGTGGCGGGCAGCGATGGTTTTCAACCCGGTCTGCTGATGCGTTGGCTGACAGGAAACACGGACGCTCAGACCCAAATGATCATCGAAACGCTGCGGCTCCCGCGCGCACTGAGCGCGTTCGCTGTTGGCGGCATGCTGGCTCTGGCCGGTGTCTTGATGCAGGTTTTGCTGCGCAACCCGCTGGCCGATCCGTACATCCTCGGCACTTCCGGTGGCGCCGCTTGTGGTGCGCTCGCCGCGCTCACCCTCGGGTTGAGTGTGGCGGCTACCAATCTGGCCGCATTCGCCGGCGCACTGCTATCTATCGTGATCGTCTTCGGTTTTGGTGGCTTCAGACACAAGTTTTCGCCGACCGCACTGCTGTTGACCGGTGTTGTACTCGCAAGCGGATTCGGCGCCATCGTCAGCTTGCTATTGGCACTCAGCCCAGACAACTCGCTACGCGGCATGCTGTTCTGGCTAATGGGTGATTTCAGCCTTTCGCTCACGCCGGTCATGCCGCTTGCGTTTCTCGCGTTGGCCGGAATTGGCACGACCGTCTGCGCCCGACCCTTGGACCTGCTCGCCGAATCGCCTGACCGCGCACGGATTCTCGGTCTACCGCTACTGCCCGCGCGCGCAGCGGTTTTGGCGCTCGCCTCGTTGCTCACCGCCTACTCAGTCACGGTGGCCGGCTCTATTGGGTTTATCGGACTCGTCGTCCCGCACCTGGTTCGGCATTACACAGGGCCACGACACAGTGTGCTGATCCCTGCGGCGATCATTGCAGGAGGAGCGCTGCTGTGTACCGCCGACGTGTTATCGAGAACCGTCGCCGCGCCGCGCCAGTTGCCGGTCGGCACGCTCACCGCCATGATCGGCGTTCCGCTGTTCCTGTACCTGCTTCGCAATCGCTACAGAGCCGGCCGCGCTCAGGCCTGAGTGGACTGGTCCACTTCCGGCGCAGCGCAAACCTGATTCCTGCCAGCCGACTTGGCGGCGTACATTGCGAGATCTGCCCGTTTTAGCAACTGTTCGCCCAACGTTTTCAGATCGCCACTCGCCGTATACGGGAGGGACTGTGCAACCCCCACCGAGACTGTGATCGATAACGTCGTCGCATCACTGAGCACAAATGGCTTACTCGCCACTGCCTCTCGAGTCCGCTCCGCCAGCGCCATTGCGTCGGCAAGGCCAGATTCGGGCAACAGAATCACGAACTCCTCACCGCCATAGCGTGCGGCAACATCGCTGGAACGTACTTCCGCATCGATACGATGTGCGCACTCGGCAAGCACCATATCACCGGCGTGGTGACCGTGTTGATCATTGACGCGCTTGAAGTGATCAATATCGAGAAACAGGCAGCAAAGCGGCAACCGGTGGCGCCTCGCACGTGCAATCTCTTCGTTCAGGCGCACTTGCAGGTAGCGACGGTTAAACCAACCGGTCAACACGTCTGTAAACCCACTGCGCAACAGTCGCGCTCGGTTCACCGTATTCTCGAGCGCAAACGATGCAATGACCGCTAAGTGTGCGAGAAAATCACTGCCGAGTTCGCGCTTGTACCGATGCGCGTCACTGCTCAATAGATTAAGACTTCCAATCAGCTTTCCCTGTCGCCGCAGCCCGAGAATCGCGAGACTGGCGTATTTGCCTTTCCCCGCTATCAGCTGGTGGTCCACGGTCTGAAATGGTCCGAGCCAGGGCTTGTGCAGCGCGGCGTATTGCGGAGCGATACCGCTCAGCGAATCAAAAAATCGCACACCATCCGGCACCGCTTCCGGCCCACCGTCCGCGATAAGCAGATGCCGAATCTCGTGATCCGGGTCGCACAGCACAAGAGTGACCCGATCCACATCGAAACTGTCGCGCAAACCTTCGGTTAGGGTCGAGAAAAGAGAGAAAAGACTGTCGGCAGTCAGGATCGCAAGCTCTCGCTCTTGCGAGCGCACGAGCAGCTGCTCGTTGTTGCGAGCCTCCTCCTGCATTGCGCGGATAAGCGCCTTGAGGTCACGCGCATTGTCGTCTGCCGCAGCCACAATGGCAGAGTCGCACAAATCCCTTCGGTTGTCGCGCATGGGATCGCATCCACCAAGGGATGCGATCCCGATCCACTCAATAGCAATACAAAGGCGTCAGCGTGCGTCCGCGATGCCAGTGCCATCCTGCTCGGTCATGCCGATGGCGGAATGCCCGACGATCATTCAGGAATCGGCGATGTTCGAGATGCCATCGGTGGGCACGCGCGTTGCGGCGCAGCGCGCGACGATGAGTGCGCAACTCACCACGGCGCAGATGTCGACGGTCTATCAAGTAACGACGATCGTCGTGATCCAGATAGAAACGATCTACCGCAGAGTGACCGCGATCGTGCGCGTGTGCGGGTGCTGCTGCGCCTAACGCAACCAGGGCTACTGCCAACAAGGCAACCGGTTTAAACATGGGAACCTCCAGTCGTTTCCCTGAGACACGGACACATTGTTGTTCAGCGTCAATGAACCCCGCCTGAATCGCAGCAGCGCATAGGTGACAGCATTTAGTGTGCGTGCAACCATCCGCGCACGAAAGGTATTCAAGGAAACTCATGGGCAGGCAAGTCGCCGTCGCCAGCAGCTCAGTCGTCGCCACAGATGCGGCTACAGAGATCATCGAGCTTGGCGGCAATGCCGTTGACGCAGCAGTTGCCGCCGCGTTTGTCAGTATCAATACCGAGCCTGGCGTATGCGCACTGGCGGGTGGCGCCTACATCACGCTGTGGGCGCCCGATGCAGATCCTGTGTGCATCGACGGCTATGCACGTATTCCCGGTCTCGGCGCACCGTCTGATAAACCACCTGCTCCCGTGCCCGTACACATGGAATATGGCGGCGGCGTTACGACTCATGTCGGTGCGGGGAGCGTTGCGGTCCCGGGCACACCTGCGGCGCTCTCACTCGTGCACGAGCGCTACGGTCAATTGCCCTGGCGGACTTGTCTCGGCCCAGCCATCCGAATTTGTCGAGAGGGATTCCCACTTCCAAAAGCGTGTCGGCACTACCTTGAGTATTCCGGGACCGCAATTTTCGGCCGCAGCGAGGTTGGCTTCTCGGCCCTGCACCCCGACGGCGAACATCTTGCGCAGGCCGGCGAACGCATAGTCGTCGAAGGACTCGCAGACACTCTTGAGACGCTTGCTGATGAGGGCGTCGCGAGCTTCTACCACGGTGACATCGGGCACGCGATCGTGCAGCACATTCAGGCGCACGGCGGTTGCATGACACCGCAAGACCTCGAGTCCTTCTCACCCGTCGTATACCGGGCACGCGAGTATCGCCTCGGCGAGTGGACGCTCGCCCTGCCGCCGCCACCGTCGATTGGTGGCAGCGTTCTCGGCGCCATGCTGCAGCTGGTCGAGAGCGGCATTGATCCGGCCGAGAGCATGTATCGATGCCTGCACTACCGGCGCGAGCACATCGACTTTGCTGAAGACTTGCCCGCAGCGAGTGCCGCACTCCTCGATGGTGCTCTGGAACACGAGTTAGCGCGTTTTGGCAGCGCAAACACCGTGCATACATCAGCTGCTGACACCGACGGATTGGCCTGCGCGATTACCGCATCGGCAGGATACGGCTGCGGCGAAATCCCTCGTGGCACCGGTTTATGGCTGAACAATTGCCTGGGGGAAATCGAGCTGAACCGACGCGGCTTTGCGGCCACGCCCGCCGGCGCGACCTTACCGACAAATATGGCGCCCGCGGCAGCACGCTTCGTACAAGACACGCTCGCCATCGGGACGCCGGGTGCAGATCGCATTACCAGCGCCATGCTGCAGACCCTCAGCGCATTTATGGTCGGCGGTGCGTCCCTGACCGACGCCATCGCGGCACCGCGCTGGCATCTTGAAATGGCACTGGAGTCCGATGCTTCAGGGTATGCCGCTATACTGCACACCGAGCCTGGGGTCCGTGCAGCGGCGCCCTCAGGCACACTGCAGCGTGCGCATGCTGCCGCCGGCATGTATTTCGGGGGAGTGGGCGCCGCTCAAACCAACAGCCGCTCGCTGAGCGCGGTTGCCGTTGCCGATCCACGTCGGGTAGGCGGCACAACGATCGCGAGCCCCAACACACACCCGTAAACCGGAGATCATCGATGACCGATCAGGTGGCGGCAGACTTTCTGCCCGACTCGCTACCCGAGAACCCCATGGCCGTAGTCGCGCGCTGGATGGATGAAGCGACGCAAGCCGCAAACCAGCCAAACCCTAATGCGATGACTATAGCCACTCTTGACGCCGACGGCACACTGACGGCACGTATTGTGTTGTGCAAAGGCTTCGATTCGGTAGCTGGCACGCTCGATTTCTATACCAACTACACCTCACGAAAAGGCGCTGCGCTTAGCGAAAATCCCAACGTGGCGGTGGTATTCCATTGGGATCATCAGGGCCGCCAGGTTCGCATCGAGGGTCGAGCTGAGCCGCTCGACGACGAAACCAATGATCGCTACTTCGCAACGCGGCCGAGGCTGAGCCAGATGGGCGCCTGGGCGAGTGACCAAAGCCAGACTATCTCAAGCCGAGATGCGTTGCTCTCACAGTTCGAAGCGCGCAACGCAACGCACGAACATGAGGACACGATTCCTCGCCCGCCGCACTGGGGCGGCTACCGCATCACGGCAAACACCTGCGAGCTCTGGGTTGAAGGTAGTGGCCGTGTGCACGACCGTGCGCGCTATACGCGAGTCGCTCGCGACGGTGACGCGCCTGGCAACTGGACCGGTGAGCGGTTGCAGCCATGAGCGGACTGCTTGCCGAATGCACGGCCGGCTGCCCTTTCTGCGGCGAGACTATCGATTTGTTCGTAGACACGTCCGCGGGTGACCAACAGTACATCGAAGACTGCTTCGTGTGCTGCCGCCCTATTCAAATCTCCGTATCTGTCGACGGTGACGAAGTGATTTCGCTACATGCCGAGCAGTCGCAATAGCCTGATCTGCTGGATTCTGCTCGCGTTAGCTTCACTCGGTACCGCATCTGCGGAGGAGTTGATGCTGACGGGCGGTCCGGATTTATCGGTCAGCTTTCTGCCCGAACAGGACAGGTTATACGCTGGCTTCGCAGGCCGAGTTTGGTCGGTCGCCGCTGATGGCGGGACCGCTTCGCCGCTCACAGACAGCAGCCTGACGCTGAGCAAACCGCGAGTTTCCAGGGACGGACGTTTCGTTGTCGCCGTCGGCGGTCCGCGGAGCAACATACAAAACCTCTGGTTGATCGACACGCGCGACGGCGAAATTCGACGCATCTCCAATGGCTCTTGGCGGGACGACGATCCAGTCTGGCACCCGGAAGAGGCTGCGATAGTGTTCGCCTCCGACCGATCCGGCAGTTGGCAGCTTTGGAAGATCTCGATCCTCGACGGACTGGTTCAACGCCTGACAGTAGAACCTGGCTACGCCCGCGATCCCACATTCAGCGCGGACGGTCGGGCCCTGCTCTACGTTCAGACGCTTCCCGACCGTTATGAATTGCGTCAACGGTATGGTCGAGGCAGACCGTTTACTCTGTTGCAGAGCCGCTCCGCCATTCGCTATCCCAGTGCCCGACCGCAAGGCCCACTCCTCACCTACTGGGCGATGGAGCAAGACGGGCAAGCGCGTCTTGAAATGCTCCTGCCCACTGAATCGCCGATCACCAAAGTTGTGCCGGACACACCGAAGACCTCGCCACAGTCATTAACCTGGAAAGATCGAGATCACTATTTTCTGACCAACGAGGGTCGCGTTTCTTTGCAGACTTTCGCAACACCGGGTGAGACCAATGTGCCGCTGACCGGGTGGCTGTCGGTCGCCAGAGCAAAGCCATTACCGGTTCAGCCGGCCTTGGACACAACCGGCCCTCGGTTCGTGTTACGCGTCGGGTATGTACTCGACCTCATAGGCAATCGACGCCTCGAACGACAAGACCTTCTGATCGACTCGGGCCGGATCGCCGCTATCGTTCCACGCCGACCCTGGCCCGACGAGACAATTATCGACCTCGATGGCACAACGGTCTTGCCGCGCCTTATGGATATCGACCTCACGGACGAGCCGACCCGCCAACAGCTTGCCGGCGGCATCGCGTCAAGCTCGATTGCACCGGACCGAGTGGCCGTGCCTGCCGAGCTCGAGCGTGACCTGCGTTCCGCGTTTATAGAGTCGGTATCGCCAAACGCAATGATCGTTAGCGACAGGGTCCTGCCTGACCTGCTGAGCGGCGTGCACTTGCTTGAAACGGATATCCGAAGCGCCAGTCATCACGAAGACCTGATACTGGCGTCTTCGGCCAACCTGCGTGTGAACACCGCGGGCGTTCTCGAACCTGGTAGCGACGCCTGGGCGCAATTGAGTGCGAGCCGGATCTACATGGGCGCAAATCCACAGGCACCCGCGGCAGATCCGATCTTGCTGCCACCCTCACTGCATTCCAGGATCATCACAGGTTCGAAAGGCAGCGCCATGCGCGCGCCGCTGGGTCTGCATTCGAATTTGATCGCATTGAGTGAGTTGGGTGTATCGCCCGTTGAGGCGCTGGCCAGCGCGACCTGGAGACCTGCAACATTGCTGGGTTTTACTGATCGCGGGCTAGTCGAGAAAGGTCATATCGCCGATCTGGTGTTGGTCGAAGGCAACCCGCTTGAAGATCTGTCGGTATTGCTTTCGCCCGTCGCTATTGTCGACGAAGGCGTGTTCAAGAGCGTAGGCGGGCTGTTGGATCCATAGACTGTCGGGGAATCTTACAAACCGATGACAACGCTGCCAGTATTTTGTTAACCCGCCTACTATATCTTATTGTATTTAATGAAGAAACATGTAAATGGCACATGGCTTGCTTAAGCGTAAGTGCCCAAGCAACAGACAGTGCTGCGCGTCAAACAATCAGGGGGACCGCCACGTTCGCGTCCGGAAGCCTGCCAATAAGAAAGCGGCGAATAAGAAGAACACACGACCAACGTGTCGGTGAGTACAAGCAGAGATACTGTCAATAACAATAAGAAAAATCGGCTCTCACCCCGGCTCTGCCGGGGTTAATTTTTTCTGCGTCAAAGGTCTCGCTTCGCTTAAGCTGCGCGGATGACAGATCCGTCGACAACCCCCGTTCTCGAAAGCCACGGCATCAACGTGACAGTGGCGGACAGGGTGCTCGTTTGTGAATTGTCAATCACGCTGGAGCCCGGCCAATGGCTTGTTGTGCTCGGTCGTAACGGCGCTGGGAAGACGCGCACGCTGCGCACCCTTTGTGGACTCGAACCGACTGACGCGACGCGCATCCGATGGTGTGGCCAGCCCGCGGATACCGTCGACGCGGCCTCGCGCGCGAAGCTTGTGACCATAGTAACGCAACACCAGGACGATGCGTTCGGTAATGATGTCTACAACCACCTGTTGCTCGCGCGCTATCCACACCATGGACCCTGGCGTAGCCCCAATACCACCGATCGGGAATTGGTAACGGGCGCGCTTTCAAGCCTTGGGCTCGACACGCTCGCCGGTCGCGACGTCACCACACTCTCCGGTGGCGAGCGTCAGCGCGTTGCTGTAGCGCAAGCTCTGGTGCAGCAGACACCATTGTTGTTGGTGGATGAACCGCTCAGCCATCAGGATCCTGCGGGGTCGCAGCAGATCCTCGGCGCCCTGGAAACCTATCGAGCCTCAGGCGGCAGCGTAATCAGTGCCATGCATGATGTGAACATCGCTAGGCGGCACGCCGACCTCGCACTGATTCTCGATGGAGAAGGCGGTTGGGAACTCGGGAATGCGTCCGAACTGATTTGCCGCGAAACGGTGACACAACTGTTTGGCGTCGACGTGATCCAGACCGAGGTCAGTGGTGAACCCTGGTTTGTGCCTGCATCCCCGTCAACTTGAGGCCAACACCGGATGCAACATTCCGGTCAGTCTCTCGTAGAGCGCCGGGTTGGCTGCCAATACAGAGCGGGTATCGCGTGTGATGCGACCGCCATCAATATCCGTAAACACCCCACCAGCTTCGGTCACGATCACCGAGAGTGCAGCGATATCGAGGATGTTCACATCCGACTCGATAACGGCGTCGATGCAACCCTGCGCCAACAGGTGGTAGTGCAAAAAATCGCCGTAGCCACGAATCCGGCCGCATCGAGCCACAACATCACCCAGTGCCGCCCAACCGGGACCGCTCGCCAGTGTGTGCACGTTGCCAAGCGATATCGCCGCCTCCTCAAGGAGCGAGATATCGCTTACTTGCAGCGGCTCGCCATTGAGCCAAGCGCCACCATCGATCTCGGCATAGGCAAGATCGCCCTGTATCGGCGCACTGGAGACTCCAAGCACGAGCTCGCCATCGCGCATTAGTGCGATCTGGGTAGAGAAAAATGGGTAGCCACGGACAAATGCCTTGGTGCCATCGATCGGATCGACTAACCAGAGAAATTCGGTATCGCTTGCACTCTCGCCGGTCTCTTCGCCGAGAAAACCGTGATCAGGAAAGCGCGACTGAATGACGGCGGCTATCGCCTGTTCGGCCGCAACATCGATGTCGGTGACGGGTGTCAGGTCCGACTTGGTCTCGACCGTAAATCGACCCTGGTAGCCGGCTCGAATGACATCTGCCGCAGACTTCGCCGCCTCGAGTGCTGTTGCAAGAAACGCGCTGGCTTCCTGATCCACGTGCCTACACCTTCATCAAAACACCAGTGTACCGCAGCGAATGGTCGAACGGCGGTCGCGTTTCTTGACAGTGATGAGTCAGAGCACCTAGTCTTCGTGCCGCTGTGGTGAACCCCGACAACGTCGGGATGAACGGGAAGCCGGTGAGCACTTTGGTGCGAGTCCGGCACTGCCCCCGCAACGGTGATCGAGTAAAAGTTGTGATCAGGTGCGCAAGGCACCAGCCACTCCGGCCGCGTCGGGGGAAGGCATCACAGCAGGCCTAGCCACTCGTCAGTCCGGAGACCGGCCACAGCACTATGCCGAAGATGCGGAGGGCATCGGCCGAGGTGTAGCGGACTGATCGTCCGTTCATGCTTGCGCGTTTCCTCAATTCGCTTTTCGGGTTTTGCAATCAATTGGTACGGGTGGGTACCGAGGGGAAACACAATGAGAACTGCTTTTCTGATTAGCGGCGTGCTGGCCGCGGTAGGCGCTGTCGCGCAGGACACACCACTTCAGCTTGACGATCTGGTTGTCACCACAGCAACGCGCACTGAAACCGATCTGAATGACGCGATGGCGAATGTTCGGGTCATCACACGCGACGATATCCTTCGAAGCGGCGCAACCGATAGTATCGAGCTGCTACGTTACTTTGCCGGCATCGATATCGCCCGTACCGGCGGGCCCGGACAGCAGACATCGATATTCATGCGCGGTGCTGAGAGCAACCACACGCTCGTGTTGATTGATGGCGTACGATCGAATCCAGCAACGATCGGCGTACCAGCCATTCAGAACATCACGCCCGAACAAATCGACAGAATTGAGATCGTCACCGGGCCTAGATCATCGCTCTATGGCAGCGACGCGATCGGCGGCGTGATCAATATCATCACAACCGCTGCAACGCCCGAGCGGGCGGTGAGCATCGGCGGCGGAACGAACAACACAGAGCGTGCAAGCGCCCAATGGGGCGTGCGTCGCGGAGACACAGTGTTCCGCGCCGGTATCGATCAACTGCGCACGGGCGGTATTCCGACGCGCAGCACCGACGATACAGACCGCGGTTTCGAAAACCTGAGTGCCAGGCTTTCCTTGTCCACTCCAGTTGCTGGTGGACAATTAATCGCAACCCATTGGCAGGCCAGTGGCGATGCGGAGTACAGCGACTTTTTCTTGTCCCCGGTGACGCAGGAGTTTGAAAACCAGGTCACGACACTGGGATGGAACAAGACCATTTCCGATCAGTGGACGACCGAAGTCATTATCGGGCGACTGGTCGACGACCTGCAGCAGGTGGAGAGCCCTGATTTTGTGGAAAGCACCCGACTCAGCATCGACTGGCAAAACACCGTTCAGGTCAACGCCAATCACCAGGTCGTGGCGGGCGCGTACCTAGCGCAAGAAACGGGCGAAGCACTCTCCTTCGGACTCGGGTTCGATGAGGACGTCGACATTCGGGCGGCTTACGTGCAGGACCAATACCGGAATGATCGCTTTCAGGCACTGGTTGGCATTCGCCTTTCTGACCACGAGGCGTTCGGCAATGAGCTGACGTGGAACGCAGGCGCGGGATACAACGTCACGGACAGATTTACCGTCCAGCTGGATGCCGGTCGCGCTTTCCGTGCGCCGGACACGACCGACCGGTTCGGCTTCGGCGGAAACCAGGACCTTGACGCGGAAACCTCCACGCAGTACCAGCTGCGCGGTATCTATAGCCTGGACAATGGACTGCGCATCAGCGTCGAGGCTTTTCGTAACGAAATCGATGACCTCATTGAGTTCGATTTTGCGACGTTCCAGTTGTTCAATATCGCCGAAGCAACGATTGAAGGCGTCAGCGCGGACGCGCGTTGGGTCAACGATCGCTGGCAGGTAGAGGTCGGCGTCACGCATCAGGATGCCCGCAACGCAGAAACCGGTACACGCCTGCTGCGCCGCGCGCGCGTGACAAGCAGCGCACGCATCAGCCGGCGCTTCGGAGAACACAGTGTTGATCTCTCGTGGCGATCTGATGACGCGCGCCGCGATTTCGGTGGTGTTCGATTGGCTGGCTACGGCATCGCCAGCATCTCGGGTCGCTTCGCGTTGACCGACGATCTTGCGTTAACCGCACGAGTGGATAATGTGACGGACAAGCAGTTCGAAACGGCAGCAGGTTTCAATCAGCTTGGTCGTACCACTACCGTACAATTGAGATACACGTTCTAGGCAGGGCAGGCATGGGCAATCGACTCAGCAAGATCTACACATGTACCGGCGACGCAGGTGAAACCGGGCTCGGTGACGGCTCGCGCGTCGCGAAGGATGACGACCGTGTCGAGGCCTATGGCACCGTCGACGAAGCCAATAGCGCCATCGGTATGGTCTTGTCCTACCAGATCGACAACACGGTCATTGTGAACTGCCTGACCGACGTCCAGCACGATCTATTCGATGTCGGCGCTGAGCTTTGCATTCCTGGCCATCAGGTCATCACCGCTGAGTATGTCAGCCGGCTGGAGCGCCAACTCGACAAGTTCAATGATGAACTACCCCCGCTGAAAGAGTTTATTTTGCCGGGTGGTAATCCTCAGGCTGCAGCCTGTCATCTTGCCCGCACCATTTGCCGTCGTGCGGAACGGCGCGTGCAGACGCTCTCTCGAGATGCCGAAATCAATCCTGAGTCGCTGCGTTACCTGAACCGCTTATCGGATTTGCTTTTCGTGATCGCACGTGTGCTCGCTCGCACTGGCGGTGGAGAAGAAGTCTTGTGGCATTCCGATCGTGTCCGCGGCGCGGAAACGCCAGCCGAATAATCTAGGCACCGGCAACAGCGCACGACCTAGATCGATGCCGAGCGCAGCGCCTCGCATACCGCTGCCGCCCCTTGTGCTAATCGCGGCCCAGGACGATTCACAAGATCACCCGGCACGCCAAGAATCTGGCCCTCGCTAACAGCGGTTAGCGAGGGCCACTTTGACCATAGCTCGATAGCGCCATCGACCCCGCCTTCGGTGGTCAGAATAACGTCAGGATCGGCCGCAACAACCGCTTCGACCGCGATGGTTGGCGCGGCCTCAGAAAGATCAGCGAAAGCGTTGACGCCGCCACACAGGGCAATCAGGTCGGCGATGAAGTGTTGGCCACCAACGGTATACAGTGGTTGTTGACCGATTTGGTAGAACACAGTCAATGGCTCCGCTGCGCCTTCGAGATTCTCAAGCGACATCTCGAATTGCTGCGCTGCAGTCTCCGCCACGCTTGAAGTCCCTGCGATTTCACCGACCTGACGGATGGCAGGCGCAATGTCCTGCAATCGACGACCTGCGATCTCGACCAACGGGATTTCGAGCGACGCTGCCAATTCGCGCATCCGCGATTGACCGCCACCGCCCCATGCGAGAATCACGGTAGGCTCGACCGCGAGCAACGCCTCGGCATTCAACTGGAAGCCATCGCTGACGATCGGTAGTGCCTCGACCGCCTCTGGGTAATCAGAGTATGCGCTGACCCCCACCAGAGACTCGCCCGCACCGGCTGCAAACACGATCTCTGCGAGGTGTGGCGCCAACGTCACCATTCGAACGTCGTCGGACGCAGCGCGCTCTGGAGCCTCTAAATCATGCTCTGAGCATCCCGCTATCATGGCCCCGACGCATATCACTAGCAGATAGCGATGCATCAGATTGCAACACCCGCAATGGTGAGAACGGCAACGCCGACGAGCCAGAACCATAGCGTTCGCAGCGCCAGGTTCTTCGAACATCGCGCCGCGCGTATCGCCCAATCCGCCTCGGGCTCATCTTCCGAACGCGTCAGATTCAACGCAGCAAATCCAACCTCGGAAAGCAACCGTTCGTTATGCCGGGCAAGACTGTCGCCAGTCTCGAGGTTGTGCCACGCAGCTCGGCCTTCGTCGTAGTTACCCGCGAACAAGTAACCGAGCGCAGATAGCCTCGCGGGAAGCCAGGCAAGCACCGCGTGCACATCATCAGCACGCTGCTCGCAATCTGCTGCGACGTCCTCGCTCTCGGCCATGCGCTTAGCCTGAAACAGCGCGCGCCGCCTCGCGAGATCCGAGACTCGAAACAACCATGCGCCGATCGGCCCAAGCAGGATGAACCAAAAAATGACCGCAAAGATGCGATTGTTGGCCTGGGCGAAAACAGCACCCGCTACGTCTGTGCGGGCTGCGATACGGTCTGAGAAACGACGTTCCAAGAGCGCCTTGGCGTTGCGACGCTCTTCCTCTTCATCACCCGACCGCACGGCGGCACACCACCGATCAACCTCCTCGCCGATGTCTTCCGGTCCGAGGCACAAGAACAACACCGCGGCGGACAGAACGAAATAAGGCAAACCGAGCCACGCCTCATCGAGCAGCAAACGGATGATGACCACTGGCGCAACCGCCACTGCCAGGGCGAGCAGCACCCACAGGTAGGGGGTTACCCCGGACAGACTCCGACTTCGTACCAGGAACACATCGAGCAAGGGATCAAGCCACCGAAGTTCCCGCCAATGAAACAGATGCGTTGCCATCCGTTCCAGAACCAAAGCGACAAACAGCGCGAGGATTTTCATGCCTTAGACTTTAACCGTCGCGCGCTTCGATTGCATGTACTCGTGACCAGTCGAAGCCGGTCCCCGGGTCGGTTTTTCGGCCAGGTGCGATATCGCTGTGACCAACGACCGCTGCATTCGCCAGCGAAGGATAGGTCACTCGCAGTGCATCGATCAGCGCATTGAGGGCGCCGTACTGCGCACTCGTGAACGCGTCTGTATCGGTGCCTTCAAGCTCAATGCCTACCGAAAAATCATTGCAACGCGTCCTGCCTTCGAAACTGGACGCGCCCGCATGCCATGCTCGGCGCTCGAAAGGGACGTACTGAGTGATCTCACCGGTCCTTCGAATCAGGCAATGCGCCGACACTCTGAGATCGAAAATTGCAGCAAAGTATGGGTGCGCATCGGGATCAAGATCGTTACCAAACAATGCATCGATCTCATGGCCGCCATAGACGCCCGGAGGTAAGGAAATGCTATGCACGACGATCAAGTCCAACTGGCTGCCGTCCGGGCGCGCATCCTGATTCGGTGACGGCGATTGCCGGACTGTGTCCAGCAAGCCCGTTTCCGGATCGATACGAAGTACAGGAGTTTGTGTCTCGCTATGCATGCAACTATGGTGACCAGCAGCACAACGAGCGTCAATCCAATGGCCGCGAAGAGAATACATATCCAGACCGAGATTGCGCCCGACGCGGAACACGCGCTGAGTGCAGAGCAAGCGCACTATATCGGCCGGGTGCTACGTGCGCGGATCGGTGACACACTCGAGCTCTTCGATGGGCAGGGTCACTCAGCGTCCGCAGAAGTGCTTGCACTCGGCAAACGCGAGGCCGTCGTGCTGACCTCGAACGTTGCTTTCGCCGATGATCGCTCACCCGTTGCGATAACGCTGCTTCAGTGTCTGTCTCGCTCACACAAGATCGATATGGTGGTTCAGAAAGCGGTGGAGCTCGGTGTAGACCATATCGTGCCGGTCACGAGTGAACGCTCTCTCATGCGTCTGGACGAGGTAGGCGGCGCACAGAAGCAAGCGCATTGGATGAAGGTCGCGATTGCCGCGTGCCAGCAGTGTGGCCGACGATTTCTGCCGACGATAACAACACCGGTGCCACTGGAAACAGCGCTGCGTGAGGTGAGCGCAGAGCGACGCCTTGTAGCGACGCCGCAGGCGAGCGAGCCGCTAACCGCCAAGTTGGAGCAACCCGCACCCAAGAGCGTCGCAATACTCATCGGACCTGAAGGTGGCCTCTCCAACGATGAGATCGAGATCGCGTCAAACGTCGGTTGGATGAGCATCAGCGCTGGCAGGCGGGTGATGCGGACGGAAACCGCTGCGATCTCGTTGCTTTCAGTCATCCAACATCGTTGGGGCGATCTAGCCTAGAGCACGATCTCAGCCAATCGCGATTCGATAACGTCCAGATCCGGAATCAGTGGGTACTCGTTGATCATCCGCACTCGCGTCACGACCGGATCATCGACATCGAATTGCTCGGTCGTATCGACTTTTAATACATCACGATTGACGCGCACGAGCTGCGGGAAGCCCTGCGTAAGCAACCCATAATACCCGCCGCGGATTTTCCCGCTGGTGTCATGAAAAATCACTACGCGTGTGCGGCTGCCCAGCTCGGGCATCGACCTGCCCATCATCGATTCGAAGGACACTGTCGGCACCGCTCTGCCGGACCAGTCGAGCGACCCGATCATCCAGCTTGGCGCATCGGTAATCGGCTCGGGAGTCGATAAACGAACGACTTCAGCTACACACGCTCGCGGCACGATGAGTCGATCTTCGTTCAACGGAACGAGCAGACTATAGAGCTCTTCACTTGCGGCTGACATGGTCAGGATGCCTCCAATTGCAAGCGTATGGCATCGAGTAACTGGTGATCCTGATACGGTTTGCCAAGATAGTCATTCACACCGATCTCAATTGCGCGCGCACGGTGCTTCTCACCACTTCGCGACGTGATCATGATGATCGGCGTCTCGGCAAAACGAGCGTCATTGCGAACGTGGGTTGCGAATTCGAACCCGTCCATTCGCGGCATCTCGATATCCAGGAGAATGACGTCCGGCTGATGTTCCTGAATAACGCTGACGGCATCGAGTCCGTCGCGTGCGGTCAGAACCTCATAGCCATTGCGCTTCAGGAAACGTTCGGTAACGCGACGAACGGTGATTGAATCGTCGACAACCAGAATCAATGGATCCGCGGACTGCTCCGGCTCAACCGCCTGAACTTCGGCCACCGGCTGCTGCTGGCGAACCAGCGACGGCAGATCGAGTATCAGCACAACACGACCATCACCCAGAATCGTGGCACCGGAAACCCCGGTGATCCCGGAGATTTGCGGTCCGACAGCCTTCACCACGATCTCTCGACTCGTGAGCATTTCGTCGACCAGAAGCGCGGTCGAATACTGCCCTGCCCGAATCATGATCACTGGAATCGCCGCTTGTTCGTCCTCCGCCAGACGACCCTGTGCACCACCGACCAATGGTCCGAGGTGACGTAGCCGGTAGGTATGTTCACCGTAGTCGAAAGCGGGCGTTTCCTGCGTAAGGCGTTGTTCGATCTCGGTTCGCTGCACCCGCGTGACACCTTCGACCGTCGGCAACGGCAGTGCAAACACCTCTTCGCCGGAACGCACGATCAGCGCCTGAGTGATCGCCAGAGTGAAAGGCAACCGAATAGTGAAGTTGGTCCCCTGCCCCGGCATCGAAGTGATACGCAACGACCCGCCGAGACGTTTGACCTCATTTGCCACCACATCCATGCCGACCCCACGTCCCGCTGCCTGCGTCAGAGACTGCGCTGTAGAGAATCCGGGTTCGAGGATGAGGTCCATCACAGCTTCGTCGCTGATTCGGTCGGACTGTCCGATGAGATCCCGCTCTACGCCCTTAGTGCGTATCGCGTCCACATTCAGTCCAGCGCCATCATCGGCGATGTCCATGACCATCTCCGACCCCTCGCGGTGGAGTCGAATCGTGATTTGACCTGCCGGTGGTTTGCCGTTCGCCTGTCTCGCCTCGGGCGACTCCACGCCATGCACCACCGCGTTTCGCATCATGTGCTCCAGCGGTGGCAGCATTTTCTCGAGCACCTGGCGGTCAAGCTCCCCAGACGCCCCTTCGACCGCGAGCTCCGCCTGCTTGCCGGTTTCCTGCGCGGTCTGTCGCACCAACCGCGATAGTCTCGCGACATGACGCTCGAACGGCACCATACGCGTTCGCATCAGTCCATTTTGCAGTTCGGCTGTCACTCGTGCCTGTTGCGTCAGCAAAGTGTCGGCTTCGCTGGTCACAGCGCCGAGCAGCCCCTTCAGACTGTCGACATCGTTAGAGGACTCCGCCAATGCCCGCGAGAGCTGTTGAATCTTGGAATAGCGATCGAGCTCGAGCGGATCGAAATCCTCGCGCCCTCGTTCACCTTCGTGGCCGTGCAGGATTTGCGCCTCGGTTTCAATTTCCAGTTGCCGCAATTGTTCGCGTAGGCGCGTAACCGTTTGTGTCAGCTCGGCCAGATGAAAATCGATAGAACTGACCTGTTGGCTCAGGCGGCCGTGGTAGATGCTGATTTCACCTGCGGCATTGAGCATGTCTTCGAGCAGTCGCGAGTCGACACGCGCAAACTCGGTGCGTTCGCGAGCCGCCTCTCGTGTCGGCAGACCGGTGCCTGGCAGATCAACCACCTCGGCGCTTTCGGACGGCTCAGCCGTGTCCTCAGCGTCGGTTTCCTCTGTGAAGCGCTCCTCGTTGTCCGAGGTTTGAAGTGGCTCGGAAGCGTCTTCGGCGACGATTGTTTCAACATGGGCATCCTCATCGGGTGCCGCGTCGTCGGCCGCTATCGTGATTTCATCATCGCCGTCAACGCCTGCTCGAGCGAACTTCTCGGCAGCATCGTCGATCAACGCCTCGAGGAACTGTGACCGCTCGATCAGGCTATCGGTTGGATCGACGCCATCCTCTGCACCTTCCTCCGGCGCCGATTTGTCCTCGACGGAATCTGCAGACTCATGTAGCACAACCACATTCGACACGTCAGGGGCATCAGGCTCTGAATCCGATGTCTGGAGTTTGTCGTCCGTCCATTGCTGCGTCTCGTCATGCGGACCGAGGTCATCTTCCTCATCGACCTCGTGAATATCCGCACCGGCATCGTCTGCGGCGATGGTCTCATTCGCATCGTCAGGCGAATCCGGGAACAGCGCCGCTACATCAATCAACTCACTGTCGATGACGCCCGTTTCCTCAGGTTCCACTGATGCCTCTGCATCACTCGTGGAGCCATCGGGGATATCCACCAACTCCTCGTCACTGAAACCGCGCTGAACCGGTTGTGCACTCGGCAGCGGATCTGGCACCGGCTCACCGAGTGCGACCAATCGAACGGTGCCACCAAGATCCTCCCGCGGCGCTGGTAGTCGTCCATCGAGGACCGTATCGCGCATCTCGTGCAAGCTATCGATGCACTGACGCAGAAGACTGTCGATTTGGTCCGATGCCGCAATACGCTCGTCGTCAAGTGCGATAAGGAGCGTCTCCAACTCATGACTGAGGTTACCGAATGAACCGATACCCGCCATGTTGGCGCTGCCCTTCAGTGTATGCAGGTAGCGCTTGAGTTCTCCAAGCGCTGCAGGATCGCGTGAGCGCCATCGCTCCAAAGCCTGATCCACTTGCTCGAGGATCTCTCCGGCCTCCTCGGTGAAAATCTCGCCAATCTCCGGATCGTAGTCCGGCATATCGTGCAGGGAGGTCGAATCACTGGTGGCGACAGGCGCTTCTATCGGATCCAGGACTTCCGTAGGCTCATAGCCCGGTGGCAGAACCCGGTCAGAAGAACGTAGTCGCTGCGTCTGTTCTTTCGCGAGAAACGCCGTGTGCCCCTCGATTTCCGCCACCAAAGGCTCAAGGTCATTGAGCGCTGCCGTCGTGTTGACACTGCTGATCACCGCTCGCAACTCAGAGACTGCGCGCTCGATCAATTTCAGCGCCTTCGCATCAAGCTCCGCCTCGCCGTCGTGCACACGCCGCACGAGCTGGTTCAGTGCACCACTCAATGGCGTCGCACGTTGCAAGCCCGCGGTATTGATGCTGCCGTGCAGTGTATGGCAAGCGCGATAGAGTGGCTCGGACACCGGCACCGGCGGCACCTTGGAGTCTTCGAGGAATCCGTCAATCACGCTCATGTGACCTTCAGCTTCCTTAGCGAAGATCTCATGCAGTACGGGATCCATCTCGAGCGGCTCGGCATCCTCGACCATTGAGGCACGCGTCAAGCTGGCCGCATCAGGATCGCCTTCCGCAAAGGCCTGCGCCTTGGCGCTGAGCAAATCGACATCGATAGTCGGTTGTGTGCCCACCTCAAGCTGTTCGATCAGTGCGGGCACCGCATCGGCAGCCTCGATAACAAAGTCAGCGATTGCCGGCGTAAGCGCTAAGGTACGGTTGATCACCCGATTGAGCAGGTTTTCGATCTGCCAGCAAAACTCACCGATACGCTCGGCGCCAACCATCCGTCCACTACCTTTAAGCGTGTGGAACGACCGTCGCACGGTAATCAGCGCGTCCATATCGGTCGTATCGCCTTTCCAGCGCGGCAACAGTTGTCGAATGCTGCGCACCTCTTCCTTCGCTTCCTCAATGAACAGCTCAAGAAGCTCAGGATCAATACTGCTTGTGTCGTCGGTAACGACGGGTGATCGAATCACCTCGGTACCGTCTGCGATGGTCGCGTTCTCTGCCGCAGCAAAATCCGGCGCACTGGTGATCTGGGTAGCCGCACCAATGTCGGTGACCGGTTGCTCCAGTTGTTTGCGGACTTCGTCGAGCACCAACAGGCAGGTCTCGGCGTTATCCAGCATATAGCCAGGTTCCTTGCGATTCGCGGCCAGCGTTTCCATGTAGTACTCGATGCTGACCAATGCATCAGCCAGGCGATCCTGCTGGTCGGTGGCCAACGTCTGGTTCGCTGCACCGAGATACACGCGAATAAAGCGCGCAAGTCGACCGAATAGATCAGCCGCGCGATCGAGCTCCAACATCTGGAAGCCAGAGATGATGCCATCCGTCAGGGAGGGCACCGCATCGATAGCAACAGCATCGGCGCGCCCTTCCATGGTCTGTGTCAACGTGTCCTTGATACGAGCAAGATTGACAATGCACTCACGCATCAACACCTTGCGCACCTCGCCGAGGTCCTCAGGAGCATCGCTCTCCGCGGGCAGACTCGATACGTCTTTCGTCTCAGTCTCGTCAGGTGCCACCAACTCGGTAAGGTGACGTTCGAGCGACGACTCGACTTTGAGCAGCGTTGCCGCGATGGTCAGCAGGACATCCTGCTCGGCATCTTCAACATCGTTGTCGATCAGTTGCTGGAGCCGATCGATCTCCTGAAGCACGCTACCGCGCTGCTCGCCAAGCCCGAGCACCCCCAGGGTGTCACCGATCTTGCCGAGCAAATCCACTTGTGGACCAAGCTTGCGCGCATCGGTTTCGCCGGTGCGGACATGGATATCCAGCACATCCTTGACCGCGGAAAGATCCTCACGAATTGCCGCTGCGACGGTCTGCATCAGTGCGATGCTCGGCTTGGCCATCGCTCCATGGACATCATCAACCTCTGCCTGCGTTGGCAGCGGGTCAGAGAGCCCGAACGCATCGCGAATGGAAAGGACCCGATCACCCGGATGCTCCGCTCGCGCGATGTAGAACAACAAACTGTTTAAAAGATCGGAAACCGGATCGGTATCAAAGCTCTCAAGGCCATGATCGATCGTCTTCTTGATCCGTCGGTCGGCCTGCCCCAGAAGTCGCTTTACAGAAACGCTGAGAGGTAGCCCGTCATCGATCAGTGCATCGAGGACGCCAGAAACCACCCACCAGAGTCGATAGACATCGTCACGCGCTGCCGCTCGCTCGAATGCGACTGCCATCCGTCGTAACTTTTCCAAATAGGGTTTTGCGTTATCCCCGTCAGCCTTGAGCAGACCGAGCAACGCCAACTGAAAGGCGGGTCGCACCTTGCGACACAGCAACACGAAGTCTTCGCTCGGATCGGCGCCGCGGTGGCTGACCGTAACCGACTCGCTCGGTGTCCGATTCAGCAGCAAGATCGTGCTCTCGGACAACAGTGGTTGGCCGCGCGCTGCGCGCAGATCGTTCAAAATCGGCAACAGTACCAGCGCGATGTCTCGCCCACCTGCATGCACTCGCTCGAGGTAGGCCGGCAGTTGCACCATGGCACGGGTCAGCGCATCAAGGGCTAAGTCCTGAATGCTCTGCTCGTGTTTAGATCCAGCGAGATACCGACAGGTCTTTTCCATTTCTTCGGCCAGCAAAGATCCACCAAAGACCTCCACCATTCTGAGTACGCCGGATACCTCATGAAGGTGATCTGCACACCCAGCGAGTGCCTGGCGCGGACCGCGGCCTTCGATCGCGTCTTCGAGGGTGACGCGCGCCTGGTTGACCGTCTTCGCCAATTCCTGGCTGACGATCTGATAAGCCTGCTGCATGCTCGCCCGGCCCTGTTCGGTCTTGCCCGAAGCAGGTGATGTCGTGTTTGAACTCGTCACGAAATCCGGCCTCGCCTACCCCACTTCCCGTGTCGATACATCCGCCGCCTCGGCCGCTTCAGTCGGCCGGGTTATGCGTGTGACGTTACCTGACTCCGGCAGCCGGAACCCTGACACGCTCTTTCGGAGCTCACCGGCAAGTTGTGCCAACTTGGAGATCGACGACGTGGTCGCACTCGCCGCCTTGCCGGTCTGGCCTGTGATCTCTTTCAGCGAGACTGTACGACGGTTGATATCGGTCGCTGCCTGCGACTGCGATCTTGCTGAACTGTAAATGTTCTGCACGAGACTCGCGATCTGATTGGAGACTTGCTCGATCTCATCCAGCGCCGCACCTGCGTTCTCCGCGAGCAAAGCACCACCGACAACATCCGTAGTCGATCGCTCCATCGAAACCACCGCCTCGTTGGTGTCCGACTGAATGGTTCGAACCAGCACCTCGATCTGCTTGGTCGCATTGGTGGAACGTTCGGCCAATCGTTGAACCTCGTCGGCGACCACCGCGAAACCGCGACCGGCCTCACCGGCCATCGAGGCCTGAATGGAGGCGTTCAGCGCGAGAATGTTGGTCTGCTCTGCGATATCGTTGATGAGCTCGACGATATTGCCGATCTCCTGCGAGCTCTCGCCCAGACGCTTGATACGCTTGGAGGTTTCCTGAATCGTCTCGCGGATCGTGTTCATGCCCTCGATGGTTCGACGTACCGCATCGCCGCCCTTGTGTGCGACATCGACAGAGTGACGGGCGACGTCGGCAGAGCGCTCCGCGTTGCCCGAAACCTCTTCGATCGACGCTGCGATGGCGGCAATCGACTCTGTCGCTGCTGCAATTTCGAGCGCCTGCTTCTGCGCGGCCTTGTTCATGTGCACCGCTGTGCTTTCGGTCTGTCGGGTGGCCGAATCCACCATCGCAGCAGTGCCGTCGATCGTGGTCACGAGTTCGCGTAATGCTTCGATGGCATAGTTGATCGAGTCAGCGATCGCGCCTGTGATGTCCTCGGTCACCGTCGCTTCAACGGTCAGATCACCGTCCGCCAGTGAACCCAGCTCGTCGAGCAGACGCAGGATGGCCTGCTGGTTGCGCTCATTCTGATCGGATTGCTGCAGGGCGACGCGGCCAAGATCCGCATTGCGTGCCGAGGACACCAACACCTGCGCGACTAGCACCAGCGCAAGCGCGATCAATCCCAATGGCAGCCACGGCATCAGCGGCGCTAATTGCTGCGCGATACCGCCTGGCGCCGCATTCGCAGCACCTGCTGCACCCGCCAACGCGGCGGAGATCGTTTCCGCCGCATCGCTGGCTCGTGCCAGCGCGATAGCGTCGCTCGCCAGCGCGTCAGCAGCACCACGCGCCACCAACATTTGTTCACTGAGAATGCTCGCCGTCAGCCCGTTCTCAAGCACAGCGATATCGAAAGCGGGTCGGTCATCAACCGGATCATCAATGGCGAGCGTGCCGGTGTCGCTGCCGGCTAGCGCATTCACCAAACGGCTGACTGCAGTCGCAGTCTCGGTCATCTGAGCACCGATCTCCGGCGCCGACGCTGGATCGCCGCGCATCGCGGCGTGAGCGGTCCGTATCGCATCGAGGCCCAGCCGCAACTCTGGCAACGCAAGATTGGGTTCCGTCGATGCGCCGATTGCCGAGTCCATCGCATCCAGCGCGCTGATCAATCGTTCAGCAGCATCGTTAAACGCCGTCAACCGCTCCTGATTGCCGAGAATCGTCCGTGCTTGTTCACCCACAACACCGCCCGGTGCGCTCTGGCGAACCACGCTCTCGAGTTGGGTTAAAGCGCCGTTACTGCCGGCGACCGCCTGTTTTGCGCGTACAGCGATCAGCGCGTCGCGCGGCGTCTCCGCACCGCCTGACCCGGTCGTTGTGTTGGAGGCCAGGAACGTGACTGCTGCGGCAGCTACCAGCAGGACGGGTAACAGGACGCGAACAATCAGCGGCGATTGGTTGGATTCGGTTTGTTTTGCCATCAGTCTCAGTGTCCCATTGGTCAGGCGCTCGCCGGAACGGCAGCCGCCTGTAAAAACTGTTCGCTTTCGAGCAAGCGGTCAAAGCCAAAGACCGGCCAGTCGTCTCCGGCACGGCGAAATACGCCCGATAAAAACTTGTCGCAACGGATATCGGTTTCCGGCGCGTTGGCATGGTATTCGCCATCAACAAAGCGGCGAAATCCTGTGACCTCCGAAACCAGCAATCCGGCCGAGACTTCCCGGTGGCTCACGCTGATGACCCGAACGTCTCGGTCACGGTCTGTACGGCCGCCGCCCAGCAGCATCTGAAGGTCGACCAACGGCAAGAGCTGCCCACGCAGGTTCGCGACGCCCAATAGCCAGCGGCGCGCTCCAGGCACTCGGGTGACCGCATCGGGCACCATCAGGACCTCACGGACTTCGTCGCGACTCGCGACGAATTGCTCATCACCCAAACGGAAGCCAACACCTACCCACTCATTGCGTTGGGTGCCGGTATCGCCGTGACCAGCGACTGCGGCCCTGGAGCGTCGCTCCATCTCCTGCAATAGTTCGAAGGGGCGATTGGCCAGTGCTTTGAGCGTCAATGCCGGCATAGATCAGCTGGCTCCCGCCGCAAGCTGAGCTTCAATCTTCTCAATCAGACTGCTCTCATCGACCGGTTTAACAAGATAGTCGGCAGCGCCCTGGCGCATAGCCCAGATTCGATCGGTTTCCTGATCCTTGCTCGTGACCACAATCACAGGAATGTTCGCGGTCGGCGCGTTCCGCGTCAGTTTACGGGTCGCCTGAAAGCCGTTCATTCCCGGCATCACCACATCCATCAGAATCAGATCGGGACGATGCTCCATAGCCGCACGAATTCCGCCTTCGCCACTCTCTGCCGTCGTGGTCTCATAACCGTGACGTTCGAGCAGCGTCTGCACGACATGCAATTCGGTTGGAGAGTCGTCTACGATCAGGATGCGTGTCATAGGTATGCTCCTCGCCGCTTACTGCGCCGCAAACTGCTCCGAGATGGCGCCGACCAACTCGTCCTTGGTGAACGGCTTGGTAAGGTAGCGCTCGGATCCGACGATTCTCCCGCGAGCGCGATCGAACAGGCCGTCCTTGCTGGACAGCATGATCACTGGCGTATCGCGGAACGACTTGTTGTTCTTGATCAACTGACAGGTCTGATAACCGTCCAGGCGCGGCATCATGATGTCGACGAAAATCAGATCCGGTTGATGGTCGGCGATCTTGGAAAGCGAATCGAAGCCATCGATGGCGGTGAACACTTCACAACCCTCTTTGCTCAGCAAGGTCTCCGCCGTCCGACGGATCGTCTTGCTGTCATCGATCACTAGTATTTTAAGGCCCTTGAGCACTTTCGAGGTGCTGTTGCTCACCGGCTCAGCCTCCTTTTGGACATAAGCATCATTGTCGTCTGAACGAGCCAGCGCAGAGTGTGGTGTGGCGCACACTTTGGTGGTTCGACGCAAAACTTTTAACATATTGCCAGATTAACCCGCCACGCGCCGCAGCAACCCTGCGTCGAGTGCGTATGATTCAGCCAAAAGGCTCACCACAGGCACGACGTGAACGACCACACACTACATATCGGCATTGTCATGGACCCAATTGAGGGTATTTCTCCGGCCAAGGACTCGACCTTCGCCATGATGTTGGACTGCCAGCGACGCGGCTATCGGGTATCAATGCTGCAACAGGGCGATCTGTTACTGGATGCCGGTGTCGCGATGGGCCGCGCGACTCCGGTTACGGTGACCGATAACCCAACCGACTGGTTCTCCGCCGAGTCACCGCACACCATGCCGATCAGCGAGTTCGATGCGATCCTGATGCGCAAAGACCCACCGTTCGATATGGAGTACATCTATACGACCTACCTGTTGGATCTCGCCGCACAAGGGGGTGCATTGGTCGTCAACCAACCCGGTGCGCTTCGCGACCTCAATGAGAAGATGTCGACAGCGTGGTTCCCTGCACTCACGCCGGAGACGCTGGTCACGCGCAGTCAGGCGAAGCTTCGGGAGTTTCTCGGTGCGCATGGGCATATTGTGGTCAAGCCACTGGATGGCATGGGCGGACGTTCAATCTTTACGCTGCACGAAGGCGACAAGAATGCGAACGTCGTGTTTGAAACACTGACCGACTACGGTCAGCAGTTCGCCATGGCGCAAACCTACGTGCCTGAGATCACCGATGGCGACAAGCGCGTGTTGATCGTCGATGGTGAGGTGGTGCCTTACATGCTGGCCAGGGTGCCCAATGCAGAGGATGGGCGTGGCAACCTTGTGATGGGCGCCACCGCGGATGCCCGCCCCCTCGGCAGCGTGGAACGGGCAATCGCAGAACAGGTTGGTCCCTGGTTGAAAGCGCGTGGCGTGATCTTTGCGGGGCTTGATGTCATCGGCGACCGACTGACGGAGATCAACGTGACCAGTCCAACCGGCATTCGCGAACTCGATCGCCACTTTGATATCAACATCGCGGGGATGTTGAACGACGCCATCGAACGCAGAGTGCGTCGCCGGGACTAATGCTGACCCGGCGAGAGGCGCTATCCCTGATCGGCGCGGCTGCGCTGACCGGATGTCAGCGCGCACCCGAGACCGTCACTCGAGAATGGCTGATTTTCACGACACTGCTGCGAGTGACGTTGAGTGCGCGCGACCGCGATACTGCCGCAGAGCTTTGTAATGGCGTGCACCGACAGTTGCTGGTCACTGGATCGGACCTTTACGGATTTGGTGCTGGCGAACTCGGCAGCGCCAATACTCTGCTGGCAGATGGGGATAGCCCGCAGTTATCGCCGCGATTGGCCCGAATACTGCGCGATGCAGATCAGTGGCGACGACGATCCGCGTACCGGTTCGATCCTGCTGTGGGTGGACTCATCGCGCTTTGGGGGTTGGATGATCTCATCGACGCCGAAGTCCCGCGCCTGCCGGACGCACAGCAATTGGAACAAGCGCTCGATGCCCGTGCATCGGGTTACTCAGTGTCCGAGCGCGGCGTACTGAGTGCCGGGAATCCACCGCCAATCATCGACCTTGGCGCCATCGCCAAGGGCGTCTTGCTCGGCGAGGTGATGGACATGCTGCAGGATTCGCCCTGCCAGCGCGTATTGATAGATCTTGGTGGTGACATCGGCGTGCACGCAAATTCACCGGATGAGACCTTTCGCATAGCTGTGGCGAATCCGTCGGGCGCCAGACCAGAGATCGCGCTGGAACTCCTTGCCGGCGAGTACGTCATGACATCCGGCGACTACGCCCGCTACGTCGAAATAGACGGACAACGCTATCAACACATCCTCGACCCAACCAGCGGCTGGCCGGTACCGCCCGCTGCGGCAACGGTCATCTGCGATGATCCCGTGCAGGCTGATGCGAGCGCGACGGCGCTCGTTGTTGCCGGCGCTGCAGGGTTTGACGCGGTTTGTGACGCAATGGGTGTAAACAAGGCACTGCTGATCGATAATGCCGGGGTGATGCACGCCACACCTGAAATCCGCAAACGAACGCTCTGAACCATGAACGAGGTGGTCTCCAGCGAAACTGTACTGGCACGCGACATGCTGCCGGTTGCCAATGGCCGCGACGACAAGCTCGCGCCCATGCTGTTTGTGTCCACACTGTTGTGGGCCATGCTGATCCTCGGGCTCACCTTTGAGTCGGGGGTACTGACGGAAGACGGGAACACGGTATCGCTCGAGGTCACGATCGTTGCCGAACAGAAATCCGTCGCTACGCCGGACAAGGCAGACTACATCGCGCAAGCTGACCAACGCGGCAACGGCAATACGCGAGAATCGGCAACCCCCTCAGCACCCGCAATTACCGGACAACCCACGCCGGTCCAGGCGGACAACATTGGGCCGGAGCAACAGGAAACCACGCCTGGCACACAGTCAGACCAGGCATTGTTATCGACCACCGATTCGAATCGCCTGCAATACCAGCCCGATTCACCTTCGGCGCAGGAAGACTCGGTCGCGCGGCTCGCACAAACGCAACCTTTCGGCGCGGAGCAAACACTGCCGCTCCCGGAGAGCGACGACCCGTCCCTGCTGATTCAGGACGACAATCCACGCCATCTGGTGATCAGTGTGAATACCAAACGGTCGGATCTCGCACCCTATGTCGCGGAGTGGAAGCGACGCGTCGAACGCATAGGGACACAAAACTTCCTGAACAATATGGAGGCCAGCGGCCGTGATGGCGACCCGATTCTGTCGGTCAGCATTTCACCAAACGGAGATTTGGCCAGTGTTGAGTTGCTGCGTTCCTCAGGCGACCGAGTGCTCGACCAAACGGCGCTGGTCATTGTAAATCGGGCCGCGCCCTTCTCTGCATTGCCCGAAACCGTCACCCGAGAAAAAGACCTCTTGCGCTTCGCCTACAAATTTCGCTTCCGCAGTGGCGCCATTCAGGGCAGCGCAACACTCGGTGACAACTGAGCAGCCGCTTGCAGCGGTTCGAGCGCGCGCGGATACTCAAGACATGACAGATTTCCCAACGCTTGCTGGCCAATTGTTGATCGCGATGCCGCAACTCAACGATCCTCACTTCGAGAATACGGTGACGCTGATTTGCGAACACACCGAAGAGGGCGCTATGGGTGTCACCATCAATCGACCGATGGAGTTGACGCACGGAGAGGTGTTCTCCGGGATGGACGGGTTCAACGATATCCCCGAGGCAGAACGAGATCAGCAGCGCCACTCGGAGCCGGTGTTGACGGGCGGCCCGGTCAGCCCTGAACGGGGTTTCATTCTGCATAACGATGAGGGTGAGTTTGAGGCGACACTACAAGTCGCTGATGACATCTACCTGTCCATGAGTCGCGACGCGATGACCGCGATGTTTCGTGAGGGTGGGCCGGCCAGCGGTGTGATGATTCTCGGCTATGCGGGCTGGGACGCCACGCAACTGGAAGATGAAATGCTCGCCAATTCCTGGTTGACCGTCCCGGCCTCGGCCGCTCTGGTTTTCGAGACCCCGTACGATGCACGCTGGGACAGCGCGGCCGCGGTGCTCGGCCTGACCCGTTCGCAGCTCTCCGGCCCTTCCGGTCATGCCTGACCTGCCTTCGGCGACACTGCTCGCGTTCGACTTCGGACAACGCCGGATCGGTGTCGCAGTCGGTCAAACCATCACCCACAGCGCTCGGCCACTGACGACGCTAGTAAGCTCGGATAGCGGTCCGGACTGGGATGCGATCGAACAACTGATCGATGACTGGGGACCGAATGTGCTGCTCGTCGGTCTGCCGTTATCCGCTGATGGCACTGAGTCGGACCAATGCCGCGCGGCGCGGCAATTCGCGGCCGAACTCGGCGAGTATGAGATTCCGGTACAGCTGATCGATGAACACCTGACATCCGCGGAAGCGACCGACCTGCTACGTGACGCGCGACGACGCGGAAATCGACAGCAACGTGTCCGCAAAGGCGATATCGATGCCTTGTCAGCTGCACTGATCGCGGAGCAGTGGCTCAATCAGCGCAACCTCGGCCACCAGAACGTCTGACGAGTGGTACCCTACGCGCCTATGTCACAACCCGCCAGACACACAGCGGCGCAAGCGGAGGCCAACGGGCGGCTGCGTCATCTGATCACACTTGAAGGACTGTCTCGACAAACACTGGAGCGCGTCCTCGATGCTGCCGAAGCTTTTCTTGCACCACGTGAAGCGCCGGCAATACGCAGTCAAGCGCTGGCCGGGCGCACCGTCGCAAACCTGTTTTTTGAGCCGAGCACACGAACTCGCGCATCCTTTGAGCTGGCCGCTGCACGCCTGGGTGCCGATGTACTCAATCTGGATGTAAAGACCTCTTCGCGAAAGAAGGGAGAGAGCATCCTCGATACGATCTATACGCTGGAGGCGATGCAGTGCGACGTGTTTGTCGTGCGCGACGCCGCGGTCGGCGTGCCACAGATGATCGCAGACTCAGTACGGCCGGGTATCGCGGTGCTGAACGCAGGAGAGGCGAACGTCTCACACCCGACTCAAGGGCTGTTAGATGCCCTTACGCTGCGACTTGAGCGTCCCGATTTCGAGAATCTCACACTGGCCATTGTCGGCGATATTGCACACTCGAGGGTTGCGCGCTCTGCTTACACCGCATTCTCGACGCTAGGCATTGGCGCGATCCACATGGTTGCACCAAAAGCGATGTTGCCAGATGCCGAGCTCTATCCGAGCGCCAAGCTGTTTTCCAAGCTTCAACCCGGCATTGAAGATGCGGATGTCGTTATGGCACTGCGGATCCAGCATGAGCGCATCGGCGACGATGCATCAATTCCCTCACTCGCCGATTACACCGAGCAATTCGGGATCAACGTCGACAATCTGCAAGGCTGTGCGAAGCAACCGCTCATCATGCATCCAGGCCCGATGAATCGCGGTGTGGAAATCGACTCCGAAACGGCGGACGGGCCGCAGTCGCTCATTACTGAGCAAGTCCGGAACGGCGTCGCGGTACGGATGGCATTGCTGGCGGAAGTCGACGCGGTAGCACGCGGTCTCTGATCGATACTGAGTGAGCCTTGCGGCACTAGCCGAAGTTGATCTGCGCCTCGAGGTTTGATCGAGAGTCGGCGTTCGACAAGGCTTCCTGCAAAGTGATGGTGCCCATGCGGTAGAGCTTCAACAGCGCCGCATCGAAGTTTTGCATGCCCTTCTCGTTGGAATCTTTCAACGCCTCCTTCACGCCAATAATGTCGCCCTTCTCAATCAACTCGGCGATGTGTGGCGTGTTGAGCATCAACTCAACCGCGGCCACGCGCTTGCCCTCGCGGTTGCGCACCAGACGCTGGGAGATAATGGCGCGAAGGTATTGTGAGAGGTCCACAAACACCTGGCGCTGTTGCTCAACCGGGAACATGTTGATGATGCGATCAAGTGTTTCCGGAGCGTTGTTGGAGTGTAGCGTCGCAATCGCGAGCTGCCCTGTGCCAGCGACATTAAGCGCCGCTTGCATGGTCTCGAGATCACGAATCTCACCGACCATCACGACATCCGGTGCCGCGCGCAACGCACTACGTAGCGCGTTGCCGTACGAACGTGTATCCAGTCCCAGCTCACGCTGGTTCACGATCGATTTCTTGTTGGAATGCAAGAACTCGATCGGGTCTTCAATCGTGATAATGTGGGAAGCCGTCTTTTCGTTGCGATGATTGATCATCGCCGCGATCGTGGTCGACTTGCCGCTGCCGGTCGCGCCGACCATCAGAATCAGACCGCGCTTGTGCATGATCAGATCGTTGAAAATCTCGGGCATACCGAGTTCTTCGAGCGTCGGCATTTCAGCGGTGATATACCGCAGCACCATCGCGAGGTTGCCACGTTGGTGGAAGACATTCACGCGGAAGCGGCCGAGACCCGTCTCTGATACCGCGAAATCCACTTCCATGTCGCGAGCCAGCGCTTCCAGCTGCTCCTCGGTCATGATTTCCATCGCCGCCTGACGCACCTGCTTGGGCGACAACTCCATCTTGTTGACCGACATGATCTTGCCGTCGATCTTGATCTTGACCGGCGCATAGGGCGTAAAAAACAGGTCAGACGCCCGCTTTTCAACCATCAATTTGAATAGTGGCTTGACGTTCATCGTATCGACTTAGCTGAACCGTACGTTCTCGCCGGAATCCTCATCCATGATCTTGAGGCTCGCGGCCTGCTCTTTGCTAAGTCCGGTTTCACGTTTCGAGTTCAGGCGAATATTGAGGCGCAACTCGTTTTTCGAATCCGCGTTTCGCATTGCATCCTCGTAGGAAATGATCTCGTCTTCATATAACTGGAACAGCGCCTGGTCGAAGGTCTGCATACCCAGTCGTGTCGACTTGGCCATGATTTCCTTGATCTGGGCGACATCGCCTTTGAAGATCAGGTCCTGGATCAACGGCGTTGCAAGCATGATTTCCATCGCCGCGACGCGCCCGAGCCCGCCCTCACGCGGAATCAGACGCTGTGATACCAGCGATCGCACATTCAACGACAAGTCCATCAGCAACTGCGAGCGTCGCTCTTCGGGGAAGAAGTTAATGATGCGATCGAGCGCCTGGTTAGCACTGTTGGCGTGCAGCGTCGCAAGACACAGATGACCGGTCTCAGCGAACTGGATGCCGTATTCCATCGTCTCGCGATCTCGAATCTCACCGATCAGGATGCAGTCCGGCGCCTGGCGCAGCGTGTTCTTGAGTGCCGCATGCCATGACTCCGTATCAACCCCGACCTCACGGTGGGTGATGACACAACCATCGTGCGGATGAACGAATTCCACCGGGTCCTCGATCGTGATGATGTGGCCACGCGAATTGCGGTTGCGATGCCCGATCATGGCGGCGAGCGTGGTCGACTTACCGGAGCCCGTACCACCGACAACAATGACGAGTCCACGTTTGTTCATGACCACGTCTTTGAGAATGGGCGGCAAATCCAGATCTTCGAAGGTCGGGATCGTGGTGGTGATCGTTCGAATGACCGCGCCGACATTGCCCTGCTGGACGAACGCGCTGACACGATATCGCCCGATACCCTTCGGCGCGATGGCGAAGTTGCACTCACGCGTCGCATCGAATTCCCGCGCCTGTTTGTCGTTCATGATCGCGCGCACGAGAATCGAGCATTGTTCTGGCTTCAGGATCGAGTCGCTGGCTCGATGAATTTCTCCATCGATCTTGATCGCTGGTGGAAAGCCCGCCGTGATAAAGAGGTCAGAACCACTTTTCTCGTTCATCTTCCTGAGCAGGTTTTGCATCAGGGTTGCGGCTTGTTCTCTATCCATCTCGGTCTCCTTCCAGTCCTCGCCTAGAAGTTCTCTTTGTTCGCTGCCCGGAAGCGCGCTTCTTCTTTGGTGATCTGCCCTTTCATCATCAATTCGGACAGGTTCTGATCCAGCGTTTGCATGCCTGAGGCCTGGCCGGTCTGAATCGCTGAATACATCTGTGCGATCTTGCCTTCACGAATCAGGTTTCGAATCGCAGGCGTACCGATCATGATCTCGTGGGCCGCAATCCGACCCCCACCGATCTTCTTCAAAAGCGACTGAGAGATTACGGCCTTCAGCGACTCGGAGAGCATCGCACGCACCATTTCTTTCTCGGCAGCAGGGAACACGTCAACCACACGGTCAATCGTCTTCGCCGCAGAGCTCGTGTGGAGCGTGCCGAATACCAAGTGACCTGTTTCGGCCGCGGTCAATGCGAGTCGGATGGTTTCCAGATCACGCAGCTCACCCACGAGGATCACATCCGGATCTTCGCGCAGTGCTGAGCGCAGCGCTTCGGAAAAGCCATGCGTATCGCGATGCACCTCACGCTGGTTGATCAGTGACTTCTTGCTCTCGTGCACGAACTCAATCGGGTCCTCAATGGTGAGGATATGGTCCGGCTTGTTGTCGTTGATGTAGTCGACCATGGCAGCAAGCGTCGTCGACTTGCCCGAACCCGTCGGGCCGGTGACGAGACAAATGCCGCGTGGCTGCATTGCAATGTCTTTGAAAATGGCTGGCGCACGCAGATCATCGAGCGTCAGGATTTCCGATGGGATAATCCGGAATACAGCACCGGACCCGCGGGCCTGGTTAAACGCGTTGACACGAAAGCGAGCGAGGTTCGGGATTTCGAACGAGAAATCGGTTTCGAGGAACTCCTCGTAGTCCTTGCGCTGCTTGTCATTCATGATGTCGTACACCATGCTGTTGACTTCCTTGTGCGTCAGCGCAGGCATGTTCACCCGCTTGATGTCGCCGTCGACGCGAATCATTGGCGGCACGCCCGCAGACAAGTGCAGGTCAGACGCCTTGTTCTTGACGGTGAATGTCAGTAGCTGGGCAACATCAACGGCCATTACTTTCCCTCTGGCTCGGCAGGTCTGGATTTACCATAAACAACGATGAGCGAGTATAGCGAAGCACCTGGGGCAAAGCGTGACTAGGGTCACGGAACACCTGGCCGCGGTCACCGAACGCATCGCAAATGCGGCCGGTGTCGCAGAACGCGACGGGGATTCGGTGGCACTTCTGGCCGTCAGCAAGCGGCACAGCGCGGATTCCATCAGAGCGGTTGCCGCTGCCGGCCAGCGCGCGTTCGGGGAAAACTATGTGGATGAAGGCGTCGCGAAAATCGTCGAATTGCACGAACTTGACCTCGAATGGCACTTCATCGGTCCGATCCAATCCAATAAGACCAAGCTGATCGCAGAGCATTTCGATTGGGTACATACCGTCGATCGAGCCAAAATCGTGCGGCGACTTTCCGAGCAACGTCCCGACTCACAGGCACCACTCGACACCTGCATCCAGGTCAACATCGATGCCGAGACACAAAAAGCCGGGGCGTCGATCGACGCGGTCCCTGAGATCGCTGCGATGATTGAGGAGGCGCCTGGTTTGAGGCTGCGAGGGCTCATGTGTCTTCCGAAAATTCGCGAAGATCACGAGCGACAACGTGAACCGTTTGCACGCCTTGCTCACCTTTTTGCCAGCCTCAAAGTGCAGCATCCGGAGATGGATACGCTGTCGATGGGTATGAGCGGTGATCTCGAGGCGGCAATCATGGAAGGCGCCACCATGGTCCGTGTCGGCACTGCGATCTTCGGCCCACGCGCCTGACGATATGGGATACTCCTCGTATGCACTTGCCCGATAAGACAACCCGTGTCGGCTTTATCGGCGGCGGCAATATGGCCTTCGCGATTGTTGGTGGCTTATTGCGAGCCGGCTGGGCATCTGGTGCTATTTGCGTCGCCGACCCGGATGAGCGCCAGCACGAACCGTTCCAGGGTTTGTCGATTGGCGTGCGCACAACGACCGACAACGCAGTGGCGATAAAAGACGCCGAGGCACTTGTGCTCGCCGTGAAACCACAGGTCATGCCGGACGTGCTCGCGAGCATCGATCTCGATCCTGCGAATCCGGATTGCGTCGTTATTTCTGTCGCCGCCGGTATAGAACTAGAGACCCTCGAGTCGGCCTTGGGGCACAGCGCTTGTATTCGCAGCATGCCTAACCAGGGCGCTTTGACTGGCGAAGGTGCAACGGCAATGGTCGCGAACGACGCGAGCACTGTGGCGCAGCGGGCGCTCGCGCAGGCGATACTGGGAGCCACCGGCACTGCAGTATGGATCGAAAACGAATCGCTCATGGATGCGGTGACAGCGGTGTCCGGAAGCGGCCCCGCGTATTTCTATGCGTTGATGGAGGCGCTGGTGAACTCGGCGATTCAGCGCGGCCTTTCTCCCGAGACGGCGAGAGCCTTGGTGAGTGCCACCGCCGGTGGTGCCGCATCTCTCGCACGGAGCCTGGATACTCCGTTGGCCACGCTGCGCGAGCGCGTCGCCTCACCAGGCGGGACGACAGCCGCGGGTCTTGCGGCACTCGCGGCGCAAGATTTCGACGCGACCATCGACGCGGCTGTCAGTGCGGCGGAAAATCGATCAAGAGAACTGGCTCAACGGAACTAGCGCGAGAGACTCATGCTGAAGCAAATAGCCCAATTACTGTTGCAGACGGCCACGAGCCTCGTCCTGATCGTGATCATGTTGAGATTCTGGCTACAGGTTGTACGGGCTAATTTCCGGAATCCATTCGCACAGGCTATCGTGAAACTGACGTCGCCATTGATCGTCCCGGTGCGCCGCATCGTGCCAGCAATCGGGACACTCGATACGGCCACGCTCGTGGTTGCCTACGCAGTTCAGGTGTTGGCCATCACCGCAATGTACTTGTTGAAAGGGTTCATGCTGCCTTTACCCACGTTACTGATTATCGCGGTGTTTGAGCTAGCAAGGCTCTCTATCTTCATGTTCTTGTTCGCGATCATCATCGGCGTAGTGCTGAGCTGGATCGCACCCGGCAACTATAATCCGGCCGGCGCGCTGGCCGACGAACTGGCTCGGCCAATCATGGCACCCATTCGTCGGGTCATTCCACCGATTGCGGGCCTCGACCTATCTCCACTAGGCGCCATATTGTTGCTACAGATTGGGCTTATCGTGCTCAACAATCTCCAGGTCGGTGTGCTCGCCTGACTTCGCGACTGGCGCACCGGACGCGCGTCGCCTATGCTCATAGCTTAGGTCGTACATTCGTTTTTTGGGGGAAGAATGAACACACGCATCGCACTGCTGACACTCACCGCATCTACCTTCCTGCTCGGCGCTTGTGGCGGCGGGGGCCAACGCAATGTTCCAGAGGCGACCGTTGCACAAGAAAGCTCGGCCATATTTGGCGACTTCACCGTGTTCTTTAATGCCATCTCGACGGATGAAGTCCCCTCCGAAGTAGCCCAGTCCATTGGCGTCGTTCGCGCAAAGAACCGTGCGCTGCTGAATGTCTCCGTACGCAACAATTTAGAGAACACACCCGCCGAAGCCGACGTTCAAGTATCGGCTGAAAACCTGACCGGGCAGTTAAAGAAGATGACGATGCGCAAGGTCGAACAAGGCGATGCGATCTACTACTTAGGCGAGGTTTCTGTCGCCAATCGGGAAACACTGATCTTCAACATCAGCGTTACGCCCGAGGGTTCTGAGGAAACCTTCGAAGTGAGAACCCAGCGCATCTATCACACACGCTAACGTTGCGTATTCCGAGTTAGGCAGCTCTACATTCGCGAGCACGAAATACCCTTAAATCCTAGTGTTTTTTGCACTAACGGTGTGTTAATGTTCGCACCGATTCGAGGGCGTGTGTGTCACTGAACGCATGAGCGCGGCCTCGATTCTCATTTATTTTTTTGTACTCAGTCTGTGGGAGACGACACTCTATGCCAGCAAAGAAAAAGACCACCGCCACTGTGAAAAAGGCGCCGACCAAGTCAGAGATTTTTCGCCATATCGCGGAAGATACAGGCCTGACCCGGAAGGACGTTGCCGCGGTGTTCGACTCCATGTCAGGATTGATCAAGAAAAACCTGGGCGGTCGTGGTGCTCCGGGCACATTCACGATGCCGGGTCTTATCAAGATGCGTGTTGCGAAGAAGCCCGCGGTTAAGGCACGCAAAGGCAAAAACCCGTTCACGGGTGAGGAAATGATGTTCAAAGCGAAGCCGGCGAGCAAAGTGGTGAAAGTCACAGCGCTTAAGGGCCTGAAAGACATGGTCTGATCAGCGCCGCTGATCATTCCTCCTGCCCGGGGGTATCTAGCCTGGGCTGCCGGAAAACCCCGCATTGCGGGGTTTTCTGCGTTTAGGCGTCCGCGTCTTGATCGTCCGATGCGGTGCTAGCGCGTTCGCTATGTTTGGACTTCAGCCTTAGCACTTCGGAACGCGGCACATACATGAGCTCACCGATCTGGGCGACGAGCGCATCCTCGTACTTGTCGAGCGAGCCGTCTGCGAACGCGACAGACCACAGCATATCGATGATGCTCGATTTTTCTTGCTCACTGAGCGCCTCGTGCAAAGTGCGCGTAAATCCCTGCAGAGAGACGAGATCCTCGGACGAGTCCAATCCGTCGTTAAGCACATCTCTGGCCGTGTCCTCATCGAGATCGAATTGCGCCCGAAGCCGTGTCTTGAGCGTCGCGAGCTCACGCGTATCGAGCACATCGTCGGCACGAGCGACCTCTGCCATCAGGGTCGCGGTGGCCAGCCGAACGCCTGCTTCGCGATCGTGATCAGCAGCGCCGACATCGGTCGCGAGCAGCTGCTCGATCTGGCGTTTGAGGCGCGACAACACTACTCGGGCACTCCCTGCTCGAGCGCCTCCACCAGCCGCTCGCGCAGCGCAGGCAGATGCCCGTGGAAGAAGTGATCGGCCGTTTCCATTAGCGTGACTTGAACACCGGGTGGCTGTGCATTGCACCACTCGATGACCGCCTCCGGATCGACCAGATCATCCTGACCGCCCTGCACTACAGTCAACGGCAGTGCGTCCGGCACGCGGGTGTCCGGCGGCAAAATACGCCCTACCGGCGGCGCAACCAACAGCAACTGATCGCAGTCGCGTTGGTGGCTGGCAAACACCACCATGGCGCTACCGAAGGAGAAACCGCCAAGCACCAATCGCTTCGGTCGCAACTCGGTCCGAACCCAGTCAACAACGGCAAGCACATCCTCAAGTTCGCCGCGACCTTCGTCGTAACTGCCAGCACTCGCACCGACACCACGAAAATTGAACCGCAAAGCCGTCAAGCCTGCCAGCACACCAGCTCTGGCAAGCGTGTATGCGACTTTATTCGTCATTGCACCGCCATGCGCGGGATGCGGATGACACACGATAATCACCGACGCATCGTCGCCATGCTCCGGGCGCTCGAGTAACGTTTCGAGAGCGCCCGCGGGGCCTTCGATCAACGGCGTATCACGGTGTGCTGGTTTCGACATCTAACGGCTCTCGACTGGGCTGCGGTTTCGGCGGCGTGAAATAGACAATGGTGTCGCCCGCTTTGGGTTCAAGGGTCGTCTGAGACGAGGTGAACTGCACGTTGCCTTCGCCAGAAATCACAAGGATCACCAGCGACTCCGTACTCTTGTCATTCAGGAAGTCGCTGTAGCTATAGCTCTCGGTCAGGCGCGTCCGCGCAAAGGTCCAGCCTCGAACATGATTGCGCCACAGCTTCTCGAAGACCGCCTCTTTGTCGAACGCGATATTGCCACGCACCTGACGGGCAACCGATTTAGGGTCATCGTCGTTTCCACCGCCCATCGGCAGTTGAAATACCCTTGCCTGCCCCACTTCTGGTGCCAGCGCCTTACACACCAGCGCGTTATATGCATCGTTGCTGGTCGCCGCGAGCACGGTGCGCACGTGCGCAAGCTCCACCGTTTCCTCGGCAAAGTCCGAGAGAATCTCACCATAGAACACCGGCACGCCAGCCAGTCTGGCATCGCGCAGGGCATGCCAGGACGAATCCGAAATCAGCACATTGATGTCGAGCCCACGCAGTATCCTCGCAAGCTCGGTTGACCACGGAGACGCGCCGACGATCACAACGCTGTCGCGGTGACGCGATGCGAGCCCCAATCTGGCGGCAAGCCAGTTCAACGAAAACCCGTGCAGCAACACCGTGGCAAAAATTACCGCGAAGACCAGGGGCAACAGCACACTGGCATCATAGCCCTCGTCGACGAGACGGGGCCCCATGATACCGGCGGTCGCCGCAGCAACAATGCCACGCGGCGCAATCCAGGCGAGCAATACGCGCTCGTTAAACTGCATACCCGCACCGATGGTCGCCAACATGATCGCAGCCGGTCGCGCGATAAAGAGCAACGCTGCGATCAAGGCTGCGCCACGCCAACCGATTGAAGTCAGCGACCCGATATCGAGATCGGACGTCAGCAGCACGAACACGATCGAGACCAGCATGATCGTGATGTACTCCTTGAACCGCCGCATATCGCCGAATCCCGGAAGGTTCATGTTGGCAATCACGATACCCATGACCGTCACCGCCAACAGACCCGCTTCATGTTGCAAGTAGTTCGCCGCAACGAAAATCACCAGAACCAGCCCCAACATCACCGGGCTCTTCAGATACTCCGGAACCAGGCCAGCTCGAAATGCCTGCCCGGTGAGCCAACCTCCGATCGCACCGAGCAATACTCCCGAAGCGATGGCTAGACCGAGAGACTCAAGAACGTAAAGCAAGCCCGAGCCCTGCCCGGTGTAGACAAAGAACTGGAACACGATCACCGCCAGCAGTGCACCGATCGGGTCGTTAACAATGCCCTCCCATTTGAGGTAGGAGGCAGTGCGCCGATTTAAGGCTGCCTGGCGCAGCAGTGGCATGATGACCGTCGGACCCGTCACTACCATGATGGCGCCGAACACGAGCGATGTTGCGGTATCCAGGCCGCCGATGAAATAAGCGCATGCGGCCGCGAAGACCCACGCCATAGGCGCTCCGAGGTAGACCAGTCGACGAACCCCGCTGGCAGCATGTTTCAACTCGGCAAGGTTCAGGCTGAGTCCGCCTTCAAAAAGAATGATGGCGACACAAAGTCCGATCAAAGGGCGCAGCAATTCTCCGAGTTGCTCGCTCGGGTCAACGAGACCGAACACCGGGCCGGCGAGAATACCGGCTGCAGCCAATAGCACGATCGCAGGTAATCGGAGCCGCCAGGCGAGCCACTGGGCAGCGATACCCAGCGACACGACGAAGACGATGCCGATGGAGATATAGTCGTGTTCCATGCGTCAATCCGGCGAATCAGCGAGCATTGTACATGCTAAACACGCACTGGACGGACTCGCTGAATCATCGGCTGAGCGTGGTTTTTGCCAACTCCGTCATGGCGCGGGCGGTGTCCAAGGGCATAGCATCAGACATAACCAACACAGGGGAACGTCCGGCTATGACACCGGGAACGATCGCAATCATGTTTGGCTGCGTTGCCGCTGGCACCGCACTCGGCTGGGCCTTGCGGCGCGAACGCCAGGATCGCGACGCTGAAATCCGTGTTGAACGCGCGCGCCAACAGCTGGCGGCACAACAGGAAACCATCGAACAGTTGGCCCGGCAACGCGAGCAACTTCGCGAGACTCGCCAGCAACTCAGCGATCAGCATCACCGCTCCCAACGCCAGATCGGTGTACTGCGTGAAACGCTGGATGAGGCGAATGCGAGGATTCGTAGCCAATCCAAATATATCGAGACGGCAAAGAGTGCGTTCGAAACGCTGAAGGAACAACACCGCAATACCCGCAAGCAGCTGAAACTTGTGATCAGGCGGACGCAGAACAATCGCCGTCGGCAATCGGTACACTCAGGAATTCAGGCGATCCGCGGTATCGGTCCTGCGTTGGCGCGCAGACTCGAAACGCACGGCATTCGGACACTGCAGGATCTCGCCGCCATGAGAGAGCAGGACATCGACGCGTTGGACCAAAAGTTGAAATTTCCAGGTCGTATACGTCGCGATCGCTGGGTCGAACAGGCTCGCGAAATGGTCGGAGACCCTGCTAACACCGCCGCATGAGGCGCGGCATTTGGTGGCTATGCTTCGTTTTTTGCGTCTCGCCCGGTGCACACGCCGATCCGCAGATTATTGAAGGATGTGACAGAGACGCCGCAGCGTTACTCGCCTCTCAACCACTCAGCTTCGAACCCGGCACGGCCGCAATCCTCGGCGAGAGTCGATCGACTCTCGATACGCTCGCCGAGTTAGCGGTACTGTGTTCGCAAGCCTCGATCTTCATCGAGGGGCATACCGACTCAATGGGGAGCGACTCGGTCAATCTGGCGCTAAGTCAGCAGAGGGCGAATGCCGTTGGTCGCATACTCCGTGAGCGCGGCGTTTCCGCGGACCGAATCTCCAGCGAGGGATTTGGCGCCAGCAGACCGATCGCGGATAACGCGACACGATCGGGTCGCAAACTCAATCGGCGAGTCGTTGTCCGCTTCGTTTCCCGCTCGGCACCGTGAACTGTACGACATGATCGCGAATACCAGGTGACCCCGCGGGCCAGCGCTCCGCCAATGCCTGCGTAATCGCCTCGGTTTCGAACAGTCCGGCGGGTTCAGCCTCCAGTACCTGTGCATCGACCGAGCGACCCTCAGCATCGACTTCGACAGCGAGCATCACAAACCCCCGAATCTCACGCTCGGGCGGTCTGTAGGTCGGCAATTCCGGCGCTTCTCTGACCTCAGGCAACTCGTAGCGCGGCTCGCCAAGCAGCTCTTTCAGATCGAGTTGGTCGTAACCCAGCAGCAAGTCCACGGGATGTGCTTCGATCATGTCCTCGTCACGACGGTCATCGACGACATGAATCAGAAAGGCGGCAATGAGCGACAGCGCCAGCGCAACCGTGCATCCACCCACGAATGCGAAACCCAGTCGAGACTGCAGCGTCATCGCCGGTCCTGCCTATTCGAAGACCTGGCAGCGCTTGAAGCTGACGAGCTCAACTTCGAACATCAGCGTTGCGTTCGGCGGAATCGCCCCTCCCGCACCGCGTGAACCATAGCCGAGTTCCGGCGCAATCTTGAGTGTGCGAACTTCACCAATCTGCATGCCAGCAACGCCGATATCCCAACCCTTGATGACACGACCGGCGCCCAGCGGGAACTCGAACGTCTGATTGCGATCACGTGAACTATCGAATTTTTTGCCACGGCCATCTTCGGCTTCGGCGTCAAACAACCAGCCTGTGTAGTGCATGTTCGCGAAGTCGCCATCGCCAACCGCCATATCCCGTCCCGGGCTGACTACGGTAGCGGTCAATCCCTCCACATCGGTAGGCACGGAAGGTTCGAACGTGTTCATAGGTTTCTCCATCTGTACGCAGTCTTTGGCCTGAGATTGGCAGCCGGCAACCATGACCAGCGGCAAAAGCAACATCAGCAATCGCCAGGCTTGATTATTCACTTTCATTATTGGTTTTCCTTATCAGCGAAATCGAGTGCCGCCGAGTTTATGCAAAAACGCTGACCGGTGGGCTTGGGCCCATCAGGAAAAACATGCCCGAGGTGCGCGCCACAGTTTGCGCAAAGTACTTCCTCGCGGATCATGCCGTGACTGGTATCGCGCTGCACCGAGACGTTGTCCCCAGCCAATGGCAGGAAAAAGCTTGGCCAGCCCGAACCGGAATCGTATTTGTGCTCTGAACTGAAAAGCGGCGACTGGCAAACCACGCAGCAATACGTGCCATCCGCCTTGTGGTCCAGGTACTCGCCAGTAAACGCACGCTCCGTGCCTTTGTTTTGGGTGATCTCCCGTTGCTCGGGCGTGAGGTTCTTCACCCGCGCCTCAAGCTCGGTACGGTCGATACGGTTCGATGGTTTTGCAGCCATGGCGCCTCCTTAGCCCACCAATTGTATTACGCGCACATCTCTGTCGACCAGTCCCGGACTGGTTGCAGCCAGCACGGACGTCGGTAACACTGCAGCGCATGATTGCCGAGCTCCAATCGGTCTGCGTGGACATCGGCGAGATGCGAATCCTCCACGATATTGACCTTGTCATACCTGAACAGACCATCGTCGCGGCGATTGGTGCCAGCGGCAGTGGCAAATCCACACTCCTGCGACTGCTCAATGGACTGCAGCCTGCAACCAGCGGTACGGTCCTTCGCAACGCACAACCTCTGACACCACGGTCTCTGCGCGAAGTCCGCTTTCGCACCGGATACGCATTGCAGCAGATTGCACTATTGCCGCACATGAGCGTGCGATCCAATATCGAATTGCCGATGAAGATCGCGGGTCGCGATCCGGCAACAATAGCAGCGCGCGTACTCGCACTCAGCCAACGCATGCAGCTTACTGAATCGCAGTTGTCCCGTTACCCGAACGAACTTTCCGGTGGTCAACAGCAAAGAGCCGGCATCTGTCGTGCGTTGGCACTCGCCCCGGAATTGTTGCTCCTGGACGAAGCCTTTTCCGGACTCGACGCCATCACCCGAAGCGATACTCACGCACAGTTTCTCGAGATGCGAAACGACGAGATCAATAGCTGCCTTCTGGTGACACACGATCTCGCCGAGGCAAAACGACTTGCTGATTACTTCGTCATCCTGTCCGGCGGGCGCATTGTGCGACAAGGGCCAAAGCACGAAGTGCTCGCGGATCCGCAAGATGAGTATGCGGCAAAGCTGATAGAGCAATGCCTGTGAGTCGCTTATTCGTCGCCATGGTGTTGTTGCTCACCGCGAGAATTGCGGCGGGTGCAGATACAGTTACCGTCGGCAGTAAGAACTTTACGGAGAGCTACCTGCTTGCTGAGATCGCGGCTCAGTTGCTCGAATCGCGTGGATTTCGCGTCGAACGCAAACCGGGTCTGGGTGGCACCAAGATCTGCTATGACGCTCTGAACCGCGGCGAAATCGATATCTACCCCGAGTACACGGGCACGATCAGAAGCGCGATTCTTGACGCCGATCCGTCTGCCGATCTCGATACAGAACTCCAACAAATCGGACTGCGCGCCTACTCACCACCTGGATTCAACAACACCTACGTGCTCGCTATCCGGGAAACTGTTGCAGGTGCGAACAACCTCGCCAACATCTCCGATCTTAAGCGCGCGGACCGCCTTCGCGTCGCCGTGAGCCACGAATTCCGCGCGCGTAATGACGGCTGGGATGCCCTTGCAACGCATTACGGTCTGTCGCTGCCAGTGCGCAGTATCGAACACGGGCTGGCTTATAAAGCCCTGGCCGACGGCAGTATCGATATCACCGACGCCTACTCGACCGATGGAGAACTCGCGCGCGCCAACTTAACCCTGCTCGACGACGACCTCGGTTTTTTTCCCCGCTACGACGCCGTCTGGCTGGGTCGAGACGATCTGCCCGATGACGTCGCAGCAGTCCTCGCACTGCTGGAAGGGAGCATCGATGAGCAGCGCATGCAGGCGCTGAATGCGCTCGCGGTCATGGACAAGCAGCCAATCGCAAGCGTTGCGGCACAGTTTCTTCGTGAAACGGGGCTGGTGGAGTCAACCGGCGCGGACACCGCGTCGTCTTCAGTCGTCGATGATCTGATCCGCAACACGCTCAGACATATTCAGCTGACGCTGGTCGCACTGCTCGCGGCGTCGAGTTTCGGCGTCATACTCGCGATGGTAGTACAGCCTCTGCCGCGCGCGTCGTCGGCGCTGCTCTATATCTGCAGTCTGATTCAGACGATACCGTCGATTGCTCTATTGGCGTTGATGATTCCGATATTCGGGATCGGTTGGCTGCCTGCGGTCATCGCCTTGTTTCTCTACGCGCTACTCCCCGTCGTGCGCGCAACGCTAACCGCATTCAACTCCATCGAGCCCGATCACCTGACGGTCGCCACCGCTTTAGGGATGACGCAAAGCGAACGCCGCCGCTATGTACTCGTGCCACTTGCCATGCCACACATTATCGCCGGCTTGCGCGTGGCAGCCGTCATCAGCATCGGCACAGCGACGCTCGCGGCCTTCATCGGTGCCGGCGGACTCGGTCAACCCATCGTGACCGGGCTCGCACTGAATGACACAAACCTGATCTTGCAAGGCGCCCTGCCAGCGGCTGCGCTCGCTGTGCTGACGGATTTACTGTTCGATCTCGCAGAACGCCGACTGGTGCCGGCGCATCTGCGACAAAACCGCTAGTCGACAGCGCCGGACAGTAACCGGTTGAGCGTGTTCACATATACCGCTGGGTCGCTAGGAAGGCGCCCCTCCGCAATCTGCGCCTGACCGACGACAACATTGGCGAGGTCTGTAAATCGAGCATCATCATCGGTCGCCGACATCTGGCGCACCAGGCCGTGCGCCAGGTTGATCTCGAGCGTAGGCTTGCTCTCCGGCACCTCCTGACCTGCAGCTTCCAGCATACGTCGCATCTGATCGCCGATATCGTCACGGGCGGCAACGAGGCAGGCTGGCGAGTCCACCAGACGATCACTGGCACGTACATCGGCGACGGTTTCGCCCAGACTGGACTTGAGGCGCTCGATAACACCATCGTCTGCAACGTCAGTCTCTTCCGCTGCTTCGGATTCACCCTCGGGCAATTCCAAGCCATCGCGGCGGATATCCTGCAACGGTTTTCCGTCATATTCGGTCAGGTAGCTGATCGCCCATTCATCGAGGCGATCGGTCAGTAGCAGCACCTCGATACCGCGTTTGCGGAACACCTCCAAATGGGGGCTTGCCTTGGCTGCAGCGAGCGACTCCGCGGTCAGGTAATAGATTGCCTCTTGCCCTTCCTTGCGCCGCTCGACGTACTGCGCAAGCGACTCTCTCTGACTCGCATCTGTCGATACCGTTGTATTGAAGCGCAGGAGCTCCATCAGCTGGTCACGGTTGGTCGTGTCTTCGGCGAGCCCCTCCTTGAGTACCTCACCGAACGTATCCCAGATTTCACCGAACAACGCTTCGTCGTCGGTAGACAGCTTCTTCAACATCGTAAGGGCACGTTTCGTCAGTGCACTTCGCATTGCCTCAACGCCCGGAGTGGACTGCAGCAGCTCACGTGACACGTTGAGCGGCAGATCGGCAGCATCGACCACACCGCGGATGAAGCGCAGATACAGCGGCAGGAACTGCTCCGCGTCATCCATGATGAACACGCGTTGAACGTACAGTTTCAGCCCGCGCGGTGCCTCGCGGTTCCAAAGATCAAAGGGCGCGCGCTTTGGTACATACAGCAAGCTCGTGTATTCACGCTTGCCTTCTACCTTGTTGTGACTCCAGGTGGCGGGCGCCTCGAAATCATGAGAAATATGCTGGTAGAACTCCCGGTATTCCTCATCCGTGACCTCACTGCGCGAACGGGTCCACAACGCCGTGGCCGAGTTGATCGTCTCAAAGCCCTCGGCGTCTTCACCGCTCGCCGGCATCTGCACCGGAAAGGCAATGTGATCGGAATAACGGCGAACCAGATTCTGGATTCGGAATCGATCCGCAAACTCGCGTTCGTCCGCCTTCAGTGTCAGCGTGATTCGCGTGCCACGAAAATCGAGATCGGCGGATTCGAGTGTGTACTCACCATCCCCGCGGGACATCCAGACAACGCCTTCGTCGGCCTTCAAATCGGCGCGTCGACTTTCGACTCGTACCTCATCCGCAACGATGAAGGATGCGTAAAACCCGACACCAAACTGACCGATGAGACGCGCATTCTCTCGCTCATCGTCGCCAAGCTTGCCGAGGAACTCCGCGGTCCCGGAGCGTGCAATCGTGCCGAGATTGGCAGCTGCATCCTCGCGGCTCATACCGATACCGTTGTCGGTGATCGTGAGCGTCCCCGCATCCGCATCAAAATCCAGTGTGATCTGAAGCTCGGTGTCATCGCCGAGCAAAGCCGGTGTCTCAATCGACTCAAAACGCAGCTTATCGAGCGCATCCGAGGCGTTGGAGATCAGCTCACGAAGAAAAATCTCCTTGTTGCTATACAAGGAGTGGATCATCAGCTTGAGTAGCTGCTTAACCTCGGCCTGAAAGCCGTAGGTCGTCTGATTGGTGTCGGTCATCCCGCCCTTTCCTCAACAAAACCGATGTCGGGCATATGGGTGCCAACATCGGTTTTTCAAGCGGTCGGGTATCGATCAGCCCAGTGCGAACACCGCCAGAGCGAGGATCAGGGATTTGGCGATGGCCGGGGTCCAGTGGGCCAGTGCCTGAATTTTGAGGAGAAACGCATAGAACAGGTCGTCCGCGTCATCCCACCATTGCATTGTGATTTCCATATCTGTGGGTCCTTGAATCAATCGCTGCCGCGATTACTCGATGAATGGCGAAGGTGCCACTTCAACGTCTCTTTCGTTTCGGTATTCAAACTCTCTGGCGCAATCGTCTTCAGCAAACCCGATGGCTTGCTGAACCCACTCCCAGCGTTCGCGGGTGTCGGGGTTTTGAAAAGCGTCTACAGGATCTTTGCGGCGTGATGCGTCATTCATAACCGAACCGTCAATGTCGTTAAGTGTGATGCGGTAGCGTTACAAGCGCTGTGCGATTGGCGAAAACTTGGGTTTCCGTCTACTCGTCGGGATCGACCCATTGCTTGTTCACGTCAGCTTTCCACTGGCGGTAGCCCTTCCAGGTGTAAAGGTTGGGATCAAACGATGAGCGGCGACGTTTCACGGGACCACGGCTCAACCAGTTGCGCAGTACATCTGGCTCGCCGGTACGCAAAGTCTCTGCATTGACGTCCGCGTCATTAGCAGGTTCGCCGGGCCAGCGGAAAGGTTTGTCGTCTTGAGCCATTGTGTTCTCGCGAACAAGTCGATGATGACTCTAAGGTACGCGTAGCCGGCTGTTCAAACGAGGAACTGCATCACAACGCTAACGATTTTTTCATTATTTAAAACAGTGAGTTACGTAATATTTTACGTAATCACAAATTACGGAAAGTCGCTTATCTAGGACCGGCTATGTCGACTCGACCACACGGAATGAAGGTTTGTAGTCACCGGATATCTTCATGCGCCGCTGATCTACAAAGTCACGGAGCAGGTCATCCAGCAATTTGCTAACGCGCCTGGACCCGTGAATTTCAAACGGACCGTACTCCCTGACCAGTCCCGTGGTTTCCTCGCGGATATTGGCAGCGACGATGCCCGAAAACGCTCGGCGCAGGTTTGCAGCCAGCTCGTGCGCAGGCAGCGACTCCGACAAATCAAGCGCCGCCATCGTTTCATGCGTCGGATGAAACGGTCGTTGAAACTCGGGGTCGATGTGCAGACGCCAGTTGAAATAGAAAGCGTCACCATCTCTCCTGCGGCGCATCTCCACGCGATCCAGACCGTGCTGCATCAGCAACGCAACTCGCTCGGGATCATCGATAACAATCTCGTATCGCTTGCGCGCCACATCACCGAGCGTCTGGCTGATGAACTGATCGATCTTTTCAAAGTAGCCAGCTGCGCTGGATGGGCCTGTGAACACCAGTGGGAACTCCCGGCCGGCGTTCTCCGGGTGGAGCAAGATGCCGAGTAGATACAAAATCTCTTCGGCCGTCCCCACGCCACCAGGGAACACCACAATCCCATGCCCGGTGCGGACGAACGCTTCCAGGCGTTTCTCCATATCCGGCATGATCACAAGTTCGTTGACGATGGGATTCGGCGATTCCGCCGCGATGATGCCCGGCTCCGAGATGCCGATGTAGCGGCCATTGCGAATACGTTGCTTTGAATGGCCGATGGTGGCGCCTTTCATTGGGCCTTTCATAGCACCGGGTCCGCAACCGGTGCAGACCTGCAAACCTCGCAGACCGAGTTCATATCCGACTTTCTTGGTGTAGTCGTATTCGTGCCGGCTGATCGCATGGCCGCCCCAGCAGACCACCACATCCACGCCAGTTCTCGCCGACACGACGCCGGCGTGACGCAGCACATGGAACACGACATTGGTCAGGTGTTCAGGGCGCGAAAGATCGAAGCGCCCCGCGCTTGAGAACTCAGAGTGATAGAAAACGATGTCGCGAAGCACGGCGAACAGCAACTCGCGCGTGCCCCTGATCATCTGTCCGTCCACAAACGCCATATCGGGTGCGTTCTTCAAACCGAGCCGCACGCCGCGATCGACCTGCAGGATCGATACTTCGAAGTCACGGTATTGCGCGAGCAACTCCGACGGATCATCCGTCATCGAGCCCGTGGTGAGTACCGCGAGCGCGCAGCGACGCAATAGCGGGTACAGACCGCCCTCGCCCTTACTGCGAAGCGCGTTGACTTCGAGTTGCGAAAGCACCTCCAGAGTGCCCTCTGGCGCGACTTCAATATCCATCTAAATGCCTGTGTTCAGGGTCGGATGAGAATAGGAATGCCCGGTCGAGTCATCAACCAGATGTCGATCATCGCAAGATTGGAAACCGCAATACAGCCATTCGTCCAGTCTGTGGTCGCGTAAAACCTCGGTGAATAGCGCGGCTCGTTGGGTTGACCATGGATCATGATCTGCCCACCCGGATCAACCCCTTCAGCCCTTGCCTCGGCAACGTCTTTTGAGGACGGATACGAGATTCGGATCGACAGGAAAAACCGGCTATCGGGGTTCCTTCTATCGAGAAAGTAACGCCCCTCTGGAGTCCGATTGTCGCCCTCTTGCAGCTTGTCGCCTTCCGGTACAAGGCCTAATGCAATCGGAAATTCCCGCAAGACCTCATCACCAGAGTACAAACGCAGCACTCGGTCCGACTTATCGACCTCGATAAAGTCAGCCAGAGGCAGGTTTGCTGATGCCGAAACGCAGACCCACCATCCGAGCGCTGCAAAAAAGGCCGAGCGCAATCGGCCCGGCCTTCGGTTAATTGGTGCGACCCCAGTGTTCATTCGGTGCACCTGCATTCAAGCTGATCTCAATAATGCACAGCGCGCGGCAATTTCTTCGCCTGCGCTACCCAGCCTTCAACCATCTTCGCTGAAGGCACAGCACGTACCAGCTTCTTCTTAGCGTTCAGCTCTTTCATCTTGGTCGCGAGATTCTCTGCGTTGCGACCGGCAAGCTCAGGCACCGTGTCCACGCCCGCGCACTCGAGTAGATCTGAGTACTCGCTACCGACACCTTTGATGCGGCACAGGTCAGCGCGATTCACCCATTCGAGAATCTGCTTCTCTGTGCAACCGGAATCCTTAGCAACTTTCTTGCGCCCCGCTTTTGTCGCCCCGATTTCCAGCAAATGCTCCTGACTCCGGCACCCGGCAGCAGTCAATTTGGCTGCGTACTTCGGTCCGATCCCCTCTACGTCGGTCAGCTTTGTCATTCGTCCTCTCCTCGATTTATTGAACGGCGCGAACGTCTTCGCGGCCATTGAACGCTATGTTAAAGAAGGAGTTGGGCAATCGTCCAGCACCAGCGGTGCCGCTAGTCAGGTGCAGATTGTTGATTCCGCTCACAGATTGCGAGCCAGCTTGCGCTTAGACTGGTGCGTGTTATGTTTAGCGACCTTCCAAAAACAGCCATCGTCATGCGCGTTGCGATCCTTTTTTTCTTGTCACTCGCGCCGTTCGCATCGGGTATTGCGGATACCGACACTGCAGATCCGGACATCCTTGCCGAGGACGATATCGTTACCGATGAGCGCGCGGACTCTCTCGGCGATCTCCCGGTTGCTGACAATGCAGCTGCAGTGTTGTTTTCTGGACGTCAGTTTCTCGATCCGCAACCGCTCGACTTTCTGGGCGAGGAGATTCCGGCGGGCAGCTATCGTCAACTCGCCTGGTCTGCGACCGAATTGTTCGAGGGATTGCCGGTCGACACCCCGGTACTGGTGCTTCACGGGCGTAATCCGGGACCGATTCTCTGCCTCACCGCCGCGATCCACGGTGATGAAATCAATGGCATCGAAATTGTGCGGCGCGTGTTACACGGCCTGCAGCCAAGTACGCTGACCGGCACGGTGATCGGCGTGCCGATTGTGAATATTCAGGGATTTCGCCGCGGCACGCGCTACCTGCCAGATCGGCGGGATCTCAATCGGCACTTCCCCGGCACGACGACAGGCTCCGCGGCCTCTCGTATTGCCAACAGCTTTTTCAATAATGTCGTGCGGCATTGTGACGCGCTGGTCGACATTCATACCGGTTCTTTTGAACGCAGCAATTTGCCCCAGTTGCGCGCTGATCTCGCCGATGCCGGTGTGCGCGCCCTTGCCAACGGATTTGGTGCGACCGTCATCGTGAATAGTCAGCCGCGGCCGGGCACTCTGCGCTACGCCGCGACGTTGTCAGGAGTGCCGACGGTCACGCTCGAGGCAGGGGGTCCGGAGCGTCTGGAACAAGAAGAAGTCACCCAGGGAGTCCGAGGTATCGAGACGCTCCTGAGAACGCTAGGTATGGTGGTCTCGGAACGCTCGACCACAGAGCGTGAGGAAACGTACTACCGGTCCGCATGGGTGCGCGCAGATCGTGGCGGCATCCTGATCGCCAGCGTTGGACTGGGTAGCAGGGTATCCGAGGGAGACTTGCTCGGGAAAATCACCGATCCGATCAACAACGAAACCGTCGGCATCTATGCGCCGCGGGACGGACGCATCATCGGCATGGCGCGAAATCAGGTCGTCATGCCGGGCTTCGCCGCATTCCACCTCGGACTCGACCGAATCACTCCTGATGCCGCCGCCGCGCTCGTAGCCGAGCCCGGCGACAACAACAGCTCAGAGGAATAGCGCCTAGCGCAACACCGGACGCTCGAGCGCTTCGATGCGTTCTTCAAGCGGTGGATGCGTCATAAACAATCGCTGGAAGCCCGAACCGGCGCCACCGAAGATGCCCATTGCCGCCATCTCTTTCGGCAAATGCGAACCCGCTTGCTGGGATTTCAAGCGGCGCAGAGCCGCTGCCATCTTGTTGGCACCCGCCAGTCTCGCACCACCAGCATCAGCGCGAAATTCCCGCTGTCTGGAGAACCAGCACACGATGATGCTCGCGAGGATGCCGAAAACAATCTGAGCTACAAAGGACGCCAGGAAGTAACCGGCGCCCACACCCTCTTCGTTTTTCAGAATTACCCGATCGACGAAGTAACCTACGAGTCTGGACAGGAACACCACAAAGGTGTTCACCACGCCCTGGACCAGCGTCAGCGTGATCATGTCGCCATTCGCGACGTGTGAAACCTCGTGCGCCAACACGGCCTCAGCTTCATCTCGCGTCATGCCCTGCAGCAAGCCGGTACTGACAGCGACCAGAGAATTGTTGCGGTTTGCGCCTGTGGCAAACGCGTTGACCTCAGGTGCGTCGTAGATCGCGACTTCCGGCATGCCGATACCCGCCTGGTCGGCCTGACGTCGCACGGTGGCTACGAGCCATTGTTCAATCTCAGTGCGCGGGTTGGTGATCACCTGTGCACCGGTACTGCGCTTAGCGATCCACTTCGACATCAACAGAGAGATAAAGGAACCGGCAAAACCGACAATCGCCGAAAATACCAACAATGCCGTGAGGTTAGGCCCGCCACCTGCAGCAAAAACACTGTCCCACGGCATCAGGCTCCACACGACACTGATCACCGCGAGAACCGCCACGTTGGTACCCAGGAACAAAAGCAGTCGTTTCATGAATCAGAACTCCGACAAGAAAACTCTAAGAGTGGAAGTGCGGTCTCAGAGGGGCAATTTCAATCACGAAGGTGCAAATCGAACCGCTACAATGCTTCGGCAATGACCAGTTCAACAAGTTCAGTTCGATCGTCCAGCTCGGGTTCGTTTCGAGTTCTCGCCGCGATTTTTGGCCTGCGAATGATCTCGCTACTGCCATGGTGGGGGCAACGCATCATTGGCCGAATCATTGGGACGCTCGCGCCGCGATGGGTGCCAAAGCGCATCAGCATCGCTCGGGAAAATCTCGAGCGCGTTTATCCAGAGTTGACCGAAACCGAACGCAATGACCTTTTGTCGGCGCACTGCAATGAGCTCGGCATCGGGGTCATGCAGACGGGTATGGCCTGGTGGGCCAGTGACGCACGCATAATGGCACTCGCGGACATTGGCGGTCTGGAGCACATCCAGACGGTGGGCTCCAGACCTATTCTGTTTGCGGGAGTCCACTGCACCGCGATGGATCTATTGTTGCGCACTCTCGGGACGTGCACACAAATCTCAGCGGTACACCGCCCGTTCGGAAATGAGCATTTCGATGAGATCGTACTTCGTGGGCGCGGACGAGCAACCCGGAAAATGATCTCCAAGCACGAACCACGAGCCCTGATGCGCGCAATACAAAACGGTGAACATGTGTACGTTGCTGCGGATCAGATGGACACCACATCCGGGGCGATTCCCAGCGTTTTTCTGGGTCAACAGACGGTCAGCAACGCAACCCTGGTTCGTCTGGCCGAAAAGTACGCGGCCGCGGTGCTGCCGGTTCACATGATCCGTACAGGCGCTCGATACCAGCTGACGGTTCACCCACCCCTGAATCTTGACGGCGGCAGCCGCGCTGCGGATGTCGCGACATTGAATCGAGCTTTCGAGGCGATGATCGCAACAGCACCGTCGCAATACTATTGGGTTCACCGACGCTTTCGGGATACAGATTGATGTCGGACTCAGCCAAACACACGGACTCGTCGTTTCGTGCGCCGCGTTACTGGCCAACCTGGATCGGTTTCTCGATGCTCCGGTTCTTGAGCTTTCTGCCTTTCGATACCCAGCTTAAACTCGGCCGTAGCGTGGGGAGATTGGCCTTGAGACTGTCACCAAAGCGCGCAGAGGTTACGCGACGCAACCTGCGGACCTGTTTTCCTGAACACGCAGACGAGTGGATTGAGAGTACGGTGACACGACACTTCGAGAACCTCGGAATGGGGGTCTTCGAGATGGCGATGGCCTGGTATCGACCGCAACGACTCGAAGGACGCTGGCGGTTCACTGGCCTGGAACACCTCGCAGCAAACACGCCCGGGCCGGTCATCCTGATCACCGGCCACTTCGGTGCACTGGAAGTCGGCGGAACCGCCTTGAAATCAGAAGGGCTGATTTTTGATGCGGTTTATCGAGAAGATCGTAGTGCGCTGGTCACGGAACTCACGCGTCGCGGTCGCGAACGCTCCGGTCGTCGCACCATTGAGAAATCCAACATTAAGCAAATGGTGCGGAGTCTGCGCGACGGCGTTCCGGTCTGGTATGCGCCGGACCAGAGCTATCGCCGTAAACACAGCGCCATGATCGATTTCTTCGGCGAGCCCGCAATGACCAACACCGCTACCAGCACCTTGGCGAAGCTTGGTCGGGCGACGGTGATCGGATTCTACCCACACCGACGTGCGGACTTCTCGGGTTACGATATTGAGATTACGGCGCCGCTCGAGCCCTTTCCGACGGAAGACTCGATCGATGACACAAGCCGCTTGGTGAGTCAGCTAGAGGATCAGATTCGCCGCTCGCCAGACCAGTATTTTTGGGTGCATCGAAAGTTCAAGGGAAGGCCCGAGCGCTTTCCAGACATCTACGCGGATCTGTAGCCGCTCGACAACGCGTGCCAATGACGCTCGTCCCAGTGCGTCGCTCCAGAAACCGCTTGCTCCTTCAGCAAGGATCGATACAACCGCTTCAGATTACCGGAACCCCAGCCACCCGGAGAACGCTGACGACCGCGGTCAAAATCGATCAGAAACCAACGACCACCTTCCTGCAACAGAATGTTGTTTGCGTTAAGGTCCGGGTGATCGATACCAGCCCGATGAAACCGGGCCAGCGTGTTCCCCAAGGCACTCCATGCGGCTTCACTCAGAGCAGTGTGCGTCAGAGTCTCTGTTAGCGTCTCGGTGTTCGGGATCAATGTCGTGACTAACCACGCGCGATAGAACAAACCTTCACGCTCACAGCGTGCCGCCGCCGGCGCAGGCACGGGCAGTCCACGCTCATGCATGTCCTTCAGCAAACGATACTCACACAGGCTGCGCACTCTTGACGCGCCAGTGAACAAGTAACGGTCATCCAATAGCGACGCCATCGCACCACCACGCCGGTAGGTGCGCAGCGCATAGTCACCGCTCTCGTCGCCGACAAAAGCAGTCGCGCCGCGCCCAGCATCCGCGGCACCCAACTTGCGTGGCCACGATGCCGCATCGAACAGATAGTCGGGCCGCATACCCAGACGCTGCTCATCTACCTCCTCAACCACTCTCTGCATTAATCGCCAGCCTGCTTGAAACACTGCGCCCGCACCGGCGCACCCCGTCGAGTCAGTGTAACCCCGCTATCGGGCAATTCCGACGACCGCTACACTTGGAGAATGAGGCAAATGGCAAACACAGCTCAGTATGGGTAGCGCGGAACGTATTTGCGTGTTGCGACTGTCGGCGATCGGTGATTGCGTGCACACCCTCGCTGTGGTTCGCGCAATTCGCGATGCACGGCCAAAGAGCCAGATCACATGGTTGATCGGCAAGACCGAGGCGACGCTCATGCAAGGGCTGGACGGCGTCGAGCTTGTGGTGGTCGACAAGCGCGCCAACCGTGCCGCGAGAAAACGTCTTGCAGACTCATTACGCGCACGCGAGTTCGATGTGCTCCTCAACATGCATGCGTCGTGGCGCGCGAACCGTATCTCGCGTTTGATCCGGGCACCACGAAAAGTCGGGTTTGACCGCGGCCGAGCGCGGGACGCGCAATGGCTGTTTACCAACGAGCGAATCCCGCCACAACACCACGCTCATGTACTGGATGGATTGTTCGAGTTTGCCTCGCACATCGGCATTGCACGCAGCTCCCCGCGCTGGGACTTGCCGCTGGCTGGCGAAGACTACCAACTCGCCGACGAGCTCGTTTCCGACAGCACACCGTGTGTTGTCATCAGCCCCTGCTCCAGCCAACGCGCCAAGAACTTTCGCAATTGGCCTCGCGAGCGCTTCGCCGCGATTACACAACATGTGGTTTCACGATACTCGGCTACGGTGGTGGTAACCGGTGGCGGCAGCGCCCTCGAGCATGAGTACGCGCAAGTCATCAAAGCCGCGTCACCGGAATCTGTGCACGATCTCGTTGGGCAAAGTTCTCTGAAGTCACTAGCCGCGCTTATAGAGCGCGCCGACTGCGTCATCTGTCCCGACTCGGGCCCCGTACACATAGCGAGCGCGGTTGGCACACCGGCGATCGGGTTATACGCCACTTCAAACCCGGGTCGGACCGGACCCGTATCGCAACCGGAATTTGTTGTCGACCGTTATCCCGACGCATTGCAGCAGTATATGAATGAGACCGTGGCGTCGGTGCGTTGGGGCCAGCGCGTGCGTCACCCCGATGCGATGTCGCTCATCACCGTTGAAGAAGTCGCAGACAAACTCGATCAGGTTCTCAAGCACTAGGGAGTTCGATACTCGCGATGACCCGCTCGGGGTTGAGATCGTTCAGACATCGTAAGTGCCCCAAAGGACAGGTCCGCTGGAAACAAGGGCTGCAATCCAGGTCGAGATAGTGAATCTCGCTACGCGGGGTTAGCGGCGGCGTAAAGCGCGGACTGCTAGAGCCGTACACAGCAACGACGGATGTGCCGACGGCAGACGCGACATGCATCAATCCTGAATCATTGCTTACAACGGCGTGGCACGCCGCCAAGAGGTCAATCGCCTCCGACAATGACGTCTCACCGCACAGGTTGTGTGCTGGCACACCCGATTGCGTCACGATGTCATGTGCCGCATCGCGATCACCAGGACCGCCCAGCAACCAGATGTCAAACCCCCGCTCGTGAAGCTGACGTGCAGCGGCTGCAAAGTGCCCCTGCGGCCATGCTTTGGCGGGCCCGTACTCGGCACCACATAGCAAACCGATCACCGGACGATCATGTGAGGGCACCAGACGCTGGATTGCTTTGCGCTGGGCGTCAACATCGACCGTTAGCAAGGGCGGCGGTGGCGAAGGCAATGCCTCACCTCGCTCGACACCGAGCATCACGAAGCGTTTGACCGTCTGATCCAACACGGTCCTGTCGAACGGACGCATATCGTTGATCAGTCCGTACCGAAACTCACCCCGGTAGCCGGTGCGGCGTGGAATGCGTGCAAACCAGGGTACTAGCGCTGCTTTCAGAGAGCGCGGCAGGACGATTGCCTGACTGTAGCGCCTGTCACGTAGAGAAACACCCAGCGAACGACGCACACCGATACCGACTGCGCCATGACCGAGTGGCATTTCCACGCCTGCGCGAACCTCGGGCATTCGAGCAACGATCGGTAGCGACCATCCGGGTGCCAGCACATCGATCGGGCGCTCGGGCGCACTCTGTTTCAACCATCGAAATAAGGACTGAGCCATGACCATGTCACCGACCCACGATGGGCCGACGACCAGTACAGAAGATTCGCTCACCGTCCGAGTGCGGTCATGTAGTCACTGACGCCGCGCTGCACATCGCGAAATTCGAGCGTACAACCTGCAGCTCTCAAGCGAGTGAGATCCGCCTGTGTGTGACTCTGATAGGCGCCTTTGAGGTGGTCTGGGAAATCGATGTATTCGATGGTGCCGCGGCCCAAATGACCGACCACCGCCTCCGCGACCTCGCCGAATGTCTGCGCGCGACCCGTACCGCAATTGAAAACACCGCTGACCTCGGGATGGTCGAGCATCCAGAGGTTCACGTCCACGACATCTCCGACATGCACAAAATCCCGCTGCTGCTCACCATCTCCATACCCGTCGTGACCGCCGAAAAGGCGCGCGCAGCCCGTCTCGAGAATCTGGTTGGAGAAGTGCCAGGCGACACTCGCCATACTGCCCTTGTGTGCCTCGCGCGGACCGTAGACGTTGAAGTACCTCAGCCCGACCACCTGGGTCGACAAGCTCGCAGCGTGCCGTCGGTAATAGTTATCGAATAGCAGCTTCGAGTAGCCATAAACGTTCAGCGGGCGCTCGTTCTCCGCCACCTCGGAAAACGCCGAACTGCCGCCATAAACCGCCGCTGAAGAGGCATAGATGAACGGGATGCGGCGCTGCTCACAAAACCACAGCAGCGCCTTGCTGTAGGTAAAGTTGTTTTCGAGCATGAAGCGGCCGTTCCACTCGGTGGTGGTTGAGCAGGCGCCTTGGTGGAACACCGCACTGATGCCGCCGAAGTCATCGCCAGCCGTCACGCGTTCAAGAAACTCATCGCGATCGAGATAGTCGGCGACGTCGAGATCCACAAGGTTGGTGAACTTGTGCCCATCGGTCATCTCGTCGACCACCATCACAGGCTCAGACGTGCGTTCATTTAGCGCGGCGACCAGATTCGCGCCAATAAACCCGGCCCCGCCGGTAACCACGATCATTGTCTGGCGCTCATGTTGAACCGGATCTCAGTCATCCTCGAGTATGTACAAAGCGCCGCAATATGGGCATTTCGCCCGGCCGGTCACTTCTACGGGCACATACACGCGGGGATGCGAGTTCCAAAGACTGGTGCCCGGCATAGGGCAGGAAATCGGCAGATCGGCTGCCTTTACGACATAGTGCGTTTCGGCGTTCGGATGTTGTAGGGGCGACTCGGACATGGGTCGGGTGCTCGTCGACGTCGTTTGCATGGCTTGTAATTATACCCGGTCGGTCGCGCACGAGCACCGCTCTCGAGAACTAGTGCGACCCCAACCAGTGTTGCCACTGTTGAGATACCCGACGCCGCACAGCCTGCAGCGTGGCGCTCGGTACGACAGGACGATTGCCGTCGAGCGCCATGCGGTGCACCGTCGCGCGCAGCTCGATATAAGCCTCCTGTAACGACTGGGCCGTTTCGCTCGTGAGCACACCATGGCTTGCCAGACTGTCGAGTTGACGGATGTTGTCGGTCCACTCCAGCAGCGCTGTGTGCGCAGGTGCATGCAGCAATACGAGGTACTGCACCAGGAACTCGAGGTCGGCGATGCCGCCCGGGTCCTGCTTCAGGTCGAACTCATTGGGCCCGGATCGCGATAGATTCTCACGCATCCGCCGGCGCATATCGGCCACAGCGACACGCAGTGAGTCTCGATTAACGCTATCCACCAGCGTATCGCGACGGACCTGTTCGAAGCTGCGCATAACAGCCGCATCGCCAGCCACCGCGCGCGCGCGCACCAGGGCCTGATGTTCCCAAGTCCATGCATCTTTCTGCTGATAGCGCCGAAAAGCTGCTACTGAGGACACCAACAGTCCAGAACGACCACTGGGTCGCAACCGCATGTCGACTTCGTAGAGTTTCCCATGCCCGGTTTGCACCGACAGAAGATGCACCATCCGTCGCGCCAACCGCATCGCGAATCTCGCATTATCCAGCGGCATCGCACCATCCGTCTCGCCGTCCCCGAGATCATGCAGAAACACGATATCGAGATCGGATCCGTAGCCGAGCTCCAGCCCACCAAGCTTGCCGTATCCGATGACGGCAAACCCTGGCGCATCGGCGTCAGTGCCTGCGGGCTTTCCATGACGGGCAACCATGTCATTCCAGGCAAGCGCCAACGTGCGCTCCAACACCACCGTGGCCGTGTTGCTCAGGCGATCGCTGACACGCATGATCTCCAGCACGCCACTCACGTCTGCAACGGCGATACGAAACTGCGTGGTCCGAACAAAGCGCACCAGTGTGCTGGTCTGATTCTCGACGTCCGACCCGTCGTGGGCGCGTACTAACGCGTCCAGCTCCGCGCGCATCTGGTCGATGTCCATAGGTTCGGCAAACAGCGATGCATCGAGCAATTCGTCCAACAGCATAGGCTGCTCTGCCAACTGCTCAGCGACAAAGCGGCTAGACGCAAGCAAGCGCAGCAGGCGATCGGTTGCTTCGGGTTGCTCCACCAGCAATACAAGATAGGCGCTGCGCCGACACACCGACTCCACCAGCTTGAGCGCGCGCTCAAGCACCGCCGATGCCGGTGTGAATGCTGGCAACCGCACAACAATCGCGTTCACTGCGCCGCGAATACGATCTTGTACCGCTTCGGTGAGCGGCTGTTGCTGCATGCGCCTTGCAAACCCCTCGAGTAGCGCAACGAGCGCATCGATCTCGCCAAGACCTCGCTCCGACAACGACTGCTTGATCTCCCCGCGGTCAATCGAAAGCCAGTCCGGGGTCGAATCGCGCTGCGCATCATTTTCGGCGGCAGCGAAAACCAGCCCGCGAAACGCCTCGGTCACCCGCCGCCGGTGGATATCGAGTGTTGTGACCAGTGATTCCCAACTATCCATGCCCATCGACAGGACCAACGCATCGCGTTCTGACTCGGTGTCCGGCAGCGAGTGCGTCTGACGATCCGCCAGCCCCTGCAAGCGATTCTCGAGGACTCGCAGGTGGTCGTAAGCCTCGAGCAGCTCCTCGGCCATTTGCGCACTGATGCAATCGGCGGCGGCCACGGCGTCCAGCGCCGAATAGAGAGAAGTCGTCTGCAGCGCCGGGAGCCTGCCACCGCGAATCAGCTGCCAGGACTGAATAATGAACTCGATTTCACGAATGCCCCCGGTACCGCGCTTGATGTCGCGCGCAGCCTCCTGGCTCGTCGCTTCCCGCTCAATCGTGCGCTGCATATCGCGCAAGGACTGTAAAACAGTGAAGTCGAGGTAGGCACGGTAGACAAATCGATTGAGGCAGTCCGAAAACCAGTCGCGCGTGAGGTGGTTCGGGTCTTCGCCCACCATCCTCGCCTTCACAAACGCATAACGCTCCCAATCGCGGCCGTGCCGTTGCAGATAGACCTCAAGCGCATCGAGACTGATCGCAAGAGGCCCTGCGCTGCCGAAGGGCCGCAAGCGCGTATCCACGCGGAATACGCGTCCGAGCTCTGTGACCCGATCGAGTATATCGATCACCAATCGCGCCTGACGCAGGCAATACTCTTCGGCGTGCAGGGCGCGGCGGCCATCGCTTTCACCGGTCTGCGGATACACGAAGAAAATGTCGATATCCGACGAGAAGTTGAGCTCACCCCCGCCGAGCTTACCCATGCAAACCACCTGGAGCGGCACAACGTCGCCATCACGCGTGCGCAACTCGCCATGACGCTCTTGAAGTCGCTCGCGAGCCGCTGCAAGGGCAATCTCAATCGCTGCGTCCGCAAATGTGCTCAGCGCTTCGAGGACCTTCGCCAACGGCAACTGGTCAGCGGCATCGCGCCACGCAATCTGCAGCATCAGTTGGCGTCGAAATCGTCGCAACCCGCGCTCGGCCCCCAGCTCCGCAACCACAGCATCGAGGTGCGCGCGATCAACCAGTTCGTGGCGCGCATGGCTGGTTACAACGTCAGCAACACTTTGAGACTCCTGTAGCGCTGCATCACGGACGAAAGCGCTAGCTGCCGCGGCACGCCAAAAAGCCGGTTGCGAGTCGGCGGCAGCGGCTAGAGCGGCGGCTGCACTCCTGTCGATCTCGGACAACGCCGAATACCAATGACGGAGTGTGTGCTGAAGTTCGGGCCGGGCGGCGTACCAGGGCTGGTGTGCCAGTACTTCATTGATCCGGTTCCACATGCGGGGAGTGTAGCCCCACTGAGCCGTTCAAAAAAAACCGCCATCGAAGACTGGGAGAGGCGTGTGCGATGAAGGGGTTCCCCCAGACTCCGACGGCGAAGTTCCAAGCAAGCTGTCTCTAGACGCTGGACACAGGTGTGCGGCTATACCCAGCTGGCATTCATTGCTATGAGCGCGATCAGGAAAAGACCATAAATCGTCGTCAATACGAGTGCTGCCGATGCGAAATTCCGTTCTCGCTCAATGGCGTGGTCCTCGAGTTCTGACGCGCTCATTCAATTGCTCCAATGCCTGTAGACGACTTTCCCTGCCGCTTACCAAGGTTGGTGTCACAACTGAGACGCTTATCCCACCAAAATCGAGAAAATCAGAAAATTCCCGCAACCAGCCCTGCGGCAAGGGTGGCGGCGAGCTCAGAGACCCGGTCAGGCATGTCCGGAGACCAGCCACCCCGCAGCACCAGAGGCGGCTGCACCGTGCGCCAGCGCAATCCCGTGACGATGCGCTCGATACCCTGGACCGTGCCTTGTCCGTCCTCGCCGGCACGGATGTAACAGGCGAATGGCAACCCGGCGAGATCCTGTCCGAGTGGATAGTAGATTCGTTCGAAAAAATCCTTGGTGCGCCCAGCCATACCACCGAAGTTCTCGGTCGTGCCGACCATCAGGGCATCGGCTTCACGAACCCGTGCGGCGTCCACAGCGAGGCTGTCCAGACTCACGACTTCGAGCGATTCGTCGATATCGCCAGCAGAGACGGATGCCGCCTCGAGAAGGCGCTGCGTATTCTCTGACGGTGCGTGGTGAACGATGAGCAGGCGCATGCTACCGATTGTGGCACCCGCTCAAGCAGCGGACCAAATCGAGCACATCTAGCTGATGGCGGAGAGCCCCCGCGAGATGCCAGTATTGTTGAGGGCATAGCTGCCGGAATCGGCAAGAGAGCGAATCTGATCCAGGAGCGGTTGCGGTTTGCCGAGCAAATAGCCCTGCCCGTAGTCCACACCCAGTCGCTTCAGACCCGCGAGCACGGCGGGCGTCTCGACAAATTCGGCGACGGTCTTGAGTTCCATGACGCGAGCGACCTGTGCCACCGCGGCAACCATCGATTCAGACACTTTATTGGTGTCGAGATCCCGCACAAAGCTGCCATCGATCTTCAATGTGTCTACCGGCATGTCGCGCAGATAAGCGAATGAGCTAAGACCTGCCCCAAAATCATCCAGCGCGAATTTGCAACCCAGCTCGCGCATGCTGTGCATGAATGCGATCGCAGACTCACGGTTAGCTATGGCCGCCGTTTCGGTGATTTCGAAGCAGAGCTGTTGCGGCTGAAGATGACTCTCCACAACATGCTGGCGGACAAAGTCATGGAACGTCGGCTCACCCAGCGACTGACCCGAAAGATTGATCGCGAATGTGGTGTCAGACAGTGAAAGAAGATCATCGAACTGATCAAGAATCTGGAAAAACCGCTTGATGACGTAACGGTCAAGCCTCGGCATCAACTGATACTGCTCGGCTGCCGAGAAGAACTGCTGGGGCAACAGTATATCGCCGCCCGGACCAGTCATGCGCAGCAGAATCTCGAGGTGCGGCAGACCGCTTTCGGTCTGTAGCGGGCGGATCGGCTGCGCATCCAGTACAAAGGCATCGTTGCTGATCGCCTCCTGCAGCTGTGCGAACACCTGCAAGTTATCGACCCGACGCACGATACTCTTGTCGTAGGGGTCGAAGCATTCAATACGATCGCCGCCGTGATCGGTGGCCTTGCTGCACGCCATGCGTGCCATCGTCAGTGGGTGTTCGGTCAGCGACTGCTGATCGTTGATCTCCACCACACCGGCGCTCACCGTCACGGCGACCGAGGATTCGCCTTTCACGTAGACAAGACGCTGGCACTCGGTGCGCACAACCTCAGCAAACGCAACGCCCTCGTTGAGATCCTTGTGACGCAATAGCGCCGCGAAACGGTCGCCCTCGATACGAGAGAGGGAGCTTCCGCCTGGCAGTCGGCTCGCGGCGATGCGCGCGAAGCGCTCCAGGACTTCCTCACCCGCGCGCGTGCCGAAGCGATCGCTGACAACCTCAAACTGGTCGAGATCGAAGTAGACGAGGCAATGGTCGTCGTCCGCTTCCTGCTCTTCGCCGGTCAGCTTGTCGAGAATCGCGCTGAAGTCACGCTGTCGAATCAGACCCGTCAACCGATCGTAACTCTCGCCGATGATGCGCACTGCGAGCCTGACAAAGTGACCCGTCAGGCGCTCGGCCTCGATTCCCAAGGGATGCCCTTCGGTTTGGCAAGCGGTTGCCAGAACGCCGATGGGCTGCTGATGTTCATCGCGCACCGGGGCGAGAATCATCTGCCATTTGTCGTCTTTCCCAGAAGCGCCACGCGGTAGCCCACGACGCTGGAGTACCACCGGCTGTTCAATATTGGCGAATTTCGGCAATACGTCACGCAGCAACTCGTGGTCGAATGCCTTCTTGTCGATACCATTCCAGCTTCGATGCGCGATACGGATTCGAATACGACGGGATGGCACCAACAGCACGCTGTAGCTCATGCCGATATGGTGTGTCAGTTCTCTCAGAAGGCGGGACAATCGCGCCTGACCGTGAGTCTCGGTCTCAAGACGCTGTTCGAGCCCGTAAATCAGATCGAGTTCGCGATGGGCATCACTGAGCGCGATCCGCAGGGAGTCTGTCCCTGCGGGCACTGAAAATTGTGGTGCTAAGTCCGACATCACTTCCCCGGTAACCCGGGCGCTCAGTGCGCCGGTACCAAAAACCATGGCCAGACATTAACTTAAGCTCGTTGCCCGGTTCCGTGATCGCCGTCTCAACGGCCGCGATCCCTAGTAAATACGGAAACCGCCGTGTCGTTTACGGCTGCGGCTGTCGATCCACCAGAATCCTGCAGCAAACCCGAGCACCAAGGCTATTGCCAGACCTCCCAATGCCATCGGCCAGGGGAGGCTAAAACTGTAGGCCCGCATGCGTGCGCGGAGTTCATCGAGCTCCCCAGTGGCCACGTCCCGGTCCTGCTCCGTCTGCGCGAGCGCAGCCTCGGCGCTCGTGAGACGGCTCTCGAGATCCGCAACGCGTCCGAGTGCACCCGAGGCGGAATTTCGAAACGATTCGAGCTCGGCCTCCGCCGACGCAGCACGCGCATTGGCTTGATCCACAACGAATCTCGCCGGCGGGTCTGTTATTAAGAAACCCGCCTTCACCCAACCTTCGGTGCCGTCAGGTAGACGCACGCGAGCATAGAGAGAGTTGCGCTCCAGCACGGTCATTTCCTGGCCACTTTCCAGCGAGCGAAATGCACGATCGGAGGTATCCGCCGCCTGGTGCAGACCCAACCGCAGTACGTCAGTCACATAGACCGTCTCGGATTGCGCCATGACCACCGTTGGCGCCAACAACAACAATGCCCAGAATGTGAATGCGCGGGCGTTTGATCCCATAGTTCTATTCCTCACGGCGACACACTGCCTGTCATTCCAGTCGCAGCATCATCGGCCACCTGCGTCTCGGCCTCATAGCGGTGAAGCCACTCTAGCACCGCATTCTGCACAACCTCACCCGTACCGCGGTGAACATCGGGCGCGTTGTGCAGCGCCACAACGATATAGCGGCGACCATCGGCCGCCATTGAATAACCGGCCATGGCACTCACACCGTCCAGTCTTCCCGTCTTCAAATGCGCCCGACCCGTGATCGGCCCGCTGCGGAATCTCCGCCGGAACGTGCCGTCCAGACCCACGAGCGAGAGTGATGCCACGAATTCCGGCATGTAGGGGCTGCGCCAACCGCGCATCAGCAAGCGGCCTAAGCCCGCAGCCGAAATTCGGGCATCGCGGGATAGCCCGGCGCCGTTATCGATCACGATGCGCTCGGCATCAAAACCGCCATCAGAGAGCCACTGTGCGAGCCGCGAGCGTGCCTTGGTCAGTGTCGCTGGCTCGCCATACGCTTCCAATCCGAGAGTAAGGAACAACTGCCGAGTCATGACGTTATTCGAGTTCTTGTTGATCAATCGAATCTGATCGGTCAGCGGTCTGGATGACCAAACCAACCAGGGTTCAAGCGCATCGCCGACCACACCACTGCGCATCGCACCGTCAATCTGACCCCCATGTCTCGCCCAAATGGTGCTGAACAATGACGCGGCATACGCGTCGTGGGTGAGCAATGAACGCGCTAGCGAGTAGCGCTCGCAGCCATCTGGAAACGTTCCGGAGAAGCGCACGCGAGTGCCATTCGCTTCTGCACTCACAGCCACCCCTTTTTGATAACCGCGACAGCGCCCGCGAATCAGCTTGAGGTTGTTTTCGATCTGCAGCTCCGGCATCACTGGCAGAGTGGTGATTCGCACCTGACGTGTTTGCGAATCGGGTTCGAAGAAGAACCGCACTACCTTGAAGTTCACTAGCAATGCGTCCGGCGCCACGTTGTAGGCGCGCAGCGGCTCCTGATCGAAGGCGCCAGGGTCGACCGCCTCCAGCTCAAATGCGCTATCGTCCAGCAAGATGTCACCGGTGATGCGACGCAGTCCGCGCCGCCGCATTTCGACGACCAGTCTCTCCAACGACTCTTCCACCAAATACGGGTCACCACCTCCGCGGATCGCGAGATCGCCTTGCAACACGCCATCGCGACCCAGCTCACCCAGGAGAAACACCTCGGTTTGCCACTGATAGTCGGGGCGCAGCAGCTCCAGACTGGCCAGCGTCGTAACGAGCTTCATGGTCGACGCCGGATTCCGCGGAGTTTCGGCGTTGTGCGCAATGACTGCGGGGCCGCCATCGACCGGCTGCACCCATAGGCTGAATCCGTCGGCATCCAGCTCATACCGGTCGAGCGCTCGCTGGATTTCCTTCGGCAGGTTGTCGTCAGCGGCTGCGCCTAGCGACCCAAACAGGGACAGCGCTACCACCAACATGTGTGCAAGCTTCGTGAGGTATGATCGCGGCCGGTGCGCCGGAGCAGATAGCAGGGTCATCTCACGATTATGCGTAATGCTAAAGACAAAACACAGCGTGCCGTCACCGGCGGTATCGCCGCCTTACTCCTCACGTCTTTCGCCGGACCGGCGTTCGCGCAATCGCTCTTCGAAGCGCATGACAACCTGTCGACTGTGTCCGCACTGTTTCAGCTCGACAGCGACGGCATCGCGCCCGGCAGCGGACTGAGCCTGTATTGGCAAACGGCCAGCCATGCGGCACGCGAGACGAACGGCGATGCCAGCATCCTGCTCGATGGCGAATCGAGTCGCCTGCGCGCCGAGTGGCGCCACAGTTTCAATTCCCACTGGTCCGTTTCGGTGGGCCTCTCACAGTGGTGGCACGCTCGCGGCACACTCGACGGGTTTATCGACAGCTGGCATGCGGCGTTCGGGTTCCCGGACGGTATTCGCGACGACGTACCCAAAGGACAAATACAGTTCCAATACGAGGAGGGTGGCCGCACACGCCTCGATGTGACGCGCACACGTCGCGGCATCGGTGATCTCACCCTGAGCACACAGCGCCGGTTTGGCGGTGGCGACTGGGCAATCGCCGCTCATTTGAAGTTACCTACCGGGTCGTTTCGAAACCTGACCGGCAGCGGCGGGACCGACTTCGGCCTCAACGTGCTCTGGCAGCCGGAAGTTCCAGATACTCAAGGTTGGTCGTGGCGAGCTGGCGCCGGTGCCGTCGCGCTAGGCACGGCTGATATCGATCTGCCCGGACAATCGCGCATTACCTGGGTCGCGCACGGAGAACTCCGCTACCGCATCAACGACGCTATCGACCTTGGCGCACGCCTTCAAGGTCACGGGGCGTTGAGTGACAGCGCACTCGATATTCTCGGACGACCTGCACTATGGCTCGTCACCGGGGGCGAGATTCGTAGTGGTGATCGCTGGCGCATCACCATTTCGGTTACAGAAGATATCGTTGTCGAATCCGCCCCTGACGTCAGCTTCAACCTGGGACTTCATCGCAAATTCTGAAGTTTTCGCATCCGCCCGCCTTTTCTCCGCGAACAACAGTTCAACCCTGGCGCCGGGGTTGCCTTTTCGAAACACACGGAGAAAGACATGACTTTGACAAACGGATTTAGCAAGGCGATTGCCCTTGCGAGCGTCATCATGCTCGGCGCCAGCAATATTGCTCTCGCCGGACATCACGAAGAGAAAGAGATGGCGGCGAGCATCGTCGCAACAGCTGCTGAGGCGGGTCAGTTCAACACGCTGATCGCCGCTGCGAAAGCTGCAGGTCTCGCAGACACGTTGGCTAACGGCGGCCCGTTCACCGTATTCGCCCCGACAGATGAGGCATTCGCGGCGCTGCCGGAGGGCACGGTCGAATCGCTGCTGCTGCCTGAAAACAAAGAAACGCTCGCCACGATCCTGAAGTTCCACGTGCTGTCCGGCAAGGTCGGCAGTGACGCGCTGGCGGACGGCATCCAGGTGGACACCATCGCCGGCATCAAGGCGACGATCACTGCAGCCGAAGGCGGCTTCAACATCGAGAACGCCAAGATCGTGGCAACCGACATCGCAGCCAGCAACGGAATCATCCACGTGATTGATCGCGTGATCCTGCCGCCTGAGTCGAGCGCTGCTCGCGAGTCGCATGGCGACAACATGGTGGTCGCACTGATCAACGACGCAATCGATGTCGGCGTACCGCTGTTCAACGATGGCAACACCGACGCGACCGCAGGTATTTACAAGATCACGGCACAATCATTGGTGAGCTTTGCTGACGCGTCGGGCCTCAGCGACACCGCCCGCATGCGACTTCGTCAAGGACTCGACCGCGCAGCGGCACAACACAGCTCGCGCCAGCAGGCCTGGACGCTGCGTTATGCACTTGACGATGTACGCGCCGAAATGCGTGGCGACATGATGCAGGCGGCCAACCGCTAGATCATGAGTGGGTTTGTTGCAAACCGCTCGGGAACGCTCTACCGTCGCTCGGCGTCGGTAGAGCGATTTCCTCCTGTTCTTCCGACGATTCCAGAGGAAGAACCGGACGAAAGGAGCTCCGTGACTACCCAACCCGAGCCCACCCTGCTCGAGCGTATTGCAGCAGGAGAGCAACGCGCGGTGAACGCGTGTCTGGATCAGTATGGCGGCCTCGTCTGGTCGCTCGCCCGTCGATTGTCACCAAACGACAACGATGCGGAGGATGCTGTTCAGGAAATCTTCGTGGAAATCTGGCGCCATGCAGACCGCTTCGATCCTTCGAAAGCGAGCGAGGCGACCTTTGTCGCGATGTTGGCGAGACGGCGACTCATCGACCGCCTGCGTCGGCACAACAGACAACCGACCGAAGAAGAATTTGACGAAACACTGAGTATCGCACCGTCAGCGGAATCCGCTGCAGAAGTGCGAACCGATGTAGCGCGCGTGGCAGAAGTCATGGCGCAGATGAAGCCGGAACAACAAAAAGCCTTGCACCTTTCGGCCTGGATGGGAATGTCACACGCTGCAATAGCAGAAAAGATGGGGCTACCACTGGGCACGGTCAAGAGTCATATCCGGCGTGGACTGTTGATGCTGCGGGAGCAGCTCACAACAACGTAAGTGCGGGGACTATCGCATGAATAAGGACCAATATGAGTCCCAGCTCGATGAGCTGATTGACAAGGTGATGACGGCACCGGCGGACGCGTTTACCGCCCTGCCCGACGATGATGGCGCGATGCGCGTGTTGCTACGCCAATTGGACGCGGAGACACCAGCGGATCTCTGTCAGTCGCTGGAGCTTGCGGCCGCTGCGCCTCTGACCAGCATTCCGACAGGCGGCGAAGCGATGCCCGCTCACCTCAGACGACGGATTGAACTGGACGCACTCAACCATGTCGGTGACACCGCACGCGTCCCACGCGCGAGCAGCGTTAGCAGCATCCAGAATGCTCGCCGCCGCAGTGAGGCCGTCGTGGTGCCTGACACGGGCACAAACTGGTTTTCTGGCGCGGGTTGGCTGGCTGCCGCGGCATTACTGGTGGCGCTGGTGTTTAACCAGAACTCACCGGAGGCTACCCAAACCGACACAGCTGTCGCCGAAGCACCTTCCGATGTCACCGAACCGACACCGCCGAGCAGTGTGCTGCAACGCGATGAACTGCTTGAAGTTGCCGGCACGATTACGGTGCCTTGGCTGCAACCGAACCAGGCGGGTTTTGAACTCGTGACCGGGGATGTCGTCTGGAACGATGCACTCCAGCAGGGCTATCTGCGCCTGGCGAATATGCCGATCAACGATACGGCAGCACGCCAATATCAGCTTTGGATTGTGGATCCGGACCGTGACGCCGAACCCGTGGATGGCGGCGTATTCGACATTGTTGCCCGTAACGGGGAAGTATTGGTCCCGATTGACGCGAAGCTACGAGTGTCAGAACCGACTGCGTTCGCGATCACGCTGGAACAGCGTGGCGGAGTGGTGGTGTCCGAAGGGCCACTGTTGGTGATAGCTCCGGTCGCAACCTGATCACGAGCGAGTTCGGGGACGTTCTATTCCCCAGGTTTTGATCCGATCGCTGAGCGTACTCGGCTTCACCCCGAGGCGCTCGGCGGCACCCCCTTCGCCCGATACCTTCCACCCCGTCGCCCGAAGTGCACGTACCGTGTTCTCGCGCTCGAACGCGCGCATCTCGCGCTCCGACAACACCTCGTCTCCATCGCGTTCTGGTGTCAGTGCCAACGTCGTTTCGGATGCTCCCGTTGGGAATCCGATCTCACCACTGAGCTCCTCGGGCGGTAGAGACAGATCGAGTCGCAGGTGAGCATCACGCGACAAAATAACGGCACGCTCGATGACGTTCTTGAGCTCGCGAATGTTTCCAGGCCAGGGGTATTCACGAAGCAACGCAGCCTGACGTTGCGTGAGTTGCAACACGGGCCGCCCGAAGTCTCTCGCCGCTTGCGAAAGAAAGTGCTGTGCCAGTGCGACCACGTCATCACCGCGCTCGCGCAAGGGCGGTACCTCCAACGGAAAGACACTCAAACGGTAGAACAGATCCTCTCGAAACTCGCCTGCACGGACCGCTTCTTCCAGATCACGATTTGTCGCCGCAATGACACGCACATCCACTTTGCGCGTGTAGTCCTCACCGACACGCTCGAACTCGTTCTCCTGCAATACCCGCAACAGCTTTCCCTGCAGATCGAGCGGGATCTCACCTACCTCGTCGAGAAAAATGGTGCCACCGTCAGCAAGCTGGAAACGGCCAATTCGGTCACGATGGGCACCCGTGAAGGCACCTTTTACATGGCCAAAGAACTCGCTCTCGAATAACTCCTCAGGAATCGAAGCGCAATTCACTTTGACGAGTGACTCACCGCTTCGCGGGCTTCTCGCATGCAATTCGCGAGCGACTAACTCCTTACCCGTTCCCGACTCACCGAGAATGAGTACACTGGCGGGTGTCGCCGCGACCGCTTCGACGCGCGCGAGCATCTGCCGTAGTGCGGGACTGGAGCCGACGACCTCACCGAACCGCAGCGATTCGTTGAACTCCTCGCGCAAGTAATCACGCTCTGCCTCAAGCTCTTCGCGCAGTCGCGCGTTCTCTTCGAATGCCCGACGCAGTGCTCGCTCGGCTTCGTTCCGCTCCGTCACATCTTTCGATGCAACCAACGTGCGAACCACTTCTCCGGCGGCGTTGCGCTCAGCCAGCGTCGACATCATCAACTCAAGCGTGCGCCCATCGCGAGTGACCATTTCGCGCTCGGAATTGGTGACGCCACCCGATGCGATCAGATACTCGAGGCGCTCCTGCCCGCCGATAGCCCGACGATTGTCCTCACTGAGAAACCCCAGGATGGACTTACCGAGGACGTCCTTGCGCTCAAACCCGAGCTTCGTCAGCCAACGATCACTGACATCGGTAATCCGACCTTTCTGATCGACGATATGCAGCATCGCAGGCGTCGCGCGATACATCGCCGCGTAGCGCGCCTCGAGCTCAGCTGCCTCATCCATATCCCGATAGATCGCCAGCGTGCGAAGATAAGCGCCCGCGGCATCCCGCTCGACATCCGCACTGGTCATCAACCGAACAGCCTCACCGTTGCGATCGAGAAAAACCACCGGTACGTCCCGCACGGATCCGGTTCGCCGAAGCTGCGGGATGAACTCCTCGTTGATACGACGCACGGAATCTTTATCCGCAATATCGGTGGGTCTCAGCGACTGAAGTTCCTCACGTGAGTAACCAAGGCGATTGATCATCGCGTCGCTCTGGTCGATGAAAAAACCGCGCTCATCTAACGCGGCGACCATGATTGGTAATCGCTGAAAGAGAAACTGATATCCCGGTTTTTCGTTAGCAGCCATAGAATTACGTTTTTTCGTAAATTTGATTACGAAAAAGTGTAATTTACGAATTTCCGAGAATCAATCATCGATCTACTCCATTGATTTTATTGGAAATTAAAGTTGGCACGCTACCTGCTATGTATTAAAGCAGAAGAGGTTGTATTGATTGTCTGACCCTCGTCGGACAGCAGCCTCCCGAAGGAAGGTAGCAAAATGAAGCAGCGACGTATGAGAGCAATCGCCCTCGCGGGCGTCCTCGGAGTGACCGGCGCGCTGCACATGCCTCTCATGGCGAACGATGCAGTGACCGCCATGGACGAGATCATCGTGCGGGCTAGCGCAAGTGAGTTCATCGATGTGTCCGCACCGCTCGAGGAGGCTGTTGCAGCAATCCGCGAGCAAAACGATGCGGACTTGCGCACCACAGTGCAAATCGAACTGGCTGAAACGTTTGGCACAGCTCGAGGCATTCTGGTCGCGAAGGACAACCTGAGGTAACCGGGTTCAGAACGTCAACAGAACTCCCTCCCCTGAAGAACTGTTGACACCCCCCTGCGTTTCACGATCTACCGTGAAACGCGCCGGCGTCACCACCCCCCCCTGAAGTGACGCCATTTGTGGAGGGGCCGGGTCTGTTTCGCAGACGCCAGAGGCATGGGCACCACCCCCTCGCCCATCCGGCCCCGACACCCTTTTCTTGACATGCGCCGACTCGCCCCCAAATCAACCAATCACGCACGACTGGAGCACACCATGCTGAACACAGGAACGACCGAAAACTGGGTATTCGATGCCACGGCAGAGAACTTCGAGTCGATGGTCGTCAACGCGAATGTTCCGGTACTCGTGGATTTTTGGGCACCGTGGTGCGGACCTTGCCAGCAAATCACGCCCATGCTGAACAACCTCGCGGATCGCTACCAAGGTCGATTCAAGGTCGCCAAAGTCAACGTCGACGAAGAGAACGCACTTGCGGGTGCGTTCGGTGTGCGCAGCATCCCGATGCTGGTGCTGTTCCACCAGAAACAGGCAGTGGAACAAATCGTCGGACTGCAACCGGAGCAGGCGCTGGTGCAGCTAATTGACCAATACGTTGCACCTGCCGGGGACAACTTGCGGCAGGCCACACAAGAGGCCGTTCTGAGCGGCGATGACGCGTCAGCGCGGGAAATGTTGCTTGAAGCGCTGGCGGCGGATCCCGAGAATGGCGCCATCAAGGTCGATCTCGCGAGAGCCGAGATGGCGCTTGGCGAGTACGATACAGCGCTGGGTCGTTTGACCGATCTGCCTCAGGAAATCGAATCCAGCCCGGATGTGCGCACGCTGGTTGCCGAGCTCGGACTGCTCAGTGAAGCGTTACGTCTGCAGTCATTGGACACGCCGCTGGCAAGAGCGCTCGCCGAAGCCGCGCGCAACGACTATGCGGCCTCGATCGACGCGTTGCTGGAAATTATCCGCACCAAAGACGCCGACGATGGCGGTTCAGCCAAAGCCAACCTGTTTCGGGTTTTCGATCTGCTGGGCAGCGCGGATGATCGCGTACAGACGGGACGGAGAGCGCTCGCTAATCTGCTGAACTAGCGCTCAAGCGCCAAGGTGCTGACGCAGAAACGCGATGGTTCGGGCGAATGCGCGTGCAGCGGAGCTTTCGTTATAGCGCGCGTCGCCCGGGTTGGCGAACCCGTGTAGCGCGTCGGGCTCAACCACGACCTCTACTGGCTTGCCCAGCGTCAAGGCAGATTCGCGAAACGCGCGTACATCCGTAATGGGAATCGAACGGTCGCGCCCGGCGAAAATGGCGAGCAGCGGCGTGTCGAGTTTCGCCAGCGCTTCAGGGTCGGAATCGGGCTGCCCGTAATAGCTGACCGCTGCGGTAACGGTTTCGGCATTATTCTGCGCCGTACGCACCGACCATTGCGCACCTTGTGACCAACCCAGGGTCGCGACTGCAGGCGCACCCGCAACCTCGGTCAGGAACCCAATCGCCGCAGTGATGTTGGCGTCGGCCGCGTCCATCGATTCCAGCAGATCACGCGAGAGTTCACCCGCACGAACGTTGTTGTTAGTGACCTCTCCGTCGTACAGATCGACCGCCAACGTCATGAAGCCCTGAGCGGCAATCTGCTCCGCGGCGCTTTTGATGTCGTCATTCAGGCCCCACCACTCGTGGATCACGATCACCGCAGGCAGGGGCTCAACCATCGTCTCCGGAAACGCGAAATAGCCGCGAATGAGTGCATCTTCGGATTCACCATAAGGCAGCATCTCACCTGCCACTGCCACCGGATCGCGCAACGAGGACTCGGCTGGTGTCGCCGAAGCCTCGACCTCGGCCGACGACTCCACCGGTGTCTCGGCGGTTTCAGTTGCGGGCGCCTCGCCTTCTCCGCCACATGCAGCAAGCGCCAGCATCAGGGGAACGAGCATCCAACGGGGGGAAAGCATCATGCGAATTTGGGTCTGATTTCCTTGGGGGCGACATTTTTGCACCGACGACCGTAAAAAGGGAAGTCGAACAGTCGCTTGCGGTTCCGCGTCAGGCGGTGCGACCATCAGCGCATGGGGACTCAGGGCGAGGTAGTGTGCGGCCTCCCGTTGCGCCGCGCGTGGCAGGCCATTGTGATTGGCCTAGGATTCGCTACGCCCGTCTCAGGCCTGTTCGCTGCAACCGATTTCGTCGCCGGCCCTAGGCTGGTCATCACAGACGAAGCGCCGCGCGAGATCGCCCTACCCGCCGGGCGCTGGTTGCTGGGCAAGTCTGCACGATTCTGCGAAGCAGAGCTGGAAATCACTGGCCTCGCGGCTTCGCCGACTGTTGTCGCCCGCGCAGATGGCCACTTGCTATTACTCCCCGTTGAAACCTCAGCAGCACTGAACCTAACGCTCAAGGCGACAATCAGCAACAAGCGCGCACGTGAATGCGATATTCATGTCGAGACTTTTTCGGCAGACGGATTGAGCGCGAAGCTGCTCGAACAAGAAGCCGCCCTCACTGACAGCTACGCCCGCAGCGGAGACGCCGAACGGGAAGTTCGCATCCCGCTGGCGACCGACCTTGGCAAAGCATGGGCGCGGAGCTCCTCAAACCGGCAAATCGGCGCTTCTCGTTGGCTGATCGCCGCATCTAACAGTGGCCGTTTGGGCAGGCACCGCGAGGTTGTCGAATTAACACGCCGTGGCCTGGACTGCTGCGGCTCGCTATCCGATGCATGGCTAAAAGGCCAGCTACTGAACTCGATGGGGTTGGCGTTAGCGCGCACTCGCCAGTCAGAGCTCGCTCGATCCACGCTAGAGAAAGCGAGCTCAACGCTCGCGCCTGAATACGAGAATAAGGCTGCAAATGTCGCGCAGAGCAATCTGTGCTTTCTGAAGTTCAGAGTTCTTAAGGAGTTCAGAGCAGCGGAGCTTTGCTACGCCGAATTGTTGCAGACTGCGCAGAGCGTCGGTGACGGTGAGGGAGAGGTTCGGTACCTGAATATGTTGGCGGGCACACTCTCGGAGCGCGGCCAAGCTCGAGAGGCTCTAGTCCACCTGGATCGCGCCTACGCGCATTCGAGCGGCCAGCGCAGCGATCGACTGCACGCCGACATCGCGCGTACCAGAGCGCTGGTGCTCTCCCGACTCGGGCGCTTCCAGGAAGCGTTGGTGCTTTTGCAGGAGTCACTGAATGTTTCTCTGGAGATAGATGATCGCCTTAGTGCAATAAAGACTCTCAACAATATGGGCATCGCCTATGGACGTCTCGGCGTGTACCGACAAGCGTCCGATCTGCTCGCGCAGTCCTATCAGTTAGCCTCGGCGACGAATTCAAATCGACAACTCCTTGTCGGTATCAACTACGCCATGGCGCTTCTCTATCTATCTGAAAATGACACTCTGGCGGCTCTGATTGATGAGCTGGAGTCGCTCGCCATCACGTCGACGGATGAGGCGCTAGTTCGCCGGTTGCGTCTGCTGAAAGCAGAAGCAGCTTACGCTAATGGAGATTTCACCGGCGCACTCGAATCGTTCGAGGTTTTGATCGATGAGTATTCAAACGCACCAGCATCTGAAGGTCGGTATCTGATTACAGTGTTGAATCACGCCGGTCGTGCTGCACTTGCCCAAGACAAACCAGAGCGCGCTCTCGAGTTTTTGACACGGTCGCTAAAGCGAAGCGAGGAAGCAGGCAACCCCATGAAAATCGCCGCTTCGATCGCCTTGCGTGCCAGCGCGCTGCGACAGCTGGGAGAAATCGAACGAGCGATCACCGACGCCAGCACCTCCATTGAATATCTCGAGAAGCTGCGCAGTGATCTTCAACAAATCGAAACTCGCGCGAGCTACCAAGCGACGAAGTTAGACGCATACGCACTCTTGGTTGACCTGCTCTCACAAAGCGGAGAGATCGGGAGATCACTAGAGGTCGCCGAGCGCTATCGCGCCCAAACACTGGTCGACGTATTGCAGAAAGGAAACGCCAGCCCACCCACCACCGCGCCTGTCGATTTAGTGACGAGACGCGCAAATCTGCGAGCAGAAATCAATCGACGCGAACAAGCACGATTGAGCGGCAGGCGGGCTGAGCCAATCAGTGACCTGCTAGCGGAATTGAACGTGCTTGACGCGAAAATCTCAGAGTTTGATCCGCGCTACCGCGCGACACAACGCAACTTCGCTCTTCCCGCTGCCGAGCTCCGTGAAACACTGGACGAGAGCACAGTAGCCCTCCAGTACATGCTCGGCACGGAGCGTTCCTATGCATGGCTGATGGATCGCGATGCGATTGAGCTTGTGTATTTGCCGGGTAAGTCAGAGATCGATGTACTCGCTCGTGAACTGCATGCTGCGCTTTCCCGAAGAGGCAATGCACAAGACCTGCTGGTCACGACGGGCAGGCTCCTGCTCGGCCCCTTCGCCGAGAAACTCGCGAAGGCGAAACGCATAGCGATAGTGCCCGACGGCGCCCTGCACTACGTGCCCTTCGATGCACTGATGCTATCGCCAGACGCACAGCCAGTCCTTGCGAGCGTCCCGATCAGTTACCAGGCCTCATTGACCGCGTTGTCGCTGACACGCGGTTATTCGAGGACGAATGGCAATGAGATCATCGCGATCGCCGATCCGGTGTTTTCGATTAACGATGCGCGTTTGAATAGGCCCACTGAATCCTCTACCGCCGAGCAAAATCCACTGAACCGACTACGACTCAGCGCCTCAGAGGCTGCATCGCTGGAACAACTTGCGCCCGATCGAACACGGGTTTTCACAGGTTTCGACGCCAAGGTAGCGCGTCTCGCACCCGATGCGCTCGCAGAAGTATCGATTTTGCATCTCGCCACCCATGGCTTCGCCGACGACGACACGCCCGCCAGAACGGGCGTGATGTTGTCGCTGTTTGATAAGAACGGGAATCCACAGGCTGGCTTTTTGGGCCTACGCGATATTTATGAGCTGCGACTGGACAGCGAGTTGGTAACGCTCTCCGCCTGCGAGACTGCGCTCGGTCAGCAACTGGCGGGTGAAGGGCTGCTCGGCCTGACACGAGGATTCATGTATGCCGGCGCTCGCCGGGTTGTTGCGAGCCTATGGCCGGTCTCCGACCGCGCGACAGCTGAGCTTATGCAGCACTTCTACCAGGCGATGCTGGAAGACGGGCTCACACCGGACGCGGCGCTCGCACATGCCAAGCGCAAACTGAGTGAAAACAGACGTTTTCGCCATCCGTACTATTGGGCAGCGTTCGTCCTGCATGGTGACTGGCGGCCGCTGGAGGGCGCAGGTGAGATAATTGACACGCCCGCGACAGCTGGGCGTTGAAGGGGTGCGCAAGTGACGCGTACGAAGAATCCGGCCGCGGCCGGACTATAGCGAACGGAAGGGGTATCGCATGGTTGCAAAAGAAAAGAAGATCATATCAGCCGAGACCTATGAATGGGTTTGGGTGGTACGTGAAGTAAACAACAAACCTGATGAAAAGGTGCCAATGGAGGTTGGCGACTATTTGTCGATCTGCGTTTGTGCTGAAGGTAAAGCGCAATTCAAGCAACGAAGCCGCAAAAATCGCGAGAACGCCGCGCTTTGGAACGGCGCTACCGGAGCCTACTGCGCTGAGACCGGCACTTTGAGCGGCACACTCGCCGATAAGCGCACATTCAAGATGACCATCACGCAGGGCAAGGATCGCTATGTGATTCGTTCTGAGCATCGTCGCAACCCGGATGAGGGCAACTGGGGCGGTGACGATGGTTGGGACACCGATCCGATTTAGGGATTGGATTGCTGAGCACAATCCCCGGAGATCACGATGAGAAACAACGTCTACAGACTGCCACTGCGAGTTCTGCCAGAATATCGCCCTATGAAGGGGAGAGAATCCGGCAGCACGTCGACAGACGTTGCCGGGGATAGTGCTTCGTCCAATGACGAGGCGACGATTGCGCGCGATCTGGCGCAGCGTATTGCGGGCGGCGATCAGGCCGCCGAGCAAGAAATGATCGTGCGCTACAGCCGCCCGCTGCTCTACATGCTGCGCCGGCGCGCCGGTGACCCGGACCTTGCCGAGGATCTGCATCAGGATGTCTTCCGGGTCGTCATCGAGCGGCTACGCGATCGCGGCATCAAGGAGCCAGAGAAACTCGCCGGGTTTATCCAAAGCACGGGCCGAAATCTCTTGATCGGGGAAATCCGACGCTCGCAGCGCCGCCGCACCTATGCTGACAGCGATGCCATCGACGCTTCAGCGGATACCGAATCGTCTACGCAATTCAGCGACACCAGCGACGAGCAGGAAGCGTCCGCCGTTCGCGAATTGCTCGAGGAGCTGAAACCGGAGCGTGATCGAGCGATCCTCATCCGCTTCTATCTGCAGCAGGAAGACAAAGCCAGCATTTGCAGTGCGCTGGATTTGACCGACCTGCACTTCAATCGGGTGCTGTACCGCGCCAAGAAACGTTTCCGTGCACTGATCGAATCGAGTGCACACGCTGCGGCCGCGGACTTGATCTCCGGCCGCGATGAGGCCTGATGTGATGGAAGACTTCAGTCAACTTACCCGGCGAGTCGTGGTCGAGCACAATCTCGTCGACCGTTACCTGATGGACCAGCTCACCGAAGAGCAAGCGATGGCGTTTGAGGATTTCTACGCCGGTTGCCCTGAGACGATGGCGGAGCTCGATATCAGCGAGCGATTGATTCGCAATTTGAAACACACGGACACCGATGACGTTGTGGTATCCCTCGACGCCCAGCGGTCGAAGAACGAAAAGAATCGCGTTGCCCGCTTCCTGAGTTCGCCCGCCTACAGCGCGGCAGCGTCCATGGTTGCGGTCGCAGCGCTGGCACTGTTGGGCATGAACCAATCGATCCCCGAGGCGATGCCGCTCGGCACTGGCAATGTGCCCGTCGAGTATCTCGACCCGACTAGAGGCAGCGACACTGGCCTTGAGATCGCGATGCGCGGCAGCGATTCAGTGTTACTCAAGCTCGATCTGGGGTTGGCATCTGACGAACCCTACCGGGCGAGAGTGATCGATACTGACGGGCGCTCGATTCTCACAATCGAAGATCTACAAGTCGACGACTCGAGCGCACTGACCGTACTGCTGCGTGCCGAGGCGACACAACCTGGCTCCTATCGCATTAACGTGCGCAATGTTTCCGGTGAGACCTGGGTTTTCCCCTACACGCTCATCGACTGATACATCTCCGCTAGACTCTGCGCTGCATTCAGCATCGCCGGGAGGCTGCGTGAATTTTCTGACCGAAGTGCTGGTATACCTCGCGGTCGCCATTGTCACCGTGCCGCTCACCAAGCGCATTGGCCTTGGCTCGGTGCTGGGTTACCTGCTGGCTGGCGTGCTTATTGGACCGTCGGTACTGAAGCTGGTCACCGATGTCGACACGATTCTGCACTTTGCAGAACTGGGTGTCGTCTTCCTGCTGTTCATCATCGGACTCGAGATGCAGCCGTCCCGGCTGTGGGTGCTGCGTAAAGCGGTTTTCGGATTAGGCGGCCTCCAGGTTCTCATCACCGGGCTCGTACTCTCAGGCATCGTCGTCGCACTGGAGATCGACTGGCGCGCCGCAGTGGTCGTCGGCTTCGGCCTCGCGCTCTCTTCGACGGCATTTACTATGCAGCTGCTGGCCGAACGCCATGAGCTGTCGGTGCGTTACGGCCGGTCCGCGTTTGCCGTTCTGCTGTTCCAGGATATGGCGGTGATCCCACTGCTCGCCCTGATGCCGCTACTGGCTGCACCGGAGTCCATGAGCGTCGACATTATGGCCATCGGCAAGGCGATCGGTGCGATGGTCCTATTGATCGTTGGCGGCCGATATACACTGCGTCCGATCCTTCGAGTGGTCGCCGGCACCGATATCCGCGAATTGATGATCGCCGTGGGCCTGTTGGTGGTCATTGGCAGTGCGACCCTGATGTATAAGGTCGGTTTGTCGATGGGGCTGGGCGCTTTCATCGCCGGTATGCTGTTAGCTGACTCCGAGTACCGGCACCAGCTGGAGGTCGATATCGAGCCGTTCAAGGGCTTGCTCCTCGGGCTGTTCTTCATCGCGGTAGGCATGTCGGTGAACCTATCGCTGGTCGTGGATCAGGCGCTGGCGCTCACAGGGTCCGTACTGGTGCTGATGAGCATCAAGGCAGCTCTGCTGGTACTACTCGCGCTTCGCTTCCAGATGGAGTCCGACGAGCGACTACGACTCGGTTTGATCCTCTCGCAAGGCGGTGAGTTCGGGTTCGTCCTGTTCACCGCTGCGGTCAGCGAAAGCGTCATGACGCGTGAGCTTGCGGACTTCCTGATTGTCGTGGTCAGCATATCCATGGCACTGACACCGCTCGTGATGATCGCCGCCGACTTCTGGCTGAATCGCAGCGCCGCCAGTAAACCGCCCACCTATGACGAAATCTCGAACGAACAACCTCAGATTGTAATTGTCAGCTTTGGCCGCTTTGGGCAGATCATCGGCCGTATCTTGCGGAGCAAAGGCATTCCGTTCACCGCGCTCGAATCCAACCCGGAACAGGTCGATGTGGTTCGTCGCTTCGGTAACAAAGTCTATTTTGGCGATGCACGACGTGTTGACTTGTTGCATGCCGCCGGTGCAAAAGACGCGAAGTATCTGATTCTCGCCATCGATGATGTCGAGCAATCCGTGGAAGCGGCCGAGTTGATCCGCCAGCACTTCCCGCACTTGAAGATTTTTGCTCGCGCCCGCAACCGAGTGCACGCGCATCGCCTCATGGATCTCGGCATCGAGGATCCGGTCCGGGACACCCTGTACTCAAGTCTCAAGGTGACCGAAGACCTACTTGGCGAGTTGGGCTACTCGGAGGAACGTGCCCGTCGCGTTACCGAGATGTTCCTGAAACACGATGAGCGATATCTGCGTAAGCAAAGCGCCTACCGTCAAGACGAACAGGCGTTGATCCAAACGGTTCACCAATCTGCAGCTGAGCTGGCTACGTTGCTACGGACAGACCAGGAAAACGTAAAGGACATTCAAACCGGCGACGAAGAATAATCGTGCGCGAACGCGGATAGCGCGCGGTTGCCGCCAGCGACCGTTTGTTCCTTCACCGGCTTACTCAGCTGTTTGAACGCATACTCCGCTCGGCTTGCCGCTGCTCGGTCACCCACCTCGCAGAAAGCCGCGAGATCCATCGGGCCTTTGCCCCGCAAAGCGCGCGCGCCTTTTCCGGATCGATGTTTGTCGAGGCGTGCCGCAGGGTTGGTGCTGATCCCGGTATACAGGCTACCGTCGGCACTACGCACCACGTAAAGCCACCACAGCTGCATCAATACACCGGGTCGTACATCGTCGCTGCGATGAAAGACTCAAGATCATCGGGTCGAGGCACGGTGGCAAGCCCGTCCGCATAGGCGCGCTCGGCGACAGATACGGCAACAGCAAGCGAGACCTTACGGATACGCGTGAGTGGCGGATAAAGGGTGCCATCGGCCAAATCCACATCGCGGATCAGGTTCGCGAGGCGGCGGGCAGCCTCAAGGAACATCACATCGGTAACGCGAGTTGCACCAACGGCCACGGCGCCTAGACCAACGCCCGGGAAGATATAGGCGTTGTTGCCCTGCCCTGGCCAGTGTGTTTTCCCATTCAGCTTTACCGGTGCAAACGGGCTACCACTCGCAAACAAGGCGCGACCACCGCTCCAGCGATAGGCCTGCTCCGCGGTGCACTCCGCGCGCGAGGTTGGGTTCGACAGCGCGAAAATGACCGGATTGTTATTCAGCGTCGCCATCTTGCGAACGATGCGTTCGGTGAAGGTACCTGGTGAGCCGGTCGCACCGATCAGTGCATGCGGCTCGAACCGATCAATCGACGACAGAAAATCGAGTGGCGGCAAGTCAGGCGCAAATCGCTCGAGCGGTCCGACGGCTTTGCCGGAATCCTTGGTGATCACGCCATTTCTGCCCACAAACCGGATCTGTGCACAGGCCTCGGCTTCGGTTAGTCCTTCATCCATCATCGATGACACCATCAGGTCTGCGATGCCCGTGGCAGCAGACCCATGGCCGAGGAACATGACCCGCATATCACGCAGCGCAACGCCCGTCACGCGCGTCGATGCGATGATCCCGGCAAGGGCGACCGAGGCTGTGCCCTGGATGTCATCGTTGAAACACAGCACCTGATCGCGATAACGATCGAGGAACATCTGTGCATTCGGCGTCGAGAAATCTTCAAATTGGATCAGCGCGTTCGGAAAGCGTTTTTGTACGGCTTGTATGAATTCGTCGACCAACGCTTCGTACGCCTCACCGCGTACCCGCTTGCGCGGAATACCGAGATACATCGGGTCCTCGCGTAGCTCGTCGTTGTCGGTGCCGACATCGATGACCAACGGCAGGGTGTTACGAGGATGGATTCCTGCGCATGCGGTATACAGCGCCAGCTTGCCGATCGAAATCCCCATGCCATTGCTGCCGAGATCCCCGAGCCCGAGGATACGCTCGCCGTCGGTCACCACGATGACGCGAATGTCGTCCTCGGGCCAGTTAGCGAGCAACTTGTCGACATCACCGGCGTCATCAATCGAGATATACATGCCGCGCGCATCACGGAAGATATGCGCAAACTCCTTGCATGCCTCTCCCACCGTCGGCGTGTAGATGAGCGGCATGATCTCCTCGATATTTTCGGTCACGACGCGATAGAAAAGCTGTTGGCTGCGGCTCTGCAGGGCCCTCAGCGCGATGTAGCGTTCGATATCAGAACTCTTGCGACGGATGTTGGCGAGGATCCGCCCCATTTGCTGATCCTGCGTATTCATTGTCGGCGGCAGCAGGCCGCGAAGCCCCAGAGTCTCGCGCTCTTCCATCGTGAACGCAGTCGATTTGTTGAGCGCAGGATCGCGCAGGATGTCGGCGCCGCGTCGCGGCTTAGGGTCGGACATGATGTAGAGGCATCCTCAACGTGGCGTTATGCTCGATGCGCAGCAATAAGCTCGCTGATTCGATGATCTTTCGACTGCCACAGGTCGGTCAACCACCGCTGAAAGCGATCACGATACGCCTGATCATTCAGGTAGTCACCACCCTGCATCCAGGGCTCGACGACCACCTCACGAACATCGACCACGACGTTGTGCAAGCGACCCGTGACCAGGTCCCAGAACGTCGGTGACCCATCCGGATAAACGACCGTGACATCGAGCATCGAGCGGAACTGTTCGCCCATGACCGAGAGCGCAAACGCGATACCGCCGGCTTTGGGAGCAAGCAGATGCTGGTACGGGCTTTCCGTCTTTGCGTGCTTCTCCGGCGTGAATCGCGTGCCCTCGACAAAATTTATGACCGAGGTCGGCACCTCCGAGAACCGCTCACAGGAACGTCTTGTCGCCTCCAGGTCCTGGCCACGCTTTTCGGGGTACTTTTCGAGGTAGGAACGCGAATAGCGCTTCATGAACGGCATATCCATCGCCCACCACGCAAGCCCAAGAAACGGTACCCAGATCAGGACTTGTTTAATGAAGAACTTGAGGAACGGGATACGACGATTCAGAGCGCGCTGCAAAACGATGATATCGACCCATGACTGGTGGTTCGCCAGGACCAGGTACCAATCATCTCTCCGCAGGTTTTCGTTCCCGCTGAAATGCCAGCTGATGTCCTGTGTGACGTCCTCCAGCCAGTTATTGACGCTGATCCAGTTCTCACCGCAGGCGATGAGAATTCGCGACGTGAATTTTCTGACCTGAGTGAACGGCAGGATCAACCTGACGATCGCGAACACCATGATCGGTATAAACCAGAACACGATATTGAGCACGATCGGAATCAGGACGAGAACGCCTTTGATGGTCCGGAGCATCGGAGTGCCTGCTGTGTTGCCGCGCGTAGTGTACCCGTTTTCGCATCAACCCGGGTGCTTCAGGCCCTGTTCAGTTTGGCTGGCTAATCTAGAGCAAACACTGCACAAGAGGAGTCAAAACATGTACAGGACTGCGACTGCGCTCACCGCGCTCGCCTTACTGAGCGCAAGCGCCGGGGCACATGAAGAGCGCATCAGTTACAACTATGCGGAGTTCAGGTATTCGGAGTCCGAAGTAGACCTCGATAGCACCTTTGGAGGTGGCGATATCGAAGGCGACGGTTTTGTCGCCAATGGTCTGATCGAGATCGGGAATTCGACCCACTTATTCGTCTCCTACGATCGCCTCGAGTTCGACGATGACGTTGATGTGACCACCTCGATATGGGGCGGCGGTTTCGACTTCTCGATCACGCCCCGGACGGATATCGTGCTGCGACTCGGCTTCGCCGATGCTCGATTCGAGACGCCGTTTTTTGAAGACAAGGATGACGGGCTATTCCTTTCAGCGGGCATGCGAACGATGCTCACCGATGACATCGAACTCTACGGATCTTTAGCCAGTCTCGACCTTGAGGACGCGGGTGAGGAAGAGATTGCCACAGCCGGTATCGACTTCTTCCTGCGTGACAACATTGCGCTCGGCCCTGCCGTTCAGGTGATCGACGACACAACAACGTGGTCTCTCGGCGCGAAGGTCTATTTCTGAGTTGACTGATCAGCAGGTGGGCCCGGCGCGCGCCGGGCCAATCGCCTGCGAAGGTCATCGACGTTCGACGTTCTTATCCCTTGCGCTGTTGCACGTCAGTCGCATGCCCGCCCGAACGTCCAGTACGTTCTCACCATCGTAGGCATGCACGCCATTCACCCATGTGCCCGCCACGCGATGTCGGAATGTGTGGCCATCGAATGGCGTCCATCCACATTTGTAGTGCACATCCGCATCGGTCGTCGTCCAATCGCCCTCCGGGTCAACGATCACAAGGTCGGCCCAGTAGCCTTCTCGTAGGTAGCCTCGATCCGGAATGCCGAACAAGTCGGCCGACGCGTGGGCCAGGCGATCCACCATAAAGGGGATATCCACGCCGACTTCATCGGCAAGATCCAGTGCAGCTACCAGCGCGTGCTCCGTCAGCGGCAAGCCAGCAGGTGCGGCGAAATAGTGTCGGTCTTTTTCTTCGGCAAGGTGCGGCGCGTGGTCGGTGGCGATCACATCGAGCCGACCTTCGGCCAGCGCTTTGCGCAGCGCGGCTCGGTGATGAGGTGCCTTAATCGCAGGATTACACTTGATACGTGAACCCAGCGCCTCGTAGTCGTCCGCGGTAAACCAGAGATGGTGAATGCAGATTTCCGCCGTGATCCGCTTCCCATAGCGTTCGCCGCGAGCGAATTGCGGCATCTCATCGGCCGTCGTCAGGTGCAGGACATGCAGGCGCGCATCGTGCTCACGCGCCAGACCCGTCGCTAATGCCGAGGATTTCAGGCACGCCGCTGCGCTGCGGATGTCCGGATGCATCGACATCGGGACACCGTCGCCGAGCGTGTCGCGCGCCCGTCGCTCTTCTTCCCAGATCATCGGCGAATCTTCGCAATGCGTAACGACCAGCACCGGTGCATGCCGAAACAAATCGTCCAAAGCCTGCGGATCATCGACGAGCAGACTGCCCGTTGATGCGCCCATGAAGGCCTTGATCCCGCAGGTCTCTTCGGGTCTCAACGCCTTGATCTCTTCAAGATTGTCGTTGGTCGCGCCAAAGTAAAACGCATAGTTGGCGTGGCAGCGATCTTCCGCCAGTTGATATTTGCCCGCCAGCGCCTCGCGCGTCGTGATCGGAGGATTAACGTTCGGCATGTCCATGAAGCTCGTGGTGCCACCGGCAACCGCTGCCGCAGACTCGGTGCTGAGGTCGCCCTTTGCGGTCAGACCCGGTTCGCGGAAATGCACCTGGTCATCGATCATGCCGGGCATGAGATACCGCCCCGCCACATCGACAACGTGCATACCATCCTCGGCCGCAATCTCGGCTTCGATCGCCGAGATTTTTCCGTCGACGACCAGCAGATCGCCTGGCCACTCGCGCATTTCGGAAACCAAACGCGCATTCTTGAAAAGAGTTTTTTCGCTCATCTTTGCCCCGTTGAAAAGTGATCGGTTGCCGCGATCAATGCAGACGCATTACCCGGCTCAAAAGCCGAGTGCCCCGCGTTAGGCACTATCACCAGACGCGACTCAGGCCACGCCGCATGTAGCTCCCATGCGCTGATCATCGGGCACACCACGTCGTAGCGACCCTGGACGATAACGGCAGGCACATCCCTGATCTTGTCGATCTCATCGATCAGTTGTCCCGGCACCATGAATCCGCCATTCATGAAGTAATGACATTCTATGCGCGCCATCGCCAATGCATGTGCCGCTTCGCCGAATTCATCGCGCGCTTCCTCATTCGGTAACAGAAAGCTCGTTGAACCTTCCCACACCGACCAGGCACGAGCCGCTTCGAGTCTGATCGCCTCATCGTAGCTCGTGAGCCGACGGTGATAAGCGGTCAGCAAATCGTCTCGTTCGGCCTCGGGGATGGGTGCCAGGTAGTGCTGCCAGAGGTCAGGAAAGAGCTCACTCGCCCCATGCTGGTAGAACCATTTCAGCTCTTTGTCGCGAAGCATAAAAATTCCGCGTAACACGAGCTCGCTGACACGATCACGGTGAGCTTGCGCATAGGCCAGTGCCAGAGTGCTGCCCCATGAGCCACCGAATACCTGCCATCTTCGAATCTGTAAGGACTCGCGCAGAATCTCGATATCGTTGATGAGGTCCTGAGTCGTATTGTTCTCAAGACTCGCATGCGGCGTGCTTTTGCCGGACCCGCGCTGGTCGAAGATCACAACCCGGTATACATCCGGATTGAAGAAGCGTCGCATCGCAGGGCTGCTGCCACCGCCAGGTCCGCCGTGCAGCACCACAACCTGTTTGCCGTGCGGGTTGCCCGACTGTTCGTAGTACAGACGGTGGCCGTCACTGACCTCAAGGTAGGCCGTATGAAAAGGCTCGATTGGCGGATAAAGATCGCGCTTAAGATTTTCCATCCAATCATTATGGAGACTTGTACCGGGTTTTGCATCGCTCAACCGACGTGACCCATTTCATGGTCTGCTTTGCTGCCCTGTGCCAGTATCGCGACATGAGCCAGATGGGAAGCACATCAATTCGTTGGGCAACAGCGATCGCGGCGATCGGTCTTTTGGCGATTCTCGGCATCGCCTGCCAACCAAAATCGGACGATGCCGAATTGCCCTTGCGACGAGCGATTCCCGCAGATCCGCAAACGCTGGATCCCCATCGGGCCGAGGGGACCGCGTCCGCGACGGTGTTGATGGACCTCTACGAAGGCCTGGTCAGAGAGGATCCGACCGGACAAGTTGTTGCCGGCGCCGCGGAACGGTGGAGCATCAGTGACGATGGTCTGATCTACACGTTCTACCTGCGCGAAAATCTGCGTTGGTCCAACGGTGATCCGGTCGTCGCGGAAGACTATGCGGCCGGTCTGCGTCGAACGATCGACCCTCAAACCGCAAGTGCGTATGCGCCCTTACTCAGACCCGTTCGCAATGCAGAGGCCGTCGCCGCCGGCACGCTACCGCTGGAGGACGCCGGCATCGAGGCCACCAGCGAACGAACACTGCAGATCGAGCTTGCGCAACCGACTCCGTTTTTTCTTGGGCTGTTGACGCACTGGGCGACGTTCCCTCTGCATCGGCCGAGTTTTGCGGCTCACGGCAGTGCATTCGTTCGCCCGGAACACTCGATTACCAACGGCGCCTACACCTTACGGGCGCAACGGGTTGGGGATCGGATCTCACTCGAGAAAAACACAAATTACTGGGACGCCGCCAACGTGTCGATCGAGCAAGTCGAGTTTCTGCCGCTTGAGAATGCAAGCACAGAACTGCGATTGTTTGAGGCTGGCGAACTCGATATCACCTCATCAACGCCCGCAAACCAGTTTCGGGCCCTGCAAGCGACGTACGGCGATCAATTGCACGTCACGCCGAACCTCAGTGTCTATTTCATGGTGTTCGATCTCAGTGAGCCGCCTTTTTCGGATGTCCGAGTCCGGGAAGCGTTAACGATCGCGCTAGATCGCGATGCGCTGACGAAATCCGTGCTCGCGTCCGGGCAGGCGGGTGCCTGGGGTCTCGTACCGCCAGGTATCGCAAACCATGAGAGCTTCAGTTATGTGTGGCGTGAATGGCCGCGCGAGCAGCAGATCGAATACGCGCGCGAGCAACTCGCCGCCGCGGGATACGATGCAGCATCAACGCTTCGGGCGACCCTGCTGTACAACACGGGCGATACCCATCAGAAAATCGCCATTGCGCTGCAGGGTATGGCGCGCGACACCCTCGGTATTGAACTCGACATCATCAATCAGGAATTCAAGGTCATGCTGGACAATCGCGACAAGCGTGACCAATGGGACCTGATGCGTCTCGGCTGGACCGGCGACTACAATGACGCAGACACATTCCTGTCGCTGTTTCGGAGCGGGCATCCGCAAAATTTTGCCGGATACGACAACGCAGATTTTGATGCACTCCTGGATCAGGCTGCCGGCACTGTCGACATGTCAGCGCGCAGCGTATTGATGCACCAGGCTGAGAAGATGGTCGTGGAAGACTACCCGGTGCTGCCGATGTATTTCTATGTGTCGAGACACCTCGTCAGCGAGCGCGTCGAGGACTTCAGTGCGACACCGATGAACCGGACTTACTCCGCCCACCTCTCCCTGACGGAACTCCCCTAGACTAATATAGTCAACCACTTACGGGTGGCGTACCGCTACAGAACAGGCCCGCTGTAACGCTTGTCACTTGGACATCCGGCCTTTCTGACTGCTAGTTTCGCCGGCTGCTAACCGCTCCGAGGCCGGCATTCAGCCGTTCGGAATGGCTGACCAATCAGAGGAATCCAATATGCGCATCATGTTGTTTGCCGTAGCGCTGTTCGCTTCGGCTGCGGTCAAGAGTCAGACCGTGGACATCCCCTACACCCAGTTCCAGCTCGATAACGGACTGACCGTGATCGTGCATGAGGACCACAAGGCACCGATCGTGGCGGTCAATATCTGGTACCACGTCGGGTCGAAAGACGAGAAGCCGGGAAGAACCGGTTTCGCACATCTATTCGAACATCTGATGTTCAACGGTTCGGAAAACTACGACGATGAATATTTTGAGCCGTTTGAACGAATCGGTGTGACCGACCAAAACGGCACAACATCCTTCGATCGCACCAACTACTTCCAGAACGTCCCAACGACCGGTCTGGACCTTGCACTGTGGATGGAATCCGATCGCATGGGGCACCTGCTGGGCGCAGTGTCACAAGAACGGCTCGACGAGCAACGTGGTGTGGTGCAAAACGAGAAGCGCCAGAACGAGAACCAGCCCTATGGCATGGTTTTCAATCACCTGATTGAGGGCATCTTCCCCAAAGGCCATCCCTACTCCTGGTTGCCCATCGGCTCCATGGAAGACCTGAATGCCGCAACCCTTGATGATGTGAAAGAGTGGTTCCAGACCTACTACGGCCCGAATAATGCGGTGCTCGTGCTCGCTGGCGACATCACACCCGAAATCGCACGCGAGAAAGCGGAGCTCTACTTTGGCGATATTCAGCCGGGGCCGCCGATCACCCGCCATGATATTTGGGTACCGACCCTCGACGGCGAGCATCGCGAAACGCTGCAGGACCGCGTGCCGCAGACCCGCATCTACAAAGCGTGGCCTGCACCGGAGTGGGCGAATAGCGATACCGACTTGCTGCAACTGGCGACCTCGATTCTCGGCGGCGGCAAGAACTCGCGTCTTTACGAACGCCTGGTCTATGAAGACCAGACAGCCACCAGCGTCGGCGCGAGCGTACTCGCGATCGAGATCGCCGGCTTTATCTACGTCACCGCCACCGTGCAACCGGGTGGAGATGCCGAGGCGGTTGAGCGGGCTATGGACGAAGAGATCGCACGCTTCCTCGAGAAAGGTCCAACCCGTGAGGAACTGAATCGTGTGCGCACGAGTGCACTGGCTGGGTTCGTTCGCGGCGCAGAACGTGTCGGTGGCTTCGGTGGCAAATCGGATATCCTTGCTGAGAACTACGTCTATGGTGGCAGTCCGGATTTCTACAAGACCGCATTGGAGCGCCTTGAGGCAGCAACACCACGTACGATCCAGGCCGCTGCCAAGCGCTGGTTCACTGATGGCGTTTATGTACTGACGGTCGAACCTTTCAACACGTCGCTCACAGCGAAAGGCGAAGGCGCCGATCGATCAGCATTGCCCTACCCCGACACATTCCCGACCGTGGGTTTCCCGGAGTTTGAGCGAGCAACACTCGACAATGGCCTCGAGCTAATCGTTGCGACTCGCGACAACGTGCCACTGGTCAACTTCAGCATGGTGTTCAACGCTGGCTATGCGGCAGATCAGTTCGGCCTGCCCGGCACCGCCAGCCTAGCAATGTCGATGCTGGACGAGGGCACCAAGAAACGCAGTGCGCTAGAAATCTCTGAGGCGTTACAGCAACTGGGGGCCAACTACGGTGCGGGAGCATCCCTCGACACGGCCACCATCAGCCTGAATACGCTCAAGCGCAATATGGGTGATGCCCTCGACATTTACGCGGACATCATCCTCAACCCTGCATTCCCCGAGAACGAGCTCGATCGTCTGCGCAAGGCGCGCATCGCCGGTATTCAACGAGAGCGAACGCAACCGCAGTCGATGGCGCTTCGTGTTCTGCCAAAGCTGATGTATGGCGAGGAACACGCCTATGGACAGCCACTGACCGGTAGCGGCACCGAGGCCAGCGCCATGGCCATCGATCAAGCAGCGCTGCAGGCGTTCCACAGCACGTGGATTCGCCCCAACAATGCGACGCTGATCATCGTCGGTGACACCACCCTTGAGGAGATCCGCCCCGAGTTGGAAGCTCGCTTCGGCAAGTGGGAACAAGCGGAGATTCCAAACAAGACGCTAGCCGAAGTCGCTCAGCAGGAAGGCGAAGTCTTGTACGTGATCGATCGCCCTGACTCAGCACAGTCGATGATCATTGGCGGACATGTAGCGCCACCGACGTCTGATCCTGCCGATCTCGCCATCGAGGCCGCCAATCAGGTGCTTGGTGGTGACTTCAGTGCCCGTTTGAATCTGAATCTGCGCGAAGATAAGAACTGGTCGTATGGTGTGTACTCAACCATCGTCGATGCCGAAGCCCAGAGACCATTCTTGATCTTGGCACCGGTGCAGAGCGATAAGACCGCCGACGCAATTGCGGAGCTGCGCAAGGAGCTGGGCGATTATCTCGGCGAGCGTCCGGCAGAGGACGATGAGCTGGAGCGAGTCAAAGCGAATAACACCTTATCGCTCCCGGGACGTTGGGAGACGATCAGTGCCGTCAACGGTTCTTTGATTTCTCTCGTGCGCTTCAACCTGCCTGATGATCACTGGTCCACCTTTGCCGATCGCACCCGTGCGCTGACGGTCGAGGAGGTTCGTGAGCAGGCGGAGCGAGTCATCCAACCCGACCGGATGATCTGGGTCGTCGTTGGCGATCTGGCCAAGATTCGTGAAAGCATCGAGTCGCTCGGCATCGGCGAGATTCAGCTGCTCGACACAGATGGCAACCCGATCGAGTGATCGCCTGCCATTCACTCCTGAAGAACGGCGCCCTCGTGGCGCCGTTTTTTTTGCGCGCAGTAATCAACAAGCGCGCTAGTATTCTCAGATGGATCCAGTAACCGCCAAGCACCCACCGTTTGACTGGCCGGCCGAGATTGATGCCGCCATGAAGCAAGTCTACCGAGTCGCTATTGAGACGCCGCTCGAATTGATGCAGCGCGTATCGGTTAGTACCGGATGCCATGTGTGGTTGAAGCGAGAGGATCGCCAGCCCGTTTTCTCTTTCAAGTTGCGCGGCGCAATGAACAAGATGGCAGCCTTGGACAACGCCGCTCGCGGGCGCGGCGTCATTTGCAGCTCTGCCGGCAACCATGCACAGGGAGTAGCACTCGCAGCCCAGTTGCATGAATGTCGTGCCGTGATTGTTATGCCGACAACCACGCCGTCGATCAAGATTAGCGCCGTGCGTGCACTCGGTGCCGAGGTGGTGCTGAAGGGTGATACCTACGATGCGGCGCAAGCTCACGCGTTCGAGCTCGCTGAAAACGATCAACTCACATTTATCCACCCATTCGACGATCCGCACGTGATCGCGGGTCAGGCAACCATCGGTCGCGAACTGCTACAGCAAATGCCGACCGCACCCAAAGCACTTTTTGTGCCGGTCGGCGGCGGCGGCCTCGCCGCAGGTATCGCGCTGGCAGTCCGATCGCATTGGCCCACCACGAAACTGATCGGCGTCGAGCCTGATGAATCGGCCAGCATGTTGGCCGCGATTCGCAACGGTGCCCCGATTGAACTCAACAGCGTCGGCATCTTTGCCGACGGCGTCGCCGTCCGGCAGGTGGGTCAGCACACGTTCACTATCTGTAACGAGATCCTCGATGACGTCATCACCGTATCGACGGACGCGACCTGTGCGGCGATTCGCGATATTTTCGAAGACACCAGGACGGTTGTAGAGCCCGCCGGCGCACTCGCCGTTGCCGGCGCGCGGCAGTGGGCCGCAGCGCACCCGGACGGCGGCGATCTGGTCGCACTGTGTTGCGGGGCAAACCTCAACTTCGATCGGCTACGACATATCGCCGAACGTGCCGCCGTGGGGGAACACCGGGAAGCATTGTTCGCCGTGCATATCGCGGAGCGCCCTGGGAGTTTCCGAGAGTTCTGCAAGGTACTCGGCGAGGTGGGCGTGACCGAATTCAACTACCGTCACAGCTCGGATGCACTCGCACGTATTTTCGTCGGAGTCGCGCTGTCTGACGGCTTAACCCAACAGGCGTCATTGCTCGAGAGCATTCGCGCCGCAGGTTATGAAGCGCATGACCTCAGTGGTAACGAGCTCGCCCAACTGCACGTGCGCCATCTGGCTGGCGGCCGATCCAATAACGATGGAGAACGTCTTTATCGATGCGAGTTCCCGGAGCGTCCTGGCGCTTTGGCGCTATTCCTCGAAACGCTGGGTGATGATTGGGACATCACGCTCTTCCACTACCGCAATCACGGATCTGACTACGGTCGTGTGCTGGTTGGCCTGCGTTCGACCGACCAGCGATCCCGCGGGCCCGAGGATCGCCTCGATGCCCTCGGGTATCGATATACCGAAGAAACAGAAAACCCCGCCTACCAGCTATTTCTGAAGTAGCACTTCACCTCAATCCGCATAACCCGGGTTATTGCGATCCAGCTTGCGCAACAGGCCAGGCCAAACGAGATCCGCGCCTAACCCTTTGGTCACCACTCTCCGCTGCTCGGCAGCACCCGCAAGAATCTGCTCAGGAATGCGAATCAATGCGCCACCACCGGATTGCGCGTTAATCTGAATCTGGCAGCTAGCCTCGAGCGCATACATGATCAGGAAAGCTTCCGGAATCGTTGACGCCGCGGTCAGCAAACCATGGTTGCGAAGAATCAGCGCGGCCTTATCACCAAGATCTGCCACCAGCCTCGGTTTCTCATCGTCGTTGAGTGCCACACCCTCATAGTTGTGGTAGCCCACGTTCGCCATGAGGAACAGGCTCTGCTGTGAGATCGGCAATAGCCCGTCTTCCTGAGCAGACACTGCAATCCCAGCTCGAGTATGCGTATGCAACACACACTTCACATCATGACGCGCCTCATGAATAGCTGAGTGGATCACAAACCCCGCCGGATTGATCGGAAAGTCCGACTCCATGACCTTCTCACCGGCGAGATTCACCTTTACAAGACTGCTCGCCGTGATTTCCTCGAAGAACAACCCATAGGGGTTGATCAGGAAATGACCCTCCTCACCGGGCACTGCAGCCGAGATATGGGTGAAAACGAGATCGTCCCAACCATGCAATGCAACTAATCGATACGCCGCCGCGAGTGCGACACGAGTCTCCCACTCTGCTTCGCTGACCGAACCTCGAACATCCGATTTCATTACTGCACTCATCGTTCAGTCTCCCGAGGTTTTCGTCGCGTCGATCATGAAATCTGCCACCATTTGTGCCAGCACGTTCACGCCGTACGGCAGTGTCGATTCATCGACAAAAAACAATGGCGAGTGGTTGGTCGCAATCTGCGCCGGGTCGGCACCTGCAGGCGCACCGCCGAGGAACAAAAACAACCCCGGCGTCTCCTGTGCAAAGTAGGAGAAATCTTCCGCCCCGGTCACCAACGGTGACTCGAAGACCCGGCCGTCACCGAAAACACGCTGCACAGTCGGCAACATCTGCGCGGTCAAGTCCTCGTTGTTGACGGTAACGGGATATCCAAGATCAATATTCACTTCAGCGCTGGCGCCAGCACTGTCCGCAATCGTCACCGCGGTATGGCGAAGCTTCGCGTGGATCTGCTCACGAATCCCCATATCGAAGTTGCGGATCGTACCCACCAGTTCGACCGTGTCGGGGATGATGTTATTGCGCACACCGCCGTTAATGATGCCAAACGAAATCACAGACGGCGCCTTCGTAACGTCCACCTGTCGACTGGCGATCGTCTGCACGGCCATCACGATTTGCGAGGCCACTACAATCGGATCGACGCCATTCCAAGGTCTTGATCCATGCGTCTGCCGACCGGATACCGTGATGCTGAAGCGATCGGAACTCGCCATCGCCGGGCCGGACCGATAGGCAACCATGCCAGCGGGCAAATTCGCGAACGTATGCAAACCGAAAATCGCGTCGGGCTTGCGCTTATCGAAGATACCTTCCTCGAGCATTTTCTTGGCGCCCCACGATGGCGTGCCATGCGGCGCGCCCTCCTCGGCCGGCTGGAAAATCAACAGCACGTCCCCGGGCAACTCGTCCTGATGCGCGACTAACGTTTTGGCAGCACCCAGCAACATCGCCATATGCGTGTCGTGACCGCAGGCGTGCATGATGCCGACGTCGTTACCGTTGTAGACACCGCGCTGCTTGGAAGCGAAAGGCAGATCGACCTGCTCGATCACAGGCAAGGCATCCATGTCGGCACGCAATGCGACCAGCGGTCCAGGTTTACCGCCTTTGATCAACGCGGTGACGCCCGTCTCGGCGATACCTGTTGTCGGCTCCAAACCCATAGCGCGAAGCTCCTCGGCGATGCGCTCGGCTGTCTTGTATTCCTCGTTACTGAGCTCAGGGAACTCATGAAAGTGTCTGCGCAGCGCGACTACGTCGTCGGTTACCGACGCTGCGGTCCTCGCCAGTTTGTCCTGCAGCGTCTCGCTCGCCAGCGTCGGCGCTGCCAACATCAATGCCGTTGCCGACGCAACGATTGTGGACCTAAGTCGTGCCATGAGGTTCCCCCGGGATTCGGCCGCTAAGACAGCTAGCCTAGCGCCCGGCGCTACCACATGTCACGCAACCGACTTGCGACATCCACGCGAGCAGCTGCACGTTCACGCCCGGCAACACCCTCGTGAACAGACTGTCCGTGAAACACGGGTGCCATCGTAGCGAGCAGCGCGTCGGTCATAAAACGGCTGCGTGCACCGTAGACGTGCCGATCGCCATACCGCGGTTGTTCGGGTACGTAGAATTTGAGTGGCGCCATCAAATGCAATCGCTTTTTCGCACGCGTCATTGCGACATAAAGCAAACGTCGCTCTTCATCCAATGCGCGGTCGTCGCCCGCCGCGAATTCCGACGGGAAATTGCCATCGGTCACATTCAGGATGTAGACGCTATCCCACTCCTGACCCTTCGCCGAATGGACCGTGGACAGAATCAGAAAATCCTCATCGAGCAACGGGGGGCCCGAAAGATCGCCCGACGACTGTGGTGGATCGAGCGTCAACTCGGCGAGAAACCGATCACGACTCGGATAGCCGCCTGCGATCTGTTCCAGTTGTTCAAGATCAGCGAGTCGCTGCGGTGCAGCCTCATAGTGTTGCTCGAGGTAAGGCTGGTACCACTGCCTCGCCTCGGCCACATCGCGCTGCCAACCGGAGCCGGCGCTGCCGTCATGCGCAGAGAGTCCAACCATCAACGATTTGAATTTCGGCCAGTGTAATTTCGCCGCTGGTGGAGGATCGAAGTGCTCCAACGCCTGAAGTGAATGCGACTCGGCCGCAACATGCTCCAGGCAGCGGCTCGCATGGGCCGGGCCAATCCCCTCCAGAATCTGTAGCACGCGCATGCCGGCAACCGCATTTCGTGGGTTGTCCGCCCATTTGAGAATCGCTAGCAAGTCCTTGATGTGCGCTGCCTCAAGAAACTTGAGGCCACCATATTTCACAAACGGTACGTTGCGACGTGTGAGCTCGACCTCAAGCCGGTCGCTGTGGTGTGCGTTGCGAAACAATACGGCCTGTTGCCGCAACGGCGTCCCCGCCTCACGCGCGGCAAGAATCTGGCTGACGACGTAGTCCACCTCGGCGTTCCCATCTTCAACAGTCACGTAGGTGGGTCGCTGGCCCGATGTGCGCGAGGAAAACAGGTCCTTGCGATACTGGCGCTGACTCTCCGCCAGCAGCGTATTGGCGCTATCGAGGATCGGTTGTACCGATCGGTAGTTCTGAGACAACGTGATCACTCTGGCCGAGGGCACAAACTGATCCGGAAAATTCAGGATGTTATCGACCTCAGCGGCACGAAATGCATAGATCGACTGCGCATCATCACCGACTACCGTCAATCCTTCACCCTCGGGGCGCAGGGCTTGCAGGATGCCCGCCTGGAGACGGTTGGTGTCTTGATACTCATCGACCAGAACGTGATCGAATCGTGAGGAGATATCGCGCGCCAACTCCGGTTCGGAGACCAGGTGATACCAATAGAGCAGCAGGTCGTCATAGTCGAGCACCTGCTGTTCCTGTTTGAGCTCAACGTAGCTGCGAAACAGCGTTGTGAGCTCCTCCGACCAGTCGGCACACCACGGATAATGCTGCTCAAGCGTCTCGGACAACGGCGCCTGAGTATTGACCCGGCGCGAATAGATCGCGAGACAGGTGTCTTTTTTCGGGAACCGACGCTCGCGGCTGCCATAGCCCAGCCGCTGGCGGACCACGTCCAATGTGTCGGCCGCATCGCCACGATCCAAAACACTGAATGCGGGGTCGAGGCCAAGGTTAGGTGCGTACTCACGCAACAAACGGTTGGCAATGGAGTGAAAGGTGCCGGACCATCTCAACCGCACGGGTCGACGGCTCTGCCCCTCCTGCGCTGCGGCAGCCACAATGCGTTCGGTGCGACCGGTCATCTCCGCAGCGGCGCGCCGTGAAAACGTCAGCAACAGGATACGCTCAGGGTCTACCCCTGCCATCACAAGGTGCGCGACACGATGTGCGAGCGTCATGGTTTTACCGGTGCCCGCACCGGCGATGATCAGAAGTGGCGAGGATTGCCATCCGCGCCCATCGCTTGACCCATACGCAGCAGCCTCACGCTGCTCCGCGTTCAGCGATTCGAGGTATTTCGGCGTTTTCGAAACCACCGCGACCATCGGAGATCCTCTGCAATTGGGGTTATGTACAGTACTGGCTGGATAACCAGGTGTCTAGCCGTTCGATGCCGGGATAATGCCGCCGATGGATTTCACCCTGTACTGGTTCATGTTCCCCGTCGCCGTATGTGTTGCGACTGCCGCTATGCTCAGCGGCATCGGGGGTGCCGCGCTGTTTACACCGATCTTCATCCTGGTGTTCCCGCTACTCGGCCCTGAGTACCCATTACAAAGCACCGTCGCTGCCATCGGTACGGCGCTGCTCACCGAAACGTTTGGTTTCACCTCGGGCTTTATCGGCTATTACCGGCGCCGACTGATTGACTTCAAGCTAGTACGGCGATTCCTCAAGTTGTCGGTGCCAATCGCAGTCGCTGGTGCATTTCTTGCGCGCTATGTGCCGGAGGCGATTCTGATCGCCGGATATGCAGTGTTGGTGCTGATCATCGCGGCAGTGCATGTGTTTGTGACCGACGCACCGCACGCAGAACACGGACGCACCGGTGATATTTCAAGCCTCACGGATGCCCGAGGCCAAACCTATCGTTACGTCATTCCGAAACTGACAGCCCGCGATTCATTGGCGACCGGTATCGGGTCCTTCATGACCGGCATGCTCTCGGTGGGCATCGGTGAGGTGATCGTCCCGCAACTCACCAAGAGAGGTGTGCCGGTCGCGATCGCTGTCGCCGCTGCCGTCACTATCGTGATCGTGACGGTTGCCTGCGCATCGTTCACGCTGATCGGTCAGGTGGTCGCAGAAGGAGGATGGAGCGCAGTGCCCTGGAACCTCGTCTGTTACTCGATTCCCGGGGTGCTGATCGGCGGTCAGATCGGCCCGATGCTGCAAGGGCGCTTCTCGCAACGACGCATGGAACAGGCGATCGCTGTCTTGTTTATTCTATTGGCAGGCGCGATGCTGCTCGTCGCACTGCAAAAGGCCGGTCTGTCGGCTAACGGCCAATAACTTTTTCTGGAGACCTTCATGATCACCGTGCACCACCTCGAGAACTCACGCTCGCAACGCACCCTCTGGATGCTGGAAGCGCTCGGCGTCGACTATGACATCAAACGCTACTCGCGCGACCCGGCGACCAGTCTTGCGCCGCCGGAACTGAAGGCGGTTCACCCACTCGGCAAATCCCCGGTCATCACCGACGGTGACATCACGGTCGCCGAGTCCGGCGCCATCGTCGAGTACCTCATGGAGCACTACAGCGGCGGCAAATTACAGCCTGCGGATACTCCCGAAGCGCGGCGCGACTACACCTACTGGCTGCACTACGCCGAGGGCACCATGATGCCGCTCTTGATCATTGCGCTGCTGCTGCGTCGGGTGGATGAGGCCAAGGTGCCCTTCTTCGTCAAGCCGATCGCCCGGGGTATCACCGGTAAAATTCGGGAGGCCTACCTCGATCGCAACCTCGCCGCCAACATGAAATTCATGGAGTCCACCCTGGCGGATCGACCCTGGTTTACCGGCGATCACCTGACGGCTGCCGACATCCACATGTCGTTCATCCTGGAGGGCCTGAATGTCAGCACTGACCTCGAATCTGATTTTCCCAATATGGCCGCCTGCCTGAAGCGCTGCCACGACGATGAAAATTATCAGCGCGCGATTGAGCGTGGCGGACCGTTTCATCTCGGCGGCTGAAGCGACACGATGTAACGCATCGGGCCGCCCGGCTCGATAGCATCAAAGGGATAGCAGGTGACGAGCGTCAGCGTCGGCGTGTCGTAATCGAGGGTGATCGCTGCGCGGCGCGAGTCGACCACATCGACCGCGACGACTTCGAAGATCGCGTGAGATCCATCACGACGATCGACACGCAATCGATCTCCAAAACCGATTTCCGAGAGAAACCGGAAATGCGTGTCCCGGTGACCGGCGATGACACTGTTGCCCGGATCACCCGGTAGCGGCGTGTTTTCGAGATGCCCCGGTCCAAACGCCAGGGTACGCCCGCTGCCACCGGACAGAATGAACAGCTCTCCCGGCAGGGTGTCGCCCGTCAACCTGGCTACCGGGTGCGTGTCGGCCCACGGCCACGGCCGCAGCGATTCATCGACCACCTCGGGCGCAGATTCACCACGCTGCCACGCACGCTGCAGCAAATACTGTGCAAATGCGGCTTTAGCAGGCAGATACAGTCCGTGCCCAAGATTCAGCGTACCGACGGCAAGTAAAACGGCCACAATCCAACGCCTCCGGCTCATTGTCTTGCCGGCGCGTGAAGCGCCTGCCAGCGACTGGCGAGCAACACAAGCAACGCCAGTGCGATGACACAAAAACCGATAAGACGCTGTAAAGGTGCCGGCGTCGCTGTGGCAACAATCTGACCGACAGGGAGCCCCTGCCCGTACGGCATAAGGTTCGGCACGGCGGACTGTTTGAGCGATTGGTTTGCGGGGCGTACCGGTGCCGCTGCCACCGCAACCAGACTGGTGGTGCGACTCACCACATGATGCGCAAGCGCCACCTCGGTGATGATCGCGTCTGTCTCACTGCGCGAGCGCTGGCCGCGACGCTCTGCATCGATCAGCGCATCAATTTTTTGATTCGCCCACGCAACTGCCACGCCACGTCCACCCGGCGCGGCATCGCTCAAGACCAGCTGTGACTCCCAGGGCTCGGGCACGCCGTCCCGCCACAAAGTACCGCTGACTCGGAGCGAAGCAGGTGTCTGCACGCTGCGCGCCACAATATCGATCGGCTCACCGGCGTAGAGATCCGGCAACGTTGCGGGGATTTGCTCAACACCATCCAGCGGCCACTCTGCGCGCAAGTCGGTCAACGTCGGCGCACCCAACCGACTAAACAATTCACGCATCCGCAGCTCGACTTCACCGAGCGCGCTGATTGTCACGGCGTCGCCACGACCGAGCTCCGCCGCTTTACGCATGAACCAGCCATTCGGTGCTGAGCCAATACCCACCGTAAACAATCGCGATTTACCGAGTGCCTTCTGGATGAACTTAAACAGGTGCGATTCGTCCCCAACTGCACCGTCGGTCACGAAGATAACCTGGCGCAATTCCAAAGCTGCTTGGTGCCCGTCGGCGAGAGCTGCCTCCAGCGCCGACTGCATGTGTGTACCGCCATTTGCCTCCAAAGCGTTCACCCAGCGCAACGCCTGACGTTGCGTTTCGAGGGTTGCCGGTTGCGCCGTCTGGAAAAGCCGGCGTGCCTGATCGCTGAATGCGATGACATTGAAATAGTCAACAGCGCGCAGCTCGCTGATCGCATACTGGACAGCGGAGCGTGCCTGTTCGATCGACACACCCTGCATGCTGCCCGACGTATCTATGACCATGATGAGCTCGCGCGGCGGCGCTTCACCAATCGCACCTGAGGGTGGCAACAACTGCATGGACAGGTAATTCGCAAGGTCATGCCCGCGATGCTGAAACGCCGTCACAGCAACCGCGTCGCCGGTTTGTGGCTTCCAGCTCAAGCTGAAGTCGTGGTCAAGCGGTTCGTTGTCATTCGCAAGAGAAACCAGGTAGTCACCGGCAGTCCCTTCGGTCACATCAATCCAGTGATAGTCACTCAGGATTTCGGCGAGCGGCATACCCATGGACAACTGTACCCGCAAGGTCAGCCGGTGCGAGTCTTCCGGCGTCCCCGACAGCATCGCTGGCGTAATCCTGGGTGCGTCTGGCACACGATCTGTCGCAGGTGCCCATCCGTTACCCAATCGGTCCGCCGAGGTGTTGACGAGCGCGCCGGGATTGAAGCGCGGCGTCAGCGTCAAAGGCAATCGCAGCGAGTAGCGATCCCGATTGCGTTGCACCGTTTCTTGATACTCGATGGTCACTACGACCTCGCCGTCAGGCGGGATGTTGCTGACCGCGGTGTTGAATAGACTCGGTCGCGCACCGCTGACCAGCGCCGCTCGCTGACCGCGCTGCTCAGCGTCGCGAAACGTCTGTTCCGCGACCTTCTTCGTGCGGATCTCACCGACGACGCGCGTTTCGTCGATCAGCAGTTCCAGAGTGTCCACAGCCGCCCCGTTGGGCAGTGGCAAGAGATACGTTGCCGACACCCATTGATCGGTCGGGTTGCGAAACCGTTGCGTCATTCGGGTTCTGGCGAGATGACCCGTCACCCGCACATCGACGTCGGTCGCGAGTCGAATGGCCGCCTCGCTGACACCGCGCAATTGGAGTGTTCCGATCCCAGGTGATTGGGCGACGTCCGCTTTGCCGGTAAGCGCAAGCATCAGGAAAATGGGCCATAGCAGCACCCGCATTGTGCGCACTGCTGGCTTGCGTCGATCGTCTGGCTGCTGCATCGTGAGTCTCCCTGTTGACGAGACGTCATTGCAGCGCATGTCGGTGGCTTCGCCGTGGCGCGTCAGTGGCAAATCCGACACCAAATATGGCGAATTGTGGCAAGCACTCTGAATAACCCGACACGCTGGGTCGCCATCGTCGAGGACGATGCCGCGCTCGGACAAAACTACTGTGAGGCTTTCGAACGCGAGGGCTACCGTACTACGCTCGACGCTAGCCGCGCGACGGCGCTCGCGCGCTTCGAAGCCACGCTTCCGGACCTTGTGATTATCGACATCAATCTCGGTGACGATGTCGAGGGCGGGTTTGAACTGTGTCGTGCGTTGCGCGCGCGCAGCGCGACGTTGCCAGTCGTTTTCCTGACCGCAAGAGATAGCGAATTCGATGCGGTCTCTGGCCTGCGTCTCGGCGCCGACGATTATCTGACCAAAGACATTGGTCTCGCGCACCTACTGGCACGTGTCGCTGCACTGTTTCGTCGGCAGGCTGCGCTGCGAGAGCAAACACCCGACAGTGCCGTTTTGACCTGCGGCGCGCTCAGAGTGGACGAGTCGAGATTTACTGCCTTCTGGTCTGAGACCCCAATCCCGTTGACGCTGACCGAATACTGGCTGGTGGTCGCTTTGGCTCGCTTCCCGGGCCACGTCAAGAACCGCCAACAGTTGATGGACGCAGCCAATACGGTCCTTGACGACAACACCGTCACGTCACACATCAAGCGAATACGCCGCAAGTTCCAGGCGATTGACGCAGACTTCGATGCTATCGAGACGGTCTACGGCATGGGTTATCGCTGGCGACCCGCCTGATACCGAGACCGAATTTGCGTTTTGGACTGCGACGACAACTGCTAGCCATCGGACTGTTCACAGTCGCATTGCCCGTGGTCAGTGTCGGCTACATCCGCGCGACTGAGCAGGCATTGCGAGAGACCCAGTCAGGTCTGTTGATGACCACCGGTCGCAGCGTGGCACCACTGGTTAACGACGCGCTCGGCACGCTAGCCGATCCAAGGGAGCAGGCGCCGTGGTTTGTCGAGCCGCTGACGCGCGAGCCGCTTCTCGACGGCTTTGTCGCCGATTGGAATGCATTGGTCGCCCCGGCCGACGCCGCCGAAGGTGGACCTGCACTGCGTACCGCCGCAGGCAGCTACAACGGCGCCTTATTCCTGCATGCAGATGTGGTGCACGGTAGTGACGTGCGACCCGAGTTCACGGTGAGCTGCACAACGATGAACGGCAGCTTGCTGCTTTCAAAGCTCGCACCGGTAGCCAGCGGTGTCTTCACGAATGACCCTCTAAGCGAAGGGGCGGCGCCCCTGCGTGGCGCCTGGATTCCGGATGCCGATGGGTCACAACTCGAGCTGCGTATCCCATCCTCGCCTTGCGAACGCCAGCTCGGCTTATGGGTCAAACTCAACGACAGCATTGTCGCCACACACGCGGGCAGCGTCCCTGGCCCGATGTTGAGTGTTAGCGGCGAACTGTCCGCAGCGCTTCAAGAACATCGCATCGCTGGGACAGAGATGTTCGCGATCAGTCCGGAAGGCTGGCGTCTCACCCCGCTGATCGGAAACATACCGAATATCGACTCGCAGCCGAATGAAGCCGCGGCACCTTGGTTGGCACGGCTGTTTCAGGGCGGACGAACCACACAGGAGACGGCGCACCGTGGCTTCGATCAGCGAAGTCGCTGGCTGAACTCACTGTTGCAGGGCGACGCGACAAGTCGTCGTGCGCGACAGGCGGGTTCTGAGCGTCTCATCAGTGAAGTCGCCATTCCGCTCGAAAGCAACGGCGAAATCGTCGCAGGGCTTGTGCTGCGGCAACCCACCGATGCGATCCTTTCGCTGACCAACCCAGTGCGCACTCGAATGACGCTCGCGGTACTCGGCGTCACGGTGCTGGTGGTTGCGCTGCTCCTGGCCTTCGCGACGGTGCTGTCGTTGCGGGTGCGGCGCCTTTCACATGCAGCGAGTACCGCGCTCGATGCTCGCGGGCGGATCACGACCACGCTGCCCGGTAGCACGGCGAAAGACGAGGTTGGCGACGTTGCGCGCGGCTTTGAATCGCTACTTCGAAAATTGGATGAGCAGCAGACCTGGCTTCAATCGCTCGCTGACAATCTCTCGCATGAGTTGCGCACACCGATCGCGGTGGTTCAGTCGTCACTCGACAATCTGCGCCACACGCAACTGTCGAAAGATGCTGAAGCGTTGCTTGATCGTGCCAGCGGTGGCGTCGAGCGCCTGCGAGCAACTTTGCTCGGTATGACTCGAGCGAATCGTGCCGAGCAGGCGACACGCGACGCCGAGTATCTAGAGGTCAACCTGAGCGACATCGCACGACAGTTGCAACGCGCATACGCCGACACGTTCTCCACCCACCGATTCGGCGGGGGCATAGACCCGGGGATCACTGTCATCGGCAACCCGGATTTGCTTGTGCAAATGATCGACAAGCTGGTTGAGAACGCCGTCACCTTCGCACCGGAAGGCAGCGAGATTGCGCTATCAGTATCACGAGGGTCATCGCCCACTATTTCCATCGCGAACGAAGGTTCGTCGTTACCTGAAGGCGATCTGCAGCGACTGTTCATGCCGCTGGTATCGCACCGCGGCGAACGCTCGGGTGAAGGACATCTCGGGTTCGGTCTTTACATCGCGAGACTGATCGCTCAAGCACACGGTGCAACTGTCGAAGCACGCAACACAGAGCAAGGTGTTGCTTTCGATATTCGATTCGATAGCGCCAAGTCCTGAATGCGTGGCATCGGATTCAGGTTTTCTGAAACTGCGTTCCCAGTCTGTCTCGCACCTCGGCCTGTCGGCGACGACTGACCGGAATCCACTCCTCACTCAAATGCGTGCGAATCCGCAGACCTTTACTGTGCCGCTGCACGCTGCTGACCGCACTCTCGTTCACCCAGTGGGACCGGTGAACACGAATCCCTTTATCCGGATACGCAGCTTCCAGCTCGACAAGACTGCCGAGGATCATGGCTCGCCCGTGTTGGGTAGTAACGTGCAGATAATGCAGGTCGGAGCTCGCCACCATCACAGGACCTCAAATCGCACCGGGCAGTCGCGACTCAATCTCGGGCGGCTGATTGCCGCTAGGGGCGTCCGAGTCTTCCGGAGGAATTGAGCGGGGTGTCACCGATTCGAAGTTGAGCAGAAACCAGCTCAACAAGAAAGCAGGTGCAGCCTGAATACTCTCGGTCGCAAGTTCGATAACAAAGCCGGAGGGCGCATCGTTGTTGTGCTTAAGCGGAAACAGCGATTCCAGCTCCAACGCAACCGGGGTGAACGCCAGAAGGCCGATCACCCCCGAAAACGCGATCAAACGCCAATTCGGCGATAACGCCGAGAATTCTGAGCAAAAAGGTACGGTTTTCGAGGTCAGGTTGCGCCACGACCCGAGCATAGGCGCAAAGCGTCCCTACCGCTGATACAAAAACACGACCGGTCATTCATGCAGCCCGCCATTCATGAGTGATTCGCATCAACGGGCGCCCGAGCAATGACAGATTTGCCCCGTATTTCAAACACACTCAACACGGGATAATCATCATGGAAAACACAACAAAGACTCGCCTCTTTGCATCACTGGCATTGTTGCTGGCAGGCGGCTCCGCGAGCGCGAACGATTGGTATGTCACGGGCGATCTCGGCTTCGTCACACTTGGCGATCAGGATCTGGAGTTCCAAGACGGTGCCAATGCACCAGCAACCCAGCAGTCCGCAAAGTTCAGTGGATCATTCACAGGTGGCGGTCGCGTTGGACGCTATGTGGGTGACAACTGGCGGGTTGAGGGCGAAGTCATCTATCGCACGAGCGACCTGGACGCTGTCACGATCGACGGGCTTGGGACCGCGAGCGGTGGCGATTTCGCCAGCGTTAGCTATGGGCTCTCCGCCTTATACGAATTCAATCTGCTCGGGAGCGACCGCTATCGGACCTACGTCGGAGCCGGCTTAGCGTTCATTCAGGAAGTGGATATCGACTTCGACATTGACGGCGCCGAGATCTCATTCGAAACCGATGACGTCGCACCCCAACTGCAGGCAGGCATCCGATACGACGCCGGCGAGCGCTGGTTCGTCGATGTCGGGATTCGTTACCTGCTCGGTAGTGACATCACACTGGAGCGTCCCGACAACAGCGGGCAAACCATTACATCAGACTACGATCCGCTCAGCGTCAGTCTCGGTGTTGGTTTCCGGTTCTAGCGCACACCAAGGTCGGTTGTGGGTATCGCAACGCGGAGCAGCCGCCTGAGCTGCTCCGCGCTACCTGGGACAACGCAAGAACATGCCGCTGTTGCTTCTACTCCTTGGAGTCGAGCTTCTCGGCACTACCCGCCCAGCGCTGCATGTCGCTCCCCGACTTTCGGATGAGATACATATTCAGGAAATGCATAAAACCAACCACCAGCAATACAAAGCCGATTTCGGAGGCCTGATACACAATCAATGAGTTGATATCAGATATCGACGCATTTACTCGCATGTTTTTTAGCACGAAGCCAATGTTGATGAGGTAGAAGCCTACGACCAACAGATGGTTGGTCGATCTCGCGAGTTCCACATCTCCCGAGAAACTCCGAACAAGAAACGGCAGCCCGTTGACGCTTAGCGTTCGGGCCACGGCAATGGTGATTCCGATACTCAGAACGATGTAGATCAGGTAGTTCACGGTGGATAACATTTTGATTCTCCTGTGCGCTATTGGCGGTCAATTCGACCTCGAAAGCACAATCTGGAGCCAAGCGAGGTCCGTCACTACCTGTTTGAACAAATCGGAACAAAAAGAAAGAATTCAAATCTAAATCAATAGTTTACGTTCCTCCTGATTGTTCATTCAGGAGTCCTTACGAGTCTTCGCTCGGAATTCCCCGGGTGTGGAACCGGTAACCGCGCGAAAGGCGGTATAGAAATTTGATTGGGATCGGAATCCGACACTGAGCCCTACAGAGAGCACCGAAGCACTCGGGTCGCGCTCTAGCAAGGTCTTCGCCGCCTCCACTCGTCGCCCGCGAAGGAACTTGGAAAAACCGACGCCGAAGTGCGTGTTGATTAGCTCCGACAATTGGTGCGGTTGTAGCTCGAGATGACCAGCAAGCGAACGAAGGTTGAGAGACTCATCCTCGAAACACCGTTCATCGTCCATTGCTCGCTGCAATCGAACGATACTGGCCTCGACATCTACACTGCCCAGCGTCGATGTCGCATACGTGGCGCTCGCCGCATCCTTGATGTCTTCAATGAGCGCCGGAAAGAACAGCAGTGCAGATTGCACAAGGATCACCGCCGAACCAATGGCGAGGGCGTAGGCGGCGAAAAATATCCCTGTCGGCATCAGATCGGCAGTCAGACCGAACACCAAGACCACCACGGCCAGCAGTGCAAACAGGGCAAAAAAGAACATCTCTGCCCGAAACCTGTGGCGTTCCGCGCGCATTAGCCAGACCACTCGTGCAAACCAGAACGCATAAGCCGTACCTAGCACGAAGGCGTATGGCACCAGGTTTTTAGGGCTGATAGTCAGGGTCAGCACGAGCGGCAAGAAGTGAATCAGGTCGGTAAGCTCGAACCGACGCTCAGGCATAAGCACTTCGCGACTGAAGAAATAAAACGATGGTGGCGCCACCAAAAGGAGCAGGCTGTAGAAGCCGCCCTCAGCAGGCGAGATGTCGGCGACAAAAAAGTGCCAATGAAAGCACTGAATACCAACAAGACTGAGCAGCAGACTGGTGCATGAAACCACCGCTACCAATGGCTTGGGCAAAGCAGGAAAAAAAAGGTAGTAGCCAACCAGCAGGATAGCCATACCAAAGATCGAATAACCGGTGAGCGCCAGAATAAAGTAATCAAGCATTGATGATTCGCTCTGCCAAAGCCCTGACCCAACATGTGTTTTGGAAGCATAACTCAGCTTGGTGCTCCCACAGGGAACACCATCACAGCTACCATGGGCGCATGATCGATATCGCACACGTCAATCTTGCACGTGGTTTTCGCGGCGGGGAGCGACAGACCGAGCTGCTCGCCCTTGAACTCGCCCGACATGGATTCCGACAGCGAATCGTCGGGCGTAAAGGCGAGCCGCTGATCGAGCGATTGGCGGGGCAACAAGGCATCGAGACCGTCGGCGTCAGCGGTATTCTTACCGCGGCTGCGGCGCTACGTGATGTTCGCCTTGCCCACGCGCACGAAGGACGCTGCGTTCAGGCCACCGCGCTCGCGGGTTGGCGATTTCGTGTCCCCTATGTCATCACTCGGCGTGTGGTGCGACCGCTAAAGAACAACCTTGTAACCCGCTATGTGTATCGAAACGCCGCGGCTCGCGTAGGGATTTCATCGGCAATCGCCAATGACCTCAACGCCTACACCAACATCCAAACCTCACCTGTCATTCCCAGTGCGTTCACGCCGAGCGAGGCGGATCCGGATCGGGTCCGACAACTGCGAACTGCGTGGGGCGCTGGACCGATCATCGGGCATATCGGTGCATTGATCGGATATCAGAAAGGACAACCGGACCTGATCGAGATCGCCAAACGCCACCCGGAATGGCAGGTCGTTCTTGTCGGATCGGGCGAAGACGAGGACAGCCTCAAGCGCCAGGCGGCAGCGCTATCGAATGTGCACTTCACCGGGCAGGTGACGGACGTCGCCAGCCATATGGCGGCATTCGATGTCTTTGCATTCCCCTCGCGCTTTGAAGGTTTAGGCTCGATCATCCTGGATGCCATGCATCTCGGCATTCCCGTGATCGGGGCCAATGTCGGCGGCATTCCAGATTTGATTGAACACGAGCAAACGGGGCTACTCATCGAGCGCGAGAATGTCGATCAGCTGGAAAAATCCGTTGTTCGTTTGCTTGACGACTCTGCTCTGCGCCAAGACTGCATCAAAGAAGCCAGACGCCGAATCGACCGCTACTCGCCGCAAGCCATGGGGACGCGTTACCTGTCGCTCTACGCGACGCTTGGGGTGAATCCGCGCAATACCGATGATCGGTAATCTGTTTGTCATAACTTCGTAACCCGGCATTCGCAGAACCTTCATATTCTTCCGCGCTTTTCACCATAACGGGAGCGCCCGATGAGAACGATGAGAAGAATTGCCGTCACGGCACTAGCTGCCAGCGTGATGCTGGCCGGATGTGAGGGAGATGACGGTACAACCGGGCTGACTGGACCCACCGGGCCTATCGGACCGGCCGGCGAAAACGGCGTTACTTCGATCACGCTCGAGCTGATCGGCCGCTACCAGAGTGGTATTTTCGACGAAGGTGCTTCGGAGATCGTTGCATACGAGCCGACGACCAATCAGTTGTTCCAGGTCAACGCAAACACCGGCGTTGTCGACGTCATCGACATCTCGGCGCCGAGCGCACCTGTACTTGCAGGCTCCATTGACGTAGCAGCAGCAATCACGGCAAACACCGCGTTCACCACCGTTTTGGGTGCCGTCAACAGCGTTGCGGTCAGCGGTGGCAACGTCTACGCGGCCATCGCTGCGGATGCAGTCGACGAGCGCGGTTTCGTAGCGGCGTTTCAGGCATCTGACCTTAGCTTCCTCGGCGCACAAGAAGTAGGTGTACTACCTGACTCTGTAGCGGCTTCTCCGGATGGCAACTTCCTGGTCGTCGCAAACGAAGGCGAGCCGTCAGATGACTACACCGTCGATCCTGAAGGTTCGATATCGGTCATCAACATCGCGCCGTTTAGTGCCGCGGTAGTGATTCCCGAATTGACGTTCACCGACTTCAATGCAGGTGGTACCCGTGCAGCCGAACTGGCCCCAGCGGTACGCATCTTTGGCCCTGGCGCATCGGTAGCGCAAGACCTGGAGCCGGAGTTTGTCGCATTCGCACCCGACTCTTCCCTTGCGTTCGTGAGCATGCAGGAGAACAACGCGCTGGCGGTTGTTGATCTTGCAGGTCCGACGATTGCATCGATCCTGCCTTTGGGCACCAAGGACCACAGCATCATCGGCAACGAATTGGATGCGAGCGATCGTGACGGCGGCATCAACATCCGCAACTGGCCGATCAAGGGCTATTACATGCCCGACACCATCGCGACCTATAGCTTTCAGGGTCAGACCTTGATCGTGACAGCGAACGAAGGTGACACGCGTGACTACGACGGGTTCTCCGAAGAAGAACGCATGGGCGATCTCACTTTGGATGCAACTGCCTTCCCCGATGCTGCCACGCTACAGGCCGACGAAAACCTCGGTCGACTGCTGACGACGACAGCGAACGGTGATACCGACAACGATGGCGATGTCGACGAGCTGTTCTCGATCGGTGCCCGCTCATTCACGATCTGGGATACCAGCGGTACTGTGCTATTCGACAGTGGCAACGATTTCGAGCGCATCACAGCGCAGCGTCTGCCCAACAACTTCAATGCCGACAACGACGAAAACGATGCGGATACTCGCAGTGATGCCAAAGGTCCTGAGCCGGAAGCGCTGGCGATTGGTGAAATCGGTGGTGCTACCTTCGCCTTCATCGGCCTTGAGCGCGTCAGTGGCGTGATGGTCTACAACATCTCGAACCCGCAGAGCCCACGCTTCATCGAATACACGATCGACCGTGACTTCAGCGAAGCGCCAAGCCTCGGCGACAACGACGCTAACGGTGTGGATGAGTCGAATCCTGCCGCCGGTGACATTGGCCCGGAGAGCATCGTGTTCATCCCGGCTGCTGAGAGCCCGAACGGCAATGATCTCATCGCCATCGGTAATGAGGTTTCTGGTTCGACAGCGATCTATCAGATCAACGTCGTCCAGGAATAACTCGAACTTCGTTCGACAAGAGCCGGCCTCGGAGTAGCCCGGGGCCGGTTTTTTTGCGCGCTCGAGTCTCAGGGACGTTACTATCGGCGGATGAGTCTCGTCAGCGAACTTCGCCGCCGCAACGTATTCCGGGTCGCGGCCGCCTATGCCGTGTCCGGTTGGGCCTTGCTACAGGTCATCGACCTACTCGGCGGTGCACTCGACCTGCCGGGTGCACTGACCCGATCGGTGATGCTTCTGCTGCTCGTCGGTCTGCCGATCGTCATCGCGTTTGCCTGGGCGTTCGAGGTTACCCCTGAAGGCCTAAAGCCGAGCAAGGAAGTCGACCCCGAGGCGAGCATCGCACCGCAAACCGGTCAACGTCTGAACATCGTTATCGCCACCAGTCTGGTTCTAGTGGTTGGGCTCATGATCTGGCAGCAGTTTGCACCGAAGGGCGCGGCCGATGCTGTTGCCGAGACCGAGAGTGGAGCAACGGAAGCCAGTGCCGCGCTCGTCGGCGTGCCCGCCAACTCGGTCGCCGTTCTGCCGTTTGCCGACATGTCCCCCGATGGCGATCAAGAGTACTTCGCGGACGGTATCTCCGAAGAAATTCTGAATAAGCTCGCAGGTGTGGCAAAACTCAAAGTCGCCGGGCGCACTTCCTCATTCGCGTTCCGGGGCCGCGAGTCTGACCTTAGAGAGATGGCGCAAACACTGAACGTTGCCCACATCCTCGAGGGGTCGGTACGTAAACAGAACGATAAGGTACGTGTCACCGCACAGCTGATCGCTGCGGAGGATGGCTACCATCTTTGGTCAGAGACCTTCGATGGTGATCTCGCCGATATCTTCGAGGTTCAGGATGAGATCGCCGAAAAAATCCTCGTCGCGCTCACCGAGAAGATCATCGGCGAGCGTGCACTCCCGGCTGCCGTCGATATCGTTCCGTCCGATAAAGGTGACTTCCGGGCTTACAACCTGTTCCTGGAAGCGCGAGACCTGATCCGCAGTCGCGAGAAAGACAATCTCCTGCGCGCCTCAGATTTGCTCGACACCGCGATCATGATCGATCCGGATTACGCGCCGCCGTATGCACAGCGTGCGCTGGCGGAATCTCTATTGTCCGATGCCGAGGGCGCCTATGGCGATATTCCTCTGAGCCAGGCACTGCCGAAAGCGATTGAATTCGCCGATAAGGCCCTCGAGCTCGATTCGGAGCTTGCAGACGGTCACGCGGTGCGCGGTTTGCTCTATCTCGATTCCAAGGATTCGCTGCGGGGCATCAGCGCGCTTCGTTATGCGGTCACACTGAACCCCAACCACATCGATGCGCGCAACTGGCTTTCGCTGGCGCTCGCCGGCTCCGGCAACTACTCCGGCGCAGCAGACGAGATGGTCGATTTGTTTGAAACCGATCCGTTGTATCCCCCCGTCGCCGGGAACGTCATCATTCGGCTCTTGCAAATCGGTGATCAGGAGCGTGCGGAGAAAATTCTGACGCGTATGCGCACGCTCGAGACGAGTGAACGCATGTACCTGTGGGCGAGAGCCAATCTCGAATGTGCCATCGGTAAGGTCGCCGAATGCGTTGAGTCTGCCGAGAGGTCCTTCGCGGAAATCCCGGATGCCAACCGCGCCTCCGGGGCTGCGTTTGCGAGAATGAATATCCTGGATTTTGAGGGCGCGGAAAAAATCGCACCGAAATACACGCTGCCTTATCTTTTGGCCATGCAAGGCGAATTCGACAGCGCATTGATAATGGCCGAGGAGCTACTGGCACAGAGCCCTGAATCCGCACCAGCGCAGATCGACTATATGGTGATGCTCTCGAACGCTGGGAAGCGCGAAAAGCTGCTTGAGTACTTCGATGCGGAATTCGGCACGATCGACGCGATGGAGCGAGAACTCTACAACCCGATCAATGGGGGTTTACCGCCCTATGGGGTTATCGCCGATGCACTCGACCGCCTGGAGCGCCGGGACGATTTGCAGGTCGTGATGACCGCCTGGCGGCGAGCGATTGACTACGGCCGACGCGGCGGCGCAGACAGTATTGGCTTCAACGTTAGCGAGTCGCTCTGGTATGCGATGCAGGGAAATTTCGAACGATCCATTGAATTCCTGACGCACGCTGCCGATAAACGTGATGGGTTGCTCGGTTTCCGGGCAGTTAATGGTTTCTTCCGGCACAGACTGGGCGATAATAAAGCTTACCAGGCACTGGTCGCGCGCCATTTTGAGCGCGTGAACGAGGAACGGTTGGCGCTCGACCTGAGCCCTGTGGTTCCTGAAGAACATATTTACGAGTTCTAACCCACATGCAAGAACGAATCATCGTCATCGGCGGCGGCGCCGGCGGCCTCGAATTGGCTGTCAAATTGGGACGCAAACTGCGTCGCCAGAAAGACGTCGAGGTCATGCTGATCGACAAGAACCCGACCCACATCTGGAAACCTTTGTTTCACGAAGTGGCGACCGGGTCGATGAACAGCTACCACGACGAGGCGAGCTACCTGATGCTCGCGCGCAAACACAAGTTTAATTTCATCCTCGGACGCGTTGTTGATATCGACACCAGCGAGCAATTCGTACGCCTCGAGGCGCTGCAGGACGATGAAGGCCAGGAAATGGTCGCGGCGCGTGAGTTCCGTTACGACACACTGATCGTGGCAGTCGGTGCACTCAGCAACGACTTCGGCATCGAAGGCGTTCGTGAATTCAGTCGTCAGCTGGATTCGCGTGAGCAGGCAGAGAAGTTCCACAAGAATTTCACGACCCAGCTGCAGCGAACCAACCTTGCGTCCACGAGCGCCGTTCTGTCAGTCGCTATCGTTGGCGGCGGCGCAACCGGCGTGGAGCTTGCCGCGGACATGCACAACGTTGTGGGCCGGCTGCGCGAATACGGTTTTGAGCACTTTTCGAAGGAACGTCTATCGGTCAGCATCGTTGAGGCGGCGCCGGGGCTTTTGCCGCGTCTCCCGGAGCGCATCGGGGTTTCCGTGAAGCGCGAGCTGGAACGCATCGGTGTGAAGGTTTACGTCGGCACACGCGTCGCCAAGGTCGAGAAAGACGCGGTCGTCACGAGTGAGGACAAACGAATTAACGCGGACATCAGTGTTTGGGCGGCTGGGGTAAGAGCCCCCGAATGGCTGTCGGAGTGCGGATTGCCAACCGATCGCCTCGGCCGTATCGACGTCAACGAAGACCTCTCAGTCGTCGGTATGCCGGGGATCTTCGCGATCGGCGATTGCTGCGCCTGCAAAGATCAGGACGGCCAGGAAATCCCGCCGCGTGCGCAGGCTGCACACCAGATGGCGAGCACGGCGGCGCGCAACGTGCTCGCTGCTCGAAAAGGTCGATCCTCGCGGTCATTCAAGTACCGCGATTTCGGCAGCCTCGTGAGCCTCAGCAAATACACAACTGTCGGCAATCTGATGGGCAATCTGGTGCGCGGCACCATCTTCGTCGAGGGTTGGGTGGCACGAATGGCCTATCTGTCGCTGTATCGCATGCACCAGGCAGCCGTCCATGGCCGCTTCTCAACGCTGCTGATTATGCTCGGCGATCGCATCTACAAAGCGACACGCGCCAGCGTCAAACTGCACTAGATGCACGAATGACCGCTTAGTTGTCTCGCTGAGGACGAAGGGCAGCAAGCTTGTCGAGTTCCTCGACCAACGCACGAAGTCGTTGAATGCTGGCATACGTGTCAGATGCAATTAGCGCGTTCGCATTCTTCGAAGCTGCCAAATGCCCCGAGGTTCGCATGACCGGCCGCAGCATCGGCACGTAAGCAGCAGCCGAGCCATTGGCGACGGGAATGATCGTTGTTACCACCTCATCAGCTGACGTGGATACGGTCTCTCCAGGGGCCAGATATCGCGTACTCAGTGTTCTGACATAGGCATCCGGTGTGACGTAATGAACGTCTTCTCGCGCCTGCAGGTAGAGGCCGTTTGCTCTCAGGACAAGACGCAGGTGATCCATGGTCATAGACCTCACCTCGAGCGTACCGAGGGCAATCTCATCGGGTACTCGGGCGTGAACGACAAACTCCGTATCAAACTTTCGACTCAGCGCTTCGAGAACTTCACTCAATGGCTCTGTCGGTTGTCTCTGCTGCTCGGTTTGGGCCTCTGACGAGGGGCGCGAGTCACTGGATTGTGACCATGCAGGCTGCGCGACACACGCGACCGTCGCAAGCAACGCGAGCCCGACTCTGACCTGAATGAGATGTTGCATCATACGAACTCCTTGTTCACCAAGTGGGGCATCGCACGTTGGTACGACCTGCCCACCTTCGCGAGGTTCAAGATTCTCTCTCGACCTCTTGTGCTCACAGCAAAAGTGCCTACAATCGCGTCACCTTTTCTGGACGCCAAGGCTTTTATGTCTTCCAGCTAACGGGGCGCTAGACACCTCCGAGTAGGGGTTACAGCGTGCCACCCTGTAACAACCTGATTCTCTCGCGAGGTACTTATCGATGGCCGGTGATGCTGTTGTCGTGCGCCCCGAAGGTCTGTGGCCAACCCACGATCAGTCGGGCAACCATCCGGAATCCCAGACCGGAACCACCCAGGACCATTTCATCGTTCGCGACGGTGTTGAGTACGCCGGCGCTCATGTGATTATCGATCTGTGGGGTGCAGAGAACCTGGATGATCTCACGCTGATGGAAACCGCCTTTCGCGATGTTATTGAGACCTGTGGCGCCACACTGCTGCACATCCATCTGCATCACTTCACGCCGAACTACGGAATCTCGGGCGTCGCGGTGCTGGCGGAGTCGCATATCAGCGTGCACACCTGGCCAGAGCGCCGCTTCGCCGCTTTCGATGTCTTCATGTGCGGTGACGCGAAACCAGAACTCGCCGGCAGCGTACTATCCAGGTACTTCCGACCTGAACGCATCACGGTGAACGAATTGCGCCGCGGCATCGTGGAACCGGCGAGCTAGTCATGGCGGATTTTGAGGAAACCCTGTACGACAGCGTCGCGCAAAAATTTCGTATCGACAAACTGTACTTCGAGGACAAAACCGAGCATCAGCACTTAATGATCTTCCACAACGCCATGCTAGGGCGAGTGATGACACTCGACGGTGTTGTGCAGACGACCGAGGCAGACGAGTTCGTCTACCACGAGATGATGGCGCATGTGCCGCTCTTCGCACATGGCAACGCGACCGATGTCCTGATCATCGGCGGCGGCGACGGCGGCATGCTACGCGAGGTCACGAAGCATGGCATCGAGCGAGTGACTCAAGTGGAGATCGACCAAAGCGTCGTGGATATGGCAAAGGCCTATCTGCCGAACCATTCCGCGGGTGCGTACGATGACCCCCGGCTCACTCTGGAGATCGCTGACGGCATGGCGTTCGTGCGAGATACGGATCAACGTTTCGACGTGATCATTGTCGACAGCACCGACCCGATCGGCCCCGGCGAGGTCCTGTTTTCCGAGGATTTTTATGCACAGGCGAGGCGTTGCCTGAAGCCGGGCGGCGTGATTGTGACTCAGAACGGAGTCCCGTTTTTCCAACCCGACGAGGTCACGCACACTCACCGGCGATTGCGTCGTCACTTTGAGGACGTGACGTTCTATACCGGTGCGATTCCAACCTACTACGGCGGACTCATGACGTTTGGTTGGGCGAGCGACGACGCGACGCTCAGAACCCAACCGCTGGCGACGCTACAACAGCGATTCGCCGACTCAGGTATTGCAACTCGCTACTACACACCCGAGCTTCACCTTGGCAGCTTCGCACTGCCGCGCTACATCAGTAACTGTTTTGAGTAACGCTGCGTTATCAAACCCGCGGGTACTGCTACCACCGCCCGACGCATCTATCGCTGAGCAATACCGGGATTTGGTGGCGCGCCTTGGCTCGCCGCTACTCGTGTTTGATCCGGCGGTTTTGCGATCGCAATTCCAGAGCTTACAAAAGGCTCTGCCGGGCGTGGCGCTCTTCTACGCGGTCAAGGCACTACCCAGCGAGGACGTCATTCGCGAGATTGCCAAGCTAGGGGGCGGTTTCGATATCGCCAGCGCCGGTGAGACTGAATTACTCCTGCGAGAGGATGTGTTCGGTCGACGCACGATTCACACCCATCCGATCAAGAAAGACTCGGAAATCCGTGATGCGCTGCGCTACGGTGCAACCACTTTTGTCGTGGACAACCTGCACGAGCTCAAAAAATTTGAGCCCTACCGATCGCGCGTCGGCATTCTGCTTCGGGTGAGTTTCCGCAGCCCGGGGGCAACCGTGGATTTGTCTCGCAAATTCGGTTGCGACTTCGAGGAGATCGAGGGCTTACTGGATCAGGCGAGCGCCATGGGTATCCACGTAAAGGGCCTGAGTTTTCACGTCGGCTCCCAATGCGTGGATGCCTCCAAACATGTCGAAGCGATCGAGCGCTGCAGTGGGCTAATGCGCTCGCGCGATACCGGCGATCGCGCTCCAATGAGCATGTTGGATATCGGTGGCGGCTTTCCTGCCGATTACGACGGCACCGGTGTCGATCTGCAGGCGTTTTGTGCCCCTATCCGAGCATCTCTAGCACAGCTGCCTGATGACTGGCAGATACTGGCTGAACCCGGTCGGGTATTGGTAGCGCCTGCTGTCAGGAGTATCACGTCTGTGGTCGGACAGTCGGTTCGAGAGGGGGTGCGTTGGTACTACCTCGATGACGGTGTGTACGGCTCATTCTCCGGGCAAATCTACGACCACGCGAGCTATCCGTTACAGGTACTCAAGAGCGGGCCAAGTTTCCCCTCGGTGCTCGCAGGTCCGACTTGCGACTCAATCGACATTGTGGCCGAGTCGATCGAGTTGCCGCTTCTCGACAATGGCGATCTTGTTATCGGACATGAAATGGGGGCTTATACCGCCGCCACCCGCACGCGCTTCAACCTGCTGCCTGATGCACGGTTTGTGAATCTTGAAGCGTTGCCAGATAGTTGACGATGCCTTTCGCGGCCTCGCGACCTTCGAACACGGCTGTCACAACCAGATCCGACCCGCGCACCATATCGCCTCCAGCAAACACTTTAGGATTGCTGGTCTGGAACGGCATGATCGCGTCTTTGGATACCTGAACACGTCCGTCCTCTGAGGTAAGCACCGAGTGTGAGCCAAACCACTCGGCAGGATTCGGACGAAAACCAAACGCGATGATGACGGCATCCGCCGGAAGAATCTCTTCGCTGCCTGGCACG
>JBCCKF010000010.1:0-146435 GCA_039027435.1 Pseudomonadota bacterium | reverse complement strand
GGGTAGCCGTGCACCACAACCTGGTTCACCGCTTCTTGCTTGAACTCATCCGAATATCGAATGCGCTTACCCATCTCTCACCTCTCATGATCTTCTACGATTATTACCATGAAAAGTGTCTAGGGTTCTCAGGCCGTATCAGGGTTTGAAATCAGAAGCGCAGTCATCCCATTGCGGAGCACGATTCGCTGATTCGCACGCTCTAACCTTTCGAAGTACAGCTCTCGCTCTCGTGCTTCAATTCCTTGAACTACGCTAAAACGCGAACACCCAGCGCCTAGCACGCAAATCGGGACGAGGAGCATTAGTCGCCAGCAATCGACTGTCACTTCGCTCTCATTCAAACACGTGAGTTTCGCTTTCATTTAGTCTTTCGCAAAGCGTTAAGTAGTTGTCCCTCGGATCCCTATCCATACCAAAAGACAGCACTAGAGCCGCGAAGGAAAAACCATTAGCAGAGTTCCGCTGCGATTCATTATCTCTCAATCCAATCAGTAAAGTGCCCTGGGATTCGAACTCATGCGGTTCCGTCGCCGTCCGTTCTCTTCCTAGTTCCAATAGCGGAAATCCACAGCACCAAGCCGCCGAGTGAACCGATCAGTGCAGTGATGATAGAGTCGCGGAGACTCGCGATGTATCCGTGGGTTGTGATCGCACCGTTCTCCACAAGAACTTGACCACCTTGCACGTATTTGATGGAGGAACCATACGAAATCACATTCCACGCGAAAAAGATGGCAAACGTCACTGCAGCAAGTAAGAAGATGAATGTACTGATTGAATTCCATTTTTTCCAAGTCAATACAGTCAAAAGGGGCATCACCACGAAGAGGCAATAGAATGAAGCGGCGCCCAAAACCAAAACGAAATAGGGTGTCCACAGCTCCCGAGGATATGAAACGAGCGTGTACGTCACCGATGTAACCAGAACCATCACAACTAAGCCTAGAAATACTTTCCCAAACCTCATTCGTTTTACCTCGCTCCTTGATTCCGATATCCGAGATTAATTCGATATCGGATATGACTATTGACTATGCCGTTCCACAACGGTTTCGAGAGCGCATCGTTTACACCTCCCAAAGGACCGGTGCCTTCCCCGATGGTGCGGATGTACACAACCCCTCCTCGCACAACAACTGTTCTCTCTACGTAACCTGGGTGAAGCTTATGGCCCTTTACGGTGTGGTTGCGAACGGTAAAACCGTCGCGCGGTACCGAGTGAACTATCGGTCCTAAGTCATCCATGCTGGTTTGATATCCGAGCTCCGCTACACCGTATTGTCCGTCTACAACGGGAGTAGTATTGGAAAGGTATCCGGGAGCGGGATGCATTCTGTTTGCGAGTGCGACCGCCTCCAGTGTACAGACCTCATTCACAGTACAAATAGCCTGCTCAAATTCGTGGTAATGATAATTTTCATCCTCAGGGTCATACTCCATACCGCGCGAATCTTCCGGTTTACTGGTGGTAGGGCCGCTTGAAGAAACACCATCAATCGCAAACACCATCACGGTGCTGACCGCCCCATTTGCGAATTTTCCTCCGCCAATTGCGGACATGGTCCCGCCGATCACCGCCGTCACAGCCAAGTTGCGGCCATCGTTTCCAAAATCCATTCCCTCGGGTATCAGGAGTTTAGATGCGAATCCGTTGAGAGCGCCATCTCCGAATCGTCCACCGCTGGCGCGGGTTCTAGCACCTTGAATAGCTGCCGCGCCGACCGCCTTTACCGCTAACCTCAACCCTTGGTTCTTAATACCTGATGCAACCCCGTTGACCAGTTTCATAGTACCGCCGCTCGCAGCCGTCAGGAGTCCCGCCGTCACATCCCCGCCGCTCGTCAAAAATCCTACGACGAAAGAACCCAGGAATTTTTTTCCGGAGGTGGCCAGGTACGCCTTTGCCGCTACGGCAAGGGTTGCAATAAAGAACCCGCTCGGATCTGTATAACTCATGGGGTTGTTACCCACATACGCATACCGGTTATACCCCTGCGTACTCTCTGGGAACTGCACATGAGGATCGGCGGATAGGAATCGTCCAAGCTCTGGGTCGTATACCCTACCATTCATATGTATGAGACCGAGTTGGTCGAGATGCTCGTGTCCGGTATAGCCCCGTGCAAGATACGGTTTCGCCATGAACGAGCCGACGGCCCAATCATTCCAATTAGTCGCAGCTCTGCGCTTGCCCCAAGGATCGTAAGCATATGCTTCCATTTCTTGTCCGACTTCGTTGACGATGCCCACGACAGATCCTTGGTGGTCTCGAAGTAAGTATCGGATCTTCTTGCCAGTGTTGAGGTTTTGCGCCGTTGTTTTTATTGTTGCGACAACGTTCCCCGAAGGTGTCGGCACGTACCACAGATTTTCTCGACTAATCTCGTTGTTTGAAGCATCTCTTTTAACGGTAGTGTCGAGCAAACCGAACCAATAGTGCGTTGTAGAGGTGTCGGTCGTACCGCTTCGCGAAGTCTGTAGCACACGGGTCCGATCTGGCCCGTAGGTAAACGTCGAATAAGAGTTTTGGCTCTTGTAAATCGACGATGGCTTGTCGTAACTTGTCCAACTGACAGTTCGAGATGCGCCGCCGCCCGTCACAGAAACCAGATTTCCATTATTGTTGTAGTTGTAGGTTCGCTGTCCAGCCGAGGTATTTACGGTTCTAACTGCATGCGGCATATTCGACCACATCGTGTAATTTGTGTATTGCCCCTTTTGAAGGATGTTTCCTAGATCGTCGTAGGTATGATTTCTTGAGAATGTAGGCGAACCTGATGTGTTGCTTTGCCCAGCGAAAAAATTGACGGTCTGAAGACGATTGAGTTCGTCATACTCAAACGACTCCGCTAAAGCACGTTTCGCATCAATACGGTCGGTGAGATTGCCAACAACGTCCCAGCCATAGAGCATATCCATCAGACCTGAATATTGGTTGCCCGAAGCCGAAGAGCCTGCAGATCGTCGGTCTACCACACCGGTGGCTAGGTCATATTCGTTGGTCTCTTCGACGACTCCTCCTTTCCTCGCACTAAGAACGTTACCGAATGGATCAAGCGCTAGGACGCGATACAGCTCTTGACCGGCAATATAGGTTGCGTTTGGCTGCCTTAGCTCTTCTCGGGTATGGAAATAGAATCCTCTACCGTTGTATTGGTGTCGCGTTCTTGGACGGTATTCCCAGCTATTTGAGCCGTCCTTAACCGACGGATACATCGTTACAGACAGCCGCCCTTGCGAGTCGTAGTAGTACGCGACTTGCTTTAAGGGCCCGTTGTTAACCGATCGATTGATCCAATGCAGTCGACCGAAAAAGTTGCTCGTGTGTCGATAGCAATACTGTTCCTCAAAACCGTCTGACCGCTGCACCCGCGTGAGGCGACCGATCTGCGATTGACACGTTCCCGCATTAAGAACGATATCGTATTCCCAAGTGGTCGTACCCTCAGGCTCGCTGCGGGAAATCATTCGATCCAGCTTATCGTAGCTCATCGTGACCGTTTGACTCATTGCGTCAGTCTGGGAACGTAGCCGCCCCTTAGGGTCTGTAACATAGGTCCAAACACCCATGTCCGGGTCATCCATCCAATTCTTATGCCCATTACCGTCATAAGTTATGCGAGTCTCATTGGCGTGGTCGTCAATAACTAGTGAGGTTTCGCCCACAGCACTATAGTCGTACTGAGTCGTGATTTTGTTGCTGCCGTCCCATTCGGACACAGAACGTAGTCGATTCGCTACACTTCGAACACGCTCTATTTCTCGACCCTGAGGATCGGTTGCAGTGGTTTTGAATCCATCGTAGTCGTAGCTCGTGACCCGGCCAAACGCATAGATAGTAGCCATGTTCGCGTTTGGCGCTGCTGGCTCGCTTGATGTGCACTGTGACTCATGCAGGTAAGAATACTCTGCGATTACCCTATTCATGCCGTCATATTCTTTTGTTGACCAGCAAATCGTGCCGCTACCCTCATAATAGGGCGCTGTTACCGCATATTCATGGCCGAGATCGTCGTATCGTTTTTGCACCATGACCTTGGTGCCATCGAAACCCGTCTGGTACGCCATGATCTCCCGGTCTAGCAAGTCAAACTCCTTCCAAGACTCAGCGCCGCTCGACTCGCTCGTTTTAATCCGATACACGGCTCGGCCTCCTGGTGCCTTGCACTGGTTGTCGGTGCACCAGAAACGGTCAACGTCTGAATAGGACGAGTTCGGTGCAGTCGATCGGTTGAGGCGGCCGAACGTATCGTAGGTGTTTGTGGATGTATATCCATTGACGTCAGTAATAGTTGTTTTCACACCGAAATCGTAGTGCCAGCTCGTGGCTACGGTATGGCCGAGTGCATTTGTCTCTGCGACGGGGTACTGACCGTGTGGGTCGTAGGTCACAGTCGGGGTCGCCGAGGTGATCAGCGTCGCTCCAACACCTCCAGTGATTGTTGTGGAAATTCGGTTGCCGTAAGTATCAAAGCCGTATTCTTTCCTTAGGCGCTCTGCCGCGACGTGGTACTGGGATTCCTCCATATCGAGTTGACAGTGTGACGCGTTGTAGTCGAAACGACTCTTGCGCACTTCAGTCGTCGGTTCCGGATTGGAAGCAAGATATCTGTGAGCAGTATGCGTAACAGAGGCACCGTACAACCGACTCAAACACCATCGGGAATCACTCCAGTTCTGCCAAGTATTTACGGTATCAATCGTATGAAGTTCTCCGCCTGCTGGATTACTCGTTTCAACTAAGATGCGGGTGGGATTGCCCCAGTTGTCGTACCAATTCGTCGTCGCGACACGTTTGAGTTCAACACTCGAACGATACTTAAAAGCCCTGTGAAGAACAGATGCATTGAACGGAAAGAATCGCTGTGCGAGGCCCTGACCCAGAGTTTTTTGTGCTGGCGTGTACGTTTCGCGCGTGAGTAACCAGGTTGGACCTGGGCTGAGCAACTGATTGTTTTGCAGAGCTTGCTCGTAGCACCCCTCATCGTATGAGCTGGAGCTTGAAAAACAGGCGCTCAAATAGTCGCTTATTTGGACTTCAGCGATCGTCTTGATTGGTGCATCGCCAACGAACTGATCCGCCTGGGTGACCATGCCCGTGTAAGGAAAGGTTTGGTTGTGGTAGTTGACAGTTTTTATCGGCGAGTTGGAATTCTTAGTCTGAACCTTATGAAAGCCCAAGAATCCGCGCCCATTTATGTGTACCTTCCCGCCACCGTAGCTATATGTTGTGATGATCTTGGAAAGCAAACCTGCTGTTATGTAACCACTATCTGTAATGACTGACTCAACGACGTAGAGAGGACCTTGGAAGTCATTAATAGACGATGAGCTCGCACTTGCACCTCCGCTCATGTGGCCTGAATAGAGCCGATCCGCAAACCGAAGATCAGAGGTGTTGCCATGGATAAACTGTATTTTCTTGCCAAGGCCATCTGTGACATCGGTGAGCAAGTCTGCCTTCTTGCCTTTGTGGGTCCAACGATTCCAGTTCGGGTTCGATGATCCAGATAGATACATAAGATCAGTGAGGCCGTCTCCGTTTATATCAGCCGTGATATATCCGCTCTGACTTCGAGGAACGCCAGTAACTTCCGAGTAGATCTGGCCATTACGCTCGTAAAGCACCTCGAAATACGTTCCACCCGCATACATGAGGTCTGCTTTACCATCGAGGTTGTAGTCAAGTACCTGATGCTTATCGATATCGCGATCGTGCCTGTTCGTATCGAAGTGTTGAAGTGTTCCGCCTTTGTTTAGGTGGATATCCCATTTTTGCTTGTTGCCGTCGGTGAGATCCATTTCACGAGTCGCGATATCAGATAATCCATCACTGTTAATGTCTAACACCAATGCATCTCTTACGACGGGTGCCCCAGGAACATCAACAAAGCCAGCCCCGGACCAATCTAAAATTCCTGCTGTACCCGTGCACGTTGTCGTAGAGGATCCGCTCTGAGTGTTGGCACTATTATCGAGTGTCAAAGAGTCAGTGGATCCACTGTTGGTCGCCATCTGCTGTAGCAACATGCCACCCCCTGGACCGCCACCGCCTCCACCACCACCACCGCCGCCTCCACCGCTGGAAACAACGCAGCCTTCGTTTGTCACGAACAGCTCTGGACCTGGTGTTCCGTCATACTCCATCGGATAGAGTTTCTGATCTCGATCAATCGTAAAATTGGTCGTAACCACTGTTCGGTTGAAGCTTTGCGTGCCGATTGGATGTCCACCGCTCAGTACGTATTTCAAGCGGTCGGACGACTTCATTACGAGGTCTTGATGGCCATCGCTATCAAGATCGACCAGCGTTGGGGAATCGTCATAACTGTTTTGATGCGGGATGCTGAGGCTCTGAATAACGAAGCCGCTGCCCGTAGAGCGCAGCACATACCACCAACCATTATCATTAGCGATCAAAAGATCCTGCAACCCGTCTCGATTATGATCAAACGGGAGTGCATATTTTAGTCGATACCCATTCGAAACGTTCGCCGAGGTTACGAAATTAGATCCGCCGCCAAGTTTATGCTTGATGAAGCCACCATCGGTCAGTACGACATCGGTGCGTCCGTCGCCATTCATATCCAGGTAACGATTAGATTCATTTGCAGGCCATGTAAGGTCAGCAGCTCCCGTATGAAACCCTTCCTCGCCATCTTCCCAATCTAGCGATAGCGGCGCAAAGCAAGCCGCTGACCCAGAGCTACCGGAGCACAACTTCACTTCCTCTAGGCGACTGACGCCCGAATGAGGCGAGTTTCCATAGGATAAACGGTACTGCCGAACTAGCGCGCTTCGTCCGTAGACACTTAGCTTAGAGAGAAGGAATGAAAGTCTTGAGTCCGAGCCTTGCCGTCCGTATCCGATCGTGATGTCGGGCCGAGAAGAGTATTCAAATGCGATACGCCCCATCTGGACACTGTTTTTATTGTAATAGTAGATGTTCGCGATTTTGTATTCGCCAGAACTGCTGTTCTCGTCATAGGTAAAACGGATGTAGTTGCCGTGCTTATCTTCTATCCTCGCAACCGCCCACACAGCAGCATAGCTATTCAATGTAGTGCTCGTGCTACCCGCTACGTTTATATAGCCATCCGACGAACCCGTCGGACCATTCTTTCCGTAATATCGGGTGAGGCCGGCTTTGTCCTGTACGACAAAGTATTGAGGAGAAGCCTGAGATCCGCCGACACTCTTCACGCGTTGGAAACTTTCAATTTCGGTTCTGTGCCAGGTGTTGTTTGCACCATATGTCGCTGCATGATTCTCAAGCATCAACCTTTGCCCATCTAGGCAAAACCGATCGTTCGTATCGTAGTTCACGAACCCCAAGACATTGTCCTGAGCAATTGTTCGAGGACATCGCGTTATGGCAGACAGACCAGAAACAGACCACCCCATCCCCAGGTGCCCATCCTGATTTCGGGAACTGTAGAGTAGCGCGAGTTCTGGCTGCATCCCCGCGGTGCCTTTTGGAACTAGGACAGGAATTCGATAGTTGGCTGCACCGGTTTGGTCAACCGACGCTTCGCCTTGGAGTCCACCAACGGCTACGGATGACGCTGCTGCGGGCGACGTGAGACTCGCCAGAACAAACGACAGAGAAACAAACAAGAAAATACGAACAATCGACTCTGTCATCTTTGACTCCATCGAAAATAGTCTGATACCAATTCAAAAACCAATCGCTGTAATTGACACGAGTGTCCAGAGACAAATGAAGTCAATTCCGTGCGACAAAAACGCGTTTGAGCTTTAACCGCGTTAGAGAAAGAAGAGCTGGAAACAATAGTGATCTCGTGTCCCCAATTCGGGCCGCTTGTCGGCCCTTTGGTCACCGGAGAACACTCCATGGTTAGACGGGAGCAGGATTTGTGCAGGGATATTTCGCAACCCATCAGTAACGAGCAGTGTGCCCAAAAAGTCTGGATTCATAGACAAAACTTCCGTGTAGGTTCACCCGCATCGTTCAAGAAAAACGATTTAGTCTGTAAGTAACGCCTTACATCAACGCTCTTCGAGGAGCAGACTTGATCTCGATTGCGTGTGCAAGTGCTATTTCTGTGATATTTCGACCTTGTGCGACCAAAAGGAAGGAGTTTTACACGTAGAGTGCGTCTTTCAATTGAATTCAAGTGACGGAAATTACGAAAGATTTCACATATTCATGTCTAAATAAAAACTACCCGTAACTTCGACAATAATTACTTCGAAGTCGAATATCTCGATGTATTGTGGAGCTTCTTGGGTCTCCAGTCGTTGCTATTTTCGACACCTTGCGCGTGCCTACTCGTCCGATAGCGCGGCTCAAGTAACCGGAGTTCGTATGAGGTCTCTGGTCCAAATCAGCCTTTCGTGCCCCAGTGGATCGCTGACAAAAAGAAAGTCGAGAGATTGGCAGTGCATCTTGATTTCGCAGTACGTTGAAGTGCGCCTGTATACCGCACTTTTCCCAATAATCGACAGAGGCGTCTAGTGCAGACGGACTGTTGTGGTGACAGAGCCGTTATTCGTTGCTTAGCCTGATCGCAGGAGATGATCGATTCTCGCTGAGGTGAAAGACGTGGCTGGCGGCGTATTCGCGTTCTATCGGGGCCGGCAGTAGGCGACAGTGACTAGGCGCGCCGTCCACTGTGTCGTCCGGCACGCAACGAGATAGATTCATACGTCGATTTGACAGCGGCTACCTGCACCGTCAAGCCTTTGCCGAGTCACTTGCCAATGTTTCTCCCATTCCCTTTGTTCATGAGGGTGGGTTCCAAGCAGATTGATTAGAGGCTTAAGGTGTTCAAACGATCGGAAGTAATCCCTACCGTTACCAATGAAACCAGACCTCTTGAGCTCCAAAAAATCCGAAATCGGTGCGATGGTCGATAGAGCGTGTATGGTTATTAGCTGTTTTGGCGTGATTTCGTACACCCAAAAAGAAGGTTTCCCAACTATTGGTGTCTGATTGACTAGCCACTCGGTGGACATCCAGCCGGCCCCGATCTGCCGACAAGCGACGCCCATAAAGAGCGCAAAGTACTCTTCAAGTTCGCGCCTAAGCCAATTTCGAGTGGCCCATCTAACGAACGCAGCATTAACGGGCCGCTTAAGGGACTTCACAGGACACCAAATCAAACGCCCGACCGTTCGCCACCATGACTGCCACAGCCAGCGCTCCTCTATATCAACGGGTGTGCGAGACCGGCCCCATCGATGATGATCTGGAAACGCCTCGTCAACGCTTCTCCGCCAAAGTTCAAACGCTGTATCTGACGCGTTCACAGATTCTCCGAACTGAATTAAGGTTTCATTCGGAGACCATTCCTGTACCCCAGAGTAGCTCGAAGATACTTCGAAAAGCTCGTAAATCCGATTGCAGTGTTCTCGAACACCATTCGAGAGGTAGCGCCTGAAGTCGTAAATGATTGCCGGCCTGCCCGAGCTGTATGGATCGAGGCGATAGGGATTTGGTTTAGGCGGTGCTGGCAAAAAATAGGCTCGAACGCCGCGAGCCGGTCGCAAAGACTCCCCGCGCCATTCCCAGCTCGTCTTACTAATGCGACTACCGTGCGCAAGCGTTCCGTTGAGCCAGGAAGGCCCTGGAATCAACTTGTGCAGATGTACAAGCTCGGATGTCGTCGCCGGTCCGGTTAGCCATCTATGCCGACCCGTGTCTCTCCTGAACTCTCGATCAACCTGATTGAGCCACTCGCGATACTCGCTAATGATTGTCAGCCGTGCTGACTGCGATGTGTGACTCACCGCACGCGAATCGAACACTAGTTCACCGCAGTTCGCACACTGTCCTGGCCGATCCGCGATCACATTGGAAATCAAGAACTCGTCGAGCTCGTTGCCGCATTTTGGGCAACACGTCACCAGAGGCTCTTTGTGTATTGGGCAACGGACCCAATCGATCAACTGGTGAGTGATCCAGTGAGAACCCTCTTTCACGCACGTTGGACAAATCCTAAGACGCTCGCTGATACGTGTTGCGCTTAGGTCCTCGCGTAACCATGGTGGTCGATACTCTCGCGAAAATGAGGTCGGCAGAGCATTCAAGTCCCAGCCCGTGCTGATGCACAGCCCTGGAATGGCGAAGTTGTGTGGGACGTCGGCGCTCTGTGTTTTGGCTGTCTTGAAAGACTGTAGATCCTTGGATCCGAATAGGCGTCGAATTTCCACCCAAGTCAGATAATTCCGTTGAGCTAGACGTGTAACGATGGACCACATCGACTCGCCCACCGGATTCCAATTGTAAGTGCCAATCAAAGCCACTGAATCGGCCTCCCTATTTGTCGATCAACGAGCTTTTAAGCAGAAGACAGCTATTACCTAGGCCATCATCAATCGAGTACTGCCGCCATCACGTCTGAATCAGGTGATCTTTGATTTGAAGTAAGGCAACTCGGTAAATCACCTCCTCGGTATGACCCGAAGTCAACTCAAGACTGGACTCATCCATCTCAGATAAGTCTCGGAGCAATGCCCGGATCACTGCGGAAATAGCTTGCATGGGTAGTTCTTCGATTTTGGGTAGCCCTTCCCGCTCGCAAACGGCGAGGAGCACACGCCAAAACTGGGAAGCCTGGTCCTTCATTCTCCAGCCTGACTGAAACGCTTTTGGGACGAAATACTCTGTGAAACTAACCCCTGAGCCTGTTGGGTATTCCGAGCCTGAGTCAAGCGAAGTAAACATTCGATCTATGTCAACGGAATCTAGCACGCCGTCGAAGCGATGCGTACAGGTCATAAAGCGACCCACAAGGTGCCCCTGTCGCGAACTGCGTAAACCATCTTTAATGGCTAAAAGCTCGGGCTGCCCGACAAGAATTGTGATCAGGCGTACATCAGCCAGTTTCAGTTGGTTATGTAGATCCATCAGAAACCTCAGGTGCTTGCGCGTAAGCCACTGCGCTTCGTCGACAAACAACAGCAGGCGGTGCTCGTCACGCGCACGAACACGTTCAACCATGCAATCAATTGTGCGACGGCGCTTGACGCCGCCCACACCGGAATCCGCGAGTTCGTAGCCGAGCATGTGAAGCATCTCTTTGTAAAATCGACTCTCTGTGACCTGTTGCTGTTCTGCATCCCAGGGACTAAAGAGAAATGCTGGGATCGGACTCCCGAGTAACTCGTCGATATTCTCCAAGAGATATCGAATGGCCTGAGTCTTCCCGGTTCGGAAATTACCCCAAACAATAGCACCCGGTAGCAGGTAGTCGAGCCAGTCGTTAACTACGTTGACGAACTCCTCAATGGCGCGTGTTGGCAGGATGGCTGTGTCACGCATTATCGGGTGCTGCGAGCGCTCGACCTGAGTATTTGTAGTAGGTATTAGCATATCCCTAGCCGGTCGAAACGTTGGATATCGAAATACGACGGCGTCTAGTAATACGCTGTGTTGGTGGTGGCTGGCTGCTTATCGAGTCGTTGCGATTACCAATTTCGCGTGCTGCATTCAACATCTTATTACGGTCTCGACGAGTTAAACGGGCTCGCCCGGCCAAGTATTTGAGATGATCGCCGACTGGATTGTGGGTCTCACGCGATAGCTCACCAGCTTTGATCAACTTGAGAATCGCTCGACGGGTTCTTAGCGAATGCGGTTGTCTTAGCCAGGGGTCATTGGCTGTAAGTGATCCAATCGACGTTCCGTCACCCAGAAACGCGTGGACTGTTCGAATGTCCATGACGTTCACTATGAGTGTGACGGTATCACCAATATGATCCACTAGAGTGGCCAACGCCTCACTGCGATAGTGCGCACCCATGAAAACAATGTACGGACGTCGACCTCGCCTATGGTCACCTGCGATGCGCCGACAGAACTCGCGATCGTAAAGAGGCAAGGTGTTCCGGTCGTTTGCAGTAAGGTGTCTCGGCATGGTGAGTGCTTGCTCGTCGAAATATCGGATGTAGTCCAATGGCGTGCGACCGTTGAGTGACTTGTGTGGCGTTGCGTTGTAGTTTGCGATCGTCACATCAGCAATGTTCTCCAAGTCGTCCAGTGTGACTTTTAGCCGCTCGGCTGCTTTCTCTGCCTTATTGCGCCGTGGATCCTTTGGACTGCTGCCAGTTGTCGATGGCCAACGATGTAGCGACTCATCCTCGAAGGTTCGAAAAAAGCGCTCCACTATCGCACGCGAAAGTGCCCGTGCAGGACGACCAGTGTTGATCTCGCAGCCAACGGTTCGAATGATTCGCTCCTGTACCCACGCCGATGTATGCGCCATCGCATTATCGAGTGCGAGCGAGTCGAAGCACCGCCATGTACTGTTGACCGAAAGCCCAGAAGGTATTCCCGCGCCTGGCTTGTAACCGATACGAGCCGTAACTTCGGAGCTCGATGACCATGGTTTCAGTGTATGAGCGATGCAGTCGAGCACGTCGTCGGCTGTGTAATTTGAAGCAAGACTGATGTGGTATCCAAGCACCGCGCGACTTGCACAATCGATCACTACAAGTAGCCAGAGTCGCTCTAGCGGAAGGTCCCGTTGGGTGCCATCCGCATCGGTGACCTCCACGGTTATGAGTGCATCCAACCGGTGTCCGTCCAGCTGAACTCTTTGGTAGGGGATATCAGTATATTTGACGACATTACCGCCACCCGTCGAGGCAATATCGGCGGCATCTTTACCTTGGGTGAGCCAGATCCCGCGTCGGTAGTGTCGTTTCCGGATACGTGCAATCTTGCGTCGAATTGCCTCCCGAGATGGCCTTTTTTCAGTAGCTATCTCACGTTCATCACAAGCTTTCTCAAACGCTGCCCAGATCCGTGCGACTTGGCGCCCTCTGACTACACCCACGTCAGGCGATTTTTTCCCCAAGGACCATGCGCAAACTAACTCCTCCAACTCTGGGTGATCACTGAAGAATCGCGCCACCCGTCCCGCACGTGCTTCTGAGGAATTGGACTTTAGTTCGTACGGCTTAATGTGGAAGCCTGGAATACACGCGCGATAGCCCCAGGGCATTCCATCTTCTCCAATCGTCAATGCCCTGTCGCGAATGCGATACAGCTCGGGCTTTGAGATTCCGCATTTCTTTACAATTTGACGAACCGATAAGCTGTCCTCGAAATATAAATCTAGCGCTCGCTTGCGAATTCGGAAACGTGCCGCTTTTTGAGGAGCTAGCGACTCAATATGCACGGGTGCCCAATGAGTTGGACTCATTGCGGGGTTTTGGGCAATCGAGCCCAGCCAGTCACTACGATTCACGCAAAACCTCAGTCAAGATCATGTTAGGGGTCACACGTTCTTCATTGAGTGGCGCGCTCAGTCGCCCCTGGTGAAGCAAGCGCGCGATGCTTGCAATGACGGTGTTCGAGTCTTGATCGGGTTCTGCAGCGCAAACCTGTCGAATCGACACACCCGTTCTCCTACTTGAGAGATTGAGAATCCGAGTTTCGAGCTCTTCGTCGGGATCACGATACGCGACTGATGCGAAGGGCAATAACGTGCGCCAATTGGTGATGAGTTGGCTGCGTAACGCGTAATCCAACTCGGTTCGGAAATCGATGTTGAAACCCCAGTTCTCACAGACTGGCTTTAGCTTGTCCCAATACGGAGGGGCCTTTTGACCGTTTGCGCTCTGGACCAGCCTCGTTGATGGCTTTATCTCGAGGTGAACAGGGTCTCCAACGTCATACTGAAGCGCTAAATCAAATGTGTATTGGGGACGTTTCCCTATCGGTTGATTCAGCTGTAGCGGTTGCTCGCAAAGCCAAGTGATATTGGGATTCGCCTCGGCATCGTAGATTGCCAATGCCTCCAATCCGGACTCGCACGTAACAACGCGCATGCCAGCTTTGATTGAGTATATTCTGAAAATGTCTTGTGCAATCTGTCGGTTTCGCGGGATGGGAATAGGACCAAACGTGAATGGCGCACCGGTGCGCATTGTGCTTTGGGTCATGGACTAGTTCCTCATTTGAGTCGCATCAACTGTCACCCGAGGTCAAAACAAGGGGTGATTATGCGACTAGAGCTATCGGAGAGACATGAACGCGAACGAGTGTTCGGCGACCAGAGATCGCTCAGTGTATGTTTCTGCGAGAAAGCACTGTCACATTGTCGAATAGCTCGTCACTCAAGTTTGCGAGCAGTCGATGCTCGTGAATTAACCAGGCGACGCTATTGCGGATATCGGTTGGATCAACGTCAACGAGAAGCGAAGCAAGACCTTCTATCGTCAGCCCGTCTGGACATCTCGCGATCTCAAGAATCTCAAGTTGTAATTCAAAATCAGGTTGAAGCTCCGCCTGGCGCACGAGCGGCATCAGAGTTATCCAATTTTCGATAAGCAGTTGATGTGGCGCTAAGTCGCGCGCTCGGATACGCACGACGTTGAACTGGTGTTTCCTTGCCAGAGCTTCTACTTCAGGCCAACTCGATCTCGGGCCGACGCGCGGGTGTAGTAGGCCGTCAGAGACTGTGTAGTAAACGCAAGTCCCATCATGGTTTCTGACACCAATATGAATGCAGTGTTGGAACCAGGAAGGAAATGGGGTTCGACCCAAAAAAGGTGCCTCAATTATCGCCTCACAACTGCGGAAGGATGTGAGATAGACAAAGGCTTCAAGATGAAGCCGGTGCTCAAAATAGACTCGCCGTCCCCCCGACTTTAGAGACCACACCGAGTATGGGCACGATTCACCATTGCCCTGCAGGCTCGCAATTCGACCCCGGTGGTCCCCGCGGTTTGATTCTAGATTCTCACCATAGTCAAGTTCCTTAACGTGTTTCACTTATGTCCCCCAAAATTAAGCCAAGTTCGAGCCCAGAACCGGATCTAGAGCGTTAGATGTTTCCCTGCAATACAGATGATTTGAAACAGTCGATTCCGATCTGACCGACCCACACTGATTTAGCACCGTATTTACGGGGCGGGGGACGCTACATGATGGCTCAAGGCCTTTCCAATTTGGACAAAAAAATATTCTGTATAGAATATTTTTCTATATCGTTTTGGACTAATCCCAGAAAGACTGAGTCGAGCATCAATTGAATTTATCCGATAAATTTTCTGTGTTTATCGGCAAATATTACGCCAAGGCTTAAGTGCGTTCTGTGGCGTTCATGTCCATGCGGAAATGTCATTTTTGATCCTCATTTGGGCAAAAAAAACAACACGCAACGTATGTCGCTAATTCACAATATAAGTGACGAGAGTCCCAAAAAAGAATATATTTATACGCGATTTTTGTATTCACATTGGATCAATAGATGAGCCTTTCTGCGCTAGGTAGCAATCTACGCCTCAAGAGAATTGAGCTTGATGTGGCTCAAGCGGCCCTTTGTGGAGCTGTTGGCATCACGCAAAGTAGACTTTCAAAAATTGAACGCGGATCTGTGAAAGTTACGGCAGAGGAGCTCGGGAATATTGCTCGGTTTCTCGGCGTTCCTATCGCCGAGTTTTTCCGAAGGCCGAGGGCGCTAACACCCCGCGAGAGGCTCGCTCTTTATATCTTTGAGTATGAGTTGGGACCGCTCGAGCGCCAAAGTCAGGCAACATCTATTATCTCTGCATTCGAGATCTATGGATCTGGCTTACTCGTTGAAGATAGTCCGTTCGCCGAAGCTGAGTAATCCAACCTCTCTACGCATATCAATCCGAAACCCATTATTGGATAAGGCTAGGAGATACTACCTGAGAGCCGACAGCAGGCTGGATCATCCTCCGAATCTGGCGAAAGTACGTACGTTAGCCGAATGCGCACCGGTTCTTCCCTTTTGTTGCAGTTTTGTATTCGAGACTCGACTCTTTCGATAAGCGAACCGCAAGTCTCGAGAATTTAAGCGCTAACCTAGTATTGCCTTTTTTTGTCAACAGGCGCACCGTCAACAACCTATCAATGAGTTAGGCCCAACTAGGAGTGTGTGTTGTTGTGAGGCACAACAAGTTGTAACCAAATTCATCGTCCGACGCTACACTTCCTAGAGCACCGACTTGGGGAGTACACCGTGCGACGTTTTCTTTGTTCATTGATGCTGCTGTCGAGCCTCTGCTTCGCTGCGGCCGACGCTGCCGAAACCCAACCCTTTACATTCTCTTACGACGACCTGACCTATTCGGGCGAAGTCATGCTCCCCGAGGCCCCGGCGCGAGGGATCGTGATTATCATTCCAGGCGATGGCCCTACCGAGTTCGTGGGTGGCAATCAGTTTCTTGGCGAACGGGAATTTCTCGTGCGACAGGGTTTCAATGTCGCGTATTGGGACAAGGCAGGTTGCGGAAAGAGCGAAGGCACGTACAACCAGGGCCAGAGCATTACCAGCAGCGCACAGGAAGCTATTGCAGCCATTGAAGCCGTCCAGGGACTCGGACTTAGCGGCTCTGACAGGATCGGCGCGTGGGGTATCAGCCGCGGTGGTTGGGTCGTACCCAAGATTACCGAGCTGTCAGACACCATCGAATTCTGGATTTCGGTCAGCGGCACCGTGGAAGTCAACAACGCTCGTTACATGCTCGAGGCGAACCTGCGCGCCGAAGAACGTGACGAAGAAGAGATCGCGCTGCTGATGTCAGAGTGGGACGAAAACCAGCGCATCTTCACACGAGGTGGATCGCTTGCGGAATACAACGCGGCCACCCAAAACCTGATGAAAGACCCCTACTACAACAGCAACAACTTCCAGATGACGGCAGAGACGCTGGCGGGTATTCAGTCGTGGTTCCAATCGGGTGAGATGGAAATCGACGATGAGACGAATCAGATCGTGGTGTACCCCGATCTAGAGTCGACGCTCAGCGCGTTAGCGATTCCCGTACTTGCGGTTTTGGGGCGCAAGGATACGCAGGTTGATTGGCAAGCGGCGGGCGAACTCTATCAACGCGCCGCAGAGTCCGGTGATATGCAACTGACCACTGTCTACCTCGACGACTGCAACCATGTGATGCAGCGGAGCCTGACGGGATACGTATACGAGGAATTACCGCCTGACAGTCCTGCGTGTGATGGCTACTATGAAGCATTGGAGTCGTGGCTTGCGTTGAATGTTCCAAGCGGTAATTGAGTACTTTTCCTGGCCAATCGGCACGCTGGAGCTTGCTGCCACGATATTGTTGCTGATCAATGTCTATCTGTTGGGTCAGCAAAAGCTGATCAACTACCTGTTTGGATTCGGCGGCGTAGTTCTCATGGGCTTTGTGCTCATGGCGAACAAGCTCTACTCGGACATGCTGTTGCAGTGGGTGTTCTACGCGCCGCTCCAGATCGTGGGTTACTACCTGTGGAAGTATGGGCGCACGTTGGGAGACACCGATGCGCCGGCGACGACCAACAGCATGGCGATAGTGGTGCTCCCTGCCCGGCTTTGGCCGATCCTGTTACTCGGTGTGCTTGCGACGACCGCCGGTCTTGGGTTCTTCATGGCAACCTACACGGATGCGAGTTTTCCGTATGTAGATGCGTTAACGACTATGTTGAGCATTGCGGCGAGCATCCTGATGTTGAAAAAGATACTCGAGAACTGGTGGCTTTGGATCATCATGGACGTGATCGCCATTCCGGTGTATTTCCTCAAGGGTCTGTATGTCGTTTCCGGCTTATATGTTGTATTTCTCGGCTTAGCGATACTGGGCCTGGTGCGATGGCTCGACGATTATCGAGCACTGAACACAAAGGAGACCGTGAGTGTCGCCTAGACGAGGGCTCACGCTCGGGAAATTCTCTCCTCTGCATGAAGGACATGCCCTACTCTTGCGCGCCGCTGCTGCCCACTGTGATCAACTGACCGTCCTAGTAGGCACGACCGACAACGACCCATACAGTTTCGAGCAACGGCGGCAATGGATTAGTGATCTGCTGATGCCGGGTCGTCCGCCCTCCTCTCTCGATTTGGTGATCATTCCTGACCCGGATCCGAACGTTGATGTGCAGAAGGATGAATACGGTACTGTAGTTGATGAGTCGTACTGGTCTCAGTGGCTGTCACAAAATTCCAAACATATGGAAGGCGTGGATCTTGTCTTTACGTCGGATCGGTACGGCGCAGAGATTGCAAGACGTATCGATGCGAAGTGGTTTCCCGTCGACCCGGATCGCGAGACGGTTCCGGTTGCGGCGAGCGACATTAATGCGCGGCCCTGGGAACTCTTCGGCCTTGTCAGTGATGTTGCCAAGCCCGATGTCGCGCTGACGATCGCGGTGGTTGGCGCAGAGTCGACCGGTAAATCGACGTTAGTGAAGCGGCTGGCTGAGCATTTTGAGACGACCTATGCTCACGAGTGGGGTCGGACGATCAGTGAGGCACATCCCACCCTCACAGTAGAAGACTTCGACGCGATTGTGTCGATGCAGGATGAGCTGATCCGCACAGCCCAGCGCCTGAGCAACGGACTGTGTTTTGCTGACACAGAAGCCATCACGACAGCGCTATTTGCACCGACCTATCTCGGACAGGAACACCCGCTATCTTGGCAGCGAGCGCACACTCAAGACTTCACCCACTACCTGCTGTTGGATCCAGATGTGCCTTGGGTCGATGATGGCACACGAATTTTGGATACCGATGCGAGGATGGCTTTTCACACCGCGTTGTTGTCCTCGCTTGAACGCCTGAACAAACCGTTCACGGTGATTTCAGGCGATTCGTTCGCGGTAAGGGAAGCGCAGGCGATTGAGCGAGTAGAAGCGCTGACCATCCAACGCTGATTCGGGGTGAAGTCTTGCGCGCATGTGCGTACCTTGTGGTCGAGACTACAGGGAGATCACAGTGCACAAACACCTAGTTCTAATGGCGCTGACAACTTTGGTTTGCGCAACCACCTATGCTCAGAGTACGGACGATCTTCCGGGGTATCGCATCGAAACACATACCCTGAGCGAAGAAGCCAATGTTCGCCGGCATTTGCTTCAGGTCTCCATGGCCAGAGCGCCCGCGGATCTTGTGATCCGGAATGTCACCGTACTTAACGTCTTTACGGCTCAGTGGGACGAAGCACAAGACATTGTGATTTCCGGTAAGCGCATCGCGTGGGTCGGTGACACCGGCACCTGGCCAGGCAAAGCCAACGCTACCCGTGATGCCAAGGGGCTATGGGCGGTGCCAGGTTTCGGGGAATCGCACAAGCACATCGAAAGCAGCTACTTGACACCCGAGTATGAGGCCGCTTTGGTCGTGCCTTTCGGGAGCACCTGGACGGCCGAAGGCTCGCACGAACTCTCGAACGTGGTGGGCATGAACAATGCGGCATTCTGGTTGCTCGCCGAAGATGCCGGCAGTCCACTTAAGATATTTCCGACCATCGGATCGGCGACGCCGCCTACGGTTTACGAGATGGGGGGTGGGTACTATGGCTACGACGCGATGGCGGAGTTCATGCAACAGGATCTTCGCGTTTTGGGTCTCGGCGAAGTGATGGACTGGACGGCGGTCCAAAGATTGGACGCGCCGGGTCACGAGCGTATCTGGGGCATGATGGACGCGACATGGGCGAATCGCGGCGTCGTTGAGGGGCATGGCGCAGGGCTCGTCGGTGCCGATGAGATTAATGCGTTCGCAGCAGCAGGTTTATCGTCTGATCATGAAGTGCGCCTGCCACAGGAAGGTTTCGAGAAGTTGAAGCGCGGGGTCTTTCTCGAGGTCCGTGTCGATACCGTTCGCGATCTGTTCCCCTATTTGCTCGAACAAGGTCTGGAAGACTGGAGCAATGTGTCGGTAACGACGGATGACCGGGACGTCCACACGACCATGCAACTGGGTTCGATGGACTACAACATTCGCACCGCCATCAAGGCAGGCGTTGAACCACGCATCGCCTATCAACTCGGCAGCTACAACACGGCCCGTCACTTTCACATTGAGCATCTGGTTGGCTCGATTGCACCCGGCCGTTTTGCTGATGTGGTTCTGCTGTCTGATCCGGCGACCGTAGAGATTGAATCGGTGTACGCGAATGGGCAGCTAGCGGCAAAGAATGGTGAATATCTCCTTGAGGTTCCCAAGATCGAGTACCCGGCTTGGGCGACCAACACCATGAATATCGGCCGAGCGGTCACGGCTGCGGACTTTCGAATCTCAGCGCCTGCGGCACGAAGCGAGATGGATATCGCGATTCTCGAGCCATTCTACTTCGCACCAGAATTGCCAACGACCACACTGCCCGTGACCGACGGACAACTCGTGGCTGATCCCCAATCAGGTATCAGCAAGGTAGCCATGGTCGAGCGTTACCATGGCTCCACCGCGACATCGAAAATGTTCTGGCGCAACGTCGGACCGATCACGCCTGGCTCAGCACTGGCAAGTTCGCAGTCGCATGATCTACACAACGTTTGGGTACTCGGTAACGATGACGAGGCCATGGCGTTAGCGGTGAACACGGTTTCCGACATGCAGGGTGGCTGGGCGCTTGTTGCCAACAACGAGGTCGTCGCAAAAGTACAACTGGAGGTGGCGGGTTTGGTCTCGCAGCGACCGGTTAGCATTGTGGGAGCAGAGGTCGAGCAGTTGTTCGATGCTGCCGACGCTATGGAATGGATTGGTGCCCCGGGTCTGCCTGAACGCATGCGCTTTGCATTTCTGACGGCCTCCCCCTGGAAATGGCAACTCGTTGCGCCCTACCCCGGAAACCCCGGTGGTCTTGTCAATGTGACAACGGGAGAGACTCACCCTGTCGTCTGGTAGATCCTCTCGGGCATGAGACTGTACCTGGCGATTGCGCTCATGGTGTTGCTGGGTGTGGCAGCACCGGCTGAGGCTCACCTGCTCAATATGTCCCGCGTTGCGGTATCGCTCGAAGATGGCGGCACCGTAGAGGTGGAGCTTGAGTTAGATCTCCTCAGGACCGCCGAGGACAGAGCAAGCTACTTCGCCCTGAGCCAACGCCCGGACCCGATGAACGATGGTGTCGTGCGCGAGGTGCTCGCAGCACTGCCAGAATCCGTTGAGTTGGTGGTGGCTCAGGCTCGGGTTGAGTTTCAGCTTGTTGAGATCGCGTTTGCGAACGAACCGGAATCAGTCTATCTCGACCCGTTCAGCTGGCCCCGGGCAAGGCTACGTCTGAGGGGGGTGTTACCGCGGCCGGTTAGTGCTGCTAACAACACGTTGCTCGATCTGCGGTTTACCGACTTGTTTTTCTTTGAAGAGCCGATCGCAACCACCGTAATCGACACGACCACCGGTGCCAGCAAGACACGTTGGTTGGTAACCGGACAGCGTCTGCCTAGCTTTGATGCAGCAGCATGGCTCGGGCGATCATCGAACACTGCTGCGGAACGCACCGAGGTTTTGGCACAGCTCTGGACGTATCTCGTCGCCGGCGTGCGCCACATCATCCCTGACGGTTTTGATCACCTGTTGTTTGTTGCCGGTTTGTTTCTCGTTGCTCAGTCGATCCGACAACTCATTGCGTTTGTTAGCTTGTTCACGCTCGCGCATACGGTCACCTTGATTTCAGCCGCACTGGGTTGGGTAGCGATTCCTGCCATGGTTGTCGAGCCGTTAGTACTCGCCAGCATCATCTGGATCGGCATTGTGAATCTTCGAGCAAAGCATGCAGGCACCAGCAGTGGCATAACGGTGTTTGTATTCGGTTTGCTACATGGTTTCGGCTTTGCCGGTGCAATCCGTGAACTCACGCTACCGGCCGATCAAACGATTTCAGCATTGGTGTCGTTCAACGTCGGTGTAGAAATCGGGCAGTTGGCGTTCTTGCTATTGCTGTTTTGCATCACGAAGCTTGCGGTCGAAGCGCCGACTCCGCCGGCTCGACCAGCGTTGAGGAGACTAGGCGGTGCTGCAATTCTGGGAGTCAGTAGCGTTTATGTACTAAGCGCAGTATTTTTCCAATAAAAACAATGCATTACTCGGTCTCCGCTAGTGCCGCTGACGCTGCTGGAGTGCAATAACCAGACTCAAGTTTGGTGACGCGCCGCCGATATCCCATGAGATGAAGCGTCGCAAACTCAGTCTGGAAGAACTACCACCGGTCATGCTCGCCCTTGTTGGCGTTCTAGGCATTGGTCCGATGGGGATATATCGCCTGATTGAAGGCGATTTCGTTATCGCAGCGATCGACTTCGGATTCGTCGCTGGTTTCGTCGCAATTCTCTGGGCCGTTTATGTGAAGCGCGCCATTCGAGTTGCGAGTATCGCGATGGCCTTGATTGCGATCACGACTGCCGTGATCTCGGTAAGAGTGCGTGGCGGAGATCAGGTGGTCTGGATGTACCCTGCATTGGTTGCGCTGTTCTACCTGATGAAACCCAAGGAAGCTGCGGTCGCGTCAGTGTTCGCCATGGCTCTGGTGTTGCCAGCAATTTTTGGGGATCGCAGCTTTGGCGAAGTCGCCGTGCTGATTGCTTCGCTTGCGGTCACGATCTGTCTTTCAGTCGCATTCTCAGCGCTCACTTGGGAGCAGCGTCGCGAGCTGCGGGCGCGCACTTTAATTGATCCACTAACGGGCGCTGGCAACCGTAGAGCGCTGACTGAGGATCTCGAAGGACGAATCGCGAAAGCTAGAGACGACGAAGAGAATTTCGTCTTGATCATGCTGGACGTGGATCACTTCAAGTCGGTTAATGACCAACACGGTCACGCGACGGGAGACACCGTTCTACAGACAATCGCGAAGACGCTGCGCGAGAATATTGGCCCGCAAGACGCGTTCTACCGCGTGGGTGGCGAAGAGTTCATTATCGTCTCCGGAGAAACCGGACTTGCCGGGGCCAGCAAGCTTGCCGAAACCCTAAGGATCACCATCGCCGAAACGGTACTTCGCAAGCCAGCGTCGAAGGAGACTTTCTCTGTTACCGCGTCTTTCGGGTTGGCTGAGTACGGTCGCCAGGAATCGATGGATAGCCTCTACAAGCGAGCAGATGACGCGTTGTATGAAGCGAAACGCAGTGGACGCAACTGCCTGCATTCCTCCGAACGCACAGTTAGTTTGAGTGGCACTGCGAACTACCTTGCGTTACCACGTGTGCTTGGCGAGTTAGTCGATGAAGACGCTGAAGATACTCAATCGTTCAGTGAGGCCTCCTGAGTCTCAGCCGGCTTCTGAAATAGCATGAGATGTTGTTGGGGGAGTGCGTCGATCGTTTCGACCCATTCGAGACCAATCGCATCCATTTCCAACCTCGCTTGCGCTTCAGTCATCTTGTGCAATCGCTTAATAGGTACTGAGGGATCTTCACCACGGTATTCGACAAGCGCAAGTAATCCGCCGGGTTTGAGTCCTTCCACGATGCCCATGCCCATCTCAAACGGATAAGAGAACTCATGGTAGGCGTCGACGATCAGCACCAGATCAACGCTGTTCGCAGGTAGATTTGGGTCGGATTCCGTGCTGAGTAAGAGATCAACATTCGCAGGCGCGCCCTCTTCCTGTCGCGCTTTAATGATGTCCAGCATCTCCTGCTGGATGTCGACAGCGATCACTCGGCCTTCGCTCGCCTTACGGGCCATCGGGAAGCTGAAGTAGCCTGTCCCCGCGCCGATATCAGCGACAACGCTATCGGGCTCAATGGGCAGTAGTTCAACGAGAAGATCAGTGCGTTCGGTTCTCTCGCGTTCCGGTCGTTCCAACCATCCGGCCCCCCGATGTCCCATCACGTGGGAGATCTCTCGACCGAGGTATCGCTTTCCAATGCCGTCATAGTTCGGAGCGCCCTGCTCGTAGCGCTGTTCGGGCTCGGATGGCGCGGGAGTCGCCGCGGTACTTTCGGAGACCTCAGCCCCGCATCCACTGGCGAAAGCCAATGTGATGGCGATGATCAAAGGATATTGCTGTCGGGATCTGCTGTTTGGCATTGAATCAACGTCCGAGGATGAGTACTCATGGATTCGCGAGTTTTACGTGGCCGGATGCGAGCGTGCGCAGTGTAAGATTACGCTATGACAAAACGCACGATCGAGACCCTGAACCCAGCCACTGGTTTGCCGAGGGCAGTATTCTCACTACTGGATGATGCTGCACTGGAACAGCGACTGGCATTGGCCCATGCCGCGACGGCCCAAGCGCGAAAAACCCCATTATCAGATCGCCTTAGCTGGCTGCAAAATGCAGCGCGGCTGCTTCGCGAGCGCCGCACTACCTTAGCCGCCATCATGACGGATGAGATGGGCAAGCCATTGGCGGCGGCCGAAGGAGAGATCGAAAAGTGTGCGTGGGTTTGTGAGTTCTACGCCCAGAATGCAGAAAGATTCTTGCAGGACCAACCTGTTTCAACAACCGCAAGTCGCAGTTTCGTCAGACCCCTGCCGCTGGGCGTCATTCTGGCGGTAATGCCATGGAATTTCCCCTTCTGGCAAGTTTTTCGCTTCGCTGCACCTGCGTTGGTCGCAGGCAACGTCGTCTTGCTGAAGCATGCACCAAATACCTTTGAGTGCAGTCTCGCCATAGAACAACTCTTAATTGATGCCGGCGTTCCTGCAGCGCTATTTCAGTCATTGCTGATTGATGTCGATCAGACGCAGCGCCTTCTTGCTGACGAGCGTGTTGCTGCTGCAACCCTGACCGGTTCGGAACGCGCCGGCGCGGCAGTGGCCGGTACGGCAGGCACGCATCTGAAAAAGGTAGTGCTCGAACTAGGAGGTTCCGACGCTTTCATCGTGATGCCGAGCGCCGATTTGGACGCTGCTGTCGAGGCAGCGTGTCGTGGGCGACTTCAAAATAGCGGGCAGTCATGCATCGCGGCAAAACGCATGATCGTGCACGAAGCGGTATACGACGAGTTTGTCGGCAAGCTGATAGAAGGGTTTTCAAAACACGTGGTTGGCGATCCTACCGACCCTGCGACGACGCTCGGCCCACTGGCAACGCAGGCAATCCTCGATTCTGTCAACCAGCAGGTCAGCGAAACGGTTTCAGCGGGAGCGCGGTTGCGATCGACGGGTGTCTCCATACCCGAGCAAGGATTTTTCTGCGCACCGGCCATTCTCGAGGATGTGCCACTTGATGCACCTGCAGCTGGGGACGAAGTGTTTGGTCCCGTCGCCTCTGTCTTCCGCGTCGCCACATTCGAAGACGCGATCAGTCTTGCCAATCGCAGTCGCTACGGGCTCGGGTCGGTCCTGTTCAGCCAGGACGCGCAAGAGATTGAGCACGCGTTCAGTGCCATCGATGCGGGGGCAACCTTCATCAATACCATTACAGCCTCCGACCCGAGAATTCCGTTTGGCGGGATCAAGGCCTCAGGTTACGGGCGCGAACTCGCCGATATCGGCATGTATGAATTTATGAACCTGAAGACTTGTTGGGTCTCCTGACCCCTAGAGCTTGGGGATCAATACGGGAGTGCGAGCCTTGTAGGCTTCGTAGTCTTCCTGGCCGCCCCACTTCTCGTCAGAACGTTGCTCCAGCAGCGGGATCCCGCTCACTTTAGTCAGCAGGAAAGTCACGAAGACGGGCGAAATCAGAGTGACGTATTGCCATCCTTCCAGAATCGGGAACGCGAGTATTGCGATACCGACCCACAGCACGATCTCTCCGAAATAGTTCGGGTGTCGAGACTTCGACCACAGGCCAACGTCGATAAACTTGCCTGCATTCTTTGGATTCTCGCGGAAGCGTGACTTCTGGCGATCGGAGACCACCTCTATGATGAATCCGATCAGCCAAACCGCGATGCCAAAGTAACCAACGATGCCAAGCGGTTTGGTGTTAGTGCTCGTGATAATGGCGAGCGCCGCCGCAACGGTCAGCACAACCCACAGACCTTGTAAGGTCCACGCCATCAAAAATCTTAGCGGTCGGGTCTTGATGTCATCGAAACGACCGTCTTTTCCATCTTTCGATATGCGACGGAACAAGAAAGATGCGAGCCGTGACGACCAAATCACCACGAACGTTGAAGCCACCCGAGCACGTGGGTCCATTTCTGGAGATAAGCTAACCGCCACGAGAATGACGCTGATATAGCTCAAGCCACCGGTCAGGTCGTAAAACTTCTCCGTCTTCGCGATTGAGCTTGGGACGAAAACCAGCCAGTTAATGGCATAGGCCAAAGCAGCACAGATTGCGAAAACGGGCAGTCCGTTATGGGTCGCACTGCCCTGGCTGCCGCCCAGAGCGACCAAAGCACCCAGGGTAATGGCAATGATGATAGCGATCAGGATTTGTGAGTTGCTGCGAGTCTCTTCTGTCTTGGTTTCGGTCATGAAGCTTCCGCTGCCGGCCAGTTCGACTCGGCAAACAGATCGATTCTCGCTTGCTCTGTAATCTTCACAACGGCCGGGTGTTTGAGTTTTCGTTCGGGAGAGATCGCATAATAACTCTCCGTCAGCGACTCTGTCCTGCCAATTACCGTTGTCCGATACATTTTGCAGATCTCATTCTCGATCGCCGAGGGCCCGAGAAATACACCGACACCCGCCTCGCCAAGCGCTTTCATGAGTGCACTGTCTGCGATTTCACCAACAATGTTGGGCACGACATCCATATTGTCGAACCAATCGTCGATGCGACGGCGAAGCGCAGTGGCCGGTGTTGGTAGGAGGAACGGCAGCTCCGCGAGGCAATCCGGGAACCCAACCTTGGCGGACTCCGCGATGGCCTCTGATGCAAAAAACGACAGGCCACTCTCACCGAGTCGGTGATTGTACGCCCGTAAGCTCAGCCCCTGGGGCAGCGGCTGATCCGACAGCACGATATCGAGCTTGTGCGTTGCAAGATCGCCGAGTAGCTCGCCCAGTGTCGCTTCATAACACTTTAATCGAATGGGTTCGGCAACCTCGAAGGCCGGTGCGAGAATTCGCTCCGCAATCAGTTTTGGCATGGAGCTGACCATACCGACCTTGAACGTCAAGGCACCGCCCTGCGCTTCTCCATGTACGACGTTGGCGAGCTCAGCGCCTAGAGTGAAGATCTCATCGGCGTACTCGTAGACCATTTCGCCGAAGTCAGTCAGTTCCAATCGACGTCCGACACGATTGAATAACTGGCGACCCATGGCCTCCTCGAGCATCCTGAGTTGCCCACTAATTGTCTGAGGGGTGATGTGCATGGCCTCAGCTGCTGCTGCCATGCTCCCTTCGCGTGCCACTGCCCAGAAATACTGCAGATGGCTGTAGTTGAGATGCCTCATCGTTAGCGCTCCGCTTACACCGGAAAATTCGAGGGTACTACACGTGATTCATCGAAAAACACTGAATTTGAGCGAATTCGAATAAAACTTGTCCACGATTCGGATTTTCCGATGTCATGGTCAGCCCTAGACCACTATGAGACCATCATGTTGTGCGTACCTTGCTGTTCTTCCTCAGTCTGTTTGCGTTACCGAACCTGAGTGCTGCTTGCACTGTCCGGTTGGCGGTGGCGAGTAATTTCAGGGCAACTCTGGAGAGACTGGTCACCGCTTATGAAGATGAGGCCAATACAGAATTTCAAATAATTTCAGGAGCATCAGGTACTTTATTTAGTCAGATTCTCCGCGGCGCACCCTTTGATTTTTTCTTTTCGGCAGATGCCGAGAAGGTTGAGCGACTCGAGAATCGAGGTCGTACCTTCGGAGCGTCGTGGACCTATGCCATCGGGCGTATGTCGTTGTGGACGCCTGGCCGTAATGCGACGGCTGTCCTCGAATCAAACGATCCAATAGAGACCATTTCTATAGCAAATCCGAAGCATGCGCCCTATGGGGCGGCCGCGGCATCGTGGATAGAGGCACACTGGGGTTCGGATAAATCTGTCAGAACGGTCGTCGGTGCAAACGTCGCCCAAGCCTTTCACTTTGTAAAGACCGGCAATGCGGATGCTGGCTTGGTCGCACTCTCCCAGCTGATCTCAGAAGGCATCCCTGTTAATGAATATGTGACTTTGCCCGATGATCAATACCCGTCGATTCGCCAGAAGGCCGCACTACTCCGGTCCCCTGCCTGTGCAGCATCATCCGGTTTCGCTCGTTTCCTTCGATCAACCGAGGCTGCAGCAGTTATCGAGCTTAGTGGGTACGTGACAGGGCAAGAGTCAGAATGAGTCCGGAGGATCTCCAAGCCCTTTGGCTCACGGTTAAGTTAGCCACAAGCACGACGATTATTTTGTTGATCATCGGGCTGCCTTTGTCCTGGTGGTTGGTGCGTTCTCAATCCATCGCAGCCACAGCCTTCAATGTACTGATCGCCTTACCGTTGGTCCTGCCGCCGACGGTGATCGGATTTTATTTGTTGCTGGCGATGGGCCCGTCTGGCCCGTTGGGGGCACTAACTTCAACCGCTGGTCTCGCACCGCTCGCATTCAGCTTTCCTGGTCTGGTTTTGGGAAGCGTCATTTACTCGTTGCCTTTTGTCGTCCAGCCACTGCAGGCAGGTTTCGCCGCTGTGCCGCAATCCGTGCTTGATGCGTCGTCCAGCCTCGGCGCTGACCCTAAGTCACTATTGCTGCGTGTCGCCATTCCCATGAGTCAACGTGCAGTCGTCGCTGCAGGCGTGCTGGGCTTCGCGCATACCGTAGGAGAGTTCGGTGTTGTGTTGATGATTGGCGGGAATATCCCGGGTGAAACAAGAGTGGCCTCTGTGCAGATCTACGATCATGTTGAAGCGTTGGATTATGCGGGTGCGCATCAGCTCTCCCTGATACTCGTGGTTTTCTCACTCGTGATCCTGACGTTGGTCTACCGTGTTTGGGGTGGAAGCGTTTTCACTCAATCAGGATCCAAAAGCGCGTGACGATCCGGGTAAACCTGCAACAGCAGGCGTCAGGTATGGCGCAGCTGTCTGTATCCGAGGTACTGCCAAGCGGCGTTTGCATTGGCGTTTACGGACCTTCTGGCAGTGGGAAGAGCACGTTTCTCAGGGCCATATCCGGCCTGATTCGTGTGCCGGGGACCGTGCAGATTAACGATGATGTTTGGCAGGACGATCGCCGCTTCCTGGCTCCGCACCAGAGACGCGCTGCAATGGTGTTGCAGTCTCCAGGACTCCTGCCGCACCGCACGGTCGCCGGCAATCTCGAGTTTGCGATTCGCTTTAACCGCAACGCAAAGGCGGGGTTGCTCGATTCAATCCTGCAGGACTTCGGACTTGTACAGCTGCGTGATCAACGCGCGTCCACGCTCTCGGGAGGTGAGCAACAACGCGTCGCCATCGCACGTGCGGTCGCGGCGCAGCCCGACGTATTGCTGCTGGACGAACCTTTGACCGGGTTGGATGACGAAGCTCGTCAGGCGTTATTGCAGGTATTGATGCAGCTCAAACGCACCGGAATCACCTGCATCTTCGTGAGCCACTCTGCGTATGAGCAAGCATTGCTCGCTGACCATCTAGTGATCATGGATGCAGGGGCCATTGCCATGAGCGGATCATCGGCTTCGGTATTCGCGAATGCGTCGCCTACGAGCGCGTTGGGGCGCGAGCTCGGTGTGGTCATCGGTGATCTTCAGGTCGTTGAGAACGCGGATGGGCTGGCGATTGCTGCAAGAGATGAACTCAGGATTCAGATGGCGACGAAAGCACCCCGTGGCAGTGCGGTCAGTGTTCGAGTTCGTGCAGATGACGTCAGCCTGACGGAAATGCCTGAGCACCAATCCAGTATCATGAACACCATCCCTGTGACGGTTAGCGGACAATCGATCTTTGACGAAACGCCGTTTTCGCTAATTGAGTTAGACGCGTTTGGTACAAGGCTGTTCGCTCGAATCACCAACGACGCATCGCGTAAACTTGGGTTGCGGGTCGGCGCCAAGTGCCATGCACAGATCAAGGCTGCTGCGATCACCGCCTATTTGTGACACCGGGTTGCCAATGATTGACTGGATTGCACAAGCAGATCGTATTCGGCTGGTCGCGTTTCTCGTCGCGATTGTTGCGTTTGCACTGTGGGAAGCACTCAGACCCCGCCGTGATGTCACCGATCGCAAGAGACGTTGGACTGGCAACTTCGGCTTATTTCTTTCCGGCGCCATGCTAGTGCGTTTGCTGATACCGGTGCTCCCGGTGGCTTTCGCGGTTTGGTGCGAGACCAATGGTATAGGCCTTTTCAATACTGTGACGCTCTCCCGCTGGCTCGCGATACCCCTCGCAGTTGTCGCGCTCGATTTGGCGATTTATTGGCAACATCGATGGATGCACGCCATACCGATGCTATGGCGCCTGCACAGGGTGCATCATGCGGACACTGAGTTCGATGTGACGACGGCGATACGTTTCCACCCGTTGGAAATCGCGCTCTCTCTCGGTTACAAAATGGTGATCATCGCAGCGTTAGGCGCTAATGCGCTTGCTGTCGTCATCTTCGAGATCGTGCTGAACGTCAGCGCCATGTTCAATCATGCAAACATCTCATTATCACCTGCGGTTGATCGCAGACTCCGCCGTTTGCTCGTTACACCCGACTTTCACCGGGTACATCATTCGGCCGATCAACGCGAAACCGATATGAATTACGGCTTCTGTCTCACACTCTGGGATTACCTGTTTCGAAGCTACAAGTCTCAGCCGGAAAAATCACACCAGTCGATGACCATTGGTCTCGAGTATTTCCGAGAACCCAACGAACATCGGCTCCCGGCCCTACTGACGCAGCCCTTTCGCAGCGCCGCGCAAAACAAAGAATCCGGCGTTCAGTAGATTTTTTTGAAATTCGGCTAAACCGTCACGGCCCTCATGGCACTAACCCTTATACAGTCCTGTTTCGGACTGGAGGGAGTGTGGTGATGAGAGTGACTACAACCATCAGAGGCGGACTGATCTGCCTGAGTTTGAGTCTTGCTGCGTGCGGTGGTGGTGGCGGCAGCGCACCGCCGAACGTCGGCGTGCCACCGCCTGGGCCGGCCCCTATCAGCAAGGCGCAAATTGATGCAACCAGTCAAACGGTGCGCGCTGCGTCATTTGGTCTCGATTACACAGCGCTCGAATCTGCCACTCGGCTAGGGGCAGAAGCGTGGCTCGATCAGCAGCTCGAACTGCCGCCAACATTCCACCGCGGCACCATGGAAAGCATTCTTGCGCGCCGGGCAGCGGGCGAATTTGACGCCTTTGAGAACGATATCGAGTATTTGATCTTCGCTCGCCGAATCGGGTGGTGGCACAACACGCTGACCGCACGGGACACGGTACGTCAGAGGGTTGCGTATGCGCTTAGTCAGATTTTTGTTGTCTCGGACAATGTCGATACGCTGGAGGTCTACCCCTACGCGCTCAACACCTACTACGACGTTCTGCTTGAGAACGCGTTTGGAAACTTCCGGGATTTGTTGCGCGAAGTGACACTGAGTCCAGCGATGGGGCTCTACCTTAGCCACCTGAACAATCGCGCCTCAGACCCGATCAGAAACATATTTCCGGACGAAAACTACGCTCGCGAAGTGATGCAGTTGTTCTCGATTGGGCTATTCGAATTGAACGTCGATGGCAGTGTGCAGATCGGCAGCAATGGGCAGCCGGTACCAAGCTACGACAACGATGACATTCGTGAGTTTGCGAAAGTATTTACAGGTTTGTCCTTTGGTGGACCTGGCGCGTTCTTCGGCAATATCGCCGAACCTAACTTCTCGGTGCCCATGCAGATGTTTGATGCAGCGCATGAGCCGGGAGAAAAGCGGCTGTTGAACGGCTTCGTTGTACCGGCAGGCCAGTCCGGTAGTCAGGATCTCGAGATGGCTATCGATAATCTGTTCAATCATCCCAACGTCGGACCATTTATCGGCAGGCAACTAATCCAGCGCCTTGTAACGTCCAATCCATCACCCGCCTACATTGAGCGGGTGGCTACAACGTTTAACGACAACGGCTTCGGTGTTCGTGGCGACATGAAGGCGGTGGTCCGAGCGGTACTGTTGGACCCCGAGGCGCGGGCAGCACCCGATGCGGCGAGCGCCAAAGGCAAGTTGCAGGAGCCTCTTGTTCGCTACGTGAGTCTCTTGCGGCAGTTCAATGTGTCCAGTGCCGACCCTCTGATCGGTATGACCGGTTTCTTCGCAGAGGCCATTCTGCGCCAGCATCCCTTGTCGGCACCAAGCGTGTTCAACTTCTACTTGCCGGATCATAGTCCAGCGGGTCCGATCGCGGACGCGAACCTGGTGGCCCCTGAATTTCAAATCACCAACGCGAGCACAATTATCGGTTGGCCGAACTTGATTGACGCAATCGTATTCGCTGACTTCCCTGGAGAAACACCGGATGGTTTCGCACCGGCGTCACTGGACTTCACGCGCTGGGTTGAAATAGCGGAGGACACCGAAGCTCTCATCGACCAGCTCGATAGCCTGTTGATGGCAGGTCAGCTCAGTGCCGCAGTGCGTACTGAATGGTTGGCGACGCTCGATCCAATCGACGACGATCAGTTCAAGTTTCAGACAGCGCTCTGGCTGTTTCTTATTTCCCCTGACTACGTCGTGCAACAGTGAGGCTAAACAGATGTCGATGACACGAAGAGGATTTTTGTCTCACACCTGCGCTGCAGGTGCTTCTTGGGCCACTGCGGGAACGGCGCTCGGGACACTTGGAGCCATGCGCACGGCCAGCGCGCAACAGGCAGACGATTACCGGGCATTGGTTTGTATTCTGCTCGCAGGCGGTAATGACGCCTATAACATGTTGGTTCCTGCAGATGTAACGCAACACGGAGAGTATGCAGCGATCCGCTCGGACCTCGCATTGCGTCGGGATACGCTGTTGCCGCTCAGCTTGCCAAATACCGGGACACGGGCGTTTGGTCTGCACCCACGAATGACGCGACTGGCCGATCTTGTTGGCAATGGTGAGGCAGCCTTGGTTGCGAACGTCGGTACTTTGCTCGAGCCGTTTGATCCGATTGCAGTACAGAACGGGACGGCTTTGTTGCCGGTCGGTTTGTTCTCACACGCAGATCAGATTGCTCAATGGCAGACGGCGACCCCGGATCTGCGATCGGCTATCGGTTGGGGTGGTCGTATGGCCGACCTGATGCAAGGCGCCAACCTGTCGAATGGGGTTTCGATGAACGTCTCTCTGGCGGGCACCAATACCTTCCAAAGCGGGCGCAGTACCAGCGAATTCAGCATCACACCCGAAGGTGACGGCGCGGTAACGATCAACGGCTATAACGACGGTACACCGTTTGGAGACTTTCGTACGAGTGTGACTGACGCGTTACTTGCGAGGCCGCAGTCCCAGTTACTGCGGGCGGAATACGTCAAGCGATTCCGTGAAGCTATTGATGCGAACACCACGTTTTCGACAGCGATGCAGGATGCTCCGCAATTGCAGACCGTGTTCTCCGCCAACGGTCTTTCGCAGGCCCTGCGTCAGGTAGCGAGAGTCATTGGGATTCGTGAACGTCTTGGCGCCACTCGACAGACGTTTTTCATCACGGTTGGTGGTTGGGATCATCACGACGAAGTGCTGAACAACCAGGCGCGGATGTTGCCGATGGTTAGCGATGGGCTCGCGGAGTTTCGCGATGCACTTACCGAACTCGCGGTATTTGATCGGGTTGCGACGTTTACGATCTCGGATTTCGCTCGAACGCTGACGTCCAACGGTCGAGGGTCAGACCATGGCTGGGGTGGTCATCATATTGTGATGGGAGGCGGCGTTAACGGCGGACAGATGTTCGGTACGTATCCGATACTCGCTCAAGACTCGCCGCTCGATGTCGGTAGAGGCATCTACGCACCCACACTGTCGACCGATGAGTACTTCGCCGACCTGGCCTTATGGTTTGGTGTCCGCGATAACGAACTGCCTGCTGTGCTGCCGAATGTGCGTCGCTTCGTTGCGACAGGCACCGGTGCGCCGCTCGGACTGTTTGCCGGTTAGACTGCACGGATGGCCAAGTGTTGGATGCTCTGACCCATGTCTGCGAATCAGCTCGACGATCGGGCTTTGGTTCGCGCGTTTCAGCGTGGAGATCAGGAGGCCCTGGAGCTGCTTGTTATGCGCCACCAGGACCGGCTTTTTCGACTTGCGCGTGGTTGGCTGGTCGATGAAAGCATGGCGACAGATGCGACACAGGAGGTCTTCGTGAGATCGCTGAAGGGCCTCACTCGATTTCGTTTCGGGGCGGAACCGTTCACCTGGTTCTACCAAACGCTTCGCAACGTTTGTCGTGAATTTAATCGAGCAAGGCCTGTTGCGGAGTCTTTTGAGCAGATAGATCTGACACCGGGTCCCGAGTCAAAAACTATCGCAGCCGATCATATGGCGCGCATGCAGCGTTTGGTAGCGCAGTTGCCCGAGCGACAGCGCGAGGTGGTCTACCTGCGTATTTTCGAAGACATGGATGTGAGCGATACCGCAAGAGCCATGCGCTGTCGTGTCGGGACCGTGAAAGCGCTTCTCAACCAGGCACGCACCAGGCTCAAGGAGCAATGGCAATGACTGCTGGATCGGATTCGATCGACCAAGCGCTTCAGTCTGTCGGCGATGATTGGCGGTCAACTCGAGCGCCGGCAACCGTGGCCGGCGATGCTCTGTGGACTCGCCTGAACGTAAGTCGTTCGCGGCATCTGGCAACGACACGACTGGCGATGGCGGCGTCGTTGTTCGTTGCAGTGACCGCGGTACTGCTAATCGCGGTGCAGGACAATCAATCCCGGCCGATGACCCTGCGCAGCGTCTCGATACCAACAGGGACGCCCTCCTCCAGCGGCTTGCGCACGCCGGGTCGGATGATCGCGCCTACCATTCCGGATTCACCTAAGCGAGCGGGCGATGTCATAGCCCCTAAAGAGACTCGCGAAAATAATGATGCTATGGAGACTGATGATGTGGCTTAAGAAATCGCTCGTAACACTGCTGGTCGTCGTGATGTTTGGAGCCAGTCCGAGTGCTTCTGCTCAGAATGCCGATGATCTGGCGATGATGGAACAGTTCATGAATGTGATGGACGGTTACTTTTCTATCATTGAAGCCACTCACGGTATCGCCTCTGAGCCGGAGAAGTCAGCGATCCTGCAGATGCAGAAAATCAAGGAAATCTATGAGGAACGCGGTGAGGCTGCTAAAGCCGTCGGCGTTTTGCGAGAAGTGCTTGCCAATAGCACCAATCCGACAGTCAGAAGCGCGGCGACCATGATTCTTGGAGACTTGCTCAAGGAGACCGGACGGACCGATTCAGCATTGGAAGTGTTACAACGCGGCCTTAAGGAGAGCATTCAGGAATCGAATCAAGCCTCCGAGTGAACTAGAGCATATCTCCGGGTGCGTCGAGCAGGTAGATATGTTCCATGCACCGGGCAAGCTCTGCGATGGTGCTGGCAAACGCGCTTCGCGCGGGCCCAAGGTCTGACCCATCCGGTTCGACTAGCCCGAGGTTCTCCATCAGGCTGAATGCATTGTCGAAAAACAATTTACCCACTGATGCTTCACTCGTAATCAATCGCTGAAGATAAGCCTGCTTTCCGTAAGCCAGTGCTTGCTCTAGGCAGGCTTTGCGTTCGATGGATTCGGTGCCTCGGAGGCCTTTGAGAATTTTTGCCACGACGCCGTAGGCTTCGATATAGGGTAGCAGCGCTGCACGCGCAACCAGTGGGCGCAATCGTTTCAGGAGACGGTCCGGGAACTCGGCATTGCTCGGGATTTTTTGACTCCATTCGGTGTCGTAATGGTCGAGCTCTTCCTCGACACGACCGCGAAATGCTTCGCGAGACACATAGAAGAACTCGAACTTGAACAGATCGCGTAGCGCATCCACCCGATCCCAGAAGTAAGGTAGCCGCTCGTCCAGATCGTCGGGTAAGGAGATCATGGCCAATTCAATGAATGCCTTGACCACAAAATGGTGAACGATGGTGTTGCGATAATAGCTCGCCACGCCATGCTGGTCGGGTGCAAGCGTGTAGACGATATCGGGGCCTTCATCGAAGCGCGTGACGAGTCCGCTGTCGCCGAGTACATCGGCAAGTTGATTGAGCCCGTCCGGCGAGCCCTGATCGAAATCACTGGCGACTCGTATGTTGCGATCACGCGCCCACTTCAGATAGCGCAGCATCTGGCGCCCGAGTTGATGACGCGTTAGTCCGCGAGGAGCCGCACCCAACAAGATCATTGTGACGAGCGAGGCCAGCGTAATTGGTGTGACTTTATTGGCCTCAACACCCACCTCAAAGGCAAGTTTCTTGAGACTCAATCCATCCTGTACGGACTCTGGATCACTGACGACGATCGGTTCTCCAAAATCGATATAGATGCGCCCAAGGCGTTTGCGCAGCCCTCGGAGATAGCCGATAAACCACCGCAGCGACTCTGGTTGCTTGACTGCTCCGCTTTGCTCACGGACGTAGTCTTTCACATCACCGATCAGGTCATAGTTCAGCGCAACCGGAATGACATGCAAGTCCTCCGAGCCGGTTGTCGCCGCAGCTTCCAACACGTATTTGAGTAATCCGTAACGCGGCGGCATCAACTTCCCGACCCGTGAACGTGTTCCCTCGAACGCCCACGTCAGCGGGAAGCGCTTTTCGAGCAGGTAGCCGATGTATTGGCGCAGGATCATCTTGTAGAGCAGATCGTCCTGGAAACTACGACGAATAAAGATTCCGCCGGAGCGCCGTGCCGCGTAGCCGAGTCCGGCGAATGCCATGTTCACGCCACCAAGCAAGTGCGGTACCGGAAAATCGTTCTCGAACATCATCGAGTACACCGCGAATCCATCTACGTGGGTCTTGTGTGTCCACAACAGAACCGTTGGTTTGTTCCGGACGATATCGCGAATGCGCTTCAGCGTTTCCGGGTCGAGTACAAACTCCTGCTCGTACCCCATTCCGATGACCTTGCGATTGAAGGCTGCAATGCCGTCTTGCCAGACGGCTTTCGGAATCGCGACCAGCTCCGCAAAGATCCCCTCAGCGCGAGCCTCGAGATCCGCAATGGATTCTCCGGTCTTGTCTGCGACTTCGGCCAACGCCTCCTGATAACGACGGCTGGCCTTCATGTTGCTGGCCACCCGTCTCGGGACCTTATAGCGACCACCGCGACGCTTGCGCTCCGCAATATCCAGTGTGAGTCCCGCGCGTCCCGCGATGAATGCGGCAAATGCCGGTTGATCCGTTATCGACTGACCATCCGCATCGAACTGTGCGCGAAGATCCCCAAGCGTAGCCGATGCCCCTGCAACGCATTCGCCTCGGCTCGGGTCTTGTTCGAGCCATTGGGCAGCGCGCTTGGCGCTCGGGTGCCGATAGTCACCGTGCCATAAGTCCCGAAATCGCGGCGGATGGGAATGCGCCTTTTCAGGGTTCTGCCAGATCACCCGAACGGGGATGAGTTCGGTGTCCGGCGAGAGATCGAGAAAAGGCACCAACCCGCTGGCCTCGATCGTCTCCTGACGATTCGCAATGGGGAGTAAGAGACACGCAGGTCTCTCGGTGTCTGGCGCTGTGCTTTCGATCCATGCGCGAAGATGATCTGCTTCAGGTGCGTGAGCCGCGTCCAGAAGAAACAGCGGCGGTGTGGTCGTGTTTTCTGGCCAAGGTGAACTCAAGCGAGCTCCTCCACGCTATCGTCGCCTTGCTCCAACGCATCCAGGAAGCGCTGGCGAACCGCATTCGTGTGCTCGCTCATCTTTCTGCCTGTCCAGCGCTTGGTCGAAATCGGTGGCAGAACGTCAACGACGACCTTCGCGGGTCGAAACACAAAGTCTCCCTTTGGGGCGACGTCCATGCTGTTGTGAATGACTACCGGCACGATCGGCACACCGGCCTGCATTGCGAGGTGGAACGCGCCCTTCTTGAAAGGCAGTAATCGGCCCGTCGGCGATCGCGTTCCCTCCGGGGCAATGACCACCGACTTGCCCTCCTTCTGAATGACATCAACAAGCGGCTTCATAGCCTCGATGGCGCTTTTAGAGTTCTTTCGGTCGATCAGGACGGCGCCACCAAACTCCAGAACCTGGCCGATGATCGGCATATTCCGGATTTCCTTCTTGCCGACACCTGCCACGTCTTGGCGAAGCAGCTTCAGAATCACCAGTAAATCGGCCTTGCTTTGGTGGTTGAACACGAAAACCGCCGGTCGATGTTTCCAGAGGTTTTCCTCGCCCCGGACTTCCATCTCCATCCCGATCAATGCGCTCGCAGTCTCGGTAAACATTGCGAGCGAAAAGTTCTGCATTTTTCGTTTCGACCGCGTCAGCGCGAGAATCGGGAGTCCTGCCAAAAATGCTCCGGCCAGACTGCCCGTGGCCGCGGCCGAACGCACCCACTCCGACGCCTTGGCCCTGCCTCGTGAGCGGAATGCGTGAATGGGCCAGCCTCTTTGCTCCGCCACTTCGCGAAGCCGGCGACTGGGGTTCAGGACGCGCGGGAAACGTACGGTCTCCAGAAGTTCGATATCGTCATAACTGTCTGAATAAAAATAGCTTTTCCCAAGGTCTGCGCCGGTTTTTTTAGCCAGATCATGGGCTGCGGTGACTTTTCCCGGGCCGAAACAAGTGGGTCTGACGACCTCGCCGGTGAACTTCCCATCGACCACCTTCAACTGTGTACAGTATACATCCTCGATCCCCAGTTCCGCCGCGGCTTCGCGCAACTGATACGGCGTTGCGGACGACACAATGGCAACCGAATGGCCCATTTCCTGATGCGCTTCGATCAGCGCGCGAGTTTCGGGATAGATCAGTCGGGCTATGTGCTTGTGGAAGACGTCGTCTGCAAAGGCGGCATAGTCGTCCTCAGGCGTATCACGAAGAAATTGCATCGCGCTCGCCATCATTGCGGAGAAGCCGATATTGCCCAGCCCAAATCGGGTCATGGTGCTGACCATCTCGGTCAGCTGAGCCAGAGTGAAGTCTCCCCTGCGAAGCTGCTCCCGAACAAACACGGTCGCCGAGTATCCGGCAATGATCGTGCCATCAAAATCGAAGATCGCCGCAGTCTCAGGCCCTTTCGGCCCGTCCAATACCGGCTGTATCAACGCACGATGTGCACGCGCCGTGACTGACGAATTAATTGAGCTCATAGGTTTTCCGCACCCAATTCGGTAAATAACGAAACGCTGACATCTGCAAAATCAGAGAATACGCCATCGATACCTCGTGTCGTTACCCACTGATGTAGCGCCCGGAAGTCGGAGAAGCCTTCAGGTAGCGCATCTCGCCGCAGGGTATAAGGATGCACCTGCAATTCGAGACCGTGCGCCCACTCAACAAGAGGCGTTTCTAAAATAACGCTGTTGTCTACTGTGTACAGTTGCTGAATCCACGGACCGATCGCATCGACCACACCCTTGAGTCCGAGCAACCCCGACTCGGTCAACAACTCACCGTAACGTGTATCAGATTCTCCCCAGGCATCATCGGCAATGAGCTGAACCATTGGATAACGGGGATTAAATTCGTCTCGTATCCTTATGTTTTCATTCAGATCAAAACACTGAAGGAAAACCTCCTCAGGCACGTCACGATAGCCGTATTCGGCAAGAACATCGAGGACCAGACCAGCCAGATCGACGCCCTCCTTGTGATGCCAGGCGGGTTTCTTGATTTCGGGATAAACACCCACTTGTCGCCCTGTCGAATGGTTCAGTCCTTTGATCAGAGCAAGCTCCTCACCGAGCGTGGGGATCGTAAGACCGGTGGGCCCGGCTGGAAACCGTTCAGGGAACACCGGATTGCCGGATGCATCCGTACGTTCGGTCAGGCGAAGTTGCTTCAGTTCACTCAAGTCAAAGTCGCGAGCGTAGAACCTGCCATCGGCACGCGCACGATCCGGGAACCGAACGGCAACGTCGGTAACCCGATCCACGTGGATGTCGTGCAAGACGACACACTTATCGTCTCGTGTAGCGACGACATCCTGTTCGAGAAATGCGGCGCCGCTCGCGTGCGCAAGTGCTTTTGCCGCCAAAGAGTGTTCGGGGAGGTATCCTGAAGCGCCTCTATGTGCGATGACGATCGGCATCGCAAAACGCTTCGGTCTGGGTCCAGCCACGCCTGTCGCCGTCAGGGGAAGTCGATGACTTCCCAGCGCTGAGTGTCCTCATTCCGCGCCAGGCGTTTCAGAGCGTCCACCATCTCACGCTCGTTCCAGTCGACGGTGTCGTCTGCACGCTCCGAGAGGTCGCCGGGAGTCACTGTCGTACGTCCAAACGCGTGGATCAGCAGTATTGGCTTGCCCATGGCTTTCGCCGCATTGATTTGGAACTCGGCCCAGTCCCGCTTCTCCTTCCAGATCGGCATCAAGAGGACAATGACCTCGCTCTCGTTAATCTGGCGTCGCAGCTCATCCTTGTAAGCTTCCATCCCGCCTACGGGCTTGATGTCGGGCTCACTGACGTTGATGTAGTAGAACCGATCGACGCTCTCGAGATACTCGAATACACGCAGGTAATCGGCGTCTGCAGTGAACAGATGACTCACAAATACGCGAATCGGGTTGTGCTCTGACATGTACGCCCCCGCGGAAACTCTCGATCTCGGCAAATTGTAACCATGTACCCAACTGTTTGGCGACATTTCCCGGTAAACTACGCGAACTTGTAAGCTCCGGATTAACCAACCGATGCGGCTGGTCCTCTATAACATTCGATATGGCGTCGGCTCAGGCTTGTCCACTCACCTACCGGTGCCTGGCGCCGGATACGTCTTGGGTAATGCCGGGCATCTGGACAAACTGATCGAGTTCCTTAAATCGCTGAATCCCGACATCGTCGGTTTGATCGAAGTCGATACCGGTTCGATTCGCTCGCGCAACGTGAATCAGGCAGAACTGATCGCTGAGGCGCTCGGGCACCATAGCTCTTATGAAACGAAATATGGCGCAGGATCGATCAATCAGGTCGTACCCATACTGCGGAAACAAGGCAACGCGTTTCTCGCGGCTCCCACCATTCATAACGAGCGATTTCATTATTTCGATACGGGCATCAAGAAGCTCATTATCGAACTGGAGCTGGACGATGTAGCGATCTTTCTGGTCCACCTGTCGCTGAAATACCGCCACCGCCACCTACAGCTCCGGCACCTGTATGACCTCGTTGCCGAGAGCACCAAACCCGCGATGGTGGTGGGTGACTTCAACACGTTCTGGGGACAAAACGAGATTTATCTTTTCCAGAAAGCGGCCGGGCTGGAGAGCGCCAATACCGGCGCATTGCCATCCTATCCAAGCCGCGGCCCACGCAAAGAACTGGACTTTATTCTTTATCAACCCGGGATCCAGATCGATCACTTCGAAATCCCGGATGTGCAGCTATCCGATCACCTTCCATTGGTGTGTGACTTCACCGTCACGACTTGAATTCAGGGGACAAAAATGAAGACGTTTGAGCACTGGCGTGCAGAGCGCGATGCCGACAATCGACTCTGGCTTACCATCGATAAGGCAGACAGCGGCGCCAACGTGTTGAGCGGGCCTGTCTTGCAGGAATTGGATGCTCTGCTCGATGAGGCGTACACCAATCCACCCAAAGCACTGATGATCAGCTCGGCGAAGAAGAGCGGATTCATCATGGGTGCCGACATCAACGAGTTCACCGTGCTCGAAAACGAGCAACAGGCGTATGAACTGGTGCGCCTTGGGCAGCAAGTTCTCGACCGGCTTGAGCATGCCGTCTTTCCGACCGTCGCCATCGTCGACGGGTATGCGCTCGGCGGCGGACTCGAACTCGCTATGGCCTGCCATTATCGCATCGCTGCAGAGACGGATAAGAAGGTGATCGGTCTCCCAGAAGTGAAACTCGGTATTCACCCCGGATTCGGCGGGACTGTGCGTGCGGTTCAACTTGCGGGTGTCACCGAAGCGTTGCCACTCATGCTGACCGGAAAGTCCTTGACGCCCGCAAAGGCACAACGCATCGGCTTGTTGGATCGGGTAGTACCCCGAGACCAGACGCGTGATGCCGCAGTATCGATTGCCAACGACCAGCCAGCACTGCGTCAGGCGCCCTTCATGCAACGCCTGCTTAATTTTGCGCCGATTCGTGGCTTCATTGCGGGCAAGATCGAGGACGAAACTCGTGCAAAAGCGCGGCCTGATCACTATCCGGCCCCATTCGCGATTGTCGACTTGTGGCGACAGCATGGCGCCAGTGTTCGTCGTGGCTATGAAGCCGAGGCTCGTTCGATTGCGCGGCTCATGGTCGGACAGACCGCACAGAACCTGGTACGTGTTTTCTTCTTGCAAAACGCGCTAAAGGCGCAGGGCGGGAAGCCTGAGCACCGCGTCTCGCGTGTACATGTCATCGGTGCTGGAGTCATGGGCGGCGATATCGCTGCCTGGTGTGCTCTGCAAGGGATGCAGGTTTCGCTTCAGGATCGCGAAGAGAAGTACATTACCCCTGCGATTGAGCGCGCCCAGAAGTTGTTTGATCGGCGCGTTCGTGACGCGCAAGAACGACAAGAGGTTTCGACGAGATTAGTCGCGGATGTTGAGGCTGCCCATGTCGCCGAAGCCGACCTTGTTATCGAGGCGATCTTTGAGAACCTCGACGCCAAACTGGCGCTCTACGATCAAGTGGTTCCGAAGATGAAGGCCGGTTCCCTGCTCGCGACGAATACGAGCAGTATTCCGCTTGAAACGCTGCGTGAGCGCCTTCCGGAGCCGCAACGGTTCATCGGTATCCACTTCTTTAATCCGGTCGCGATGATGCCACTCGTTGAGGTCATCAAGAGTTCGGATACGGCACAAGGTGCGATTGATATCGGCACCGACTTCGTCAAGCGGATCGGCAAGTCACCGTTGGTCTGCAGTAGTGCGCCGGGCTTCGTTGTTAATCGCATACTCGCGCCCTATATGGGTGAGGCGTTTCGCCTCGCGGAATCCGGAGTGGCACTTCCCGCGATAGATGATGCCGCGGTTACTTTCGGAATGCCGATGGGCCCCGTAGAGCTTGCCGATTCGGTCGGTTTGGACGTTGGCCTGAGCGTCGCTCGTATTCTCGGCGGCGACGAGGCCGATAGCAGCAAGCTTGCGAGCATGGTCGAGGCTGGCGATCTGGGGCGCAAGACCGGCAAAGGTTTTTACGAATGGATCGACGGAAAACCGGTGAAACCTGGCCAAGGCGACGCCGCCCCACCCGACATAACAGATCGACTGATTCTCTCGATGGTCAACGAGGCAGTGAACTGTCGGGCCGAGGGTGTCGTCGAAGAAGATGATTTATTGGATGCAGGTGTCATTTTTGGAACCGGTTTCGCGCCTTTCCGCGGCGGACCGTTGCATTATTGTCGTGAAAGAGGTGTCAAGGAGGTTAGACAAGCGCTGGATCAGTTGGCAGATACCCATGGCGATCGATTCCGACCCGATGATGACGCCTGGAACGCATTCGAGGAGCGAGCCAACGCGCGTTGATGTGCGAGCTGCGCGCTTCGCAGAGTGTTAGACTGCGCGCGCACGTTGAAGCTTCCAGATGACCGAAAACACACTAAAAATCGACGATCTTCGGAGATTCTCTCCACTGGATGGGTTGAAGGCCGAGAACCTGACCGCACTGGCAAAGAAGACGCTGGTGCGGACACTCGAGCCTTCCCAGCTACTTTTCAGCGAAGGCGATACGGAGAAAAAGACCTACTACATCGTCAGTGGCACCGTTGAGCTTATTGAGCAAGGCAGCGTTGTCGAGATTTTGGATGGCGGGTCGCCGCGCACAAGAAACCCGTTAGCGCCGCTACTGCCGCGTCGCTATAGCGCAAGAGCCAAAGACCGAGTTTCCTACCTGCAGATCGATAGTGATTTGCTGGATGTGATGCTGACCTGGGATCAAACCGGCACCTACGAGGTTGGCGAGTTTCAGGAGGAGATTGAGACCGGTGACGACTGGATGACGAAGCTGCTTCGCAGCAAGGCGTTTCATAAGATTCCGCCAGCCAACATCCAGGCGATTTTCATGCGGATGCAGCAGGTTAACTTTAAGGCTGGTGACCAGATCATCAAACAGGGAACCGACGGTGATTTCTTCTATGTTCTGACCCGAGGCACAGCTGTTGTGACACGTGAGACGCCCCTGAACCGCGAAGGCATCCGACTTGCGGAGCTACATGTCGGCGACACATTCGGTGAGGAAGCGCTAATCGCCGATTCCAAGCGTAATGCAACGGTGACCATGGCCACGGATGGGGCTGTTATGCGGCTCAATAAGGATGATTTTCGCACACTGCTGAACGAACCCATGCTTGAGTGGGTCGACATGGCCGAGGCGCAGCAAATCGTCGATAAAGGTGGCGTTTGGCTGGATGTGCGATTGCCCAGTGAATTCCAGAACTTTAGCAAGCCCGGAGCGGTCAATATGCCGCTTTACTTCATTCGCCTGAAGCTAAGCACACTGAATCCAGCAACGCCTTACGTCGTGTGTTGCGATACCGGCCGACGCAGTTCGGCAGGCGCCTACATCATGAATGAGCGAGGATTTAAGACGTTCGTCTTGAAGGGCGGTCTGGCACAAGGCTGAGACGCCCCGGCCTACAGTCGCTACATGGTGTGTGTCGCTTTGTCGCCCCCAAGCGCGCCGGCCAGGTAATTCTCGATTTTCTTCATCGTATTACCCTGATCCTGTTCCGAAAACTGAACGCCGATACCCGCGGTACGCTGCCCCTGCGCACCTTTGGGCGTAATCCAGATGACCTTACCAGCCACCGGGAGGCGCTCGTCCTCGCCCATAAGGTTCAACAGCATAAAGACTTCATCACCAAGCCGATAAGAACTGTTGGTCGGAATAAACAACCCGCCATTCTTCACAAAGGGCATATACGCGAGGTAGAGCGCGCTTTTGTCCTTGATGGTCAGTTGCAGAAGGCCTGGTTTCGTCATGTGTCCGTCAATCTTCGATTTAACATTGCGGTTATGCTGCTTGTGAGAATCCTTGCGTCCATGGTGCAAGCAGGTTCTCCAGCATCAGCTCTACATTAAAGCTGCCGCTCTGCAGGCGTGTCGCCTTATTCAGGACATCTAGATAACAAAAGAGCCCTCTAAGGTCTATGACATAACCTGAAAAGTCTGACGTGATTCCCATTTCCACGCCATTTCGAGCTCTGATGAGCTCGATCGCAGTTTTTCGAAGCGCATTCAGGATCTCTGCAAACTCCAGCCCCTCCAGCTGACCCGCCAGTTCAAACCGTGAGCCTCGTCTCGAAAGTAGACCTTGCAGACCTTCGCGCAGGCGGCTCAGGGTCTCCATCTTGCCGCTCGATATCACTGAGCTGGCATCTAACGGCGAACCATTGGTCCAGGCTAGCGCCTCTCCTGCGATTTTGGGCTCGTGCCCCTGACTGACAAGCCATTCGAGTGCGGCTTTAGGTGGTGGTGGCTCGACAGCAACACGTTCACAACGACTCAGTACCGTCGCTGGAAGGCGGCTGGGTTCATTACTGAGCAAGACCAACCAACGCTCTGGTACGGGCTCTTCGAGGGTCTTCAGCAAGGCGTTTGCCGCCGCGATTGTCATGGATTCGGCCGGCACAATGACGGCGACCTTTCCAGACGGGCCATGACTCGACAATGTCATCCATTGGCCCAGCTCTCGGACCTGGTCTATGGATATGGTTGTCTTTTTTTCTTCCGGCACAACAAGCATCAAGTCAGGTGCAGATTGCACGGCGACAGCGAGCTCCTGTGGAGCGGGCATGTCGAGCAGCGATGCAACCACGTGCTCGGTGAGCCTTTGTTTCCCGACGCCTGATGGACCGGAAATCAGTAATGCGTGGCTCAATCGCCGGGCTTCGATTCTCCGGGAGAGCGCAGTGCTCAGATCGGCAGTCCACGGGAGTGCTGTCACAGGTCCCACCACCGTCCAATCATGTCCTCAGCGATCCGATTGATTTGTCGGCGAACACCATCGATGTCCTCATTTGCGTCGACTGTGTAGAAGCGTTCAGGTGACGCGGCAGCCAGCTCGGTATAGCCATTCGCCACTCTCCTGAAAAAAGAATTCCGCTCGGCCTCGATTCGATCACTGGCGGACTCGCGACGTTTCAATCGTTTCGCCGTCGTCTCTTCGCTCGCCTCGAGCAGGACTGTGGCATCTGGCCAAAGATCGGGGTGTACAAGTTCACTGAGCGTTCGAATCGGTTCTAGAGAGAACCCACGGCCATATCCCTGATAGGCAAGGGTGGCGTCGGTGAACCTGTCTGAAATCACCCACTGCCCTAACTCGATCGCAGGGCGAATGGTTTCCTGTACGTTCTGTGAGCGCGCAGCAAACATCAACAGAAGTTCCGTAATCTCAGATACCGATTCTGTGTGATGCGCCAGCACCAGTTCTCGGATTTTCTCGGCCAATTCTGTGCCGCCGGGCTCACGAGTTTTGATGCACTCAACACCTTTGCGCTCCAGCGCCTCAACCAGCATTGATAGCGCAGTCGTCTTGCCGACACCCTCAAGACCCTCGAACGTGATGAACCGCCCTGCCCGCATTTCTCAGTTTCCTCGTTGTCTCAACTTCTTCAAATAAGCACGCACCGCCGCCTCGTGCTCCTCAACCGTTTCCGAGAACACATGGCTCCCATCCGGTTCGCCGGTTGCGACAAAATACAACGCGGACCCATCAGCGGGTTCAGCAGAAGCACGCAGTGCGGCTTGACCGGGCAATGCAATCGGACCCGGCGGGAGACCATCGACACGGTAGGTATTGTAGGGGTTCTGGTCGTTGAGATCGCGCCGCCGAATGTCGCCGTCGTAACGTTGTCCCACACCATAAATCACCGTCGGATCGGTCTGTAGTCGCATCTTGCGTTGTAGTCGGCGATCAAATACTCCCGCTACTCGCGAGCGCTCGTCTTCACGCCCCGTCTCTTTCTCGACGATGGAAGCCAGAATCAATAGCGCATAGGGATCGGGCAAGGTGCGACGATCCCTGCGATCCGCCCACGCTGCTGTCAGCTCGGCCTGTTGCTTTTCATGCAACAGCACCAACAAATCGCTGGCCACGGTACCAGGTGCGAACCTGTATGTGTCCGGGTATAGCCAACCTTCGATCGAGTTTTGCTCAATGCCCAAGACGCGGGCTAATCGTCCATGGGCCGCCGCATCCAGAAACGGTTGGCCATCGGCACGTTGGAGAAGCTCGATATCGAGATCATCCACGATGTCGGCATGGCCCTTTATAGCGGCGATCGCCTGTGCCGCTGTCCAGCCTTCAATGATTCGGACTTGTACCAGGTCGACACCACCCAAACGCAATTGCTCAAGCAATGACTGTGGCGTTGTGCCAACGGTCAAAGTGTATCGACCGGCCTGAATTCGGTTGCCGGTGCCGGAGATTTTCGCGTGAACTCTCACAGCATCCGGGTGCTTCAGAATTTCATCTCGCGCCAGCGTGTTTAACACCGTGCGAAGCGACGACCCGGGCTCGACGGTCAACTCATAATCAGCGTTGTTTAACAAAGGCGTTGTGACGTAGGCATTGAGCCACTGCCAGCCAGCAAACGCCGTGCCGGCGCAAATGACGAGCACAGCGATACCGGCGAAGAAAAACCGTTTTCCTACTAGGCCCATACGGTTTGCCCTAGTCGGGTTCGAAGACCATCTGCTACCGGCGTACTTTCAGACAATCGACGATCCTCGATACGATCCACGCTGACGATACCCCGAATCGCATTGGTGAGAAAACACTCACTTGCCATCGATAACAACCCTCGCGACAGCGCTCGTACCTGTACGTCCTCGACTTCGCATACCCAGTCTCGCATCACGCCTCTGACCCCAACCGCGTCGATGCGAGGCGTCAATATGCAACCGTCGATTACCGCAAACACATTGCTACTTGATGCACAAACCACGCGATTGCTCGAGTCGGTCGTCAGTATTTCAATGCCGTTTGCCTGGTCGGCGGCGTCGGATGTCAAAACCTCGGGTAGTCTGTTGAGATGTTTTATGCCTGCGAGCTGAGCATTGATGTTCGGGTTCTTCACAAATTCGGTGATGGCCAGGCGTTCTGCCCATGGTGTCGCTGTGCCAGCGGTCCAAAACAACTCAGCATCATCGGTCACGCGCTTGTACCCGCGTCCTGTCGACGCTCGGGCTACAACGAGTTTCAGCCAATTGGCCTCCGGATGGTCGCGGAGCGTCGCGTCCCGACCATCGTCGAGCGCTGTTGCCACCGCTTCCCACGCAATACCTAGCACGTCGCACCCTTTACGCAAACGGACCAGATGTCGGGGCCACCAAGGCACGACACCTTCTCGCACCTTGCAGGTTTCGAAGACGCCGTCGCCGTAGGCGAACGCGCGATTTCGCATATCAATCACGAGAACCAAATCCGGTGTGCGAGTCCGACCAGTGAAGTGCGCGCAACATCCCTTGCGCTTTCGCATCCGTCTCGGTCAGTTCGTGCTGCGGGTTCGAGTCCGAGACAATCCCGGCGCCGGCGGACAGACGAACCTCGTTGTCGATGAGACTGACCGTTCGAATCAAAATATTAAGATCAAGATTACCTGATCGATTGAGATAACCCAGCGAGCCGGTGTAGGGCCCTCTCGCTCTGTTCTCGAGTGCGGCGATAATCTGCATGCATCGGACTTTGGGACAACCCGTGATCGTGCCCCCCGGGAACAGCGCGCGAATCACGTCGCCAGGTGTTGAGTCTGGCAGCAACGAGCCCGTAACGTTCGACACGATGTGGTGAACATGGCGGTAGCTCTCAACGCTCATGTACTCATCGACCGTAACGCTGCCGGCCTTACAGATTCGTCCAAGGTCATTGCGCTCGAGATCGATCAACATCACGTGTTCCGCACGCTCTTTGGGATTCTCAATCAGCTCCGCGACTAGTGCTCGATCGGCTTCAGGTGTAAGACCGCGAGGCCGTGTTCCTGCAATTGGACGAGTGGACACGGATTCACCAATAACTTGAACTAATCGCTCGGGTGAGGATGACAGGATGTCGATCTCGGGGAGTCTGAGCAATGCTGAGAACGGTGCTGGGTTCGACCGTCGCAACGCATGGAACAACTCGATCGCGGCACTCCGCGTGTAGCGTCCTCGCCATTGACGCGATAGGTTAGCCTGATAGATGTCGCCCGCACGGATGGCAGCCAGTGCGCTAGAGACGGACCGTACAAAGCGTTCGGGGTCAGACCCCGCTAACTCTGTCGAAACACCTTCACCCAATGACAAGACCCCGGCTTGCGCGCGCAGGTAATCGCGTTTGAGTGATGGGAGCAGATGTTCGTGATCCCGCTCGACGATCAGACGTGCGGTGGGCTCTGCACCTCGCTCAACCACGAATGCGGCAGGACACCGCAACGCAACAGCGACCGGTTGCCTCGAATCGTAATTGAACACCACACTTGGTTCGATTTCGCCCGCCAGTTCGTAGGCCAGATAGACACACCAACCTCCCTCGAAGCCGGACCGGACGTTCGACGGTATGGCCTCATCAGCGCACCATGCATCGAGGGCCGGCAGGAAGGTGTTGCCGCCGGCGTAGGCCGCACCCGACCCCCAACCCGATACGTGTTGGTCGACACCTTGTCGTAAGGCAATACCGCCCGTGGGTGCCGCGAACAGGACGTCCATACCGGCACCGTGTTCGCTTCCAAGCGAACATAGCAAGCCGGGATAGCGGTCCGGTCGTGCGGCGACCAGTTGCAGCAAGTCTGGAACTCTCCCAGGCAGCTCAATGCTGAGCGGCTGCGCGGTCACTGTAGTCTCAGGATGTGCGTTTGAACACCAGTGTGCCGTTGGTGCCACCGAAACCGAACGAGTTTGATGCCACCGCGTTTAAGTTCGCATCACGGGCCGTATGTGGCACATAGTCGAGATCGCAGAGTGGATCCGGGTTATCCAGATTCACTGTTGGCGGGATCACACCGTCACGCATGGCTAGCACACTGAAGATCGCTTCAACCGCACCTGCGGCACCCAGAAGATGGCCCGTGACCGATTTGGTTGCACTGATCGCGAGCTTCTCGGCGTGATCGCCAAAGGCATGTTTGATCGCAACAGTCTCCGCAATGTCGCCGGCGATGGTCGATGTCGCATGCCCGTTGAGATAGTCGATATCGGAAGGATTGAGTCCCGCGTCGCGAATCGCGTTCTGCATGCTCCGTCGCGCGCCGTTGCCATCCTCCGGAGGTGAGGTGATGTGGAAGGCATCGCCACTCATGCCAAAGCCCGCGAGCTCAGCATAGATGGTGGCGCCGCGTGCCACCGCGTGGTCATAAGACTCGAGTAGCATGGCCCCTGCGCCGTCACCCAGTACAAAGCCGTCACGGTCGCGATCGAACGGTCGGCTGGCGTGCATAGGATCATCATTGCGTGTCGACAAGGCTCTGGCAGAACAAAACCCGCCCAGCCCCATGGGCGTTGTTGCATATTCAGCGCCCCCGGCCAGCATCACGTCGGCATCGCCGTAAGCGATCGTGCGTGCTGCCAGACCGATCGCATGGGTTGACGTTGTGCAGGCAGTCACGACGCTGAGATTTGGCCCGGTCAAGCCATGCATCATGCTGACGTGGCCAGAAATCATGTTGATGATGCTGCCCGGCACGAAAAACGGCGAAATTTTCCGTGGGCTGCCAGCGTTGAGGTATTTCTCATGGTTGGCCTCGATGGTGCCAATGCCACCGATACCTGCGCCCATCAGCACGCCAATGCGCTCGGCGTTGCTCTCGGTCACCTCAAGACCGCTATCTGCAAGCGCTTGGTTGCAGGCGGCGATCCCGTATTGAATGAAGGTGTCGATCTTGCGAGCTTCTTTCTTCGGTACGCCATGTTCTTCAGGATCAAACCCGATCACGCAGCCGCCAAACCGCGTCGTGAACTCGCTGACATCGAAACTCTCAATAGCTCGGATGCCGGGTCGTCCTTCGACCACCGCGTCCCAGGCAGTCTTCACGTCGTTTCCTACCGGAGAGATGATTCCCATCCCCGTGACAACAACTCTTTGCTTGCTCATTCGAAGCTCCCAAACGACATCCGGCGCCCTTGGAAGGCGCCGGATCAATTACTTCTCTGCAGGTCCGGCCCAGCCGAACCCCGCGCCTTCGGCGATCAGCTCGCTTTGCGCGCGTTTACGTAGTCGATGGCTTGCTGGACAGTGGTGATTTTCTCAGCGTCCTCGTCCGGAATTTCGGTTTCGAATTCCTCTTCCAGCGCCATGACCAGCTCGACCGTGTCCAGCGAATCGGCGCCCAGATCATCGACAAAAGAAGCGGCGTTGGTCACCTCTTCCTCTTTAACACCAAGCTGCTCTGCAACAATGCTCTTGACCTGGTCTTCAATACTGCTCATTGGCTGAGAATCCTCATAAATTTATACAGTTACGCCTTATTGGGGGCTTGGCCATAAGCCCATCTCCCCCGGGCATCCAGCTATTATACAAAATGTGTGCGGGGACAATGCAAGCACTCAATGCATTGCCATTCCGCCGTTGATATGCAAGGTCTCGCCGGTGATGTAGGCACCAGCCTCACTTGCGAGGTAGACAACCGACGCCGCAATGTCCGCAGGTTGGCCCAGCGCCCCTGACGGCACCTGCCCCAACATGGCGGCTTTCTGATCCTCTGTCAGCGCCTCAGTCATGTCGGTCTCAATAAACCCGGGCGCAATGAGGTTTGCGGTAATTCCGCGGCTACCCAACTCGCGAGCCACTGAGCGAACGAATCCGCCGAGTCCGGCTTTGGCTGCCGCATAGTTGGCCTGGCCGGGGTTCCCTGTGGTGCCGACCACCGATGAAATCGCAATGATTCTGCCGAAACGCTGCTTCATCATCGGCCGGACCAGTGCTTTGGTCAGGCGGAATACCCCGGTGAGGTTGGTGTTGAGCACGCTGGCCCATTCATCGTCCTGCATCCGCATCAGGAGGTTGTCGCGCGTGATACCGGCGTTGTGTACAACAATTGCTGGCGGCGTCGATTTCAGATCTGCGACCAGGGCGTCGATGCTCTCCTGGTTGGAAACGTCCAATACCTTGCCCTCACCATGATCACCAAGACGTGCCGAAATGGCGTCTGCGCCGGCGTTTGAGGTGGCTGTGCCGATCACAGTGGCACCTGCCGTCGCCAGAGCATCCGCGATGGCCGCTCCGATGCCGCGACTGGCGCCTGTGACCAGTGCCACCTGCCCTTCCAATGCGGTATTTGAAAACAGATTCATTCGCTATCCCCTTCTCCCAGTGCTTGGAGCGCCTCATCAAAGACCGACGGTGACTCCACGGCAAACACCGATATCTGGCGGTTGATGCGCTTTTGCAAGCCAGCGAGCACATTGCCCGCGCCGCACTCCACAATCGTCGTGACGCGATGATTTGCCACGGAACGCATAACCTCGACCCATCGCACCGGGCTGAACAGTTGCCTGATCAAGGCATCACAAATGTCCGCCGGGTCTTCAGGAGACTGCACGTCTACGTTGTTGATGACGGGAATACCGGGTGACTGCAGAGACAGATCCGCTAATACCTCGGCGAGTCGGTCGGCCGCGGGCTGCATGAGTTCACAGTGCGACGGGACGCTGACCGGCAGTGGGAGTGCACGTCGTGCACCGCCTTCTTTACAGTTCTCGATGGCCAAATCGACGGCTGCTTTTTCGCCAGCGATGACGACCTGACCTGGCGCATTGAAGTTGGCTGGCGCGACCACTCCGCCGGTCACAGCTTCACAAGCGGCGATCACCACGTCATCGTCCAGACCCAGAATCGCAGCCATCGCGCCCGTGCCATGCGGCACTGCTTCCTGCATCAAACGGCCGCGCTGTTCGACCAGCTTCACCGCATCAGGAAAATCCAGTACGCCTGAGCAAACCAGCGCTGAGTACTCGCCCAGACTGTGTCCCGCCATTACAGCGGGAGTCGCACCGCCTGCCGCGACCCACTCGCGATGCAGCGCCACGCTGGCAGTCAGTAATGCGGGTTGCGTGATCTCCGTGCGCGCGAGATGCCCGTCCGGATCATCCTGACACACCGACCACAGGTCATAACCCAGTGCCGAGGAAGCCTCCTTGAACGTCTCGAGGACTCCAGGGCGAGCCTCTGCAATGGCACTAAGCATGCCAGCCGATTGAGACCCTTGACCGGGGAACACAAATGCGATGCTCATTTAGTTTCCAGATTCAAAAAATTGGGCGCAGATGATGTCATAACTTCCTGCGGGCGCGAAGCCGCACTGCTACCAGCCCATATAAGAGTCCGGCAACCGCGCCGACCAAATGCGCTTCAGTGATGATATTGCCGCCAATCAGTCCTGCTGTGGCAGTACTGGGGCCTACGAGCTGCTCCCAGACGAGCTTTGCAGCAATGCCGCCCAGCAACAGCGAGGATTCGAGCCTCTGGTGAGAAAAGAGCGCGATGCCTCCTGCCGTTGCAATGCCATGGAGCACCCCAGACGCCCCCACATAACGCTCCAGAGAAGGCATTCCTGTCCACAATGCGACTGAAATCACGACGCTTGCAAACAGCCACAGACCTAACCAGGCCCGCGCGCTCAGGTGTCGCCCGACCAGTGCTGCGAGCATCGCAAGCGCTATTGCGTTGAGGCCCGCATGCATCGCGCCCAAATGGACCCAGTGCGCGGTGAGCCCGCGCCAGGGTGCAGCCGGGACCTCACTCCTGCGATAAGCGCCAATATCCCAGAACGCCTCGGGCAACAGACCGCCCAGCAAGATCAATACGCTGATTGCACAGAGGCATGCAGTGCCGGGAGCAATCAACAAACGGGGGTTATGGTCAGGTTCGGCGGTTGGCATGGAAGGGCTCTGGTATCATTCTCGGCGAACTTTTGCAGTCTGGGGGCGTCCATATCCGGCACAGGATTCAGTCTGCACAAACCAGTATTGGAGTGTCTACAAATGCAGTGGGAAAGAAGCGCGGCACGCGCACGCCAGTCAGGGTTTACCCTGCTCGAGGTCATCGTCGTGGTGGTCATTATCGGTATCCTGGCGGCCGCCGTCGGGCGGAACATTTTCGGTGGCGTCGAGAAGGCCTATCGAAACCGTGTTTTACAGGACATAAAGACCATTGAGGGCGCTTTGACCGAGTACCGGCTCGACAATTTCAACTTCCCGACCAGCGAACAAGGCTTGCGCGCTCTGGTCGAGCGACCGAACGACCCAAATTTGACGCAGTACAACGACGAAGGCTATCTCGATTCCATGCCTGAAGACCCCTGGGGCAACGAATACGTCTACCTGATCCCCGGTCAGCGCGGCAAGTTCGATCTCTACTCGCTGGGCCGCGATGGTCAGCAAGGTGGTGAGGGCGAAGACGCCGATATCGGCAACTGGGACTAGCCCCCACCATGACACGCCGGAGAACCGGTGGATTCACGCTGTTCGAGATTTTGGCGGTGGTCATTGTCATCACCGTGCTGGTAGGCGCCCTGCTACCCAACTTTTCTTGGATTAGAACTGAGTCGCCGGCCCGCGAATCGGTTCGTGAACTCGCCGACACAATCGAGTTGATGCGTGATGAAGCTGCCTTACAGGGTCGTAACTTCGGTCTGCGCTTCGAACCCGACGGTTACGTCATTCTCGATCTCGACCCCGACTCCGGTGCCTGGCTCACCATCAGTGATGACGACTTCCTGGAACCTGTGGTACTTCCCGACGATATCGTAATGGGGCTCTATGTCGAGGACCGTGAGATCGAACTCGAAGCTGCGCCTGAGGATGAGGGCGAGGAGCAATTTGATGCTTTCGGTAACCCGCTTGAAACCGCAGAGCAACCGCCGCAGATCGTTGTTCTCGCCAGTGGAGAGATGACGCCTTTTCAATTGAGGCTGGATCAGTTCGGGAGCGATGAGTTCACACAATTGAACGCTGATGCTTTCGGCGAACTTGAACTACTTACCGAACTACCATGACACGTAGACCTCAACAGGGTTTCACGCTCATGGAAGTGATGGTGGCGCTAGTCATAGTTTCCGTAACGCTCGCAGGCGCTGCAGTCGCAATGATTCGTGATACAGATCGCGTCTATCGCTTGCGCGACCGCACGATGGCGGTGTTCATCGCTAGCAACGAACTCGCAGAGTTGCGTCTGGCTCGCGCCTATCCCGATGTCGGGAGAACGACCCGCGAGATCGAATTTGCGGATCGCGATTGGATCGTCGAAGCCGTCGTATCGGAATCGGGGATCGAAGGCTTACGGCGCATTGATGTGACTGTTTTTCGAGGTGATACGGAAAGCACGGTCAGGACCGTGGGCGGATTCATCTCTCGGGCTCAGGCGCCGCCTTCGGTGGGTCTTCCCGCCTATACCCAACTGGATGGCGCACAGGACGACTTAAACGGTGTGTTCTAAATCGCAATCGGGATTCACGCTGATAGAAGTGCTCGTAGCGGCGTTTATCTTTGCGATTCTCTCTACTTTCGCATGGGTCACTTTTGGCCAAGCCTATCGGACCTCCGAGCGATTGAATCTTGAGGTTGATTCACTACTAACGCTGCAACGCGCGATCAACACGCTGAGCAATGATTTTGCTCAGTATCACCCTCGACCCGTTCGTGAACCTGTAGGCAATGCCTGGCGCCCTGCCCTGTTTGCGGATTCGCGCAGCAACTATATCGTTGAGCTAACTCGCTCGGGCTACGGCAATCCGCTACAGGTGCCACGCGCGAGCAGTTTGCGCGTGGCCTATCGGTTTGAAGATGGTGAACTAGTTCGTGCCCAATGGCCGGTGCTCGACCCAGTCATAGCAACTGTGCCGCAGGAAACGGTCCTGCTGGACGGCATCGAGCAGATTCTCTTTCGGTTCCTTGGTGAAGCCGACAACAGTTGGAGCGAACAATGGCCGCCGCTCAACGCGCCACGCTCGCCACCGCCTCGTGCGGTAGAGATTGTATTGATCCATGAATACTGGGGTGAGCTACGTCGCATTATCGAGGTCCGGTCATGAGACGGCAGCGCGGGGCAATCGCTATTATTTTCGCAATGCTGATTTTCACACTTGTTGTGTCGGTCTCGGTGAAGCTCGCGCGCGACGTAAAGCTCCAAACAAGACGCACGCAAAGTTTGCTTTGGCAGGAGCAGGCCCGCTTGTTTGCAATCGGCGCTGAGGACTGGATCGGCGACATCCTGCGGCAGGATCTCAATGACACTGAAAACGACCACTTCGGAGAATTGTGGGCCCAGGAATTACCCCCACTTCCTGTCGAAGGTGTCGGCATCGAAGGTGTCGTCGCCGGTGCACTGACCGATCTGCAGGGGCGTTTTAATCTCAACAATCTTATGGACGCTGATGGCGCGCCTGTAGAGATCGAGCTGGAGCGGTTTCGGCGACTTCTCGTCGCGCTGGAGATCGATCCACAGATCGCTGAGGCGGTTATGGATTGGTCTGATACCGATACAGAACCGCGATTCCCGGGAGGTGCGGAGGACGAAATTTACACCAATCGCCTGCCGCCGTTGCGTGTGCCGAATCTTGCGTTTCGCTCTACCGCCGAACTGGCGATGGTCGAGGGACTGACGCCCGACGTGTTGCCGCAGCTGTTACCGCATGTCACGGCGCTACCGGAGCGGACCGCGCTGAACGTGAATACGGCGACTCAGCTCATCCTGCAGACACTCGATGAAAACATGGCAGGTGCGGATGTCCAGCGAGTGATTGAAGAGCGCGCAGAGATCGGCATCGAAGATCCCAGCATTACGTTTGCAGGCATTCTGAGCGACGAGGCGATTGCAACTCTGGATACACAAACACGCTACTTCCAGCTGAGGTCGGTGGTTCGTATTGGCACTATCCGATTCACAATGTACTCTCTTCTTTATCGCACGGAACAAGGGCAAGTGGCTGTCATTCAACGCAGCTTCGGCAGCCCGCCATAACCAGAACTCCGCGACTCAAAGGCGATCAGTGTGAGCGACATAATCTACGTGGGTGTGAGCGACAGCGACCCCGATCATTACTTCTGGGTTCGAGCCAATAGCGGCGGCGATGCGGTTTCCGCTCCCGGCGAGGGTGATCTGCAAGCGCTGGCCAGCGCCGCGCAAGGCATGCCGGTTCACCTGATCCTTGCATCCGACAAGATTACGATGCTGGAAACCGATTTGCCGGTGACTGGCAAGAAGCTTCTGACCGCACTGCCATTCGCGCTCGAAGAGCACTTCCCGGGCGAAATCGACGCTCTGCATTTTGCTGCTGGCGACAAGCGTGAAGACAACACACGAGGCGTCGTTGTCGTGCCGCAGGACGTGCTGTCATCCGTGCTTGAAGATCTCACCGAGGCTGGGCTGTCGCCGCGGGCTGCTTTCGCATTGCCGGACGCGCTGGATGCCGTTGAGGGCCATCTACAGATTCTGCTGATTGGCGATATGGCCATTATTGACGGTGCCGGTGTTGAGCCCGTGTCGTTTCGAGGGCTGCCGCTACAGCTTGCAATTGACGCCACAATTGGGTCGCTTGGAGAAGACAGCGAGTCAATCCGACAGCTGCAAATCTACGCGGATGAAGCGGGTTTGGCGCACAACGAGACGGCCTTAGACACGCTGGACGCCGGTTCGATCCCGGTGGATAGGCGCGCGCTTTCGCAGGGCTGGTTTGGTTTCGCCGCACGCGCCTTGATGGCGCGTTCGGGAACAGACCTGTTGCAGGGTCAATTCGGCGTCAGGGCGGATACGATGGCCGCACTCAAGCCGTGGTATGCCGCCGCTGGTCTACTGGTAGCTGTGGGCTTAATGGCATTCACGACCACCGCTATCGAAGCGCGAGCGCTTTCTCGTCAGGTGGAGAATCTAGACCAACAAATAGTCTCCAGGCTGACGCAATTGACCGGCGAGCGATTGGACGCTGGCCGCGCTGAGCCACAACTTTCGAATGTGTTAAACCGCAGACAACCCGGCCGCGGCAACGGAGGTTCGCAATCGACCAACAGTAGCGTCGATTTTCTCGATTACCTGACTGCCCTGTCAGATGCGAGTGCGGAAACACCTCCGGAAATTGAAGCGATCAGCTACGACAATGGCACGCTCAATTTACAACTCGTCACCGAGTCGGACATCGCACTCGAGGAGCTGCGAGAAGCCATTGCGGAGAGCGGTGAATTCGATGCGCGCATCTTGCGCACAGAGCGTAAGGAAGAAGGCCAAATCGCTGGTCGGATTCAAGTATCGGAGGCAGCGTTATGAGGGAGTGGTTTGAGTCCCTGCAACGCCGGGAACAGGTGCTGGTTTCGACGGCAGCATTGGTCGCTGTCGTGACTGCGGTTTACGTATTTGTGCTCGAACCGGTAATGATCAATCACGAACGTTCGGAAATCGCCGTCGAGCGCAAGGAACGGCTGATCGCAAGTGCTGATCGAGTGATCGCGAGTCGTGGCGGTGCGCCTGTAACCAGCGCCGGCGGCGGCGCTGAGGGCTCTTTGAACCTGATCATCGCGAGCACCGTAAATGCCAGCGCGCTGAACACAGCGTTCCGGAGCAGCACGCCGACGGCAAACGACAGCATCCGGGTCAATTTCGAGAATGCCGCGTTCGACGATATCGTCAGGTGGCTCGGTATTCTCGCAAACGCTCACGGTCTCCGCGTGACGCAAGCGCGAATGACTGACCGCAGCGAAACTGGTCGTGTTGACGCCAGTCTTGTCTTGCAACGAGGTTGAGCATGTCCCCTGGGTTGAAGCGAGGGTTGTTCATCGCCCTTCCAGTACTGTTGATTGGTCTTGTCGTCCGGTTGCCTGCATCGGTTGCACTCAACTGGTTCCTGCCAGACAACGTCGCGACGCGCGGCATTAGTGGCACGATCTGGCAAGGAGAGATTTCAGCGATTGAGGCGCAGCGGATTGGGGTCGGACCGGTCGAATGGACACTCTCGCCTTGGGGTTTTTTGACCGGCAAGGTTCGTGTCGCCGTGGAAGCGCAGGTCCCAGGGGGCTTCGTCGAAACCGATTTGGCGATATCGCCATCCGGGCGTATCAAGGCAGATGGTCTTGTGGCTCAGGTCGACCTCGCACCTTTTACCCGATATTCCTCCAGCATTGGACCCACTCAAGGCATCGCTCGGGTCTCGGCCGATACGCTTGTCATTGTCGATCAATGGCCAGAGTCCGTCGTCAATGGCACGCTCGAGTTTCGAGACCTCTTCTACGCCGCTATCGGTAATCAACCACTGGGCAGCCACAGAATTCGATTTAATGATGTCGACGACGACCCTGACTACACGATTGGTGGAGTCATTGAATCGATCGATGGGGCATTTGATGTCTCGGGCGATTTCGATCTCGGTAGTGGCACACGATTCCGAATGGACGGGCTGTTGAAGCTGACCGATCAGGCGCCTCGCGGCATGGATAACTCCATACGACCGCTACTCGGTGCGCCGAACAGTTCGGGCCAGTATCCGTTCAATTGGGAAGGTAGTCTCAGAGCCCCTGAGTGATCTCCACCAGCGCTCCGAATGCCACAAAATACAGTGCCTGGTGGATCTTGCCGGCGTCGGATCGGAAATGGGGCAGTTGTCCGATGGCCTCGGCATAACGCGCTAGCTGTGGACGATAGCGTTGTATCTCGGATTCGAAGAAAGCACTCGAATCCACCTCATCCGTGGCGCTGGTCTTGTAGTCGATAATCCACAACTGTCCCCGTTTATCACGTAGCAGTCGATCTACAATCAGACGACGCACTCCTGTCGGCGTGCGTGTCCACAGCGGAAATTCCGTTTGGCTATCTGTATGTCGGTTGCTCAGCACCCACCGTCCCTGTTCACAGTTGACGCCGCTCTCGAGCAACGCGTGAACCGCATCGACCGTCGCATCCAGAGCCTCGCTGGCAACGCCGAGTCGCTGAAGTGCATGTCTTGTGCGACCCCGAGTATCAACAGATTCCTCGAAGCGCCGCCATGGGTCGTCATGACCTGCTAGTCGGCGCATCCATTCGTGTACCACGGTACCAATATGGCGAGCGGTGGATTCGCCGTCCTCCGCCGACACCTCAGTTTCCAAGACTGGTGTGTTGGTATTGGGCACTGGTTCGGACTGTGATCGATACTGATGCGCCACACGGACGCGCTGCGGTGCTGCGAATACCGCTTCTTGTGGCTGGTTCTGACCACGGTCCCCCGTCTGTGCCTCTGCTGGCGGCAATTGCTCCAGCGCCTGTGTCCAAATCGCACGTTGGAGCGTGTTTCTGGCTGGCGATTTCCAACGATCACCTTTCGTTGTAGGCTCCGTCGCCACAAACAAGTGCAGCGATTGTTTGGCCCTGGTTGTAGCAACGTAGAGCAATCGCTTCAGCTCGTTATCTGCACGTTGCGCTTCCAATTGAGCAAGCAACTGGCCCTTTGGGTCCGCACCGGGTGTCGCACGCGATGCGATCGCTGAGAACATTACCGCAGTCTGTCCGTCGATCTCTCCAGTCTCCATGCGCAGACTGGGTGTCGTGTCACTCTGAGATCCGATATTCATACCGGGCATCAATACATGATCAAACTCAAGTCCCTTTGACGAGAAGATCGTCATGACAACGACGCGCGCACCGGCCCTGCCACCCGTCACCTTTCGAGCCTCAAGCAGCTGTTCGAGCTCAGCGGGGTTATCCAGATGGCCGGCATTCTCGAGTTCATCCAGCGCGGAGAGATAGGCAAATGCAGCGTCCAGTTGGTTAGCTGTGGTCAATACAGCAGGACCACCCAATGCGCCCCAAAGCGTCTCAACACGCTCACGCATACTGCGAGTCGCCGCGCCCCGCCTCGCCTGTCCGATAAGGTCCAGAAATTTGCTGATGGTCTTCCGTTCGCTTGCTGGCCAGATTTCTTTCTCAAGCGCCAGCTGGACGCGCAGCTCAATCGACACGGGCACGATTTCGGGCCTGAGCTGCATCATGTCGTCCAGTTGTTCGAGGCTAAGCCCACACCACGGGGCTCGCAGTGCGCCGAGCCAGGCAATATCGTCGTCCGGCATCTCAAGCAACCGCGTCAGTGTTATCAGTTCCTGGACTTCTGGACGTTCAGTGAGCCGCTCCATCTCCACCGACTCAAAGCTAACGGTATTGCGTTCAAGAGCCGCAACAACGGGCTGCAGTGCATGTCGAGTGCGACCAAGAATGGCGACATCCCCATCGGTAGACGCCAGCAGGTCCAAGACCTGCGCGACCACACTTTCTGCTTCGTCCTCACCCGAGGCTGTGTCGATGTGCCAACGCACCTCCCCGGCGCCCGTTGCGTTGGGGGCCCAGTCTGAATGTGCGTGAGCAACCAACTCTTCAATGCGATCGGATCGATCACCAAAAATGCGTGCGAAACTCGAGTTTACCCATTCGATGATCGGGCGACTGGATCGAAAGTTCGTAGTGAGCTGCAACGGCGTTAGTGGGTAATCACCGATGCCCTCATCCCACGCCTTGAGGAACAAGCTAACTTCAGCGCCGCGAAAACGATAGATCGACTGCATCGGATCACCGACACAAAAAAGCGTTCGACCGTCGGAAGGCGACCACCCCGAAATTAAGCGTTCCAGCAGCCGATACTGTCGTGCACTCGTGTCTTGCATCTCGTCGACAAGGATGTGCTGCAGTCTATAGTCGTACTGCAGCGCGAGATCCGTGGCTGCGCTGTCATCCCCCAGTGCATGCAATGCTTGCGCAGCCAGCTCCGGATAATCAAACGTCGCGTTCGCGGTCATGACGCGTTCGAGCTCCGCGGCTGCCGCTCTCAGTGACAACAACATGGCTTCCACATCGTGCCACTCAGTATCGGTGTAATACAGATCCGGAAGAAATCGCGTCGCCGCGAGTGCTGCATCCAAACCCTCAATGACAGCCAACTGACCCAGTAAACCAACGGCAGCCTGTTTTTCAGGTTTGGCCGTCGGTGGGAAACCACACTTCACATCGAGACGGGTTCGCCACGTGTCATCTTGTTTCAGCAATGCACGGCATGCCGCGCGCCAGAAAGCCGGCTTGTCGACCGCGTTGGAGACATCCCATGACACCGGCATCCCTGGATCGGACTCGGCCAGATTGGTTGCCGCAAACGTGACCGCGGTATACAACGATTCAAGGAGATCAGCCTTCAGACGGTCGGTGACTCGCGCGATCACGCGATTGGCGATGCCTTCTAGTAGAGCTTCACTGTCGGCTCTACGGGTCTCTGGGGATGCCGCAAGTCGTTCCAATATGGTCGGCAACCAACGATCGCGCTTGTGCAGCATGTCGGTGATCTGGCGTCGCCAGAAACCCATATCGAAGTCCGAACTGGCAAATACTCGACGAATGCCTTCTGCAGTTTCGCCAGATTCGGTAACCCAGTCGAGCATGGCTTCGGCGGATGACCGCAGGAAACGGGTTCGCTGTTCGGTCGTCACCAATTGACGGCCTAGTTGGCCAGAAGTCAATGGCCGCGCCGCGATCAGCCGCGCGTTCAGCGCGTCGACCGTCATGATTTGCAGCCGCTCAGGCATCTGTAACAGCGCCCATTGCTGTTCGCGGTCGCGCATTAGAACCGCTTGAGCATCGGATCGAATCGCTGCTTCAAACGCGGAACTAGCGGTCGACTCGGCTGCCGCTTCCCTGAGGGCAGTCACGACTCGCGCCCGCATTTCATCTGCCGCTTTTCGCGTGAAGGTGATCGCCAGAACTTGCTCCGGCGCATCGACAACGGCAAGCAGTCGCAGGATACGTCGCGTCAGAAGTGCCGTCTTTCCCGATCCCGCTGGAGCCTGCACGATAAAGCTCTGCCGGATATCGAGCGCTCGCTCCCGCGCCTCAAAATCGCGCGGTCTATCCACGGTCTTTCGAACTGCGAACATCTGCCATACGACTGAGCGGTCCCATCGACAGCCAGTCTCGAGCGGGAGTTTTCAGATTTAGCCAGCCCTCGCCCCGTTCCAGCATGGCGGTGCGCTTTCGTGCGATGTCTGTCCACTCGGGCAAGACGTCCTCGAGCGCCTTCGGGCTACCGCGATGTACGACATCATCGGGCAGTCGTTGTTGCCCTTGACCATACAACCCACGGTAACTCTGATTGCGCGGATGGATCGATGCAATCGCCACAGCACAAACCGGTTGTTCAGCCGCCAGCGCGTAAGCCGCAAGCTGGGTTACGCGATCGAACTCCCCGCTGCGCACATCGGGCTGGAAATCCGTTGCACCCGTTTTGTAGTCGATAATCAACAATGCATCATCAACAATATCGATCCGGTCTGCGCGCAATTGCAGGGTGAGTGAGCCAAGGTGGAGTTTCTGGCTGGCCTCTAGTGCACACACCCGAAACGGTTCTCGTGCTTGTTCCTGCAAGACGAATTCACGAATCAGTGCGCTCGTTCTTGCCTCTTCCTGGCGCAATAGCGCACGGAACGTCGCATCTGCCCCGGCAAACTGTCCTCGGAAAACCTCGGACACCGATTGATCGATAGCGTCGTCCGTTGGCGCCGCGTCGCTTTCGTGACGATCGCTATACAGGTGCTCAAGCGCGGCGTGAATCAATACGCCTCGTGTACGTGCACTGATGCCATACTCCGGTTGCTCTGTGGGCGCCACGCCCCAGCGCGCTGTCACTTGTGCCAGAAACGGATCTGCACCGACCAATCTCAGCACATGATGGCCTCCCCGAACGGGTTTGCCCGGCGGCCAGGCGGGAAAGTGCTCCTCGGCGCGACTGACAGGCATGCTTTCAAGCAATTGCTTCACCGACGATGGGCAGGTCTCGGTGGGAAGATCGGTCTGGAAATCTGCAATCACCGGTGCCGGCAGGCGCGGACGGCCGTCGACGAACGCCGCATAGCTTGCGTTCACCGTGTTTGATGAACCCATCAACCGTTGCCACTGGCGACTCCAGAACCGTCGCGTCTGCTCCGGCGATGCGTCGGGCATTTCATATTCCCGCTGAAGCGCGGCCGAAAGCAGCGCCAGAGGTTTGCCGGGAGGCGGCCACTGGGTCGAGTCCATGCCTGCGATCCAGACTGCGTCAAAGGTCATGCCGGCCGTTTCTAGCGGACCGCAGAGCAACACGCGGGATTCGGTCTGTTCCGGCGCAAAAGTACGTTCTGCCAGCTGCGCGGAGACCAAACTGACCATGTGGCCAAAGGAGATCGCACCCAGGTGTGTGTCGACGCGCCTGATCAGATCAAGCGCATCATCAAACTGCGCCCGTAACTGATAGAGCTCAGAGTCCAGACAATCGCGGCCTAACCATCCAGCGGATTCCAGCAGCGTCGAAATGCTGGGCATCCACGCAGAAGGTCGATGCTGTTGCCGCGCAGAGCCGGCCAAAGCCCGCGATGCTACAAGCCAGGCAGGTGCATTCAATCCGATTCTATCCAGCTCTGACCCGAGCGTTTCCGGCGTCCAGTGTCGATCACGGTTGCGGCGCAAGAACCGCTCTAGTGGAACGGAATCCGCCCAAAAGCTGTGGCAACGGTTTAGGCGTGAAATCGTGACGAATGCCCCTCCGTTTGCCGTCCATTCGAGAAGGTTGAGCGCATCCCGAATGGCTGGCACCTGCGATAGTGGGATCCCCAGGGAGACATTGAGCCAACCGGATGTGTTCGATTCAAAACGGGTACTTTGGAGTGGAACCAGCCCATCAAGCACGGCTTCCCGGCAGCGTACAAGTCGCTCCGACAGATTTGGGACCACAATAGCGAGGCGTCTATTCGCATCCTCTTCCAACAGTATGCGCGCCCATTGCCCGGCGGCACGCAGTTCATCGTCAGGTGTCTCCAGAATCCGTAGATTGCCGCTCAATGTCGCGTCCGACTCCTCGGAAACGATCATCACCGAAGGCAACGCATCGAAGAGCAGCTGTTGCTGGGGCGTCAGCCTCGAAAAGCCCGCAAAACAGACCGTCGCCGGCAGCACCTCGAGCAACTCGGCCGAGTGCGCCAATACCGTGTCGGCAATCTGGCTTTCCAGAATCGAGTCTGCGGGCATCAGCTCGCAAAATCTGGCGAGCGATGCCACGAAGAAGTCACCATCGTCGGTGGTGCTCTTGGATTTGATCTCAGCAGGAGTAACGCGCCATTCGAGTGCCCTGCGCCAGGTTTTTGCTGACTCCCGCGCCAGCGCAGTCACATTTCCCAGCGTCAAATTCCAGGCTTGTGCAGTCTTCTCAATCGCCTGTTGCCAAAGCACTCGCTCCGCTTCTGCGGGTACGATGGACGGTAGGCTGTCGGTCAAATCCGGCGAGAACAAAAGGTCGTCGTAGCGCTGGCGCAGGAATTGGTCCCAGGTGCACACCTCAGGACCTAGCCAACTGCCGAGATTGCCCTGTGCAACATGTACCGATTGTCGATAGCGTATGGTGCTGGCAAGACGCTGGCCTGACGTCACAATCACGGCATTGGGACCGCCTAACGCGACAGCCTCGATGTCGGGTTCGAGCATGGCTCAGGCAGTCTTTGCGTTAGCGGTCTCTGCCATTTCAGCAAGCACGTGCTCGATCCGGTTGAACACTTCGGCCATCAATTCAGCACGCGGCAGCAGCGTGATGCGGAAATGGTTTCGATACCCGGTATTGAAACTGCTTCCGGGGGCCAGGAGTACATGTTGGTCTTCAAGCAATTTGAGCGCGAAAACCTCATCGTCAAAGCCAGGCATTGCCTGATCATCCACTCCGACGAATGCATACATTGCGCCTGCGGGCTTCACAAGATTCAACCAGCGACTACTTTCAGCCGCCTCAATGACCAATTCACGAGTCTCGAAGAGGCGCCCACCCGGCCGGGTTAATTCAAAAATGCTCTGGTAGCCGCCCAATGCCGTTTGCACTGCCCACTGCCCTGACACATTGCTACACAGGCGCAGCGCCGCCAGTAACTCGAGCCCCTCAAGGTAGTCTTGGGAGTCTTTGCTGTGCCCGCTAATCGAACACCACCCAACTCGATACCCGCATGCTCGATAGACCTTGGACAGCCCGCCATAAGTGATGCAAAGCGCGCCATCAGCAACGGTGGCCATCGGCACAAATTCAGCATCCTCGTAGAGCATCTGGTCATAGATCTCGTCGGACATGATCACCAGTCCATGCTCACGCGCCATCGCAGCGATATCACTGAGCAGAGACTTGGGATAAACCGCGCCGGTTGGGTTGTTCGGATTGATAAGAACAACCGCGCGAGTGCGCTCTGTAATCAGCTCGCGTATGTCCTCGATGCTCGGAATGAATCCCGCATCGGGATGGCACGGGTAATGCACTGCCTTGCCGCCGTTTAGCGTCACCGATGCCGTCCATAGTGGATAAGTGGGGCTAGGTACCAAAACCTCATCACCGAGATTCAATAGACCCCGCAGCGTCAAATCGATCAGCTCCGACACGCCATTGCCGATGAAGACCTCCTCGGCAGACACATCCATGACCCCCCTGCTCTGCTGCTGCATGACAACAGCTTCACGCGCCGGGAAGATACCTTTTTGATGGCAATACGGCTCGGCTTGCGGCAGGTTTTCGATCATCGCAAGCCGCATCGTCTCCGGCGTCCTAAAACCAAACCGGCCAGGGTTGCCAATATTCAGATGGATGATCTCGTGGCCCAGCTTCTCCAATTCATGGGCGCGACGCGACAATGCGCCTCGAATCTCGTAGCGAACATCGTCCAGTCGATCACTGGCACTAACCGTGAGCATGTGTGTTTCCAAGAGAAATCAGATGGGTACGGAGATTATCATCCCGCGCGTGCGTGACCAGCGAAAAAAAACCCGGGACGCAGACCAGCTGCATCCCGGGTCGGGTCCGCACGGAGAAATGCGGATTGCTTGACACCTTGCGTTGGCTAGGACGCCTGGCGTCGTGCCTGGTCGTCAGGGCGTGTCGCGCTTCTCGTGTATCGATAGTGAAGTCGCGCTAGGTTTATTGTCTGCAACCGGGGTCCATCGTTACGACAACCGTTTGCGCTGTTTTGCTGCAATGCAGCGAAGCGTCGACAAGCCACGGCGAGAACATACCAGCCCCAGCAAAAAATGGTACTCCACCTGCCTGCATTTTCTCGAAATTTTCTTAAAATCGACTCTTAGTAGATTGTTTTATATGGACTGTCAGTGGTCTTTTTGGCTGAAAAATCGTCGACTCAAGATCGATCAACCAAGCACGGTCGAAACCTGGTCGCGCCAAGCTGCGCGGATATCCCTCAGCGATTTTCGTTGTCTAACTTGTCGTCATCGCGGGCCTCAGAGACAATATCGCGCGGTTTTTTTAATCGCCCTTAAATTGCCGTCGACTTGGGACAGTCGACCAACAGGAGCACTTAGTGGAAAAGATCATTGTCGGCCTGAAACGCGTTGTTGATTACAACGTACGGATTCGAGTCAAGTCGGACGGAAGCGGTGTAGAAACGGATGGCGTGAAGATGTCAATTAACCCGTTTGATGAAATCGCTCTTGAAGAAGCGTTGCGGATTAAAGAGCGGGGCGAAGCCACCGAAGTCATCGTGGTCTCTATCGGGACTTCAGATGCGCAACAACAGTTGCGGACCGGACTGGCCATGGGCGCCGACCGGGCGATCCTGATTGAAACGGAATCTGCTCTCGATCCGCTGAATGCAGCACGTGCCATGCTCGCCGTTGCAGAGCAGGAAGCTGCCGAGTTGGTCATGCTGGGTAAGCAGGCAATCGACAATGACAACAACCAGACCGGACAGATGTTGGCCGCGTTGTGGCAGCGCCCACAAGCAACTTTCGCGTCTGAGGTGGTCATCGACGGCTCGACTGCAAAGGTGACGCGTGAGGTTGATGCCGGTCTTGAAACCATCGAAATCGACCTTCCAGGTGTGATCACGGTCGATCTCAGGTTGAACGAGCCACGCTATGTGAAGCTGCCAGACATCATGAAAGCGAAGAAAAAGCCACTCGACACCATTGCAGTGAGCAGTCTTGGTATCACTACCGATGACGCATTTGCGCTAACGCATTTCGCACCGCCGGAGCAGCGCAGTAAGGGAATCATGGTGGAAGATGCAGCAGCACTCGTGAGTGCAATGAAAGATAAGGGGCTTTTGTAATGACTTCGATACTGATTATCGCCGAACACGCGAATGGCACTCTCAATCCAGCGACTGCCAAGTGCGTTGCGTGTGCATCACAGGTAGGCGCTGAGCACATTGACGTCCTGGTGCTTTCGGATAGCGCTGGCGCGGTAGCTGATGCAGCTTCGAAACTCGACGGCGTCACGAAAGTGGTCACGATCGAGCGCGCAGAGAACGCAGCACCACTTGCTGCGGTCCTCGCTCCACAAATCGCCGCCGCAGCGGCGCCCTACGACTATGTGTTTGGGGCCATCAACAACCTTCGGCAAAGACGTGACGCCGCGTGTCGCGGCACTCCTCGGTGTCAACCAGCTCTCCGACATCATGGAGGTGGTAGACGCACGAACCTTCAAACGTCCGATCTATGCCGGCAACGCGATCACAACCGTAAAAGTTGCTGACGGTTACAAGGTCGTCGGCACTGTCCGTGCGGCATCCTATAAGGCGGTTGGCGAGCAAGCTGCTGCACCTGTAGAGGCCATCTCAGCTGAAGCGGGTATTCCCTCGCACACTCGATTTGTTGGTGTGCAGTCAGGCGCCTCTGACCGCCCTGACCTTCAGACCGCCGCACGCGTTGTATCTGGCGGCCGTGCACTTGGCAGCGAAGATGCGTTTTCCATTATTTTCGGTCTCGCCGACAAGATGGGCGCAGCGGTGGGCGCTTCGCGGGCTGCCGTTGATGCGGGCTACGTGCCGAACGAACTGCAGGTTGGACAGACCGGCAAGATTATCGCGCCGGAGCTGTACATGGCGTTTGGAATCTCTGGTGCTATCCAGCATCTGACCGGAATCAAGGATGCGGGCACGATTGTTGCGATCAACAAAGACGAGGATGCACCAATATTCGAAATCGCCGATATCGGCCTCGTCGGTGACCTGTTTAAGGTCATTCCAGAGATCGAAGCAGAAATCGGCTAACTCCGAACAACAACGGGCCGGGCTCCGTCCGGCCCGGCCTGTTAAATCTGTTGGACGACCCTGCTAGAGCGCTTCCAGTACTGCCTCAGCGGCACTGACCTTAAAGTCTCCAGGCGCTTCGACAGCGACGTGCGTTGCCACGTTGTCTTCGACCACGATCGCAAAGCGCTGTCCGCGCATGCCCATACCGAAGCCTGTGGCGTCCAGCTCAAGCCCGAGCGCACGTGTGTACTCTCCGTTCCCATCGGCGAGCATGATCACATCATCCCCGGCAGACCGGTCCTTACCCCAAGCGTCCATGACAAAGACGTCGTTCACCGCCATACATGCGATGGTGTCTACACCCTTGTCCTTGAACGCTTGCGCATGCTCCACAAATCCAGGCAGGTGATTCATCGAGCAAGTCGGCGTAAATGCACCGGGCACAGAGATGAGCACGACTTTTTTGCCCGTGAAAAGCGCTTCTGCAGAAAGACCCGATGGCCCGTTTTCGGTCATGACGCCAAAGTTGCCGGCTGGCATCGTGTCGCCGTTTGAAATGGTCATTTGTGTGCTCCTTGTCGGTCTAGCAACAACCTTTTTCCCTCGGCCGAATGGTAGCGGATATTCGGTCAAATCAACGAATGCTGCATTGCAAAAATTTTAAACAATATTAAAATTTAGGGTTAAGAAACGTCGTCTGGAGACTCGAGTAGTGGACTTTCAACTCACAGAAGAACAAGAAATGATCCAAGCGGCAGCACGGGATTTCGCGCAGAGCGAAATCGTCCCGGTTGCCGCCGAATATGACGCCAGCGGCGCTTTTCCCTCGGATACGATCGCCAAAGCCGGGGAGCTGGGCTTTATGGGTATCGAGGTTCCGGAGTCTCTCGGCGGCGCCGGGCTGGATGCGGTTTCCTATGCGCTGATGATGGAAGAGATCGCTGCCGCAGATGGAGCCCATAGCACCATTATTTCGGTCAACAACTCGCTCTATGGGACCGGCATCATGCTGTTTGGCACCGACGAGCAGAAAGCGGGATACGTGTCGCCTGTCGCAAGCGGACAGGCCATCGGCGCCTATGCACTTACCGAACCACAGTCAGGCTCAGACAGCAGCAACATGCGATCTCGCGCGGTGCTGTCGGCAGATGGCAGCCACTATGTGATCAATGCCAAGAAATCCTGGATCACCTCTGGCCCGGTCGCGAAGTACCTGGTGTTGTTTGCAATGACGGACGCTGATGCAGGCGCAGGTGGCGTTTCTGCGTTCATCATCGATACTGAGAAGCCGGGATTTGCTCGTGGCAAGACGGAGCCGAAACTCGGCATTCGAGCCTCTGCTACCTGCGAGGTCGAACTGACCGATTACGAATGTCCCGTCGAGTGCCGGCTTGGCAATGAGGGTCAAGGCTTCAAGATCGCAATGACCGTTTTGGACGCGGGGCGCATCGGAATCGCAGCTCAGGCCGTCGGCATTGCGCGAGCTGCTTACGAAGCCAGTATTGCGTACGCGAAGGAGCGTGTCGCGTTCGGTTCACCGATTGGTGCGTTTCAGATGAATCAGTCGAAGATTGCAGATATGAAGATGCGGCTCGAGGCTGCAAGACTTCTGACGCTGCAGGCGGCCTGGTCGAAGGATGCCGCCAAGAAAACCGGCGCAAGAAACACGCTCAACGCCAGTATGGCGAAACTGTACGCCTCTGAAGCCGCAATGTTCATCACACACGCCGCGGTACAGATGCACGGCGGTATGGGATACAGCAAGGAAATGCCCGTCGAGCGTTATTTCAGAGACGCGAAAATCACAGAAATCTACGAAGGGACCAGTGAGATCCAGCGAATGGTGATCGCTCGGAACGAGACTGGGTTGAGATAGAACTCAGCTCTCGTTATCGGCCACGTGAACCACGAGGCCATCTAGTTCATCGGTCACTTCGATCTGGCAGGTAAGCCGGCTTGACTCTCTGCGCTCGTATGCTGCATCCAGCATGCTGTCTTCCATGTCATCCATAGGTGGCAATTTGCTCACCCAGGCCGCGTCGATGTAGGCATGGCAAGTAGCGCACGCACACGCGCCACCACATTCGGCGAGGATGCTGTTAACGCCATTGTTGACGGCCGCTTCCATCACCGTGTAACCGGTATCCACTTCCACTTCCTTGTGCTCATCGTTCTCGATGAAAATGATCTTTGGCATCGTACTCTTCCAAAAAAACTAAGGGGCGGCGCCGCCAGGCACCGCCCCCGCTTATAGTCATCACCTGATTAAGGTGCTGCTTCTTCGCTAATAGGAGCAGCAGCTTTCTTGGCCTCTTCAACCGAACGTCTCAGCTGACGCAGATCTTCGAGGATTGTGAGATCACTGTCGATCACGGTCATCCACTGTCTCGCGAGTCGCTTGTTTCGATCGCTGCCGGTTGAGGCGACTCGGTTAAAAGTACGACGAGCTGCGGTCAAGCGGTCCAGGTTGTACTGGCACATACCGATCGTGACCTGCACATCATCAGGACGCTGCAACCCGCCCTTTTGAATCGCATCTTCTCCTGCATCGATACATTCGCCGTACCGCTCGGTGTTGAGATAGGCGATTGCGAGACCCGCGCCGACATCACCGTCATCGGAGAGCTTCGCAGCTTCGCGAAGCGCCGGAATGGCTTTCTCGTCGTCTCGTGCCAGTGTCCAGGCTTGTGATAGCAGACGATAGTTCTTGGCGCTCTGGCTGATGGTGCCGCTTTCCATTCCCGATTCCAGAACCCGGGCAGCCGAGAACGGGACCTCGCCCTGCAGGTACAACTGAGCCATGGTGACGAGCTCGGATTCTGTCGTCAGCAACCCGTCTGTGTAGGCCGCCTCGTAGATGGCCAACATGCTGCGCTCTTCCTCAAGTTCATTGAAGATCCCGGCAAGTTGCAGCCAATAGGTCTTCTTGGGCCAGCCAGCGATCAGGATCTTGAGCGTGTCGCGTACACAGTTGAAATTCTCCATCTGGTAGCAGGCGTAGTATTTCAGGTTGAACCATTCTTCTTTCGGGCTCTGGTCCCGACGCTCCGCCACAGCTATCGCGTTATCGATCGGCTCGATCATCTGCGCGTATTGCTCAAGCTGCGCGTAGGACTGAGCGAGCAGGATGTAAGCATCCGGCCCTGGGTTGGTCGCCGTTTCGAACCAGCGATTTAGGTACTCAATAGTCTTGGGATAATTTTCTTCCTGAGCGTAAAGCTGAGCGATGGTGTAAACGGTTCCCAGAACCGTGCCAGGCTCGAGCGACTCGATCTGAATCATCTCCTCGTAGGCGCGAATCGCGGCGATGTTGTTGCCGCGCGTGTATTCGAGAAAGCCTTTGAAGTTCAGAACGTTGCCGCGCTCGAAGTCTGTGATGTCGTCACTCAGTAGCTTATTGACGATTCGGGTTGCCGTTGCAAGATCCTGCGGCTCCGCATCGATCGCTTCCTGTGCTTCGGTGAGATCCTCGTAAACTGCCTTCGAGAGGGTCTCAGCGCGCTTGGTTTCTCGCCGCGGCGGCTCGTCGTCTTCCTGCGCATAAGCCTCGGGCTGTGCGAATCCGAGCAGCAGAAATGCAGCAGTGGTTGCGAGTAATTTCAGATTTCTCATTTGGTCAACTCGAACGTTAATTGCGTCTCAACGCCTGGGGTTGATACAGGCTGTCCATCAACAACTTTCGGCTTATAGCGCCATCCCAACACGGCCTTGATCGCTGCACGTTCAAACAACCGACTTGTCGAGTAGGTCACAACGGGATCAACGACTTCCCCGAGTTCATTCACGGTGAATTCAACAATCACGTAGCCTTCCAGGCCGCGCTGCGCGGCGCGCTGCGGGTACTGCGGCGGCACGCGTACGATCGGCAGATATTCTCCATCGGCAACGCCAGGTGTGCCAATGCCGAGGCCGGAGGTGCTGGCGATCGGTGGTGGAGCAACACCGATGGCCCCCACATCAGGCGCGACGTCGCTGCTAGGCGGAGGCGGTACGTCCGGTGGGGGCGTTTCCGGCTGCTTCGGCGGCTCGGGCTTACGCTCTTGCCGATTCACAACCTCTTCCTGCTTGACCTCAACAAAGTCGAGGACCATCCGCTCGCGCGGATCGGACAACGCAGCTTCGCCACTCTCGATCAGGAAGTTCATCAGGAACAACAGGAAAGTCGTGACTAACGCTCCGCTGAAGATGCCAATGATATAACGCATATTACTGCCTCCAACCCGCCGCTATACCGCGGAAGCGTTGCTAGTTATTCGCCGCCAGAGAGACGTTGTCGACGCCTGCCGCACGCGCGGCGTCCATAACGGTCACAAGAGTCTCATTGTTCGACTTCTTGTCCGCCTGGATTACCACCGATCCTTTCGGGTTCTCCGCATGCAGGCGTTCGATGTTCGCACGCACGGCACGTGGGTCGATTCGACGTCGATCCATCCAGATTTGGTTGTTCTCGCCGATCGCAATCAGGATGTTTGCATCGTCAACCTTGTTGGCTGTCGGGGCATCCGGGCGGTTCACATCGAGACCCGTTTCCTTGATGAAGGATGCGGTGACGATAAAGAAGATCAACATGATGAATACGACGTCCAACATGGGCGTCAGGTCAATTTGTGCTTCTTCTTCTTCAGCGCCAGCTTGTCCAATTCCTCTACGCATGTCGCTTGCTCCTTAATGATCCATTGTGAGCGAGTCTTCCAAAAGGCCGACTTCGCGCTCCGACCGACGGGTCAGGACTGTAACAACCAGAACGCCGGATAGTGCGCCTACCATTCCGGCCATTGTCGGAATGGTGGCTGACGACACGCCGTCGGCCATTGAACGCACATTGCCCGAGCCGGCGAACGCCATGACTTCGAACACCCGAATCATGCCGGTCACCGTGCCCATCAAACCGAGCAGCGGGCAAAGCGCAACCAGCGTCTGAATCACGGCCAACCACTTTTCGCTCTCCTGCTCGACTTCCGAGATCAGCTTCGTGCGGATTTGATGCGCCTCCCAGGACTTCCGTTCCGCACGCGCCTCCCACTTTCTGCGGGCATCGGCGACTAGCTGCGGCATCTGTAGTCGATAGAACAAGCTGCGCTCAACGATCAACAACCACATCAAAAATATGGTGATTGCGATCCAGGTCAACAGCGGCCCACCGGCTTCCATGAAGTCCCGTGTCGACAAAAATTGGTCTTCTAACCAACGCATGGTTCGACCCCTTTACTGTGCGCTGTGGGCTGCTTCCGAGTGCTCGGCAATCAGGCCAGCACTCTGTTCCTGAAGGATGCCAAGCAGGCTCTTCGCGCGGCCAGATAGTACTGTGTGCAGCAGAACCATCGGAATCGCTACCACCAGACCCAATACGGTGGTCATCAGCGCTTGCGAAATACCGCCGGCCATCAGCTTCGGATCGCCCGCGCCGTAGAGCGTGATTACCTGGAAGGTTTTGATCATACCCGTCACCGTTCCGAGCAGCCCTGCGAGCGGTGCAACAACCGAAATCACCTTCACAAGCAGAATTCCGCGCTGGATTTTTGGCACTTCCTTGAGCACTGCTTCGTTCAGCTTGAGCTCCAGTGTTTCGGTATCCACCGATTTGTTGCTCGTGTAAGCCTTCAGGACGCGGCCAAGCGCGTTGTCATCACGCGGGTTGCCGACATCTTTCAGCTGGCTGCTCACTTTCGCGCTTGCAGTAGTCAGGCTGAAGAACAGGAATACTGCGATCAACAAGCCGACTGCGCCCAGAGCAATGATGCAGTATCCGACCACACCACCGTCGTTGATGCGATCGCGCACCGACTTCGAAGCAACCAACGTTGCGAGCACGCTACCACCGGTTGGGTCAACGCCAGCGATGACCGTAGAGCCCGGCGCTGCGTTTGCAACGTCGGAGGCAGCGCTCGTGAAGCGTCCCGCCGGTTGCTTCGGCAAGCCTTTCAGCACAGACGCGCCTTCGAGTACTTTGTACTCGAGAAAACGACCCGGTGCGACCACGTTGAAGTTACCAACGCGAACCACTTCAGCCGTCGTAATTTCATTGTCCCCGGTGACGATTTCCGTCGTGAATTTGGCCACTTTTCCGGATTCAACGATTTCACGCTGCATCTCGAACCAGAGCTGCTCGATCTCTTCGATTTCCGCAAGCTCGCTAGAGCTGCCCATCTTGGCGCCCAACGCCACGAGGAAATCCTCGCGCTCCGCGAACTGCAGGTTTGTCGGTGACGCAGAGAACACGCCCTGGAGATCACCAGAGACCTGCTGGATTTCACCAAACAACTCGGTCAGGTTGCCGAGTTCTTTCTTGAGTTCTTCCTGGGCGATCGCCAGCGCAGCTTCGTTTTCGTCGTATTGATTACTGAGACGCTCGCCAAGTGCGCGCGCTGCATCGCGCTCGGCAATCGCCTGGTTCAGGAGCTGCTGTTGCTCTGACTGACGGCTGCGGAATTCCGCCTCGCGACGACGCGCCTCGGCGGTATCTGCGGTCTCGCCCCGCTCGATCTGGCGCAATAATTCGCTCAGCGAAGAGGCTTCCTGCGCGACTGCAGGCATTGAAAACAGCAGCGCCGCGGCTACTGCGAAAACAATCGTTTTTATCTGTTTCATTTTTCGATTACTCCGAGACCGTTACCGGCACCAGGAGCAATTCCGGTGCGATTTGCTGTTTTGCGACCTGCAGCCCCTTGAAGACTTCAGCGCGGTAGCTGTTGTCGATTTCAAACTGCCGAGTGGTCGGGTTGTAACGACCCGTGACGCTCTGGTCCGCCGTTTGGAACAGCAGCGCAACACGACCGAGACGCAGGAAGTCGACGTTGTACTCCTTGCCATCGATCGGAATCATGCCCTCATAGGTCACGATCTTGCGGCCATAGTTAACTTCGATCGTGTAGGCCTCCATCACCTTGCGGAATTTCTCGGCTGTGTTCACACCCGGATCGTCGATGATGTCTTTCAGAGTCTGCAGACGGTCTGCACGCTCTTGCGCCAGGAACGGAATGTCCAGCTCAATGATCTGCTCCAGGCGATCGATCATGCGAGTGACCAGCGGCAGGATCTGCACATTGACTTCAGAGGCGCGCTTTTTGGAGTCTTCAATCTTCGCGATTTCGGCGAGCTGCGCCTCAACCTGCAATTGCAGACGTTCGTTGTAGATATCGAGCCCGTCTTTCTCTTTCGTAATCACGCGATACTGGTCGGTGATTGAGCGTGTCTGGGAAACAATACGTTCAACACGCTGCTGAGACTGCACTTGGCGGTCCAGCCGATTCCCCTCGGCACGCAGCACTGAATCGACGCTTTGAGCCATTACCGGCACTGAAAGTGCCATTCCGGCCACCGCCGTCATCACAACGCTTGCGCGCTTTCCGATCTCAAACGGGTTCATGAGTTCTCCTCATCCATCGTTATATTCATTAAAAAAAGGTTGAGGTTCTATGCGGCAGGCAAACGTGCACGAAGAGCGCACGCCCTTGAACCAAATGACTGGCTGTCATGTGTTCTACCCCTGAACCTACCCCGGCTGCCTGGAGCAACCAGCAAACAATTCGGCGCGTTCACCCTCACCCGCGCTCGTTGGCGCAGAATACCACAGCGGTTCGACGTGACCAGTCCGAATTTAACCGCACTGGTTTCGCTCGACACTGGCTGCCAAAAACGTCCTATGTGCCTCGCTTGGCTTGTTGCGAGCCCAGCTCGAGCTTGGCAATTGTGACGCGATGTACTTCATCTGGACCATCAGCGAGCCTTAAGGTTCGGGACATTGCCCAGGCATAGGCCAGCATAAAGTCCTGCGACACCCCGCCCCCGCCATGGCACTGGATAGCACGATCGATTACGCGCAAAGCCATCGTTGGCGCAACGACCTTAATCATTGCGATGTGTGAACGTGCGACCTTATTGCCGACCTTATCCATCATATCGGCCGCCTTGAGCGTGAGCAGTCGCGCTTGTTCGATGTCGATACGCGACTCTGCTATCGACTCTCGCACCACACCCTGCTGTGAGAGCGGACGACCAAATGCGACACGCTCGTCAACCCGCTTGCACATCGCTTCGAGCGCGCGCTCGGCGAGTCCGATCAGACGCATGCAGTGATGGATTCGGCCTGGTCCGAGGCGCCCCTGTGCGATTTCAAAGCCCCGGCCCTCCCCGAGCAACATGTTTTCGGCCGGTACTCTGACATTCTCAAACAACACCTCGGCATGGCCGTGTGGCGCATCGTCGTAGCCGAACACGCCTAATGGCCTCAGGACATTGACCCCAGGGGTGTCCATAGGCACCAAGATCATCGACTGCTGCACGTGGCGTTCTGCCGATGGATCGGTCTTGCCCATAACGATGAGAATCTTGCAGCGCGGGTCCATCGCCCCGCTGGTCCACCATTTCCGGCCGTTGATGACATATTCATTGCCGTCTCGGACAATCTCGCAGGCAATGTTGGTGGCGTCCGAGGAAGCAACCTCCGGCTCGGTCATGGCGAATGCGGAGCGGATTTCGCCGGCCAGCAGCGGCTCCAACCATTGCGCTTTATGCGCCTCGGTGCCGTAGCGCTCGAGCACTTCCATGTTGCCGGTATCCGGTGCTGCACAGTTGAATACTTCCGGTGCGATTGGCGAGCGACCCATGATTTCGCATAGCGGCGCATATTCGAGGTTCGTCAGACCCGCGCCCCTGTCGCTTTCCGGGAGAAAGAGATTCCAAAGCCCGGCTTTTTTCGCTTCTGCCTTCAGTTGCTCCATGATCGGCGGGATGGTCCAGCGATCCTCGGCGTTCTCTATATAGTCGTGATAGGTCGCCTCGTTCGGATAGATATGCTCGTCCATGAACGCCAATAGACGCTCCTGAAGTGCCTGGACCTTAGGTGTGTAATCGAAGTTCATGAGCTGAGTCCCCCTTAGCTTTCGGCGAGGATACGCAAGCCCCGTCAACACCGCCACCGGTTGTCGATATCGGGTTCACGCACTAAGCTCGGCGCATCTTTGATGTGGGGGACAAATCTGATGAAAGCGGCATTGGTCAAGGCATACGGCGCGCCTGAGAGCATCGTGGTCGAAGAGGTGGACCTGCCCTCACCCGGTGACGGCCAGGTCAAGCTCCGGTTGCGAGCGTGCGGTGTGAACTTCCCGGATGTTCTTATGGTTGCGGGGAAGTACCAGTTTAAGCCCGAGATGCCGTTTTCACCGGGCGCGGAAATGGCGGGCGACGTAGTTGAGGTTGGGCCTGGGGTCGATGCGGTTTCGGTTGGCGATAGAGTGCTGTGTTTCCTGGGGCACGGCGGTATGGCCGAGGAAATCAACGTGCCTGCAGGTGCCGTCGTGCCGATGCCGCCGGGCATGGACTATAAAACCGCCGCGGCCGTGACGCTCACCTACGGCACTTCATATCACGCGCTCAAGCAGCGCGCGCAACTGGCTAAAGGCGAGAAGCTGCTCGTACTGGGTGCCGCTGGCGGTGTGGGCCTCGCCGCGGTGGAGCTTGGGAAAATGATGGGGGCCGAGGTTATCGCCGCCGCGAGCAATGCTGACAAACTCGCGCTTGCGAAGTCGCGAGGTGCGGATCATCTGATCAATTACACCGAAGGCAGCCTCAAAGAACAGGTAAAAGCACTGACGAACGGCGCCGGTGTTGATGTTATCTACGACCCCGTTGGTGGTGAGATGTTTGACGATTGCCTGCGCTCACTCGCCTGGAATGGTCGCCTTCTGGTCATTGGATTCGCCAGCGGCGAAATCCCAAAGGCACCGGCCAACCTGCCGCTACTCAAAGGGTCATCGATCGTCGGTGTGTTCTGGGGCGCATTCACGCAAAAAGAGCCCAAGGCGCATCAGGAAAACATGATGGAGCTAGCCGTAGCGTTTGCCAATGGGACCCTACGCCCGCACATCGGTCATGAGTTTCCACTCGACGAGGCCGGCGAAGCGATGAACGTCCTCGCGCGCCGCGAAGCGATGGGCAAGGTCGTGATTACGATTTAACAATTGACAGTTTCGTAGCAATTGCACAGTATCGAGACATGATGCACCAAAACGTAGCCGCACTACTGCTAGACCGACTTACGCATCCCACTGCTGCAGGGAGATGTTGTTAGCTGGTGATACTGTCCAGTGCGACTCACGAAAAACCCCGCAGCTGAATCCGGCCGCGGGGTTTTTTTCATTGGGGATCCGGATTCTGGTTTCATTTGTAAGGAATTGATTGATGAAAATGTATGGCAAGGCGGACGTCGATAAAGCCGCTCTCGAAGGCAAGAAGATTGCGATCATCGGATATGGCAGTCAGGGACGAGCGCACGCCTCCAACCTCAAAGACAGCGGCCATAACGTGGTCGTCGGTCTGCGTGAAGGCAGTGGATCGCAGGCTGCAGCCGAGAATGATGGACATACCGTTCAGACACCGGTGGATGCAGCTACTGACGCGGCACTGGTAGCCCTGCTAACGCCGGATACGACTCAAGCTGCGGTCTACAAGGAGATCGAAGGTCACCTAGCTGAGGGCGCGGCGTTGTTGTTCGCGCACGGCTTCAACATTCATTTTGGCCAGATCGAACCGCGCGCCGATCTTGACGTTGTAATGATCGCTCCGAAGGGGCCAGGGGATTTGGTGCGTCGACAGTATCTCGCTGGGCAAGGCGTTCCGAGCCTTGTGGCGATCGCTGAAGATAAGACCGGAAGCGCGTTGTCACGTGCGCTGGCCTATGCCGACGGCATCGGTGGCACCCGTGCAGGCGTGATCGAAACCACGTTCAAGGAAGAAACTGAGACGGATCTGTTCGGGGAACAAGCGGTGCTCTGCGGCGGTGCGACCGAGTTGGTCGTCAAGGGTTTTGAAACACTGGTTGAAGCTGGCTATCAGCCCGAGGTCGCCTATTACGAGTGTATGCATGAGCTGAAACTCATCGTCGATTTGCTGCATGAAGGTGGCCTTAAGAAGATGCACGAGTTCATCAGTGACACCGCGCTTTGGGGCGATCACATCAGCGGTCCGCGAGTCGTTGACGACAGCGCGAAAGCCCGCATGAAAGACGTCCTGACCGATATTCAGGATGGCACTTTCGCACGCGAGTGGATTGCCGAAAACGAAGCCGGGATGCCGGAGTTCAAGAAGCGCTCCGCCGAAGATCTCGCACACCCAATCGAAGAAGTCGGCACGCGTCTGCGCTCGCAGATGCCCTGGCTGAATCAGGACTAATCAGCAGTCTGAGGACACGGAGTCAAACCAATGAGCACTGCCACGACAGACCACGTCAGAATTTTCGACACGACATTACGCGACGGCGAACAAGCGCCCGGTTGCAGCATGACGCTAAAGGAAAAGCTACGAGTCTCTGCGGCACTCGACTCACTGGGTGTCGATATCATCGAAGCGGGATTCGCTGCCGCCTCGCCGGGCGACTTTGACTCGGTGTCAGCTGTTGCGGAGTCGGTCCAAAACGCAACGGTGGCGAGCCTCGCACGCTGCAATCCGGAAGATATCGAAAAGGCGGCCCGCGCGCTCGAGCCCGCGAAACGCTCGCGCATCCACGTGTTCGTGGCAACCAGCGAGATTCATCGCACGCACAAGCTCAAGATGGCGCGGGAGGAAATCCTGAAGACGGCGGTCGGCGCCGTACAGATGGCGCGTCAACATTGCGACGATGTAGAGTTCTCGCCCGAGGACGCATCGCGTACCGAACCTGAGTTCCTGACAGAAATCGTTACCGCCGCCATTGAGGCGGGTGCAACAACGATCAACATTCCGGACACCGTCGGATACACGGTGCCACAGGAATTTGAGGCGTTGTTTCGACACCTCTGCGCCACTGTCCCGAACGTTGCCGATGCGATTTTGTCGGTGCATTGCCATGATGATCTGGGCATGGCGGTCGCCAATAGTCTCGCCGCGGTCGTCGGTGGTGCGCGGCAAGTCGAATGCACAATCAACGGGATCGGCGAGCGGGCCGGCAACTGCTCGCTCGAGGAAATCGTCATGGCGCTGGATACACGCGATGCATTCTTTGGCGCCCGGACCAATGTCGACACCACCCGCCTCTACCCAACAGCAAGACTGGTATCGTCGATTACCGGTATGCCGATTCCGCGAAACAAAGCGATTGTTGGCGATAACGCTTTCGCCCACGAAGCCGGCATCCACCAACACGGCATGCTGCAGCACGCCTCAACTTACGAAATCATGCAACCCGAACGCGTCGGCATCAGTCGATCGAATCTCGTGCTCGGCAAGCATAGTGGGCGCCATGCATTTCGCGAGCGCATCGAAGAACTTGGGTTCAGTGTCGATGATTTTCAGTTGAATGCGGCGTTCGAGAAGTTCAAGGAGCTGGCGGACCGCAAGAAAGATATCTACGACAGCGATATCGAGGCGATTTTGATGAATGCGCCGGGCGAGGATAAAGGCCCTTGGCAACTGACCAATCTGACCGTAACTGCCAGCACCGCCAGTCATGCGACAGCGACCGTCACGATGCAGTCCATCGGTTCTGACCAGAGTGTCGTCGAAGCGGCTGTGGGCGCAGGCCCGGTTGAAGCTGCGTGCACCGCGATTGAACGCATCACTGGAGTTGAATTGAAGCTGCAGCACTATGACGTGCGTGGCGTGAGCATCGGCGACGATGCCCAGGGTGAAGTGACGATCACGGTCGAGCATGACGAAGCGACCTACCGAGGTCATGGCGTCAGTACCGATATCGTGGAGGCCTCCGCACGCGCTTGGCTCGAGGTTAGTAACCGGATTCTGCGTCGTCGCGAACGAGGTCTCCAGGGGCCTGGTCGTCACGCTGTGAATACCGCGACGGTCTGATTCCATGGCGAGAAAGACGCTCTTTGACAAGGTGTGGGATGCTCACGTTGTTGTGCCGGAAACCGCCGACAAACCTGCAGTCTTGTATATCGATTTGCACCTGATCCACGAGGTGACATCACCGCAGGCGTTTACCGTGTTGCGCGAACGCGGCCTGCCTGTCGCCCGCCCCGATCGGACGCTGGCGACGATGGACCATTCAACGCCAACAACGCCGGTGCGAAGTTTGGCAGACATTCAGGTCGTAGGTCCGTCTGCGGCACAACAGATCCAGCAAATGCAGCGAAACTGCGAAGAGTTCGGTATCGAGCTCAGAGGCTTCGACAGCAAAGAGCGCGGCATTGTGCATATTATCGGACCCGAGCTTGGTGCCACCCAGCCCGGAAAGACCATCGTTTGCGGCGATTCGCACACCTCAACGCATGGTGCGTTTGGTGCATTAGCATTTGGTATCGGCACCACCGAAGTCGGCCATGTATTGGCCACGCAATGCCTTTTGCAACGCCGTCCGAAAACGATGGCGATCAATGTGCACGGCACACTGGCAGAAGGCGTCACCGCAAAAGACCTTATCCTCGCGATTATTGGCGAGATTGGGGTCGATGGTGGTACGGGCCACGTGCTTGAGTACCGCGGGGAAGCGATTCGCAGCCTCGACATGGCGGGGCGAATGACCGTGTGCAATATGTCAATCGAGGCCGGCGCAAGAGCCGGTATGGTCGCGCCTGATGACACGACCTTTGAATATCTGGCTAACCGAAGGTTCGCGCCGAAAGCGGCCGAGTTTGATCGAGCGGTCGATAGATGGCGGAACCTGTGCGGCGACGTAGATGCCGTTTTCGATAGAGAAGTCAGCATCGATGCATCATCGCTAGCGCCCATGGTGACGTTTGGCACTAACCCCGGCATGGTGACTCCGGTCGATGTCGCGCTGCCAGAAAAACCTTCTGACGGCTCGTGGGACCGGGCCCTCGACTATATGCGACTGGAGCCGGGGAAACCCATAGCCGGTACTCCCGTTGATGTCGTGTTTGTCGGCAGTTGCACGAATGCTCGTATGCCCGACCTTGAGGCAACGGCAAACATCCTGCGTGGGCGCAAAGTGGCGGATGGCGTGCGTATGTTGATCGTCCCCGGGTCACAGGCAATCAAGGCTGAAGCAGAGGCTGCGGGTTTGCACCAAGTCTTTACCGAGGCTGGCGCGGAGTGGCGCGAATCCGGATGTTCGATGTGTCTTGGTATGAATGGCGACACCGTGGACAGCGGCAAGCTTGCGATTTCCACATCCAATCGGAATTTCGAAGGTCGCCAGGGTATCGGCGCTCGCACGGTCCTCGCCAGTCCGGCCACCGCCGCCGCGAGCGCACTGGCAGGTCATGTCGCTGATCCGCGCGAGTACCTGTAAGGAGTATCCCATGCAGCGATTCACAGAACTTACGGCGACCACCGTTGCGTTGCCCAGGGCAGATATAGACACCGATCAGATTATCCCGGCACGCTTTCTGACGACCACGACGCGGGAGGGTTTGGGCGATGGCCTGTTTGCTGATTGGCGCTTTCTTTCCGATGGGACACCCGACCCGGAATTTGTACTGAACCGTCCGGAGCATGCGTCCGCTACCGTTCTCGTCACTGAGCGAAACTTTGGATGTGGCTCATCGCGAGAGCATGCGCCCTGGGCTTTACTGGACTATGGCTTTCGAGCGGTGATCAGCAGTGAAATCGCCGATATCTTTCACTCGAATTCGCTAAAGAACGGACTGCTGCCGATTCGTGTCTCTGACGACGTTGTGAAGTTACTGTTGTCGCGTCCGCACAAGGTGCTTATCTCCGTTGAAACATGCACGCTTTCTATACTCAATGATGCGGGGAACACTGAGAAGACCATCGAGTTTCCGCTAGATGGATTTTCTCGTTACTGCTTGTTGGAGGGTATCGATCAGCTTGGCTATCTGCAGGGCCAGAGCGACGCGATAACTGCTTATGCGAACGATTTTGCCGACTCTACTAATCCTGCGCTCTAACCCATGACTTTCAAAATTGTAATTTTGCCCGGCGACGGCATCGGCCCCGAGGTCACACAGGTCGCCGCCGATGTCTTGAGTGCAGTCAGCGAGAAATTCAAACTCGATTTTGAGTTGACCTCACACACGATTGGCGGCGCGGCAATCGATGCAGAAGGTGTGCCGTTGCCCGATGCGACACGCACCGCCTGTCAGGAGGCGGACGCGGTTTTCCTCGGTGCAGTCGGTGGCCCACAGTGGCAGTCGTTGCCCGTTGCACAACGACCGGAGCAAGGGCTATTGGCTTTGCGTGCGGCGCTCGGCGTTTTCGCAAATCTCCGACCGGTTACTGTGCACCCTGCCCTCACCGACATCTCGCCATTGCGACCTGACCGGCTCGCCGGCGTAGATCTCATGGTGGTCAGGGAGCTGACCGGCGGCATCTATTTCGGCGAAAAGCGCGAGGGTACAGATACTGCTTTCGATGCTTGTGAATACAGTCGGGAAGAGGTTGTTCGTATTACACGGGTCGCTTGCGAACTTGCACGCGCGCGCCAAGGCCGTCTCACATCGGTTGATAAAGCCAATGTCCTCGCAACCTCGAGACTCTGGCGCTCCGTGGTTACCGAAGTCTGTGCTGATGAGTTCCCTGATGTCACGCTTGAGCATTTGTTGGTCGATGCCGCAGCAATGCATTTGCTGGCCAAACCGGCGGCATTCGATGTCGTGGTTACCGAGAATATGTTTGGTGACATCCTGACGGACGAGGCTTCCATGTTGAGCGGATCACTGGGTCTTCTCCCGTCGGCCTCGTTGAGTGCACTTGGCGGCACGGGTCTGTATGAGCCAATTCACGGTTCGGCACCGGATATCGCAGGTCAGGACATCGCGAACCCGACCGGCGCAGTACTTAGCGCGGCGATGATGTTGCGCCACAGCCTTGAACGCCCGGAGGCGGCTGCCGCAGTTGAGCAGGCAGTGACCGATGCGCTTGCAGGTGGGATCCGCACTGCTGACGTTTCAGGTGACGCCGGTTCGACAGTAGGCACGCAAGCCTTCGGTCAACACATCTGCCGCAGTATCCTAAGCTGACAGCGCGTCGGGCGTTCGGCCGGCACGAAAGTCCCGAATCGATGCGCCTAGCGGATCGAGATCGATCAGAAACCCGTCGTGACCGTGGGGACTGTCGAGTTCTACCAAGGAAGCGTTGCCGAGATGTTCCGCCAGAAAATGCTGTTCTTGCGGCGGATACAGAACGTCCGATGTGACACTCACAACAAGTGCCGGAATTTTTGTTGCAGCCAACGCAGACTCGGATGAGTCGCGGTCTCGCCCAACATCATGTGAGTCCATAGCCTCAGTGAGGCGAACATACGACACTGCATCGAAACGCTCGTTGAGTTTACTGCCCTGATAGCGCAGGTAGCTTGCAGCTGTGAACTGATGATGATCATCAGCAATGCGCCCGAATCGGGATTCGAAATTGTCCCAACTGCGATAGGTAACCATCGCCATCATTCGAGCTGCTGCAAGCCCCTTTAGCGGTGGTGCTGAGACCTCATAGTGGCCATCCCGCCAGGCCGGGTCCGCTTCGATTGCGGCGCGCTGCGACTCTCCGATGGCAATACACCAGGCGGAATGGCGCGCGGAGACGCCGATTGGCGCGATTGCATCAACGACATCCGGCGCGTGCATAGCCCATTCGAGCACTTGCATACCGCCCATCGACGGTCCGATGACCAGCGAAAGACGCTTTACTCCAAGTTGGTCCAGCAAGCGGCGCTGTGCGCGCACCATGTCGCGGATGGTGATTACCGGAAACCGGGCGCCCAGACGCTTCCCGTTGGCATCAGGTTGCATCGGCCCGCTGCTGCCGTAGCAGCCCCCCAATACATTGGAACAGACGACGAAGTCACGATCGGTATCGAGCGGCAAGCCGGGCCCAATGAGACCCGGCCACCACTCGTCTGCATCAGCTGAGCCGGTCAGTGCGTGACACACAAGCACAGCATTATCGCCCGCATCATTGAGCTCGCCCCAAGTGCGATAGGCGAGTTGCAATTGATCGAGAACCGCCCCGCTCTCGCAATCGAACGGTTCCTGATCTCGCCACAACCGTGTATCGGGCGAAATGGTACCTGCAGAGCAGAAGTCAGATGTCACGATCAGGCGGCCTGAGAGATCCGCGCCTTCTCGAACGCCTGTTGGAAGTCGTCCTTGATGTCTTCGATGTGCTCTATGCCGACCGAGACTCGAATCATGTCAGGCAGCACACCCGTGCTGCGTTGCTCCTGCTCATCCAACTGCTGATGCGTTGTGCTTGACGGATGAATGACCAGCGTCTTGGCATCTCCGACGTTCGCGAGATGACTGGCCAACTCGACGCTATCGATGAACCGCTGCCCGGCTTCATGACCACCGCGAATACCGAATGTCAGTACCGCACCGAATCCGTGCTTCAGGTACTTTTGCGCGCGCTCGTGATGCTCATGGGATGGCAGGCCGAGATAGTTGACATACGCGACGTCGGAGTGTGACTCCAGCCACTGCGCAAGCGCCAGAGCATTGTCGACATGGCGCTGTACGCGCAATGACAGTGTCTCGAGACCCTGCAGCAGCAAGAATGCGTTAAACGGACTCTGCGAAGGGCCGAAGTCACGCAAGCCCTCTACTCGTGCTCGAATGATGAAGGCGATGTTGCCGAAATCGCTGTCCTTACCGAACACGTCCGCAAACACCAGACCGTGATATCCCGGCGAGGGCTGCGTAAACAATGGGAATTTGCCGCTCGACCAGTCGAAACGGCCACTGTCGACTATGACACCGCCGATGCTAGTGCCGTGCCCGCCGATCCATTTGGTCGCCGACTGAACGACGATATCCGCACCGTGGTCAATCGGTCGAACCACATAGCCGGCACAACCGAGCGTGTTATCTACGATCAGTGGAATACCATTCGCATGGGCGACTTCTGCGAGCGCTTCAAAGTCCGGCAAATCGAAACCGGGATTCCCGATCGCTTCGACGTAGAGCGCTTTGGTGTTGTCATCGATGGCAGCAGCGTAGTCAGCCGGATCACCGCTCTCGACGAATTTCACATCGATGCCGAGCCTCGGCAATGCCACCTTGAATTGATTGTAGGTACCCCCGTAAAGCGACGTGCCCGACACGATGTTGTCGCCACTCTGGCAAATGGTCGAAATCGCGAGGAACTGCGCGGCCTGCCCGGATGAGGTTGCCAGCGCCGCCACGCCACCTTCGAGCGCAGCCACACGCTGCTCAAAGACATCGGTGGTGGGGTTCATCAAACGGGTGTAAATGTTGCCGAATTCCTCCAGACCGAATAGCCGGGCGCCATGCGCCGCGTCGTCGAAGGTGTAGGAGGTGCTTTGGTAAATCGGTACGGCTCTGGCATTGGTGCCGGGCGCAGGTGTCTGGCCAGCATGCAGTTGCAGAGTTTCGTAACGAAGCTTGGAGGTGTCGATGGTCATAGTGGTCCCTTTCTGACGTTGCCTAACACGCGCCTCGAAGAAACTTGCGGACGGCGTTTCAGAAGGATGACCGACATTTCCACAGAAATGTTTCGACCGCCTCATCTGTCGCCCGATCTTCAAGATCGACCGCAGGAGTTGGCACCTTGCAATAAATTTGCAGGTTGCCCCGGCATCAAAGGGCCTGTCCCTCCGCCGGTCTCGATGAGCAAAGTGGATGGTTCATTGATGAAGCGCGATTGTCAACAGTGTTTGTGCTTGCACGTGACGCAAGTCGGCGTTAACATGCGCCAACGTAATAGCACGCTAATACACTGATACGACATGAAACCGAATCGTGAAGTGGCAACCCGCAGCGACATTCGCTCGGAAAAAGCCCTGTCAGACGCTATTGCAGCGGTGACGAAACCAGACGAGATTCACGCGCTGCTCATTGATTTGTGCACCCCTGCAGAGCTTCAGGCTCTCGCTGACCGGTGGAACGTCGTCCTGCAACTCCAAGCCGGCAAGGCATATCGCACGATTCAGGCCGAAACCGGTGTCAGTGTAACGACCATTGGTCGAGTGGCGCGCTGTCTCAATCAAGGCGCGGGCGGCTATCACGCGGCCCTGAGTGCCCTCGCCGAAACTGAATAAAGGGAACTAACCAGCATGTCAAAAGACGAGCAACGGCTGCGCGTCGCCGTACAAAAGTCGGGGCGCCTGACCGACAAAACCCTCTCGTTGTTACAGCGATGCGGCCTCGAAATCAGAACCAGCAAAGATCAGCTGTTCTGCTATGGCGAAAACATGCCTATCGATCTGCTCTTGGTCCGCGATGATGATATTCCCGGGTTGGTGGCAGAGGATGTGTGCGATCTCGGCATAGCAGGCCTGAATATTCTCGACGAAACGCGACTGAACGGCTCGCTCGGATCGGAGGGAGCGCCGTTTAAGCTGCTACGGAAACTTGGATTCGGACACTGCCGGTTGTCTTTGGCGGCGGCCAAGGGCACGGAATGGGAAGGACCCGCAAGCTTGCAGAACAAGCGCATTGCTACAAGCTACCCCGCAATCACCCGTGACTACTTGCAACGCTCGGGCATCGACGCCGAAGTCGTCTACTTCAGTGGCGCGGTTGAGATCGCACCGCGCCTTGGCAAAGCGGAGTTCATCTGCGATCTGGTCTCGACCGGATCGACCCTCGCGGCGAATGGCCTGGATGAACTGGCAACGCTGTTGGAAAGTGAAGTCTGCCTGATTCAGACACCGGTGACGCTCTCTGATTACAAGCAGGAGTGGATCGACAGACTGCTGCAACGCATGCAGGGCGTCATGCAGGTGAGCGAGAGCAAGTACATCATGCTGCATGCCCCTCGAGAAGCTCTGACTGAGATCACCCAGATTCTACCTGGCACTGAGGCGCCGACTGTCTTACCACTTGAAGGACTCGACGATCGCGTTGCGGTACATGCTGTCTGCCGCGAGAACGTTTTTTGGGAAACACTGGAATCCCTCAAGGCAGCAGGCGCGAGTTCTATGCTGGTTTTGCCGGTGGAGAAAATGCTCGCATGAAGGTTTCCGTACTTGATTGGGCCCAACTGAGCGAATCCGAACGCGACACGGTTTTGCAACGGCCTGCGGTTATTGAAGATCAGAGTATCCGGACTGCGGTGCGCGACATCATCGCCAACGTTCAAGCCAACGGCGATGCAGCCCTGCGCGAGCTGACCACACGTTTTGACCGCGTCGATATCGATCGGTTCGAGGTTACCTCAGATGAAATCGAGGCTGCCAAGGCGCTCCTAACCAAGCCCCAGAGGCGGGCAATCAAAACGGCCATAACCAACGTGCGTACTTTTCACACCGCACAACGCACTGATGACATTGACGTCACCACGACCCCCGGTGTTCGTTGTGAGCGATTGACGCGACCGATGGAGACCGTGGGTCTATACGTCCCGGCCGGAACCGCACCGCTACCCTCTGCCGCGATCATGATGGCCGTACCCGCACAAATCGCTGGCTGCCCCAACCGTATTCTGTGCGCCCCGCCTCGTGCAGACGGCACACTCGACCCGGCGATTTTGTACGTTGCAAAACGTACAGGAGTTACGCGAGTGTTTCGCGTTGGTGGCGCTCAGGCGATCGCCGCTATGGCTTATGGCACGGAATCGATACCCCGAGTATCGAAGATCTTCGGACCGGGCAACGCTTTTGTTGCGGAAGCCAAGTCGCAGGTGTCCGCGGACCCCAACGGCGCAGCGCAGGACTTGCCCGCCGGACCTTCCGAAGTTCTGGTCATTGCCGATGAGTCTGCACGCGCCGAGGTTGTCGCTGCTGATCTGCTCTCACAGGCCGAGCACGGCGAGGATTCGCAAGTTGTATTGCTTTGCACGTCCAGCGAGTTGATCGAGGCAGTCCAAAAGGCGCTTCAGGTGCAGCTTGACGCATTGCCGAGAAAAGCGATTGCCAGCGAGGCGATGGCCAACAGTCGGCTCGTGCGCGTCGCAACCCTCGACGAAGCCGTAACTGTCAGCAATCGTTACGCGCCGGAGCACCTGATCATCAACACTCATGATGCGAGAGCCCTGCTCCCGGCGATCACCAATGCGGGTTCGGTGTTCCTTGGTCCCTGGACACCGGAATCACTTGGCGATTACTGCAGTGGCACCAATCATGTTTTGCCCACCTACGGGTTTGCACGCAACTACTCCGGCCTGGGTGTGGAACAGTTCCAGAAGTTCGTGACGGTACAGGAGGCCTCAGAGGCAGGGCTGCGCGCGCTCGGCCCCGTCGCACAAACGCTTGCTACGCTGGAGCATCTTGATGCGCACGAACGTGCTGTTAGTGTACGGCTGGATTCGTTATGACGTCGATCATCGAACTCGCACGTCCCGAAGTCCGGGCGCTCAAGGCTTATGTTCCCGCCAACTATGCCGAGGGCGCGGTTCGGTTAAACGCCAACGAGTCACCCTTGCGCAGCGACGGAGACACCTCCCCCGATGGCATGCACCGCTACCCTGAAGCACGACCAAAGGCACTTACCCAAACTCTGGCTGCGCATTTCGGTGTTTCAGACAAGAACGTGTTTGTAACGCGTGGCAGTAGCGAAGCAATTGACTTACTGATTCGTTGCTTTTGTCGTCCCAATATTGACGGCATTGTGATCTCGCCACCGACGTTTGGCATGTATAGCGTGTACGCCAACCTTCAGGGTGCGGCAGTTCGCAGTGTTCCGCTGGTCGAGGAGCGCGGGTTCACGCTGCCTGCGGACGCCATCGTCGACAGCTGGCTTGGGACCGACCGTTTGGTTTTCGTAACGTCGCCGAATAACCCAACAGGAAACGCACAACCGGTATCCGAGATCGCTCGATTGGCTGCAGCAATCTCCGGTCGCGGCATTGTGGTGGTCGACGGCGCCTATGCGGAATTCGCGAACCTCGATGCGATGATGTCGTTGCTTGAGCATCCGAACATCGTGATGCTGAGAACGATGTCCAAAGCCTATGGCCTTGCCGGAGCACGCTGCGGTGCTGCACTGGGACCTGCGGAATTGATCGAATTGCTCGCCAAGACCATGCCGCCGTATGCGGTGCCCACGCCAAGCTCTGATGCAGCACTCGCTGTGCTTGCCGAGGAGGCTGTGGCGTCAATGCCCGCTCGACTTGAGTGGATTGTCGCTGAGCGCAAACGGCTCGCGGCGGCGCTGGAAGATATGGACCTCGTCGAGCAGGTCTATCCGAGTGATGCCAACTTTCTTCTGGTGAGGTTTCGCGAGCCGCAGTTGGTCCTCGAGGCCGCCGCACAAAGTGGACTATTGCTGCGCGACTTCAGCACCGCCCCGCTCACACACAACTGCCTGCGCATTTCAGTAGGCGCAGGCGCGGACAATGAGCGTTTGATAGAGACGCTACAGTCGCTCGATGTTCGTTCGAGAGGTATTGCGTAATGTCCAAGAGATCAATTCTGTTCGTTGATCGTGATGGCACCCTCATCGAGGAGCCCGCGGATGAGCAAGTCGATCGGATCGATAAGATTCGGTTGGTGCCAGGAGTGATCAATGCTCTGCAACGATTGCTCGACGCAGGCTGGGAGCTCGTCATGGTGACCAATCAGGACGGACTCGGCACAGAATCGTTCCCCGAAGCAGAATTCACAGAACCGCATGAGTTCATGGTGCAGCTATTCGAAAGTCAGGGGATCACATTTGCCGAGACTTTTGTTTGCCCACACCGACCTGAAGACGGTTGCCAATGCCGAAAGCCGGCAACCGGACTATTGACCCGTTTTCTTGCTGCGAACCTGATCGACATGGAACGTTCAGCTGTGGTTGGCGACCGAGTAACCGACGTACAACTGGCTGATGCGATCGGTATCCAGGGTTTTCTCCTCGACGACAGTCTCAATTGGGATGGCATCGCACACCAACTGCTGGATCTGCCGCGCACCGCCACCCTCTCGCGCAATACGAACGAGACCCGGATCGATTGTGAGGTCGACCTCGATGCGCCAGGGCCGCAACGTATTTCGACGGGCATCGGATTTCTCGACCACATGCTTGAGCAATTGGGCAAACACGGTGGGTTCGCACTGACACTTACTTGCACCGGCGATCTGCATATCGACGATCACCACACCATCGAGGATATCGCGCTCACACTAGGCGCCGCAGTGAGAGAGGCCCTCGGCGACAAAAAAGGCATCGGAAGGTATGGCTTCGTGCTGCCGATGGATGAAGCGCAGACAACGGTTGCTGTCGATCTGTCAGGTCGTCCGGCAAGTCGTTACGAGGTGACTTTGCGACGTGAACGTATCGGGGAGCTCGCGAGTGAGATGTTGCCGCATTTTTTCCAATCGTTCGCTCAGGCACTAGGCGCGGCCATCCATATTCGAGCGGACGGCGACAACGACCATCACATCGTCGAAGGCTGCTTTAAAGCACTCGGACGTGCACTCCGACCGGCGCTGGAGCGATCGGGTGGAGAGCTCCCATCAACCAAGGGAATCCTGTGAGCAAACAAGTTGCTATCGTGGACACGGGTGGTGCCAACATCGCTTCACTGCGCTTTGCGCTGGAACGTCTCGGCACAGATACACTGCTGACAACGGAAATCAACGAACTGCAGGCCGCGAGCCATGTCGTTCTGCCAGGCGTTGGTGCCGCCATGGATGCCATGCAGCGTCTGGACGAGCTTGATCTCATCGAACCGATCAAAAAGCTGGAACAACCGGTACTTGGCATCTGCCTCGGCATGCAACTGCTGGCAACTTTTTCTGAGGAACAAGGCGCACGCTGTCTTGGTATCACTCCGGATCGCACAGAGCAATTGATGCCTTCGCCGGAAGAAACTGTTCCGCACATGGGTTGGAATCAGCTAAATCGGATCGACGACGACCCGCTCCTGCGTGACATTTCCGTCGATGACTATTTTTACTTCGTGCACAGTTACGCGATACCCGTTGGCGACAGTACCGTCGCGAGTTGTCGCTACACGCGCGACTTCGCGGCTGTGATTCGCAAAGATAATTTCACAGGCACACAGTTCCATCCGGAGCGTTCTTCCACCGCGGGTGCCCAGCTCCTCAGCAATTTCCTGGAGCTCGATTAGCGTGCAGATCATTCCGGCAATTGATATTCGTGGCGGCAAGACTGTTCGCCTGCTGCACGGCGACTACAGTAAGCAGACAAGCTATGACGTCGAACCCGCTGAGCTCGCGCGTCATTACGCATCGCTCGAACTGAAAAAGCTACACGTTGTCGATCTTGACGGCGCTCTCGATGGTGTTCCGCGAAACGCGGACGTCCTGAAACGGGTGATCGAGGCGACAGGAGCAGAGGTACAAGTGGGTGGTGGATTGCGTGAGCTATCCCATGTGGAAGCCCTGTTTGATGCAGGTGTGACCCGTATCGTCATAGGTAGCCTTGCTGTGACACAACCTTCGCTTGTCGCGGGCTGGTTCGAAAAGTTCGGTACAGACAGAATTGTGTTGGCCATCGATGTACGAATCAGCGACGAAGGTGACGCAAATGTCGCTACACACGGATGGACAGAAACGCATGCTATGACGCTGCAGCGTTTGATCGAGAAGTACCTGCCCGTCGGGCTGAAGCACGTGCTGTGCACCGACATCAGTCGGGATGGCGCAATGACCGGACCCTCTGTAGCGCTCTACCAGGAGTTGGTCCAAGACTACCCAATGCTTGCCGTCCAGGCGTCGGGCGGGGTCAGTGACCTTGACGATTTGGTCGCATTACGTTCGACCGGCGTCAGTGGTGCCATTACAGGACGTGCACTCCTCGAAGGCAAAATCACCGATCAGGAGATACGATCATTCTGACCAAACGCATAATCCCCTGCCTCGACGTTCGTGACGGTAAGGTGGTCAAGGGTGTTCAGTTTGCAAATCACCGCATCGTCGGTGACATCATCGAACTGGCACGTCGCTATCGTGATGAGGGCGCCGATGAGCTTGTTTTTTACGACATCACTGCGAGCCCGGATGGGCGGAGCGTTGATCGAAGCTGGGTGAGCTCGGTGGCCGAAGTACTCGACCTGCCGTTCTGCGTTGCCGGTGGCATACGGTCGATCAACGATGCCACCGAAGTGCTGAATCGTGGTGCGGACAAGATATCCATCAACTCCCCTGCCCTTGAACAGCCTGAATTAATCAATGATCTAGCGGCTCGTTTCGGACGCCAGTGCGTCGTTGTCGGCGTGGACACGCGCTGGGAAGGTGATGATTGGCACGTCTATCAGTACACCGGAGACCCCAACCGCACGAGCAACACGTCGAGACTGACACGAGAGTGGGTTGTTGAAGTCCAGGCGCGAGGGGCCGGCGAGATCGTACTCAACTGCATGAATCAGGATGGCGTGCGCCAGGGATATGACCTTAAGCAATTGAGCGCGGTGCGTGATCTCTGTGAAGTACCCTTGATCGCATCGGGAGGCGCCGGAGCGTTGGAACACTTCGCGCAAGTATTCAAGCAATGCCGTGTGGACGGCGCACTCGCCGCCAGCGTCTTCCACAGTGGCGAGATCGCGATCCCGGATCTCAAGCACTACCTCTCTGGCGAATCGATCGCTGTTCGCGTCACCAGAAGCCCGGAGGCGGCCTGAGATGGAAATACTCAACCAGCTCGAACAAACGATTCTCGATAGAAAAACCGACGCTGACGCCATACACAGCTACACAGTTCGCCTATTGCAGGACGGTATTCGACGCATCGCGCAGAAGGTGGGTGAAGAAGGCGTGGAAGTGGCACTCGCCGCCATCGCGGAGTCGGATGAGGCGCTTATCGGTGAATGCGCCGATCTGCTTTATCACTTGAATGTGCTTTTGGTCGCGAGAGATCTCGGATGGGCGCATGTTGAAGCCGAACTCTCCCAGCGCCATAGCGACTGACCGGCTGTTAGCGCTCCCGAAACAGTGCTGTCTGATAACTCATCGCTAACAAGACGCCGTCCTCGCGATACACGGCCGTCTCCTGGTTAACCAGGCCATCGCGAAGTACCCGTGCCGAGGTATCCAGCAACACAGGCGAATCTTTGTTCTCAGCGACCTGCGCTTCGGTAGCGTAGATATGCGTCCCGAGCGCGATCGTCGAGGCTGGCGTTGCCCCGTCAGCGCAAAAGAATGTCCGCGGCATAGGTGTATCACAAATCGACAGCAGCGCCATGTCATCAAGCGGGCGACCGTCACGTTCTCGAACCCAGGTCGCAGATCTCGGTGAGCTGTTGACTTGAAATGGGCGGCCTTTGGCGAGTCGAATTTCATAGTGACTGAACCAGGTTGGCATACCCTCGCGGACAGGAATCGGGAATGACTCTTCAAACGAACGCAGCTCAGGAGCCGGGGGTTCATAGGAAATGGTTGTGGTTTGACGCTCACCTGCAACCAGTTGGCACGACGCCAACATTCTTTCCTGTTCCGGGTCGTTGAGTGAAACCTGCCAAAAATCGAGCGTGCGGCGCTGCTCCATTAGCTGGACACGCAACACCAAATCGTCGGCACGAACAGGCGCCTGAAACATCACCTGCTGTGAAACGATCTGGCCCCGCATCGATGGGGATTGACGCACTGCCTGCGCGCAGGCAACCGCTTGCCAACCTCCGAAAGCACTATCCATGTTCCAGAATCGCTGATCGGCCTTGACGTGGAACACGCCGACCTCGTCGTCGGGCGTCAACGCAACAGCGTCATCGAGTGCAAATACGCTCACAGGTTCTCTCCTAGTGCCGACTCTTCGGCAGGCGCTCGCATGTTGTAGTGCGACGCCATCACACGACCGTAGGCGCCGGTATTGGCGATCAGAATAACGTCACCCTCCTCACTCGGCGGAAGCAGTCGCTCAATGCCCAGTTTGTCGCCAGTCTCGCAAATGGGTCCGACAATATTCACGAGCTCCGTAGCGGGTTCATCCAGTCGTGTCAGATTGACGATCTCATGATAGGCGCCATAGAGCGCTGGTCGAATTAACGAGTTCATTCCCGTTGCGATTCCGACGTAGCGAGTCCCACCCTTGCCTTTCAATTGCGTCACTCGCGCAAGCAATACGCCTGCCTCCGCGACGACAAAACGCCCAGGCTCCAACCAAAGCGACAATCCGGGATGCTCCGCACGCACCGCCCCTAAGGATGCATCGAGCCGTGACAGGTCGAGCGAACGATCACCGGGTTTCTCGGGAATACCGAGTCCTCCGCCAAGGTCCAGAGTTGTGACATCCGGGAACAACCTTGAGGCTGCAGCGAGAATCTCGGCGACCTCGCTCCATGATTCGGGCGTCGTGATCCCACTGCCAGAATGCGCGTGAATGCCGACTACTCGACAACCCGCCGCTTCAGCAAGAGATGCGGCCCGTTCCAGTTCGAAGACCGGAATACCAAACTTCGCTTGATTACCCGCGGTTTTGACATGTTCGTGATGTCCACGACCCTGCCCTGGGTCCACACGCAGAAATACGTCGCGGCCTTCCAGGAGGTCTGCCCAGTGCTCAAGGACGTATAGGTTGTCTAACGTGACATGGGCACCGAGCTCAAAGCCGTATTCGTAGTCAGCTCGCGGTGCGAAATTGGGGGTATAAAGCAGACGGTCGGGACTGATACCAGGAAAGCGTGCAATGATCGTCTTAAGTTCGCCTGGTGACACGCATTCAAACCCAAGTCCTGCCGCAAATACGGCGTCAAGAATGCTGCCGTGACCGTTAGCCTTCATCGCATAGAAGACTCGATCGACGTTGCGCAACCCGCTGAGCGCGCCCACGGCGGCTTCCACCGTCTCAATATCATAGACATACGCGCAGTCATGCGAGGAGAGTTGCTCTAGCAATGCACCTCGCTTCTCTTGCCACCACGTGCGAGCAGACGATTCGGGTTCTGCAACGGTCTTTTGCAACGACTCCCATGTCGGACCGAGTGACGGATCTCGAGTCGCATCACGCATGACCTCGGGATGTAGTTTCTGTACGAGGCGGTATCCCTGTCCCTCATCGACAACCACGGTCAGGTTCAGATCGTTGGCCGCCTGACTGATCAGATGAAGCCTGTGTTCCTCGAAAACACTGAACGCACTCCCCAGGCTCGCCAGAGTTGCGCGAATCTTTCGACCGACAAGACTGACGGCGACACAATCGTTAAGGCGCGTGACACGGCAAAGCGATCCGAGCGCCTCAACAAGCCGTTCCACTGAATCCGTATCGACTTCATCGGGACCGTCATCCAAAGAGACCGTCACATTGCTCTCGGAAGTGGATACCAACCCTACCGATACACCATGCTCGGCGAAGCAGCTGAACACCTTGGCTAGAAATCCGACTTCATGCCACATGCCGATGCTCTCCAACGACAACAAGGTGACGCCCTGACGCATGGAAATCGCCTTGACACAGGGTCGATCGTCGCGCGTCGCGTTTGCCACCAAAGTGCCCGGCAATTCTGGCCGTGACGTGCAGCGCACATAGAGCGGAATATTGTGCTGAGCCATCGGTTCGATACACCGTGGATGCAGCACCAAACCGCCCGCAGAAGCGATCTCCTGCGCCTCCTGATAATCGAGTTCCGTCAAGAGTCGCGCCGATGGGACGATACGTGGGTCGGCACTGAACATTCCCGGCACATCGGTCCAAATCTCAACCCGGCTGGCACCGAGCTTCGCCCCAAAGTATGCGGCTGAGGTGTCTGATCCACCGCGCCCCAAGACCACCGTGTCGCCGTCGGGATGCCCGGCGAGAAAGCCCTGGGTCAGGTGGATTCCCTTTGGTGCCAACAGCGCACTCAAATGCGGATCAGGGTCACTGGTACAGACAGCCGACAGATAGTCTTGGCGTGGATTTCCAACAGGCTCGGAGATGAGGAGGTTGCGGGCGTCGTGCCAATGTACTGGCAACCCCTGTTTCTCCAACCAGGCGGCACTCATCGCGGTTGCCATCAACTCGCCGCTCGCCATGACGCGCGCTGCGATTCTGGGGGTCGCCTCGCGAATCAGTCGAACACCGGCCAGCAGTTGCCGTAGCTCGGCGAGGTGCTCGCCGATCATCGTATCCACATCGATCTCGAATGCGGTGGCCAGCGGCACATGAATGGATCGGATGTCGGAAATATCCGGTCCGTCCTCGTCGGCGACGGCGCTGTCGAGCGCGAGTTGAAGCATGTCGCTCACGCCACGAATCGCCGAATGCACAACCATCACGCGGTGGCCAGCATCGAGTCGATCGCGCAATCGCTCGGCAATCAACTGCCAGTTCGGTAACGTCGCTACACTCGAACCGCCAAACTTGAGCACCACCCATTCGCTGGATTCGCTCGCCGGCGCTTGGTTCGATGCAGCAAAAGCCGCTTCTGTCGTGTTCATCAGTCGTCGAAGGCGTCGGTCACGGCGCCACGCGAAGCCGAGGTGACAGATGCTGCGTATTTTGCCAATGCCCCGCGGGTTGCGGCAGGCGCGGGCGGCGACCACTGAGCACGCCGTTGGTCGAGTGCTTCATCGGAGACTGCGACATCGATGCGCTTGTTGACCGCGTCGATACGCAGCTCGTCGCCCTCCTCCAACAACGCGAGCGGGCCGCCAACTGCGGCCTCTGGCGATACATGACCAACAACAAAGCCGTGGCTGCCGCCGGAGAAACGACCATCGGTGATCAATGCCACCTTGTCACCAAGCCCACGGCCCATGATTGCACTGGTTGGGCTCAGCATTTCGCGCATACCCGGCCCGCCCTTGGGGCCTTCATAACGAATAACAATGACGTCACCCTCGACGATCTCACCGTCGAGAATTGCTTGTAGAGCCGGCTCTTCCCCGCCGAATACGCGCGCACGACCAGTGAACGACTCACCTTCTTTGCCGGTGATTTTCGCGATTGCACCGTGTGGTGCAACGTTGCCGTAAAGCACTACCAGATGACTGTCTTTCTTGATGGGTGCATCCAGCGGTTGAATGATCTGCTGCCCCTCTGGATACGGAGCAACATCGCTCAAGTCCTCGGCAAGTGAATTGCCTGTCACCGTGAGACATTGGCCATGCAACAAGCCCGCATCAAGGAGCGATTTCATCAGCGGTCGGATACCCCCAATCGCGACGAGCGCAGACATAGAGTATTTCCCGCTGGGTTTCAGATCGGCAAGAACAGGTACGCGCTCGCCAATCCGCGTGAAATCATCCAGAGACAGAGTCACACCGATCGCATGCGCCATAGCTAGGAGATGCAGTACCGCATTGGTCGACCCGCCCAACGCAATGACCATGGTGATGGCGTTTTCGAACGCCTCGCGCGTCATGATGTCGCTGGGTTTGAGGTCTTGTTCGATGAGTCGCACTACAGCAGCGCCGGCCCGAGCCGCATCCTCGCGTTTTTCTGCGGATATCGCTTCTTGCGCAGAGCTCCCGGGCAAGCTCATGCCAAGCGCCTCGATCGCTGAAGCCATCGTATTTGCGGTATACATTCCGCCGCAAGCACCTGGGCCAGGGATCGCCGTCTTTTCCACTTCCGCGAGCCCGGCGTCATCGATTTCGCCGCTCGAGTGTTTGCCGACCGCCTCGAAAACCGAAACGATATCGCGATCCTGAGGGCCCGGTTGAATCGTGCCACCGTAGACGAATACCGACGGTCGATTCAGGCGCGCCATCGCGATCACACAGCCCGGCATATTCTTGTCGCAGCCGCCAATGGTGACCAGCCCATCGAAGCCCTGCGCAGCGCAGACCGCTTCGATGGAGTCCGCAATAATCTCTCGAGAAACCAGCGAATAGCGCATGCCTGGAGTCCCCATGGAGATCCCGTCCGAAACGCTGATCGTATTGAATTGAACCGGTTTGCCTTTGGCTTGTGCGGCACCGCTCGCGGCATGTTCCGCCAGATCATCGATGTGCATGTTGCACGGAGTCACCATGCTCCAGGTCGAAGCAATCCCTACCTGCGGAATCTGAAAATCCGCATCGGAAAAACCAACCGCCCGCAGCATCGCTCGACTGGGCGCCTGCGCTACACCATCGACAATGATTCGGGAGTGTTTTCGCTTGTCGTCGTTGTTACTCATCGTCGTCGAGTATACGCACCGTCACTGACCCCCGCGCGACAGGATTACTGTCGGGCTGATTGTGCCGCACCGACAACAATTCGGTCGACTCGACCAGTGAATCCGAAACCAAGGGAATCACAACGGTTTCTGCAATCTCACCCTCATCAAACTCCAGTCGAATCTGATCCGGTGCCACATAGTCTTCATCGGGTGCTGCACCCAGCGGCTCGATACTCAGTTCAGCAGACACTCGCGCGTTGCTGGCGTTTAATCTCCAAAGGGTTAACGCCACTGCACCATCGGATTCAACGACCTCGACGATATCGCGACTGAATGAAAACGAATCCGGTGGCAATTGATCGCGCATCCGTTCCATCTCGTCGTCCTCGAGACGCAGCACGACTCGGGCTAGTGCTTCGCCCGTCGCCGTATTTTGCACCTCTATCTTCGCGATCAGCTCAGGCTTCGGTAGCGCATCATCTAAATGCTCTACCGTCAGCAGCGCACTCCGGGATTCACGCTCGGGCGTTTCGGGCTTCAATGCTACGCTCACTGCTCTGCGTATGGCGCGTCGGGACGGCTCATCATCGAGACGCCATGCGATGCTGAGTGCGTCTCCGGGCAATCCATCAGCCATACGCAAACGAATCGTCTGCTCACCGGCACCCTCGGAGAGCACCAATTCCGCTTCGGGGATCGTTGTGACTTCACCACCGATTTCCATGTCCAGAACCGTTCCAACGGAAGGCGCCGCAATGAACTCGACGGACTCAACAGTGAATTCGATTTCCGGCACTGGCACACCGCCCTCCGAGATACCTCTGCTGTCTGGGGAATCGGTGCTCCCAGAGACGGCCACTTCCGGCAGCACGGGCTCAACCGTGACCGCGAACTGCGGCAAGTAAATCGCGATGGCCGCCAGAATCGAGAGGCTGACTGCCGCAATTGCGGTCCATTTCCATACCTTTGGGTTCGAGCGATCGACATCACCCAACTTCAGGTCTAGCAGCAGTTGTGAAATCGATGGCGTCCGGTCGTTTTCATCCAGCGCAAGTGCGCGGCTCAACGCCTTCCAAATCCGTGACTCTGCACCCGTGTAGCGCGTGGCCTCCCGACCCTCGTTGCGCGCTTCCAGTGCGGTCTTGTTTCTGAACACGCGGTAACCACTCAGCAACCGATAAGCCAGACACGCCAACGAGAACACATCATCCACCGGTCGTGCAGGTTTTCCTTCCAGCACAGCGGGACTCGCGTAAGCCGGAGTGGCAGCCCGTATGAACGCGTCATCGGTGACCAACGTCGGTGGCGCATGCCCACCGCGTGCGCGAGCGATTCCGAAGTCGAGCAACTTCACCGAACCATCAGCCAATAGCATGATGTTGCCGGGTTTGACGTCCGCATGGGTTACGCCCATTTGGTGCGCGTGGTCGAGTGCTTTTCCGACCTCCTCGACGATCCGTATCGCCTGCGAATGCGGAAGCGCTTCCCCCGGGCGTTCGGTAAGGACCTCACTCAGCGCCCGGCCTTCAAGCCACTCCATCACGAGGTAGACGATATCTCCGGTGCGGTCCAGATCGAGAAAACGCACGATCGAGGGGTGGTTGAGATAGCGCCCCTTTGCAGCCTCCTGCTGAAGCGCCCGCATTGCCGCAGCATGCCCGGCATATTCGGGCGCCAGCACCTTAATCGCTACAAGCGGCTGGCCGCCCTCCGCTTCCGCCAGACGTCGGTCAATCGCCTTGTAGACCACACCCATGCTGCCGCCGGTTGCTCGGCCGACGATCTCGAAGCGCCCTCGAAGCAAAGTACCGATGTCCAATGAGTCAGCGGTGACCTCAACCTCGCCCACAACCGGAGATCGTTCTTCCCGCTCGGCTTCCGACGCATCGCCCGACGTTTCCTCCGAAGGAAATTCCGCATCCGTGCTGTTTAGAGCAAGATCCGACGTGTGGTGCTCTTCGTAGGTAAACTCAGTCGGCGTTGTCGGGTGTTCCTCATTGGTGATCTTGTCGATGTCACGCAGCAGCAATCTCTGGATCGGCTCTGGAATCAAACCTCGGCGAGAGTAATCGTTCACCATAGTGCTCAAGGCAGCCGATGTGCCCGGGTTGTCATAGAGCACGTTCAGCAATTCGTCACGAAACTCGGCAATACTGCGTTCGCCGCTGATGAGTTGTTCGATGGCAAGCAATACGCTTTGCGGCGGTTCGCCTATGCCGAACTGACGATCATTCACAGCACTTTCCCGGGATTCATCAAACCTTCGGGGTCAAGCGTGCGCTTGAGCGATCGCATGAGGTCAATGGCAACTGACCCTACCTGCGTTGGCAGGACATCGCGTTTCAACAAACCCACTCCATGCTCTGCACTGACAGTACCGCCAGCCGCCAGCACTACGCCATGCACACACGATGCAATCGGTTCTCGCATACGCTCGAAGTCTTCAGGGTCCATGTTGTCGGGTTGTGCCACCGTGAAGTGAAGGTTGCCGTCGCCGATATGACCGAAGGCGACGATGCTACATTCAGGCGCCAACCTCTGAAGTGGGGTCTCGATCTCTTCCAGAAAAACCGGGACGGCTGACAACGGCAGGCCGATATCGTGCTTGATACAAACGCCGGCCAGTTTTTGTGCCGCGGAAGCACTGTGGCGCCAACGCCAGAACGTCTCACGCTGGCTTTCGCTTGTCGCAACGACACTTGCCTGGCACAAACCCTCGCGCTCGAGCGCTGCAAAGAACCCAAGAACCGAATCATCACTCAATTCAAGGTTTCCGCCATGTAGCTCGAGTAACACGTGTACGCCCTCCGAGATCGCCGCTATCGGTGGCGTCGACTCTAGATAGCGGCCGATCAGTTCGACCGTGTTGGCAGACATAAACTCAAAAGCCGTCATCAAGCTGCCAAATTCCGCTCGGATCCGGCTAAACAGCTCGAGTACCGTTCGTGGATTGGTCACACTAAGCCAGATCGTCTGTCTGTGCTGCGGCGCAGGAAACAAGCGCAGTGCGACGCCGGTAATGATGCCCAATGTGCCCTCGGCGCCAATAAACCACTGCTTCAAGTCGTAGCCAGCCGTGTTTTTCCTGAGAGCCCTCATTTCATCGAGAACGCTGCCATCCGGGAGGACGACTTCGAGGCCCAATACCTGATCGCGTACAGTTCCGTAGCGCACAACGTTTAGACCGCCCGCACCCGTGGAGACATTGCCACCGATCTGACAGCTACCCTCTGCTGACAGACTGAGCGGTAGCAACAAACCAGCGTCAGCAGCGGCCTGTTGTGCATTCGCCAACACACAACCTGCATCAACAGCGATCGTGGCGCTCAACGCATCGAGATGACGTACGCGACTCATGCGCTCCAGCGAAATCAATACTTGTGAGTCTGTACTGACAGCCCCGCCAACCAGCCCCGTGTTGCCGCCGATGGGCACCATACCCACACCCGCCTGACTACATGCACTCACGAGTTCACTGACTTCCGTAGTGTTTGCGGGTCTGACAACAGCCAATGCCGCCGATGAGTAGCGACCTCGCCATTCACTTAGGTAGGGGCCCTTTCGCTCTGGGTCGTCGAAAACATGTTCTGTCCCGACAATCGCCCTTAGTGTTTCGACGATAGCAGCCACTTCAGTGCGTCTCGACAAGTCGAAACCAGCTTTCCGGGTCCATGTTACTGCCACAGAAAATCAGACCCACATGCTTACCTACAAGCCGTTTAGCGAGGGGGCCGGTGGCTGCGGCGAGCGTTGCAGCGCAAGCCGGTTCAACCGCTAGCCCGAGGTGTTGGTGTTGCACCCGCATAGCGCGGATCAGCTCGGCATCCGTCACACGGACGACGTCATCGAGATGCTGTTGGCAGAGGGAAAAACTGATCGGCAGTGCCATGGGTGCGCCGAGACTGTCGGCAACGGTATCGACCCGCGACAACTGCTGTGCGGAGCCGGCCGCAAGACTGCGGCTCATCGAGTCCGCACCCTCCGGCTCAACGCCGTACACTTTGCACTCGGGCGCTAGCAATTTGACGGCTGTCGCGACGCCGGCGGCGAGTCCACCGCCACCGATCGGCACGATCACCGCATCAAGATCGGTAGCATCCTGGATGAACTCGTACCCGACACCCGCAGTACCGGCGGCGGTAAGCAGGCCTTCAAAGGGATGAATCGCGGTCCGGTTCTCACGCTCAACCAAAGCAGCCATCATCTCGAATGCTGCATGGACATCTGGTGCGAGAACGACCTCGGCGCCATACGATCGGCAGCGCTCGACACGTACGGTCGGCGCAGTGGCCGTCATCACAACTTTGGCATCGATCCCAAGCTGACCCGCCGCATAAGCTGTTGCGATCGCGTGATTGCCAGCGCTAACCGCCGTGACTCCGGCCGCGCGCGCCTGCTCATCCAGCGCGAGCGCATTTGCCATTGCACCTCTCGCTTTGAAGGTGCCCGTAATCTGCAGCAGTTCATACTTGGCGGTGACGGCGCGTGCACCGGGCACTAAATCAGCCGGTATCGGCACCGTTGGCGTACTGCGAACATAAGGGCCAACCGCCTTCAAGGTGGCCCTGATTGCTTCTAGTGAGAGTGTATTCATACACGCGGCGGTGTTCGCATCTTCCAAGTCTTGGCGGCCAAATCACCGAATCGCTCTTGCATCGGCACCGGCTCTTGATTAGCCTCGGTATGCTATCGCAGTTTCAGAATTTTATCCTGTAAGGCCCGGCGCCTACTGCGCTTTTCCACCAACTATCCGTATCAGGAAGAAACGGATGATGAGGTAAAGATGCCGCTCGACCGGTTATCAGATTCAGCCATTGCCAAGATTGCCGGGAATCCTCAGCACCTTGATGCATTGGCCGATATGGCCTCCGGCCTTGGCGTTCGCGAGCGAAGCAACTTGGTTGCACTGGAGCGTAGCCTCCAACAGGCATGGAACCTCGGCGCAAACAGCATTATCAGTTGGGCGCACCATCCAACAGGCATTTGCTTGCTCGTCGTGCCTCATTACGCGTTGGCGGAGTACACCGCCACCCCCGCCGGCGGAGACTTGCCGTGGCGACCGTCTGAATCCTTTATCACAGAGCTGATTTCCGGCCCTTGTAATCTTTCCCTTGACCGGCTGCACAAAGTCGCACGTTTACTGGATGTTGAGCCTGAGATCATCCAATTGCGCGACAAACTCGCGCAGACCGAGAAAGAGACGCAACTGATCGAAGCGATGGTCAAACGGTTTGGCGTGAATTATTGCCCGAACCGAGCTGTTGCACTTTTCGACATCGTCGGATTTAGCCTGCTGAGCCCATTCGAACAGATGACGCAGCTCAACAGCCTGTCCTACTCGCTAAATGCCGCTCACAGCAAGATGCTGGACAGAAAGATCGGAATCAGCTTTGCGCGCTCTTCCAGCGGCGACGGCTTCTATATCTGGAACCGCGATCGGGGGCCGACGCCGAACGTCAATCTCTACCATTTCATGCAGCTCGTGCTCGCCGATAACGCGATTGCCCGGAGCAAGGCGGTAGCTCGCTCCGTGCCCCTATTGCGAACCGCATTTCATGTCGGCGGCTGCTACGAGTTTCATCAGGCAGATGGACTGAACCCGTCCACGCACGACTACATCGTCGGCGACGTCACGATTGAGCTGGCGCGAATGATCGAACGGGCAATGCCTGGCCAGATTCTCGTCGGCGCCTTTGAGACCAGACGTGACATGGAAGACGTGCATGCCGACGCTATCGCCTTCGTCGAGCAGACCCAGCGCTCTCTGGGGCGCCTCCAGGGGATGGAGCTGTCTGGCGATCGGGTAACGGCCATCAAGTGCTACCTGACGGGCGAGCGTTCTCCGACCGGTAGATTTTCGATCCGTAAGCTCGTGATCAATGACAAACATGGTCTTACACGATTCGTCTACAACGCGAAGGTGAACATTCACCGGCACAATGCGGAACCCATCCTGCTGGGTATCGAAGACAAAACGCTGCGCCATGAGGCGGTGCCGATTCAGACCGCAGAGCTGATCTCTCTACCGCAAGTCAATTCCCAGCCCTGAGCGGAGTGCTATCCATGAGCCATTGCTCGCTGGCGTAATACTGTATACAGTCCGTTTATGACCGAGCGTAAGCCAGGACGGCGCCAACAGAACCTCAGTTTGGAGGTTGCACGCACGTTGCGTGACAAAATCGACTCCGGCGAGCTCGCCCCCGGCACGCGGGTAAATGAGGTACATCTCTCAGAGGCATTGGGCGTGAGCCGCACACCGCTCAGAGAAGCGCTTTCTCGTCTGGCCTCGGAAGGCGCCGTGCGCAGTGAGCCGCGGCGTGGGTTTTTTGTACGGCCCTTGACGTCGGAGGAATACGAGGCGCTGTGCCCTGCCCTTGCCGTTCTCGCGGCCGAGGCCCTCGAACTCTCCGGACCTCCCGATCTCGGCATGCTCTATCAACTCGATGCATTGAATGAGGAAATCGCTTCCAGTCGCACGCCGGCCCAACGGGTTGAGCAACAGGAGCTCTGGCTGCGAATGCTGCTGTCCAGTTGCCGGAATCTGATCATTCTCGAGCTGATCGGCGATGTATCGCGACGTCTGCGGCGATATCGGCGGGCCTATTTCAGACAATCCGAAAGCGAGCTCCCGACCGACTCGAACCGCAATGCGATCGCAGAATTGCTTAGGCAGGACGATACTGCTTCGGCGGCCGCACGTCTTAAGGCCCATCTTAGCGAAGGCGTTCCAGGACTTGCTCAGTGGTTGAAGTCTACTGGTTCAAGTTGATTCCCCGGGGTAACAAGTGCCGCTTAATGTCGGCGGTGACCTAGGGCACTTGCCAGGTACCCCCAAGCGCTAGATTCAGATTGATCCACTCATCCAGCTGCTCGCGCTGCACGGAAACTAACGCACTATCTGCAGTTAGCGTGTTTGACTGCACGACAAGTACATCCAGCAAATTAGTCTCACCCTCCTGATAGCGGAACTCGGCGAGGTCGAACGCTTTGTTCTGAGCAGCTGCCGCATCCGTAAGCGCAGCCACCCGCACCTCGATAACACGGTTCTGATCAAGGCTGTTTTCTACCTCTTCAAATGCCTCGAGCGCGGTTTGTGCATACAATGCGATCGCTTGCGTCTGCACCGCACTCGCAGCATCGATCTGCGCGCGCCGTAGTCCCGCATCAAACAACGGACCAAGTAGTGCAGTTGCCAACGACCACGTCCCATTGGAAACGTCGAGCACATCCGAAAATTCGGGTGAGCTCACGTTCAATCCACCACTGAGACTGAACGTAGGCAACCGGGTAGCTTTGGTGGCACCTACATCACTAAATGCCGACAAAACGGTCAGTTCTGCTGCGATGATGTCCGGACGTCTTTCCAACAACTCGCCTGGTAATCCGGCTGTAGGGATTGCGGGGCGGATCGGAAAATCGTCTCGAATGCTAAGCAGCTCGTCCGGGTAGCGACCCAACAAGACCGACAACGCGCGCTTTGCCAGGCGAAGACCGCCCTCGGCCTGTGCCAGTGAGGCACGGGCGGAAGCAACGTTTGCAAGCGCTAGCGACTCGTCATAGGCGTCCGCCGCACCAAACTCGCGCTGCGTACTGACAATTTTTGCTGTCCGCGACAGCGCATCAAGAGATTTCTGCGCGACGGCGAGCTGCAGCGATGCTTCGATCACACCAAAATACGCCCGAGCGACTCCAGCAGCGAGCGAATACTGTGCAAACCTGTAATCGGCTTCCGTTGCTTGAGCAGCAAACGCCGCGGCGTTCCGTGACGCACGGACACGGCCCCAAAGATCCAGTTCCCAATTCAGAGATAAACCGGATGCGTAGCTTTCAGCGCTTGGACCATCAACCAGCCCGGCTTCACTACCGGATGCCGAGTAATTGATTGCGGGGAACAAACTGCTTCTGGCCTGTCGAAGGATGGCACGCGACTGTTCCACAGATGCAAGAACGCTTTGCAATGTCCGGTTGTTCTCCTGAGCTTCTTCGACGAGTGCAACAAGAGTTCCGTCACCCAGTTCGTCGATCCAGCCGACGGGCGCAGGCCCTGTACCTGATGTGTCCGTCTGCCAATTGACCGGAATATCGGGCAGCGCTGGATTGGTAAGCTCGCCTGGCTCTGGTAACGCTGAAAAGTTCACACAGCCTGCGAGCACGACACTCGCAACCGTCAGACCAATACACCTCATGACGTGGCCTCCTCAACTGATGCGGTTTCCGACGACTTAATGCCAAACAACAGCGCGTAGAGCACCGGTGTCACAAGCAGCGTAATCAAGGTGGCAAACGAGAGTCCGCCTGCAATCACGACTGTCATCGACTGGAAAAATGCATCGAAGAAGAGTGGCAAAACACCCAATACGGTCGTGAATGCGCCCATCATGACCGGTCTCAGTCGACTTGCGGCGGACTCTACTAAAGCATCGAACCTCGGCATACCGCCGGCTATGAGATCGTCTGTGGAGTCAACCAACACCAACGAGTTTTGAATCAACAATCCGGACAGTGACAGGAGTCCGAGGATTCCCATGAATTCGAAGGGAACACCGGTGAGCACCAGACCATAAGAGACACCGACGATCGCCAGTGGGACGATGGACCAAATGACAATGGGCTGGCGTAACGCATTAAACAAGACAACGACGACGAGCACCATCGCCAAAAAACCGAGTGGGATCGTGCTCGCAAGACTCGACTGCGCTTCGCTGGAATCACCAATCTCGCCCGCCCATTTAAACGAGTAGCCGGGTGGCAGTTCAATACCTTCGATCAGCGGGCGGATACGCCCAAGAAGGTCATCGGTGACAACACCTTCCGCAGGGTCACACTGCGCCTTGATCGTAAGCACCCGGTCAGTCCGCAATACTCTCGCATCTCGCCAAATGGAACCGGGTCGTTCCATGACCTGCGCAAGAGGGACAGACGCCCCAGTGGCCGAGCTCTTTACCTGTAGCGCCGTCATGTCCCACAACGCCGAGCGCTCGGCAGCGGGCGCTCGCGATACGATCGGGATCAACTCATCGCCCTCTCGATAAACGCCACGCTGGACGCCGTTGAAGTTCTCCTCCAACGCATCAGCAACGTCCTTACGAGAAATGTTTGCACGCTCAGCCTTATTCGGCGAGAACACGGGTGCGATAACGGGCACTTGCCGACGCCAGTCGTCTTTGATGAGCATCGCACCACCGTCTGCTGCCATGATTGCCTTAGCTTCGTTGGCAAGTTGGCGCAACACAGCGGCATCGGTGCCAGAAAACTCGGCTTCGATTTTCGAACCTCCGCCCGGCCCCATGCGGAACCGCCACACCTTGGTCTGACCATCGGGAAATTTCTCATCCGCATACGCTTGCAACGCCGCTATCAACTTCGTATTCAAACGATAGTCCGCGGTGCGAATGAGCAACTGCCCATAATTCTCACTGGGTGAAGCTGCGTCATAAACGAGCATGTAACGCAGCGTGCCCTGACCAACCAGTGTTTGAACTGCGACCACACCTTCCAGAGAACGTGCGTACTGCTCGATTTCCAGCATGTCTTCAGCAGTTCGCTCAATGGCCGTACCCTCAGGCAGGTAGTAATCCACAACGATTTGCGGCGAAGTCGACGCGGGAAAGAAGCCGACTTTGACATACCCAAAAACGTAGAGCGCGGAGACAAACACTATTACCGTCGCAGCGAGCGAGACCAGCTTGTTAGCGAGTACTGTACGAATGACATTCTTGTAAATCGCCATGAAACGACCGTCAGGCTTCTGCTCTGCGCCAGCTGATGGCTCTGGATCTGGAAACAGGTGATAACACAGAAGCGGCGTGATCGTGAATGCGAACAGCCAGCTGAGGCCCAGCGCAATCATGACCACCCAGAATAGTGAGTTGGTGAACTCAGCAGTATCACCGGGTGCAAAACCAATAGGCGCAAAAGCAATGACGCCGACGAGTGTCCCGCCCACAAGTGGGCGCATGTTTTTGCTCGCTACCTCTCGTGCGACTTCGAGTTTCTGCCGCCCTTTTTTGACGCCTTCAAGAATGCCGTCAGTGATCACAACGCCATTGTCCACGAGCATACCGAGAGAAATGATCAACGCACCTAATGAAATACGGTGCATGGGAATACCGCCAAGCCACATCAATAGCAGTGTTGCCGCCATAGTGAGCAGGACCGTGAGTCCCATGACCACACCTGAGCGCAGCCCCATGAACACCAGCAGCGTCACGAACACAATCACGAGCGCAGCTACAACATTAGAAGCAAAGCTCTTGATAGAGGCGTCGACCACATTGCCCTGATGGTAGTACTCATGCACTTGCATCCCGATGGGCACGATAGCCTTCGCCGCTTCCAATCGTTCAGCGACCGCTTGCCCGAGCTTTACCACGTTCTGCCCGGACAAGCTTGAGATGCCAATACCAAGCGCTGGTTCGCCGTTGTAGCGAATGATGTGTGCGACCGGGTCATCGTAGCCGCGCGTGACGTCCGCAATATCGCCAAGCCTGACGACGGTGCCATTTTCCGAATTCCCGACCAGCACGCTCTCGATCGCACTGACCGAGTCAATCGATCCAGTGGGCGATATTTCAACGCGGGTGTCGCCAAGCCGAATGCGACCGGCAGGCGCTACTGTGTTCTGTTCGGCTAGCGATTGGTATATCTGGTTGAGCGAGATGCCCATGGATGCAGCCCGCGGTCGTGAAACCTCGACGTAGATCACCTCATCACGTTCGCCATTCACACGAACTTTCGAGACGCCATCGACAAGCAACAGTTCACGACGCAATTGATCAGCAACGTCTGATAACTCAGCCGGCGAGTAGCCAGGGCCGGTCAGCAGGTAGTAGATGCCGTAGACATCACCAAAGTCATCGTTGACGATACTTGGACCCGCGCCCGGTGGTAAGTCACTCTGCGCATCGTTGACGTAGTTTCGAACCTTCGTCCATGCGACCTGCAGATCGGCGCGCGACTTTGAATAATCGAATCTGAGCTCGACACTGATTTCGGAAACTCCCGTCGAGGACACCGAATCGATGGTTTTAACCTCAGGTAGTTGCTGCAATGCCGTTTCCAGAGGTTCGGTAACTTCGTTCATTACCTCTTCTGCTGTTGCGCCAGGGTAACGGGTGAATACCTTCGCTATACGAATCGTGAATTCAGGATCCTCGAAGCGCGGCATGTTCTGGTAGGCCATCCAGCCACCGACTACACAAATAAGACAAGCGATGCCGACGTAGAGCGGGTAACGTATCGAAAGGACTGCGAGATTCATTGAACTACTCGTCGTCTTTCCAGGGTGCGACCATGGTGCCCTCACTCAGGAACGCAACTCCGGCAGCCACAATCGTCTCGTCCCCATTCAAGCCAGACACCACAGTGACCAAATCGCTGACGTCGCGCCCGACTGAGACCCGTCGCTTCGAGACGCGCATGTCGTCGCCGACCACCCAGACAAACTTGGATTCCCCTTCGGCAAGGATTGCGGAAATCGGCACTGATAGCCCATCGCTGACAATGTCACTCACCTGCTCAAAATTGAAGGTTGTCGTCAGCGTGCCGGTCATTCCTGGCAGGATGAAGAGGTTTTCCGGCGGCTGGAAGACAAAGGTGACTTCATAGGTTTGTGTTCCGGGATCCGCGATGCCTGAAGCCTCACGATAGACCGCGGGAATTTGCTGATCGGGAGCAGCGTCGAGGATGATGTTTGTGCCGATGGGCTGAAGCTGGGGAATCCTCGCAATAATGGTCCCCGGCATATTGACGACAGCTTCGGTTTGACTGCTCTGTATGACTGCAACCGGTTCCTTGGCTTGCACATTCTGGAACTGCTCCACGAGGACCCTGGATATCGACCCTGCGAAAGGGGCGCGGATCGTCGTGTCCGCCAAGGCTTTACGCGCCGTCTCGACGGCCGCTTCACGCACCTCCAATTGGGTCTGCCTCGATTCCAAAACGCTCCTCGATATTGCGTCGCGTTCAGCAAGCCGCACCGCTCGTTGGTACTCGGACTCTGCATTCCGGTACTCCGCCTCTGCCTGCAGAAGCGCGTTGTTTGCGTCTCGCTGATCCAGCTGTGCAATCAGGTCTCCAGCCTCAACGTCCTCACCCTCGAGAACAACAAGCTCGATAACCTCACCGGGCACCGGAAAGGTCAGCTCCGCAGTTTGAACGGCTCGCACGATGGCGGGAAAACTTACGCTCCGCGTGTCTGGAGCCTCAGAAAGTGTCACCAGTTTCGCCGGGCGCACATGCTGCTCGCGCACCTGCTCGTCGTCTGAGCCGCATCCTGCAAGTATCGTCAGAAAGACCAGCCCGAGTATTGTTCTTGTCATCCTCATCCCCGATTTACGAGACGTTCCCCAACGCCATGACGCGATACTAACTGGGTCGTTCTTTTTTTGCACACAATGTCATTTTTGGATAGGTTGTCAGTTAGTGTCGGACTGCAAATACTATCGTGACAAAAACCACGGCCGAAGATCTCACCAATCATTTTGTGGCACTCGCGCGCGGGCGACCGAAACGTGAGCGCACCCGAGCAATACTACTCGATACCGCCATCAGACTCGTCAGTGCGAGAGGTGTCGACGAAACCACCGTCCAGGCGTTAACGACATCATCGGGTCTATCCCAGGGCACCTTCTACAATTATTTCAACGATCGGGACGATCTGATCATTGCCGCCGCGCACGAAATAATCGATGGCATTCAGGAGACTACGATGCAGGCGGTCGTGAAAGAGCCACCAGGAATCCGCCGCATGGTACTAGCGATTAACGGCACTATTGAGGGTGCGTCGCGAATTCGCACACACGGTGTGTTGCTGTCTAGCTGTATGGGGCGGTTCCCGCAACTGACAGACCATGTGCGTCCAAAACTCAGGGCGGATTTGCGCCAAGGTCTGAAATCAGGAGAGATTCTTGTTCGACCTTCGCGAATGCTCGACGAACAGATTGGTGCACTCGTTGGTCTAGCCATTCGTGCAAGAGTTTTTGAGTGGAAGGTCCGCAACACCACCCGCACAACAGCAGAGTCGATACTCCGTCTGTTAGGTCAGAGCCCGGATCAGGCCCAAGAGACAGTGGAAGAGGCTCTTGGCTGAGGTAGACCTTCGACTGCCGAAACGTGCGCACGTCCATTTCCAGTCAGCGCCGTATTTTTGGCTGCTCGGGTGTGAATTGTTACTGATCATTCTCGCACCCACCGCAGAGTCCGCGGGATCCGTGAGGATCTTGATCGACGTATCCATGAGTGCGGTTCTGATCAGTGGCCTGTGGCTCATCAGTCACGAAACCCGGGCGATTCTGATTGGCTCAGCACTGGCGATCATCGTTATCGGTGGCAGCTTTCTCGATGCTCTGTTCGATCTGAGACCGTGGACGAGAGTCGTGATTCTTGCGAGCGGATGTGTTTTTTTTGTGTTCCTGGTTACCCACATTCTTAGGGACGTTTTCCTCGCAGAACGCGTGTCTTTGCACACGATCATCGGAGCGATTTGTGCCTATGTGATGCTCGGCATCATCTGGGGAATGATCTACAGCATTATCAACGTACTGGACGCGAACGCGTTTCTAGCCGCCACCGATGGCCACCCGGTCGGCCAGTTTATGTATTTCAGCGTTGCGACGCTCACAACTGTGGGCTACGGAGATATCGTTCCTACATCACCACTCGCTCGAGGCATGTCGAGTGTGGAAGCCATCGTCGGACAGGTTTTCATGACTGTCCTGGTAGCGAGGCTCGTTGGCCTTCACCTCGCACAGGATTCCGAATTGCGTCGATAACTATCTGTGCAACATCACCGCGGGGATCGACGTTTTGTTCAAGACGAACGTTGTGACGCCCCCGAACACACGTTCCTGCCAACGAGGCTTGCTGTATGCGCCCATCAGTAGCAGGTCGCACCCATGTTCGTTGTAGGTATCCATGATTTCCTTTTCGGCATCCAAACCGCGCGTTGCGACGCGCTGCGACTTGATGCCGTAGTGGCGCAGATACTGTTGTAGGTGGGTGCTCTTGGCACCGACACCGTCCTCGTTTCCGGCGGCAATAATCGTGACCGCACCGGCAGCAGCGAGTAGCGGCAGGTTCGCCTTGACGGCAGCGGCAGCCTCCACCGACTGGTTCCAGCAGATGAGTACGTGAGTTCCCAGGGTCTTCGGTTGCCGCGAAGGCAGCATCAACACCGGAGTCCCGGTCTGCATCAGTGCGGCATGCATGAACTTGCTCGCCGTGACTGACTTCGAAGTGCGCGGTCGAGAAACAACAATGAGGTCGGACATCGGACCGATAAACGGAAAGCACTTTTCAGGACTCCCCGTCAGCTCGCGCCACAAGGCCTGCCCATGAGGGTTAACGCCTGTTGGGCGCTTCTTTAGCTCCAGCCCATGCGCCTCTGCCATTCGATTGAACAGCGAATGCGCGTCCTTGCTCGCGAGCTTGATCTGCTTCTCCGCAACCGCAGTGCGTTTCTCTCGAACATGCGGCCGTAAATGATAGCCAAGCAGGTTGGATGACAAGCGCTTTGAAAGGTCGAAAGCGCAGGATAGTGCGACGGCGCATTCAGGCCGATCAGCTACAGGAATCAGGATGGTTCGCATGTTGTCCCTCGTGTGCGGCGCGAGCCGCGACTTGCTGTCCCTAAATGGTCGGGGCGAGAGGATTCGAACCTCCGACCCCCACAACCCCATTGTGGTGCGCTACCAGGCTGCGCCACGCCCCGACCGTAACTTTAAGTTTGCGCTGTAAGCAATTGAAATTTAACGTCGAAGGATCTTCAGTATATCGTCGAGCTCAACCCGCATCTGGCGGATTAATTGCTGACTCTGACTGACATCCGACTTCGCTTCATCGCCGGTCAATCGCTGACGCGCACCACCGATAGTAAACCCCTGTTCGTACAGCAGGCTACGAATTTGCCGAATGATAATGACGTCCTGACGTTGGTAATAACGTCTGTTGCCACGACGTTTGACCGGCTTGAGCTGAGGAAACTCTTGCTCCCAGTAGCGCAGTACATGTGGCTTCACCGCACACAGGTCGCTTACCTCACCAATAGTGAAATAACGCTTGCCGGGAATTGGCGGAAGTTCGTCGTTATTTCCCGGTTCCAGCATACGCTTCCACTCTGGCTTTGAGTTTTTGCCCCGGTCGGAACGTCACCACCCGGCGAGCGGAAATGGGAATTTCCTCTCCGGTCTTGGGGTTTCTGCCGGGCCGCTCGTTCTTGTCCCTGAGATCGAAGTTGCCGAACCCTGACAACTTGACCTGTTCCCCAACAGCGAGTGACGCACGAACCTCCTCGAAGAACATATCGACGAGTTCACGCGCTTCGCGTTTGTTCAGCCCCAACTCATTGAACAGGGAATCGGCCATATCCGCTTTGGTAAGTGCCATCGCGTATTATTCTCTTACTTTTGCGCCGTGGACCGCCTGTAATTCGCCAGTAATTCTAGCGACTACATCTGCGGCTTGTTCGTCAGTAAGAGTGCTCGACGAATCCAATAAAATCAAGCCTAAAGCGACGCTTTTTAGCCCCGCTTCTACACCTTTGCCTCGATAAATATCGAAGACAAAAACATTATGTAGCAAGCGGCCTGCCGAATTGCGCACGGTGTCTAGCAATGACTCTGCCGATACCGACTCATCCACGAGCAGCGCAAGGTCTCGACGCACCGATGGGAATTTCGAAATCGCCGCCGCCGATGGCAACGTTCGTTGAACCGCAATGTCGATGTTGAGCTCGAAAACACCGCCGTTCCGACCATCAAAACGTGCCTCGGACAACGCTGGGTGAAGCATGCCGATGTAACCGACGACTTGCTCTCCCAACATCACCTGTGCCGCCTGTCCGGGATGCAAAGCTGAGCTTTCCGTCAACGGTTTGAACACAGGCCTCTGACCAGGGGCGATCGCGTCGAGCAATGCCTCGAGTTCTGCCTTCAGATCGAAAAAGTCGATCTCGCGTGCCGACTCTGCCCAGTGCTCAGGGTTAGCATCGCCCGCCATGAATACACCGATGTGATTAGGTTCGGTGGATTTGCGAAAAACGTGCCCTACCTCAAAAAGGCGAACCGACGACTGCTGGCGAGCCATGTTGTAGTTCGCCGTGCTCAGCAACCCAGGCAACAAGCTGCCGCGCATGACTGACAGCTCCTGGGAGATCGGATTCAGGAGCGACGGCCCCGGCGGCGCAAGGTCGATATCGGAATGAACCGAGGGATCGACGAAGCTATAGCTGATGATCTCGCTGAAGCCACGCGCCGAGAGCAGGTCTCTCATCCAATCCTCAGACACCGTCGCTTCAGGGGCTTTTGCCAACACGGTATCGCCGGTGGACCGGATAGACGGAATACGATCGTAGCCGTAGACACGGGCGACTTCCTCGATCAGATCTTCCTCAATGGCGATATCGAATCGAAACGCAGGCGGATTTACTGTCCAGCCGTCAGCGCTGGATTCTGTGGCAAAACCGAGTCTCGCAAAAATCTGGTCGACCTCTTGGTTCGCTACCTTAACGCCCAACATACGTTCGAGACGCGCCGCATCCAAGGAGACCGTTTTCGGTGGCGGCAAATGCGCTTCCGCAATCTCGATTGCGGTCTCGCCCACGATGCCGCCCGCGATTTCTTGCAGCAAGGCGCATGCGCGATACTGCGCACGAGCCTGCTGTGTCGGGTCTACGCCCCTTTCGAAGCGCATTGATGCATCGGTATGCAGACCAAACTTGCGCGCTTCGCCCGCCATGGTTGCGGGCGTAAACCAGGCAGCCTCAAACAGAATGTCGGTTGTTTCCGATGTCACTGCGGTAGAGTCACCGCCCATGATGCCCGCAAGTCCGATCGCACCTGAGTCATCGGCAATAACCAGAGTATCGGCTGGCAGCTCCATGTCGCGCTCATCCAGCAACTTCAGAGGCTCATTCTGAGTGGCACGCCGCACCTGGATCGCGCCCTCAAGCTTGGCGAGGTCATAAGCGTGCATCGGCTGTCCCAGTTCCATCATCACGTAGTTCGTGATGTCGACTACCGGGTGAATGCTGCGAATGCCACTGCGGCGCAGCCGCTCCACCATCCAGGTCGGCGATGACGCATTGGGATCGATGCCGCGAACAACGGTTCTCGAAAACACCGGGGCGCCATCTGCTGCATGAATCGCTACGGGATAAGTCTCGTCGTCGGTGGACTCGGGCGTCGCAACCGCGGGCGCATCGAGTTGGTGTCCGGCAAACGTCGCAACTTCACGAGCGATCCCGAGCAAAGAGAAACAGTCTCCACGGTTAGGAGTCAAATCGACGTCGATGACCGTATCCGGCATTTCAAACTGCTCGCTGATCGATGCACCAACTGTCCACGCGGACGGCAATTCGAGAATGCCATCGTGGTCGTCGCCGAGACCTAGTTCGCGCCCCGAGCACAACATCCCTGCAGACTCGACACCGCGGAGTTTCGATTTACGTATTTTCAGACCGCCCGGCAGACGTGCGCCGATTTGCGCCAGCGCCACAGTGAGTCCGGGCCTTACGTTAGGTGCACCGCACACAATGTTGTGTGTATCAGTGCCATCGCTGACCTGGCATACACGCAACTTGTCGGCATCGGGATGCGGCTCAACACCCTCCACAGTGGCAACCACCACTTTTGCATCCAACTCGAGCGGCTCATGGCCGTCAACTTCAAGTCCCGCGAGCGTGAGGCGCTCAAGCAGAAAATCCAGCTCAAGCTCTTGCCCAACGATGGACTCCAACCAACGCTTGCTGAATTTCATGAGAACTGTCCCAGAAAACGCACGTCATTCTCGAAGAGCGTGCGCAGGTCGGTGATCCCATACCGCAGCATCGCGAGTCGCTCGATACCGATACCAAACGCATAGCCACCATATTCAGCCGGATCAACATTCACGTTCTTTAGCACATTGGGATGAACCATCCCGCAGCCCAGAATTTCGAGCCAGGTGCCATTCTCCATCAGCACATCAACCTCTGCAGAAGGCTCTGTGAATGGGAAGTATGACGGACGGAAACGCAGCGTCGCTTCACGTTCGAAAAACTGGGTTACGAAGTCATGCAATACAGCTTTCAGATTGGCGAAGCTGATGCCCTTGTCGATCACAAGCCCTTCGACCTGATCAAACATGGGAGTGTGCGTCTGATCGGAATCACAACGGTAGACTCGACCGGGGCAAATCACTCGAATGGGTACACCCTCGTTCACAATCGTGCGAATTTGCGTCGGCGAAGTATGCGTGCGCAGCAATCGACCGTCACCGAAATAGAACGTGTCATGCATGGCGCGGGCCGGATGGTTCTCCGGGATATTGAGCGCCGTGAAATTGTGGAAATCATCCTCAATCTCGGGCCCGTGACGGACGCCAAAGCCAGCGCCGCGGAAAATCTCCTCAATGCGCCGGCGCGCGAGCGTTACGGGATGCAGCGTACCCTTGGGTCTCGCTCGACCGGGCAACGTGACATCGATCTTCTCGCTGGAGAGACGTGATTGCATTGCAGTCGCGGCGAGCGTTGCACCGCGCGCTTCGATCGCTTGAGAGACCGACGCCTTAGCTGCATTAATCGCCTGGCCGGCCGCCGGGCGCTCAGCCGGATCGAGCCCACCCAGTTGCTTCAGCAAAGCAGTGAGCTGCCCCTTCTTGCCAAGATACTCAACGCGCGCTGCGTCGAGTGCCGATGTGGAATCGGCAGCGTCTACCGCTGCCATCGCTGTCGAGAGAATCTCGTCGAGCTGCTGCACAGTCGCGCCCCTTTTGACCGGGGACACTCGCCCCCGATACTGATATCCCGTCGCGTTGGCGACTCAGGCGCTAAGTTGCGCCTTAGCCTGCTCTGCCAATGCTGCGAACGACTCAGGCTGATGCACCGCCAGGTCTGCGAGCACTTTGCGATCGATTTCGATCTCGGCCTTGCTCAAACCATGCATCAAACGGCTGTACGAGAGACCATTGATGCGCGCGGCAGCATTGATTCGAGCAATCCAGAGGCGACGAAACTCGCGCTTGCGCGTACGACGGTCACGGTATGCATACTGGCCAGCCTTAATAACGGCCTGTTTGGCAACACGGAAGACCTTTCTACGGGCTCCGTAATACCCTTTCGCTTTGCTGAGGACTTTCTTGTGACGCGCACGCGCGACCACACCACGTTTAACTCGTGCCATGTGTTATCTCCTCCGGCTCAGCTGAACGGCAGCATGCGACGAACGGCTTTAACGTCCGCTTCGGCGACCTGCAGGGTGTTACCCAGCTGACGTTTGCGCTTGCTGCTCTTCTTGGTGAGGATGTGATTCAGGTGCGATTGAGCGCGCTTGAAGCCGCCCTTACCTGTCCGACGGAAGCGCTTTGCCGCGCCTCGGTTAGTCTTCATCTTAGACACAATGGTCTCCTGTTTTTTCTGGCCAGTTCACAGCATCTGCTGTTGCTGGCGAGTCGAAATCTCGACTACTTGTTTCAACGGACCGAAGTCCGCACTTTTTATCGATCTGGCCGCCAGGGCGACCGATCTAATGCTTGCGAGGTGCGATCACCATGACCATTTGCCGACCTTCCATTTGCGGCATCTGCTCAACCGTACCCAATTCTTCCAAGTCACCTCTAACCCGCTTGAGAAGGTCAGCACCGATTTGCTGGTGCGCCATCTCCCGACCACGGAATCGAAGGGTGACTTTGGTCTTGTCACCGTTCTCGAGGAAAGCAACCAATTTTTTTAGTTTGACCTGATAATCGCCCTCTTCCGTGCCGGGCCGAAACTTGATTTCCTTGACCTGCGATTGCTTCTGCTTGCGACGGGCTGACTGGTTCTTTTTGTTTTGCTCGAACACGAACTTGCCGTAGTCCATGATTCGGCACACAGGCGGTTCAGCGTTTGGCGAAACCTCAACCAGATCCATTCGTTCTTCGCGGGCGAGCTCGAGAGCTTGTGCGATGGGCATCACGCCCGCTTGCTCTCCATCCTGACGGATGACCCTGACCTGTGGCGCCACAATATCCCCATTGCGCCTGGCCCGTTTTGCAGCTGCGATATGCAGATCCTCCTCACTAACCCAAAAACTCACGACACATTTGCCGTGCAGCCCGTAATTGTACGCCTGCAGCCAAGTCTGAGACAAGACTACAAGTCCGCAAAATCACAGGAATTTCGTGCCAGGAATTTTCCCGAACAACGAGGCTGGTGGGCGATGGTGGTTTCGAACCACCGACCTCCACGATGTCAACGTGGCGCTCTACCCCTGAGCTAATCGCCCTAACCGGTCGCGATATGACTCGCGAGGACGCGCAGCTTATAGGAAATCTATCGAGAGACCAAGCCCTTAGCGCCCGTTTCAGGCGACGCCACTGGAGGTCAATCCCAGCCCAGCCTGCTTGAGCTTCTCTATCTCGTCTCGCACCGCTGCAGCCTGCTCGAATTCGAGCTCGCGAGCGTGTTTGAACATCTTCTGCTCTAGCTGACGAATGCGCTTCATTGTGAGCTCCGGTGTGGCTGGAACCTCAACATCCTTGCCTTTGCGACCCGACTTGCCGCCCTTACGGCCGGCTTTGCGCATACTTCCGGCCTCCATGATGTCCGCCACAGACTTGCGGATGGTTTTCGGCGTAATGCCATGCTCTGCGTTGAAGTCCAGCTGCTTGGATCTGCGCCGTTCGGTCTCCTCCAAAGCCCGTCGCATACTGTCTGTAACCTTATCGGCATACAGGATCGCTGTACCGTTCACATTTCTGGCGGCGCGACCGATGGTCTGGATCAATGAACCCTCAGACCGAAGAAAACCCTCCTTGTCAGCATCCAGAATGGCCACAAGCGAAACTTCGGGCATATCAAGACCTTCTCGGAGCAGGTTAATGCCGACCAGTACGTCGAATTCACCAAGGCGTAGGTCCCGGATGATCTCCGTGCGCTCCACGGTGTCGATATCCGAGTGTAGGTAGCGCACCTCAACGTCGTGTTCACGCAGATAGTCGGTAAGGTCCTCGGCCATCCGCTTCGTGAGCGTCGTAATCAGAACCCGCTCCTCTACCGCCACCCGCTTGCGGATCTCTGACAGAACGTCATCCACCTGAGAGGCGACCGGACGGATATCAACGATCGGATCAACAAGCCCTGTCGGGCGCACCACCTGCTCGACCGTATTGTCGCCATGCTCCTTTTCATATTTGCCCGGCGTTGCGGAAACGTAGATCGTCTGTGGCGAGAGCACCTCGAATTCATCGAATCGCAGCGGCCGATTATCCAGCGCCGATGGCAACCGGAAACCGTACTCAACGAGTGTTTCCTTTCGTGCACGATCGCCGCGATACATGGCACCCAGCTGCGGCACCGTCACGTGACTCTCATCGACCACCAACAAGGCGTCCGGAGGCAAATAGTCAAAAAGACACGGCGGCGGTGCGCCAGGCCCACGACCCGAAAGATAGCGTGAGTAGTTCTCGATACCGTTGCAGTAGCCAAGTTCCTGGATCATCTCGATATCGAACATCGTGCGCTGCTCAAGTCTTTGCGCTTCGAGCAGCTTCCCGACATCACGAAGCACGGCCAGTCTCTCGCGCAACTCATCCTTGATGTGGACGAGTGCACCCAGTAAGCGATCACGCGGAGTCACATAATGCGATTTTGGAAAAATCGTCAGTCTCGGGACGGATTCCAATACCTCGCCGGTGAGCGGATCGAAGAACGACAATGACTCCACCTCGTCGTCGAATAACTCGATACGAACGGCGTCGCGCTCGCTCTCCGCCGGAAACACGTCGATGATTTCGCCGCGGACACGATAAGTCCCCTGACTCAGTTCAATCTCATTGCGCTTGTATTGCATTTCCGCCAAGCGGCGCAGGATCGAGCGTTGGTCAATCTGCTCGCCTCGAGAAAGGTGCAGCACCATCGAGAAATAGCTCTCCGGGTCGCCAAGCCCGTATATCGCAGATACCGTAGCCACGATGATCGAGTCACGACGCTCGATCAACGCTTTGGTGGCTGACAAACGCATCTGCTCGATGTGTTGGTTTATCGACGCGTCTTTCTCGATAAACGTATCGGACGCGGGCACATATGCTTCCGGTTGGTAGTAGTCGTAATAGGAAACAAAGTACTCGACTGCGTTTTCGGGAAAAAACTCGCGCATTTCTCCGTAGAGCTGAGCAGCGAGCGTCTTATTGGGCGCCAAAATGATAGTTGGGCGTTGCACCGCCTGAATGACGTTTGCGATCGAAAATGTCTTGCCGCTACCTGTGACACCCAGCAGCGTCTGCTTGGCTAGTCCGTCACGCAAACCCTCGGTGAGCCCGGCAATCGCCGTTGGTTGATCTCCAGCGGGCTCATAATCCGATGACAAGGCAAATGGTTTTGCGTCTGTGGCCGTCATTGCTTGAAACCCTCTCTTGACTTGTCTCAGGACGTTCGCCAGAATTCGCGGCTCCCTGATCAGGGGACGCTTCCTCGGTAGCTCAGTTGGTAGAGCGGTCGACTGTTAATCGATTGGTCGCTGGTTCGAGTCCGGCCCGAGGAGCCAGTCATCATAAGGCCCGCTTTTGCGGGCCTTTTTTTCTGAACTGGACTCGACAGCGGTTATCGGTTGTTCAGGTACTCACTGAATCGGTCGCCGAGTTCCGGATGGGCCAGTGCCAATTCCACCGTCGCTTGAAGATACCCGAGTTTACTACCGCAGTCATAGCGCGTTCCGCTAAATGGCATCGCGTGGACCGAGTGATCTTGTAGCATCGCTGCGATGCCATCGGTCAGCTGAATCTCTCCTCCAGCGCCTCGTCCGGTGTTTTCGAGTTTTTCGAAAATCGTCGGCTCCAGCAGGTATCTGCCGACAACCGCAAGGTTGGATGGCGCATCCTCCGGGGCTGGCTTCTCGACGATGTACTCGATGCGGCCGCCCGTGGCTGCATCGTTCGTTCCAACATCAACGATACCGTAGCTTGCCGTTTGAGACGGAGGCACCGTCTCCACGCCGAGAACGCTGACGTTACCGCCTTTTGACTCTCGATAATCGGCCATCTCACCAAGACACGGCTCCGCTCCGGCAATTAGATCGTCCGCAAGATGGACAAAGAACGGCTCGTCGCCCACCGCCGGTCGGGCGCACAGGACTGCGTGGCCCAATCCGAGCGGCTCGCCTTGTCGGATGTAGATACATGACACACCCTCCGGCACGATATCGCGCACACTTGCCAGCAGCTTCAGTTTGTTGCTCGCTTCAAGCGCCCGCTCGAGTTCTGGATCGCTGTCGAAATGATCTTCAATAGCGCGTTTCGAGGCGCCTGTGACAAAAACGAGTCGCGTCGCACCGGCTGCGACCGCCTCTTCCACAGCGTATTGGATCAGAGGCTTGTCGACGACGGGGAGCATTTCCTTTGGGCTCGCTTTGGTCGCCGGCAAGAAACGGGTACCACGCCCGGCTACAGGGAAAACGGCGACTCGGACAGCTTTCGGCATTTCGTACTCCTACTGCGTGTCACGATGATACCGAATTTCCCAAGCAATACCGGTACGCGGCACCCGATTTTCTGACCGCTATTCGTCGGTATCCGACGTGCTCTCAGCGACGACGATGTTGTGGCGATTAGCCTCAATCGTTCGGGGGCCAATCCCGGTGACTTGTGTCAGATCTTCCGGCGTTGCGAACGGGCCGTTGGCATTGCGGTAGGCAACGATCGCACGCGCCTTGGTGATGCCAACGCCTTCCAGGTTCTCAGCGATGAGCTCCGCGCTCGCATTATTTACGTTGACGGGCTCCGCTAAAGCGGCTTGGGAAAAGAGGACAAGAACTGCGACGACAATCAACAGCGTTTTTTGCATGGCGTTACTCCCTTGGTGATATCGGCGAATGCCGACAGAGCAATCCTCTAGGGTCGCGCACTGACTTGCTGAGCAATAAATTTGCAGGGATTCGCAAAAACGCACCGCCGTAAAGCGGTGGTCAATAATTGACGTCTCCGTCGGCGCCTAACAACGTATCGAACTGCACCTTTTCGATGGGACGGAAACTTTCCCAGTTTCGACAGCCCGGGCACTGCCAGAGCAGCTGCCGTGACGCGAAACCGCACTGATTACAGCGATAACGCGGGGCGCCCGCAGCAAGCCTTGCCATCGCAGTGCGTAACTGTTCAATGGCGGCGGTAGCGACCTCGCCCGTGACGCCCTCAATCAGTTGGCGCGTATCGACGAAGCTGCTGAGCACTTCGTCCGACAAGATATACTGGCGCACGCACTCATCGATGAAAGGACTACGAACCGACGGATGATGCAAAGCGGCCCTGGCGATCTCCTCTTTGGCATCTGCTCTTTCTGAAACGATATCGTTCAATACTTCATCGAGCCGTCGCTCGTTGCCCTCAAACATCGACTGCAGCTGCGGCAGAAGCTCGATGAGATAGATGCCATCTTGCGCAAGCACCTGGCGAAAAAGCTTGGTGGCAAGCGCCTCATCCCCTTGTTGAAGCGCAATCTCACCGCGAAGAATCGCCCCACGAGTCAGTCGCTGACGCCTTGCCTGCGAGAGCCTGACGTACTCCCGTGCCTTGGCGACATCACCACCATCGAGAGCGATTCTTGCAAGCTCGCAGTAGTAGTTGCTCAGTTGGGCCGCAGCCCCATCAACCTTGGCGGCTTCCAATTGTCGAGCCGCTACCACCGCGTTTTCCCACTCGCTTTCCTGCTCGTAGATGCGACATAGGTGCTGCAGACTCTCAAGGCGGTGATTCGGGCCTTCAGCGAGCTGTGCAAAAAGATTCTCAGCCCGATCAAGAAGCCCTGCGTGCAGGTAATCGCGGGCCAGTGAAAACAAGGCTTGGTCTCGCTGACCCTTGGCGAGATTCGGACGGGCAATAATGTTCTGGTGGACACGGATCGCCCTATCGACCTCTCCTCGTCGTCGAAACAGGCTGCCTAAAGCAAAGTGAGTCTCAATGGTCTGATCATCGACCTGGACGAGGCGCAAGAAATGCTCGAGTGCCTGGTCGTTCTGATCGTTAAGCAGGAAATTAAGCCCCTTCAGATACTCAGAATTGAGCGGCTGAACCCGAGGCTCGTCCAGATCCTCCCCGCCAAAGCGACCAAAAAGAAATCCGGCCGCCGCCAACAGCAGGAACAGGCCCGCCAATAGCAGGATTTGTTCTAGGCCGTCAGTTGGCATCTTGCAGCGGCAGGCTGCGCAGGCTCTTCACCTCGGCCTCGGATACTCGCAGCGCTTTCCTGAGTCGCCTTCGATCATTGAATACACGTACCAGCACAAGCGATGCGCACAAGAGCCCAACCAGCACACCGACGACCATGGCGCCGATAATGATGAGCGACTTCGGCAGCTCATAAACTGCGTAAAGCAGATCGACCTCGACGACGGCCGTGTTGACCGACGCGAATACAGCCGCGAGTAGCGCGACGGCGATCAAGACAACGATGGTGATGATCCGCTGAATCACTGGTTAACTTAAGCCAGTGGCAGAGCTGCTGCTCAGCTCTTTATAGCGAGGTGGCGCCCGGCGTTCACGCGATCCCGAAGATCCTTGCCCGGCTTGAAGTGAGGAACGTGCTTGCCCGACAGCGCAACAGCAGCGCCCGTCTTTGGATTGCGTCCCTGCCGAGGGGGACGGAAATGCAAAGAAAAACTACCGAAGCCGCGAATCTCGATGCGGTCTCCGTGTGACAGTGAATCGCTCATGAGCTCAAGCAAATGCTTGACAGCAAGTTCGACGTCCTTCGCGGGAAGGTGTCTTTGCTTGCGAGCAATTAATTCAATGAGTTCCGACTTAGTCATCGGTCGCTATATTAAGCGCGAACCGAGCCGGGGACAAGCGAGCTGGCCACGATTTACGCAGCCAGCCCGCCCAGACCGATTAGTCGTTTCCGCCGGTCATCTTCTCTTTGAGGAGATCGCCCAGCGTGGTGGCGCCACCAGAAGCAGCGGACTCTGACTGGTAGCTCTGCAAAGCCTCGGCTTCTTCGTGGAACTCCTTCGCCTTAATCGACAGTGCAATACTGCGGTTCTTGCGATCGACTCCCGTGAAGCGCGCTTCCACTTCTTCACCCACTTTCAGTACCGTTCGAGCATCCTCGACGCGCTCACGAGACAATTCCGATGCGCGCAGCGACCCGATCAAACCGTCTCCGAGATCGACCAAGGCGCCGCGAGCGTCAACCTCGGTAATCGTGCCGGTAACGACGCTGCCTTTCGGATTCTCGGCCATCCAGGCTGAGAGCGGATCGCGATCCAGTTGCTTGATACCGAGTGAGATGCGTTCGCGCTCCGAATCAATAGCGAGAACGACCGCCTCGACTTCCTGACCTTTCTGGTAATTGCGGACCGAGTCATCGCCGTTGTCGTCCCAGGACAGGTCAGACAAGTGCACGAGCCCGTCGATACCACCGTCAAGGCCGATGAAAATGCCAAAGTCGGTAATCGACTTGATTTGGCCTTTGACGCGATCGCCACGGTTGAACATTGAGCCGAATTCGGCCCATGGGTTCGACTTGCATTGCTTGATGCCGAGAGAGATGCGACGACGATCTTCGTCAATCTCGAGGACCATAACCTCAACTTCCTCACCAAGGTGAACCACCTTCTGCGGGTTGACGTTCTTGTTCGTCCAATCCATCTCAGAGACGTGAACCAGACCTTCAACGCCCTCTTCGATCTCCACAAAGCAACCATAGTCCGCAATGTTGGTGACCTTACCGAACAGGCGGGTGTTGGGCGGGTAGCGACGCGCAATGTTCTGCCACGGATCCGCACCCAGCTGCTTGATACCCAGAGAAACACGTTGACGCTCGCGATCGAACTTCAGGATCTTCACGTCGATCTCTTCACCAACAGAGACGACCTCAGATGGGTGCTTGACGCGTTTCCACGCCATGTCGGTGATGTGCAGCAAACCGTCGATGCCGCCAAGATCAACAAACGCACCGTAGTCTGTGAGGTTTTTGACAATACCTTTGACGGTATTGCCTTCCTGCAAGCTCTTGAGGAGCTCTTCGCGTTCTGCGCTGTACTCTTCCTCGACTACCGCGCGGCGGGATACCACCACGTTGTTACGCTGCTGGTCGAGTTTGATCACTTTGAATTCGAGAACTTTGCCTTCGAGATACGACGGGTCGCGAACCGGGCGTACATCGACGAGCGAGCCCGGCAAGAATGCGCGGACGTTCTCGATTTCTACCGTGAAACCACCTTTAACGCGACCGTTGATCACGCCGTTGACGATTTCACTAGCTTCGAATGCTTTTTCCAGTCGCGTCCAGGTGCGAGCGCGTTTCGCTTTCTCGCGCGAGAGACGGGTTTCTCCGAAGCCATCTTCGACGGCATCCAGTGCAACCTCGACGACGTCACCTTCGTTGACCTCGACCTCACCGCTTTCGTTACGGAACTGTTCGACAGGAATGACGGCCTCAGACTTCAGACCGGCGTTTACGATGACGACATCGGAGTTAACCTCGATGACCGTACCGTTAAGAATGGTCCCCGGAGTGATTTGTTGACTCGCGAGGCTTTCTTCAAAGAGTTGAGCAAAACTTTCAGACATGTTGTTGGAACCAAGCCACCCGAAGGCAGCACCTTGTGTTGAATTGAGTAGACGTCCGGTGCTTCCTGCACTGACGTGTTACCACGAAAAATGCACCGCGCTCCTGGCGGTGCAACCAAAAATCATTATTCAAACGCTGTTTACAGACTGGAGTTTCCGGTCTATCAGTCGCTCGGGACTTCGTCGCCGCCGGTCACCCCGTCTTCAAACCGAAGGCTCTTCAGTTCGAGAATCTTTGCAACCACGGTGTTGATGTCCAAATTCGACGAATCGATGATCACCGCGTCATCCGCAGGTCTCAGAGGGGCAGCCTCTCGCGCTTGATCGCGTGCATCCCGCCGCTCGATGTCCGTCAAAAGTGCGCGGAGATTAACATCAAAATTCTTGTCTAACAACTGCTTATACCGTCTTTGAGCCCGTTCTTCGGCGCTCGCAGTCAGATAGATTTTCAGTCTGGAGCCAGGGAAAACCACCGTGCCCATATCTCGGCCATCTGCCACAAGTCCGGGCGGGGTAGCGAAAGCTCTCTGGCGCTCAAGAAGGGCATCTCTGACCGGCTGCAATGCTGCGACCTTGGAGGCAGCGTCACCGATCTTCTCGGTGCGGATATCCAGCGTGACTTCCTGCCCATCTAGAAAAATCTGCTGCTCATCGCCCAGAGGCGTGAACTGCACACTGAGATCGCGGGCAATTGCCGCCAAGCGGTCGGTTTCGGCAAGGTCAACGCCGAGTCTGATCGCGGCAAGGCCTGTCAATCTGTACAGGGCGCCCGAATCAAGTAAGTGCCAATCCAGTGCCTGTGCTAAGCGCGCAGCCGTCGTCCCTTTGCCCGATCCGCTGGGGCCATCGATCGTTATGACCCGCGCGTCACTCATCGAAAAATCTCGACACTCAGACCACATTCGACTGCAAGTACCTGAAAATCCGGAAAAGACGTAGCGATGTTCTCGGGTCGCTCGACCTCTACCACGTCGTCCGCCACAGCCCCTGCGACAGCAAACGCCATAGCGATTCTGTGATCATGGAAGCTATCGACCCGCCCCCCTGTGAGCGTGCCACCCGTGATTTCGACCCAGTCCGGCCCCTCTTCCACGTTCACACCGAGCGTTCGCAGACCCGTGGTCATTGCAGCTATGCGGTCACTTTCCTTGTGCCGAAGCTCGGCAAGACCGTCAAATCGGCTAACGCCCTCGGCGACAGAAGCCGCGACGAACAACACTGGGAACTCGTCGATGGCGAGAGGGACGAGTTCCTCTGTGACGTGTACTGCTTTCAGCTGTGTCCCGGAGACGTGAAGGTCAGCAACCGGCTCGCCGCCACACATTCGGGGGTTCAACTGTCGAATATTCGCGCCCATCATTTCGAGAATCTTCAGCACACCATCCCTGGTTGGATTGATGCCAATTTGTTGCAAAATAACGCTACTTCGCGGCACGATCGATGCAGCTACAAGAAAGAATGCCGCTGAAGACAAGTCCGCTGGTACCTGTATATCAACCGGATTGAGCCGCTTGGGCGGTGTCAACGTAACGGTGTCTCCTGCTGATTCGACGCTGACACCCATCGCACTGAGCATCCTCTCCGTGTGGTCTCGGCTTACCGCCGGTTCCACCACAGACACCGGGCCAACTGCATACAATCCTGCAATCAATAGTGCACTCTTTAGCTGTGCGCTCGCGACCGGGAGTTCATACGAAAACGAAGAAAGCTCACCCTCTAATGCATTGATTCTTATGGGTGCGTGTCCATCGGTGGTCCGGATACTGGCACCCATTGCGTTCAGGGGGGCCGCCACTCTCGCCATGGGTCGCACGGAAAGTGACTCGTCCCCGATGAGTTCGCTATCGAAATCCTGACCGGCAAGCAGACCGCAGAACAGGCGCATACCCGTGCCGGCATTGCCCATATCCAATGGGCCGTCAGGTTCCTGGAGCCCCTTAAGACCCACTCCGTATACTGTATACAGATCGTCACTATCCTGTTCGATCCTGACGCCCATGCGCTCCAGCGCCCTGCGCGTCGCCTTACAGTCCTCTCCTTCGAGCAATCCTTCGATTTTGGAAATGCCGTCTGCGAGCGCCGAAAACATCAAGGATCGGTGCGAAACCGACTTATCTCCGGGTAAACGGATTGATCCGCCGAGCGGCATGGATGCCCGGCTACTCTTCAGAACCTGGGACATCGCTAAAGAACCGCGCGCGGATACGCTCCGATGATCCGACACAACGACGCGACGGGTTCCATGGCCTCGACAGCCGCCTTCACGTTGTCGTCATCGGGATGACCATCGAGATCGATGAAAAACACATAATCCCAGACCCCCCGTCGAGACGGTCGAGACTCGATGCGGCTCATGTTGACACCCGCATCCGACAACGGCGTTAGCAGGCGATACAAGGCACCGGCGCCATCCGACTGGTTAGCCGACAACAGCAACGCCGTCTTGTCGTCGCCGCTCGGTGGCAGGAGCTTCTTACCTAAAACCAGGAAGCGCGTGGTGTTATCGGCCCGGTCTTCAATATTGGAGACGAGCTTCTTCAAACTGTATACATCTGCTGCGGCTTGCCCCGCAATCGCGGCGGTACCGGCCTCGTCACGCGCCCTGCGCGCTCCTGCAGCGTTGCTGCTGAGGCTGATGAGCTCGACTTTCGGTAGATGCTCACGGAGCCACCCTCGACATTGCGCCAGCGATTGTTGATGGGCGCAAATGCGCTGAATGCCCTCCAGCGTCTGCCCCTCACTCCCCAACAGGTGCTGCTCGATCGGAATCTCGATTTCACCGCAAATCTTCAGCGGCGAGCTCACGAACAGGTCGAGCGTGTGATTGACGGTTCCTTCGGTTGAGTTCTCGATCGGGACAACACCGAAATCGGCATCACCCGCTTCAACCTCATGAAATACCTGATCGATCGTGGCGAACGGCAAATCGTTAATCGAATGGCCGAAGTGCTTTAGCGCAGCGCTCTGGGTAAACGTGCCTGCAGGTCCGAGATAAGCAATCTTCAACGGCGCCTGCTGCGCGAGACAGGCGGACATGATCTCGCGAAAAAGCCGCACAATTTCCTCATCGGACAGTGGCCCCTTGTTGCGCTCAATGACCTGGCGAAGCACCTGTGCCTCTCGGTCCGCACGGTAGAAACCGGAATTGTCGGGCGCATCTCGCTTGGCGATGCCGACCTGCTGAGCGAGCTTGGCCCGGCGCGCAATCAGCGTCTGAATCTCAGCGTCGATGGCATCGATCGCCACCCTGACCTCACTCAAAGCCTGCGTCTTGTCGGAGTCACTCATGAAAAAGCCTGCCCTAGGCCCCAGGCACTCGAACTCTGAGTACCCCGTCGATTCCCCGCATCGCAGCGAGCGCGTCCTCGCCGAGCGGTGCATCCAAATCGATGATCGTGTAGGCCACTTCACCTCTTGATTTATTCAACAAATCTATAATGTTACGATCATTTTCTGCGATTATGGTTGAGATTTGGCCCACCATATTGGGCACATTCCGGTTCGCGATGGAGACACGCCAGCTCTCGCCCACTCGCGGCAGCTTTGCGTCCGGGAAATTCACCGAATGGCGGATGTTGCCGTTCTCGAGATAGTCCTTAAGGGTATCCGCAACCATCACCGCACAATTGTCCTCGGCCTCTCCTGTTGAAGCACCAAGATGCGGATAACCAATGATCTTCGGATGGCCAATGGTTTCTGGCCCAGGAAAGTCGGTTACATAGGCGTGCAGTTTGTCGGCATCCAAGGCGCTGATCACAGCCGTGTCATCGACGATGCCACCGCGAGCAAGGTTGATCAGCACCGAATCCGGCTTCATCAGCCCGAGTCGTTCCTCGTTGAGCAAATGGCGAGTCGCATCACTGAGCGGCACGTGGACCGTCAGGATATCGACCGCTGAGAGCAGCTGCTCGATGCTCGACGCTTCCTCGACCCCGGCGGACAGCTGCCATGCTCGCCGAACCGTCATATGCGGATCGAACCCCATCACCTGCATGCCCAGCGCCAGCGCGGTGTTGCACACCTCGACGCCGATTGCCCCGAGACCGATGACCCCCAGCGTCTTGCCCGGCAACTCGAATCCTGCGTATTGCTTCTTGCCTGCCTCGACCGCACGGCTGACCGTTGCCGCGTCCCCTTCAAGGCCGGCAACATACGCCAGTGCCGGCTGAATGTTGCGCGCAGCCATCAGTGCGCCGGCGAAAACCAGCTCCTTGACCGCATTGGCGTTGGCACCTGGGGCGTTGAAAACCGGAACGCCGAGGTCACTGAGTGCATCGATCGGGATATTGTTCGTGCCCGCGCCGGCGCGACCGACAGCTTCCAGTGAATCCGGAATCTCCATGTCGTGCATCTTGTGCGAGCGAACGAGAATGCCGTGAGGATCGCTAAGGGCGGAGGCGACCTCATAGTCGCCGCGCGGCAAACGCTTCAATCCGGCGACTGAAATATTGTTCAGGGTTTGAACTCTATACATTGCTATTGGCCTAGCCGTTACGTTTCTCGAAATCCTGCATGAACGAGACCAGCGCGTCGACACCTTCCTGCGGCATGGCGTTGTACAGGCTCGCCCGCATACCGCCGACCGATCGATGGCCCTTAAGGGTTACCAGCCCGGCATCAGCCGCTTCACTCAGAAATTGCCCATCAAGCTCAGCATTCGCCAGCGTGAATGGCACGTTCATGCGCGAACGTGATGCTACGGGGACAGGGCTCGAATAGAAGTCTGACTGGTCAATGGCGCCGTACAGCGTCTGTGCTTTGCGTTGGTTACGCAGGGCCATGACGTCTAGCCCACCCTCGTTGATCAACCAACGAAACACCAGACCGGCGACATACCAGGCGAATGTAGGGGGAGTGTTGCTCATTGAACCAGCAGCAGCGTGGGCGGCGTACTGCATCATCGTCGGTACACCTTCACGACGCGGCTCCAGAAGGTCTTCCCGGATCATAACGATCGTAAGCCCAGCGGGGCCGATATTCTTTTGAGCCCCCGCGTAGATGAGGCCGAATCGGTCGACCTCCAGTGGTCGCGACAGGATGGTCGAACTCATGTCGGCGACCAGGGGCGCAGTCGTCACATGATCCGGAATGTCATGGAATTCAACGCCTCCGATGGTTTCGTTTGGCGTGTAATGCAAAAACGCCGCGTCGTCGGAGACCTTCCAGGTATCAACCGGCGGTATATCGGTGTAGTTGTTGTCTGCAGCATCAGCACAGAGATTTACCCTGGCGTAGCGTTGTGCCTCTTTGATCGCTTTCTTGCCCCAACTGCCGGTCACGACGTAATCGACGGTGTCTTCCGCCGTCGCGAGGTTCATCACCGACATCGAAAACTGCAACGTTGCACCGCCTTGGAGAAACAGGACTTTGTAGTGCTCTGGCACCTTGAGCAGCGCACGCAGATCGGCCTCCGCCTGCTCGGCGATGCTTACAAACTCCTTACCTCGGTGACTCATTTCCATCACCGACATCCCGCTTTCGCCCCAACTCAGCATGTCGTCGCGAACACGTTGCAACACAGGCTCCGGCAGCACTGCCGGACCAGCGCTGAAATTAAAAACTCGATCCATTACTCGGTCTCTTCGTCGTCGATCGCTTCGATACGTGCAAGCCCGGTCAGCAGATCGCCCTCGTCGAGGCGAATGAGCGTGACACCCTGCGTATTTCGTCCGAGCTGGGAGATTTCACTTACGGAAGTGCGCACAAGCGTGCCCTGGTGACTGATCAGCATGACCTCATCGTCCTCCGAAACACGCAAAGCTCCGACACAGGGACCGTTGCGGTCAGAAGTCTGGATGGCGATCACGCCCTGGCCGCCGCGACCCTGCACATTGAACTCCGCAACCGCCGTACGCTTGCCGAACCCGTGCTCTGTCGCGATCAGCAGTACTTCATCATCGCGTACGACCCGCATCGCGATGACGGCCTGATCGTTCGCGACCTTGATGCCTCGAACGCCCGCAGCGCCGCGCCCCATGGCACGAACATCGTCGCTCGCGAAACGAATCGCCTTCCCGGAGTTCGCGAAGAGCATCACATCCTCACCGGCAGACAGAATTGCCACATCGACGAGGGCATCGTCCTCGCGGATATCGATTGCGATGATGCCGTTGCTGCGCGGTCGCGAGAACGCCTCAAGGGAGGTGCGTTTCACAGTCCCGTTGCGCGTTGCAAATATGACGTAGCGGTCAGCCGGGAATTCCCTCGTAGGCACGACGGCATTGATGCGCTCATCCTGCTCAAGCGGCAGGAGATTCACGATCGGCTTGCCGCGCGACCCTCGGCCCGCCTGTGGCAATTGGTAGACCTTGAGCCAGTAGACCTTTCCGCGGCTGGAGAAGCACAGCAGGGTGTCATGCGTATTCGCCACAAACAGGTGCTCGATGAAGTCCTCGTCCTTCATTCGCGTGGCGGAACGTCCTCTACCACCGCGTTTCTGCGCCTGATAGGTATCTGGAGACTGGGCCTTCGCATAGCCCGCGTGCGACAGGGTCACCACGACATCAGATTCAGGGATCAAGTCCTCAATGCTAAGGTCACTGTGATCCTCGACGATCTCGGTTCGACGCTCGTCGTTGAACTGCTCCCGCACCGCGGCAAGCTCCTCACGAATCACCTCGAGTAGACGATCAGGGTCAGCAAGGATCATAGAATATTCTTTAATTTTTTCGAGCAGATCACTGTATTCCTTGAGAATTTTATCCTGCTCTAGCCCTGTGAGTTTGTGGAGTCGCAGGTCAAGAATTGCCTGCGCCTGGGTCTCGGACAAGCGGTAACGAACCGAATCCCCCTGGCCACGGATTCCGAAAGACTCGTCGAGACCGTCCGGGCGCGTATCGATGCTGCCCGCGCGTGCGATCATCTCGGTCACCTGACCCGGCGCCCAATCCAGGGCGCAGAGTCGTACCCTGGCTTCAGCCGGACTCGGTGACGTTTTGATCAACTCGATCACGGGATCGATATTGCCGAGTGCGACGGCCTGCCCTTCGAGCACATGCGCCCTCGCGCGCGCTTTCCGAAGCTCGAATATCGTCCGTCGAGTCACCACTTCACGGCGGTGACCAATGAATGCGTTCAGCACATCGTGCAGGTTCATCAACTGCGGCTGCCCGTTCCGCAGCGCAACCATATTGATACCGAACACCGTCTGGAGCAGCGTGTGTTTGTACAGGTTGTTGAGCACTACCTCGCTGTTCTCGCCTCGCTTGAGCTCGATAACGACCCGCATGCCGTCTTTGTCAGACTCATCCCGAAGGCCGCTAATGCCGTCGAGCTTCTTATCGCGCACAAGTTCAGCAATTTTTTCAATAAGCCGGGCTTTGTTCACCTGATACGGTAGCTCCGTCACGATAATGGCTTCTCGTGACTTGCCGTCAAGCGGCTCAATGTGCGTGCGACCACGAATGTAAACCCGGCCACGTCCTGTCTTGTAGGCCTGATAAATGCCCGCAGAGCCGTTGATGATGCCGGCAGTTGGGAAATCCGGGCCGGGCATGTATTCCATCAGTCCGGGCACATCCAGCTCGGTGTTATCCATCAGCGCCAGAGTCGCGTTGATCACCTCGCCGAGGTTGTGCGGCGGGATGTTGGTGGCCATACCCACCGCGATACCTGCGGAACCGTTGACGAGCAGGTTCGGAATCCGCGTTGGCAGCACCGACGGTTCGGTCTCCTTCTCGTCGTAGTTGGGCACGAAATCAACGGTTTCTTTGTCGATATCCGCCAGCAACTCCTCGGTGATCTTCGCCATCCGCACTTCGGTATAACGCATGGCGGCTGGCGCATCGCCATCGACAGAGCCAAAGTTGCCTTGACCGTCGATCAGCATGTAGCGCATCGAAAACGGCTGCGCCATTCGGACAATCGTGTCGTACACCGCAGAATCACCATGCGGGTGGTATTTACCGATGACGTCCCCGACAACCCTTGCCGACTTGTTATAGGGCTTGTTATGGACATTTCCGAGCTCGTGCATCGCGTACAACACGCGTCTGTGAACCGGTTTCAGACCATCACGAACATCGGGCAATGCACGCCCGACGATGACACTCATCGCATAATCGAGATACGACTGACGCATCTCTTCTTCGATCGTTACGGAGAGTAATTCCTGGGCAATATCAGACATGGATCATTCGAGCGAATTCAGGGAACAGAAAATCAAGCGTTCTTCTAGTGTTTTAATGGCGAACCTGTCGTTTCTTCAGTCTGAAAAAACAGGCGTTTACGGCCCTCAGGCGCCACCGCTTTTGTTACCCAAATTCTAGCATAAAACCACCCCCGAAAAGCCCTGAAAATCGGGGTGTGACCCAAGATTCCGACACCCCGCTATAATGCGCCGATGAAGCGTTGTGAAACCCTGATTTCTGCCCGCTGGGTAGCGACTGTTGAGCCCGACAATTCCGTGATTGACGACGGGGCTATCGCCATAGATTCCGGGCGAATTGTCGCGGTCGACACCCGCACGAACCTGCTCGAGCAGTATGCGCCTGATCGTGTGATTGCCCGGGATTCGCACCTGTTGATTCCCGGTTTAATCAACGCACACACCCATGCCGCGATGACCCTGTTGCGAGGTGCGGCCGAAGATCTGCCGTTGCAGCAATGGCTGGAGAACGGCGTCTGGCCAATTGAGGCCGAGCACGTGGGTCCTGAGATGGTTCGTGACGGCACCCGACTGGCGATGCTGGAGTCGATCAAAGGCGGTGTTACCTGTTTCAACGACATGTACTTCTTCCCGGATGTTGCAGCAGAAGTGGCTTCTGCCGCCAGAATGCGCGTCTCGCTCGGTTTGCCGATCATCGAGTTTCCAACCGCCTGGGCGGCGACTGCGGATGAGTACCTCGCCAAAGCACAAGACACCAGGGACGCACTTCGCGCCAACCCCCTGATCACAACACAATTCGCACCGCATTCGCCCTACACAGTCACGCCAGACACGCTGACGCGCGTTCGAACTATCGCCGATCAACTCGATGCAATGGTCCATATTCACCTGCAGGAAACTCAGGGAGAGGTTGAACAAGGTCTCACGAGCAATGGCAAGCGCCCGACCAAGCACCTGCATGACCTCGGACTACTCAGCAGCAATTTTCTAGCAGCGCACATGGTTGCGGCCACCTCAGAAGACCTTGCGTTGTTTCGCGATCACTACTGCAGCGTCGTGCACTGCCCGAGCAGCAACCTGAAACTCGCAAGTGGCATGGCCCCAATCGCTGAGATGCTCGATTACGGAATCAATGTCGCTATTGGCACTGACGGTGCGGCGTCGAACAATTCGCTCAACATGATCGCCGAGACAAGACTCGCGGGTCTGGTTGCCAAGGGCCGAGAAGGTGATGCAACTGTGCTGCCCTCCGCTACGCTATTGAAGATGGCCACGATCAATGGCGCGCAGGCGTTGGGGATCGCTGAGCAAACCGGTTCACTGGAGTCAGGCAAATGGGCCGATGTCACGGCAGTGAATCTCGATGCGCCGCATTGTCAGCCCGTGTACGATCCGATCGCCGCACTGTTCTACGCAGCAGACCGATCCGACGTCACCGACGTCTGGGTTGCCGGAAAAGCGCTGCTGGAGCATGGCCAACCCACAACTTTGGATGCCGAGCGCATTCAGGCACGCACTCAGGAGTGGCAAGCCCGTATTCGCGGCTGATGCCAGGGAAACCGACCGATGGAAAATGTAGACAGTTCGGAGTTAGCCCGATTCGATGCCGTCGCAAGTCGATGGTGGGACCCGAAAGGCGAATTCGGTGCGCTGCATCGCATCAACCCGATCCGACTCGAGTATGTCCGCGAACGCGCAACGCTTGATGGTGCGAACGCGGCTGATATCGGCTGTGGCGGTGGTCTTTTGGCGGAAGCCATGGCGAAGTCCGGTGCCAGGGTCACAGCAGTCGACATGTCGGAAAAGGCGATTCAAGTCGCGCGGCTACACATGCACGAGAGTGAGCTCGACATCGATTACCAACTTTCGACCGCCGAATCGCTCGCCGAAAACAAACCAGCGGCGTTCGACGTCATCACCTGTATGGAAATGCTGGAGCATGTGCCTGCGCCGGAGGCCGTCGTTGCCGCCATCGCCAAGATGATCAAACCTGGCGGTGATGTGTTTTTCTCCACGATCAATCGCACTGCAAAGGCGTTTGCACTCGCGATCGTGGGTGCAGAGTATGTCTTGAACTGGGTCCCTCGCGGCACCCATGAATACGCCAAGTTCATTCGTCCCGCCGAGCTCGACAGAGCGGCACGCGAATCGGGCCTTCAACTCCAGGGGCTGACTGGACTTTCTTATGACCCTCTATCCGATCGATTCAGTCTCGGCAACGACATCGACGTAAACTATTTCGCTCATTACAAAATGTCAGGCGCCTAGCTTGAGCACGCATCAAACCGTATTGCTCGATCTCGATGGAACCCTGATCGACACCGCACCTGACCTCGTCGCTGCACTCTTCGCCACGTGCGATCAGTTTGGCGTTGAGCGACCCGAACAAGAACGAGCCCGTCGCGAGGTTGCCAATGGCGGTCTCGGCATGATCAAACTGGCTTTTTTGGAGCACGACGAAACCGCACAAAAGCGCGCCCACGCTTGGTTTCTCGACTACTACGCCGCCCACATTGCTGAGGGCTCGCACGTATTCCCTGCTATCGCTCCGACGCTTGATCAGCTCGCCGAACCTTGGGGTATTGTCACCAACAAGCCGGAATACCTGACTCATCTATTACTAGATGCCCTCGGCCTGTCACAACGAGTCGGCTGCGTTGTTGCCGCCGATACGCTACCCGTAAGAAAACCTGACCCGGCACCACTGGTGTTTGCCGCCGACCAACTTGGCAAGTCGCCGGACCAGTGCCTGTATGCAGGCGACCACAAGCGCGATATCGATGCGGCGCACGCGGCAGGCATGTACGCCATTGCCGTCGGTTATGGCTATAACCTCGAAGGTGATGACCCCTACAGCTGGGGAGCCGACGCCGTGTGCGAAACTCCCGAGGCGTTATCGAAGATGATTAACGTTCGCGCGAGACTGATGCCATGAGTGCGCTTGCTGATCTTGCACAGCAACCCGGCGCCTGGTTGTTTGCGCTAGGCGGGCTCGCGCTGGGATTGGCGATCGGCATCTTGCTGGAGTTTCTGTTCACGCGCCCAGCATTTGCGAAGAAAGAAGTCGAGCTCGCTGAGCTTCGCACGCGAGTAGACAGTCAGGAGCATCTCATCGGAGAGCGCGAACGATTGGTCGAGCTGGTCGAAAGCCGATTGTCTGGCGAATTCGGGAACCTCGCTCAACAAACCATGCAACGCAACAGTGACACGTTCTTGAAGCTCGCCGAGGAGCACCTCGGAAAGCGCCAGGAAATTGCCAACAGCGAAATGGCCGCGCGCGAGAAAGCCGTTGAGAATCTTGTTGCGCCTATTCGCGAGGCCCTGCAGAAATCCGAAGCGCAAATCCAGGCGCTCGAGAAAGCTCGGAGCCAGGCATACGGGAGCATCACCGAGCAGTTGGCGAACATGCAGCAGGCTGCCAGCAGCCTCAGTCAGGAGACGCGCAATCTTGTGACCGCCCTGCGCCGACCCGAGGTTCGGGGACAGTGGGGAGAGATCACGCTGCGCCGACTCGTCGAAATGGCCGGTATGGTCGAACACTGCGACTTTATTGAACAATCAACGCAACGCGGCGACGACGGAAAGGCGATCCGCCCCGACATGATCGTTCGAATGCCAGACGAGCGTGAACTCGTCGTCGACGTAAAGACGCCTCTGGATGCCTATCTCAGTGCGATCGAAGCCGAACAGCCCGAAGAGCGTGACCGATTGCTCGTGCAACACGCTCGCAAAGTGAAAGAGCGAATTGACGAGCTAGCCAAGAAGTCCTATTGGTCACAGTTCGAAAAAAGCCCGGAATTCGTCATATTGTTTATCCCGGGCGATCAGTTCCTATCGGCTGCGGTCCAGAAGCAACCGGCGCTGATTGATGATGCACTTCGCCAAAACATCATCCTGGCAACGCCCACCAGTTTTGTTGCACTGCTCAAAGCCGTTGCCTACGGATGGCGGCAATTGTCGTTGGCGGAAAACGCTGAACAAATTCGGCGCCTTGCCATCGATCTTCACGACCGACTCGCAGTGTTTAGCGACCACCTTGCCAAGGTCGGGCGACAACTCGAAGGCAGCACCAAAGCATTCAACCAGGCGGTGGGCTCATTGGAGCGCAATGTCCTGCCGGGCGCGAGAAAGTTCACGGAACTCGGCATCCAGCCAAAAAAGCAGATCGATGAGTTACAACAAATCGAGACTGCACCGCGAGAATTGCAGGCGCCATCCACCGGACGTTCAGACGATCAGTAGTTGATGAATGCGATATTATCTCCAACGGCCAAACGTTGCCTGGACGTTGCCGCCATTTATCTCAGTGCCGAGGCACAAGCGCAACAGAAGGCGGCGTTTGAAATTGCGGCTGAGGTGAGCGCGCTCGCCGATCCTTCACTCAGTCCCGAAGTGCGGCCGATCAAGATGCAGTGGTGGGACGAAGAGCTTCGTCGTACGACCACTGGCTCACCTCGCCACCCGCTGACCAAAGCACTAGTACCCGGACCACTCAACGCGGAACATCTGCCACTGCTGCGACAATGGCTGGTCCACGCACGAACGAAGCGAACGCCGGAATCGGAATCGCGGACGAGCTTTCGCATCGATGCATTCAGAAGGTTTGGTGTCGCGTTATTGATCGCCACTGACAACCCGCTCGAACTCGCTCAGCGCACGAGCGCAACCGACCTCGCCTGTGCATTGGCAACCCTCGATGCACTGGATCGCGGCGCAGCGCCCCGAGACTTCACCGAAGAAGTCGCATCAATCCGTCGGCCGCTAACCGAAGTCTGTGGCGGATCATTGCCAGTCGCGTGGGTCGCACTTGCCGCCACGCTGGATTATTCGTTAGGACGGCTGACAGACGGCAAAAAAGTGCGATCATTACCGCTCGTATTTCGTGCCTGGCGAGCCGCTCGTGCACAAACCGGAGAAGTTGAATGACACAAACGCCCTCACCTTCCGAACTTCGGGAGTACAAAGCTGCACCAGGCAGCTTGGACGGCAAAGTGATTCTGGTAACTGGTGCCAGCGACGGGATTGGCAGAGCCGTAGCTGAATCGTGCGCGGTTGCAGGCGCCACTGTCCTGTTGATGGGGCGTTCGGAAACCAAACTGAATGAGGTTCACGATGCCATCGTTGAATCCGGCGGCCCCAGACCCATCGTCATCCCGCTGGACTTCCTAAAAGCAGAAGGTGGTGTCTACCTGACGCTTGCCGAGCAGATTGAGAGTGATTTCGGGCAGCTGGACGGGCTGGTTCACTGTGCGGGGATTCTCGGCGAAATGGTCGAAGTTGAACAATATGACGCGGTGATCTGGCAGCAAGTAATGCATGTCAACGCAACCGCCGGATTCGCTCTGACGAAGGTGCTCTTGCCATTGCTCGCGAAAGCGAAGGGCGATGTGTTGTTTACAACAAGTAGCGTGGGTCGAAAGGGCCGCGCATTTTGGGGTGCGTATGCGGTCTCCAAGTTTGCGGTCGAAGGGCTCGCTCAGATCATCGCTGAAGAACAAAAACCGCGTGGTATCCGTGTCAATGTGATCAACCCGGGGGCCACCCGGACGCACATGCGGGCACAGGCCTACCCAATGGAAGACGCCCAAAAGGTACCGACCCCAGATTCGGTTGCACCCGCGTACCTTTACTTCTTGAACAGCACCGATGAGGCACTGACAGGTCTCAGCGTCGACGTGAAGGACAAACGCTAACCGCTGCGACGCGGTTTTTTCCGTCGGCGGGCCGGATGACGGCTGCGATCCACCGGCGGTGCAGGCGCTTCCAACCTGACCGCTTGATAGAGTTTGCGCAGCACCGGGTACGGGATATCCATGAATTCTCCGCGGCGCAATTTGGGCGGCAGTCGCGCGGCACCATATCCTGTACGAACCAGTCGACTGACGGTGAAGCCGACCGCTTCCCAGATTCTGCGAACTTCACGATTGCGACCTTCGTGTAGCGTTACATCAAACCAGCGATTGACGCCGCTACCACCACCCGGCACCAGACTGTCGAATTTCGCGACACCATCTTCCAGCTCGACGCCCGTCAGCAGCTGTTGCTGTACGGTTTCATCCGGATCCCCTAATACTCGAACCGAATAGCTCCGAGCCACCTCGTAGCTCGGATGCATCAGCCGATTGGCGAGCTCGCCATCGGTGGTGAGCAACAATAAGCCCGTCGTCGCAATATCCAATCGACCGACCGCAATCCAACGCTGCATACCCGGTTTCGGAAGGCTGTCAAAAATGCGCTTCCGACCCTCAGGATCACTGCGTGTGCAAACCTCGCCGGCCGGCTTGTGGTAGAGCAAGTGTTTGTGCCGGGCGTGGCGTGCCGCCTTGACGCTGACCTTACGCCCACGCAGTACGAGGTCTTCCTCTCCGCTGATCGTAGCGCCAAGTTCGGCCACTGCTCCATCGATTAGAAGCTCACCCGCTGCAATTGCACGCTCAATCTCGCGTCGTGAGCCATGCCCCGCCGCTGCCAGAACCTTTTGCGCGCGTTCAGCCTTCTTCGATGTCGGCTTCTGAGGGCTGCTCATCGGTGGATTCTTCACGTGCAATCGCCGGAGGATTGCTGCTGCCATCTTCGACGCTGGGTAAGTCGAGCTGAATTTTCAGGCTCTCTATATCGGTCAATTCCGCCAGCGACGGTAGCTCGTCCAGTGTTTTTAGATTGAAGTAGTCGAGAAACGCCTTGGTCGTGCCGAACATTGCGGGCTTGCCGGGCACATCACGGTGTCCGACGATACGAATCCACTCTCGCTCCAGCATGCTGCGAATGATGTTGCTGCTAACTGCTACACCACGGACGTCTTCGATTTCACCTCGAGTAATGGGCTGTCGATACGCGATCAACGCAAGCGTCTCGAAAAACGCACGGGAGTATCGTGGCGGTCGCTCTTCAAACAACCCCGTTAGTTCCGCCATCATCTCCTGACGAAGCTGGACCCGGAAACCTGAAGCCACTTCCACCAAGGTTACTCCACGATCCTCAAAACGCGCTTCAAGTGCTTCCAAAGCCTGTCGGACTTCGGGCTTCGAAACCTTGGTAGCCCCTGGTCGAGCACTCGCAATCTTCTGCAATTGGTCGATGTTTAGTGGTGCGTCCGAGGCGAGCAGCGCGGCTTCGAAGAACACTTCCAGCGCATGACTCTCTTCAGCCGTTTGCGATGCTTCCTGTATCGCGGGTACTTGTGGTTCGGTCGCGGACACTAATCAGCCTCCAGTTCAATATTGGCTAGCTTCTCGTCGGCGTCGTCGGCCTGGACAGCACGAACATGAATCGGTGCAAAGTTCGTACTCTGCACAACCTCGAGAAGTTGTTCTTTCAAAAGCTCCAGAATCGCAATAAAGGTGACGGTCACCCCCATGCGCCCTTCTTCTGGATCAAACAGCGACGAAAACTCCGAGAAACCACCAGCATTCGTCAAATCGAGAATCTCTGTCATGCGTTGACGCACAGATAGCGGTTCACGTTGAAGATGCAGGTTGGAGTACATTTCTGCGCGCGCCATAACTTCTTTAAAGGCAACCAACAACTCACGCAGGCTGACATCAGGAAGCCGGGTCACCACCCGACGCTTCGGCATGCTGGCGTTGACCACGGTCGTGTCGCGTTCTTCGCGCGGCAGCTCGTCGAGATCTTCCGCGGCCTTCTTGAAGCGCTCGTACTCCTGCAGCCTTCTGACCAACTCGGCGCGCGGATCTTCTTCATCTGCATCATCACTGACAGGGCGTGGCAGCAACATACGCGACTTGATCTCCGCCAGCATCGCGGCCATCAGAAGGTACTCCCCGGCAAGCTCAAGCTGGAGCTCCTGCATAACCTCAATGTACTGAACGTACTGCTCTGTGATTTCCGCAATCGGAATATCGAGGATGTCGAGGTTCTGTCGCCGAATAAGGTAGAGAAGCAGGTCAAGGGGACCCTCGAAAGCCTCGAGGAACACCTTAAGAGCGTGCGGCGGGATGTATAGATCCTGCGGCAACTCCGTTACGGGTTCGCCCTCAACCACTGCAAACGGCATTTCCGATTGTGCTGGCTGCTGGAGTAGATTCTCCGTTGTGGGCTCTGGAGGCGTTTCGGTCACTGGGAATTCCGGGACGTCACTGAAAAACTGTCGCCTATTGTAGTCCTATTCCAGCGGTGCTGGCACCGTGACTTCAGACGATCGCGGACGTATCGCCTTTGCCCTCACGGAGGATCTCGACCGTACCGCTGGTCAGATCGACCACACTTGAAGGCACCATCCCTCCAGCACCACCGTCAATGACGGCCTCTACCTTGCCTTGCAGTCTGTCCAGCATCTCGCGCGGATCAGTCATGGGCTCGTCGTCACCCGGCATGAGCAAAGTTGATGACATGATGGGTTCGCTCAGGTGTTCGAGGAACGCCAAAGGAATCGGATGGTCTGGAATGCGGATACCGATGGTCCGGCGGCGCGGGTTCTGGAGCCGCTTTGGCACTTCCCCGGTTGCTTTCAGAATAAAGGTGTAAGGCCCGGGCGTGAACGTGCGAAGAAGACGGTAGGCCCAGTTATCAACCCGCGCATAGGTAGCGATCTCGGACAGATCACTGCAAACCAGTGTGAAGTTGTGGTCCTTGTCTGTCTGACGAATACGGCGGATTCGCTCCATCGCGCGTTTGTCACCAATATGGCAACCCAGGGCGTAACTGCAGTCGGTCGGGTATGCGATCAACCCGCCGGCCCGCATGAGACTGACAACACGCGCTACCTGTCGCATCTGGGGGTTTTCGGGATGGATTGAGATCAGCTCCGTCATACCCATATTGTACTTTAGCCCGAGAACACTTACTCGTTACTGGTGGGCAACGTGCCGTTTCCGCTAACATGCGCCACCGCTACTGAAAACACCACTTCATGCAAGCACTTATTGACTTCATTCCGCTACTGCTGGCGTTGGTTGCGTACAAGCAATACGACATCTACGCGGCCACCATCGTCTTGATGGTGACGCTGCCATTGATCCCCTTGGGACAGAAACTGCTCGGAAAGCCTGTCTCTCAGGTGCACTTATGGTCAGCGGGCTTGGTGCTCCTGTTTGGCGGCGCAACACTCATATTTCGCGATCCGCGGTTCGTGATGATGAAACCGACCATTCTCTACTTCGGATTGGCGATCGCGTTCGGACTCGCCCAGAAGTTTGCCGGCGTCAGTCTGATCGAGAAGATGCTCGGCGGAACCATTCGTATGGAACCAGACGCGTGGAAAACACTCGGATATATCTGGGCCGGTTTTTTTGTTTTCCTCGGCGCGTTAAACATTCTGGTCGCCACGAACTACAGCGAGGCGACCTGGTTTCAGTTCAAGGTGTGGGGCATCACCGGCCTGACGTTCGCTTTCATCATCGGTCAAAGCGTTTGGATCGCGGGTCGCATGATCGACGAAGAATCGACCGAGAATGAACAGGCAGCCCAGGTCGATTCGGAATGAACGCAGCACGTGTTGAATTGATCACGCAAATACTTCAGGAGGCTTTCGAGCCGACCACGCTGCAAGTTATCGACCAATCGCACTTGCATGCCGGACATGCGGGTGCTCAAGACGGACGTGGGCACTTTAAGGTGAACATTTCCTCAAGTGCGTTCAATGGCAAACGCCCGATCGCATGTCACCAAGCTATCTACAAAGCGCTTGGCGATTTGATGACCACAGATATTCATGCGCTCTCCATCAAGGCGAGCGGAACCGAATAGACAACTTTTCATTCAGCCCTTAAGGAGAAACTGATGAAGACAACTGCAAAGCGCAGTTTGCTGAGTGCGGCACTGTTGATCGCGAGCACCGTAGCAATTGGCGAAACCGTAGTTACTGTTGACGGCTTGGCAATCTCGGAAGTGGAGTTCGATGCATACGCTGTACAGTTTACCGGAGCGCCCGCCACCGCCGAGAATCGCGACGACATCATCGAACAGATTGCTACGGTAATCGCATTATCGAACATCGGTATCGAGAAAAAACTCGACCAATCCGAGGAGACTGCGGCGACCATTGAAGCGCAAAGACGCGATGTTCTCGCTCGGGCCGCCATCGTAGATTTTGTCGAATCAAATCCGATTGCCGATGAGGCAGTGCGAGCGGCGTACGACGAACAGGTCGGCAACGTAGCGGCGCCGACTGAATTGAGAGCAAGTCACATACTTGTCGAGTCAGAGGATGAAGCGAAAAGCATTATCGAGGAGCTAAAGGGCGGCGCCGATTTTGCTGCACTCGCGGCCGAAAAATCCACGGGACCATCAGGACCGAAGGGCGGAGATCTCGGCTGGTTTGCTCCGACTCAAATGGTGCCGCCATTCAGCGCTGCGGTTCAGGAACTTGAAGACGGTGCGTTCAGCCAATCGCCCGTTCAAACCGATTTCGGCTGGCACGTAATCCTGCGCGTTGGTACTCGCGACGGATCATTACCAGGCTTTGAGGAAGTGCAGGAACAAATCCGCGGTGCACTGACACAGCAACAGTTCAACGAATATCTCGACGGGATTCGCAAAGAAGTCAGCGTCGAACTCCCCGAGTGATTTGGAGATTCAATACAGAGAGAATTGTGAACGACGTCACCGCAAGGCGGGTGACTAGACTGTAGTGTTAATAACGTTCCCGCTTTGATCGCTCTGGCGGGAGCGTCTTAACCTCACATCTCCTAAACGATGAGGCAATATTGACCGACCCCTCCCTTCAGGTGGTCGGTCTTTTTTTTTTCGCTATCCGCCGTTGATTACGTATGCGTCAACAATGCCGCCGCCTAGCGTAGGTTGCACGCCGTATACAAGCCGAATTTCACTGTCCGAAGCGACGCCGAAATACGGAGCCGAATCCAGGGACTTTGGCATTTCACTAACGTGGTACGCCCTTAATACTGGAGAGACTCCCGGCATGTAAGCTTCCTTGTAACGACCGACAGACTCGACCTCGACCGCTCCGTTTTCAAAGACACGCCCCAGAACCCCGACATAATCTCCAATATTCAGTCGCTGGGCAGCTTCCATTTCAATGGCAACTGACTTACCTAAAATGGTAATCGTCGCAGTCTTAAGGTCCACACTCTCCACAGCGCCCGCGAGAACAACAAAAATATCCGACTCAGCCTTGGCGCCGTCTTTCGAATCTAGCTCCTCGCCAAACGCGCTAAACGTAGCGAGAACTGGATTCTTCGTATCGCCAACCGAAATCGCGTTCAGGTCCGAAAGCGAAACTGGCTGAAGATCTCCCACAGAGATCGCTTTTGTGTCGCCAGCAGAGATAGCGGCAATGTCAGCTACCGAAATCGCCTTGGTGTCGCCAGCGGAAATTGCAGTAACGTCAGCTACTGAGATCGCCTTCGTATCCCCTGCCGAAATAGCGGCAATGTCGGCTACTGAAATCGCTTTCGTATCTCCGGCAGATATGGCGGCAATGTCGGCTACTGAAATCGCTTTCGTATCGCCGGCAGAGATAGCGGCAATGTCGGCTACCGAAATCGC
>JBCCKF010000009.1:0-160726 GCA_039027435.1 Pseudomonadota bacterium | reverse complement strand
TGAGCATCTGTGAGAAACGCGTAATCGGCAGAATGCCAGGCACGATCGGTGCATCGATACCGTGATGCACACACGCGTCGCGAAAGCGCAGAAAGTGTGCCGTATCGAAAAAGAACTGGGTGATCGCGCGGCTGGCGCCGGCGTCCATCTTACGCTTCAAATTATCGAGATCAGCGGCGGCAGACGGCGCCTCCGGGTGAACCTCGGGATAGGCTGCAACCGAAATGTCAAAGTCGCCTACGCGCCGCAGGCCAGAGACCAGATCGGCGGCAAACGCATAGCCATCCGGATGCGGATCGTATTGCTCGCAACCTTTGGGCGGATCGCCACGCAGCGCAACGATATGACGCACCCCTGCTTGCAGATACTCTCGAGCAATCTCGTCCACTTCGGTACGCGATGCGCCAACGCAAGTCAGGTGCGGTGCCGGAGTGAGTGCTGTTTCTTTCAATACCCGCTGCACCGTGTCGTGGGTGCGCTCGCGGGTCGATCCGTCCGCACCATAAGTGACGGAGACGAATTCAGGCTCCAGCGGTGCTAGCTTTTGCAGTGAGCTCCACAACGTCTTCGCCATGCTCTCTGTACCGGGCGGGAAGAATTCGAAGGACACTCGGATGGGGCTGTGTTGATTCACGCGGGTCTCCGATCCAGTTGAGCAGACCCAGGCAGGCCTTCTGCGACCAGATATTCAAGGTGGTTATCGGCAGATCGACGAAAAGATCCAATGGGAAGCTGGACTTGCTGTGCCAGCGTCTTGATGAGGTCAATGGTGGAGGCCACCTGTTCTCGGGCTTGGTGCTCGACGATCAGCAATCGTCCAGAGCCTCTCAACACACGCATCGCCTCGCGCAATACAACCGCCGGTTGGGCAGAACCCAACAGGACTTCATCAAGAATCACAGTATCGAAGGTGTCATCGTCGAATTCGATTGCATGCATATCGCCGGATCGAATGGTGCAGTGCTGCAAGCCATTTCTCAGTAACTCTCGCCGCGCCGCCTGGCGTGACGCCAAATCCACATCGATACCAACCGCTTGGGTAGCACGCTGGGCGAGCAGTTTTAGTACCGCACCAGAACCCACGCCGATATCGAGCAGCTCCCCCACCGGTTGGGTGAGGAAATAGCTGAGCAGCAGTCGGTTGAAGCGTCGCAGCATCGGGTCTACCGCAGCTGGCTGTTGCTCACCAAGCAAAGCCTCTAACCGGCGCTTATCCGGGGCAAGTTGCGGATCATTCGCATCGAGCGGATCGAGCAACCGATGTACCAGATCTGCACCTGGCCCAACCAATGGCACCCGGAAAAAGACCCAATGTCCATCCCGGTAGCGCTCCAGCAATCCGGCGTCGCAGAGAATCTTGAGGTGTCGCGACACTCTCGGCTGCGACTGGCCGAGCACCGCAACCAGATCGCTCACCGAGAGCTCGCCTCGCGCACACAAGATCAGCAAGCGCAGACGCGTCGGCTCCGCCGCGGCTTTCAACGCTTGTGTATAGCCATCAAAGTTCATTGCCAAATAACATAATATAAAGATATCTTTATGTTCGTTATTCTAGCCAAAGCGAGCCCGAGACTCAAAACGTACGGCTTTTTTGGAAGGGGATTAGCTTAGATACGCGCCAGCGCCAACCGCGACCGGCTAGCCGAACTTTGGACCGGAGGGTGCGTCGGCCATTCGAATAAGCCTGCTGGTAGCCACGGCCACCTGTCGGTGTATTACCGCAGCTTGATATTCGGTGTCTGTGACCATCTCAAGAAAGGCCGACGCATTCGGATATCGTGCGATAAAAGCCAAATCCCATTGCTCGTCCGGCGGACCGATGAGTACAGCTTGTGGCTCACCACGCCAGACAATCGTGCCACCAACTCGAGTGAATACAGGTCCGCTAGACTCTCCGTACCGCCGATATGCCTCTTCACCGGTGCAGGTCTCACCATCGGGATACTCCGCAGTCGCATGCAGCCGAATAAGGTTCAGCATATTGATCGGCTCATCGCGCGGCAGCGATTTGAAGACCTCAAACTGCTCTCTGTCCGGATCAATGTAGCTGGTCATTACTCACACCTTGAGAAAACTCATCCGCAAACAACCGCTCGACGTCCACCGCATCGAGTACGCGATGCCGATTGCAGAACTCACACGTGATATCGATCTGGCCGCCCCGCTCTTTCAACAAGGCACGCGCATCGGTCTCTCCGAGCATGCGCACCGCACGCTCCGCGCGGGCGCTGGTGCAACGACAGTGAAATCCGTTGCTTCTCGCCGGATAGACAACGACATCATCCTCGGAAAAAAGCTTGTGTATCAGGCCCGGATCCACACCGGCCCGCATTTCATCAAGCGTCAGCGTATCGGCCATGAGACACAATCGGTGCCAATGATCGGCCTCCATCGGATTCGCATCCGGCATTTTCTGCAGCATCAAACCGGCTGTGTGCTCGCCATCGCTGAGCAGCACAAAGTACGCGTCTAACTGCGCGGAGTTTCTGTAGTAGTCCACCAGCGTATCGGCGAGCGAGCGCCCGGTCACCGGCACGATGCCTTGATAGCGATCCTGCGCACGCCGCGCCTCGACGGTCACAGACAGTCGGCCACCACTCAGCAAGTCTTCGAACCCCTTAGCATGCTCGTTCTCAGGCTCCCCGCTCATGCCGCGATAACGCAACTGGCCATCGCATTGCGCAATCAACATACCAAGACCTGCGCCGGCCTGAAGCTGAAGCGTTAGCATTCCCGTCAGCTTCATGGTGCTGGCCATCATCGTGGTCGCGGCGAGACTCTGACCCAACAAATCGCGCACTTGGGGTACGTGGTGGTGCAAACCAACGACGGTCTTCCAGGAACGATCGAACTGCAGCAACACACCTCTGACCGGCAGCTGATCGAACATGAAGTTGATCAGCGCGTCAGATTGGGGTCCATCTGACTCGGTCATGCTCAATCCTGCTTCAAGCGCTCACGCAACAGCGTATTGACCTGCGCAGGATCGGCCTTGCCGCGACTCGCCTTCATGACCTGCCCGACCAAGTAGCCAATGACCTTTTCCTTGCCGTCGCGGAACTGCTGCACCTGCTCAGGACTGTTCGCCAACACCTCATCCACCATAGAACCGAGCGCATCGGAATCGGTGATCTGTTTGAGGCCGAGTTGATCGATTACCTGATCGACATCGCCGCCGTCACGCCAAAGGACTTCAAAGACCTGTTTTGCTGCGGAGCCCGAAATCGTCTTATCGGAAATTCGCGACAGTAGCGTCGCTAGAGTGTCTGCCACTACGGGCACGCTCGCCAAATCTCTTTCGTCTCTGTTGAGCGCCGCTGTGAGCTCGCCCAAGACCCAATTCGCCGCAAGGCGAGCGTCCGCATTCTCAACCACAGCATCAAAGTAGTCTGCCAACGCGCGTTGCGAAACCAGCGTGTCCGCCTCTTCAGTTTTGAGACCCATGGATTCGAGACGCGCCCGGCGTTGTTCCGGCAACTCCGGTAGCGAATCACGAACGGCTGCAATAGTGCTCTCTTCCACGACAACCGGCAGCAGGTCCGGATCGGGGAAATAGCGGTAGTCGTTCGCCTCTTCCTTGCCACGCATCGAACGCGTTTCATCGAGGTCGGCATCGTAGAGCCGGGTTTCCTGCACGACCGCACCACCCGACTCGATCAGATCGATCTGACGTTCGACTTCGAAGTTGATCGCTTTCTCGATAAAGCGGAACGAGTTCAGGTTCTTGATCTCTGCACGCGTGCCAAGCGTATCGCTACCTGTGCGGCGTACAGAAACGTTGGCGTCGCAGCGGAACGAGCCCTCCTGCATATTGCCATCCGAGACACCGAGATAACGCACCAGCTCATGGACCTTGCGCATGTAACGAGCGGCCTCGCCCGCGGTGCGCATATCCGGCTCCGAGACAATCTCCAGCAGCGGTGTACCCGCGCGGTTGAGATCGATCCCTGATTGCGTCGGGAACTGATCGTGCACCGACTTACCGGCATCCTCTTCGAGATGCGCACGCGTCAGACGGATGGTCTTGGGAGCACCCTCATCATCGACGATGTCGACGTGCCCTCCGGCCACGATCGGCAACTCGTATTGACTGATCTGATAGCCCTTCGGGAGATCCGGATAGAAATAGTTCTTGCGGGCAAACACAGAACGACCGGCAATCTCGGCATCAACAGCCAGACCGAAGCGCACCGCGAGCTTTACGGCCTCTTCATTAAGCACGGGCAGTACGCCAGGAAATCCGAGATCGACCACGTTCGCCTGGGTGTTTGGCGCAGCGCCGTAGGCGGTTGGTGCCGAGGAGAAAATCTTGCTCTCGGTGGCCAGCTGGACATGGATTTCCAGACCTATGACGGTTTCCCAACTCATGCGAATGCCTCCGGTGCATGCGTATGCCAGTCGGTCGCCAGCTGAAATTGGTGAGCGAGATTCAGCAGTTGGGATTCGCCAAACGCTGGCGCGACCAACTGCAGGCCAACCGGCAAGCCTTGCGCAAATCCGCACGGCACACTGATTGCTGGCAGTCCCGCGAGGTTGGCTCCGATCGTGTAGATGTCATTCAAATACATCGTGATGGGATCGTCGGTTTTCTCGCCGAGACGAAACGCGCAGGTCGGCGTTGTCGGCCCGGCCAGCAAGTCCACCTGCTCGAATGCGGCTTGGAAATCAGCGCTGATCAGACGACGCACCTGTTGCGCCTTGAGGTAATAGGCATCGTAGTAACCCGCCGACAAAACGTAGGTGCCGGTCATGATTCGTCGCTTCACCTCATCACCGAATCCTTCCGCCCGCGATCGGGTGTAGAGATCCTGCAGGTCGCGAGGTTCGCTGACTCGATGCCCGAATCGCACACCATCGAAACGCGAGAGGTTGGACGAGCACTCGGCCGGCGCAACCACGTAGTAGGTCGGCACCGAGAGCCCAATGTTCGGCAAAGATATCTCGACTACCTCAGCCCCGAGATCTCGCAGGACATCGAATGCCGTCTCGAGTGCTACGGTGTTTTCGGGGTCATTGCCCTCGACCATGAATTCGCGCACAACGCCGATACGCTTTCCGGCGATCGACGCGGCGAGTGCGGCTTCATAGTCGTCGACTGGCACATCCACACTAGTGGAATCATGCGGGTCAGCGCCGGCCATAACCCCGAGCAGCATCGCCGCATCAGCGGCGCTGCGAGTCAGCGTGCCGGCCTGATCGAGGCTCGACGCGAAGGCGATCATCCCGTAGCGACTGACCCGTCCATAGGTCGGCTTCAATCCCGTGAGGCCGCAGAGCGCTGCGGGTTGACGAATCGAACCGCCAGTATCCGTGCCGGTTGCCGCTGCCACCAGCCGCGCTGCGACTGCCGCCGCTGATCCTCCGGAAGAACCGCCAGGTGAGCACGCTGTGCTCCAGGGGTTCGACACATCACCAAAGAAACTCGTTTCGTTGGATGACCCCATGGCGAACTCATCCATGTTGGTCTTGCCAATCACAACGGCACCCGCCGCTTCCAGATTTGACACCACGGTCGCATCGTAGGGTGGCACAAACGATTCGAGCATCTTCGAGCCACAGGTCGTACGAGCACCGCGTGTACAGAAGATATCCTTGTGCGCGATCGGCAGACCTTCCAAAGGCCTGACCGCACCAGTTCGACGCCGCTCGTCGGATGCTGCCGCGCGCGCAAGTGCCTGATCCGCATCCACGGTGATAAACGCATTGAGTGCCGCACCTGCGCCCTGCACACGATCCAGCAAGTGACGAACCAGCCCGGTGCTGGTCGTGGCGCCATCCGCCAGTGCAGAGCGGGTCTCGGTCAACGTCCAGGCATGCATCTGATCGTTCATTCGATCACCTTCGGCACAAGGTACAGCCCATCAGCGACCGCGTCGGTTGTCGACTGCAGCGCCTCACGATCGATATTCGGGTCGGCAGCGTCAGGACGCAGTCGTTGCACCAAATCCAGCGGATGGGCCATCGGCAAGACGCCCTCGGTCTCAGCTGCCTGCAACTGATCGACAAATTCGACGATGGAACCCAGCTTGCTAACAAAGTCAGCGTGCTCGGACTCAGCAAACTCCAGTCTCGACAAATGCGCGAGCTTGTCGATATCAGACTGATCTATGGACACGGGTGATTCTCCTCGACAACGCCTGTTGCAGACCGCGTTGTGTCGCAAAATCAACACACCGCAAACGGGGCAAAAACCAGCAAAATCAGGCGTAAACGTAACGCCGAAAGGATACACGGCGCCTTGCCGATTGTCCCCCCCGTTGCTAGAGTTGCGGGAATTTTTTTGGGGCCAAATTTCCGCATCATGCTCAAGAACCTGCTGGGTTATTTTTCACACGACCTTTCCATCGATCTCGGCACCGCCAATACGCTGATTTTTGCGCGCGACGAGGGCATCGTTCTTGACGAGCCCTCAGTAGTCGCGATCCGCGAGGAATACGGAGGCGGTGGGCGGCGCGTCGAGGCCGTTGGCCAGGACGCCAAGAACATGCTTGGTCGAACACCCGGCAATATCACCGCGATTCGTCCCTTGAAGGACGGCGTTATCGCCGACTTTACGGTCACCGAGAAAATGCTCCAGACCTTTATCAAGAAGGTCCATGGCAACCGCTTCTTCACCCCGCGCTCACGCGTCTTGATCTGCGTACCCTACGGATCGACCCAGGTCGAGCGCCGCGCGATCCAGGAATCTGCAGAAGGCGCAGGTGCCAGCAAGGTCATTCTGATCGCCGAGCCCATGGCGGCGGCGATTGGCGCGGGAATGCCGGTTCACGAAGCGCGTGGATCGATGGTGCTGGATATTGGGGGCGGCACCTCGGAGGTCGCTGTCATTTCCCTGAACGGCATCGTGTATGCCGCATCGGTGCGTGTCGGCGGCGACCGGTTTGATGAGGCGATCACTAACTACGTGCGCCGGAACTACGGCATTTTGATTGGTGAGGCGACTGCCGAGCGCGTCAAGCATGAGATCGGCTCAGCGTTCCCTGGCGCTGAGGTACGAGAGATTTCCGTGAAAGGGCGCAACCTTTCAGAAGGCGTCCCGCGCAGCTTCACGCTCAATTCGAATGAAATCCTCGAGGCCCTGCAGGAACCGCTTCAAGGCATCGTGGGTGCCGTCAAGGAAGCGCTTGAACAGACACCGCCCGAGCTGGGTGCGGACGTGGCGGAGCGCGGTATCGTGTTGACAGGTGGCGGCGCCATGCTCCGGGACCTCGACAAGCTGTTGATGGAAGAAACGGGTCTCCCGGTTGTGATCGCCGACGATCCGCTGACCTGCGTGGCGCGCGGCGGTGGTCGAGCGCTGGAACTCATGGATGAGTACGGGCCGTCCGTATTCGGGTTGAACTGAGGGAATCCCAATTCCGCGTACAGGCGTCGATTCTCCGGTAGGGTTGCGGGTCTTTCTGGCCGCACTCGGCTGCATCATCCTGATGCTGACCGACCTCAGAACCGACCTTGGCGAGGCACCTCGCGGCTGGCTGATGGCAACACTTCATCCGCTGCAGGTCACCGTCGCCACGCCCACACGCTTGCTGGACTGGAGCGAGGACGCGACGGTCAGCCGGGCAGATCTGGCGCGCGAAAATGCGCGACTAAAACGCGAGCGTCTGCTGGCTGATGCACGTTTACAGCAGCTGGCTTCACTGCGGGCCGAGAACGATCGATTGCGCACCATGCTCGATGCGACGCCCAGCCCGGACATGTCTGTGCAGGTGGCACGACTCCTGGAAGTCGATAGCGAGCCATTCCGCCATCGCATCACACTCGACAAGGGCGCGACGAATGGCGTTTATGAACGTCAGGCGATTATCGACGCACAGGGTGTGGTGGGTCAGATCACGCAGGTTGGACCCACCACGTCGAATGCCGTGCTCATCAGCGACCCCGGACATGCCATTCAGGTTGAGGTAATCCGCAATGGCCTTCGCACGGTCGCTTTCGGCGCCGGCGACGTTGGTTTGCTCGAATTGCGGTTTCTGCCCAACAACACCGACATCAAGGTAGGAGATCTGCTCGTCACCACGAGTCTTGCCGGCGACTACCCGGCCGGTTATCCGGTCGGCGAGGTGCTTAGCGTTGAGCTCGAACCACGCGCCGCGTTCGCCCGAGTGACAGCAACGCCCAGCGCATCACTGGCAACGCTTCGCGAGGTGTTGCTGTTAAATCCCGAAACGATCGAGAGCGAGACGGATGAGTAGCCGTTGGTGGCCATTGCTGCTCGCAGGCGTTGTCGGTCTCGGTGTAGCCTCTGCGCCCTTGCCCGCCGCGCTGTCTGCATGGCGACCTGATCTGGCGCTGTTGGTCGTGATCTACGTCGCAATCCATCAACCAAGGCAATATGTGATCGCGTGGGCGGTAATCACCGGTGTATTGCTGGACGCGCAGCACGCGACGCCGCTGGGCCAGTATGCGCTAGCCCACATCGTCGCTGTTTATCTGCCGCTGCGATTGCACCAACGCCTAGTCCTGCTTCCGGTGTGGCAATCGACCTTGTCTGTCATACTGTTCACGGCATTGGCTCAGTTCGTTTTGTTCTGGTGCAACGGCGCAACGGGCAACAACGTCGCAGCAGCCGCCTACATCAAACCGATGTTGGCGAACGCGATCTGCTGGCCCCCGTTGATGCTCGCACTCGACACACTGCGCCTCGGCCAACCACAGCGAACCTGATAGCGAGCGGCCCGCATGGCAAATCTGCAGGCGATCAAGGACACAGCAAGTGAGCAACGGCTGTTTTTTAATCGGCTGCTGCTTGCGATCGTATGTGTCGTGATCGGCATCGGTGCGGTGCTCGCACGTATCGCGCAGCTGCAGATCTTCGAATTCGAAACCTATAGCGATCTCGCTCAAGGCAATCGCATCCGCCTCGAGGCCGCGCCACCGACTCGCGGGCTCATACTCGACCGCAACGGCGTCGTGCTGGCACAGAACCTTCCCGCCTACCAGCTTGAAATGATTCCCGAGCAGGTTCCGGACATCGATGATGCTCTAGAGCGCCTATTCGAGATTGGCTTGCTGGACCGCGAGCGTGAAACGCGAATCCGAGACCGCATTGCTCGAACCCCCTCATTCAATCCCGTCACTCTACGAACGAGAATGGATGACGCCGCGATTGCCGAGTTCGCATTACTGCGGCCTTATTTCCAGGGCATCGACATTCGCGCGCGGCTGGTGCGCGATTATCCACACGGCAGCTCTGCTGCACATATTCTCGGTTACGTCGGCGGCCTTAGCGAGAGCGATCTGCAATCGGTGGATGCATCGAACTACGTCGGCACGACGCAGATCGGTAAAACCGGCATCGAAGCGACTTACGAGAAGGCACTGCACGGCTACGTAGGACACCTTGAGGTAACGACCAACGCTGACGGACGTGCGGTCGACTTTCAAACCCGCGACGAACCGCAGCCCGGTCAGCACGTCTATCTCACCATCGATCTCGAGCTACAACGCATCGCTGAGCAAGCACTGCTCGGCAAGCGTGGTGCGGTCGTGGCCATCGAACCCAATAGCGGTGAGATTCTGGCGCTCGTGAGTGCGCCCGCCTTCGATCCAAATGGGTTTGCACAAGGCATGGATTCAGCAACGTTCGGTGCTCTGCAGGGTGATCTTGATCGACCGTTATTCAATCGCGCCATCGCGGGCGGTTATCCGCCCGGTTCTACAATCAAACCGATTTTGGGTCTTGGTGCACTTGATGCAGGGCGTACCAGCATCAATCGAGTCACCAATTGCGAGGGCCACTTCAGCCTGCCGGGCAGCACGCACCGCTATCGCGACTGGAAACCCGAAGGGCACGGTCTGGTCGATCTTACGCAGGCGATCGCACAATCCTGCGACGTCTACTTCTATCAACTCGCGCAAGATATGGACATTGATCTGATGCACGATTATCTCGTGCAGTTCGGGTTGGGCAGTCCGCTAGGGATCGAGATCCCGGGCGAGAAGCCTGGCTTGATCCCGTCACGCGACTGGAAGCGAGAACGCTTCAGCAAGCGTGCCGACCAGGTCTGGTTCCCAGGCGAAACCGTCATCGCGTCAATCGGGCAGGGTTATATGACCGCAACCCCACTTCAGCTCGCGCATATGGCGGCGACCCTCGCGAACTTTGGCATGCGGGTGCAACCGAGAGTCACCTTACAAATCGAAGATCCACTGAACGCGCAGACCATACCAAAGGAACCGGTCATGCTGGATCGGGTCGAAGACATCGAAAGCCCCGCCTGGCAACACACGGTCGATGCGATGCGTGCCGTGCTGCAAACCCCGCAGGGATCTGCCTATGCCACCGGCCGGGATATCGACTACAGCATCGCCGGCAAAAGCGGCACTGCACAGGTGTTTTCGGTGGCCCAGGAAGAAGAGTATGACGAGCTCGAATTGGATGAGCGATTGAAAGACCACGCACTGTTCATTGCGTTTGCACCGATCGAGGCACCCGAGATCGCAGTTGCAGTCATCATTGAGAACGCTGAGAGTGGCAGCAGCGTCGCGGCCCCAGTGGCACGGCAGCTCACCGACTTCTGGTTGAAGCAATAGTGTTCCAGCACACCACAGCAATGGGTCGCGAATCGACCCCGAACACGCAGCTCTGGTTGCAGCGATTGCATATCGATGGACCGCTGCTAGCCGGTGTGTTGGTCATCGCTGCTTTCGGCTTGGTGGTGTTGTACAGCGCAACGGGTCAAAGCGAGCGCCAGACCATGTCGCAGGCGATTCGCCTTGGCGTCGCATTGGTCGCGATGCTGGTAGCCGCGCAGGTACCACCCAACTTTATGCGTCGTTATTCGGGCGCGGCCTACGCGCTGGGGCTCATGTTGTTGCTGGTTGTCCTTATCGCTGGAGTCACAGGTAAAGGCGCACAACGGTGGATCGATATCGGCTTCCGCTTCCAACCCTCAGAGATCATGAAGATCGCCGTCCCGATGGCGTGCGCGGCTTACCTGCACAACCGACCGCTACCACCGCAATTCATGCCGCTGGTTGTATTGCTACTCATGATCGCAACGCCCGCTGCGTTAATCGCACGCCAGCCTGATCTCGGCACTGCGATTCTGATCGGGGCATCCGGTGTCATTGTCATTCTTCTGGCGGGCCTCAGATTCCGCGTGATTTTAACAGGTCTCGCGCTGATCGGAGCTGGACTGCCGTTGCTTTGGCAAAACATGCACGAGTACCAACGCCAGAGAGTCATCACACTGATCGACCCGCAAAGCGATCCTTTAGGGGCGGGCTACAACATTATCCAGTCCAAGATTGCGATCGGCTCGGGCGGGTTATTCGGCAAGGGCTGGACCAACGGTAGTCAGGGTCAGCTGGAGTACCTCCCGGAGCGCAGCACAGACTTTATTTTTGCAGTGATCGGGGAGGAATTTGGTTTGCTGGGCCTGGCAAGCCTGCTGCTGGCCTACCTGTTTGTGATTGGACGAGGCTTGTTCATTGCGAGCCAGGCGACCGACACCTTCTCGCGATTGCTTGCCGGCAGCATCAGTCTTACGTTTTTCATGTACGTACTCGTCAACACAGCGATGGTCACTGGCTTGTTGCCTGTGGTCGGCGTGCCGTTGCCGCTGATCAGTTACGGGGGCACTTCTATGGTGACCCTGATGGGGGCTTTCGGTATTCTGATGGCGATTCACACCAATCGACGATTACTGCCACGCTGAGCCCCGGGGACCTTGCATGCTCATCAACCGCTGGACATTCGCCACCCTCCTTTTGCTGACGCCTTTTGCCTGTGGTGTCGCCAGAGGACTAGACACGGAACGACCCGAGGTCGCCGAATTCATCAACGAAATGGTCGAGCAGGAAGGGTTTTCGCGATCCGAACTGACCGCGCTCCTCGCTGACGCCAAGTCGCAAACCAAGATTCTTGAAGCGATGCGTCGTCCGGCGGAAAAGAGCAAGCCCTGGCATGAATACCGCGACATTTTCATTCAGGACAAGCGCATCGATGCAGGCGTTGCGTTCTGGAACGAACACGCCGAAACCATCGCGCGGATCAGCGATGAAACCGGGGTTCCAGGTGAAATTCTCGTCGGTATCATCGGCGTCGAGACCTACTACGGTCGCATCACCGGCAGCTATCGCGTCCTTGACGCGCTCGCGACGCTCGGATTCGACTATCCACCACGCGCCGAGTTCTTTCGCAAGGAATTGAAGGAATTCCTGCTGCTCGCACGTGAAGAATCCGTTCCCGTCGATGCCGCACTCGGCTCCTACGCGGGTGCCATGGGATCCCCACAGTTTATTCCGTCGAGTTACCGAGCCTATTCGGTCGATGCGGATGCAGATGGCAGACGCGATTTGTTCAATAGCTGGTCCGATATCATCGGCAGCGTCGCGAACTATTTCGTCAGGCATCGCTGGGAGTCCGGTGCACCGGTCATCGCCAAGGCCACGCTCGACGATGCGTTCTCAGGTCAAGTGCCCGAGAAGAACAAGCTAAAGGCTGACAGCAGCATCGGAGCATTGCTGGCCCAGGGCGTCACCATCCACACAAGCGATGAGCTGACCGCTCAAATGCCGGCGAGGCTGATCGCCATGCAGGGCGAGGAAGGACCGGTCTATCACGTCGGACTGCACAACTTCTACGTCATCACGCGCTACAACCGAAGTGCGATGTATGCGATGGCGGTGTGGGAACTCGGCACGAAAATCGCGGCCCGCCGGGATGATCAGCGTCGTGCGATGTTGGTTGACTAAGCACACGCCAAAAACAAACCTCGCGCTGCGACGACTTGTCGGTGCGTTGTTCTTGACCGTGTCAGGATGCGTCGCATTTCCAGAGCGCGACGGACCACCCCAGCAAGGCGGGGCGACAGCCAGACCCGTGCAGGGCATCCCAGGCCCTGAACCTCGCAGCCGATACGGAAACCCGGAGTTTTACGAAGTCGCCGGACAGCGTTATTTCGTCATGGACAGTGCCAAAGGCTTTCGAGAGCGCGGCGTGGCGAGCTGGTATGGCAGCAAGTTCCACGGCAAACGCACCTCATCGGGCGAACCGTATGACATGTATGCACTGAGTGCAGCGCACAAGTCGCTACCGTTGCCGACATGGGTTCGGGTCACCCACCTCGGCAACGGACGCTCGTTGGTGATTCGCGTCAACGACCGTGGCCCTTTCGTGGACGATCGCATCATTGATCTGTCTTTCGCCGCGGCACGCGAGCTCGACATGATTACGGCCGGGACGGCATTGGTCGAAATCGAAGTGCTCGACTTCACTGCGAATCAGCAAGCGGGTGAGATCGCGGAGGCCCCCGAGCAAGTCATCACGGAGGGCACACCGTTGAAGCGGCAACCGCTGTTCCTGCAAACGGGCGCCTTCTCCGAGGCCATCAATGCCAACCGACAGCGCGAGCAACTCGAGTCCGCCGGCATCTCGCGCGTCTCTGTCAATCCCGGGACCAGTGGCGACGGATCGGTAACGCTCTATCGGGTACAGATTGGCCCGATCGCTGATGTAGCCCAATTCGACCGGATTCAGCAGCAGCTCAGACAGATGGGTATCGACAGCGCCAGACTGGTTTCTGTGGAATAATTGCGCGCTGTCTTTCACAACCGCCGGTAGGTTGTTCCTGTATGCTCCCTAGCCGCTCGAATTCGATTTTTGTCCTGCTTTTGTCGCTATTTTTGTCGGCGCCGTCCCTGGCTGCGTTGCCGGTTCCGCCGCCACCGGATCTCGGCGCTTCCAGCTACATTCTCATCGATGCCAAAACGGGACAGGCAATCGCCGCGGATGCACCCGATCTCCCAGTGGAGCCAGCGAGCCTCACCAAACTAATGACGGCGTATGTGGTGTTTCAGGCGCTCGGTGCTGATCAGATTCGACTCGATGACATGGTCACAATCAGCGAAGCAGCGCGTGCTGCGGGTGATGCGGGATCGGACATGTTCGCCAATCTCGGCAGCCAGGTCAGCGTCGAAAATTTGCTGCAAGGCATGATTGTCCAATCGGGCAATGACGCAAGCGTTGCGCTCGCAGAGCACGTAGCTGGCTCGGAGTCTGTTTTCACCGGCTTGATGAACGCGTATGCCAATGAGCTTGGCATGCGCAGCAGCAACTTTGTGAACTCACACGGACTCCCGGCAGATAACCACATCACCAGTGCACGGGATATGGCGATCCTTGCGCGCGCAATTATCACCGAGTTCCCGGACTACTATCGCTGGTACGGCCAACAGGAATTCACCTGGAACGACATCACGCAGCCGAACCGGAACGGTTTGCTGAAGCGAGACAGCAGTGTTGACGGCATGAAGACCGGCTACACGGAGGCAGCCGGTTATTGCTTGGTGTCGTCGGCCGCACGCGATGACATGCGACTGGTCTCCGCGGTGATGGGTACCAGCAGCGCCCGAGCGCGAGAGACCGGCAGCCAGGCACTTCTGAATTACGGCTTCCGGTTTTTTGAATCTCGTCAGGCCTATGCTGCCAACAGCAAGGTCGACAGCGAACGTGTTTGGTATGGCGCCGAGAACGAAGTCGCGATCGGCGTCGCGGAAGAACTCTGGGTGACCGTCCCTCGCGGTCGTTACGAATCACTGGTACCCAGCATTACCTTGCCTGGCCGATTGGAAGCCCCTCTATCTGGCGGTGACTCTCTCGGCATCCTGAAACTGAGTCTCGATGGCGAGGAAATCGCACGGGCGCCTTTGATTGTGCTCGACACGGTGGAACGCGGCGGCTTCTTCAAACGCATCGGCGACAGCGTTCGTCTCTGGTTCGAGTAGTCATGGCACGCGCGCTGGAACACGGCTGGCACGACGGTGCTGTAAAGCCCCTGAGCGAAATCCGGATATCACCACTCGACCGGGGATTTCTGTTTGGTGATGGCGTGTATGAGGTCATTCCGGCGTATGGCGGTAAACCGCTTGGCCTCGAAGAACACCTGCGCAGAATGACCTTGAGTCTCGCCGCGATCGATCTTCCTGAGCCGTGTTCGAACGATGCGCTACGGTCAATTATCGAAGAGGTAATCACAGCGAATGGCGGTGGTGATCAATCGATCTACATTCAAGTCTCACGTAGCGGCGATGATGGACGTGATCACAAATTCCCGGCGGCGAACAAACCGAGCCTGTTCCTTATGACCAGCCCGCTATCGCCACCGACCCGAGCTCGTTATACAGAGGGCTTTGCCGCAATCTCGTTACCCGATGATCGGTGGCAGCGTTGTGACATCAAGTCCACTTCCATGCTGGCCAACGTGCTCGCTCGTGAGTCTGCGACGCAATCGGGGGCATTGGAGGCACTGCTGGAACGTGACGGCTTCCTCGTTGAAGGTGCGGCGAGCGCTATCGGTTGCGTGATCGACAGGCGGCTTTGTCTTCCGCCTGAATCCAATGCAATGCTACCGAGCGTCACCCGACATCTGACCACGAGCATCGCTGCGGACATCGGAGTTGCGGTGCACATCGCACCAATCGCAATGGACGACGTGCGAACCGCCGATGAGCTGCTTTTGATGTCCAGCACAAAAGAGATCGCACCGTTGACCAGTCTGGACGGCGCGCCGATCGGTACAGGGAGCCCCGGGGCGATCTGGGATGCACTGTTCACTGCTTATCAGGAAAGGAAAGGCACACTGTGAGTGACGAAGAACTGATCGATTTTCCGACTCGATTCCCCGTCAAGGTCATGGGACGAAACACCGAATCGTTCGTATCGCACGCCGAATCGCTCGTGCTTCAACACACCGATGGTGAGGCTGCACTGGCGGTTGCCAGCCGCCCCAGTTCCAATGGCAGATTTCTTTCTGTCACCATCGACATTACGGCGCGATCGCGCGAGCAACTTGACGCGATCTACCAAAGCCTGACTGACGATCCTGAAGTGCTGATGGCGTTGTAGCGATGACCACGCTGAAACGCGAATGCCGAATTCGCTGGTTGGGTCGACAGAGTTACGAACCGCTGTGGCGCGCGATGCAAGGGTTCACCGCGGGACGCGTCGAACAGACCGTGGACGAAGTCTGGTTCTGCGAACATCCACCGGTATTCACGCTTGGTCTCGCGGCCGACCGTTCACACGTACTCGCACCTGGTGATATCCCACTCGTAGGTATCGATCGCGGCGGTCAGGTCACCTACCACGGCCCAGGCCAACTTATGATCTATCCACTGCTCAACGTTAAGCGACGCAAGCTTGGGGTGCGAGCATTGGTAATGGGCCTCGAGCAAGCGGTGGTGAACTACGTTGCGCAGTCAGAGGTGATTGCCGCCGGTCGGCGAGATGCGCCCGGCGTGTACGTTGACGGTGCCAAGCTTGCGAGTATCGGTCTTAGAATTCGCCGTGGGTGCAGCTATCACGGGATGGCGTTGAACGTCGACATGGATACCGAGCCCTTTAACCGCATTAATCCTTGCGGTATGGAGAACCTTCCAATCACCACGCTAACCGAACTGGGACTGTCACAGTCTCTTGAGGAAGCAGCCATCGGTCTGTGCGACCATCTGGCCGACACACTCGATCTCGAATACGTCAATCGACCTGACGCTGCGATTCGGTGACTCCAGCGCGCGCCGTCGCCAGTCGGTCCGGCGTGCCGATATCGAACCACCGCGACTGGATGTCAAAAGCGCCCAGCACATGCGCATCGGCAGCAGCCCGCAACAGGGGAACGATGGAAAAACGGCCATCGGGCAAACCCGCGAAAAAATCCCGTCGATAGCGCGCAATACCCGAGAACGTCATCATCTCCGCGCCTGCGTTTGCCGCGCGCCCTGCGTTGATCGCGAAATCGCCGCTACTTCGATAGACGGGGTTGGGTGTCAGACCAATCGCAGCAGTGCAGTCGGAGTCAACAATCGGATCGAGAGCTGATGGGACGTAGTCCATCCAGATATCTGCGTTGATTACCCAAAAACGCTCCGTGCCGATGAGGGGAAGTGCGCGAACAATCGCACCGCCGGTGTCCAAGGTTGGATACCCCTCTGGGCTAAACAGCACTCGCACACCAAACTGCGACCCGTCACCCACGTGCGATGCAATCTGCTCGCCGAGCCACCCGAGATTGATCACGACACGCGTGATACCCGCCGCCGAGAGTGTTCTCAAGTGATGGTCGATTAGCGGCTCACCACCGACTTCGATCAACGGCTTCGGAAGCGTATCGGTCATCGGCCTCAGTCGCTCACCCCGACCCGCGGCAAGAATAAGCGCATCAGTCACTGGAGAGTCCCGGCAAACAATCCACCTCGATTCGTTCGGCAATCCACGCAAGCTCGGGATAGATGCCGGCGATCGCACAGATATAGTTCAGCGTTCTGGGTATATCGGGCAAATAGCCGTGCTTGCCATCACGAATCGACAATCGCGCAAAAATTCCAGCGGCTTTCAGTTGGCGCTGTACACCCATCAGGAAGAACCAGCGCAACCGTTGCGTCTCGTTTACATCCTGACCTACACGACTGGCGTTCAACCAGGCCACTGCCCATGCCCTCACCTGCGATAGCGGCCACTCGATGTAGCAATCACGAAGCAACGAAACAAGATCGTAGGTATAGGGCCCCGCCATCGCATCCTGATAGTCGATGACACCAATCCCATGCTCCGCGGTCACCATCAGGTTGCGGCTATGAAAGTCCCGGTGCACCGCCACAATCGGTTGCTGCAATGCGCTCTTGACGAGAATCTCGGTCAGAGCGTCCCACTGCGCCTGATGCGCGGCGGTCCACTCGAGTGCGAGATGCTGGCGCCACAACCAATCGATGAACAACTGCATTTCGGTACGCAATCGAGCCTCGTCATACGGTGGGAGCAAATCCACGACCTCGGCAGGTGCGTCTTGCAACTCGTACAACAGCGATCCGGCTTGTTGATACCAAGCGTCCGCTTGTTCCGGGTGTGCCTCAAGAACATTAAGGAGATCCTGATTGCCGAAGTCGGTCAACAGCAAGAATCCGTTATCGTGATCTGCCGCAAACACCGTAGGCACTGGCAAACCTGTACTGCCGAGGGCGTTGGTGACCCGTTCAAACAGGGCAGTGTCTTCGCGCAGCGGCGGGGCATCCATAAGAATCATATGCGCACCCTGCTCGTGGCGACGTGCGTGACTATCGATCCAGGGCTCGCGCAACGTACACCTGAAATAGCGACGAAAACTGGCGTCCGCCGACGCAATCGCAAGCCCGCCGTTCAACTCCAGCTGTTCGAGCCAAGCCTGTGCGCTTTGCCAACGCTCATCATTCGGTGTGTTGTTGCTCATCGCGCGCATGTTAGCGCATTGCTTTACACTCGTGACCCACCAGACACAGCCGGACTAAGCCCATCGCGAGCCGCCGTTACAATTTGCTCACAGCCGCACTGATGTCGGCGCTGGCGACGGTAGCGAACGCGCAATCAGAGTTGCCCCTTTGCGCGCCGACCGATCTGGCGAGTCCAGTCGTTAGTCAACCGGCGATCAACGCTGATGGCACGATAACTCTGGAATCCGGCGCCGGTGTCATGGACTTCGAAGGTAACGCACAACTGAGTCAGGGTGTGCGTGTCGAGCGCGACACATTGCTCCTCACTGCCGAAGAAGGCACCTACAGCGGCAACGAGGGTACCCTGCGCCTGAATGGCGCTGTCTCGTATCGTGGCAGCGGCGCCGATATCGTTAGCGAAGAAGCGATGCTCAGCGCCTCCGATGGGCGCGTCTCGTTTTCCGACGCCGAATTCAGTCTCGGCAATGGTGCCTCGCGCGGCGCGGCCAGTCTCCTCGCAATTGACCGTGAGGGCACACTGGAACTGAACGAAGTGAAGTACACGACTTGTCCGCCGGAGGTAGACGACTGGCTGGTTCGAGCGGGCTCGATTGTTCTTGATACCAACTCGGGTGTTGGGACAGCACGTGGACTCACCTTGCGTTTTAAGGACGTCCCGATTCTCTACACACCGTACCTGTCTTTTCCGATCTCCACACAACGCAAGACCGGCTTCCTGCTACCCAACTTGGGACAGTCAGCACGCAACGGACTCGACATCAGCACACCCTGGTATTGGAACATTGCACCCGCTTACGACGCGACCATTACGCCGCGCATCCTCTCTCGTCGCGGTATTCAGTTAGACACCCAAGTTCGGTATCTGACCGAGAGCAGCGTTGGCGAAATTGGACTCGCGCATTTGCCCGGTGACGATTTGGAGAATATCGACCGCACATTCTTCCGATGGCAAAACCAGACCGATTTTGCAGGGCGCTGGCGCGTTTTCGCCGATGTCACCGATGTCTCCGACGACCAATATCTTGAAGATCTCGGCGGCAGTTTATCCACTTCGAGTGTGACCCATCTCAACCGTACTCTGGGAGTGCGGTATTTCGGCCGAAACATTACCGGCGACATCAGCGCCACCAATTACCAGACAATCGACAGCGCGATCCTGGGGGACGAAGAACCGTATCGCATGCTGCCGAGGGTCAGACTGAACGCGCTCTACGACGATATGCCATGGGGATTCGAAGCCGGTTTCAAATCAGAGTTCACCGAATTCGACCGTGACGTGGGTGTCACGGGTCGGCGACTGCACGCCGCGCCTTTCGCGGGGTTCAACTGGTCGTCTGGCGGCATCTATGCGCGCCCGCGGGTGCAATGGTGGCATACACGGTATGCACTGGATGAACCTGGCAATCCAGGCACGCGCACCGCGACCCGCGACCTGCCCATCGCCAGCCTCGATGCCGGTCTGCGACTCGAGCGCAAACTGCAGACGGCCGGCCTGATTCAGACCCTGGAACCGCACCTCTATTATGTCCACGTACCGTTCCGCGATCAGCGCGATCTACCGGTCTTTGACACCATCCTGCCGATCTCAAGCCTCGAACAGCTGTACCGCGAGAACCGCTTTATCGGCATCGATAGAATCGGGGATACCGATCAACTGACCGTTGGCGTTCGCACCCGACTTCTGGCTGCCGATAGCGGGCGTACGCTGTTGACCGCCACGATCGGCCAGAGCCGCAGCCTGTCGTCTCAGGAAGTTCGACTGCCAGACAGCGTCGTCCCGCAAGGCAACGCATCGGACTACATTGCCGAACTGCTGGTAAACGTTTGGGGTAACTGGAACGTAGAACTGGCCCAGCAATGGAACGCGGAGCGCAGTACGACGACGAAATCGGAGGTCCGACTGCAGTATCGGCCCGGCAACAAGCGGGTGGTCAATCTGGCCTATCGCTTCCGCGAAGACTCCCTGGAACAGGGCGATGTCTCGTTTAGCTGGCCGCTCGCCTCGCGCTGGAACATCGTGGGCAGGTATAATTACTCGCTGCGCGATAAAGTCTCGCTGGAGCGCTTTTTCGGTCTGGAGTATGAAAGCTGCTGCTGGGGCGTTCGCGTGGTGTCCCGGCGATTCATCAGCCGCCGAGACGGCACCGCCGACACCGCAATTTCGGTCCAGCTGGAACTCAAGGGTCTGACCAGTGTCGGAGACCCTGCGGATCAGCTTCTGGAACAAGGTATCCTCGGATACCAATCAACAATCGATTAGCACATGAACAAAATCCAATCATCACTGCCTTTTGTCCTGACCCTTTTGCTGACGTTAGCTACGGGCACCTCATACGCTCAGGAAGAGAGCGTTTTGCTGGACCGTGTCGTCGCCCTGGTGAACGATGGCGTCGTACTCGAGAGTGAGCTCAACGTGCAGGTGCAGATCATCAAACAGCGCATTCTTGAGACTGGCCAACCAATGCCCCCGGAGAGCGAGTTGAAGTCGCAGATCCTCGAGCGACTGATCGTTACCCGACTACAGCTGCAGCGCGCAAACAGGATGGGTATTCGGATTTCAGACGAAGCGCTCAACAACGCGCTGGCGAGTGTGGCACAACGCAATGGCATTCCATTCGAGCAGTTGCCCGAGGTGATGTCCGCACAGGGTATTTCCTATCCGGTGTATCGAGAAGACATGCGCGAGCAAATGGTGATCGAGCAGGTTCGAAATATTTCTGTCGTACGGCGGATCAGCGTAACCGAACGCGAACTGGAACAATGTCTGACACGCACAGAACAACAGTCGGGCATCAATGCTGAGTACGATATTTCGCACATGCTGATCAGTGTGTCGGGTACGGCGACGGCTGACGAATTCCGCGCTGCACAGGAAAAAGCCGATTCGCTATACCAACAGATCAGGGATGGGGCTGATTTCGCGACGCTGGCGCTTACCAACTCCGACAGCGAAACAGCACTCGAGGGCGGCAGTCTCGGTTGGAGAAAAGGCAATCAGATCCCAACGCTGTTCGCTGATGCCGTTTACGAAATGAGTGCAGGCGATGTATCGCGACCGATCCGCAGCGGCAGCGGTTTCCATCTCGTGCGGTTGAACGAGATGCGGGGTGCTACAGGCCGCAGCGAAGTTGAACAAACCAACGTTCGGCACATTCTTGTGCGCACCAATGAAATCCTTGACGAGGCCGCAGCGCGCCAGAAAATTCAAGACATACGCGCACGGATTCTCGAGGGCGAAGACTTCGCCGATCTCGCAAAGCTCAACTCGGATGACCCGGGTTCGGGCAACCTCGGGGGCGATCTCGGCTGGACACAACCTGGCGTTTTCGTTCCGGAGTTCACTGAAGTTGTTAATAACCTCGAACCGAGCCAGCTTTCAGACGTCGTGCAGACACGATTCGGTTTCCACATTATCGAAGTACTCGGACGTAGGATGTACGACAACACCGACGAGGTACGTCGGAACGAATGTGCAAGCAGTCTGCGCAACTCCCGGGTAGGCGAGGAAACAGAACTCTGGCTGCGCCGCCTGCGCGACGAAGCCTTTGTGGACAAACGTATCTGAATCCTTTGAGGCTGGCGCTCACAACCGGAGAGCCCGCAGGGATAGGGCCGGAAATCTGTCTCAAACGTGCGCTCCTGCCACAGCCGGCGGCTTTGATCGGGATTGGCGACGCCGATTTTCTTACGCAGCGCGCCGACGACATGGGTATTCCTGTCGTCATTGAGCGCGTTACCTCGGATACGCTTCCCGATGAGCACACCGCGGGCCGATTGGCGGTTTTGCACACACCAATTTCCGCCCACGATTGCCTGGGGGTGCCAGACACCCGCAACGCCGCTGGTCTGATTGACGGCCTGAACCGCGCCATAGACGGCTGTATAGCGGGCGACTTTGCGGGCATGGTCACCGCACCCGTTCAAAAATCCACGATCGCCGATGGCGGGTTCGATTTTCTGGGTCACACCGAATACATCGAGAAGAGAAGCGGTGCGAGCCAATCGGTCATGCTGATCGCAAACGACACACTGCGCGTTGCGCTGGTGACCACGCATCTCCCGTTGCGATCGGTTGCCGATGCGATTAGCGAGGACAAAGTGGTCAAAGTCGCTCGAGTATTGGCCGAAGATCTCTCATCGAGATTCGGCATCGACAACCCGACTATCGCCGTATGCGGGCTCAACCCGCACGCGGGTGAACAAGGCCACCTCGGCCATGAGGACGAAGCGATCATCAAACCCGCCATCGCAAAACTGCGTTCCGAAGACATCGCGATCCACGGCCCCTACCCGGCCGACACCATCTTCAATCATGCGGGCAAAGATGCTGATGCAATACTCGCGATGTACCACGACCAGGGCTTGCCGGTAGTCAAGTTCGCGGGCTTTGGCTCCTTGGTCAATGTCACGCTAGGCTTACCGATCATCCGGACTTCTGTCGATCACGGCAGTGCGCTCGACCTCGCAGGTAAAGGTGTTGCAGACACCGAGAGCCTGCAGGCCGCCATCGATCTCGCCGCACGTCTTGCTGCCAGTGAACACGCACAGACCTCGTAAGCGATTCGGCCAGCATTTCCTGACCGATACCTCGGTTGTGGATCGAATGCTGCGCGCGATTGCGCCGCAGCCCGGGCAACACCTGGTCGAGATCGGTCCCGGGCAACGCGCGCTGACCGAGGGTCTGGAATCGCGTACTGATCGACTGACGCTCATCGAGCTGGATCGCGATTTGGTACTCAATCTGGAGCGCGTATATCGCGACCATGAACACATACGGATCGTTGCCGGGGATGCACTGAATCAGGACTACGGTGCCCTGGGCGGACCACTTCGACTCGTGGGCAATCTGCCCTACAACATTTCCACACCGCTGCTGTTTCATCTGTTGCAGCACATTGATGTGGTCGTTGATATGCACTTTATGCTGCAAAAGGAAGTCGTCGATCGAATTGTGGCACGCGCTGGTGACAGAGCTTACGGGCGCCTCAGCGTCATGCTTGGATGCGCGTTTGACGCAGAACACCTCTTCGATGTCGGTCCGGAATCGTTCGATCCACCGCCCAAGGTCCAGTCGGCAATCGTCCGTCTCACGCCACTACCTGCGTCGGATCGACTCGGGTCTGGCACTGGTTTTGAAGCCTTGGTGAAACGCGCGTTTTCCATGCGTCGCAAGACGCTGCGCAATGCGTTGCGTGATTTTGTCAATACAGAGCAAATGGAAGATCTTGGCATTGACCCCGGACGAAGACCGGAAACGCTATCTATTGCGGAGTTTGATGCTCTGTCTCGCTTGCACTCTTGATCACAAAGCAATTGCGCCGGTTCCAGTGGTTTGCTTGAATGACGCCATGGAAAACCCTCCGATTGACATTGATGTCGCCACCACCTATCGCGAGGATCGAAGCGAGCCCGATTCGGGTCGGTTTGTGTTCGCTTATCGTATCCGGATTCGCAACGATGGGGATCAGGTCGCTCAGTTGCTCCGAAGGCACTGGGTGATCACCGACAGCAATGGCAAGGTGCAGGAGGTGCGTGGCGACGGTGTGGTCGGCCAACAGCCGGTCCTCGAGCCGGGTGAAAGCTATGAATACAGCTCCGGTGCGATCATCGAAACACCGGTAGGAACCATGCAAGGCACCTACTTGATGAAGCGCAACGACGATGTCCGTTTCGAAGCGCCGATCGAACCTTTCACCCTGGCCATCCCCGGCATCCTTCAGTAGCGAAAGACTCCATGGCCGTCTACGCCATCGGTGACCTTCAGGGGTGTTACGAAGAGTTCAAGCGCCTGTTGGATCTCCTGAAGTTCGATCCGGCGAGCGATACGTTGTGGCTGACCGGCGATCTTGTGAATCGCGGACCACACTCACTGGCGACGCTGAGACTGATCAAGCGTCTCGGAGACTGCGTGATTACGGTGTTGGGTAATCACGACTTGCACCTGCTTGCTCTGGCAAGCGTCGACAGCAAACGCGCACGTCGCTATCACGATCTACACTCCGTGTTGGATGCACCAGACGCTGACGAGCTGATTGACTGGTTGCGCCACAGACCGCTGCTGCACTTCGATCCCGATCTCAACAAGGTGTTGGTGCACGCCGGAATCCTGCCACGCTGGAGCATCCGAAAAGCGGTGAAGCGCGCTGGCGAGGTCGAAGCCATTTTGCAGAGCGATGAGCATGAGCACCTGCTTCGCCGGTTGTATGGGAACAAACCCGCACTATGGCGCAAGACCCTTGAGGGCGTCGATCGTTGGCGCTATATCATCAATGTATTCACTCGCATGCGTATGCTCACCCTGCGTGGTGGCCTCGACCTAAACACCAAGGGTCTGCCAGCAAGCGGGCCGAAGCACAGCAAGCCCTGGTTCGTGTTACCCCACAAGCGCAAGGACACCGAAGTGGTATTCGGCCACTGGTCGGCGCTTGGCTACTTCCGGCGCGACGGCGTCCTCGGGCTGGATAGTGGCTGCGTATGGGGAAGAAGTCTGACGGCGGTCCGTCTCGATATCGCATCCGGTGTCGAACCGCCCATGACTACCGGTTGTCCACCCTACGGGAAGCGCCAGTAGTCGCGCCCACGGTCGACATGACCGTGCCGAATACTACAATGACCCTATGAGTACACCGACCAACACCGGGCCCTTGCCACATCTTCAACCGTTTGACCTACACGGCTGGATTGATCGCCACAGGCACCTGCTAAAACCGCCGGTCGGCAACCAACAGGTGTTCGAAGACAGCGGCTTCATCATCATGGTGGTTGGTGGCCCGAATCAACGGGACGACTACCATATCGACGAGGGCGAGGAGTTCTTCTACCAACTCGAGGGAGAGATGGTGCTGCGAACCATTCAGGATCAGCAGCGTGTTGATATCCCGATTTCTGCCGGGCAGGTTCTATTGTTACCACCGCGCGTGCCGCACTCTCCGCAGAGAATGGATAATTCGGTGGGATTGGTGGTTGAGCGCCAGCGCCGTGAAGACGAGCTCGACGGATTTCAGTGGTATTGCGACAACTGCGATGCGTTGCTTTACGAAGAGTATCTGCACGTCAGCGATATCGTGAACCAGCTACCGCCTGTATTTGATCGCTTTTATGCGAGTGTCGCCAACCGAACGTGTGATCACTGCGGCACCATCAAGCCGGACCGTCAATCATGAGTCGCGCATTTCCGCGAAGTATCGCGAGGCGGATCGATTTCGGCGGTCCACAGAGCAATTACTTCGGTGTCGAACCGGCGAGCACGTCGCCGATGCGCGGCGGAAGCTTCGTGGGTGATACCCGGGAAGGTGGCAGTTGCAACGCGAGCGTCATCACGCTCAATCCCCACTGCCACGGCACGCACACCGAAGGCGTAGGCCACGTATTGAACGCGCGCAGCAGTGTCTACGATGTCGTGCCGCTCGGTGCGCTCGATGCTCTGTTGATCACGCTCGCCGACGTGCCCGCCTCACAAACCAGTGATCGATGCGCAGCCTATGTAGCTCCCGACGACCGACAGCTGACGGCGAGTGCACTGGAGGCCGCCCTGGGTGATGAGCAGCTCACCGACTACCAGGCGTTGATCGTTCGCACCCTGCCAAACGACGTCAGCAAAACACACCAGCATTACACAGAGAATGACGACTACCCATTCTTCACGCATACCGCGATGCACAAGATCGTGGGCAGCGGCATCGCACACTTACTGGTGGATACCCCTTCGTTGGACCGATTCGATGATGGCGGGGCATTGGCGTTGCACAGACAGTACTGGCAGTTGCCACGACAGGGGCATGATGCCGGTCCGGATACACGGGACAAAGCGACTGTCACCGAGATGATCTTCGTGCCGTCGGATATCGCGGACGGTGCGTTTCAATTGATGCTTCAGCCTGCACCGTTTTCGGGCGATGCGATTCCGAGTAATCCCGTCTTGCTCGGGCCAGGTATTCACTAGATGCTGGCTGAACAGGCGCGCATCGCATTTGAGCACGATCAGGCCGACGAACTGTCCGCGTATCGTGACCGCTTCCATTGGCCAATGACAGACACAGGCGAGCGCAAGTGTTACCTCGCCGGTAACTCGTTGGGTCTGCAACCCGATTCCGTCGACCAGGCAGTTCAGCAAGTTTTGACGGACTGGAAAGCGCTGGGGGTCGAAGGCCACTTCAACGGCAACCCACCGTGGCTGCCCTATCATGAGAATGCCACCGGCGGTCTCGCACGATTGCTGGGCTGCAAGCCCACAGAAGTGGTCGCGATGAACACGCTGACAGTGAATCTAAACCTGCTGCTGCTCAGCTTCTATCGCCCGACCGCCCACAAGTTCCGGATTCTGATCGAAGCGGATGCGTTTCCGTCGGATCGCTATGCAGTGCAGTCGCAGCTTCGGTTGCACGGATTCGACCCCGAAAAGGATCTCGTCGAGTGGCGTGGCAGCAATGCAGGGCTTACCGTCGAGTCGTTGCGCGAGATTCTCGGCACCGATGAAAGCATTGCTATGGTTTTGGTTCCCGGCGTGCAGTACTTGACCGGCGAAGTGCTCGATCTCAGGAGCATCGCCGCTCTGACGCGCAAGTATGGCATCACGCTAGGCACAGACCTTGCGCATGCGATCGGCAATGTGCCCCTTAGTCTTCACGATTGGGACATCGATTTCGCCGTGTTTTGTTCCTACAAATATTTGAATAGCGGACCAGGCGCCGTCGGTGGTGCATTCGTCCACAAGCGCCACCATGGACTGCGCGAAGGACAACTGCACGGTTGGTGGGGAAATCGGGAATCCACACGGTTCGAGATGCGCCACAAGATCGATCCGGCGCCGGGCATCGAGCTCTGGCAGCAGAGCAATCCGCCCATCCTGAGCATGGCGCCGTTGGTAGCGTCACTCGCTATGTTTGATGAAGTCGGTATCGATGCGATCCGGAGCAAATCCCAACGATTGACGGGCTATCTCAGAACCCTGATTGAGTCGCACCTTGCAGGACGTGTACACATCATTACGCCAGCCGCGAATCAGGGCGCACAGCTTTCGCTCAGGATCGTGGATCATCACGTCAGCGGCCGTGCGGTTTTCGAATCGCTGGAGCGGCAGCATGTCATCTGTGACTGGCGCGAACCCGACGTTATCCGGGTTGCTCCGGCACCGCTCTACAATAACTTCACAGACGTGTGGACCTTTGTTCAACGGCTCGATAGAGCGATGCAACCCTGATGCTGGTACACAACGAATCCATTACTATCCTGGGTGCGGGCCTGACCGGTGCGCTGTTGGCGACGATCCTCGCGCAACGAGGCATGCAGGTACAGGTCATTGAGCGTCAGCAAGACCCACGCAAGATCGACGCCTATGCGGGCAGGTCGATCAATCTCGCCATGGCTGCACGGGGTATGAACGGACTTGCCGTCGCGGGACTAAACGACGCGGTGGCACCGTTACTGTGTCCGATGCCCGGTCGGCTTCTGCACAATTCCGATGGCACTCAACACTTCCAGCCCTACAGTGCGCATGAGCACGAATTGAACTACTCCGTCAGTCGCGCGGGTCTGAATGCCATTTTGCTCGAAGCTGCGGAACAGGCAGGTGCAGAGTTTCGATTTGGCCAGCGCTGCGTTGACTTTGATCCAACGGAAAACCGCCTGACCTTGGAAGCATCGGACAGCGACACCCCGCACCGCTACTCGCTCGCAACTGCCCGGCTGATCGCCGCAGACGGTGCAGGCTCACCGGTACGACGCGCAATGGCACCACTACCCGGATTCGACTTCGAGGAATCGCTGCTTGACCATCTCTATCAGGAGATCGCTATTCCACCGAAGGACGGACAATTCGCGATGGAAGCCGAGGCGCTGCATATTTGGCCACGCGGTGGCTATATGTTCATTGCACTGCCTAATCCGGAACGAGATTTTACAGGTACGTTATTCATGAAAGCGACGGCCGCGGATGATGAGCCGTCCTTCCAGTGGTGGCAGGATCCCGAACGCGCAGCGCGGTGGTTTGAGACAACTTTTCCAGATGTACCCGCGCTGGTGCCCGATCTCGCGGACCAGTTGCAGAACAATCCGACGGGCGTCATGGGCACGGTGCGATGCAACCGTTGGCATCTCGAGGACCGAATTCTGCTGATTGGCGATGCCGCACACGCGATCGTCCCCTTCCACGGTCAGGGCATGAACGCGGCCTTCGAGGACTGCGCTGCGTTCTCAGCATTGTTGGATACGGCAAGCGACTGGCGGGACTTGTTCCAACGCTTCAGCGCAGCGCGCGTGCCCAATGCCAACGCCATCGCAGATATGGCCCTCGAGAACTATGTCGAGATGCGCGATACCGTGCGCGACCCCAAATTCCATCTCAAGAAGGCGCTCGCCTTTGAACTCGAGCGTCTCGCACCCGATCAGTTTATTTCGCGCTATGCCATGGTCATGTTCCATGCCGATATTCCGTATGCGACCGCTCAGGAACGGGGGCGTGTGCAAGCCCAGCTGTTGGACAGATGGACTCGGCGTCATGAGGTCATCTCCGATATCGACCTTGGCAAGTGCCTCCGTGAGGCGCGTGAAGCGCTACCCGCCCTTTGATTTCGTCCAATCTGTAACCTTTCTCGATTACCTGCACTATAAGCTCCTGAAACTGACTATCAGGAGCACCACCATGAGATCTTTAGTCATCGCGCTCGGCCTGCTGATCGGCAGCGCTGCGAGCGTGGCCAGCGCTGAAATATCCAACCGGGATATCCCACCAGATGCCAACTGGTACATCTATGTAGGCATGGAAGCCCTTCGCGACAGCGATGCTGGGGCGGAAGTCCTCAGCTGGATCGATGAGGACGTCACATCGGATCTGGAAAGTGATTTCGGCATCCGCATCACAGAAGACGCCAACTCGGTGTTCCTTTATGGCGATGGCGATGAGAACTTTGCGTTGCGCCTACTCGCTGATTTCAGTGACGAAACGGTTTCGAAACTGAAAGCGGAAGTCCTTAGCAACGGCAACACAACCATGAAGAAGGCGGGATGGGGCGAGTACTACGTCATCCAGGACCTTGAAGACGAGCTCGATATCGACACCGGTGAGGTCAACATCGAGACAGACACGATTTTCGTTAACTTCGACGGTCGTAAAGCCATCTACATCGCGTCGACGCTTGAGCATCTTGCTAACGAAGTGAAGGGTGTTCGCGGAGGCAACAACAACATTCTGGTGCTCGACGGGCAGAGCCCGTTCCTGCAGATCGGTGTAAATACCGACGAGTTGGATGCAGATGGTGATTTCGACTTTGACTCTGATCTGCTTCGACAGACGAGCAAGGTGGCACTGACTGTCGGTTCTGCCCGCGATGCCTTTGATATCCACACGCGAATTACGGCTACCGACCCTGAGGTCACTGAGTCGATGGCCAATATCGTGCGCGGTTTGATTAGCCTCAGGATGTTGTCGTCCGAGATTCCAGACTCTATGAGCCGCATCATCGACAAGCTGAAAGTAGAGTCGGACAGCTCGGGTATGTCGATTCGACTCAATGTCACACCTGGTGAAATTCAGGCATTCGCAGACGAATAAGCGAATCTGATGTCAGTTTCAGACGCAGCATTGATCGAGCAAGCCAAGGCTGGCAGCAAGGACGCTTTTTGCTCGCTCGCCCAGAGGCACCGGGATCCCTTGTTCCGGTTCCTCTGGTTTCGCTGCGGTAACCGAGCTGACGCTGAGGATGCCGTTCAGGACGCCCTGCTCAATGCCTGGCGCTATCTCGACTCCTACGACAGCCGGTGGCAGTTCACAACGTGGCTTTACAGAATCGCACTGCGAAAGCTGCCAGATACCAGGAACGAGACAACGCAGATTGACAAAGAACTACCGGGAACAGACGATGTACTGGATACGATGGAACGTGACAATCTCTGGCGTGTTGCGCGCGACACACTAAAGCACGAGCCACTCCTTGCCATGTGGCTGCATTACGGCGAGGGGGCATCCCAACAAGAGGTTGCACACGCACTGTCTCGCAGCGTTTCGTGGGTTAAGGTCAACTTGATGAGGAGTCGTAACCAGCTGACGGCAGCTCTCGCGGAGTCAACCGGATGAAAGATCTCGAAGTACAACTCAGAGAAGACGCAAAGGCGCTGCACAGTGTGGGCAGCGAAGCGGACATGAGTGCTCTGCGCGAACGTTTGCCCGGACGTCGAACGGAGATATCGACCGCGACTTCGATGCCGAGCTGGCTCGCCTGGTTTGTCCCCCTGACCGTTGCAACAGCAGCCTTGTGGATTCTGGTAATCAATCCGGCAACCGAAGATTCTGGATTCGCACCGACGCTGCCGCCGGTGGCGTCGACCAACGAGCCACCAATCAAACCGGTCGACCTAGGGTCCATTGAACTGGTGTCGAGTACCGCGCCGCTGCAGGCCGAGTGGGACGCGTTAGTTCAGGATATCGAACGCGCCCGCGCGTTCATCGAGGATGACCTACCCGTTAGCTTCTAGCGCTGCCGTTTCGCGCACCCGATCATAAACCAGAAACGTACAATCGGGATCGCCCTGTTCGCCGGCGAGGAAATGCTCGCAGCTCACCTTCCATTGGATAGCGGTCTTGCCAAGAAAATCGGGGAATCTCGCGTCACCATCCGGCACCTTCAGGTGGACTCGGGTGATGTAAAGCCGATCGGCGAGATCCATTGCAGCGTTGTATAGCTGCGCGCCGCCGATAATCATGAGCTCCTCGACGTCCGGTTCACACTCGAGCGCCGCGTCCAGACTGTGCACCACGGTCACGCCCTCGATTTCCAGTTCGCGATTTCCGGAGATCACGATGTTGTGTCTTCCCTTCAGAGGTTTACCGATCGACTCATAAGTCTTGCGCCCCATGACGACAGGCTTACCCATCGTTCTCTGCCGGAAATACCTGAGATCGGCTGACAAGCGCCAGGGCAGACTGTTGTCACGCCCAATCACGTTGTCCTCCGACACCGCAGCGATCATGCTGATCATGGGTTTGGTCATACTGCCACCGCCGCGCGAATCAATGGGTGTGGGTCGTAGCCGGGAAAACTGAAGTCGCCCATCTCATAACCGAAGAGGTCTCCAGCAGGACGAGAGATTTCGAGCTGCGGGAGCGCACGCGGCGTTCGACTCAACTGCAGGTCAGCTTGCTCCAAGTGATTTAGGTAGAGATGGCAGTCGCCACCTGTCCATATGAAATCACCGACATCCAACCCAAGCTCGCGTGCCATCAGGTGTGTCAACAATGCATACGAGGCAATGTTGAAAGGAACGCCGAGAAAAATGTCCGCACTCCGCTGATAGAGCTGGCACGAAAGACGACCGCCCGCGACGTAGAACTGAAATAAGCAGTGACAAGGCATCAACGCCATTTCGTCGAGTTGTCCAACATTCCATGCGGATACGACCATTCGCCTTGAGTCCGGTTGCTCGCGAAGCTGCTGCATAACACCTTTAATTTGATCGATATGTCCGCCGTCGGGCGTTGGCCAGGAGCGCCACTGAACGCCGTACACGGGTCCGAGATCTCCAGCATCATCCGCCCATTCGTCCCAGATCGTCACTCCTCGCTCCTGCAACCAACGCACGTTGGAATCCCCATTCAGGAACCACAAGAGCTCGCCAATGATGGATTTCGTGTGCAGCTTTTTGGTCGTCACCAGGGGAAACCCCTCGGTCAGATCAAAGCGCATCTGGTGACCGAACACACTCAGCGTGCCGGTACCCGTTCGGTCCGACTTTTCGAAACCGTTTTCGCGAACATGTCGCATCAAGTCTAGATATTGTTGCATCAGCGCCGCCCCCCGCCGGCGTTCGATACGGGCTTTAGGAACAGGAACAGACCGAATAGCACCATGGGAGTGCTCAGGATCTGACCCATCGTCAACCAATCGCCCGCGAGATAACCAATATGTGAATCCGGTATTCGCACGAGCTCAACAAGAATTCTGAACGTACCGTAGCCGATCAGGAATAGCCCCGAGATGCGACCGGTCTGTCGTGGGATTCGCGAGTACCACGCCAGTATCAGGAACAAAACGACGCCCTCAAGCAAAGCCTCGTACAACATCGACGGATGGCGAACTACACCCTCAACAAGGAAGCCCCATGGCAGGTCTGTCGGACCACCCCACAACTCGCCGTTGATGAAGTTACCGATACGGCCGCAAAACAGACCCAACGGCGTAAACACCGCGACGAAATCAGTGATTTCAAAGAAGGTGCGGCGTTGTCGTCGCGCGAACCAGGCCATCGCGGCCAATACACCCAGCAAACCACCGTGGAAGGACATACCGCCCTCCGACACCTTGAACAAATGCGTCCAGTCAGCGAGCAGGTTATCCAAACCATAGAACAGAACATAGCCGAGTCTGCCACCGAGGATGACACCGAGCGCCCCATAGAAAATCAGGTCTTCAACCTGGGCAGGCGTGACCGGCGTGTCTTCTCGTTGTGCCCGATAACGTGCAAAAAAATACGACAGAACAAACCCGATGAGATATGTCAGGCCATACCAGTGCAACTGCAAGGGACCCAGGTCCAGCGCGACCGGATTGATCTCGGGGTAAACAAGCATGCGCGGAGTGTACCACTAGGTGCGGCCGGGTTTGCGCTATAGTAGGCGCCCTTCCCAACACCTCTTAGAAACACCATGAACCGACTCTCGGACGAGGCCAGCCTGTACCTTCAACAACACGCCGACAATCCGGTTGATTGGTGGCCATGGAGTGAGGAAGCACTCGCCGCAGCACGAGAATCCGGTAAGCCGATTCTGCTTTCGGTTGGCTATTCTGCCTGTCACTGGTGCCATGTGATGGCACACGAGTGCTTTGAAGACGCCGAGATTGCTGCCGTGATGAACAAGCATTTCATCAATATCAAAGTCGATCGCGAAGAGCGTCCGGACATCGACAAAATCTACCAAACTGCGCATCAGCTGATGGCGCAACGCGCCGGGGGCTGGCCGCTCACGATGTTCCTCACACCGGAAGCACAACTACCGTTCTTTGGCGGCACCTACTTTCCGCCGACAGCGAGGCACGGACTGCCTGCCTTTACCGAGGTACTGGAGAAGGTCGCAGAATTTCATGAAGGCAACCCGGAAGAAGCTGCACGACAAGGCGCTGCCGTACAGTCGGTTTTCAGTAAGCTGGAGCCCGAAACGGCGGCGGGCGAAACGCTCGACTCGGCACCGACAGACAAGCTGCGCGAATTGCTCGAACGTCAGTTCGACACCACCAATGGCGGTTTTGGACGGGCACCCAAGTTTCCACAGACGCCTTCGCTACGGCGGTTGCTGAATCATTGGCGAGCGACCGCCACACAACCCGAGCCGGACTTGAAAGCCTTGTTGATTCCAACCCTGTCGATGACACGCATGATCGAAGGTGGATTGTTCGACCAGATGGGCGGCGGGTTCTTCCGCTACTGTGTTGACGCAGACTGGCAGATTCCACACTTCGAAAAGATGCTCTACGACAATGGCATGTTGTTGGAGTTGTGCATCGACTTACATCAGGCGACCGGAGAAGCGCTATTTCTCGATGCGGCCAACGCCACCATCGACTGGCTGCTTCGCGAGATGCGGTCGCAAGAGGGTCCATTCTTCGCAACGCTGGATGCCGATGCAGACGGGGTTGAAGGCGCCACTTACACCGTCACACCGGATGAGGTGGCAGGAGCCCTCACAGAAGATCTGTTGGCTCGATTCAACCAGCGTTATGGTCTCGACAAACCAGCAAACTTCGAGGGTCGATGGCATCTCACCGTGCAAGACCGCGAATCGGTGATCAGCGCATCCGAATTGCGCGAGGCGCAATCGGCGCTGCTTGAATTGCGCAGGACGAGACCACAACCAGGTCGCGATGAGAAACTCATGACGGCGTGGAATGCACTCACCATCAAAGGTCTCGCGAGAGCGGCACAGCTCGGCAACGAACGTGCCGAGCAAGCGGCGACCGACGCGCTGAACGGCATCCGAAAACTCCACTGGCAAGGTGATCGCTTGTCGTCTGTCTCGCAGAATGGCGAGCCACGTAGCATTGGCTTTCTGGATGACTACGCGTTCCTGATCGATGCGTTAATCGAGATGCTTCAGGTCCGCTGGGACAGTGATTGGTGTGGATGGGCCATCGCTTTGACCCAGCAGATGATCGACCGTTTTGAGGACGAGACGCTGGGCGGCTTCTTCTTTACGCCACACGATGGTGAATCGTTGATGTATCGAAGCAAGCCGCTTGGCGACGACGCGACGCCTGCCGGCAACGCAATAGCCGTGAGTGTCCTGACCACGCTCGGGCACCTGCTTGGCCGAACCGATTGGATCGACAAGGCAGAAAAGACGCTACGGTGGGCGACCTCGGCACTCAAAGAGTATCCGCAGGCACACGTCACCACCCTCGAATCACTGCAGCGTCACCTCGCACCACCGGAGATGATTGTCTTGCGTGGGACCGGCGAACAACTCACCCAATGGCAGCGTGATGTGCAAAGCATCTACGCGCCAACCCGAGGGGTGTTCGCCATCCCGACAGATGCCACCGATTTGGATGACGCACTCGCGGCGCACACTGCCCCGGAATCCGGCGTTACCGCGTACGTCTGTCAGGGACTCTCGTGCCTCGCACCGGTTAATGAGTGGTCCGCGCTGGCGTCGATCATTCGCAATCGCTAACCCGCAAGCAGATTTTCGACCGATCGATTACTCGAGTTCTGATCGACGCCACTCACCGTCCTGGTAGCTCACACTGAAGCCACGCCAATACTGCTTGTCGAGTTTCATCGTGATGACCTGGGGCGCATTGTTCCAGTCCAGCGTCTTCATTCGCAGCGACTGCCGATCCTCGACTTGCGAGACGACGTCGAGGAAGCTGTCGAGATCCGGCGTCGGCTCGCCGTTGACTTCAACAATACGGCGCCCTGCCCACAAGCCGTAGCGCGTTGCCGGTGAACCGTAGTTGAAGTACGCGACATACACTCCGGTCGGTTCGATCCCGCGCTGGCGCGCCAACTCACGGTATGGGTCCTGTAACAACGCACCTGCCCACTGAACGACTCGATCTGCGCTGCGCCCGTCCAGCACCTCTGTGCGAACGCTCAGAGTCTCTATGCGATCATCACGCCAGACTTCCAGTGCCACTTCGGTCTTCTGAGTCTCTGCTGCAAGTTCAGCGAACGTAGTGACCACCGCGCCATCGACGCTGAGCAATACATCACCGGACTGAAGCTTGTCGGCCGCGTCCGTAGCGGCGGCAACGCGAGATACGGCAAGCGCTTGGCGGCGGTCGCCGTTCGCCCGCTCAAGGCGATCGAGCCATGCTTCAGGCAGCCCCAACTTGCGTGCGCTTGCGAGCGGTACCAGACCCCACTCGGTCTCGAGTGAGTAAAACGCCCTGCCGTTGCGAACCACATCGATGAACTGTTCAACCACATCCGCGGGAATACCGCGAACCGATTGACCTTCGCCAGTTGAGAAACTCGACCACGTCGAAATCACTCGGCCTCGCTTATCACTCAATACGCCATCGACATTCGGCGCGTTGACGACGGATATGACTTCGAGGTTCGTATCTCGGAATCGTAACGAGCGAGAGGTCGGCGCGACCAGAGGATCGACGGCCGCCACGCGCGTCTCCTGCAACACCACTCGATGCTGCGGCGTCAGGCCAATGACCCAGACCGCATCATCCGGCTTTACGACTTCATCAGAAAACTTCGCGTCAACCACAGGTGTGTCGCCAATCAACGCGGGGTCGTATTGCACCATCGCGAGATTGTGCAGCGGATGCACGTAGGCGACGCGAGCCGGAATCTCGAGCGAGCCGGCAAAGGTCACCGTAACATCACCCATGGCAATCGGAACGGTGTTGCGATCAACCAGAACAAAACCGCGCTTCGCATCGACGATCAAACCGCTACCGTAGTAATGCCGCTCTGCGATGCCAGAGATGTTGAACGGAAGGTCGAAGTTCACCAACACCAAAGACTTCGATAGCGTATCAGCGCGTGGATCATCCTGCGGCGGGAAAGTGGTCGATCCGCCAACGTCAGCCTGACGATCGGGGCCGGCGGGCAGCGGCTCGCAAGGCCACAGACCGGTCTCATCGTCGCGCGAGCATAAGTTGGCGCCAAACCAGGTCCGGTCGATACGCACAATCCGCAGCACCTCCTGGCGCGGTGCATCGAGAGTGACAAAACGCAACTGCACTCGTGCATCATCAGCAAGGCCTGCGAACACTTCAGCCATCGCCTCGATATTCGGTACTGGCTTGCCATCCATTTCCAGAATCACCGCGCCGCGAGGTACCGCGGCGTTGCTCAACATGTACCCGGGATTGGCAACGTAGACACCAAACGGAGGCAGGTTGTAGTGGCGCGCTTGCTGATAGGAAAGCGTATTCAGAACCGCGTCACCGAATTCGAGGTAACTGGCAGGTGAGATGTCCGCAAGATCCGTAACGCTGACCGTCAATCCGATCGGCTCGCCGCCGCGCTCGATCTCCAGAACGATCTCCTGATCGACGTTGTCGTCCAGAATGGCTTCGAGCGGCACAAACGCGTTGATGAGCTCACCGTTGACCGCAACCAGAATATCGCCCGGTTCCAGCGAGCCGAAAACCGGACTATCCGGCAGCACCTGACTAACGGTCAGTACGCCTGTGTCATCCGAAAACTGTGCACGAAAACGGGTTTCCGTTTCCGGCCGTAAACCAAGGCGACGCAGCTCATCGTAGGGCAAACGTACCAACGTGGTTTGCAGAGTGCCGCGGGTAACGGGTTCGCCTTTGCGAACATGCTCCAACGCACGGACAACGCGATCCAGAGGTAGGAAGAAGCTCGACGCCGCACCGTTGCTACCGCCCGCATTCAGCGCGATCACATTGCCGTCGATATCGACGACTGGAGAACCTGAGGAACCTCCGGATGTGCTGGAGGCGGCCTGGAAATAGAACGTATTGAAGTCGTTGTAGTTGCCGCGACCATACTGAGGTGCTGGCCGATCAAGACGTGCCAGGGTGCCAGCGAGGATCGACAATTTCTCGCCCGCGTCGTTGCCGATAACCCGAATGTCGCGACCGACACGCGCACCGTCGGGATTCAAAGCGAGCGTGGCAGGTTCGATGTAGCGGAGCTGGGATGGGTCGAATCGATAGAAACCGAAATCGTGTACAGGGTCACGATAGACCGGTTGCAGTGTGACTTCCTCGTTGTTCAGGAAGATCGCTTCGGCAACGACCGGACCGGGCGTGACGACGTGACGATTGGTCAGGATCAGACCGCGCTCTGCGTCGACGACAAAACCGGTCGCCTGAGAACTCGTGTTCCAACCGGTATCAAACGCCCGGGTGGCATCGATCCTGATAGAGACAATGCCTGTCGAGATATCCTCGATCGTTTTGGCCCACGTATCGCGTTCTGACTGTGCGGACGCTACCGAAGCGGCGCCGCACAACCAGATCAGCAGCCACAGACGCCTCATGCAGCGTCAGCCTCGTTGGGTCGCCATGCAATATCGAGCTGGCGCGCCGCCTGAACATCGTCGAGTCGACGTACGGGTAACGTGATCGGTGCTGCATGAATGCCATCCGCGTCATGTTCGGCGCGTTCGGCGACTCGGATCATCGCGGCAACAAATGCGTCGAGGGTTTCCTTGTTCTCGGTCTCGGTTGGCTCGATCAGCAAGCACTCCGGTACCAGCAACGGGAAATAGGTCGTCGGCGCATGAAAACCCTCATCAAGCAGAGCTTTGGCAACATCCATCGCGGTGACGTGATGCTCCTTGGCAGTGCGCTTCATCGTGATGATGAACTCGTGGCTTGCGCGTCGGTTCTTGAAGGCAAGCTCAAATCCGGCATCCGAGAGTTTCGCCATCAAATAGTTGGCGTTTAACGTCGCGAATTCACCCACACGGCGCATGCCGTCATCGCCCAACATACGCATATAGATGTAGGCACGCAGCAGGACACCCGCATTCCCCATAAAGCCGGACAACCGTCCGATGCTCAGCGGCATATCCTTTTCCGATAACCAGCGGTAACCGTCATCTTCCTTGCCGACCACAGGGATGGGCAGGAAAGGTTCGAGTCGCTTCGCAACGCCAACAGCACCCGAACCCGGTCCGCCGCCGCCATGCGGGGTCGAGAAGGTCTTGTGCAGATTCATGTGGATAACGTCAAAACCCATATCCCCTGGGCGGCACTTCCCGAGGATCGCGTTGAGGTTAGCCCCATCGTAGTAGAGCAGTCCGCCGGCCTCATGAACGATCGCCGCGATCTCCTTGATCTTGCGTTCGAACACACCGAGCGTCGATGGATTGGTCAACATGATGCCCGCCGTGTTGGGACCCACAGCAGCTTTCAGTGCTTCAATGTCGACATCGCCTTCTGAGTCCGTCGGCAACTCAACCACCTTGCAACCGCACATGGTTGCAGTCGCCGGGTTGGTGCCATGCGCCGCGTCCGGCACGAGAATCTCGTTGCGGGCGAGGTCACCGCGGTTGCGGTGATAGGCCCGAATCATCGCCACTCCAGTCAGCTCGCCCTGTGCGCCCGCCATCGGCGTCAGCGAGACAGCGCTCATACCGGTCACCGACTTCAACATCTCCTGCAATTCAAACATGCAGGTCAGAAAGCCCTGGCCGTGCGTTTCCGGTCCGAGCGGATGACGCGACAGGAATCCGGGAAGCATTGCCAACGAATTACAAGCCCGCGGGTTGTACTTCATCGTGCATGAACCAAGCGGATAAAAGTGGGTATCGATCGAAAAGTTCTTCTGCGACAGCCGGGTGTAGTGACGCACAACTTCGAGTTCGGAAACTTCCGGCAAAATCGTCTTCGTGTCCCGACGCTGTGCCTGCGGCAAATCGGAACCTTCGAGCAAAGCGTCCAACGACTCGAGCGGCGCTTGCGCTGTAGCAAATCGACCTTCGCGTGAGCGTTCAAAAATCAGTTTTGATGTCATGTCGAATTCCCCTTAGCCAGCGTCACGCAGGCTGGAACCTGCACCCATCACTTCGGCCAACGCATCGCGATAGCGCTGGATGTCTTCATCGGTCTTCGTCTCTGTTGCACAAACCAGCAACGCTGACCCAAGCTCTGGATAGAGCTCGGAGAGATCCAGCCCACCCAACACATCGCGCTCCGCAAGTGCTGTCAACACCGGTGCGACCGGTCGATCGAATTGCAAGACCGCCTCATGGAAGGTCGGACCTTCGAATCGACGACTCACGCCCGGGACGGTACACAGAGCGTCCGCCAGCTGGCGAGTGCGCGTGTGGCTGGAGGCTGCTACGCGTGCCAGCCCCTGCTCACCGAGCAGCGACAGATACATCGTTGCCGCAGTCACCATCAGCCCTTGGTTTGTGCAGATGTTCGAGGTCGCTTTCGAACGCCGGATGTGCTGCTCGCGAGCCTGTAAGGTCAGCGTGAACCCGGCCTTGCCATCGAGGTCCTGCGTGCGCCCGACGATGCGACCCGGCAGTTGGCGCACCATCGACTGACGCGTGGTCATGAACCCGAAGTAGGGTCCGCCGGACGAAAGCGGCACACCCAGTGGCTGGCCTTCTCCACACACAATATCGGCACCTTTCTCGCCCCATTGACCTGGAGGCTTGAGCAGCGCGAGCGCAGTCGGGTTGACCACCGCAATCACCAACGCACCCACAGCATGGGCAGCATCGGTTAGCGCATCAACATCTTCGATTGCACCAAAGAAATTCGGCTGCGAAATCACGACGGCAACAGGCGCCTCATCACCACCCACCAAAGACGCTGCATCGGCAAGCCCACTCTTGCGATCGAACTCCGCCATTTCGAAACGCAGGCCTTGAGTTCCTGCAATCGCCTCAGCGACCTTCATGTAGGTCGGGTTGGAGCCACCGGCGAACACAACTCGACGCGACTTCGACTTGCGGTTCGCGCGTACTGCCATCAACGCCGCCTCTGCGACCGCCGAAGCGCCGTCATACAGCGAGGCATTGCTCGCCTCCATGCCTGTCAAACTCGCGATCATCGACTGGAATTCGTAGATGACCTGCAGCGTGCCCTGGCTGGCCTCCGCCTGATACGGCGTGTAAGCACTGTAGAACTCGCCTCGCGTCGTCAGTTGCCAGACTGCTGCCGGGATGTGGTGCTCATAAGCACCTGCGCCAATAAACGAAAGTGCGCTGGCGTCTTGTGCCGCTCGATCGTGCATCAGGCGCGTGACCTGCATCTCGTTCATTGGTGCAGGAACACCGTCGAGACCTTCGATGCGAAGCGACTCCGGGATCTCGTCGAACAAATCGTCGATCGACTCCGCGCCGATCGCCTCGAGCATTTCAGCGATATCGGCTTCGGTATGGGGAATAAAAGGCATGCTGTTGCTCCGTGCGATTAGTCGTCGAGACTGTCGAGAAATTCCTGATACGCATCAGCGCTCATCAACTGCTCCAAAGCGGAGCGGTCCGTAGGCGTGATGCGCGCGATCCAACCGTCCCCGTAGGGATCCTCATTAACCTTTTCCGGAGCATCAGCAAGTGCGTCGTTGACGGCTACCACTTCCGCCTCCAGCGGCGAGTAGACATCTGAAGCCGCTTTGACTGACTCAACAACCGCAACGCCATCTCCAGCAGTCAGACTCTGACCGACCTCGGGTAGTTCCACATAAACAAGATCACCGAGCGCTTCCTGAGCGTGCTGAGTGATGCCGAGGATCACGCTGCCGTCGTCTTCAAGACGCAGCCATTCATGCTCTTCTGTATAAACCAAATCACCGGGTACTTCTGACATTGAGACCACGCTCCTGAAAAAGAATTAAACCGAAACCAGAATTTTGCCTTTGCGCACGAACGGCGGGCTCACTACGCTCGCAGCAAGCCGTCTGCCACGTACTTCGACCTCAACCCGTTCGGGCGAGTCCACCGCAATACGTGCCAGCGCGATTGATCGCTCCAGTGTCGGGGAAAACCCCCCACTGGTGATTTCTCCGAGCTCACCGCCTTCCGGCGCCAACACCGTCTGGTGATCCCTAACGACACCGCGGTCGAGTACGACCAATCCCACCAGCTTGCGAGCCGGGGTCTGTTCCTGCAGTGCGGTTTCACCGACAAAATCTCGAGCACCCGCGAAATCAACCGTCCACGAAAGGTTCGATTCGAGCGGCGAGGTAGATTCATCCATATCGGAGCCATAGAGGTTCAAGCCCGCCTCCAGACGCAGTGTATCGCGAGCGCCGAGACCTGCAGGCGCGATGCCGGCTGCCACCAGCGACGCCCATGTTGCCGGCGCTTCGTCTGCCGGCATGATGATTTCCCAGCCGTCTTCACCGGTGTATCCCGTCCTCGCGACAAACCAGTCTCCGTCGAAAGCGGCACGAAAGGGCTTTAGTGTTTGCACGCGCTCTTGCAAAGACACCGGCAGCGAACCGGCCGCTAGCTCACGGGCTTTTGGTCCCTGCACAGCGATCATCGCGAGATCCGATCGCTCGCGGAGCGTCACCGCGAACGCCTCAGCGACCTGGGCCATCCATTCGAGATCTTTGTCGCGTGTCGCCGCATTCACCACGAGCCGGTAGGCATCGCCACCCACCCAATAGGCAATGAGATCATCGATGACTCCACCATCAGCGTTAAGCATGCAGGTGTAGATCGCCTGACCTTCAGTGGCGCATTTATTGATGTCGTTGGCGAGCAGGCGTTCGAGAAAGGCCTTTGGCTGCCCCGCTTCGCCGCTGATGTCCACAACTGTCATGTGTGACACATCGAACATACCTGCCGAGCGCCGTACGGTGTGGTGCTCCTCAAGCTGCGAGCCGTAGTGAAGCGGCATATCCCAACCGCCAAAATCCACCATCTTCGCACCCGCCTCGACATGGGTCTGGTGCAAACAGGTCTTGGAAAGATTAGTCATCAAGAGGCTCCGAGCAGGCGCTGAACACGAACCACGGCGAGCGTGGTTCTGCCCCTCTGTCCGTTGACCTGAGAGATCTGCCGCGACCATAACCAATAGTCGCCGTCCCCTTCGGTGGGCAGTTTCTCTGCCGCTCTCCAGAGCCGATCAGATGCTGCAGTCCGGTGACCTGAGCGTTTCCGGGCAGGTTGCGCCTTCGGTGGTCAGCATGCGCTGACGCTCTCCCGCAGCATCGCTGGATCGAAGCGAAAGGATAGCGACAGCGCCCTGCGATTGCCAGCCCGCACCGATCAAAGAGCTGTTAATCCAGAGGCAAAACCGTTGCGTTCTTGCGCTCGTTGATCACAAAGCTGGTATTTGCTGAGGCAACACCTCGACCAGCCAGCAGGGATTTCGTCAAGAATTGTTCAAAGTGGCCCATGTCTCGCGCAACGACTTTCAACAGATAGTCGTACTGTCCGCTCAATGCGTGGCATTCGAGAATCTGTTCTGAGCTCGCCACCAAAGACTCAAATTTCTTGAGCGTTTGCGGCAAGTGATCTTCCATCGAAACATGGATAAAACCGAGTATGTGCAGGCCGAGTGCCGCCCGGTCCAGCAGCGTGACGCGCTGGCGAATGACCCCTGTCGCTTCCAGCTTCTGTACACGCCGCAAACACGGTGACGCTGACAATCCGACCGCTTCAGCCAGTTTCTGATTGGAGATGCGAGCGTCGTTTTGCAGTATCGCAAGAATCTTGCTGTCGTAACTATCCATTAGTGATTTTTATCATATTTTTCTAAAAATAAGATCAGTTATTGCTTAAAATAGTCTTTTTGTAGCACCTTCCGCAATCCAAGATCGCCTTGTTGAAATATAATTGAGGTATGAAAAGTATCAGTGAAGCCGCACCTTCGTATGTCGCACACACGCCGCTCGACGATGGGTACATTGCCTACAGTGACGCCGAGCATCAGGTCTGGCACACGCTACTCGAGCGACAACTGAAGCTACTGCCCGGACGTGCTTGCGATGCCTTCATCAAGGCTGGGGAGACGATCGGCTTCGGCCCTGAAATTCCGCAGTGCGCCGAGATTTCAAACACGCTGCGTGCGGCCACAGGCTGGTCGGTGACGCCAGTGCCCGCGATCATCCCCGCTGACGAGTTCTTCTCGCTGTTAGCTGAGAAGCAATTTCCCGCGGCGTCGTTTATCCGACGACCAGAGGATCTCGACTACCTCGAGGAGCCCGACATATTCCACGAGTTGTTCGGTCATGCACCGCATCTCACCGATGACCGGTTTGCTCAGTTCACGCACGCCTACGGTATCGCAGGACTCAAAGCGGATGAGCGCGATCGCGAACTCCTGGCCCGCTTGTACTGGTTCACGACCGAGTTCGGTCTCGTGCAGTCTAACGACGGCGTCCGCGCCTATGGCGCCGGCATTTGCTCCTCTCCTGGCGAGCTGATCTACGCGGTCGAGAACAAGCGGCCAGACCGCAGAGCGTTCGATGTGCTTGATGTCCTGCGCACGCCCTTTCGGATCGACACCTACCAGAACATCTACTACGTCATCGACAGCTTCGATACGTTATTCGAATTGGCCTACACAGATCTTTCAGATCTGATGCGCCAGGCGAAACGCCTGGGCGACTTCAAGCCTTCTTGGGAACAGTAACGCGACTTTCGTTTAAAGCTCAGGTTAATCCGAGCATCAACTGACGACTGATTGCAGCACGCTCCGGCGGCGACGCCGCCTCAGGACTTTCGCCGAGATGCTTGTCGATTGCCCGAAATCTGGGCTTCAGACCCGCAGCATTGGCAATCTGAATATTGAGACCCGGCCGCGCATTCATCTCAAGCATCAATGGACCGAGATCTCGATCGATGACCAGGTCAACGCCGAGGTAACCAAGACCCGAAACTTCGCGCCCGAGCGCAGCAATCTCAACAATCCGATGCCAGTGCGGCACGATCGTGCCATCAATTGGCGAGAGCGTATCCGGATGAACTTCGATCCGATCGTTTCCGCTCACAGCACCTCTGGTTCGCCCCGTCGCAATGTCGACACCGGCGCCCACCGCACCTTGATGCAAGTTGGCTTTACCGCCGGACTGTCGTGTCGGCAAGCGCACCATCGCCATGGCTGGGTAGCCTTTGTAGACGATGATCCGAATATCCGGCACACCCTGATAGCTGATCGGGTCGAAAACGCTATCGAATTGGACTCGATACTCGACCAGCGCAGCATCAGGCCCGCCAGTCAGACTGAACTGACCAGAGACGATATTGGAGACGTGATGCAATAAAGCCGTCTCCGACATCAATTCGCCGCTGATCAATCGATAGTGATCGCCGTATCGACCGTCGATCACCAGAATACCGTCGCCGCCACTGCCATTCGCCGGCTTAACGACAAAGCTGGTTCGGTCCTGCAAGACTTCGGGCAAGCGCAAAGCGTCGGCCTGACTGCGGGCGACAAAATACAACTCCGGCACCGCCATGCCCGCCTCCCGCGCCAGACTCTTGGTCCGGACTTTGTCATCCACACGTGGATACAAACGCCGTGGATTCAGCGGCATGATGTAGTCGGCGTTGCGCTCATTAATGCCAAGCACACCCGCCGCATGCAGCGGTCGTCCCCAGATCGGCATTAGTCTGTTTTCTCCAGCGCCCTGAAGCGCGGCAATTCGAGTAGGCGATAGCCGGTGTAACGCCCACTGAGCAATACCAGCGCAAGCACCGCAAGCAGCAACTCAGGGAACGTAAAGATCAGGTGCTCGAGTGCATCGATTCCCATCACAAGATAGGCGAACGCAGCCACAAGCAAACTGCCAACACCTGCCTTGACGGCATCCGCGGCGCCTCGCTCCTCCCAAATGACCGACATTCTCTCGATAGTCATCGCGATGATGACCATCGGGAACAAGGCCACCGAAAGCCCGGTTTCCAGACCAATGCGGTGCGCGAGAATGCTGATTACCAGCATGAGAATAACGACGATGATCAACACAGCGGTCAATCGTGGTACGAGCAATAAACGCAATCGCTCCAGGCCAAACCGGATAGCGAGCCCGAGGCTGGTCAACAACGAAAAGAGAATGACGCCCGCCAGCAAGTCGGTCTCGCGAAACGCGATCGCAATCAACACTGGCATGAAGGTCCCGAAGGTCTGCAACCCGACGAAGTTTCTCAAAATGACCATGACCAGCGCGCCAATAGGCACCATGAGCAGGACCGAGTAAACCGCCTGGGTCTGGATCGGCAGGCTGAACAAGGAAAAGTCGAGCGCCATGGATCCCGTCGACGCACTGCGTTGCTCGACCACGTCGAGACTATCGAGCTGACTGCGCCTCACCGCAAAATTGAGATCGATATCGGAACCACCCTGAACATCCGACAACACGTCGAAACCTCGCCACCAGGGGTAGAAGTTCTTCGCGAGACCTTGTTGGCCGGTTCGAAGGTTATACGCTGACCAACGAACACCATTGTGGACCTCAAGGTAAGTGCGAACGGGAACATTGCGTTGCTCGTCCGCCAGCAGAAGCCCCCGGACCGGTCGCGCGGGAACCCGAGCATAAGCCAGCAACTCCACCAGGCGTTCCGCCCGTCGCAAGGAACCGTTGAGACCATCAAACAACAACTCAACATTAGGCTCGGGTGACGGATCGTTCACACGTTGCAACAACTCGGCGACCAATGTGTCCGTGTCCGCCGACTGCTCTCGCACCTCGCCCATCAACACCATCGCTGCGGTGTTCGATGGTTCCGTCAGCACGGGAATCTCCGGAAATGGCGGCGTTGTGTCCGCTTCCTCGACAGACGGATCTGCTGCTACGACAACACGGTAGTAGAGCCGTTGTTCGCCACTGGCGCTACGTCTGGACCATCGCGCAAGTCGACCACCATCTGCGTATTCAAGATTGAATCCATAACGTCCGGAGACCGAATTCTCAGACAGTGTGGCGAAGCCACTGGTCAATGCAGGTACTTTCAGTTCGGCCTTAATGGGGCCCGGTCGCGCATTGAAGCGCAACGATGCTTCGATCGTCCACGCAGTGCGCTCCGCGTCTGCGGTCAGTGGAAAACCGAGCACAAACGCCTTATAGAAGAACAGCGACAGTCCTGCGAGACCGCACAACACCGCCATTATCTGCACCGGTCGATTGTTCAAGACAACTCACCTAACGCATCGACGCCTCGCATGGTGGTCGCATGACCAATGGCCAGCTGTTCTGCAAGTGTGCTGCTCTGGAACCACTGCATGCCACGTCGACGCAAGTCTGCGAACGCACCCTGTTCTCGTCCAAACAAGCGATTGATGAAGTCCATGCCGAACAGTGTGGTCAGATTGTCGGCGCGACGCGTCCTTCGATAGCGACGCAACCACGGCGCATCACCAGGGTCACCGCGAGACTCGACCACCTCCTTCACGATGCTCGCGAGCGCGACCGCGTCGGCGAAACCAAGATTGGCGCCCTGACCTGCCAACGGGTGAATCGCATGGGCCGCATCCCCGATTAATGCTGTCCGAGGTGCAATCGGATTTGTCACGTAAGCACTCTCGAGCGGAAAAGAGATCACCGGTGAGGTGGGTGAAAGGTTACCAAGAACATGGTCGCTGGCCTCGCTGACCGCCTCCGTAAACGCCTCGGGGCTCATCGACTCCAGTGCGCGCGCATGATCGGGCAAGGTGGACCAAACCAGAGAAACCCGGGCGTCGCGAAGCGGCAATAACGCGAGCGGCCCATCCGGCAGAAAACGCTGCAGCGCCGTGCGTTCGTGAGCAAGCTCCGGCATCAGCGTTCCTACTACCGCACGTTGATGGTGCGACCAGCGCCGCACGCCGAGCCGAAGACTCTGCCGCACTCGGCTTTGGCGCCCATCTGCGCCGATCAACAACTCGGCCTCGAGCGCATCACCGGACAACATCGTGACGCTGACGTCGGCGTCACGCGCTTCGATCTCGGCAACACCATCAGCGAGCAAAGACACACCGGAATCTGAAGCGAGATGCTCGAACAAGCATGCCTGCAGCGCAGCGACATCGGTCATGGCACCGAGCGACTTTCGCCCGACACGGTAGGCCGCGAACTCAATGCCATCGGCTGCCCAATGGCCTGCATCCCAGACTCGCATCCGTTCGTACGGCGCAAGGGCAAACTCGGGCAAAGCGGACAGTATTCCGACGCTCTCGAACAGACTCATCGACGCGGGAGTCATCGCAATCACCCGCAGCCCCGACTCAGTCGGCATCTGGATATTCCGAATCGCCGGATCACAGACCGTCACCTGCACTCGAGGTGCCGCTTTGCGTATCGCCGCCGCAGCAGCAAGACCCACAGGACCTGCTCCCGCAATGATCACACGTGGTTCCGCTCGTACAGCCATGATTAAGCGGCAACCTCGACGTTGTTGCCTGCCATCCATGCTTCGACCTCAGCTGCCGTTCGCGGCAGACCTCGCGTCAGCAATTCAGGCGCATCCCGGGTGATCAGGACGTCGTCCTCGATCCGCACACCAATGCCGCGCCACTTCGAAGGCACGTCGGCATCGGGGGCGATGTAGATACCGGGTTCGACCGTCATCACCATGCCAGGCTCCAGCAAGCGCCATTGGTCATCGACCTTGTAGTCGCCGACATCGTGAACATCGATGCCGAGCCAGTGCCCAGTGCGATGCATGAAGTACGCCCGGTACGCCTCGTCTTTCAACAGCCTACGCAAATTGCCTGACAACAACCCAAGCTTGCGCAACCCCAGAGTGATGGCCTTAACCGCGGCCTCATGTGGGGAATTCCAGTGGTTGCCCGCCGTAGCGGCCGAGATGGCAGCGTCTTGCGCAGCGAGCACAACGTCATAAATCGCACGTTGCTCGGGAGTGAACCGACCATTAACCGGATACGTGCGGGTGATATCGGAAGCGTACATCTGCGCCTCGCAACCCGCATCGACGAGAACAAGGTCCCCATCGCACAAAACGCTGCTGTTACTCGTGTAATGCAACACGCAACCATTGACACCGCCACCCACAATGGGCGGGTAAGAGGGCTGACTGTCAAAGCGACGGAATTCGTGAAGGTATTCCGCTTCGAGTTCGAACTCGGTCATGCCGGGGCGAACCGCACGCATAGCCCGCAAATGCGCGCTCACGGCGATCTTCGCCGCACGCCGGAGACGTGAGACCTCGGACTTCGATTTGAATAAACGCATGTCGTGCAGGAAATGATCGAGCGCGACAAATTCGTACGGCGCATCGACCCCTTTGATGTTTCGCCCGCGCAGTAGTCGGATCCAATCGGTCACGTGAACGTCAAAATCTGCGTAACGTCCCATCGTGTAGTACACGCGGGTCGCGTTTTCCATGAGTCCCGGGAGAATGTCGTCGATATCCGCAATGGGAAATGCGTCGTCCGCCCGAAAATCTGTCACTACGCCCTCAGGACCTGCGCGCTCCCCATGCCATAGCGCATCTTCCGGATCAGTCTCTCGGCAGAAAAGAATGAACTCGCCCGCCGGGCGTCCGGGCACCAGAACGGCAACCGCTTCCGGTTCGTGGAATCCCGTGAGGTAGTAGAAGTCGGAATCCTGCCGATACTCGTGGTTAACGTCGCGCGAGCGCGGACGCACTGGGGCCGCTGGCAGAATCGCAATACTGTCATTGCCCATGATGCGCATCAGCTGGCGCCGACGTCGCTGATACTCTCCCAGCGCTTGCTTGGGCGCTTTCGGCACACGCACCACGCTAGTGGACCTTCGCCTCACCGCCATCGGTGATTGCCCGGATCGACGTCAGCGTCTCGTATGAGAGCTGCGCCGCTACTCTGAGAAACTCGACAAGCTCGGCGTAATCAGCCTCATGCGCGTCCTCCGCCTCGCCGAGGTCGTCCTCGTCAATTGCAGCCTTGGAGATCTCAGCAAGATCACCCAGTAACTCCACAAGTGGCTCCGTCTCGAGAATCTCTCTCGCGGGGGAACCTCGCAACGCCGCCCCTTCACCAAGCCCATTCAAGTACCCGGTCGCCCAAAGCGCCAGACTGCCGACACGGTCCCTTATGTCGTCTTCGTCGTCTGGGAGGCAAAGATCGGGCAGACCCTCCCCAGCCTCCAGAATCGCGATTCGTTGCGCAGCGAACTCGACAAGCGCTTGTCTCGCGCCGTCCTCACCGCCATCCGCTTGTGCAAACAGCTGCTGAACCCAAACGCCAATTGCCTCATTGCCAAGCATGGCGGCAAGGCTCAACAGCCGCCCGTCAGCTTCGGAAGCGGACACCTCTACGCCGCAACTACCGAGCAAACGTTCAATCGTGAGATAGGCGTCGTCGCCAATCGACATGGTCGGATCTCCCCAAAAATCAGTGTGGAATCATAACAAAAGCGTAGTCAAGCTCATGGGTTGTGGCCACTTCAGGCCTGCGACAGCACTCATACATTGACCGTTTTCCCGACGGTCACTATATTCGCGGGGTGACTGACGCATCCCACAACCAGTTTGATCAGGCGTTGCAACGCCTCGAATCGCGCATGGACGACATCGTGCGGGTATGCGACCAGTTGCGCGAAGAGAACCGGTCACTGCGTGAGCGACAGGAAACGTTAATGAATGAACGTGCGTCGCTATTGCAAAAAAATGAACTGGTGCGAAGCAAGGTGGAGGCCATGATCGGCCGACTTAAGGCGATGGAGAACGGCAGCTGACCATGTCTGACGTTTATGCACACGTCACCGTTCGTATCCTGGAAAAGGAATATCAGGTGTCATGCCCGGTCAACGAACGCACAGCTCTATTGGACGCTGCAGAACTTCTCAACAAACAGATGCGCGAAATTCGCGATAGCGGCAAAGTGGTCGGCCTCGACCGCATTGCGGTGATGGCTGCACTCAATATGGCAAACGACCTGTTGAAGTCTCAAGGCCACGAGACTGACCTGAAGACCAATTTCTCAACGCGGTTAAAGGCTCTGAACGAGCGCGCGGACGCTGTGTTGGGATCGGCGCGCCAGTTGGATTTGTGATTTGACGCACAACAGCCATTAAGACGCTGGCGCCGACGGACGATCACGTGTAACAATCTTGTTTGTGCTTCCTGCCGCGTTCGACGATGGCCTGGAAACCTCTCGACCCTAATTATTTTACCTCGGGGCTGTGCCTGCAGGTGGATTTGCGCATTACCGGCGATGCCGGAAAGCCTGTTCTATCGTGGTTGGCCCCACCTTACTCTCAGGTTCGAGAGTGATGGTCGTTGACGGCGCAAGCGGGAAGTACACTTATTCAGCCTTCTGCCCCCCCACTGGAGCCCCAAGCCAATCTGCTTCCGCACGAAGCGCGATCCTTGGGCATTCGGGCGAGAAAGCGACTCTCGCCTCCAGAACGACATTACCAAAGCGAGCGCATCTTTAGACGCGTCCTTCAGCTGATCAAGCACGCAGATGCCTCGCGTGTCGCCGTTTACTTGTCGGGTCCACTAGAAGTCTCGACAGACCGCTTGACCTCATTGCTGTGCGCACTGGGGCTAGAAACATTCGCACCTCGAGTCGCGAATGGTGGGTCCATGTATTGGACTGAAGTCGCACCTCGTCATTTCTTCCGTCGCAATCGCTACCGAATCCGCGAGCCGAGAATTCGGCAAGCACTTGGGTGTCGAACACACCTGAAGCGCATTGATCTTTTGATCGTTCCCTTAAGCGCATTTGATGCGCACTGTCATCGAACAGGAATGGGCGGTGGTTACTACGATCGAGAGATCGCACGCTTAAGAAAACTGTGTGACGTGGTTTGTATCGGTCTCGCGTTCGAGCAACAACGATGCAGCCGTATAGAAGTACAAGCGTGGGACGAAGCAATGGATTTTGTTGTCACACCATCGCAAATATTCCATTCACGCAGCAAGATCGCGAGAAAACGAAATGCGCTGAAACCCTTACGTTTAAAGGGGAATCGTTGATTACGCACTGCAGCACGCAGTACAAGTATCCGCGTCAGTCTGAGTTTGCAGTGAGCGGGTTACCAACGAAGTCGCAAGTCATCACAACGCACTGCCAGACTAACGCTAGTGCGCCCCGAAACCTGCAGCGAGAATGCAAAGCGCAACGCGTAACGGGAGCCCCTATAAACGTAGTGCAAAACGCATTGCACACCTTAAACGCCGTCGCTGGAATTTTACGATCTTATGTATATACTCGGCCCCGGGTACCCACACGGAGAAGTCATTATGGCTACCAAGAAGACGTCGAAGAAAAAAGCTTCGACTCGTAAGAAGGCCACTACTAAGCGTAAGGTCACCGCCAAACGCAAAGTAGCTGCCAAGAAAAAAGTCGCTAAGAAAACTACTCGCAAGAAAGTTGCGAAGAAGAAAGTAGCGAAGAAGAAAGTAGCGAAGAAGAAAGCTGCCAAGAAAAAGGTAGCTAAGAAAAAAGTAGCGAAGAAGAAAACTGCCAAGAAAAAGGTTGCTAAGAAAAAGGTAGCTAAGAAGAAAACGGCGAAGAAAAAAACCGCCAAGAAAAAAGTTGCTAAGAAAAAGGTAGCTAAGAAGAAAACGGCGAAGAAAAAAACCGCTAAGAAAAAAGTTGCCAAGAAAAAGGTAGCTAAGAAAAAAGTAGCGAAGAAAAAGGTCGCCAAGAAGAAGGTAGCCAAGAAAAAAGTCGCTAAGAAAAAAGCGACCCGTAAGCGCGCCACCAAGAAGCGCTAACGGCTAGAGGCTTCGTCCGGCCATGGCTAGAACCCGGACTCAACGCCTCGATATAGGTGCCCGCCCTTCGGCGGGCACTTTTTTGCCCCCATATTCACAAAACCGTGACGGAACCAGCCACAAGCTATTGACTCCGTTGGTATATTTCTCTTTCACGTGCGATGATCACCAGATATGGACTCTACAGACCACAAGAAAAAGGCTGCTGTTGAGGCGCTGACCTTCCTGGAGAACGGAGTGGACGGCCTTGGAGTCGGTACCGGCTCAACCGTTAACGAGTTGATCCCGTTGCTTCCGCAGTATAAGGACCGAATTAGCGCGGTCGTTTCCAGTTCGGATTCGACCACCGCGCTACTTGAATCTGTTGGGTTCGAGGTTATGCCGCTCAATGACGTAGGCTCACTGGATCTCTACATTGATGGTGCAGATGAAGTCACGAAGCACCTTTCGCTACTCAAGGGCGGTGGCGGCGCGCTTACTCGGGAGAAGATTCTCGCTGCGGCCGCTCGCCGATTCGTGTGTATCGCCGATGAAAGCAAACTCGTAGGAATGCTGGGATCTTTCCCGCTCCCTATCGAGGTAATCCCAATGGCTCGTTCCTACGTGAGCAGGCAAATCATCAAGATGCGAGGACAGCCGTTCCTGCGCGAAGGGTTTGTCACAGACAATGGGAACGAAATCATTGATGTGCACAATTTGTCGATCGTCAACCCAAAAGAAATGGAAGCGCGACTCAACCAGATCCCAGGAGTGGTTACCGTCGGCATCTTTGCGCACAGAGGAGCTGATGTGTTGCTGTTGGGCGGACGGGATGGCGTGCGCCATATGCAAGTGTGATCACAACAGACATTTGATCAAAAAAAAGCAGCCTCGATGGCTGCTTTTTTCGTTTGGCTGGGGGAGAGGGATTCGAACCCCCGTTGGCGGAGTCAGAGTCCGCAGTCCTACCACTAGACGATCCCCCAAAACGCGCCGGCGACCGCGCGACGCAATACCCGCCCCGCAAGTCCTCGCGTGTTGAGTGGCGACTTAGCGCTTCGAGAACTGAGTTGCGCGACGCGCTTTGCGCAGGCCGACTTTCTTACGCTCTACCTCGCGCGCATCGCGGGTGACAAAGCCGGCTTTACGCAGCTCTGGTCTCAGACTCTCGTCGTACTCCATCAGCGCACGGGTCAAGCCGTGACGAATCGCACCCGCCTGGCCGGTTGTGCCACCGCCGGTGACAGTCACTGTCACATCGAAATCGTCTTTACGGCCGATCAACTCAAGCGGTTGACGGACGATCATTCGGGCGGTTTCACGACCAAAGAACTGATCTAGCGGCTTGCGGTTTACGGTGATGTCACCGTTACCCGGGCGTACATACACTCGCGCCGTTGAAGTCTTGCGTCGGCCGGTGCCGTAAAAAGCGGTATCGCTCATAGAAGTTCCGTTCTATCTGATGTTCCGGGTACCCGACCTTAAGCCGAGATCTCCAGAGGAATGGGTTGTTGAGCCTGATGGTCATGTTCGCCGCCGGCGTAAACCCGCAGCTTCTTGATCATCTGACGGCCGAGGCTGTTCTTCGGCAGCATGCCTTTTACAGCGAACTGGATCGCACGCTCGGGTGCGTGATCGATCAATTTCTCGAAGCTCATGCTCTTGAGACTGCCGATGTAGCCGGTATGGTGGTGATACATCTTGTCGGTGCGCTTGTTACCGGTCACACGGACCTTCTCAGCGTTGATAACGATGATGTAATCGCCGGTATCGACGTTGGGCGTGTACACAGGCTTGTGCTTACCACGCAGGCGCAGGGCGATTTCCGTCGCCAAACGACCCAGCGTTTTGTCGGCAGCATCGACCAAATACCAGTCCCGCCGCACTTCGGCAGGTTTTGCAGCAAATGTTTTCATGGTTTTTACTCGGTTGAGCAGGCGGACTGAATGTCGTCCGGCGCTCGAATTCGGCACCATTCGGCGCAGAGAGCCGGCAATATTACGCGAGCGCGAACCCGGTTGGCAAGACCCTAGAAAGCATATTCGAGGGATATTGCAGTGAATGTATCGGTTTCTTCGTTGCCGACCGGTACATCTGAGTTGTACCTGACGCGATATGAGGCCACTAACGCTAAATCGCCGACGAGCCTTGCCTTTATCGCCAGCGTCGTTTGGGCGAGTGTGTTGGCCTCGCCTGATTCGACCGAGAAGTTCGCCGTGAACTCATTGGTCTCGGTGAAGCGATAGGCGTAGTCGGTGCCAAACCGAACGATCGTCTCGCTCTCAGTGGTTTCGTCACGAAGATCAGACTGGCGCGCACCGGCACCGAGCTCCATGTCCCAGGTGGTGGACTCCGTATCGATCAGATTTCGACCATAACCTACTGCCTGGGTTAGCTGTTGGTCGTAGCCGGAGAACTTGTCTTTCTCATAACGCGCCAGACCGAAAAGATAACTGCGCTCGTTGATCGCGTAGTCACTCTTCCATTGGGCAATGTAAGCCTCGGCGGTGGTGTCTACATCGTCCTGCGCACCCAACGCCTGTAGGTCGAGCGTATGGTCCCATTTTGTATATGCCCAGTTCAGCGATGAACCGGCATTCACACTCGTGCTCTCCGCGTTACCGCTTGTCCCGAGATATCCGAATGAGACTTTCCCTGAGAACTCGGCGTTGGCTGTCCCGCCAAGCAATACCGACCCTATAAATATAGACAAAAGTGAACGGCGCATTGGATGTACCCCTATTTTTGTAAGCGCGCGAGTATGGCAGGACAATAAAGGCGCGCCAAGCGAAATCCACGCCTCTTGCTGCTACCATATGGGTATTCATTTTTGAGGAACGCAGGACAGATGCGCAGCGCACCGAACACACTTTTTGACCGCCTGATCGCAGGCGCTGACAACGCCCTGCGAACCCTCGCGAGCGCTGCTCCCGAACCGTCGCGCCCATCTCCTGCTGACGCTACCGACGAGTCGAACCTCAACGATCAGGAACGCAAACTGGCCGCGAGTCTGATGCGGATTAACGATGCGGGAGAGGTCGCCGCGCAGGGTCTCTACCAGGGTCATGCGCTGGTTGCACGCGACCCGGCCGTCCTTGAGCAATTGCATCATGCGGCCGAAGAGGAATTCGACCATCTGGCGTGGTGTCGCAACCGATTGAACGAACTGGACTCAAGGCCTAGCTTGCTCAACCCGGCATGGTACGCCGGCGCGTACGTTATGGGCGCGCTTAGCGGCATTGCCGGCGACAAATGGGGGCTGGGCTTCATTGACGAGACCGAAAAACAGGTTGTTGAACACCTGAATGACCATCTTCGCAGGCTGCCCGCTCGTGACCAGCGTAGTCGGGATATTCTCGGCACGATGCGAGCCGAAGAAGCTGAACACGGTCGCGATGCGCGCGATGCCGGCGCTGCGGACTTGCCCCCACCCGTGAAAGCTGCGATGCGCGTAATCTCGGGTGTTATGAAGGCAGGCGCCTACCGATTCTGAGACCACGTGCAGTTGCGCGTCGCTTCGGGGTACACTTGACATATCACGATAATATTCGCGGTGCGAAGGGACTCCGCCGCGCCAGGAATAGAGCTGCGTCACGTGGAGGGCCGTGAAATTGGCAACCAATGCAACCAAACCGTTGAGTGAAGTGCCTGCAATCAACCGATTCTTGAGTTATTGCAGAGTACGGACGGTACCTTCGAAAACGGTCATGATCCATGCCGGAGACCTTCCCGATATTCTCTACTACATCGTCGATGGTTCCGTAGAGGTCATGATCGAGGACGAGGACGGTAACGAGATGGTGCTTGCCTATCTCAACAAGGGCCAGTTCTTCGGCGAAATGGGATTGTTCTACGAGCAACCCACGCGCAGCGCCTGGGTGCGCACCCGCACCGAATGTGAAATCGCAGAAATGACCTACCCGCGATTCCGGCAGATCGCGAGCGAGAGTCCGGGGCTTGTTTTCGAACTCGCAACGCAGTTGGCGACACGACTGGACCGCACCAACCGCAAGCTGGGCGATCTCGCCTTTGTCGACGTCACCGGGCGTGTGGCACATGCCATCATGGATTTGTGCAACGAGCCTGACGCGATGACGCACCCCGATGGCATGCAAATCAAGGTGTCTCGTCAGGAACTCAGTCGGCTCGTTGGCTGCAGCCGTGAAATGGCTGGGCGCGTGCTCAAGGTGCTTGAGGAGCAGGGTTTGGTTACGGCAAGCGGTAAGACGATCGTGGTCTATGGCGCGCGGCCCAAACGCAAGATCTGACCTGAACCCAGCATTGCAGTGCGAAAAGCCCCGGTCTCACCGGGGCTTTTTTGTTTCGGCCTAGTCCGCAGAAGCGATGGCCGAACGCATGTCTTCGATCGTTTGTGCGTAGTCGTCGCTACCGAAGATCGCCGAACCGGCGACAAAGGTGTCTGCACCGGCGGCGGCAATCTGCGCAATATTCCCCGGCTTGACGCCACCATCGATCTCGAGGCGAATCTGGCGACCGCTCGCGTCGATTCTGCGTCGTACCTCGGCAAGCTTGTTGAGTGCTTCAGGAATGAACGTCTGGCCACCAAAGCCCGGATTAACTGACATGATGAGGATTAGCTCAACTTTGTCGATGACGTGGTCCAACCAATGTAGCGGCGTCGCAGGACTAAACACGAGTCCTGCCTGGCAACCACAGTCGCGAATCAACGCTAGCGAACGATCGGGATGCCGGGTCGCTTCCGGGTGGATCGAAATGACAGATGCGCCCGCTTTCGCGAACTCGGGAATGATTTCGTCGACCGGCTCAATCATAAGGTGCACATCAATAGGCGCCGTGATGCCATAGTCACGAAGGGCCTGGCACACCATTGGCCCGATGGTGAGGTTAGGGACAAAGTGATTGTCCATAACATCGAAGTGCACCCAATCCGCGCCCGCATTCAGTACTCGCTCTACGTCTTCACCCAGCCGGGCAAAGTCCGCCGAGAGAATGGAAGGCGCGATGATCGGTTTTAGTTTTTCCACAACAATTCCTGACTACTTGAATCCACGCCTTGCTCGTAATAGCTCGTAGGCCTCTCGAACCTCGCGGGTCTTTCGACCGGCAGATTCAATCTCATCCGCGCTGGCGCCGGCTGCAAGCTTGTCAGGATGGTAGCGATTCATCAATCGCCGATATGCTTTCTTGATGTCGGCGTTGGAAGCATCCGCACGCACACCCAACGTCTCGAGGGCCAATACCGCCGTGTCTCTATTCGTTGGTTCCTGAGGGCTCTGGAAGTGGCGACCCAGTCTGGCGCGCGCCTCCATCTGTGCGACATCCACCCGGCTCAGACTGAAGGTCTGAGCGACCTGCCATAAGACGCGGCGCTCTGCCCCACTGACGTCCTGCTTGAGCAGCAACACCGGAAGCAGGAACGCCACAAGCGTCTTGCCCATGTCGACGAGTTCGTTTGATTCGTCGCGCAGTTCGCGCAGCTGTGCTTCGAGGTTGAAGCCCGGTTGTTTTCCGGTGTTGAACGCACGCATCGCTGCCTGTGTCGCCTTTGCATCGAGATCGAGGCTGCGCATGGCCTCACGTGCAATACGAATCTCTGACTCTGTGACCCGCCCATCCGCTTTGGCGAGGTGGCCCATCGCAGAAAAGGCCACCGATACGAATGTGCTCGGAAGTCGGCGGCGCAGGTGTCGGGCATAGCCGCGATCAAACTGATGGCCCAACGCGAGGCCCAGCAAGGCAAGAAACCACTTACCCGTCGCCATGCCTGCCAGACTGCCTACCAGCTTGCCGAGAAAATTCAGTTGCACGCTTGACTCACCACCGGTTGCGCCAACACGGCGCACGCCGCATCATTCTAGCGTCTTTTTGTTGCGCGTCCCTCCCCGCATGTCTTCGTCACCACCACTGTTGCAGGCCAGAATTGAAGGTCTCGAGCTCATCGCACGAGGCAAGGTACGAGACATCTTCAAGGTAGATGACACGCTGCTCGACATTGTGGCGACGGATCGGCTGTCGGCGTTCGATGTGATCCTGCCGGACCCGATTCCGGCCAAGGGCGAGACGCTCACAAAAATCTCGAAATTCTGGTTTGAGGCAACCTCAGACATTGTTCCAAATCACCTCACCGATCTGCTTCTGACAGATGTGGTCGCAGATACAGACGAACACCGCGCACTGAATGACAGAACGATGATCGTGCATGCGCTTCAGCCATTGCCGATGGAGGCGGTCGTGCGAGGCTATTTAATCGGATCCGGCTGGCGAGACTACCAGCAAACCGGCAGCGTATGCGGACACAAACTGCCTGCGGACCTGCAACAGGCGGCGCGACTACCACAGCCGCTTTTCACACCCGCCACAAAAGCCGCTGTAGGTGACCACGACGAAAACATTACGCGCGCGCAGCTCGCTGATTTGATCGGCACGGAACGCGCGGATGAAATCGAGCGCATCTCGCATAGCCTGTACGCATTCGGTGCGGCGTTTGCGAGCGTGCGCGGGATCATCATCGCAGATACCAAATTCGAATTCGGTCTGGACGCCGACGGCTCCGTCGTTCTGATCGATGAAATATTGACACCAGATTCGTCCCGATTCTGGCCAGCAGACTCGTACGCGGCGGGCAGCAGCCCCGCGAGTTTCGACAAGCAATTTGTCAGGGACTATCTGGAGACGCTCGATTGGGACAAGACGCCACCGGGCCCGTCCCTTCCGACATCGATCATCACCGGCACTGCCGAGCGCTATGCGGAAGCGCTCTCCCGGTTGACGGAGCCAGGCTGAATCGATTCGGCCCACCGATCGACGATGTCTGCGATTTGCTGGACACCCTCAGTGAGTGCTGCGGGTCCGGGCTGCAGGATGACCGGTGACTTGATCTCGTAGACATGGCCATTCGCTACCGCGGGAATTTCGCGCCATCCCGGGCGTTCGGCCACACGTTCGGGCCTGAATTTTTTCCCACACCAAGAGCCAATGATGATGTCGGGCTGTGCCTCGATAACGCGTTCGTGATGCTCGATGATTCTGGCTTTCGCCAGCGACTCAGTGGCAAGCTCGGGGAAAGCATCAGCGCCACCCGCAATTTCGATCAGTTCGCTAACCCAGCGGATACCGCTGATCAGCGGGTCGTCCCATTCCTCGAAATAGATTTTCGGTCGCCGCGCAGGGAGCGCTCGCGTCCTCAAACGCTCCAGTCCGGTCTGCAGCGATGCTGCATAACTCTGAGCCTTTGCCTCACAGCCAATCATGCCACCAAGTACGCGAATCATCTGAAAGATCTCGGCGACAGAGCGATGGTTAAAGACCTTCACCGTCACACCGGCTCGGATCAATGCGGCAGCGATGTCCGCCTGAATATCGGAAAAGCCTAGCGCAAGATCCGGTTCGAGCGCGAGGATCTTATCGATTTTGGCGCTCGTGAAGGCAGAGACCTTCGGCTTTTCCTTGCGCGCCTTGGCCGGCCTTACCGTGAATCCGGAGATACCAACGATGCGCCATTGCTCGCCAAGGGCATACAACGCCTCTGTGGTTTCCTCGGTCATGCACACAATACGGTGCGGATAGTCAGTGTCCTGAGCCATCGGATTGCCCTCGGTGCATTCGAAACTGCTACATTGCCGGGATGACAAAGGTGACGCAACGCCTGCATGACTGGCTCTGGGATTCGAGCCATGCAGGCAAACCGCTCTGGATTCGTGGACCGATCGTTTTGTTGCGATATGTACTCGGACTGTCACGCGACCTGGTGGGCGGACAACTGTCCCTGCATGCCATGGGGCTGGTGTACTCAACGCTGCTCGCCACGGTTCCGTTGATCGCGTTCAGCTTCTCTGTGCTGCGTGGCCTCAATCTGCATCTCGAGCTGGCACCCTTACTCAATGAATTTCTGGCGCCGCTGGGAGATCAGGGTCAGCAGCTGACCGAAAACGTATTGGGCATGGTCAACAACGTCCGCGGAACAGTATTGGGTGGGCTTAGCCTCGCAGCGTTTCTCTACACCGCCATCTCGATGGTGCAAAAAGTGGAAGCGAGCTTCAATTTCGTCTGGCACGTCGGGCGCGCACGCAGCCTTAGCAGACGTATCGTCGACTACGCTGCAGTGCTGTTGATCGCACCGCTGGTCATGACGCTTGCGTTCACCACGCTGGCGTCGCTTCGCAGCTCGGCGGTCCTGCAAGCGGTATCGGACTCCGCCGTGTTTGGCCCGGTCACTGTCGGGATCAGCAAGCTGCTCCCCGTGTTGCTGGTCATCGCGCTGTTCACCGCGCTCTACAAGTGGTTGCCCAATGCCCGCGTCGACTGGCGTGCGGCATTGGTTGGTGGTGCAACAGCAGGATCTTTGTGGGCGCTGTGTGGCGTTTTCTTCGCCGAGTTTGTCGCATCCAGTTCGCGTGCACTGGTGATCTACGCGAGTTTCGCGATCGCGATTCTGACGCTGATCTGGCTGTACGTGAACTGGTTGGTGCTTTTGCTCGGCGCACGGATCGCGTTCTACTTTCAAAACCGTGCGTATCTCAGCATCGGCGAAGATGACCCCACAATGCCTAATGCGACCCGCGAGCGCCTGGCGCTCGAATTAATGCGTGCCGCGGCCGTTGCGTTCAAACGCTCGTCGCCACCAGTCACGCTGAGAGCACTGTCAGAAGAGATCGGCGTCGCTGGTATTTATCTGCAAAGCGTTGCCAACGAGCTCGAGGCTGCGGGGCTGTTACTGACCAGCACCGAGTCCCATCTGAAGCCTGCGCGTGATATCCATGAGATGACACTCGCGGACGTACTCGCGGCTGTGCGCGCCGGCGAATCGGGTTTGGTGGTGGCACCGAGCTGGTCGGGCGCAACAACAACACTCAGTGCGACTATCGACGCTCATATTCTCGCGTGCACTGGCAACGTCACAGTCGCCGACTGGGTAAGCGAGTCGGTGGAGCCCGAGGTCAGTTCCCCGCAATCTTCATAGACTCAATCAGCACACTCCCACAGTGCACTCGGCCGCGCTCATCGCGATCGTCCCCCACCGTCGCGATCTGCTGGAACATATCGGATAGGTTGCCAGCGATTGTAACTTCACTGACCGGGTAGCGAATCTCACCGCCCTCAACCCAGTAGCCTGCCGCGCCACGACTGTAGTCTCCGGTCACGATATTGACGCCCTGCCCCATCAGCTCGGTGACCAACAGGCCGGTGTCGAGTTTTTGGAGCATCGCCTCAAAGTCTCCGCCACCGCCGCTGACCGTCGCGTTGTGTACACCACCCGCATTGGCCGTCGATTCGAGACCCAGTCGCCGTGCGGAATAACTCGACAGCACGTAGCCCTGTAACACACCATCACGGACGATATCGCGATCGGCAGTAGCAACACCTTCACCATCGAATGCAGTGCTGCCCATGCCTTCGAGCAAGTGCGGACGCTCTGCGATCGTGATTGAGGAGGCCATCACCTGCTGACCGACAGCGCCGAGCAAATAACTTGCCTTACGGTATTGCGCGCCACCAGCAATCGCACCGAGAAGATGGCCAATCAGGCCGCCCGCCCGATCCGCACGGAACAGGATCGGTGCATCCCGTGTTTCGATTTTCACGGGTGATAGTCGATTGACGGCTCGCCGTCCGGCCTCGCGCCCGACCTCAACACCGTCGACCAAACGGCTGGGGTTTCTCGCGGCGGTGTAGTGATAGTCGCGCTCCATGCCTTGCGCATCCTGCGCCACGACGGCACAGCTTCGACTGTGTGCAGATCGACGTTGGGTACCGAGAAAGCCGTGTGTATTACCGTAGACCGACAGTCCGCGCTGCGTCGCGACGCTCGCGCCTTCGCTGTTTTTGATGCGATCGTCGACGCCGAGCGCCGCTGCTTCGATTTGCACGGCCATTTCGCTGGCGGCATCAGCGGTAATTCCCCAGGCATGATCGAGCTCGAGATCAGGGAACGAACTCGCCATGCGCGATGGATCGGCGAGGCCCGCATATTCGTCCGCTTCCGTTTGGCTCGCGATGTACATCGCCTTGCTGACTGCTGCAGCAATCGCATCGGGTGACAAATCGGATGTGCTGGCGCTGCCTTTACGCTGATCTTTATAGACGGTGATCGAGAATCCACGATCGTTCTGAAACTCGAGTGATTCCACCTCGCGTTGCCGCGCGGTCACGCTCAACCCGGTCTCGAAACTCGCAGCCGCTTCGGCGGCATCGGCACCCGCACCGACGGCGACTTCAAGCGCCCGCTGCACGGACTCGCTGGCGATCGTCTCCGATTGATTGGAAATGGCTAATTCGCCCATTGGGTTCTCCTTGATCAGGGCAGGAGTGTACACCGCTGACAGTCAGCGAATCTGCTTCGGCGTGCTATTCTCGCCGCTGTTTCGGGGAACTGTGATCCATGAAATCGGATTCGGCGGCGAAGACGGAAAAGCCAAGCAAGTCTGCGCGCAAGCGAGCGGCGCAACAGGTACGAAAGCTCGCCGATGAGCTGGTCGCGATGAAAGCCTCGCTCCTGGCTCGCCTGCCGCTGCCCGACGATATCCGCACGCAGGTGGATGAAGCGCGCCAAATGGCGAGCCATGGTGCACTGAGGCGCCAGAAGCAGTACATTGCTCGCCTGCTACGCGATCAGGACCTGACGGAAATTGTGGGGGCGATTGAGCAGCGCGATGACCAGAGCCGTGAGACGCGACAACGTTTTCATCAGGCAGAGCGTTGGCGCGACTCGATGCTGAGACGTCCTGAGTTGCCCAAGGGCATTGAGCGGGCGCTGACTGGCGAGGTTCTGGAGACCGCGAAGGGGATCGTCGCGAGCTACCACGCCACACGTGTGGATGCGGAAAGAAAAAAATACTCGCGCACACTCTTTAGGGTGTTGCACGAGGCGTTAGTGATTACAGGAGAAGACCGACATGAGCGCTAGAGTCGGCATTATCATGGGGTCGAAGAGCGACTGGGAGACGATGGCACCAGCGAGTGACACGCTCAACGCACTGGAAGTTGCACACGAAGTCCGCGTGGTTTCAGCGCACCGCACGCCAGATCTGTTGTTCGAGTACTGCGAGTCGGCTGAATCGCGTGGCCTGCAGCTTATTATCGCCGGCGCCGGCGGTGCGGCCCATCTGCCCGGGATGGCCGCAGCCAAAACGCAATTGCCCGTGCTCGGTGTACCCGTGAAATCACGGGTACTGAATGGTGTGGACTCGCTGTTATCGATTGTTCAGATGCCCGCTGGCGTGCCTGTAGCCACGCTGGCAATCGGCACCGCAGGCGCGACCAATGCCGGTTTGCTGGCCGCATCTATTCTCGCACTTTCCGATAGTGAACTTGCGGAGCGACTTCGGGTCTGGCGCAGCGCGCAGACCGAGCGCGTGTTGTCGCAGCCTGACCCAAGAGCAGACTAGATCGATGCGGGTTGGTGTCATCGGTGGCGGTCAACTCGGCCGAATGCTCGCGCTGGCGGGAATCCCGCTAGGCATGCAGTTTCGCTTTCTTGACCCCGCGTCAGCACCTTGTGCGGCTGAGGTTGGCGAGCACCTTTGTGCGGCCTTTGATGATGCCGCAGCACTTTCTGCGCTCGCCGCGGAGTGCGACGTGATCACCTGCGAATTCGAGAACGTCCCTGCAACGGCGTTCGACCTGTTGGCCCCAGACGCACAACATCCTGCCCGCGAGGCGTTACATACTGCGCAAGAGCGTGAGCGCGAAAAAGCATGCTTCGAATCGGTCGGTATTCCGGTAGCACCGTGGCGTGCCGTCGACAATCAGGCAGCGGTCGACCAGGCGGTTGGAGATCTAGGCCTGCCATTGATTGCTAAGACGCGAACCATGGGCTATGACGGCAAGGGTCAGAAGCGACTGCACGAGCTTGACGACGCTCGAGATCTGTATGAGTCGATGGGGGGTGTACCGCTGCTACTTGAACGTCTGGTCGACTTCGACAGTGAGCTCTCTGTGATCGGAACTCGTGCGAGAGACGGCGGCAAAGTCATCTACCCGATGACGACGAATGTACACCGCAACGGCATATTGCACCGTAGCGAGCAATCGAGCGTGGATCAGGCGCTGGCGCGGCAGGCCACCCGTCACTTCAGTGCACTGACCGACGCGCTGGGCTACGTCGGAACACTCGCCATCGAGTTTTTTGTCTCTGGGAACCTGCTGCTGGGTAATGAGTTTGCGCCGAGAGTTCATAACTCCGGGCATTGGACACAGAATGGCATGCCGCACGGGCAATTCGAGAATCACATGCGTGCAGTAGCCGGTCTGCCGTTAGGCGGTGGTGCGCCTGTCGGAGTCTCCGGGATGATCAATCTGATTGGCACGCTTCCGGACGTTACACCGATGCTCGCCATGGCGAATGCGTACCTGCACGATTATGGAAAGACACCGCGACCCGGCCGAAAACTCGGTCATGTCAACGTAGTCGCCAGATCGACGACCGAATTAAGTCGCTCACTCGACACCATCGAAAAGATGCTGGATAGCGACACCGCGCCAGAAGCTCAACAGGTATAATTCGGCCATGGCATACACCGAGCACTTCGGACTCCGGGAGCAACCGTTTCGTCTGACACCGGACCCCGAGTTTCTTTATTGGAGCGAACAGCACCAAAAGGCCAAGTCCTATCTCGAGTCGACCATCTGGCTGGCGGACGGTTTCGTGGTACTGACCGGCGAGGTCGGCTCGGGCAAGACGACTTTGCTCCAATCTTTCCTCTCCGATCTGGATGACGACGTCGATTTCGCGCTCATTTCACAAACGCAGCTCTCGCCTGAAGAATTCCTGCAGGCGGTACTGGTCGAGTTCGGTTTCAAACCCTTCGGCAAGGGCAAGGCGGAGCTGCTCGACATGCTCAATACCTACTTGCTGGAGCGCTACAGCGAAGACCGCAGGGTCTTGCTGATCATCGATGAGGCGCAAAATCTGTCACGTGCGGTACTCGAAGAAATCCGATTGCTGAGTGGTCTGGAAACGCACAAAGAGAAGGTGCTTCGGATCATCATTGCGGGCCAGCCAGAGTTGCGCGACAAGATCGCCCGAGATGACCTGCGCCAGCTGACTCAGCGTGTCCGTTTACGCTGCCATCTTGAGCCACTCACGCGCGAGGATCTCGGCCATTACATCCGCCACCGTCTGGAAGTGGCCGGTGCCGATGGGCGACAACTGATCCATGAAGACTGTTTCGACAAGATATTCGAATACACCGGTGGTGTGCCTCGACTGACAAATACCCTATGCGACACCGCACTACTTTGTGCATTCGCCGACGAGAGCGATGCCGTCGGTATCGATCAATTGGACGCGGCAATCGAGGAACTTGACTGGCAACCTTTCGGTGAGTCCGAGTCGCACATCTACACATCGGACCAGCTCGCGATCCTGGCCCAGCTCGAATTGCGTGAAAAGGACAAGGTGCTGTCGGTATTTGAGCTCACGACGGGTCGTATCGTGATCGGTCGGACCGAAGACAATGACATCCGGATTGAGTCGAAGTTTGTCAGTCGGCACCACGCTCAGGTCACGACGAACTTGGAAACATCAGTGATCGAAGACCTGAACAGCACTAACGGCATGTTCATCGGTGCGAAGCGTCTGAAAAAGCGCCGGCTCAGAGATGGTGACGTCGTGGCTGTCGGTTCGCACCAACTGGTCTACAAAGACTTCCGCGACGTTGAGGCGGCGTTCGAAGAAGACTGATTAGGTAAGCGGATCGTCGGGCCCGGACCGATGCGTGCGATAGTCCCGCCTACGAAGCCAAAGCACTAGTCCGTAGATCAGACAGGCGACACCCAGCACCAGGCAAACGGTTGGCCACCACCAGTAGTCGAGATACATCGACAACAGGAAGAGCACCGCACCTGCGAAACCGTAGATGTAAGGCACAGCCTCATAGACTGGTTTGGAAACCCACACGAAGCCTGGATCCTGTGACGTCGCTCAGCGACTGGAAAAACAGGATAACGCGATCACGTGCCGGGGCGCACGTGCAATCAGTCTCGCTTGATACCAAACAGTCGTAGCACGCGGGTGCCTAAAGGCTCTTGAAACCCGTCGACGCCATAATCCGCAGGCTGCTTCACGCCCTGCTGACGCAGCTGCTCAGCGAACTCACGCGCTGCTGGATCGAGGTCGGTCTCGGTGACTGTGTTGTCGAATTGCATTGTGGTTCCCTCTCCCGGAGCCGCATATTGATTGACGCCAAGTATGGGAAGCTGGAGAGGAAATTGCAGTGAGCGCGATCACAAGCGCATAGAGCGCTATCTAACATAAGTCGTCAGGCGGTGCCCCCGACCGTGATCTCGTCGATCAGTACGGTGGGCTGACCGACACCGACCGGGACGGACTGACCTTCTTTACCGCAGACGCCAACACCACTGTCGAGGCGCATGTCATTGCCAACCATGCTGATCCGATTCATCGCCTCCAGCCCATTGCCGATCAACGTGGCGCCACGAACCGGCGCACCGAGTTTGCCATCTTCAATCAGATACGCTTCGCTGGCCGAAAAGACGAAGTTGCCGGAAGTGATGTCGACTTGGCCGCCGCCGAAGTTGGGCGCGTAGATGCCGCGCTTCACAGACGCAAGAATTTCCTCGGGGTCATGCTCGCCGTTACGCATGTACGTATTGGTCATACGGGGCATGGGCGTGTGTGCAAACGATTCGCGGCGACCGTTGCCGGTGCTGCGCGTACCCATCAGTCGCGCATTGTGCTTGTCCTGAAGATAGCCCTTGAGGATGCCGTCCTCAATCAGCACCGTGCACTGACTCGGAGTGCCCTCGTCGTCGATACTGAGCGAACCGCGCCGATCCGGAATCGTGCCGTCATCAACAATAGTGCACAGCGGTGATGTGACCTGCTCACCGAGCTTGCCGCTGAATACAGAGGTACCTTTGCGATTGAAGTCTCCTTCCAATCCATGACCGACCGCCTCATGCAACAACACAGCAGGCCAACCCGGCCCGAGCACCACCGGCATCGGGCCCGCTGGAGATTGCACAGCATCAAGCAAGACCAACGCTTGCCTGACCGCCTCGCGACCGTACTGCATGCCCATCTCAACGTTGGCGAGCGTGTCGAGGCCAAAGCGACCACCGCCACCCGCAAACGCCTGCTCGCGGCGCTCACCGTCTCGCACGATGACCGTCACGTTCATACGCACCAGCGGTCGCGCGTCAGCAGCAAAAGTTCCATCGGCCGCTGCAACGAGGATATCGTCATGACTGGCCATCATAGTCACGATCACTTGCTCCACCCGCGGATCCAGAGCGCGTACGGCAGCGTCTATCGCTTTCAGAGTGTCGGTCTTTTGTGTATCACTGACCGAGCTGAGTGGACTGCTATCGCCATACAAGGGCTTCACACCCTGGCCGCTCAATGCCGGCATATTGCCATCCTGCCCTTGACGGGTGATGGCGCGCGCTGCGTTTGAGGCGCTCAGCAAAGCATCGAGTGCGATATCGTCAGAATAGGCAAACCCGGTCTTCTCACCAGAAATCGCACGAACCCCGACGCCCTGATGGCGTGCATAGCCGGCATCACGCACAACGCCGTCCTCAAGTGTCCAGTGCTCTCGCTCACTGATCTGAAAATACAGGTCTGCGCTATCAAGACGTCTTTGCATGAGTTGGCCGAGGACCCGGCCCAAATTGGCTTCGGTAAGCTCTGCACGTTCGAGAATTCGGTTGGCAGCCAGTTGTTGCATTTCACTCATTAGCGGTCCCGGTTGTCGGTATCCAGCAGACATCCTGCAAGATCGGAAGTCGCGACAAAACGATCGACATCAGTACGATCGATCGAGGGTTCATCCCAGCTTCCATTGATTTGATAGTACACCTCAGTCATACCCTGAAGCGGCTTCTTGAAAATCTGGCTAAATAGCAGCAACGCCGCGCCAACCTGTGGGCCTGCAACCACCGCGCCTACCGCCGGCAGTGTATTGCCCACCTTAACGCTGATCACCGCCGTCTGGTTGTAGTTGCGCTTGTACAAACTCGCGCGACCGATTACACCAACATCAGCTGCCGGACTTTGCAGTGCGAGGTTACAAGTGAAGACATCGCCGTTCACCATTCGGAAGTCACCCGCGATTTCCTCGAAGGTAAATCCCTTGCGGAATACATCACTGAAATCGAGAGACAACCTGCGTGGGAGTTCAACCAGACTGAGTAGCCCCACGACTCGACCAGCGCCGGGATCCAGTTCCTCGAGCGTGCCATCGCTGATCTTGAGTTTCGCATCCCCATCCAGCGATTCGAGAAAATCAGGTCCTGGCCCACCATCCCAGCTGACGTCGAAGACGCTCTCCAGCGAATCGGCACCAATGCCGGGCGCATAGCCGAGCTGAGCCATCATTCGTCCGACACTAGAGCTTCGCAAGACCCCCTCGAGCCGCGTCACCGATCCGGCATCCACAGCTTCATCCGCCAACCAGCTGCCGCTTGCGGTCAGCGTGAAAGCGTCGCTCGCGGTGGCAATACTGTTGGCCTGCAGCCCACCTTCGACGCGGTCGATTTCAGCCTCGAGTACACCAAACTCACGCACGCCCAAGGCGAAAGACTCCGCTCTCAACCGAATTGCGGGAATCGATCGCGGATCGACCTCACCACTAGCTAACGGATCAGCCTCGAGCAGCGCGACACGTTGCATGTCGAGCACCACCGGATCACTGCCATCCAGTTTCGAGGGCATCGACACGGTCCCCGAAACCGAAGGGCCCTGAACATCGATCAGCCAGTCGTCTCCGGATCGCTGCAACGTACCGCTGACATCTCTAATGCGTTGCCCAAAGAGATACAGGTCGCCAACTTCCACCGCGACGGACTGGAGCAATTCCATGATGCCGGTATCGCGATCACCACGCAGTGCTAGCCAGTCGCTAAGGCGCAGTTGATCGATGGACCCGTCGACAAACAGTCCGGACACCGACGATCTTAGCGCCTCGCCTGCGCCGAGGTGGATCGTCGCGCGATCAAACCGCAGCGGCTCGCCGTCGGTCCGCTCGAACTCGGCAATCACATCGACGGCAGGCGCCATCGTCATTCGAGCTTCCAGCTTTTCCGCGATGCTGAGTGACAGACTCGTCTTCTTCAGATTATCCGCCGGTTTACCGACCGGATAAGGCAGGTCGACCGAGATACCATCCAGGTCAGTCTCAATAGCCAGCGCGACTGGCAGAGGAACCTCGGGTTCAGGCTCATTGAGCTGTCGCTTAGGAAGTTTCAGGCGAGCATCGAACGCCGCAGTGCCTTCGATCTTACCTTCGATGGGGAGCTGGAATACCCGAACTACCTCGCTGCCAATCAACGCTCCGTTCGCTTCCAGCACAAGACCGCTCTCGTCCTCGGCAGGGGCAACATCGATCTCGACCGCCGCACCCATTAGCTGGGCCTCCACCGAGTCAGCGTAGGCCCCCTTACGATCGAATCGAACTTCGCCGTCGATATCCGACAAGCCGAACGGCAGGTAATCCAGCGCGAAAGTGCCATCCTCGGTTTCTAACTCGGCGTCGAACACAAACTCTCGAACGCGTTTTAGTGGCACTCGAAGAGAGACTTCATACTCAGCATTCCCGCCGAGCTGCATTCTGTCGATTTGACCACCGAGCAGTCTCTCAATCGGCGAGCTCGCCGCAAACAACTGCAACTCTGCCAATGGCGCCTCGCCCTCGGTATCGATCAGCAGTTCACCGGACGTCAAATCTTCAAATCGAACATTGGCGTCCCGAAAGGGAATGTTGCCCGACAGTCCCGAATTTTGGCGAGTTGAGAGCGAGAGACCATCGAGCTCAACCACCGCGCTCACGCCGGTCAGCTTTGGCCAATCGCGCGCGTACTGCATCACGATGTCCTCACTGATCGCACTGGCGCGAAAGACGCCGCCGCCATCAGCGAACGGAAACTGTGCTAACGGTCCGGAAAGCTTGAAATCACCGGACACAATCCGGCCGGACTCGACCGCTTGCGTGAGCCAACTGACAAGCTTCGGTTGCATCACTGCAACGGGTAGCAGCTGTTTGGCGTCATTGACATCACCGAGCGACCACTGCGTGTCGACATCGACTGTTTGCACGCCCACTGTTGTGTCGAGGTCGATCTCAAGGGTCGCCGTCGCATCGAGACTGCGCGAGCGCATCCGTACCGCGTCTGAAACGACGTGAACGATATCGCCACTGCGCCGCCAAATGAGCGTACCGGCGAGTTCATCGATCGCCACGGTATCGGCAAACAATGCTGGCACACTCACTTCCGCGGCCTGCGAATCCAGTGTCAGACTGCCGGTTTCGTCGGTCATACGGAGCGTTCCGGTCAGATTCGAGAAGCCCGGTAGACCGTACACCGGTGCCACTGACAACCCCACGTAATCGAGATTGAGTTCGAAATCCTGCAGCGTCGCCGACATCGCCGATAACTCCTCAGCGACCCGATCGAACTCGAGAAATCCGTCACCGTCAACAATGGTGCCGGACAACCGTGATTCGAGTACGGTCCTTGCCGCCTCTTGCGGGAGGAAAGACGACAGATACGGCAGATCGTAGACGGTCATATTCGCGACATCGAACTCGATGCGCGGACGCTCCACTGAATCGTTCAGACTCAGCCGCATCGACGCGGCCGGCCAGCTTCGGTCAGCAACACCGACGATGAAATCATCCACGGCACACAGCCACCCCGTGTCTGTCAGAGTCAGTTCGGCGCGACCCGATACTTGTGACTGCTCCCCACCATCTGGTGGTGTGAGTGAAGCAGCATCAAGCACAACAGAAGCTGCTTGCGGCTGGCCATCCTCCCATTCAATGTCGACAGCAAGATCGGCGCGCCCACTGCGCGGCAATCGCCAATCAGGCGGGAGGAATGCATGCGCCAGGTCGGCCGAGATCGCATTGAGATCGGCGTGCGCGCGCCAGCTACCATTGACCAGACCCGATACGCTCTGCTCGGTGAGCTTGCCATTGGCAAAGAAATCGATACGACTTTGCGACCCATCTCGGCGACGCAATGCAGACTCTACCGTGACGGAATTGTCGTCCAGCTGGACCCGTCCGCTGGTGAGATCGATGACCAACGGATCGCGTCCGGTGAGGCGGTCGGTGTAGACGACACTGACGTCGCTGATTCGAATATCGATCGACTCATCGAACGGCAAATTGCTGAGGTCTGCCTCGCTCACACTGTCGAGCGTCAAACTCGAATCCTCGTCCCCGCTTTCGAATCTGTGGCTCTGCAGAATCCAGCCATATTCATCGCGTTCCAGAGTCGCGACGATGCCGCTTGCCGCGATGTGCCGAATGATGGCCGTGCGCTGAAAAGCGAGGGCGGTGAACGACACGCCGACGGCGAGTGTCTCGATTCTGATGGGCTCGATTTCCTGATCCCGAATGCCCGGCCCAAGCACCACGTTGTTGAAAAGAATCTCCGGTCCTCGCCAGCGCCAGCGAGCATCGATCCGATCGAAACTCACATCGCCGTTCAGCGCCTCCGCCATGCGTGCCTGAATTTCATCGCGGTACTCCGGCAGCTGCGGCATGGCAAGACGCATGGCACCCACGCCCAACGCCACCAATACGAGCAACGTGGCGAAGAGGTAGAACAGCAGTTTGCGCAGCTTCTTGAGCATGTTGGTCAGATCAGTACGACGTCATATTGATCGGGAGCGAACAGCCGCTCAGCCTGCAGCCGGACGTTCTTGTCGATGAATCCCGACAACTCGGCAAGTCCGCCAGATTCTTCGTCAAGCAACAACTCGATCACATCCTGATGCGCCACGATCAGGAGCTCTTCGAAACTGAACTGCCGATGCTGGCGGAGAATCTCACGGAAGATCTCGTAGCAGACAGTCTGAGGGGTTTTCACCGAACCACGACCATCACAAGTCGGGCAGGCATCGCACAAGATATGTTCGAGACTCTCACGTGTCCGCTTGCGCGTCATCTCTACCAGTCCCAGCGGAGATAGCGGCATCACCTGGTGTTTCGCGGGATCTGATGCGAGCGCACGCTCCAGCGCCTGCAGCACATTGTTGCGATGCGAAACATCATTCATATCGATAAAGTCGATGATGACGATTCCGCCGAGATTTCTGAGTCGCAACTGACGAGCGATGGCTACTGCAGCCTCGAGGTTGGTGCGATAGAGCGTCTCTTCCTGAGTCCGACTGCCGACGAAAGCCCCTGTATTCACATCCACCGTCGTCATCGCTTCAGTCTGGTCGAAGATCAGGTAGCCCCCCGACTTGAGCTGCACCTTGCGATCCAGTGCACGGGCGATCTCCTCGTCGACCCCATGGAGATCGAAAATCGGTCGCCGCCCGGTGTAGAGCTCCACCTTCTGGGTCAGCTCCGGCAAGAAGCTCTCACAAAACGCACGCATCCGATTGAACTCGGTCTGGGAGTCCACCAGTATCCGCTCAACGTCGTGTTGCACGCGGTCGCGAATCACCCGGACCGTGAGTGGCAGGTCCTCATGCACGATACGCCCGGCAGAGGTGCTGCCGGCTTTCGCCCGGATTCCCTCCCACAATCGGTTGAGGAACATCATGTCCGCACGCAGGGCATCGTAGCTCGCGCCTTCCGCCGCAGTTCGGACGATATAGCCATCGGGCGAGCCATCCGGGACAAGTTCACTCAGGATTTCGCGCAGCCGTTCGCGTTCGACGTCGTCCTCGATTCTCGCGGACACACCGAGACTCTCATTGCCGGGCATCATGACGAGGTAGCGCGAAGGGAGTGTCACGAACGTGGTCAGCCGTGCGCCCTTGGTGCCCATTGGATCCTTCAGCACCTGCACGAGAATTTCGCCACCCTCGGTGACAAGGTCACCGATCGCCGGTTGTTCCAGAGCGAACGACATCGTGGCGTCGCCTGGATCCTCGTCACGACCTTTGGAAATGTCAGAGGCATGCAGAAACGCGGTGCGTTCGAGACCAATATCGATAAACGCAGCCTGCATACCCGGCAGCACCCGCTTGACCTGGCCTTTGTAGATGTTGCCGACCAACCCCCGCCGGGACTGGCGATCTATAAAGACCTCCTGCAGAACACCATTCTCAACGACAGCCGCCCGCTGCTCACGCGGCGTGACGTTCAACAAGATTTCCTCGGTGGTCGACGGCGTTTGGGTCATTGGAGGCTCTCAACTGTATTCAAAACCGTTACACCAACTTGCGCGAGGAGCTCGGCGGTCTCGAAAACCGGCAGGCCCATGACCGCCGAATAACTACCTTCCAGCCGCTCCACGAATATGCCCCCCAGCCCCTGTATCCCGAAAGCACCCGCTTTGTCCTCCGGTTCACCCGTCGCCCAGTATGCGGCGATCTCTGAATCCCGGAGGTCACGAAACTTCACCCGGGATGTCACTACCCGAACCTGGGTCGCGCGCTCGGGAACATCGACAGCAACACTCGTATGTACCTCATGCCATTGTCCACTCAACGCTCGCAGCGTGGCCGAAGCGGTCGCGAGATCGAGCGGTTTGTCATGGATTTGCTCCGCGGTTGCCACCGCGGTGTCTCCCGCGACCACGCACAACCCGGCGGCTTTATCGTCGGCGCGACCGCTAGCCGCTTTCTCGCGAGCAAGTCGAGCCACGTAGTCCGTAACCGACTCGCCCTGCAGGCGAGCCTCATCGACGTCAGATCCGACCCGGACAACCGCCAGACCAAGAGACGCTAGCAGTTCACGTCGCCGCGGAGACCCTGAGGCCAATGCAACCGTGCCCGTATACCGATTTTTTGTTGCATCAGTCACGATGGTAGGGGTGTCCTTCGAGAATCGAGTGTGCCCTGTAGAGTTGTTCGACAAGTACTAGCCGTGCCAGTTCGTGAGGTAGGGTCAAAGACGATAATGACCAGATTTCGCTGGCCGCCGCCCGCGCTGCCTCCGAAAAGCCATCGGGCCCGCCAATCGCCAATATCAGATCGCCTCCCTGGTCTTTGTGCACGCCCAGACGATCCGCCATTTGCCGGCTGGTCAGCGACTTGCCGCGTTCGTCAAGCAGTATCAATCGAGCAGCATTGGGTACTCTCTTGCGAAGACGCTCCCATTCATCGGTCTTTCGCTGGTCGGCTTCGCCTTGCTTGCGAGAAGGTGGCATTAGCGCCATCTCAAAAGCCCAGGCGCGCGGCAAACGCTTGATGTAGCGCTGTTCCGACTCAACAAGCCACGTTGCCGGCTTGCCGGCAATCGCGAAGACCTTGATGTGCACTACTACGCTTCTTCTTGTTCCCGTACTAGATCGGGCGGAATGTCCCAGAGTTTTTCGAGATTATAAAACTCACGCACACGCGGCAGCATGACGTGCACCAGCGCGTCCTGCAGATCGACCAGCACCCAGCCCCCTTCGCCGTCACCTTCCACACCGAGTGGCCTGTGGCCAGCGTGCTTCATGGTTTCAACAAGGTTTTGGGCAACGGATTTCACGTGGCGGTCTGAGGTACCGCTGGCGATGACCATGAAATCGGTCATGCTGGTGAGTGCGCGGACATCGATCTTGCGGATGTCCTGCGCCTTGGCATCTTCCAGGGCTGAGACGATCATGTCAGCAATCGCCTCGGTTTCAATGGTTACGATGGGTCTGATCCTCCCTCTGTCTGGTTGCGGGTAGCCGTGTCGTCCATACCGCTACTGTAGCACTTTGCCCGGTCCAGCAGTTCCCTAACCCGCTCGGGCAATAGGTAACGCGGGTCGATTCCCTTGCTGATGAGCGTTCGGATGCTGCTAGAGGAGATTTCGAGCTGAGTGACCTCGTGTATATAAATGGCGCCCGCACTGGATTTGTGCAGGTCATCCACCAATTCCGTCCCTCGGTCGCGCACCAGCGTCCCGAGCGCGCCACGGCTAGGCGCTTTCCAACCCGGCCGATGCGCGACCACCACATGAGCCAGCTTCAGGATATCGCGCCAGCGATACCATTTCGGCAAGCTGAGAAATGAGTCCATACCGAGAAGCAGGCAAATGGGGACGTCATCCAGCTCTTCGCGCAACGACTCCAGGGAATCGACCGAGTAGGACAAACCGGAACGCTGCACCTCGCGATCATCAAGTACGAAACCGGGCTGGTGCCGAATAGCGGCTTTCAACATGCGGACCCTGAGGTCGGCATCGGCGATTGGCGCGGCGCGATGGGGTGGATTACCTACGGGCATGAACCGAACCTGTTCCAGGCGCAGCGCGTGCACCAGCTCGTAAGCAGATCTCAAATGTCCGAAGTGAACCGGATCAAATGTACCGCCGAAAATACCGACCGGGGCCGAACGCGCGTTCATATCAGGCAGCCGTCATCAGCACTCGCCCGGTGGCGATCTGAAATACGATTTCGGTCAGTAGCCGCCATGGATCCTCGCGAAGACGACCCTTCGCCGCAGCATCCGCTTGCTCACACTTGGTAAGCAGACTGGCCAGGGAGCGCCCGTCCTGACGCTCCACCGCTGAGTGCAGTAGCGGTTGGCGCGTCTTCCAGATCTTGAGCGCCGCAGAGGCACCTGCAAATGAGGCGCCCGCATCCATTGCGTCTCCCAGACTGGCGAGCAGGCGTACCTCGCGAACGATCGACCAAAGGACCAGCACGGGAACAACGCCCTCCTGCTGAAGGTTACGCAGCATCCTCAGCGCTCTTTGGGCGCGGCCCGACAACGCCTCGTCGGCGAGCAGGAACACGTCATATCTCGCGCTGTCTCCCATCGCTTGGCCGATCTGTTCAACAGTGAGGGCTTGCCCTGGGTGCAGCATCGCGAGTTTGTCGATTTCCTGCTTCGCGGCCAAGAGGTTTCCCTCGACACGACGTGCCATCTGCAACACCGCATCGCGTTCAGCGGTCAATCCCGCCTGCGCAAGACGCGCGTTGATCCACGCGGGGAGGTCCTTGGCCTGCAGTGGCCAGATACGCACGAGCGCACCGCCCGCATCGATCGCCTTTACCCATTTGGCGTTGATTCCGGAGCCGGTCAGTTTAGGGACCGACACCACTACCATCGTGAGCTCCGGCATCGATGTCGCGAGCTCGCTCAGCACTTTCGCGCCCTTATCGCCGGGTTTGCCGGTTGGCAATCTGAGGTCTATGAGCCTGTGTTCGGCAAACAAGCCGAGCGCCTGAGTAGAAGCATGAAGACCATCCCAGTCGAATCCTCGCTCCGCGACCATGAGCTCTCGTTGCTCATAACCCTGGGCCTTCGCTTCAGCCAAAATCAGATCACGCGCTTCGGAAACCAGCAGCGGCTCGTCGCCGCTGACCAGATAGATAGGCGCCAGGCTCTTGCGCAGCGTCGCCTGCAGTCTGTCAGGGCTGACTTTCAAGTTCGGTCAGGCTGATCGCGGAATCAGGCAAGAGGGAGACAAGACCATCCACCACGGGGTAGAGGCGTTGACCGTCCTGGGTCACCAGACCCGCGGGCAGCGGCTGTGTCACGGCGACGCCGCCGGTGTTGCTAATCGCACCGGTCGCGATCGCGCGGTTTAGCGCTTCGAGTTCTTCGCTGCGCGCTTTGCGCAATGCTTGGTGTGTCAGCGGGCAACAGGCAATGTCGAGTAGTTTCTCTTCCATGCCGCCATTGTCGCGAGAATACGCGGCTACTGCCAGTGGCGAGCGTTCGTGAATACGAAAGGTAAGAACTACAGCAAAATAAAGGTTTGCCGTCGCAAATGTAATAATATAACATTTCGCCACTTTTCAGGTTGGGTGAGTCCTTATGCGCCAGTTGTTTCTGCGCAGACATGCCACGATGGATCGTCTCGGGATACTGCTTTCAGCGGCCTGCATGCTGCATTGCGCACTGATTCCGCTAATCCTCATCTTTGGTAGCACCCATGCCTTCGGCGGTGCCGCCATGGACGAGTTCATCCACATCGCGATGGGTGTCGTCGTGATTCCAGTGAGTGGACTGGCTTTCTGGGGCGGCTGGCTGCGTCATCGACGCGATCACGTTTTGGTGGCCGGCGCGGCAGGCATGATACTCATCATCATTGGCGCCACGGTAATGCACGATTGGCTTGGCCTCGTAGGCGACGTCGCAGTGACGACCGCCGGCAGCGCCTTGTTGATCTACGCCCACTGGCAGAATCAAGCCTGCGGATGCGCGAAGCCTACTGAATAGTCACGGCCAGCGAGCGGCGATCTCGGCTTCGTCATAGCCTTCGAGAAGCGCCCTTGCGGCTGCTCTTTCCGGCGCATCTGGCATAAATCTCTGATCCACGCTGAGACACCACAGCAATAGCCGGGTTGCCTCTTTTTCACGACCCTCGGCCAGCAGGACAGCAAGATAGTTCCGGGCGAACAGCAGCGCCGGTTCATAACGCTCCCACGTTTTCATTTTGTCCAGGAACCAGGGCAAGGCCTGAGGATCTTCCGGGTGCGTCTCCCAGTAGGACTTCAAACGCTGAAGACCACCCACCGAATTATCGCGGCTGAAGAAAGCATAGGCTTGATCAAGCGCAGTCTGACGCTCTCTCTCGACAGCCTGATACGCCTGTTGCGCCATGCGCTCCTCGAGCGGCGCACGCTCGATGGGAATGCCCAGCGCAGCATGGTGGTGATAGAACACGAGCCCGGTGGACACAAACAGCGCAAACGTCTGTAGCACCCCAACCAACAACGAGAGCATCCCGGCGCCGAAGCCTCCCTGGCTGCGCAGCCATGCGGCAATCAAACCCGCAACAAACCAAATCAGGATGATCTTGAGGTAATCGAGCTTCAGGACACCGATGACATGCAGCAGGCCCTTTAGGTTCAGGAACCCCCAGGGCGACCCATTGACCGCCATCACGCCGAGTGCCGCGGGTATGAATGGTGCACTTAGAAACAGTAGTCCATAGGCCAGCACCTCGCTGACTGAAGAACCAATGAAGATCAACAGCGCGTTATAGGCGATGAATACTGCCCAGGGCGAAAACGCCCAAACCGATCGGAAGTAGTCAAACACTGCCGACTCGGCAGAGGGCAATGGCAACCCGAGTGCTAGAGATCGTGTCACGATCGTGGTGAACTTAAACAACGCGGACGTCGCGAAGATCAGGACGAGCAGGGCTGGCACCATAGTGACCGGGCTCATGACGGCGGCGAACCCGAAAGCCAGAAGAAATGAAATCAGGGCGGCGAACAGAAGTATCCGAGCATCGAGGACCAATTCTGCGGTGTCTCGAAGCAGCGTTATGAGCGGCAGCGGTTCACGACTCATGCTTTGACTCGACCCCTGGAACCGGATCATAGCCCTGGCCGCCCCAGGGGTGACATCGACAGACTCTTCGCAAGCCCAGCCAGCCGCCGCGCAGAACGCCGTGAGCCTGGATCGCCTCCGCACAGTAGCGTGAGCAGGTGGGTTGAAAGCGACAATTATTGCCAAGCATCGGCGAGAGCCAGCGCTGATACCCTCGGATCAGCCACAGCGCAACTCGCTGCGCCGGGTTCATGCGGCGTCGCTGACTGATTGCGCCAAACCGCGAATTCTCTCGAGCATGGCGTAAAGCCCATTCGCACGGCTGGGACTGAGGTGGTTGTCCAAACCGAGCGCCGAAACGAAGCTTGCCGAGTCACTAGCGATATCTTTGGCCGGGGCATCGCTATACAACCGCATCAGCACCGCGATCAGTCCGGAAACAATCGCTGCGTCGCTGATGGCTCTGAATACCACACGGTCGCCGTCGGCACGCGCCTGCAACCAGACCTGCGACTGACACCCGGAGACCTTGTCGCTGTCGAGGCGCTCCGACTCGGGAAACTCAGGCAGCTCGCGACCGAGATCAATCAGGTATTGATAACGATCCAGCCAATTGTCGAAAACCTCGAACTCCTCAATGAGCTCAGCTTCGCGCGCGGCGATCGTATCCGTCATTCCGCACCTCCGCCTGCGACTCTTTGCCAGCGCGTACCGTCGGGGCCATCGCTGATGCGGATGCCCTGCTTGGTAAGCAGATCGCGAATGCGATCCGCCTCGCCGAAATCGCGCGCCGCTTTGGCGCTCGCTCGATCCGCGATCAGCTGCTCGATTGATGCGACATCCAGATCACCCTGGTTCGCTGCAAACCATTCGTCCGGGGTGTCGGCAAGCAAACCGATGACGGCACCACCCGCGCGTATCGCACCCGCGAGCTCTCGCCGCGCTTGAGCCTCATCACTACTGTTCAATGCCCGCACTAACTCGAAGAGCGCAGCCAGTGCTTTGGGTGTGTTGAGATCATCAGCGAGCGCTGCCAGTACCGATTCGGGAATCGTGTCCGCCGCAGGAATCACCTCGCCAACCGCCGCGTCTGCGCGCTGGAGTGCGGTGTATATTCGGTCCAGTTTCCGAGTCGCCTCGGTGAGCGTGTTGTCTGTCCAATCCAATGGTTGTCGGTAGTGCGCCGACAGCAGCGCGAGTCGAATCGCCTCGCCGGGCGCCTCGTCACGCAGATCACGCACCAGCAGCACATTGCCCAGAGACTTCGACATCTTGGTCGAGTTCATGCTGAGAAAACCGTTGTGCATCCAGAAGTTCACGAACGACTTTCCACCATGAGCACAGGTGCTCTGGGCGCGTTCATTCTCGTGGTGTGGAAAGACGAGATCCTGCCCACCGCCGTGGATATCAATCTGATCGCCCAGATGCTTTTCGATCATCGCGGAGCATTCGATATGCCACCCCGGGCGACCGCGACCCCAGGGACTCTCCCAACCGGGCTCATCATCCGCCGCCGGCTTCCACAAGACAAAGTCGGCAGGATGTCGTTTGTACGGCGCAACCTCCACACGCGCGCCAGCAATCATCTCGCGAAGATCTCTTCCCGAGAGCGAACCATAATCATCGAATGATTCGACGCTGAACAAGACGTGACCCTCTGCGGCGTACGCATGTTCGTCTTCGACCAACCGCGCGATCATGTCGCACATCTCTTCGATATGCTCGGTGGCATGTGGTTCGATATCGGGCGGGAGAACGCCCAAAGCACCCATGTCTTCGTGGTAGGCCTCACGGTAGCGCGCCGAAATCTCACCAATACTGCAGCACTGCTCCTTGGCCGCCTTGTTGATCTTGTCATCGACGTCGGTGATGTTCCTTGCATAGGTCACGTCAAGAAAGGTGCGCAACAGACGCACCAGGACATCGAAAACAACGGCGGGACGCGCGTTACCGATATGGGCGAAGTTGTAGACCGTCGGCCCGCATACGTAGACCGTAGCTTTGCCCGACACCAAAGGCTCGAAAGAACGCTTTTCGCCCGCGCTTGTGTCAAAAAGCTGCAAATTCATGATTTAACGAAAAAGTCGCACGCCGGAACGGCACACCAGAGCAAAAGTTTAACACGTTGCCACCGGTTGCATTTCGCGCCGGCATGGGAACCGGCTATACTTTCGGCCCGAAAATTCCCGGGCCAACAACCGGCCCTATCTGCGAGCAGATTATGCAATCCCCGAAATTTGAAGCCAGACGAACGGTAGAACAAGTCGAAGAGGGCTACGACCTCGCGCCCAAGTTCGATGAACACGGCTTGATTCCTGTCGTCACCACTGACTACGCCAGCGGCGAGCTCCTGATGCAGGGTTACATGAATGACGAGGCGCTGCGTCAGACCATCAAGACCGGCGAAGCACACTACTACTCTCGTTCGCGAGAAGTACTCTGGCACAAAGGCGCAACCAGCGGGCTGACGCAGATCGTCAAGGCGCTACTGATCGATGATGATCAGGATTGTGTGTGGTTGCGAGTGGATGTTCAGGGTGGGGCGTCCTGCCACGTCGGGTATCGCTCCTGCTTCTACCGAAGTGTTCCGGTCGGCACGGACTATGCAGAGAACAACAACGATGGTGCGGTCGCACTGACGTTCACAGAGACCGAAAAGGTTTTCGATCCGGTCGAAGTCTACGGCGACGCGCCGAATCCAACCAAGCTATAAAAAAAGAAAGCGCCGAGTGGGACGACACGGCGCAACCTAATGGAGGGAGTTGTGCGCGGATTCTTCCGCGCCTTTTCTTATTATTGTTTGGGACACAGGGGTGACAGCAGCAACGCTGCTGTCACCATCAGTGCTTATCTAGAAGCTCGGTGCCGGCACGAAGCCGTGCTCGAGACCCCATAGATACCAGTTGTCGACCACCGTCCCGGTGATCAGAATCCCGATACCGCCGGTGAGCGTTGTCAAAACGGCAAACCACAACGCCCAACGGTGAATCGATTCCATGCTCGCGTTGAAACCCATGGTCCAGCGCCAGAATAGGGCACCACGTTCAGAAGCCGTACCGCGATCAACGATCTGTTCGATCTCCCGGTGGGCACCGTAACGGTCGGTCGCCAGAATGGTGGCGCCATGCATTGCGAACAGCAACACCGATCCATACAAGAACGTGATCGACAGCATGTGGAACGGGTTGTAGAACAAGTTGCCGTAGCGAATCGAGAAATTCTGCGTCCAGTCGAGGTGCGTGAAGATGCCGAACGGAACCGCCTCAGACCATGCACCCATCGCGATTGGGCGAATAAAGCCCAGTACGAGATACAGAAAGATCGCAGAGGCAAATGCCCACGCTATGTGCGTACCCATATTAAGAGCCCGTGCCCGGCGATACATTCTGAGCCACCACAACAAGATGGAGATCGTCAGGAACATGCCCGCCATGAGCCACCAGCCACCGTCATTCAACGGTGGAATGCTGAGGCCATACTTCGCCGGCGGCGGATCCAGAGACAACCAGAACAGGTTGCGCAGGAATTCGCGCGGGTCGTAGTCGACCTGAGCCAACATGTTCCAACCGATGATCTCGAATGCGATGAACCCGCATAGAATTGAGAAGAAGCCGAGGCCGCCCAGGTAGAAAGGCCCAACCTGCGCGTCACCGAACTTGCCAAACCAGTAATTGAGCGAGCCTTTCGTGCGCTCGAACAGCGACTGATCGATTTCAACGCCGGGCTCCGGCTCTTCAGGATGCACCTGAACCCGCGTGATGATGTTTTGATATTCAGCCATGATGAATGTCTTCCTTTAGCCCCAGATGGATAGCTCGCGCCACCATTCCCACCAGTCAACCCAACTCTCTGTCCAGAGCGTGCCACTGATTACGATGCAGACCGCACTCCAGAAGCCAGCATTCAGTGCGAGCAGCAAGCCCAGTCGGTGAATGCCCAACGATCCGATCGAGTAACCGATAGAGTCGCGGAAGTAGGAGTTTTCATGCTCTGCCGTTGCGACTTTCTTCCCTTTTCCAGGGTTGACCGCCGACAGGATCGCGCCCCCGTGCAAACCCAATGCGAGCGTCGTCGTGAAGAAGAACGTAATCGCGATCATATGCGCGGGGTTGTAGTGGAAATTCACATACGCATAGCCGGTGTTCGACACCCAATCGAGGTGGCGCATGATCCCGTATGGGAATGCATGACCCCAGGCACCCATCCAGATCGGACGAATCACTTCCAGCGTAACGTACGCGAGAATTGCCGCCGAAAAAGCGAACGGCACGTGGTAGCCGATGCCGAGCTTGCGACAGATTTCCACCTCACGCAGCGCCCAGCAGGAGAACGATCCCACCGCACAGATCGTGATGATCTGCCACAGGCCGCCCTCCTTAATCGGTGCCGGCCCAAGGCCGTACGTGATATCCGGTGGGGGAATATTGATCAGCCAGATATTCCACGTGCCACCGAGGGCAATACCGTAGAACACCATGGCAACACCGAGCAGCGTAAACACAAAGCCCAGCACACCAAAGAATCCGACATAGAACGGCCCAAACCAGAAATCAAATAGATCTCCGCCGAGCAGCGTCCCCCCCTTTATTCGATATTTTCTTTCGAAACTTAACATCGCCATTTTATTTTCCTCCGCGGGATTAACGGATCACCAATCCCCAACTCCCTGATCGCGGCCTACTCTGTAAGCAAATCTTTTCGTCAAAAAGAACAAAAAACAGCCCGACCATTCTCCAATGACTGTCTTCGACCGACGTCGAAGAACAGCCGGACTGTCAGCGCCTGCCTCAGCTGAGGACATCCAGCGCAGTTGGTTGCTTTTGGGCAACTGCCTGCGTCAGATCAATCTCCGTTACTGCTGCGCTTGGCCCTTCGATCCAATTGAATCTGTCAGTCGACAGCACAATGAAATGGATTGAGAACGCCAGAACAGCAAGGAACGCAACCAAGGCGACGAGAGCTCGACGTGGGTCGAACATTAGCCATATACGCCACATAATTTCGCTCTCCTATCCAAGCAAAGTTCTAGCAGCCGTAGCTACCGTATCGAGCGCCGAGGAGTAGCCTTCTACCCCAGGGAACCATGGACGCCAGTTCCAGACCAAGAAGTGCGCAATGATTGCAACAACCACGTAGCCGATCGTGCTAGACATGAACAGCTTGTGGTACTCCTTGGCTCCGTTGGCGGTAAGACCCGTCATCGAGCCTCCGTTTTCAGCCATAGTGGTTTTCCTTTTGACGATGGCCAGATGGCCGTTACCACACAAATCCCCGCGTGGCCGGGGTCCTGGCAATCCACCCGAAGATCGATCACCAAAACTGGTTTAAGCAGACAGCGCTATCGCTGCTGCAGTTTTGGCGGCATTCACCGCTTCGCGATACGCCGATCGATATCCTTGTCGTCCGGGCGGCCAGGGCTGCCAGCGCCAGTTAGAGGCGCGAGCCACGAGTGCGACCGGGAACATCGCGAGAAAACACACACCCGACAGCACTCGGAAATGGGTCTGACTTGCCGGGTTGTGTTTTGATTGATCGGTGACAACGTTCATGGTTTTCTCCTATCCGCTCAGGCGGCAGCGGTGCGCCCATTCGCTAGCACGCGATGGACATCTTTTTGTGTGACCTCGTCGGTTTCGCGATCTCGCGCATCTCGATCGATGGCGTCGCGCAGCTGCTTGGCAGCTGAAATCCGTACGAGAATGGGTTGCTCGGCGATATGAGCGTCAAACGTCTGCTTCGCATTGTCAGACCAGGACACGCCGCTGATTCGTGCGGGCGTCTCGCTGACCTGATCCAGCTGTGTACCGAGCGGCAATATATTGAACAGCGCATCGAACAATGCGTTGCAAACTTCCTGCACGATATACGTCGCGCCGCTATAACCCATGAATGGTGTACCGGTGTGTCTTCGGATCACCGCGCCCGGGAACGAAGCGGGGATGTACTGCGCGCGGTTACCTGCCTCAGCGATGTACATGCGTTCGTTGTAACTGCCGAACACGACCAGCGGGCCCTGCTCATGAATCAAGCGACGAATCTCTGCGTTGTCGGTCTTCGAACCGGCACAACGAGAAATCGCGAAATTGCAGGGCAGACCCAAATCGTCGGTCAGAAATTTCTTCAGCCCGCGAACATAAGTCTCGTTGGCGACCACACCAAAACTCGCGGTCGCAAAGAAATCCTGTGTCACTGAACGCCACAGGTCCCATAGTGGTTTGATCGTCGTGTGCTTCTCGCGTTCGATGAACGGTTCCGGATCGAGATCGAGCAACTGGCCCAATTCACGCAGGAATGCGGTCGTGCTATGCAAACCAATGGGCGCCTGTAGATAGGGTCGCTCCAGGTTTTCGCAGAGCAGCCGACCGAACTCGCGATACATGCAGATATTGACATCTGCATTACACAGATTCTTGATTTCGGTCAGGTGCGTACCCAATGGGAACACCATGTTGATTTCCGCACCGATACCTTCAACCAGTCGCTGAATCTCGGCGAGATCTGAGGGCATATTGAAGTGGCCGTAAGCCGGCCCGATGATGTTGACCCGCGGCTTGGCACCCTCAGGACGTTTCCGAGGCGCTCTGATCTTTTTCGGACCGAACTCCTGCCACAACCAGTACATGGCCCGGTCTGCGCTTTGCCACTGGTCTTCATCGATCGTGCGCGGCAGGAAGCGCTTGATGCCTGTGCCTTCCGGTGTGACACCGCCACCGATCATCTCTGCGATGGAACCGGTAACCACGACACTTGGCTGGTCGCTATTCAGCACTTCATGCGCACGACGCATCGCGCCTTCGGTGCCGGTTTGACCAAGCTCTTCCTCACCGAGGCCGGTAACGACGATCGGCAACTCGTGCGGTGGCAAACCATCGGTGTAGTGCAGGACCGAAGTCACAGGGAGATTCTCGCAACCCACCGGACCATCGATGATCACCTGCAGTCCTTTGACTGCCGTGAATACGTAGACAGAACCCCAGTAGCCGCCAGCGCGATCATGATCGAGAATCAACATCAGACTATCGACTCCGCTACATCTTTCTTGGGCGCGGGACGCGGTCGACGCGGCTTCGGCGGCGGTGGCGGTGTGTCTCGCCAGATACCTGCCGTGTGGCCTTTTCCGACGCCTTCGAAAAACGCGTCCATCTCATCGAAGCGCGGCTTCTGTGCAATGGCTGCGTTGACGACTGCGGATAGCGCCGCGGGGCCGGGCGCACCCATCAGCGGCCGCGCCGAAATCAGGTTTGTGAAATACAGCGCCGGTCTGGACTGCTCTTTTGCCGCCTGCACTACTGGCGTCGTGCCCACGGCGAGATCAGGATCGAACTCGTTCATCGCCGCAATGTCTTGTTCCAAAGACGCTCGGTATTGGACGTGTACGCCACGAGACTCGAGCCAATCGCGGTCCGCTTCGGAATACGGCGTTTTCGGACAGGCGGTACCGACGTAACGGACGTCCGCCCCACACTCTTTCAACAGGCGCGCCACCAACAGCTCTGAGCCTTCGTAACCCGAAAGCGTGATGCGGCCATCCACTTTCACTTTAGAGAGCACTTCCGAGATCATCCCAAGCGCGGCGTTGCTCGCCTGATCGACACGCGACTTCTCAATCCCCATGGCATTGCCCACAGAGCGCAACCAGTCCGCGGTGCCGTCTTTACCCACCGGAGCAGAACCAAAAGCGACACGACCTGCAGCCTTGAACTCACGCAATGATGCTGTGTAGAAGGGATGAATCGCGGCTACCGCGGGGCATGCCAGCGCTTCATAAAGCTCTCGCCACTCACGTGTCGGCACGACAGGACCTGCGCTGAGACCCATCGGCCGCAATAGCTGATCGATCGTTACGGGGTCTGCCGGGAACATCTCTCCAAGCAACGCAATTCGTGGCAGATCCGCATCGGTTTGCTGGCGCGGTGCGGCAACCGGTCCGAGCTCAGCTTCCGTCCTCGCGTAGTTGAGCATCGCACCTGCAAGCACATCTTTCGCTTCCGCGTGGGTCGGGACACCAAAGCCGGGTACGTCGATACCCACAATTCGCACGCCGTTGATTTCCTTCGGCAGCATTTGCAGCGGCACGCCCGACGCTGTCGGCACACACAGATTGGTCACGACGATCGCATCGTAGTGTTCCGGATCGGCCATCTCATGTACCGCATCGCGGATGTCTTCATAGAGTTTTCCGGTCACCAGTGACTCGGAATTGAACGGCACATAACCGACCGTTCTGCGCGCCCCGTAGAAATGCGATGTAAATGTCAGCCCATAGACGCAGCACGCAGACCCCGACAATATCGTCGCGGTCCTGCGCATGCGTAAACCAACGCGCAATGAACCGAACGCAGGGCACATGCTCTGCGGCTGATCATGCGGCCCCATCGGATAGTCTTTGGCGAACTTAGCCATGAGCTCGCCGTTACCGGCCTTGGATGCAGCCTTGCGCATCTCATCTTTTGAGTGGCAGCCGCCCGCCTCGTCGATTGGTGTGTTATCCCTCTCCATGATCTCGCCCCGATGCCTAAACGGCGTCGTAGATGACCTCGAGAGATTCGCGCGGCTCGAAACTGGCGCCACGCATGTCAGCGGGTGACGCAGGCTCAAGAACGACATCACCGCCTGTCTCTTCACTGGAGAACAGCCCGAGCAAACCATCCTGATCGAGCGGATGAGGTTGCTGAGGCGGCGCTTCTGCAACCTGCGTTGCGAGACCTTCAAACAACGATGCCCACTGACCGCCAGGCTTACCGACAATTTCGTAATTGGCGCTTTTGCGTCGGATATCGTCGTCCGCCGGGATCGCGGCTAGCACGGGAATACCAACGGCTTTGGCAAATGCCGCCGCCTCACCGGTGCCGTCGTCTTTGTTGATCGCCATGCCCGCAACACCCACGTTGCCGCCGAGCTTGCGGAAGTACTCAACCGCGGAGCAGACATTGTTTGCAACGTACAACGACTGCAGATCGTTTGAGCCGACCACAATCACCTTCTGGCACATGTCGCGAGCGATTGGCAAACCAAAACCGCCGCAGACGACATCGCCCAGGAAATCGAGCAGCACGTAATCGAAATCCCACTCGTGGAAACCCAGTTTCTCGAGCAACTCGAATCCGTGAATAATGCCGCGACCGCCGCAACCGCGACCGACTTCCGGCCCACCAAGCTCCATGGCATAGACACCATCTCGCTTGAAACACACATCGCCAATCTCGACTTCCTCACCCGCCGCTTTCTTGCGCGCAGAGGTTTCGATGATCGTCGGGCAACTCTTGCCACCGAATAACAAGGAAGTGGTATCGCTCTTTGGATCGCAGCCGATGAGCAGCACTTTTTTGCCTTGCTGCGCCATCATGTAAGAGAGGTTGGAAAGCGTGAAGCTCTTGCCGATACCGCCTTTACCGTAGATCGCGATGATCTGGGTTTCCTTCGTGACCTCACCGTTCGGAACGGGATCCGGCTCGACACGCGCCTCAGCTCGTAACTGATCGCGCCGGCGGATACTCGGATCGACTTTGATTTCGGTAACGTTGTCTTTACTACTCACTCGGTGTCCCTCCAATCGAGAATCATCTTCAGACAATCCGCATCGTCGAAAGCGATGCGGTATGCATCATCAGCATCAGTGGCTGACAGGCGATGGGTGATGAGCCCATCCAGCGACAGACGGCCGTCCCGGACCATGTCTGTCACTGCAATCAGGTCTTCCTCGGCCCACTCGGCAGCGACCGTCAGCCGTGCTTCAGTCATGAAGGCCATAGGAAAATTGAACGCGACGTCTCCCGCATAAAAACCAGCGAGGACGAGCTCTCCTCGATGGGCGAGTCGTGCAATGAGTGAGTTGATCGCGGACTGGTCGCCGCTCGCATCACAGATCGTTCTGTAGTCAGTGCGCGAATCATCGGCGGGATCCATCACGAGATAATCGGTATCACCGGCACGGCGCGTGGCGTTGGTCTCCCAAACCACCGGTGCGGGTGCGCCCGCAGCGACAATGACCCGCGCGATCAGTCGGCCCAGCACGCCATGGCCAACAACCACTTCGGGGATCGCATTCCCGCTGAACGCGGCATGGTGGGCTGTTGCGGCCAAAGCGATCAGAACACCTTGCTCGCCCCACTCGCCAGGAATCGCGAAAGCCTTCTCTGGCGGCGTGATCAACCGGGAGGCAGCACCGCCAAAAAGTCCGCGAACATCGCCGTAGCAGCGAGCGCCGGAGACGAATACAAACTCACCGACACGATGCTGAAGTGCCTCGGGGGCTTCACGTACGACACCCACCGTTTCGTAGCCAGGAACCAGCGGATAACCCATGCCCGGGAACGGCGGCATCTTGCCCTGCCACAGCAAACGCTCTGTACCCGTGCTGATGCCGCTGTACGCAACATCAACAACCAGGTCTTCGCTGGAGGAAGCTTCAAGGCCCAATCGATTCAATTCGACGCACCCTGGTTCCTGCATAACGACGGCAACTGTGTCCATCTGTATCCCAAACCCCAAACTTGAGAGACAACCCCTCGTCATCTTCTCGTGTTAGCTGTGTCCAGTTTACGCAGGCTGGACAATGTGTCAAGACAGTGTGACAGATTGATATGTAAATTAAACTGGATTCGCCGACAGAACGCTGGCGATCAACGGTACTGGGGTGGGGTGAATACGCACCTCAGTAAAGCCATTTCGGGTCAATAGCTCATTGATTTCGTTGATAGTTCTGGCTTTCCCGCTGCCCATGGCGAGCAGATAAAACCCAAAATAGACGTCGCCGACGGTTTCCGCTCCGGGCGTCCCGGCAAGTGGTTCAGCGATTAATAGTGTTCCGCGAACCGACAAATTTTGCCGAATATTTGTCAACAATTGATCGACGACATCATCGTCATGGTCATGAATGATGCGAACGAGGGAGATCAGGTCAGCCCCTGAAGGCAAAGGATCGTCACAAAAGTTGCCCGCATGTCGAGTCACAGGGCGATCCCCGGTCACTGACTGCAGCCCCGCAACGCCGGGTAAATCGAAAACCTCCAGCTTGAGGTCCGGATAAGCAGCCCCGACCGCCCCAACAAACGCGCCCGTACCGCCGCCCACATCCAGCAACCGTTTAGCGCCGCCGAAGTCATAGGCCGCGAGTACCTGTTCCGACACCATCGGCTGTGACTCAGCCATTAGCCTGCTGTAGGCAGCCACGCGATCGCTGGCGAGTGAGCCCGGATCCTGTTTGGCGTAGCCCCAGTAATCACCAAGTTGCGTAGCCGAAGTTTCACCACGCAGGAGCGCCAGCGGATCCGCAAGGTCCTGATACAGGAGGTGATGATGCGCCGCCATCGACGTGATGCCCTGATCGCCAATCAGCGCAGCACCTAGCGGCCCCAGTGCAACGCAAGAGTTCGCTCGCCCTTCCAGCAAATCGAGCGCCATCGCCGCGTTGATCAAGCGATCTGCGGCGGGCCCGTCTAGACCGCTGCCGGTTGCGAGTGCCGTGCGCTCCAGCGGGCCATCCGCGAGACGCTCGAACCAGTTAAGCTCAACGCACGCCATTAGCGTCTGGCTGTATACAAAGCCTGCAGAAATATCGAAGAGTCGACGCGCTTGTCGACGGGCAATCAGGGAGAACGGCCAGATACGAGCGACTTTCTGACGGAAACGCGGATTCGCGATCAGGCGCGTGCGCCAGTCACGCCAGTCAATACCCGACATTAGGGCCTGCCTCGAGATTCAGGCGGCCTCGCACAAGGCGCGGATACGAGAGATCGCCTGCTCGCCCTGTGCGTTGATTTTTGCCATCAACCCCTCGCGGCCAGGGCACGGTGGGACGGACTCGGCAGCGATGTCGACCAGACTCTGGAGTCGTCCGATTGCACCTTCGAATCCCAGTTCCGTGACCGCGCTAGGCCTCGCGTGGCGAAGATCCTGACCCACCGGCTTGCCGATCGCCTCTACGGTTTCATAGCGATCACGCAAATCATCGAGCACTTGGTAGGCCTCACCGAGGCGCTTGCCGAGCGCATACCATGGCTCAGGATCGGCACCTGCCGCGGTAGCGCCGGCGGCACATGCAGCCGAGAACAGCGCGCCCGTTTTGGCTTGTTGGTAGGCACGCAGATCGACGCCCGGCTCACATTCATAGGCCTGGCCAGCGATGATGCCCCTCGGCGCTCCAACCGACCGGCCAATGACCCGCATCAGCGCTTGCAGCCGCTCCGGGTGTCGCGCAGCACCGGCGGCCAGCACCTCAAACGCCATGACAATCAACTCGTCACCAACCAACAGAGCCAGGCGCTCATCGAACGCCACATGCACCGTGGGCTTGCCACGCCTCAGATCCGCATCATCAAAACAGGGCATGTCATCGTGGACCAGGGACGCGCAATGCAATAGCTCAACGGAAACCGCGGCGGCATCGACGCAGCCCGGATCATCCGAACCACAGGCCTCAGCAACCGACAGCGTCAGCCGGGGACGAATTCGACCGCCACCCGGTATGACCGCGTAGCGCACCGCGCTGGCGAGTCGCGGCGGACAATCATCCGACAGATGCGCCTGCAGAGCGGACTCAATCGCCGACTCGATACGGGTTGCGCTGACCATTCAAGCCCCCTCCGACAACAAACACGACAAGATGTCTTGTCAGCTTGTCAAAAATAGTGTCAATTAGAATAGACATTTTCCCAAAATGCGTCAATCGGAGTTGTACGTTTGGAAACCCATCTCGACACGAAAGTCGAATCATTGTCGAATTTGGTTGAATCACCGATCCCGCACTACTTTGACTCGCAGGTCCCGGTAGACGGATATCGGTGGTGGTACTGCGACATCGTGAGTGACGATCACCAATACTGCGTCGTCATCATTGGATTCATCGGCAGCGTGTTCTCACCGTACTACGCCTCTGCTCGAAGGCGCGGTCCTGCTGACCCGGAGCAGCATTGCGCAATCAACGCCATTCTCTATGCACCCGGAAGCAAACGTTGGGCGATGACCGAAAGAGGCAGCGGCCGTTTGGAACGTCTCGCCCATGGCGTTCGGGTAGGACCCAGCGACATGCAATTCGACGGGGACAAACTGGTCATCAACATTCGTGAACGCTGCAATCCACTGCCCCTGCTTTGGGAAGGCAGGATCGAGCTCACGCCGCAAATCAAGACAGCAAAACCATTTGGGCTTCACAGCAATGGGCTTCACCACTGGTGGCCCTATGCGCCGGTCGCCACAGCGCGCGTCCAACTCACGCACCCGCAGCTATCATTCACCGGCAGTGGATATATCGACACCAACTTCGGCCGCGAACCTCTCGAGCAGGGTTTCGAGGGGTGGGACTGGACACGACGCGAATCATCACCGACCGATGGCAGTACGCCAGCAATCACCTACCACTCGCGAGAGCGCTCGGGACTCGAGTCGGACCTCACTCTGGCGCTGACACCGGACGGCATGATCAAGGTGCCAACGCCGAGCAGTGTGGCCATCGCGCCCGGGTTTTGGCGTGTACCCCGTCAGCTGCGCTCAACTGATCGGATACTGAACACCAGAACGCTGGAGGACACGCCGTTCTATGTCCGATCGCTGTTGACCGCCGGTGATCACGCTAAGCCTTACTGCGTGATGCACGAGAGCCTGGATCTGGATCGATTTGCTTCACGCTGGGTGCAGACGCTACTGCCGTTTCGGATGCCACGACTCGCCTAGCGCTCACTCTCCGCGCGAAACCAATAGCTGTATTCCGGGCGCGGCTCCGGCGCATCGGCAACCGCATCAACAAGGAACTGATTGGCGGTCAGCGCAGGTGAACGATCGAGGGTCTGGCCCTTGACGCTGGAGAGCATCGCATGACCCAGCAAAAAGGACTTCCTGTGTTTCGGCACAATGGTTCTGCGATCGACCGAGTTGAGACCATCGTGGCGCAGAACCACACCAATCTCGCGATAGATTCGCATCGCTGCGTAAATCCCGGGTCTGCACCCCAGAGGCAGCTGCGCGATGCCCGAGCGCGCCCGCAGATACAACTCGTCAGCAACGGTAAGGAGTCGTGCGACAACGCCGCCAAGAGCCTCGCTGAACTCAGGTTGCTGCAGCCACCGATCAGGGTCGATACCGGCTTCTCGCAGCCAGTCCCGAGGAAGATACAGCCTGCCGCGTTGCGCATCCTCGCCAACGTCGCGTGCGATGTTGGTCAGTTGCATTGCGGATCCGAGATCGCATGCGCGCGCGAGTACAGGCGCTTCCCGCACGCCCATCAGCACCGCCATCATCGCACCGACACTACCGGCAACTCTTGCCGCGTATCCGTGCAGATCATCGAGCGTTTCATAACGCCTGCCGTCAACATCCCAGCGAAACCCGTCGATCAACGCAGCAGGCAACGCCTTGGGCATGCCGTAGCGTTCAGCGATATGCACCATTGCCCGGTCTGCCGCGTGATCGTGTGGCTTGCCAGAATAAATGAGATTTAATCGACGCGTCAGCTCTGACACGGCATCAACATCGTCGGCGCCGTCATCGACCAGATCGTCGGCCAGTCTGCAAAACGCATACAGCGCACACGCGGGCTCTCGCATGTCCTGCGGCAGCAGCAGCGAGGCCGCATAGAAAGAATGCGACCCCACACGCAGCATTTCCCGGCACACGGCGAGATCGGACTGCTTGTCGTCCAGCCACTCGTAACCAGCGCCCATGCCATCAGCCATAAGAACACTGCTCATCGTTCAATCCTGTTTGTGTCCGCAACCAATCGGCAACCAGATGCGGTCGCTCTTCATGCGCGAGATGACCAACATCCTCAATCAACGCCACATCCGCCACATCGCGTAGCGCGGCGGCGGTCTTTCTAGGCGGTACTGCACGATCGCGGCCACCGAGTATCACCGACAGCGATCCGTCGGTTTGATGCCATTCTTCGATCAGCCCATCCAGACGCCACCCCGCCATCATTTCGATCACAGCGCGCACGTGGGAGCGCCGCGCCATTAGCGCCTGATAACGCGCGACGTCCGGGCCTTGCAACTGCGAGCCCGTACCCTCGAGCAGACGTTGAACTTCGGTAGTGCGTTCAGCGCGTCGAGCGATCATGCCGTCGAGCAGAGGCAACATTGCAGCGAACCTCGCCATGGCGGGAAACATCAGACCGGCGACGCCGCTGAATGGCAGTAACGCAGGATTGATCGCAAGAATGCGTCCGGGCATCGGGGCGTGGCCATCCAGTGACCATTTCAACCCGATGGCACCACCTGCGGAATGACCCAGCACCAGCGGCGACTCGAGCTCCAGCGTGCGGCAAAGCTCGGCTACGGCTTGCGCTGTGCGACGTAGCGAATACAGACCAGGCCTGAATGCTTCGGTGTCTGCGTGGCCGGGCAAGTCCATGCGCGTTAATCGGAACTCCGCTTCCAGTAACGGCACCAGCGCGTCCCAGCTCTCTAGCGACGCGCCCGCACCATGAATGCAAACGAGATCAGGCCCATCGCCATCCTGACGAACATGCCAGTTCAGACCTGCCGCTTGAACCTGCGTATCGATCACGCCGCCACCTCGCGCACCGCGTCGGTCACTTGCGTTGCGTCTGCGAACGGCAGCGCGAGATACCGCGCACCCATGGCATCCGCAAGCTTGCGACCGCGTGCCGAAGCGCGCCTGCCCGTATCGATGGATAGCGCCGTATATCCTCTCGCCGCAATCTCTGTGGCGACGGCCAATGCCTGCTCGGTAGCCAGTGCAGGGTCAGGCTCACCGTCGAGCGTGATATTCCCCCGGCCATCGCTCAACAACACCAGCACAGGTGTCTCCCCACGCTTCAGCGCGCCATCCGCAACCTGTGTCGCGAGCCGCAAACCCGATGCGAGCGGCGTACCACCGCCACCGGGCAAAGCCGAAAGAGCCCGCTTCGCACGCACTAGCGAACGGGTCGCCGGCAACAACAGCTCCGCCTGTGCCCCGCGAAACGCGACCAGCGCGACCTGATCGCGTCGTACGTAACACTCAGCAAGCAATAGCTCGATTGCGCCCTTGGTTTCCCCGAGTCTTTGCACGGCTGCCGACCCGGAGGCATCCACGACGAAAATCGTGGTGGTGCGGGTCTGTTCGGTGAACTTGCGAATACGAAGATCGGATTTCACGATCCGCAGCCGCCCCGGCTCCCCACCTCGCACACGCTGCCAAGGCGCAGCCGTTTTGAGTGTCGCCAGTACATCGAGTCGTTTACCACCTGTTGGCATACCACTGCGTGAGGGCATGGGCTTGCCTCGAGCGCCGCCTTCCATACTCGCCGACGCGTTGCCCCCCGCTTTCTGCCTTGCCGCGCGTGACTGCTCGGAGACGAGGCCGGCCAAAAGCTGATCCGGCAGTACTGCCGCCGTGGCCGCCGCTACTTCATCCGGACGACGACCACCTGAGTCTGCGCCGGTATCTTCGCCGTCAGATGCTGTCTCTTCGGGCGGAACGTTCTCGGCCTCTGGTGGCGACTCGGCTTCCTGCGGTGGTGATTGCAGTTGCTCCAGCGCACCGGGGACTCGTGCGATCAAACACAATGCAGCCGCGTCGAGGACGTCCTGATCATTCAGCGAATGTCTGCCATGTAGCGCGGCGAGTACTCTTGCCACCGTCATCGCCGAGAGCACTGCCCGCGGCGAACGAATCGCCAGCGCTTCTGCGATTCGCTGCCACTCCGCAATCGCGGTCTCGTCGACAGCGACTTTCTGCCACAGCGACGTTGCCTCATCGGCTGAAACCGGCAACAAGGCCGAACCGATGGCGCGAGCAGATAATGTGTCGAGACTCACCACCAAGCCAAGACGATCCGCCAAGCGGGAGTCCAATGGGTCGTCATCGCCTCTGGCCTCGTCGCAGGCAACCACACAACAACGCACCGTGAACTCGCGACTGAATCCGTCTCGCTCCAGTCGGAGCGACTCTGAATCGAGCGTTGCGCATATGGCAGATATCGCCGCCGCGCTTTGTCGCTCTGCCATCCGAAGCTCGAGGAAACCACCGTTGGATTCGGCCAGCAGCCCTTTCATCAGGACGGGCCGCCCCGAATTCAGCGTAGCCCCTAAATCGAGCCCGCCGAGCAAGCGATCTTCGTCCGCGCTAGCGGGAACTCTCTGCCAGGGCTGCGACCCCGCCATCTCGCGCAGTATTTCCAGCCAACGCTGACGCGCCGGTCCAGCCTGGGATCGCAGCCAGACACCATTGAGGTCAGGACCCGCTGCTGCGACGACGGACAGCGCCAGTGCAGCATACTCGGCAGTAGTCGCACGAAGTCCCGACATCAGGCATCCAGGGTTTCCAGTGCGCGTGCGACGCGCACGCTCGCATCGGTATCGTCGAGCGGATCCCTTCGCAGTCGGTGGCGAAGCGCCAGCTGCGCGACGTCGCGCACATCGTCAGGCGTCACCTCGCTCCTGCCTGCGAGCGCAGCACTGGCGCGAGCCGCTCGCACCAAGGTCAGCTCACCGCGCAAGCCATCGGTACCAAGTCCGACGCATAGCGTCGCCGCAATCTCGAGCACGCTTTCCGGGACCTGCATTTCACCCAACAGCTCACGGGCTTTCGCGATCTTTCGCCGCACAGCGCCCTCACGTCGTGCCCAGCGTCGGCAGAACGCGGCTGGGTCTCTTTCGTAGTCATCGCGTCGTCGAATGATTTCGATACGATCTTTCATCTCGCGCGGCGTTCGCACATCGACGCTGACGCCGAACCGATCCAGCAACTGTGGTCGCAGCTCGCCCTCCTCAGGATTACCGCTGCCAACCAGAACAAATCTGGCCGGGTGGCGCACGCTCAATCCTTCACGCTCGACCAGATTCTCACCGGAAGCGGCAACATCGAGCAGCAAGTCGACCAGATGGTCTTCCAGCAAATTCACTTCATCAATGTAGAGAAAACCGCGATTTGCTTTCGCCAATAACCCTGGCTCAAAAGCTTTTTCTCCATGGGCGAGAGCGCGCTCAAGATCCAGCGCTCCAACAACCCGATCTTCCGTAGCGCCAAGCGGCATATCCACCACGGGTACGGATACCTGCTTGACCTTTTGCGATGACTTTTTCGCAGTCGTCGCCTCCGGCGCCAGGTTATAAGGCGAGTCTGCAATCACGGTCATCTTGGGAAGCAAACCCGCAAGCGCACGGACTGCTGTCGACTTACCCGTCCCGCGATCGCCAAACACCAATACGCCGCCGACACTGGGATCAACCGCAGCGATCAGAATCGCCTGTTTCATTTCGTCCTGGCCGACTATCGCAGTGAACGGAAATGGCTTACGAGGTTTACTTGAACTCATGTCTTGCCGGTTGGCTTTTGATTCTTGATATTCGGAAGTTTGCCGTCTGTTGCAAGCGATGCCCGTACGGAAATCGGGGCCGCCTCGGTGGTCGGTTCCACAGCGAGAGACCACAACCACTCATCCTTGACACGCAGCGCAAGCAACACGTGCTCAAGTGCTCCCAGAATGATGAGTGCCAGCAACAACGCGGTTGCGGTCGCCGAATACCCCGGCGCAGCCAAACCGTCTGCCGCGCCTCCGGAAACCACTGCCCACACCGCAAGCAGCGTGATCAACAAACCAGACACCAGCATTGCGGAGCGATTCGGTTGTTGACCGACGTAGGACTCAAGATAACGAAGTCGCTCAGGCCAGAACTCTGTGTGCAAATTCGCGACCCCGAAAAAGATATTGATCTTCGTGCTCCAACGCAGCAGCCACAGCGCCGTCAGCACTTTTGCACCCAGCGCGTTGTCTGCACCGGCAGACCACCACCAGAGCAAGCCTACGGTCAGCAGCACTGCAAGTTCGTGATACAGGCTTGCGGCGATGCCATATCGAAATCGCTCTGACCCGCTTGCATCGGGCGGGCAGGCAAGCGGTCTGGGACCGGTAAGATATCCGAGCAGATAAACCGCCTCATGCCAGCACCAGATCGCCAACGCACCAGCGAATGCCATACAGGCCCCGAGCGGCGTAGCAAGCGTCAGACTGAACCCGAACAGCACCACACCAACCAGCAAAATCATCCACGCGGCCGTCAGTGTACCGCCGCGGTGCGAATCCGGCATCTTGATTCGCTTAAGCAGAATGACCGTACTGGACCACCAGAGCGCCAGTGCGAAAACGGTTGGCCAGAAGTAGACCATCGACAAGCGCTCGATCGCCCTACCAGCTCGGCGCCAGACGAACCTCTTTGGGCAATTCATGCCGCCGTACCGGTAGCATGAACAGTCTCGTGAAGGTTGCAACGCCCTTTAGCGCACACCAGGCGCCGGTCAGTTTGCCGACGACACCTCCACGCGCCTTGGCTCGTTCACTCGCCTCACTGATCTCACGTAAGCGCTCGAATCCACGCCAAAGACGTTCGTCATCCAGATTGAGTGTAAACGGGAAAATCTGCTTACTGATCTCCGACGTAATACCGATAACATCCCGGTCGTACTCGGTCGGTGTGACGCCAAATGCATCGTGCATTGCCGGACGAGCATGATCACGCACATACATCGTGGCAAACACCGCGAGCAGGAAGAATCGGATCCAGAGCAGATTGTGCCCACGCAGCAAATGCGGGTTTGCACGCATGATTAGTGCAAACACTTCGCCGTGGCGAAACTCATCGTTACACCAACGTTCAAACCAACGAAAGATCGGGTGGAAGCGACGCTCCGGATGCGCCTCGATCAAGCGGAAAATCTTGATGTAACGTGCATAGCCGATCTTCTCGGACAGGTAGGTCGCATAGAAGATGTATTTCGGCTTGAAGAATGTGTATTTCTTCTCTTGCCGCAGAAAACTCAAGTTCACCGGCCGACCGTAGTCCTCAAGAGTGCGATTGATAAAGCTCGCATGGCGCGCTTCATCACGGGCCATGTAGGCCATCACAGATTTCACGTCAGGGTTGTCCACCGCCTTCTTGATATCTGCATACAGAGCACAACCGGAGTACTCCGACGTGACTGAGGACACGAGGAACCCGATGAACTCGTCATAGAGCTCGGGCGAAAGACTCTTGATCTCGTCCTTGAAGTTTTCATCGCGTTTGAAATGGTTCTTGTTAGTGTCGCTCGCAAATTCGGTAAGCAACGCATCCCACTCTTTCCTAATCGGCGTGAAATCCAATGCATCCATCGCAGCCGTATCGGTTTTGTAGAACCGTGGCGCCAGGACAGTCTCTTTGTGTGCTTCTCGAGTCGAATCGTTGACACGAGACAAGTCTCTCGCGGATTCCGACATAGTCCTGCCCTCCTTTCTATTGCCTGTCAGCAACACTCGGTGCCGCCGGCTCTACATCAAACAGCCATGTAAACTGTCCGGCCGGATCCGCACCAAACGCGCGCAAATCAATACGACGACCTGTGGACAGGTCGACAAATTCACTGGTTCTGTCTTCATACCGACGAAGCTCAAATCCCGGCGCCATATCCGCTTCTAACGTTGCGCGCTCTTGCACCAACCCACGCACAGTGACACGCAAGAACGGTAACTCGCCTGACTGCACCAAAGCGCGGACACGCCCGTCCGGTTCACGAACCTCCACCACACCATCGGGACGATCAACGAACTGCAGCGTCAACGATTCGGCCAAGACTCGTGTGTCAGAAAAAGTCTGGCCAGCTGAGTTCGGGTTGACGTAGTACTGTTGCCACGCCACCCCAAGAATCGACAGGACAATCAATGCCGTTATGGCGCGTGAAGGAATGTTTGAGATCGGCTTGATCGGTAGATCCGCTTCTCCGTCATCGGGCTCGCTCCATGGCTCAAGCGCCGGCGACACTGCCGCCTGTTCCTGCCCTTTCATATCCATTTCGATCGCATCTTTCAGCGCACTAGCTGCCGCACGCGCGTCATCAAGACAACGCAGCATCGGTCTGGGGTGTACATAGCGGAACGGCTGCACGCTCGGCCACAGGACAAAGTAGGCCACTCGCGCATCACGCGCAGTATGCAAAATAATGTCGCCGCCCGTTTCTCCCCGCGGGATTAACCCGACGCTTTCAATTTTTTCGATCGGCACACTGACGGTGATCTGCAGTGCAACGCCGCCTCGAATCGCGACACGTTTGTCCGTGATTGTGTAAGTGGTAGCTCGCTCTGCCCAGCGCGCATATACCCACAACATCAGGCCGAGCGTAATTCCCAACAACAGTGTGGTTGCGGAGGTCTCAGCGGCATCACTCCACGTGCCGCCACCGTATAGCGTATTACCCGCGCGCCACGCTATCAGCAGCGCAAAATAGACTGCCACTTTCCGAACGTGTAACGCATATCGCGCTAGCAGGGAGGGCGCAGGCCCTCCCTGCCACAAGACACGTTCACCTACCTGTACATCGTCGCTGTCCAAAGCGCCCCGAATTCGGCCAGCGTCGACACTCATATCAGTGGTGCAGACCGTTCAGGTGTTGCCAGCAGCTTGCCGCCACCGAAGTAACCCTGAATCTTGTCTTCCTCTAGCAGCGTTACAGTCTCGCTGTCCTTGGTGCGCGGCGCACGAGCAAACTGCTCCGCCATGACCGCTTCCACCAGAATGGTGTCACGCTTTTTGCTGATATCAACAAAGGCAAACGGAACCAGAACATTGCCCGTACCGACAGACTCATCGAGTGCAACTTCCAGATACACGATCATGGGCTCTGGAAGGTCGATCCAGCAATCGGTCACAGAACCTACCGACTTGCCATCCGCAGTGATCACCGATTTACCGCGCGGATCGGTATCTCGTGAGTCAATGTGGAATGTCGGATTATTGCGCATCGGCACGATACGCGGATCGCCGTTGTAGCAAAGGTCAGGCTTGTCTTCACGCTCCGACCATGCCGCAGGACCAACGCCATCTACCAAGGGATCCCCAGTTGGCACGTAGGGTGCGCCTGGGAATCGACCCGCCGGCTTCGCTGCAATATTTGCATCAAAGTCCATGTTGATCGGACGCGGTACCGCTGACTCGCCACCGTGCTGAGGAAGGAAAACCTTTTTATTTTCCACAACATCCGGGTTGGGCCCCAGGCGGACCGAACCGTCAGGGTTCTCGTGCATCACAGGAAAACCTTCCCTGCGACCTTCGCGCTGGATGTAGAACACCAGCCCAAAGAAGAACAACCAGAACAGGGTAAAAAGGATCTCGACGAGATCGATTGAACCTACCAAATTATTTGCCATAGCATGACTCCTTATCGACTAATTCGGAAACTCGGTCAGACCCAATCGTCCTTCCGCGTCCGCACCAGCCTCCCGCGTGAACTTTGCCAATGGGCCGACCACGACCAATGTGACAAAGAGCAAAAACACTTCAAATTGATAAACCAACGTGTAACCCGTGGCCGAGTCGGTAATCGCTGGCCCTAGTCGTCCCAATTCGATCCAGTGGCTAAATACATCCCGGAGTGCACCTCCGGCCGCCACGCCAATACCGGTCGCAGTCGCCTGAACCGCGCCCCACGCACCTAACGCGAGGCCAGTGCCCGCGACTCGTGCAAGGTCCATCGCGGCGACCAACATGCCTACTGAAAACAGTCCTGCCCCTACACCAATGCCAAACACGGCAACCTGGAAGAGCGCTTGGCTACGTACGCCGGAAACGATCGTTACGAGCAGAAACGCCATCGCGCCCAGCAATGCACCGAACGCAGCGAGTCGATGCGGATCGGTGCCCCGCGACAACCAACGCGAGGAGGCGAAGAAGGCGAGCAGCATGCCCGCCGCAAGCGTCGCGGTCAGTTGCGTAGTTGCTGCAACACCCATACCGAGAATTTCGGCACCGTAAGGCTCGAGCAGGATGTCCTGCATCGTGAAACCGGTGGTACCGATACCCAGTGCAACCAGCAATCGACCGGAACGAGGGTCCTCACGAAGCTTCCGCCAGGCTTCGGAGAACTTGGGACGATCGGGTCTTGGCTGCGTTCGCGTTGGATCGATCGTTTCCTGCTTCCACAGCGCGGTGACGTTCAATATCACGGTCACCATCGCCGCACCCTGAATAACCCGGATTAGGCGGACATGCGTGAAGTCCTGAAGCAACTGACCAAAGATCAGTGCACTCACGAGCATGCCGACCAGCAGCATCACAAAGAGCAGTGCGACAACGCGCGGACGCGCCTCTTTCGCCGACACATCGGTCGCGAGTGCCAAACCAGCAGTCTGGGTGGTGTGTAGTCCGGCACCGACCAACAGGAACGCGAGTGCGGCGGCCGCGTGTCCAATCCAGATCGGTCCCTGCGTATCGCCAGACATCACAAACAATGCAAACGGCATGAATGCGAATCCACCAAACTGCATCATCGTGCCGAACCAGATGAACGGCACGCGACGCCAACCGATATGCGAAACCAGATTGTCCGAATTGAATCCGATCAGAGCGCGAAACGGTGCAGCGAGCAATGGCAACGCTACCATGATGGCAACCAGAGCGGCCGGAATGCCGAGCTCGACGATCATCACACGATTCAACGTGCCGCTGAGCAGCACGACCGCCATACCGACGGAAAACTGGAACAAAGACAGGCGCAAGAGTCGGGACAAAGGCAGGTCTTCGCTTGCAACATCTGCAAACGGCAACAGTGCTGGCGCAACCGTTCGCCAGCGCTGGGACAAACCTTCAGCCCATCGCATCATGTGCGCGTGATCTCCATTGCTTGAGATTTATAGAACCCGCTGCTGACGCGGCGTGTCCGCCCGATCTTGAATCGATCGAGATCCTTTTCCCGCTCTATGCAATAACGCATATGCGACTCTGAAACCGGACGGATGAACGGCGCTCTCGCATCGGACTTCGGAATGATCCGGCCGACGGCGTGCATGACCGCTAACGCCGGCGTCTTGGGCGCGAACGTGAAAATCACACCGCGTCGTGCACGCCCACCGAGTTCGGCGAGCGTGCCCGCGATGTCAGCGGGCTCGTAGTGAATCAGCGAGTCCATTGCGACCACAAAGTCAAAGAACCCCAAACCGGGATCGACCATGTCGCCGACCATAAAGGTGATGCTGCCCTCGCCCGGGATAGACGGTGCACGCTCTGCTGCCAGTCCGATCAAGGTCGAGGAAACATCCACGGCGACAACATCCGCACCTCTTGCGGCGGCAATCGTCGCCAGAGCACCAGTCCCACACCCGGCATCCAACACCCGCGCCCCGCGCAGGTCGTGCGGCAACCAGCTGAGGATGGTGTCGCGCATCTCGTCGCGGCCGGCACGCACCGTCGCGCGCACGCGCCCGACGGGCGCATCAGATGTGAGTTTCGCCCATTGCTCCGCGGCGGTCTGATCGAAGTAAGTGGTCAGCCGCTCGCGAGTCCGTTCGTAAGTTGCATTACCCATCAGTCAAACCCCAGAAAATCGAAGATCTCTCGATCTTTCATTGGTGTTGCTGTTTGCGGTTCGGTGCCGTCCCAAAGGCGGCGGGCGAGCTGCAAGTACTCTTCCTTGACCGCCGCAAGCTCAGGTGAGTCCGGCATCTCAAACAAGGTCGATTTCTTCAGACGACTCTGACGAATCACGTCGAGGTCAGGGAAATGCGCAACACGCTCCAGGCCGATACGCTCATTGAATCCGTCGATCTGATCAGTCGCCGCGCTGCGGTTGGCGATCACGCCACCCAGTCGCACGTTGTAGTTCTTCGACTTGGCACCAATCGCAGCAACGATCCGGTTCATTGCAAAGATCGAGTCGAAGTCGTTCGCCGTTACGATCAGCGCTCGGTCTGCGTGCTGCAAAGGCGCTGCAAACCCGCCACAGACCACGTCACCCAGAACATCGAAAATGACCACGTCGGTGTCTTCAAGCAGATGGTGCTGTTTCAGCAGTCGTACGGTCTGTCCGACAACATAACCGCCACATCCAGTACCTGCAGGCGGGCCACCCGCTTCGACGCACATGACGCCGTTATAGCCTTCGTACACGAAGTCATCGACACGCAACTCCTCGGTATGGAACTCCACCGATTCGAGCACATCGATCACTGTGGGCACCAAACACTTTGTCAGCGTGAATGTGGAGTCGTGTTTGGGATCACAACCGATCTGCAATACACGCTTGCCCAGCTGTGAAAACGCCGCCGACAAATTTGATGATGTGGTGCTCTTGCCGATACCGCCTTTGCCGTAAACCGCAAATACTTTGGCACCCTCGATCTGAACCTGCGGGTCCATATGCACCTGCACGGAACCTTTACCATCCGGCGGCGTCGGTTTGACGGTGACTGGCGATGCTGGTTGTACCTGACTCATGGTCTCAATCCTTGCGGCGTTGCCGCGGTGTCCCTCAACGGGCGTAATACGCCTTGGCGTCGTACAAGGTGTCGACGCTTATAGTTGTTAGTCCCTGCTCACGCGCGTAACGCTCGGTGTTACGTCGCGCTTTTCCCCGAACAAAAAACGGAATCTTGCCAAGCTCTTTCTCTGCATCACTGGCCCAGACCGGATCGTCCGGATCGGTATCGACCGCCTGCGGCGCTGGCCGAACTTCGGATTGGCCGGACGCATGACCCAGGTGTGAAGGCATCGCACCATTGCCAAACTCGAAGTCCTCGCGGAACATGCCAAGAAGATGCTCCTCCAGACCCATCATCAAAGGATGGACCCACGTATCGAAGAGCAAATTCGCACCGGCATAACCCATCTGCGGCGCGTGCGATGCGGGGAAGTCCTGCACATGCATGGGCGCCGATATGACTGCGCAACCGATACCCAAGCGCTTCGCGACATGGCGCTCCATCTGAGTGCCGAGCACGAGCTCAGGCTCGACCTCGCTGACGGCTTGCTCAACCTCGAGATAGTCGTCGGTGATCAACGCCTCCAATCCGAGCTCACTCGCCTTGGTGCGAACCTCGCGCGCGAACTCGCGTGAGTAGGTACCGAGCCCGACGACTTCGAATCCCAGCTCTTCTGACGCAACGCGAGCCGCAGCTAAAGCGTGGGTCGCATCCGCGAAAATGAATACGCGCTTACCGGTCAGGTAGGTCGAGTCAACCGATCGCGAATACCAGGGCAGTCTTGAGCGACCATCCTGTAGTGCGGGCTCGGGATCGACGCCAGCGAGTTCAGCGACCTCACGAATGAACTCCGTCGTCGCATTGACCCCAATAGGCACAATGCTGGTCTTTGGCTGTCGAAATGCACGCTTGAGCCACGTCGCTGTGGTCAGACCGGTCTCGGGGTACATCACCACATTGAAGTCCGCGTCGCCGAGTCGCGAGATATCAGCAGCGGATGCATCCATGGGCGCCACGACATTCACATCGATGCCTAATCGATCAAGAATGCCGCGCACTTCCATCAAATCATCGCGATGGCGGAAACCCAGTGCGGTCGGGCCGAGGATATTGCACCGCGGTCTGCGATTCGGGTCGCGCTCGGGCATACCTTGCTCGCGAACCCGCTGCGCCGCCGCGCCGGCAAGTCCTCGTGCAAGGTGGTAGAGCGTCTCTGCCGCAGCCCAGTTTTCCTTGCGCTGATAAGAAGGCAGCTCCAGAGGAATGACCGGGACCGGGAGCCCCATCCCCTCTGCAAGCCCACCCGGGTCATCCTGAATCAACTCGGCCGTGCACGATGCGCCGACCAGCATCGCCGACGGCTGAAAACGCTCGTAGGCAGCGCGCGCCGAATCCTGGAACAGTGTGGCGGTATCGCCACCAAGATCACGCGCCTGGAACGTCGTGTAAGTCACCGGCGGACGTGTCGACTTGCGTTCGATCATCGTGAACAGCAAATCCGCGTAGGTATCGCCCTGCGGTGCGTGCAACACGTAATGCACATCGCGCATGGCGGTCGCGACACGCATCGCACCGACATGCGTAGGTCCCTCGTATGTCCAGAGCGTGAGTTTCATCAGACCGCCAGTAACGTTGAACGTCGCAGGGGCCTTGCGAACAACTCGGCGCAATCGCCGGCCTGTTCATAGCCATGAATGGGAGAGAACACGAGCTCGATCGACCACTTGGTGGTCACACCCTGCGCTTCCAGCGGATTCGCAAGACCAAGACCACACACCACGAGATCCGGTGACTCCGCCTCACAACGATCGAGCTGCTTCTCGACGTCCTGCCCTTCACTCAGCGTGATCGACTCTGGCAAGCGTGCGAGCTCGTCTGCGAGGTGTTGTCGATGCAGATACGGGGTACCGACCTCCGTCAGTTCGACGTCAAGTTCCTCATGAAGAAATCGAGCCAACGGCACCTCGAGCTGCGAGTCCGGGAAGAAAAATATGCGCTTACCCGAGAGTGTCTTGCGCTGGTTTTCCACCGCAGCGCGAGCGCGTGCGCGTGGCGCGGCAGTCACCGCATCGAAACGCCGCTCGGACACACCAAAATGACGCGCAGCGGCGGCCAACCAGCCGGTCGTACCATGCTCACCAATCGGGAATGGCGCCGGTATTCGGGTTGCGCCGCGCTGCTCGAGGGCAGCTGCGGTGTCGGTCAAGAACGGCTGTGCCAACAGGTAACGGGTATTGCTGCCCACAGACGGCAAATCCCCGAGCGACCGCATCGGCAAGAAACTGACATTGTCGATACCCATCGACGTCAGCAGTTCGCGAAACTGGTCTTCAACAATATCGGCCAGTGCGCCGACCACGAGCAGTTGCTCGTCTTCGGACACCGCCATCTCTGGCACCAGCGCCGCAAGGCAAGCGTCTTCACCTTGAGTGAAAGTCGTTTCGATGCCGCTGCCCGAGTAGTTAAGTACACGAACCTGAGGCATAAATTGCGCGGAAAGCCGCTGAGCGGCTTTGGCGAGGTCAAGCTTGATGACCTCAGAAGGGCATGAGCCGACGAGAAAGAGGAGCTTGATATCAGGGCGGCGCGCCAATAGGCGCTCTACCTCCCTATCAAGCTCCTCGTTCGCATCAGCTAGCCCAGCCAGGTCGCGGTCGTCAATGATTGCCGTGGCGAACCTCGGCTCCGCGAAGATCATGACGCCCGCGGCTGACTGGATCAGATGTGCGCAGGTTCTCGAACCCACCACAAGGAAAAAAGCGTCCTGCATTTTTCGGTGTAACCAGACAATGCCGGTTAAGCCACAGAACACTTCGCGTTGACCGCGCTCGCGCAACACACCATCAGAGTGGCGTTGCATTTGCTCACGCGGTTGAAGTACAGAGGTTGTCATGAGACACCTCCGGCGGCCGACGCCGGAACGTGGCCTGAATGCTGATTTGCCTGACCGCCAAGACGGGCAAGCCGGAATTTCCAGAGGAACTGGGCAGCGTTGATCACGTAGGTGAAGTAAGCCGCCAAGGCCAGATAGCTTTGGCCCACCGCGCCGTACCATCCGAAGAGGACTGCAACCACATACCAGGTATGCAGAATCATGACGAGCATGCTGACGACGTCTTCCCAGAAGAACATGTCGACGAACAGGTACTCACCGAACACGTCTTTTTCCCAGAGGGAACCCGTGATCATGATCGCGTACAACAAAGCGGTCTTGAGAAGGACAGAGGCGGTGGCGAGTGTCCCGCCTGCCCCGGTGGACAGATAGCGCAACACCAGAACGAGACTGATGAGAAAAACCAGAAATTGCAGAGGCGCGAGCACACCCTGAACCAACGTCCAGACCGATGCGTCACGACGCTGCCGCTGTTCAGCGGTATACAGCATCGCAGAGTTATTGGTGGCGGCTTCGCGGTCTGCCATCTTTGCCTCTACTGCTCCCCATCTGTTGCAACACCAATGTCAACGAACACTGACGTTCAGTTGAATTTACGGGGTGCCGGAGCGAGTGTCAACAAAACAAAACGTCATCTTTTGTTGACATATTTGACGAAGAAGTGTCTACTCAATAGGCGTATTTTTCTGGTGATAGCATTTCCCGAGTAACTTTTGACCTAGTCGTTATTTGGGGCGGTGACGATGAATCAGGAAAGCGGACCACATGGGGCCGGTGGCTTTTTTGGCCGGCTGATCGAGAACAGCCGGCGGCTGTTTGGGCACAGAAAAGCCGATCAAGAACAGGAACTCAAAACACTGTCGCGGCTTATTGAGCAGGGGATCATCCCTCGGCTGCATATGAGATTCAGTACAGCACAACACCGTTCGGGCGAGCGCGATGCGGCTACTGAGACGCACGAGTACAATGTCAACGGATTTGTGGGCGCTCTGCTCTCACGAACTTCCGATGATGCCGCCGACTTCGTCGATCGCCTGCGGCTTACCGAACACAGCCTGATCGAGGTCTACCAGCATTTGCTCGCACCGGCTGCCCGCCGGCTTGGAGAAATGTGGGATAACGATGAGTGCGGGTTTGCGGAAGTCACCATCGCAATCGCAAAAATAAGACACCTTTTCATCGCGACCGCGCCCTTGTTTCCGGTCCATGAATCAGCCGACAAGAAAGACCGCCGCAGCATCCTGATGACCACCGTACCCGGAGAACAGCACACGTTCGGCGTGTATCTCGCCGTGGAACACTTTCGTGCACACGACTGGACTGTCTGGTCCGGAACACCAAGGAACACAAGAGAGCTCATCGAGCTGGTCGGCAAAGAACCCTACGACGTTATCGGCCTGTCGATTGGCAGCGAGCGCAGCCTCAAGGCAGCTAAGAACGCCATTCGTGAACTCAAAGACAACGCCATCAATCGCGACGTCGTCTTAATGGCGGGCGGATCGCTGCTCTTTAACCGACCCGAACTGACGGACGACCTCGCCGCAGATCTACTGGTGAATGAAATCGACGACACTCTAATCGCGCAGACCGCGGATCTGGTCGCGCAAAGGCGCCTGGCGCGTTCTTGAACACAATGCGTAACCTGGCAAGCACGTCCGGCACTACCACAGGCATCGAACGATGATTCCGTTCAAGAGTCACCAGAGCGCACTCAAGGAAATCAGCCACGAGTCGATGGCTGAGCTGCTCGGCGCATCACACGACATTTCGCTCTTGATCAATACCGAGGGCGTCATCATCGACGTGGCCTTCGGCGCGGATCAACCGCTTCGACGCGTCGCCGACCAATGGGTGGGGAAACGTTGGTGTGACACGGTTTCAGACGATAGTCTGCCGAAAATTGAGCGCCTTCTTGACGCTGCCGATTCGGCCCAGTCTGATCGACGTTGGCGTCAGGTGAACCACCCCACGGAAGAAACCAGACGCGATATTCCGGTGCTCTACCTTGCGATTCGCGCCGGCGATAGCGACCTGATTCTTGCGATCGGCAAGGACCTCAGCCCGATCTCGGATATGCAGCAACAGCTTCTGGATATGCAGCACGCGATCGAGAATGACTACCGTAGACTGCAACAGGCCGAGGCCCGCTATCGCGTACTGTTCCAGCACGCACGCGAGGCCATCCTGATCGTGGACCCGGATAACGGGCGTGTGGTTGAGGCAAATCCATCGGCGGCCGAGTTGCTCCACGAGAAGATCTCGAAGCTTGCCGGCGGCAACCTGAATCGCCTCTTCGCTGAAGACTCCCATCGACCGATCCTCGACCTTATGAACACGGTTCGCTCTACCGGCAAGGAAGCACAGATTGAGGTGAAAACCGCGTCAGAAGATCGCGAGGTCTGGGTCAGCGGTATTCGACTGCAACGCGACAACAACCGCCTGGTCATGCTGCGCCTCGTCAGTGAAGACAGCGCTCGAACGGGGAGGCTGCATAACGAAAACGATCATTTGCTACTCGATCTTGTCGAGCATTCCTCTGATGGCGTGGTGGTTACCGACCACAGCGGGCTGATCATTACGGCCAACCCGGCTTTTCTCGCCTTGTGTCAGGTCGCCTCTCAATTCCAGCTCCACAACCAACCGCTCGACCAATGGCTCGGTCGTGCGGGTGTCGACGTCAGCGTACTGCGCAAGAACCTCGTTCAGCGTGGCGCGGTTCGGCAGTTCTTTACCACCGTCAATGTCGAGTACGGCGCGCCGGTCGATGTGGAGCTATCCGCAGCGGTGCTCGACACCGATGATGGCACTCGCTACGGCTACGTAGTGAGACGCGTGATCCGCAGAAGCAACGAAGCCGGTGAGCTGATCGAAAAAGGCGATACCCTGCATCAGTCGGTGGAGCAGATGACCGAGCTCGTGGGCCGTGTCCCTCTGAAAGACCTCGTCCGCGAGACCACCGACATCATCGAAAAGATGTGCATCGAAACCGCATTGAAGATGACCTCGGACAACCGCGCCTCGGCTGCCGAAATGCTGGGCCTGAGCCGCCAGAGTCTTTATGTCAAATTGCGTCGCCACGGCCTGAATAACGGCGCGAACGACTCCGACGGCAGCTGATCTCGACGAAACCCCTTTTTGTCTAGTTTTTTTGACAGCTAAGTGTCATTTTTGATTGACGCTTTGCGGGCGTGGGTATACCTTGAACGAATATGCCCGAGTCAAGAGTTGTCAGTCTGCAGGGGGCGCCTTACTGGCTCTCCATTTTGGAGTTGCTGAAGCCGGTTACCTGGTTTCCGCCAATGTGGGCGTTCGCGTGTGGGGTTGTCGCTTCCGGCATCGCCGTCGAGACTCGACTGCCCTTCCTCATCGGTGGCGTATTGCTCGCGGGCCCGTTTCTTTGCGGCACCAGCCAGGTCGTCAATGACTGGTTCGATCGTCACGTCGATGCGATCAATGAACCACATCGACCGCTACCCTCGGGTCGCGTGTCAGAACGCGTCGGCTGGATTCTGGCGATCGGGTGGTCTGGGCTCTCTATGATCCTGGCCGCCATGCTGGGGTTCTGGGTTTTTCTGGCATCGGCATTGGGGCTCGCACTAGCCTGGGCCTACAGCGCACCGCCTTTTCGACTAAAGCGCAACGGCTGGTTCGGCAACAGCGCGGTCGGGCTCTGCTACGAGGGGCTTCCCTGGTTCACGGCGGCAGCGGTTATGAGCGGTGGACTGCCGAGAACAGAGATCATCTTGCTGGCTCTGCTCTATAGCGTCGGCGCCCACGGCATCATGACGCTAAACGATTTCAAAGCGCTCGATGGCGATCGCGCTATGGGTATTCGCTCATTACCGGTTCAGTTGGGCCCCGACACCGCAGCCCGCTTTGCCTGCCTTGTAATGGTCGTGCCGCAGTTCATTGTTGCAGGCTTACTCTGGTCTTGGGGAACGCCCTATTTCGCCGGCGCCGTTGCGACGGTTTCCTTAGTGCAGATCGCGCTGATGCCTCGATTGTTGTCAGATCCGGAGCGCCACGCACCGTGGTACAACGCCACAGGGGTCGCACTTTACGTCAGCGGCATGATGGTGTCGGCGATCGCTATGCGCGGGCTGTCATGAGACTCCCAGGGCTCTCCTGGGCTGGTATTTTCCGGCTGGGCACTGTCCAGATGTGCCTTGGCGCAATGTTTGTGCTGATGACCTCCATCATTAATCGGGTCATCGTCGTTGAGCTTGCGTTGCCCGCCGCGTTTGCAGGTGGGCTCCTCGCTGTACATTACGCGATGCAGATGCTGCGCCCACACTTTGGGCATGGTTCAGATTCCGGTGGACGACGAACCACCTGGATTATCGGCGGCATGTTCGTGCTCGCCGTTGGCGCCACACTCGCCGCCTTCAGCACGATGGTGATGACATTTTCCGCGCCCCTGGGCATGGCCGTCGCCGTGTTGGCCTTTGTGCTCGTCGGATCGGGCGTTGGCGCGGGCGGCACCTCGTTGCTCGTCCTTGTCGCTGCGAAAGTCGTTCCGAAGCGGCGTGCCGCCGCAGCCTGCATCACATGGAGCTGCATGATCTTTGGCTTCGTCGTAGCGACAGAGGTGGCTTCAAGACTGCTCGAACCGTTCAGTACCCTGCGGATGCTTGCTGTCATCGGTGGCATTTGCGCGGTGGCGTTTGTTGTCAGTGTCGCCGCGGTATGGGGCATCGAAGACAACAACGCCGATGTCGTCGAATCGGCACCGACCGACACAACCAAAACACCGTTCATGGTGGCGCTAAAGCAAGTAATGATCGAGCCACAGACCCGAGTCTTCGGTCTGTTCATCGCCTTGTCGATGTTTGCCTACGGATTGCAGGAACTGATGCTGGAACCATTCGGTGGTGCAGTCCTCGGTATGACACCCGCCGAATCCACCAGCCTGACCGGAAAGCAAAACATGGGCGTACTGCTCGGCATGATCGCGATGGGAATCATAGGCAGTCGCAACATCCGAGCACTTCGCACCGGGGTTGCAGGCGGCTGCCTTGCCTCCGCGTTGTGTCTGGTCGCTCTGGTATTGGCCCCTACAGAAATGGCGGTTACGCCGGTAGTAGCAACGGTGTTCGCATTGGGATTTGCGAACGGCGTGTTTGCGGTCGCGGCGGTCGGCAACATGATGCACCTCGTGGGCCAGGGCACTGCTGGACGGGAAGGTATTCGCATGGGCGTTTGGGGCAGCGCACAGGCCATTGCGATGGGCGCTGGCTCGGTAGTCGGCACGCTCATGGTCGACGCAGCGCGCTGGATCGCCAACGACACGATGATCGCTTATGCGGCCGTGTTCTCAATCCAGGCAGGGCTTTTCTTCATCGCTGCGCTATTGGCGTTGGGTATTCGCACAACAGACGAGTTGCCGCATGAACACGCGGCAATCACTACGGGATAACGGGAGTCAACCAATGACGGATTATGACGTTGCAGTGATCGGGGGTGGGCCGACCGGTGCGACCGCGGCGAATGAACTCGCTTCGCAAGGTCACAAGGTTTTGCTATTGGATCGTCAAGGCCGCATCAAACCTTGTGGCGGCGCTATCCCGCCGATTCTCGTCAGGGAGTTCGATATCCCCGAAAGCCAACTTGAGGCGAAAGTCACGCTCGCGCGTATGATTTCTCCATCCGGTGCAGCGGTCGACATGGATATCGGTGGATGGGTTGGCATGGTCGATCGTGGCTCATTCGATGAATGGCTGCGCGAGCGCGCTCACCGCAACGGCGCAACCCGCATCAACGGCAAGTGTGATCGGGTCGAAAGCACAGAAGGCAAACCCGCTCAAATCACGTTCACCGAAAACGAGACCGGTGAGCAACACACGGTCACTGCACGATATGTGATCGGCGCTGACGGCGCGCGTTCCCGTGTAGCACGAGCCTGCATCAAGAACGCCGACAAGGTGCCTCACGTGTTCGCCTACCACGAGATCATCGAGTCCCCACCCGCCGGCGAGGGTGATTTCGATCCCGAGCGTTGTGACGTCTATTATCAGGGTGACATTTCGCCCGACTTCTACGGCTGGGTATTCCCGCATGGCAAGTGTTCAAGCGTCGGCATGGGCACGCATCACCAGGGCTATTCATTACGCAACGCGACTTCACTACTGCGACAAAGGGCGGGCCTTGCCAAAGCCAAGACCATCCGTACAGAAGGCGCTCCGATTCCACTGAAGCCGATGAAGCGGTGGGACAACGGGCGCGATGTGATTGTCGCTGGCGACGCCGCGGGAGTTGTCGCACCAGCATCCGGAGAAGGCATCTACTACGCCATGTACACCGGCAAACTGGCAGCTGAGTCAGTAGCAGAGGCGCTGGAGACTGGCGATGCACGCGCGCTACGAAAAGCGCGCAAGCGATTCGGCAAAGCGCATGGCCGCGTGTTCTTTATTCTCGGGATCCTTCAGAAGTTCTGGTACTCCAGCGACAAGCGGCGCGAGAAGTTCGTCAAGATTTGCCGTGACCCGGATGTTCAGCATCTGACCTGGGAAGCCTACATGAACAAAAAGCTAGTACGCGCCAAGCCGGTTGCTCACGTGAGAATTTTCTTCAAAGACCTTGCCCATCTCGTGGGGCTGGCGCCACGCTAATCGTTTAGCGGGTCTTTTGTCGGCTGCGCCCGAACCCGGAGCGCCGTCGACAATCGACCCAGTATTCGCACTGGCCAGTGAACCAGAGCCAGTAGCAGAACAACTCCGAAAGCTCTTCGATTGCGAGCTTCGCAACGCGCGAGTAATCATCACCCAACAGCGCAATCCACAACGGCGCGTGACCGATGATGTTGGAGAACACCAATAGTCCTGCCACCGCACTCCCGATCAACGCGAAACCGATGGACGTCTGAACACGCGATACGGCGATTCTCAGCTCCGCACCTGAACGCACCAGATAGACCGTAACTGATACGACCAGCGACCCCAGCAGTAGCTGCCAGACATGGTCGCGGACATAGACATCGAGAAACCAGTCGCACTCGCGGATAAACGCCGCGCCCGCCATCGCCAGGAGAAAGACGGAGACCGGCCGTTGTACCGGCAAAAGACGCACGCAATGTGCGGCCATCAATGCGATCACGCCGAGCAACAATAGCTGGAGGCACTCAGGCCAGGAGTACTCGCTCGTGCCGAGTACCGGAGATGCAGGGGTCATGACCTGCAGATTCATTCCCGGCCCTTTGAGCTCGAGCCACACCATCAGGCCAAACAGACCGGCAAGCAGGCTGATGTAGCCCAACGGGCGCAACCATATTGTGGAGTACTGACGAAACACTAGATGCCCGCGACGCCGAAACGCTCCAGCAGTGACCACGCTTTTGGACGCGATTGGGAAAGCCACGCCGCGGCGTCGGCACCGTCGCCACGCAAGAACGCCTTCGCAGACCCTTCCCTAAAGCTGTAGCCCCAGGCATCCATATCCTCACACAACCTCGACGCTCCAACCCCGGGTACCGCCTCTGCTAACTGAATTTGCATCAGGCACACGGCCGACTCTTCATCGTCATCTCCGTCTGCATCTCCCACAAACCCCACTCGGCTTTCGCCACCCGCGCAAAGCACATGACACGCTTCGTGAAGAAGTGAGTGCAGTGGTGTGTCAGGGCGCACATGAATGCAACGATCCGTAATGCCCGCCTCGGACTCCCCCCAATAACTGCCTGGCAGTAGCGTATCTGTCGGATGCACACACAACTGCAGTTGCGCGACAGAAAAAAGCGCCTGGAGTGCACGGCTTGCCCCCTCGTCTCCCATCAACTCCTGCACCCTCAACATGGATTCAGGGTACCGACGCTAGCTGGCGCAATATGGCGTCGACCAGATCGGCGACAATGAGATCTCGCAAGTCTTGTTCTTCCTGCACTTTGCCGAGAACCTCGAATTCAGACCAGTTGTAGTCGCGGGTCAGTGTGAGCGGAGCGCTTTCCATCAATACCTCTTGCCCGCGCCGCAAGATAAACCCACTGGTATAGAACACCTCAAATTCTCTGGGCACGTTCCTCGCCGAAACAGAAAGCACTCTCTGCCCGGTATTCACGGCTGTCAGTGTCAGACGCGCAGGTGCCGAGCGATCGATCACGACACCTTGTGAAATCAAGGCCTGCTCCAGCGCGATGTAGATATCGCTGCGAGTGTCCTCTGCCTCAAGCGCGATTCTCTGCAACGATGGCGCCAACAAAGGTCTCTCTGCCAACTGGAAACCGCAGCCGGCGACCAGACCAACCAAGACCAAGACAGCGCTGCGCCAGATCGTCATGTTCAGACAACGAGATTGATAAGCTTGTTCGGCACCACGATGACTTTGCGAATCGTTTTGCCTTCGATGAACTGCTGCACGTTGGGATCGGCAAGCGCCATTGCCTCAACAGCATCGCGGTCGGCACCCGCCGCCACGGTCAGCCGTGCGCGCAGCTTGCCGTTTACCTGAACCACAAACTGCACTTCGTCTTTTACAAGCGCTTGCTCATCCACTGTTGGCCAGCGCTCATCGATCACAGCGGTGGTGTGGCCGAGTGCATACCAAAGTTCGTGCGTGACATGCGGCACGATCGGAGAGAGCAACAACACGGCCGTTTCCAACGCTTCTTGCCGAACGCTCTGGTCGGCGTCGCTGACAACCTCAAACGCATTCACGGCGTTCAAGAGCTCCATGACACCCGCAATCGCCGTATTGAACGTGTACCGTCGACCCACGTCATCGGACACCTTCGCAATGATCTCGTGAGTCTTGCGACGCAACGCCTTTTGTTCGCCGCTCAAGTCTGTCGGTAGATCGCCCGCCGTCAGTGATGCGCTGACATGACCGTGAATCGCGCGCCACAACTTGCGCAAAAAGCGGAACGCACCAGCAACACCATCATCGGACCACTCCAACGCCTGCTCCGGCGGTGCTGTGAACATCATGAACAGGCGCACGGTGTCCGCGCCGTACTCATCGATCAGCGCTTGTGGATCAACCGTGTTGCCTTCCGACTTTGACATCTTGCGTCCGTCTTTCAGCACCATGCCTTGAGTCAGCAGGTTGGTGAACGGTTCATCCGCTTGAGACAGCCCAAGGTCACGCATCAGCTTCTGGAAGAAGCGCGCGTACAAAAGATGCAAAATCGCGTGCTCGATGCCACCGATGTACTGATTCACCGGCAGCCAATAATGCGCGCGATCATCAAGCATTGCGTCATCACAATCGTGCGACGCGTAGCGAGCGAAATACCACGAAGACTCAAAGAACGTATCGAAGGTATCGGTTTCGCGACGTGCAGGATCGCCGCACACCGGACAGGTGCAATTGACGAATTCCGGCATATCTTTCAGCGGTGAGCCTGTCCCGCTTACTACAACATCCTCTGGCAATACCACCGGCAAGTCCGCTTCCGGGACCGGAACCGCACCGCAGTTGTCGCAGTAGATGATCGGAATCGGCGTGCCCCAATAACGCTGTCGGGATACCCCCCAGTCTCGAAGACGGTAATTGACCTTGCGTACCGCTTGCTCCGACATCTCCAGGCTTTTCGCAATCGCGTCAAACGCCGATGGAAAATCCTGGCCGTCGTACTCACCCGAGTTGACCGTCGTGCCCTTCTCGACATACGCGGCCTTGGAAACATCGACGACCGTCTCATCGTTGCTGTCGATGACCTGACGAATCGGCAAACCGTACTTGTTCGCAAACTCCCAGTCGCGCTCGTCATGCCCAGGCACAGCCATCAGCGCACCCGTGCCATAGGACATTAGAACGAAGTTGGCGACCCAGATAGGCACCGGTTCGCCCGTGAGCGGATGGATTGCATCGATCCCAAGCGGCATGCCGAGCTTCTCTCGGGTCTCGATATCCGCCTCAGCGGCGCTCGTTTGCTTGCACTCGGCGATAAACTGCATCAACTCCGGGTTTGCGGCAGCAGCGCGCTCAGCCAGTGGGTGCTCGGCTGCTACGGCCATGTAGGTCACGCCGTACAACGTGTCGGGCCGAGTGGTGAATACGCGCAAAACGCCATCGGTATCGGCAAGCTCTGCGGCGTAATCGCCATCGACCGCGAAGTCGATCTCCAGACCTTCGGATCGCCCGATCCAGTTACGTTGCATGATCTTGACCGGTTCCGGCCAACCGTCGAGCTTGTCGAGATCGGCGAGCAACTCATCGGCGTAGTCCGTGATCTTCATGAACCACTGCGGAATCTCGCGACGCTCGACGAGCGCACCTGACCGCCAGCCGCGCCCGTCGATCACCTGCTCGTTAGCCAATACCGTATTGTCGACTGGATCCCAGTTCACCACCGACTGCTTGCGGTAGACCAGTCCGCGCTCAAACAGCTTGGTGAAGAACCACTGCTCCCATCGGTAGTACTCCGGTCGGCAGGTCGTCACCTCGCGCCGCCAATCGTATCCGAGACCCAGCAGATCCATCTGCCCACGCATGTACTCGATATTGGCGTAAGTCCATTGCGCTGGCGGAACACCATTCTTAATGGCCGCATTCTCCGCAGGCATTCCAAACGCATCCCAACCCATCGGCTGCAGCACATGCTTGCCCTGCATCCGGTGGTAGCGCGCAATCACGTCGGAAATCGTGAAGACGCGAACGTGCCCCATGTGCAATTTGCCGCTCGGGTAGGGGAACATCGTCAGGCAGTAGTAAGGATCGACACCGTCGATCTCGTCAACTTCGAAACAGCGGTGTTCGTTCCAGTACTGTTGCACTCCCGGCTCAATCTGCGCGGGATGATATTGGTCTTTCATGGGTTAGCGGCGGATCTAGGGGTCAAACGCGCAGGATACCGGCATCAGCGGCTCCGGTGAATGGTGTTCAGGCCCGCTTACGCTGCGCCTTGGGTGAGCAAGAACCACAAGCCGAGCATCGATACGCCCCAGTACGCGCCTCCGAGCACAATCCAGGCCCAGTTCGCGGCGGTAAGGTTCGAGTTGGATTCACCCTCAGGGTCATCCGACGCCAGATTTGCCGCCCGCTGCGCCGGGACCAACAGTGCGGTCAAAACGAAGACGGAGCCCAGCGCGACCAAATCGATCCACAGCGGATCCCCAAATCTCGCTCCAATCCGAGAGAGGATATTGACCGCAACACTGATAAGAACAACGAGCGTCGCGAGCGAATACGGTGACCACGAGTAAGTCATATTCTTTGCCCGCAAGCTGCCATCAATACGACCGAACAGGCTGTGGGTGAAGAACACCATGAAGAGCGCTCGCGGAACTGGCCACACGTCTTCCTGAAAATATCGCTTCACATGCGCCCAGTGACGATAGGCCCAATAGACGATGTACATATTGAACGTGATGATCGAAAGGATCACGAGTTTCTTGGCTGATACGACGTAATACGGGGTAGACGAAACATCGGCAACCTCGACATCGGTTTCTGGCGGAGCATAGATTGAGTCAGTCATCGTCGTCCCACGTGCAAACACTGTCGCGGGACACTACCATCGACGTTCCGCGCTACCAAGCACGACGTGTGAAACCGACGTCATGACGACGCCACTATTGGACACGACTCTCCGCATCGAGACCCCGGAAGGCGTCGAATTGACGTTACCGGTTGCAGGTCTGGCCAGCCGCGCGCTTGCATGGTTGCTGGATGCGGCGATCAAGGCCGTTGGTCTAGTCGTGACGTCGATTTTGCTTAGTGGTTTCGGTGAGGCGGGCATCGGCCTGCTACTGATCATCTACTTCGGCTTCCTGTGGGGCTACAACGTTCTCTTTGAAGTCCTGATGCAAGGACAGACGCTTGGGAAACGCTCGGTCGGTATACGGGTTGTGCACGCCGATGGAACACCCGTTGGCTGGCGCGGCGCGTCAATACGAAATTTGCTACGACCCGTCGATGTCTTTCCCGGGTGCTACTTATTTGGTTGTCTGTCGGTGCTGCTAACCAAGAATTTTCAGCGATTGGGGGACCTCGCTGCGGCGACCATCGTCGTTCACACGCCGAAGACTGCAGTCAGGAATGCCTGGAACGATATTCAGCCGTTACCGCCTGGCATTCCGCTTACCGTTGAGGAGCAGGAAGCGATCGTCAGCTTTGGCGAGCGACGAGTTCAGATCAGCGATGCCCGCTCGGAAGAATTGGCTGCTGCACTGAAGCCCCTTTTGGGAGAGACGAGCGCAGCGAAACTGCACCAGCATGCTGCTTGGCTGACCGGACGCCGAGCGAAAACATGAAGCAGGAGGCATTTGAGCAACGCTATTCAGAGAGTTGGGAGCAGTTTGAGAAAGCCACCGGCTTGCTGAATGGCGGCGCTCGCAAGCGAAGCGCATCAGCGGAGAATCAACACCTGTGGACAGGATTTGATCAGCAGTACCGACAGATCTGCCAGCATCTCGCAATTGCCCGGGCCCGGCGCTATAGCATCGAGCTGCAACAGAAACTGAATCAGATGGCACTCGATGGGCATCGACACTTTTACTCCGAGAAAGTCCCGATTGCGCACACGGTACTGCAATTCATCGTGTACGGATTTCCGCAGGCGATCAGGCAACGCTGGAAGCCAATCGCGGTCTCTTTCCTGCTTTTTTTTGGCGTAGGCACCGCAACGGCAGTGGGTGTCTACTACAACCCGGACTTGATCTACTACCTGATGGACCCGCAACAGGTCGGCGAATTCGAACGAATGTACGACCCGACTAACGACGTGCTCGGTAGAGAGCGCAATTCGGGCACCGATCTCATGATGTTCGGCTTCTACATATCCAACAACGTCTCGATCGGTTTTCAGACGTATGCTGGCGGCCTATTCTTTGGCCTAGGCACGCTGTTCTATCTGGTTTTCAACGGAATCTACATCGGCGCCGTTGCCGGCCATCTTCAACGGATCGGTTACGGTGAGCCGTTCTGGTCGTTCGTGTCGGGTCACAGTGCACTCGAACTCCTTGCCATCGTGATTTTTGGTGGCGTGGGTTTGTCGCTCGGTCGCAGCCTGATCGCCCCAGGTGGATACAAACGATTCCACGCTTTGAGAATCACTGCGCGTGAGACTTTACCGCTCGTCTATGGCGGTGCGTTGATGCTGCTGTTCGCCGCGTTCGTAGAAGCGTACTGGTCCTCAATGACTACACCCCCTGTACGTTTGAAGTACGCCGTCGGAATCGCATTCTGGGCTGCCATTGCCGCTTACTTCAGTCTTGCAGGTAAGCGCCAATGAATCTCGAGCAGGTTACGGTTGCGCTGCGTCCGAGGAGCGATTGGGAGTCAACGGATCTCGGCGCCAAGATGGTTCGCCGTGACGCGAACCTGATTTACAAGGCCTGGTTCAGCTTGACGCTGCCCCTCTTGTTGGTGGCAGCGGCGCTCACCTGGTGGACACCCTACGCAGGTCTCGCACTTCTGTTGTATTGGTGGCTGGAGCCAATTACCGATGGCGTGATTCTTCACATCATCTCCCAACGATTGTTTGGTCAATCCCCCACGCTGGGGTCCGCGCTTAAGCAGGCGTTGCCGATTGCAATGCGCAACTGGATTTTTTTGCTGCCTCCGATGCGGTTTCACTTCGCGCGATCCATTGCCATGCCGATCACTCAGCTTGAGAGACTGTCCGGTAGTGCGCGACGTCAACGCGCTAAAACCCTGAACAGGCGCATACAGAATTTTGGTATCGGCATCACAGCCGCGTATCAGCACCTCTCTTTTTGTATATATTTCGGCATCGCGCTCATCTCGCTTTGGCTACTGCCCGAAGCACAACAGGCCAACATAGATTCGTGGCTCTGGCAGCTGTTCTACGCAGAGCCCTCGGAGCGTACGGTCGACCTGGCGTCTCTACTGCTTTTCTACGCCGCACAGACCGCGTTGCACCCATGGTTTGTCGGCGCGGGTTTTGGCCTCTACATCAATTGCCGAAGCCGACTCGAAGCATGGGATATCGAAGTGGCTTTCCGTAGGGCCATTGCGTTACGAGGGAAAACAGCAGCAGCGACTATTGTCGTCTTAGCGGGACTGGCGCTGGGTGATATTCACCAGAACGCTTATGCGGATGCAGTCAACGCACCCGACAGTACGCCATTGGAGTCATACTGGAACGCCGAGGACGTGGAAGCTGCCTCTCGAGAAGTATTCTTCTCGGAGGAGTTCAATACCGTTGAAACTCGATATGAACTTCAGGCTCGGTGGAACCTTGACTCCGATTCTGAGGAGGAATCCGAGAGAGAGGCGTCCAGCGCCGCTTTGAGCGGCTTCGCCCAGTTCGTCGCGCTTCTCGCAGAGTTTGGGCTCTGGATCGCAATCGCGTTGTTCGTCCTGCTGCTCGTCATGACTCGTGACCGCTGGCTACCGGCAAAACGTCACGCAACGCAGACCACCTATCGCAAGACGCGCCTCGTGGTTTCGGGCGAGGTCGTCGACAGCGAGGAATTGCCGGACAATGTGCCTGAAGAGGCCCGTGCCCTCTGGGACGCGGGAGAACACCGAAAGGCGCTCAGCCTGATTTTTCGCAGCTCAGTGATCAACGCCATCGAGCGCTTTGACTTACGACTGCCCGACAGTGCGACCGAAGGCATCTGTATGCGGGCTGTGTCCAAAAGCGCTCACGCATCCTACGGACAGGATTTTCGGCGCATCACGGAACAGTGGCTGAGATGCGCCTACGGCGGTCGAACGCCAACTGATAACGAATTCGAATCAATCTGCCAGTCAGAACCTGTAATGGGTGTAGCGCCAGCATGAGATCGCAAACGCTGACACTGATTGGAGCATTGGTCTCCGTGCTGCTGGTCACTGCGTTCTTCCGCTTTTTTGATCGCGTGCCGTATCAGGTGCAAGTGCCTCCGTCAGGAGAGACAGCATTGAATTCCTATCTAGCGATGCAGCGTGTGATGCAAGCACTCGGCGTCGAGGCAGAGTCTACTCGGCGGCTGGATTTTGATAGTGGTTTGTTTGGTCAAACCGACACGATCGTGGTGAATCTAGATAATCAGTTCGTCCCCGAGAGTCGCCGCGACCGCGTGATGGCGTGGGTAGAGAACGGTGGTCACTTGGTGTTGGACATTCGCTCGGATTATCTCGAGACCTCGCTACACGACTGGGTGCAGTCCATGGGGTTCGAGATTTTTTCGGACTACGAATACGCTCAGGAGTTACGCGAGTCCTACGAAGAGGACGGGGGCGAAGTACCCAGCGAGGACGCAACCTTTCAGTTTTTGACCTACGTCCGGCTTTTCCAGTTTGATGACACCATCACGGCGAAGACTCGCTCTGACGTCCTCGGCACTTATGTCGCCGACTTTCCGCAAGGCGGGGGGCGGATCACATTGATCGCAGGCGATGCGATTTCGATCAATAGCGCGCAGGTCTCCAGTGAAGTCGATTATGGGTTTCTGACAGATACATTCTCGCCTGCGGCGCACATCGTCGCCGACGCGGTCGCCGGCGCTTCCCTGTCCGGCTCAGTCTGGTTTGTCTACTCAGGAGACTATCCATCTTTATGGGGGCTGTTGATCGAGTATGCCGATCGCGTCCTTATCTCACTTGCCGCGTTGGTGATTCTTGGGCTTTGGTCAGCCACCCGACGCGTTGGCCCAATCCGTAATGAAACGCCACCGCCGCGCCGTTCGATCATGGAGCATATCCGCGCCAGCGGGCGATTCGGATGGCGTCACCGCGGGCTCGATGCCCTGGCTTCGGATGCTCGGGATGCGACACTGCGAGCCGCTGATCGTCGCGACCCCGGGGTTTCGCGAGCGAGTGAGCAAACACGGGCGAAACGCATTGCGAGAATTATCGGTAGCGACGCCGAGACCGTTTCCGACGCACTTTCGGCGGCTTCCGGCGAGCGACCCGCCGAATACACCGAAACCATTGCAAGACTTCAAAAAATAAGGAACCAGTTGTGACCGAAAGCCAAGACGACGTCATCAAGACCGGGGAACGAATCTCGGCAATCCGCCAGCAAATCAACAGTGTGTTTCTAGGCCAGTCGGAAGTTGTAGATCAACTGATCATCTGTCTGCTGGCCGCCGGACACGTCCTGCTCGAAGGGGTTCCCGGTCTCGGAAAGACTCTGCTGGTGAAGGCACTGGCACGATCGATACAAGGTGCGGATGCCAGGATTCAGTTCACACCCGATCTGATGCCTAGCGATATATCCGGGCATGCCGTCTACGACATGAAGACCGAATCGTTCAGCGTTCGTCGCGGCCCTGTATTCACCAATCTGTTGCTCGCCGATGAGATCAACCGAGCGCCTGCCAAGACACAGGCTGCGCTTCTTGAGGTCATGCAGGAAAGACAAGTCACCATCGAGGGTAAACCCTATCCGGTAGAAGCACCGTTCATGGCAATAGCGACCCAGAACCCCGTAGAACACGAGGGCACGTATCCCCTCCCCGAGGCACAACTCGACCGGTTCCTGCTCAAGGCGAACATCGATTATCCCGACGCAGAAACCGAGGTCGCGTTGGTCTCCACAGTGACACGAGACCGCATTGGTGATGCCCTGTACGTGGACGATCTCCAACCGGTGCTGTCGCTCGACGACGTCAAGCGCGCCCAACAGATCACCGCTACTGCACGATTGGACGAAGCTATTGTCGACTACGCAGTCAGGCTCGTCCGCGAGACGCGCGCAACTCCAGGCATCCGTTTAGGCGCCGGACCACGTGGCGCCATCTCGATGGTGCGAGCAGCCCGTGCTAGTGCCGTCGTTAATGGCCGTGACTTTGTGACGCCCGACGATGTACGCAATATCGCGACACCGGCGTTGCGTCACCGGATTGCTCTGGCACCCGAGCTGGAGATCGAGGGCTATCGAACCGATGATGTGCTCTCCGAGCTCATCGAGCGTGTCGACGCACCACGCCAGTGATCCCATCTCGCAAACTGCTACTGGCAACGGCGGCGCTAATCCCGTTAGCGGCGGTCGCATGGTTGCTCCCCGCAGTCTCTGCGTGGTGGCAGCCTGCCGCCGTATTGCTCGTAGGTGTGGGACTCGTTGACGGCTTTCTCGCGTCCCGGACACCGGTGCCAGCCGTCGAGCGGCAAGTTCCCGCGTCGCTCGCACTAGGACAACCGGCAGAGGTGAGACTGACGATCACGCTGCAAGAGTCTGCCGCCGCCGTAGAAGTGCGAGTCTACGATCATTATCCCGAACTTGCCGAAGTTCGAAACATGCCCAGCGGCGGACTGCTGAGTCCGGAACAACCGCTAACGCTCAGCTACGCCATCCGACCAAAACGACGCGGTCTCCTTGAGTTTCCCCAGTGCGACTTACGGCTTCAATCGCCACTGGGATTGTGGTGGCGTCAACTGACCGTGAACGAATCAACATACGTGCGCTGCTATCCAAATTTCTCGACGATTTCTCAACTTTTGGAATTCGAAGCCACGAGCAATACCGCGACCAGTGGCTTGAGACTTAGTCGCCGCCGCGGCGAAGGCATTGAGTTTGACCAGTTGCGGGATTATCGGGTCGGTGACCCGATGCGCAGCATAGACTGGAAAGCGACCGCTCGCGTCCAGCGATTGATCAGTCGTGAATACCAGGACGAACGCGATCAACAGGTACTTATTCTCCTGGATACCGGACGGCGAATGCTGGCACGCGATGGAGAGTGGAGCCATTTTGATCACGCATTGAATGCCGCTTTGCTGCTCACCTACGTCGCCTTGCGCCAGGGCGACGCCGTGGGGATTGTCACCATCGGCGATGGCCGTCCATGGCTCCCTCCCCGCAAAGGGGCAGATGCGGTCAATAGCGTCCTCAATCATATTTATGACATCGAACCCAAGCCCGTCGAGATCGATTTCTCGGAGGCAGCTCAACGCGTTGCGACACTCCAGAAGCGGCGTGCTTTGGTGGTGTTGCTGAGTAATGTGCGAGACGCCGACGCTGATGACCTCCAGCAGGCTATAGGTCTCTTGCAACGTCGACACTTGGTCATGCTGGCAAGCCTTCGCGAGGCGATTCTGGACCAAACCGTTGAAGCGCCGGTGGCCGATTTCGACGACGCACTTCAATACGCCGCGACCGAGCGATACCTGGAGGCGAGACGATCCACGCAACAAATCGTGGCATCCAACGGCGTGTCGGTTGATGACTGCTTACCCGCACAGTTGGCCGCCACGGTGGCCAACCGATATCTCAGCATCAAGCGCGCCGGAAGGCTCTGATTCAATAAGACTAAAGGGAGAAGGACATGACCGTAGATACGCGCGACGCATTCGCCGCACCACAAAGTGATCTTGAAAGTGATGCAGATCTAAGCCTGATGGATGCCTTCATCGGCGAATCGAACAGGGACTTCTACAGGCAGCGGTTTGAGTCGTTCGAGCAAGGCGGTGGCAACTTCGGCTGGCACTGGCCAGCCTTTTTCACGGGCGGGCTTTGGCTACTCCATCGCAAAATGTGGATGCTCGCGTTTGCCTACTTTTTTCTTGTGCCAATCGCTTTAAACATTCTTGTCTATATCGTCACTCTCTTTTCTCCGATTCTTGCCGTCTGGTTCGATTTTCTTTTCTACGTCGCGCTCTGGATTGGCTTCCCGACAATCGCGTCCTGGCTGTACTACCAGAGCGCATTAAGAAAAATTGAATCGGTGACGAGCGAGTACTCGGATCGCGATCAACAGATCGCCAAGCTGCAACGCATTGGTGGCACAGGAATCATTGCCTACTTCCTCGGGGGGCTATTCCTTTTGATTATTGTCGCTGGCGTTGTCATCGGTTTCCTCGAGGCCTGATCGGTAGCGCATCTGGTCGTCGCTGACGTCCCGAAAACGAGAGGCCGACGCATACCAGAGCCACTGTGAGCGCAAGGACATCGCCAAAACGCGTGTAAGGCGTATGTCCGGAAGCAGTACGCACCGGCCCCGTGAGAATCGCCGGCTCGAAAGAAGCCGCACTTTCCACGACTCGACCTCGGTCGTCGATAATCGCCGTGATTCCGGTATTGGCGGCACGCAATTGCCAGCGCTGCGCCTCAGCAGAACGCGTCCGAGCAATCTGCAGGTGCTGATGCGGTGCGATCGTGTCACCAAACCAAGCGTCGTTGGTGACATTCAAGATCAATCTCGCATCCGGGAAAAACGTAAGCTGCTCGCTGGCGTAGGCATCCTCATAGCAAATGCTCGTTGCGACGGGCAGATTCGCGACCGCGAGAGGTTCCGGTTCCGCTTTGCCACGTTGCAGATCCGAAAACGGTAAGCCCTGCAACCGCATCCACTCACGCACGAACGCGGGCACCGGAAAAAACTCACCGAACGGCACAAGGTGACGCTTGGCGTATTGCTTGCGTGCGCCGTTACCCAACTGGAGTATCACATTGCTGGGTGATTGCGCCTCCTCACGAGCGAGTATCCCGACAAACAGCGTGCTGCCTGCCGACGACGCCATGCCATCGAGTTGATCGAGAAATCCAGGAATCCGATCAGCAACCGTCGGCAAAGCCACCTCCGGCGTCAGCAATACGTCGGCACCAGCGTAGTCACGAACGAACGCACCGTACCAAAGCAGCGTGCGTTCGAACTGATCTCGATCCCACTTCAGCTCTTGCTCTAGCCCCAGCTGCGCGAGCGCGACGCTGAGCGATTCCGCTTCGACCTTTGCGTATTGCCGATCCTGAAGCACGATGCTGGCGAGCGTGACCGCCACCAATCCTATGGCGCCTATCCTGGCCGATTGCCCGCCATGCGCGATGCCGCGCAACGAGGATGCGAGAATCAGGAGCGCGAGACTGCCGAGATACACACCACCAACGGGTAGCCAACCGGCGAACGGTGTGTCCGGCAGCGTATAGCCGAGGGTGAGCCACGGAAAACCACTCAACACCCAACCTCGAAGCCACTCCAGAATCAGATAAATACCTGGAAATACCAGCAGCGCCATTCCGCGGCTTCGGTTCGCGAGGCGCACGCAAAGCGACGCCGTGAACCCGAAGTACAGCGCCATGATGGCGACCATCCCGAACACCAGGAAAATCGCGAGCGCCCACGGTGCCCCGCCAATGGTGACGATCGAGTGATAGAGCCAATAGGTGCCCGCGGTGAACGCGGTCGCGCCAAACACAAAGCCAACCCGCCACGCGCGCTTGGGGGGAAGATCCCACCAGCATCCGATCCACAGCGCTACGAGTACGGGCGCGAGCCACCAGTGACCATAGGGTGCAAAAGCAAATGGCAATGCGGCACCAAGAATCGCCGCAACCAACAGGCGGAGTTTCATGTATCTGCCCTATTCGAGTGTTTAGGCCGCGTGCTCTTCGCTCTTTTCGACTCTGAACACACTCAGCATATCGATGCGGCGCCGATCTGCTCGCGTCACAACAAATCGAAAACCATCGTATTCGATGGCCTCACCACGCCGCGGCAAACGACCGAGCTCCGTCATCACAAGACCACCGATCGTATCGAACTGCTCATCCGGCAGATCGCAGGAGAAGTGCTCATTGAAGTCATCGATTCGGGTCAGGGCACGCACCGCATATCGCTCGACCCCGTCGCGCTCACCATCGCGACGAATCCACGCATCTTCTTCCTGGTCGTGCTCATCGTCGATTTCGCCGACGATCTCCTCTAACACATCCTCGATGGTCAGAAGGCCGGACACGCCGCCATATTCATCGACCACAATCGCCATGTGATTGTGGCTGGCACGGAATTCCTTGAGCAGCGTATTCAATCGCTTGGACTCCGGAATGAACACCGGTGGTCGCAACCAGTTACTCACATCCAGTGGTTTGTCCAGTGGATGACCCATGCAGTTCAGGAGATCTTTGGCGAGCAAGATGCCGACGATCTCCTCGCGCTCACCGTTATGCATCGGAAAGCGGCTATGGCCCGATTCGATGATCGCCTGCAACAGCTCACCGAACGGCACGCCGTCTTCCAACACCACCATCTGGGACCGCGGGATCATGACTTCCCGCACCTGGGTTTCGGATACCTCCAATACGCCCGTCAGCATGGAGCGTTCGTCTTCATCGAACACTTCCTGCTCACTGGCAGCATCAATCAAATGGAGGATTTCTTCTCGTGTCTTGGGCTCGCCTCGCAGTGCTGACAGCAGTCGCTGCCAGAACCCCGTATTCGAGCCCTGCGTACTTGGCGGTTTGTCTTCGCTCATGGCACCGTCAGGCAACTATGGGTCGGAAATAATAGCAACTTTTGCCGAAAACGGTATGTGTCACAGGTACGGGTCACCAATTCCGAAACTATCGAGCACCGCACGTTCCAGCGATTCCATGTGCTCAGCCTCGTCTTGCTCCATGTGGTCGTAGCCCAGCAGATGCAGCATCCCATGCACGGTGAGGTGTATCCAATGCGCCGCTTCCGGCTTGTTTTGCGCCTGCGCCTCTTCTTTGACCACTTCTGCACAGATCACAATATCGCCAAGATGGCGGGGCATATCCGGAGGCATAACCACGTCCGGGATGTCCTCAGTGGCAAACGCCAACACGTTGGTCGGCTTATCCTTCTCGCGCCAGTCATCGTTCAAGGACCGAATCGTGTCAGCACTGACAATGTTCAATGACACCTCGGCACTTTGCTCGTAGCCTGCCGCGCTTGCGGCACTGCGCACAGCCGACTCTAGACCACTCGCTTCAGGCATACCGCCAGAATCGACGCCGTCGTCAACCGACACCTCCAGCGTTACCGTCATGCTCCGTAAACGCTATTCCGGCGGATCTTTTTTCTCGTACGCATCGTAGGCATCCACGATCGCCTGCACCAAAGGATGGCGCACGACGTCTCGCGAACCGAATCGGGTAATCCCAACAGCGGGTACATCACTCAACACCCGCAACACGTGCTTGAGCCCCGACAACTGTCCCGAGGGCAGGTCGATCTGGCTGACGTCACCGGTAACGATCGCTGTCGACCCGAAGCCGATCCGGGTCAGGAACATCTTCATCTGCGCAACCGTCGTGTTTTGCGCCTCATCAAGAATGATGAAGGACTCATTCAGCGAGCGACCACGCATGAACGCCAACGGCGCCACTTCAATCATGTTGCGTTCGAGCAGCTTGGCGACCTGCTCATAGCCCATCATTTCGTACAGCGCGTCATACATTGGTCGCAGGTAGGGGTCGACCTTCTGCGTCAGATCACCAGGCAGAAAACCCAACCGCTCACCCGCCTCGACAGCAGGTCTCACCAACACGATCCTGCGCACCTGGTCCGCCTCCAGTGCCTCGACCGCCGCGGCAACCGCAAGGTAGGTCTTGCCGGTGCCTGCAGGGCCGATGCCGAACGACAGGTCGTGTTGTCGAACCTTTGCGAGATAGTTCGTTTGATTGGCGCCACGCGGTCGGATGAGTTTCCGACGCGTTCGGATGACCAACTCATCCGGTGACTCAGCAAGTGCGATATGAGGTGTGTCTTCGGACACTGGTTGCATGCCTGACTCCTGTAGGCAGATATGAATATGTTCGGGTTCGAGCCGCTCGCTGCCGGTCAATTCAAACAGCTGACGCAGTACGCGCTCACCGGCCTGTGCCGATGCAGCATCCCCAATGACTCTGAAATGGTTTCCGCGGTTCGCGATTTCGACGTTGAGTCGTCGTTCGATGTGCCGCAAATGCTCATCGAATTGACCGCTGAGGTTGGCGAGCCTGGCGTTGTCCTCCGGCTCAAGAACCAAATCTCTGCTGACCAGTGAACTAGTCAAAGCGAGTTGTGTGTCCCAGACATCTCGTCATAGCTCAAAGGTACAAGAGCTTGCGTCGCAGGAAAAGCCCAAGAAAGTGGTTTTTCAGCAACGCTGAATGACGCGCTTCGCGACTAGGCAGAGCGCGGCAAGTCGAGTTGATCGCTCGTCATGCGACCGCGAAGGGAATTCGGCAGGGCCTCTGTGATTTCCACATCCACGAATCCGCCGATGAGATCCGCCGGTCCGTCGAAATTGACCCAGCGCATGTTCTCGGTACGCCCCGCCAGTTGCTGAGCATCTTTTCTCGCATGCCGCTCGACGAGCACACGTTGTTTCGTGCCGACCATAGCCTTGGAAATCTCAGCCGCTTGCTGGTTGATTCGCGCCTGCAGGAGCTGCAGTCGTTTTTTCTTCACGTCCATCGAAACCTCATCTGGCAGAGAGGCTGCCGGCGTTCCGGGTCGCGCGCTGTAGATGAAGCTGAATGACTGATCAAAACCGATCTGCGCGATCAGGTTCATCGTGTCTTCAAAATCCTTGTCGGTCTCGCCCGGAAAACCAACGATGAAATCTGAACTGAGACTGATGTCGGGCCGCACCGCTCTCAGCTTGCGAATCTTTTGCTTGTACTCGAGTGCCGTGTGACCGCGCTTCATTCTTGCGAGTGTTCGGTCTGAGCCGCTTTGCACGGGCAGGTGCAGGTAGTTGGCAAGCTTCGGTACGTTGGCGTACGCCTCGATTAAGCTGTCGGTGAACTCCACGGGATGCGACGTCGTAAACCGGATGCGATCGATGCCGTCGACCTCGGCGACAAAGTGAATCAGTGTGGCAAGGTCAGCGACTTGACCATCGTGCATCGGGCCGCGATATGCATTGACGTTCTGGCCCAGCAGATTGATTTCTCGCACACCACGTTCTGCGAGTTGTGCCACCTCAACAATCACATCATCAAACGGTCGACTGATTTCCTCTCCGCGTGTATACGGCACGACACAGAAGCTGCAGTACTTGCTGCACCCTTCCATCACCGAAACAAAGGCCGTAGGACCTTCGGCGCGCGGCTCGGGCAAACGATCAAATTTCTCGATTTCCGGAAAGGAAATATCGACGACGCTCGCCTTATGTTGGCGCGTCTTTTCTACCAACTCTGGCAGACGATGCAGCGTTTGCGGACCGAAAACGATATCGACAAACGGCGCGCGCTTGGTGATGGCCTCGCCCTCCTGACTGGCAACGCAACCACCCACGCCGATGAGCAGATTCGGGTTCTTTTCCTTGAGCGGTCGCCAGCGACCGAGTTCGGAAAAGACCTTCTCAGCGGCCTTCTCCCGAATCGAACAAGTATTCACGAGCAGCACGTCGGCCTCGTCTGGCGTATCCGTCAGCGCCATTCCATGCGACTCAGCGAGCACGTCTGCCATTTTCGACGAGTCGTACTCGTTCATCTGACAGCCGTACGTCTTGATATAGAGTTTTCCAGTCATCCCGCCATTTTAGCCCACAACGCTACAAACGCGGAATGGCTCGGAGGCGCAACGGGATTTACTCAGTCGGTGCGTCCTCCGGAGCACTCACGAGATCAGGCTGCCAAAGCTCGACTTTGTGACCCTCGGGGTCAAGAAACCAACCGAATGCGCCATAGCTTTCGACAGTCACTTCATCCACCTGCGTACCGCCGCCGGCCACGACCTGCGCAAGCGCTTCGTGAATATCGTCGACGACAAAATTGAACATAAAAGTCTGATCCGAGGGTTTCAGATACTCGGTATCGGCGGAGAATACCGACCAAACGGTCCCCGATTTCTCGGGCATATTCGCGGGGAAGAACATGGTGCCGTTGTAGCTCGTATCAATGTCGATACCCAGGTGTTCCTGGTACCACTTGGCGAGTGATTCATGATTCTTGCTCTTAAAAAATATCCCACCGACACCCAGAACTTTGGCCATGCTGCACTCCTTATATTTCGACGTGACTTAGACATATAGGTTGCTAGAATGTATAAGCTACGTCTAGGTCTAAAGCATATGTGTGCATTGTGAGTCGCTATGAGTGCCCCTAAGTCACTGATTCTGTTTCTGGCGGTTGCCCTGTTGGGGCTGATCGCATTCGCGCTATTCAGCGCCGGGACAAACGAGGATGCTCAATTAACTCAACCAATGGTTGCAGAAGCCGAAGCGCCAATGGCCCCGAAGGTCATCGACTTACAACCGCAGCCAGACATGCTTGCTGAGCCTGAGACTGCGCAAACAGCATCGCCGTTAGTGGACGACGACTCGCTGTCCGCCGACGATGCCATCCCGGAGACGCTCGAGACGCTTCGTGAATTGGGCGCTGGTGCCGAGCAAGCGCTGATCACCACACCGAGCGGCATGCGCTTCGAGATGACCAAGACACTCATGGATGATGTGCACTTTGACGAGCTGCTCACTGCGCTGGACAGCGATCTCGTGGGACTCGACCTGGAGGCAGGACTATTGCCTCTGATCTATGAGTCCGCTGGCGAGGACGAAATCACCGTAGACAAGCTCGCCTGCGGCGAAAAGGTGTGCGCCCTGCGCCTGTATGGCCCAACCCGTGATGCGCTGGAGTCCTATTTTGCGAAACTCACGGTGGCCGCCGAAGGCACTATGCTCTCGAAAAACTGGGAAGATCGGGAAGCACCCGGCTGGGTCGAACGCCGAGTGATTTTCGCAACCGACCAAAGCATGAACGGCTTTCTCTTCGGCGATACCAGCTGGCAGTGACACAAAAAGGCCCGCACGAGGCGGGCCTGGATAACGATCGGCTCGACGCTTAGAACGGTATATCGTCGTCGAAATCGCTGACCGCCGCAGGTTGCTGCGCCGGTTGTTGCTGCTGGCGTTGTTGACCGCCACTCATGGGTGCGCCAGCGCCACCACGACTGCCGAGCATTTGCATTTCGTCCGCAATGACCTCTGTCGTGTAACGATCATTGCCGTTCTTGTCCTGCCATTTACGCGTGCGCAGCTTGCCTTCAATATAGACCTGCGACCCTTTTCGAAGGTATTCCGCAGAAATCTCGGCGAGGCGACCGAACATCGCGATGCTGTGCCACTCTGTACGTTCCTGCTGCTCGCCGGTCTGTTTGTCTTTCCAGCTCTCGCTCGTCGCGATACGCAGGTTAGTGACCGCCCCACCGCTCGGCATGTAGCGGGTTTCGGGATCCTGACCGAGATTGCCCACCAGGATGACTTTGTTGATTCCGCGTGCCATTGCTCTCCCCAATCCATCGCTTCTGCCTGCAGTGTGACTGCAAAGCACTCTCTTAACCAATCGCGATTATGCGCCGGTTCGAAGACTTTTGACACCGGCGGCAAGCAACCAGAGGCAGACCACGAGGGTTAGCGCCAGGATGCCGGTTGCAGGCCCTGCCCTATCGATAAAGATGCCGGCGGCAGTTGCGCCAACGAACGCCCCGAGGAACTGCGCGCTCGCAAACAGCCCAATGCAGGCGCCGCGCTGCGCCGGATCCGCACGTCGGGATATTTGCGCCGGCAGCGACGCTTCAAGGTAGCTGAAGCCGGCGAAGAACAAACAACACCCCGAACCAAACTCGTACACAGATTGGGCATGCCAAAGCAGGGCAAACCCGACGACGATCAACGCCAGCGACCAAAGTGTGAATCTCGCGTCCCCCCGTGTATCGAACGCAATCATCGGGATGGCGATCGGCAGCGAAGCGGCGAGCGTGATCGCGTAGACCTTCCAAAGCTCTGCCTCCGGGTACCCAATTCGATCTGCCAGGAGATAGGGTGCCAACACGAAAAAGGCGGTCAACAGCGCATGCAGTACCAATACCGCCGCGTCGAGTGCCAACAGCTCGGGGCGCGTGAGCACGCGCCAGTCCCACGGTGTCGCTTCACGAATCACCGGCTGGTTCTCTTCCTGACGAAACAAATCGGGCAACACGAGCGCGATACCCAATCCGCCAAGTGCGGCCGACAACCAGAACAGGCCTCGGACACCGAGCAGCGCCGAGACCAGAGGCCCGAGCACCAGCGCAAGCAGAAAAGACGCACCGATCGATGCGCCAAAGATCGCCATCGCCGGCGTTCTGACAGCGTCACGTGTGCGGTCTGCCAACCAGGCCGACAGCGTCGCGGAAACCGCGCCAGCGCCTTGCAGCAAACGTCCGACAATCACCCCCCAAATGCCACTCGCGGTTGCCGCGATGACACTTCCAGCCAGAAACACTGATAGACCAAAGACGATCACCGGCGCGCGACCCAAGCGATCGGAGACCGCGCCATATGGAATTTGCAGGAGCGCCTGCGTTACGCCATAACCACCTACCGCAATGCCGACAAGAATCGGCGTTGCATTGGCAAAGTCATCTGCCCATAGCGCAAGCACGGGTAACACCATGAACAGACCGAACATTCTCGAAACCGAGACCGTGCTCATGCGACCGATGAACTTCAGCTCAGCGGTGCTCAGTCGCGTCGCCGAGTGCGTTTGGGTGTTGGACAAAGGTTGAGTCTCTTTTGCGCGCCGCTGGCAGCGGCGGGTATATTAGCAGGTTGTTCTGATCCCCCAATCGGCACCTATGCAACGGTTTATTGAGCTTCGCGGCGCACGCACTCACAACCTGAAAAATATCGATCTCAAACTGCCCCGCGAGCAGTTGATCGTAATGACCGGTCTCTCCGGGTCAGGCAAGTCATCGCTTGCGTTCGACACGATCTATGCAGAGGGTCAGCGTCGCTACGTCGAGTCGTTGTCGGCCTACGCGCGTCAGTTCCTGTCGATGATGGACAAGCCGGACCTCGATCATATCGAAGGTCTTTCTCCCGCAATCTCGATCGAACAGAAGTCGACGTCTCATAATCCGAGATCGACCGTCGGCACTGTTACAGAGATTTACGACTACCTGCGTTTGCTGTTCGCTCGTGCGGGCGTACCGCGCTGCCCGGACCACGATGAGGTTCTGGATGCGCAAAACGTCAGCCAGATGGTCGACCAAGTGCTCGCATTGCCGGAAGGCTCGCGGCTCATGCTGCTCGCGCCGGTGATTTCGGACCGCAAGGGCGAACACCTGAATGCAATCCAGAACCTGATGGCGCAGGGTTTCGTAAGGGCGCGCATCGATGGCGAAGTCGTATCGCTATCGGAGGCACCTGAACTCGATGCCAAGAAGCGCCATACGATCGAAGCGGTTGTGGATCGCTTCAAAGTGAGACCCGACCTGCAGCAACGACTTGCGGAATCATTCGAGACGGCGCTGCAGTTGGGCGACGGCAGTGCGCGCGTGGTTGCGATGGACGAAGGCACCGATCTATCAGATGCCGGCGTCGCCACCCAGAACGGCCCGTCGGGCGCAGAGCTGTTGTTCTCAGACCGTTTTGCCTGTCCGGTATGCGGCTACAGCATCGCTGAGCTGGAACCCCGCCTGTTCTCGTTCAATAACCCGGCCGGCGCTTGCCCCACCTGCGATGGACTGGGCGTCAAACAATTCTTCGATCCCGAGCGCGTCATCCTGAACGAGGAGTTGTCGCTGGCGGGCGGTGCGATTCGTGGCTGGGACCGCAAGACGACCTACTACTTCGGGATCATTCAGAGTCTGGGTGAGCACTTCGGATTCGATGTTGAAGCGCCGTTCAATACGCTGACAGCAGCCCAACGCAAAGCAGTGCTATACGGCAGCGGTCGCAAGAAAATCGAATTCCGCTATCACACGAGCGACGGACAAACCGTCACGCGCAAACACCCGTTCGAAGGCATCATCCCCAACCTCGAACGACGCTACCGCGAAACAGAGTCGTCCGCCGTTCGGGAAGAACTCGCGAAATACCTGAATCAACAGGTTTGCCCTGACTGCAATGGCACAAGACTGAACGCCGCAGCACGCCATGTGTTCATCAACGAGTACTCGCTACCGGAAATCACATCCCTGACGATCGCAAAAGCGCGCAAGCTGTTCGAGTCTCTGAAGCTCGATGGCTGGCGCGGTGAAGTCGCCGAGCGCATCGTGAAAGAGATTGCAGCTCGCCTGAGCTTTCTCGATGACGTCGGTTTGAGTTATCTGTCACTAGATCGTCGCGCCGAAACGTTGTCGGGTGGTGAGGCACAACGTATCCGTCTCGCCAGCCAAATCGGCTCGGGTCTTGTTGGCGTCATGTACATCCTCGATGAACCTTCGATAGGCCTGCACCAGCGCGATAACGAACGGCTACTCGGAACCCTGAAGCACCTGCGAGACATCGGAAATACCGTGATCGTCGTGGAGCACGACGAGGATGCGATTCGTGCTGCCGACCATGTGGTCGACATCGGCCCGGGCGCCGGAGTGCATGGCGGCACGATCGTGGCTGAGGGGTCGCCCGAAGCGATCATGAGGAATCCTGCATCGCTCACTGGAAAGTTCCTTTCGGGCGAGGAGATCATCGAGGTGCCGACGGTGCGTCGAACGGATCGCGATGCAAAGTCGATCACCATTCGAGGCGCGAAAGGCAATAACCTCCAGGACATCACCGTCGACATTCCAACTCGGGTAATGACCTGCGTTACTGGCGTGTCCGGCTCGGGCAAATCGACGCTTATTAACGCGACACTCTATCCAAGCGCTGCGAACAAGATCAATCGAGCGTCACACGAAGTGGCGCCTGTTGCAGGCGTCGAAGGGCTTGAGCAGTTCGATCGTGTCATCGACATCAGCCAGAGCCCGATCGGTCGTACGCCCCGCTCGAATCCTGCCACCTACAGCGGCCTGTTCACTCCAATTCGCGAGTTATTCGCGGGCACCCAGGAAGCACGCTCGCGCGGTTACAAACCTGGCCGGTTCAGCTTCAACGTCAAGGGTGGCCGCTGCGAGGCATGCCAGGGCGATGGCGTCATCAAGGTCGAGATGCACTTCCTGCCCGACGTTTACGTACCGTGTGATGTGTGCAAGGGCCAGCGTTACAACCGAGAGACGCTCGAGATTCGCTACAAGGGTCGAACGATTTCGGACGTGCTCGGCATGACCATTGAAGAGGCGCTTGCGTTCTTCAAGAACGTGCCGACCCTGGCCAAGAAGTTGCAAACGCTAATGGATGTCGGGCTCTCCTACATCACGCTCGGTCAGAGTGCGGTGACCCTCTCTGGCGGTGAAGCGCAACGGGTGAAACTTGCGCGCGAGCTTTCCAAGCGAGATACCGGCTCTACGCTCTACATTCTGGACGAGCCGACAACCGGATTGCACTTTGCCGATATCCGGCAACTGCTCACCGTGCTTTCCGAACTCCGTGACCGGGGCAACACGATCATCGTGATCGAGCATAACCTGGATGTCGTAAAGACCGCCGACTGGATTATCGATCTCGGGCCGGATGGTGGAGACGGGGGCGGACAAATCGTGGCCAGCGGCACACCGGAATCAGTGGCCGCCGACCCGAACTCGGTCACCGGACGCTTTTTGAGAGACCTGCTGCCGAGAGCCTCGAAAACCGCCTGATCGCCTGCACCTATTCCGTAATACCAAACATGGCTTTGGCTTTTTCCAACGCCACATCCTGCCCTGCAAAGTAGGTCTCACGCGTTGGCGTTGCCACTACGTCGGGCATGATCCCGCCGCGCGGGTTCAGTTTGTCTGCATTTGCCATGATGGTTCGCTGCAACGGAATACGGACTCGGATGCCGCTTTCTGGCAACGTCAGATAGGCGAGGTACCCTGCGGTCGCACCGGTAGCCGCACCGCCGGTAGGCTCGCCGACAAAAGTGGCCCGCCCGATCCCACGCATCGCTGAAAGCAGATGAGTGACGCCTGACGCGTTGTCAAAGCTTGTCAGCATGATGATCTCACCCTCAAACGCACCTCGTTTCGGTTTGAGTGGGCGGCCGGGCGCTCCCGCTAGTTTCGACACCAGCTTGTAGTAGCCATTGTCGATTTTCTCGAACCAATTCGGATTGGGTTTCAACGCGCGCTCTTCCCAGGTGCTTAGATGCTCGCGTAGTTCCGGCTCAATGCGATCAAACCGCGTCCAGATTTCGGGAGTCGGTTGGACCGGATCATTAATCAGCCACTGAAATAGCCCCCACGCAGCGTCATTCGAACCGCCACCGTTTAACCGGAGATCGACGATCAATTTGTCGCGGCCTTCTTTGGCCAATTGCCGAAAGATCGGTTTATAGAGCTTGTCGGGCTTGATCGGGCGTCGATAGTTGACGAACGTATCCACCGCCAAATAGGCAGCATCATCACCCAGGGTCTCGAACCGCACAGCATCAACAAAGTTCCGGCTGAATCGCTTCTCACCCGTGATCGCGGCATAAGCTTCAAAACCCAGTCGATCTACCGTGACTTCTTGAGCTGATCCGTCCAATCCAACCACGCTCAACACGGCCTGATCGGAGAGGCCGTAGACATACGGCATGAAGTGCTCGAACGCCGGCCCCATGAACTCACCGAAGTTCGCGATAGAGTGCTCTTTGATGTAGTCAGTATCGCCGTCCACAGGAAAGACCGCGCTGACTGCGGCGATGAGTTCGCTAACCGGTTGACCGTCTATGGCGACAATTTCTGTTTCGCGTTCAAGCGCCACACCATCACCGACCTCGGTGACGAACATCCGCCCATCGAAAAACTGGTAGCGGAAAGGCAGGTAGATCGGCGCAGACTCGCGCTCTGTCTCGATGTCTTCCGGCAACTCCGCTTTGGTGTGATCGCACCGGATCTGCGCAAGAATCTCAGAGATACCGAAGTACAGCTGCCCACGCGTCATCCCCTCGTCTGCCGACGCACGCAACACATCCCAGCGCGCTTCCAATTCCGCTTTGCTGATATAGCGATCATAGCCGGCGTGAATCGCCATCAGTGCCTCCCGGGCAAGCTCGACATCTTCACGTGCCGCCGCTCCCGTCAGCTCGACATTGGCAGGTGCTGTTGCCGAGTGGGCTAGCGCTGAACCCAACAGCGTTAACGTGGCAATGAATCTCTTGAACATCATGGGGACCTCCTCAAATTGAGGAGCCCAAACTAGCGATCTCATCTGACGCCGGCGTCTCAACTTCCGGAAAAATCAAACAAATCGGGGATTTGAGACGTTTGACCCCGAGATTTCCACTGGGTCGGTGTCATTCCAACCTGCTCTCGGAAGCAGCGATTGAACGTCGCTTTGGATCCAAACCCTGCATCGAAAGCGACCTCCAGAACGGTCCGTTGTTCGCTTTGATCCAGCAATCGTTCACAGACCTCCGCCAGGCGTAGGCCATTGATAAAGCCATTGAAGTTCATCTCTGGCACAGCATTGATCGATGCAGAGAGCGTTGATTCGTTGGTACCCAAATGGCGCGCGAGACGCCGGATACTGAGACCCGAATCTCGATGCCAGCCGCTTTCGCGGATTTGGCTTTGCAGGAGATCGAGCGACAGGTTGGATACGCGCGGCTCCGACACCGATTCCTCGACTTTGTGCGCTGGTGTTGCCGATTTCTTTGGATACGCGCGATCCACTTCCGTCAATGACTCGATCGCGAGCCACAGAACCGCAGCACCAACCCCCATTTGAATGATCGCCACCGTGTTGTAGCTGAAGCGTCCCGCGAGCAGCTGGAAACTCTCGGCCGCCGCGAACAACCCAATCAGACCGACCATCGTGGCTAGAAACACTCTGAGCGAAGACAAGTCGAAATCGCGCATCGAGGAATGGCTGGAGCGGAGCCAGTCACGATAGCGCGTCGACTCTTGCCAGCTTCGGTAGACGCCCGCTATGCCAAGTCCGACGGCGAGCAGTGACTCGACGGGAATCACGTACGGATAGTGAAACGCATCGTTGTACGCGAATTTGTTCTCGGCGCTCCCGAGCAACACAAAGCATAGGGTGTAGTACGTCGTTTGTATGGCGCCCGGCACCAGCCAAAGCTTCCACTGTTTAGGGAGCTCCCGTCGCGTCAACGACAGCGTGTAGAGATAAATTAAGGGGCCGAGCCACAGCTCTGTATCGAATGGCGCGAAAGTCAGCCATGGAAACAACTGGTATGCGCCCGCGAACCCGATGATCGAAGGCGTAACCAATAGCGCCCAGGCCAACAGCCAAAGGCTCAGGAAGATGGCTGCCCGGCGTTCAACCGACCGTTGAAGCAACGTGATGCCAATAGGCAATAGCGGCGCTACGAGGACGAGAAGAATTGTGGTGCGCCAGTCAAACGACATGCTAGATTTCGGATAGGGTCATATTCAGACGAAGCATATCGTGTCGAAAGCAAGCGTACTAACGACTCTCACCTTCATTGCGGCCTTTGGCCTCAGCGGATGCACAGGTTTCGTCGCTGACCAGATTGTGAAGCCGCAAAACTCGCGGGTCGTGGACATGTTCACGGGATACCACGAGACCTTGCTGACCGCAGGTATCGAGCCGGTCGACTTCGAAACCTCGGTTGGCACTATCAGCGCGTTTCAATGGAAGGCGCGGCCGGTTGAGCTCACAACTCAAACGAGCATCTCTGAAAACGACGATGGTTCATTCCACGGCTCGTTCGTTTTGAAGTTCAGTTGGAACCCCAACGAACCGCCCGATGTTGAGAGTCTCGGCACCGTTGTGCTGCTCCACGGTCATACCATGAGCAAAGAGCCAATGATGACCTGGGCGAGTCTGTTCGTAGACGCCGGCTTCGATACGGTAGTGCCGGACTTGCCAGGTCACGGCGCATCGGTCGAACGGCCTGTGACCTTTGGGGCTGTCGAGTCGCTCGCGATTGGCGAGTTAGTGGAGCAACTTAAGGCGCAAGGAACCCGACAGCCGATCATTCTTTTCGGAGTGTCGCTCGGCGCGTCAACCGGAGTGCTTACTGCCGCCGATTCAGAGGCCATCAGTGCCGTCATCGGGATTTCACCCTACGATGATCCCAGGGTGGTCATTCCGCGCTTCCGACGCTGGGCACCCTGGTGGGCGAAACTGTTTGTGAGTGAACGGCGACTGCTTGACGCCGTTGAGGTGGCGGACGACCGAGCCGGTTTCGACTATGCAGACACTATTGTCTCAGAGCACATTGACGAGAATTTCAACATCCCGACGCTTCTGCTTGCCAGTAGCCGTGATCAGCTAGTACCGGCATCGGAAACAAGGAAGGCTGCCGAGCGCTCCGACATGATCTCGTTCATCGAAGTGGCCGACGCTGATGATCACATTATGTTCTCGGGTGACCTTGGCGCGCGGTGCCGCGAAGTCATGCCGTGGTTGGCAAATACGCTGGGTCAGGAGCTACTGCGCAACCCGTGTACGCAGCTTCAAACGTTCCAGAACATCATGGAAGCGCATCGCCCGGACGAGAGCGTTAACTGACCGTAACGCCTTTCCAGAACGCCACGCGGCCGCGAATATTCTCGGCGGCTGATTTCGGTTCCGGGTAATACCAGGCCGCATCGGCATTCTTCGCCTCGCCGACCACCACCGAGTAATAGCTCGCCTCACCCTTCCAAGGGCAATGCGAGGTCGTTGTACTGCCTTCAAAGAACTCGCGATTGAGCGAATCCGCCGGGAAGTAGTGATTCCCTTCAACAACGACCGTGTCGTCTGACTCGGCAATGATGGTGCCCTGCCATTCCGCTTTCATTCCCTGCTCCTGGTGCGTCGGTCCGTTTCTGCTGCCAGTGAAACACACAGCTCTCGGAACCGCCATCAATACATCGGCGTCATTGCTGCGACCTTTCGGTGAGTTGCCGCATCCAACACTCTGACGAGGATCCGAACCTCGGATCAAGATCCACTTAGATGGGAAAACCAATCCAATGAAGACCACACTCCTGGCGACCGTCGTCATCGTGCTTATCGGCTGCACACAGAACCCGACAACACCACTGTCTATCTGCGCCGCACTGGAAAGTGAATGCGAGCAGGAAGACTCGATGCTGGTACTGGGTGGCGACGCAACATCACGCGAGATCCTTCAAACAATGATCAGCGCCGCCGATCTGTTCGAGAAGCGCTTTGGTTGGGCGCCCACACCGACCGCGGTTGTCCCCGGTGGCAACATTTCGATCGCTCAAGACAAGTTGCTCGATGCAGCAGGCTACACCGTGCAACTGCCGTGGCTTACAGCGGCTGACAAAGCAAAGTTGCTTGAGGGCAGTATCCGGTCTCAGGTGGAAGCTCAAACGGCGGGACTTCCCGAATCAGTGCGGGAAGCTGCCATGGCCAAGGCGCTAGCGGCTGTCGACAAAAAATCATCATCGAATTCGACGGACTCAGTGCATGACGGCGCACTCGCGCATGAACTCGGACACCTCTGGTACATCGCCATGACCCGAAGAGGGGGCGCCGCACACGAAACCGGACATGCGTACGGCGGCTTCGCACCCGATTGGCTTGACGAGACTTTCGCCGTACTGATGGAAACCGAAGAGATGTGCGAACGACGTCGTGCTGCATTTCGAGAGATGAATGCAGAAGACATAGTGCCACTGCGCGAGTTTCTTACGATGACACACCCGGCAGCGGAAGCAGCGAAGCAACTGCACGCAAACCTCCCCACCAAGAAAGAGGGAAGCGCGAGTCAGGTCATCGTGCTCACCAAGGAAGAGGCGAAGGACTTTCTCGCTCAGTCCGGAGGTGACCGAGCGAGCCAGTTCTACTCGCAGGTACAGGTCTTTGCCGATTACATGCTGGCGCGAGCGGGGGAAGCCACCGTCTATGTGACGATCACCGACTGGCTTGTCGAGGGCGGTACATTCGAGTCGTGGCTAGCGAGCGAGGGAGCCACACATGGCCTACCCACCACGCTCGAGCAATTGGAACGTGATTGGATGGCTTGGTTGGCGAGTTGATCGCCTAGTCGATCTCTTTGCGAAAGTCCCAATCCATCTCGGCGGCAAGATAAACAAACGCGGCATACGTGGCTACGTTCTGCCGGAATGACTCCGGATCGATCTTGTCGATCGTATCGTCGGGTGTGTGGTGCAAATCGAAATAGTCCCAGCCGTCCTGTCGGGGCGTGACGACTGGCACACCATAACGCGGCAACATCGATACATCAGGGCCACCGAAAGCCTGGTTTCCACCCGGCGTGATACCCAATGGTTCCAGCGTCTGTTGCATCGCACGCGCATACGGAAGTGCGCCATCCCCGAAGCGTGTTTCAAAGCGCCAGACCTTGCCGGCCCCAAAGTCACTTTCCGCCGCAAGGATGTGGTAGTCCAATTCATCGGCATGCGTTTGCGAGTAGGAAATCCCGCCAAGCAGGCCGACTTCTTCCGAGCCATACAAGACCACGCGAATCGTGCGCTTCGGTGCTTGTCCTAGCGACTTGATCACACTGGCAGCGCCCACGACGATGCCACATCCCGCGCCATCATCTACTGCGCCGGTGCCAAGATCCCAGCTGTCGAGGTGGCATCCGATCAGCACAATCTCCTCGGGAACTTCTCGACCCTTGATTTCCGCGATGACGTTGCCGGACGTGGCGTTGCGCTTGGTTTCAACCTGGATGTTGACGCGGACGCGCACTGGGCCCTTCTCGAGGAGCCGCGTCAGCTGCTCGGCGTCTGGCGGTGACAGTGCCGCTGCGGGCCCATCGCCGACCGCTTGCCCGCGCGCCATCATCCCGGTGTGTGCGAACCGGCGCGACTGTGTGCCGACCGATCGGATCAAGCAGGCTGCGCCGCCCTTCTCACTTGTCACCTTCGCGCAGTTACGTCGCTTGCGAACCGCCATGCCATAGCCCGTACCGTCCTGCGTACGCGCCATTTTCTCGTCAATAAATACGATCTTCCCGGCAACGGTGTCTGAGTCGGCATCACGGAGTTCCGCCATACTCTCAAAACGAATGACATCCGCTTCAACGCCACCCTCTGGCGTTGATGTCGAACCACCCAGCGCTGTCACGACCAACGCTTGCGGTGCCGGCGAGACAATACTCGCCCGATCGACTAATCGAGACCAATACGGAATATCAAAATTCTCGACCCGAATATCCTCGAAACCCAAGGCATCCAGCTTCTTGACGGACCAATCTCGTGCTCGCTGCTCCGCTTCTGAGCCGGCGAGACGCGGACCAACTTCCGTGGTCAGATCACGTACAAATCCGTAGCCGATATCGTCTGATAACCCTCGCTCAATCAGTGTGTCGACTGTCGTTTTGACCGATTCGGGAATCTCGGCGGCTTCCTGTGCATAGGAGGCCGTGGCTAACAGGCACAGGCCAGCAGCAAATATCCGAAGCATGGGGGGATCCTTCTCGCAAACTCGCGCCCGAGTCTAGCAGAACCGATCGACCGCAAGCTGTTGTTTTTACAATCAACTGTGGTTTAGTGTCAGGTCACTGTCGTGTCCGAGTCGGGCCGTTGTCAGGCAAATGACGTGGGCGAATCCCGAACTCAGTGGAAGGATTGCGACACCACAAACACGGAACCAAACCATGATTGTCAGAAAGCTCAGACTGCAAAGAGGATGGTCTCAAGACCATCTCGCTGAATTGACCGGACTCAGCGTGCGCACTATCCAGCGCGTTGAACGTGGTCAAAAACCGAGTCTGGAGACATCAAAGGCCCTGGCTGCCGTGTTTGAGGTGGATCTTTCTACTTTCTCCACTGAGGACACAGACATGAACGAAAAAGAAACCCGAGTTGCTGAGCTAGCCGCAGACGAAGAAGCGGCGCTGAATTATGCCAAGGGCATCAAGGAATTCTGGACTGGCGTATTGGTGTACGTCTTGCTCCTCGTCGCTTTTCTGGGTGTATTTCTGATCAGAGGCAGCGAAAACCCCGACGCCTTGCGAGTACTCTTACTCGTATTCGGCGGCATCGGCATCGGCATTGTTCTGCAGGGCGTGCTCGCCTACGAATTGATCAGAATGCCCTGGCAGGACTTCGAAAAACGCGTCGCGGAAAAACGGCTGGGACGAAAACTCTAGCAGCGACGATAGCGCGGTCACTCGTCGGTTGAGTTGCTGATGCCCAGCTGCTCTTCCGTTCGAGTGCGAACATCGCGATTGTTAGCGCAGACTGCGTCTAGCGTAGCGCCAAAGAATATAGCTTGAGTGATTCTCCGTGATCGCCGAACTCACGCTCGAAACCAAACCCAAGACGCTCGAGCAGTGAAATTGATCGCTGGTTGTCTGGCCTTGTAATTGCGCACACCGACTCGAGCTCAAGCTGCTCGCGCGCGGCCTTGAGCACAATGCTCGACGCCTCGTACGCAATGCCTCTACCCGAGAACTCCGGGAGTAGCGCGAACCCCAAATCTGGCTGTGGAAGCGTATTGCGCCTCAGCAATCCGCAGAGACCGGCGGGTTGTCGCTCGTACTCGACGAGATAAAGCCCGAAACCATGTTGCTCGTACATCGAGATCGGGCCCTCTCTCAGGTAAGTTTGGGCATCGGTATTGGTTCGGACCTTTCGATCGCCAATGTACTGCAACCACGACGGCTCATTGAGCAGACGCACGATAAACGGGGCATCAACAAGCGTGAGCTTGCGCAACGTCAGCGCACCATCGGTTATTTGCACCATGCCGATGCTTCCCTGTTGCAAACTCCAAGATTAACGAAATGACAGCCCGCTGTGCGCATGAGTATGATCGGGTGGATACTCTAGCCAGCCTGACGGTGTATCCCATGAAACGTGGTCTTCAAGTCGCCCTGCTCAGTTGTTCGCTCGCCGCATGCGTTGCGCCCGGTGGGCTTGATTTCACTGTTCGGTAAATCCTTTGCTGAAATGATTCAGTGGACAGATCGATCATGTCGTTATTGAGTGCCCTGCTAACTTGAACTTCACACTCCACCTTCGGTCAATAAAGTTCACATGAGCGAATTTCGATTAGATCAGTTTGTCGAGCAGGCGCTCGCGGCAGGTGCTACGCGCGAGGAAACGGTGGCGGCGCTTGAGGAGGCAGGTTGGTCTGGCGAGCAGATCAAAGCTGCGATGGCCGCATGGTCTGAGGTGAGCTTTTCTATCCCCGTCCCCAAACCGCGAGCACATCTGTCTGCGAAAGATGCTTTCATCTACCTGATCCTATTCGGCACGCTCTATGTCGTGGCGTTTGAACTAGGTGTACTGCTCTTTCAGTTCATTGAGATTGCGCTGCCAGACCCAGTACTCGAGAGCAACAGCTACTACGCGAACCATCGCGAGTCGGCTATCCAATGGGCAATCGCGTCGCTCGTCATCTGTTTCCCGGTCTTTGTGATTTCAGAAATTGCCGTACAACGCGCCATTACAAAAGAGCCGTTACGCAGAAACTCACTGGTCAGGAAGTGGCTGACCTATCTCACGATGGCAATCGCTGTCGCTATCCTGATCGGCGATTTGATCTACCTGCTGGATCGCCTGCTGGGCGGTGAGCTTCAGCTCCGCTTTGTTATGAAGTCTTTCGTCGTCGGCGCCATTGCCGCTGTGGTGCTCGCCTACTACTTGAATTCAATGCAGCAGGATGACCACGCGCTGAATCGATGAAACCCATCACACTCATTGCAACGGCTGTCTCATTAGTCATCATCTCCGCGATAGGCGCTGGCCTTTACCTGCTCGGATCACCTACAGATTGGCGAACCTATCGCATCGATCAAGAGCGAGTTTCTGACCTTCGTCAATTGAGCTACGCGATACAGCGCTATCAACGGGCCAACGACAGTCTTCCACTGTCGCTGGACGCGGTTGATCAGGATCAGTATCGCGACCCTGAGACAAAGGCGCCGTACGAATACGAACGTGTGGACGACACAACATTTCGCGTCTGCGGGACTTTCGCCGAATCAAGTCGAATCAACAACGAGGACAATCGTTGGTATCACCCTGCCGGGCGGCACTGCTTCAAATTTCCGAGATAGCTCATTCCTGAATTTGCTGCGCTGACTTGATCTCATTGTCGAGCATCTCAGCCCACGTCGGGTTCAACTCAGCGAACCGACGATATCGGGCACTCGCATCTTTGCTGTCGTTCATTTCTGCGGAGAGCCTTGCCGCCCCAAGCCAGATTCGGTCCCAATCGGGCGCAAGAATCAATGCCCGATCAAGCATCTTTGCGGCGCGCCCCTTCTCGTCGCGCGCGAGGTGGCGTCGCGCTCGAAACAGTAAGGTTCTTGCCACCGATGCATCGTGCATCACTCGCAATTCATCAATAGCTGTTGCAGGGGCGAAGTCGACTCTGAGATCGACATCCACTGGCCAACCCTCAGGCGTTGCCACATACAGCGCGGCGGAGGTCACCCCTATCGTCTGGCCACCTTCCGCGTAGCCAGCCTCGAGCGCGCCGAGCAACCGTTCGGCCAACGGCTCATCAGAGGCGTTGAACTGCAGCAACATAGCGCTCAACACGGAAGCCGAGGCCAGACCATTGCCCTGAACAGTGACACCGCCCTGCGCAATGAATCCAGAGAACGGAGATGCCTCTGACCCCGAATACGCCGCCGAGCTTCCGTCGATACTCACTACTCCAATCTGCCGGAAGTCCAGACCCGCACCGTCGTCGAAGGCGTTGTCTTGTTTCATAGCAGTCTCGAGCGCGGCCTCTGCATTGGCACCACTGCGCAAAGCGTCGAGTATATGCGGCCCGTGCTGTGGGTTAGTCTCGAATTGCGAGACGCCCGCCCCAACACCAGCCTCGGCGAATGGGACGCTGTTCCCCACCGCCAAGTTGTGGGTGGCGACCGCCACACCGCAGCTCTGGGTCTGCTCATCACAAGCAACAATCGAGAACGTTGCGTGGACGCTTGTCGAACCGAATGTACCAACCATCGCGGCCAGCATTCCCAGAAGCGTGAATCGACTCATGTTGTTTTCCCCTGTCGGCATTCATTCGCCAACTCATGCTGAGCGTGCCAAACGCGGTGCTCCGGCTCCAGCAAGAAAAGACGTTTAGACCAATCAGCGCGGACGGTGCAGTACATCAAAAATCGAATGCACGACCTGACTTGCGAAGCTCGGTAACCGTCTTTCCATCGCAGTCGGCGAGATTCTTAGCGTCCACTTTGCCTTCCGGTGTGACCTTCGCCAAAACCGGGTTCGACGTCAGCGATTTGTACAAAACGCTACCGTCTTCCAACAATGCGCTGACGTAAAACACAAGCTCGTCCCACGGCTGGACGCTGATCGGATCTTCGACAGAACACACGAGCACATCCGGATTGTTCTTGAACACACCGGCATCACTGACCGATGGGAAAAGCATCAAACCCATCAAAAAGACCAAGAGACTAAGGCGTGTCGAAATAAATGGCGTTTTCATCGCGTCCTCCCGCGTCAGATCACCCAGAGTTTAGCGAAGTTTGCTGCATCGACCACGCAGGCCAGATATTCTCCGAAAGGGTATTGATGGGGACAAACAGAATCATGGTCGATCGAGTCCGATTTAACGTGATTAGCACCGGTACTGTTGCGAACGGGTTCCAGAAAGAAGACGTTCAGAAGCAGCTGATCGCCATTCTGAAACTGAAGCCGGAACAGGCGATGCGATTCTTTGGTCGCAGACGCGTCATCAAGAAGGAAATCCTCAAGGCAGAAGCTGAGAAGATCCAGAATCGCCTGGCGCAACTTGGCGTGGTTACAGAGCTCGAACGGCTCGGCCCACCAGAACCCGAATTTGAACCCCCTCCGTCGCCCTTCGATGAGGTTAACCTGGAGCTCGTTGAAGACTCAGAGCCAAAGCCTGAGCCGGAACCAACACCGCCGCCGGTGAGTGCCGAACAATCGGTGACAGGCGCACCCATCGGAACGACATCGCAAGCCGTGCCTATGCCGACGCCTGCACCGACCGCCAGCCGGGCGAAGGCTGATCGAGAGGGCATCACGATACTGGGCTTGGTCGCCGCACTTGGGGCCGCTTTCCTCGGCGCCTGGTTGTGGCAGTGGGTCGCTGTCACCTTCGAGTACGAACTCGGATTCATTGCATGGGGCATCGGCGGCGCTGTTGGCGCAGCAGCAGCGATGTTTGGTTCACGCGGCATGAGTTCCGGCGTGATCTGTGCGCTGATCGTTGTCGGATCGATCTACGCTGGAAAATACTGGATGTACTCGTCGTTTACCGAAGAGGCACAGAGCATGATCGAAGAGGTCATGGCAGAGATGGACGAAGCTGAGATGCGCGGCCTATACGAGCAGGAAATGGAAGATGCCCGGATCTTCGCTCGTGGGTCAGGATCGGATACTTACATCCGTCAATTCATGGTGGATCGCGAATACACTGATGCCACCAGCTCGTCGAGGATACGGACGGACGAACTCGATGGTTTTCGGCAATTTATCGCACCTCGACTGCGTACGCTGAATGAGAACCGACCGAGTTTTCGCGAATGGATGACCGACAGCGTCAGTCAGTTTGGCAACGTGTTCGATCAACTGACACCCAACGAGATGATTCGGGAAGACTTCAATTTCATCGATCTGATCTTTCTGGGTCTCGGCATGTTTACAGCATTCCGCCTTGCCGCACAGCTAGACTGACCAGACCACCAAGGACAGATGATGTTATACCGCTTCGCTATTGCGGCCTTAGCTAGCCTCGTCGGCGTATCTTGCGCATCTACACCCTTTGGCCTCAATAACGCCGCTGACCAACCGCAAGAGCGGAAGACGCTTCACATTGCGGTACAGCTCCAACCAGACAGACTATTGGTCGAACACCACAGCCCGACGGACAGCGAAGCCCCCGGTCTTGTTCTTGCGGGTATCGGCGGCGCGATGGTGGGTGCCGCCTTGGACAACCTAACAGCGATACCGAGTATGCTCCGCGCCGGTCGCGTCGAACGTGAACTCGACACTGACGAGATGCGCAGTAAGCTGACAACGGCGCTCGAGCAGGCCGTAGACCTCGCAGTATCCGACTCCCCCGTTTTGCAGAACTGGGACGTCACGGTGACGCAATTCGATAGATCGCAAGGGGGCGCCCGAGAATACCTCGCATCCACCGAGAGACCTGATGCGCTTGTCTTCTTAAAGGGTAGCTTTCAACTCGAAGGAAAACTCGACCGCGTTCGAGGCATCATCGTCCACGATACTTATTTTCTTTCTCCATCGAGCCGATCGGAAAACCCAAAACTAAGCTGGACTCGCACTTTGTCGGCACTCGGTGACGAGCGACCCTGGCAACGCCGCGCCTTCCAGCCCGGCGAGCAGGAGGAACTCATCTCCGAACTTCGAGAACAAATTCGATTCATCATGGATCGTGACGGCATCAAAGAAAACGCGCCTCAATTTGGCGCGATCAAGAAACAGATTGCTCGCCTTGAGAAAGCGAAGATCGCACCCGACTATGTCGTCTTGGGAGAGGTATGGAGCGGACCGGAAACCGAAGAGTTCTTGGTGGGACCTGCTGAACAACTCAGTCGATTGCTCAATCTGGTTTGGGAACAAGAGGGGCGGCCAGTGGATTTTCGCGACGAGGCTGTGAGATTTCGATCGCGCGCGAACAAGGTGAGCGGCGAGTCAGTAGGGCGACGCGGCTATTTTGTGGAGCAGCACAACGGCGGGAACATCTACTGGACCTTCGACGACGAGCTAGTCTCTATTCCTACCGAACTTGCGGAGCAATAAGCACCCGAATACGTTGGTGTCCAATTTCTCCTTGTCTATGACCTAACGGACGGGAAAGCCGAGTGCTAGGCTTTTCCCATGAGCTCAAGACAACAAAAAAGAATCGGTTTTCTCGCCTTTGAAGACGTTCAGGCGCTAGATCTCTTCGGACCCATCGACGCCTTCCATGAAGCGAACGATCTGGACGTCGGAAAGACAGCGCCCTACGAAATTGTGGTCATCACTTTTGATGGTAAATCCGTCGCCATGTCCAACGGCACGCGTATCGAACCCCAAGCCTCGATCACCGACTGCCCGCCTCTCCACACTTTGATTATCCCAGGGGGCCAGGGGTCTCGTGCACCCGACTTCCCGGAAGAGAATATTCATTGGATTCGGCAACAGGCACGTTACCTACGTCGATACGGCAGCATTTGCACGGGCTTATATATTCTCGCGCGTACCGGCCTCGCGGACGGGTATCGCGTAGCGACTCACTGGCATCATGCACAAGACGTTCAGGAGAAGTATCCGAAATTATCCGTGGACCCGGAAGCACTTTTCATCCGCGCTGGAAAACTCTTCACTGCTGCCGGAGTTAGCTCCGGAATTGATCTGGCGCTCGCACTGATTGAGGATGACCTCGGACCCAAAGTCGCCTCCGACGTCGCCAGACATCTTGTCGTGTACCTCAAGCGACCTGGGGACCAACGACAGTTTTCATCCGTTTTGCAGCGTCAAACAACTACCCGGCAGGAGTTTGCGGAACTGATCGCATGGATTGCTGACAACTTGTCCTCCGACCTTTCTTCCTTCCTGCTGGCGGAACGAGTTGGGCTGAGCGAACGCCAATTCCGAAGACGGTTTGCGCAGCTTTGCGATGAAACGCCGACACAACACATCGAACGGATGCGAATCGAGGCAGCCACGCAGGCACTGCTGGCCAGTCAGACGCCGATCGAACGAATTGCTCGTGAAGTTGGCTATAGCAACGCGGACACATTTCGCCGCGCCTTCGAGAGACTATTGGGTATTGCACCTTCGGTGTATCGGGAGCGCTTCGGCCGTCGGGTCTGTTAGCGCCATTGAGTGATGCAACCGAACTCACGAACGCAACGCCCTGACCACCGAAGCCCGCTTCCGTCGACTGACCGGCACTTTCAATCCCGACGTCATCGAGATTTCAGACGAAGAGCCGTTCGGTCGCAAATCGACGACCTCATCGCGCGCGACCCACCAGGAGCGATGCGTTTGGAATCCATCGATGCCGACAACCGCTCGTAATGCATCTTCAAATTTCATGGTGACAAGACCTTCGCCCGCCGTGGTGTACACGCGCACGTAGTGCCCATCTGCGGCCAACGCAAACGGTCGACTGCCTCGTAACTGCGGCGGGAATTTCTGCGTCAGTAATTCAATCGCATCGCCACCGGCCCGCGATCGCAATTGCCGCATCAAGTGCCGCGCAAGCATGATCATCGGCACGATGACAATCGTCGACAGAACCAAATTGCTGACCAAGTAGTTCAGCCAGTCCGCGTGCATTCGCATGCCCAATAATCGATTGATCGACTCATGGAGAACGTACAGAAACGATGCATTCAGGATCGCGAACGGGGGGATTACCGCTAACTCGATCAACAAATAGGGCGATTCGCGCATGACTCGGAAGCAGAGTCGCTCCAATTGCCACCAGATGTTGAATCCAACGAGGATCGTACCGACCCAATATGCAAATCGAAATTCAGTCGGCATTGTCAGATAGGTCCCGTACGGACCGATCAGCGCACATCCCACTCCCACCAGAACGGCAAATAACCAATGACCCGGGCGCAATTCTCCGCGAGACGCGTAATCGGACATGACCGTTCGTGTTGAACGAGCGGTAAAAATCCACCACCTGCGAATATGTCCCTGCCATTCATGCATTTACGAAATTCTCCGAACGCTCCGTTGCTAGCTTCAACAGCCAGAAGACAACAACCACGAGGGGAATAGCATTGAAAAATCGAGCCGCTAGCGCAACCGTTCTTTTGGGTCTCGCATTGATGGCAACTCCGCTTGCTGCGGGCGCGGACGGTGACACAGTCGATTCAGTATTCGGTCAACCGGTCCATCTGCGTTTCACCAACGTACAGCCAGAGACCGGCAAGATCTGGATCAGCGTTTGTACGGAAGCGGAGCTGCCAAAGCGAGACGATGGCGCGTGCACCGAGAGTATTCAAATCGACGCCTTGGAGGGGACAGAACATACTTTTGATCGCTTGCCGCCAGGGACGTACGCGATCACCGCGTTCCACGATGAAAACGATAACGGCTGGATGGACTGGGATACGCGCGGACTGCCGTTCGAAGCCACTGGGAACGCCCGCAATGCAAAAGGCAACTACGGGCCGCCCACATTCGAGCAGATGAAAATCAATATCCGACCCGTTCAGGATGATGCCAATACCCGTTTATTCACCATCCGTTTGTCCCGAATCGGCGGCTAAGCACTCTGATGGCGCACAACGGGTATCGGTTGGCGCTCGTCGCCGCTTGCGTATGCATGACCAGCACCGCAAGAGGTGAAGCGACGAACGACGCCAGAGCCGTGAGTACCGCACCTGAGGTCATCGATGAGGTTGTGGTGTCCGGCAATCGATCTGCCGGCACGGTGCTTAGCGAGATTGAACCTGAACTCGTGCTGACCGAGGAAGATATTGCCGCGTACGGCGTCAGCTCCATTGGTGATTTGATCGAGCTGCTATCTCGAGAGTCAGGCAGTGGTCGAGCCAGTAACGGACCGCCCGTGGTGCTCATCAATGGTCGCCGTGTTTCGGGTTTTCGTGAGGTTGGTCGATATCCAGTTGAGGCACTTGCGCGCGTCGAGTTACTCGCCGAGCAGGTCGCACTTAGCTATGGCTTTGCGGCGGATCAGCGTGTGCTCAATTTTGTACTGAAACCCGACGTTACTGTCACAAGCCTCGCCGGGGGTACAGATCGACTGTCCTCGAGTGCACAGTCGACGGTACTGTTGTCTGGGCAGCACTTACGTGTCGACGGCGAATCGCGGTCGAGCATCGATTTTCTCTCATCCGAAAGCGATTCCATTCTCGAGACCGAGACGAACCTGTTCGGTCGATCGAACACCACGCCTCGCACGCTTGCCCCATCCACCACGCGACGTTCAGGAGGGCTCTCAGCAACTCGTGAAGTCGGTGCTGGCTCTGTGGCTACGATCACCGCAGCACTGGAAGAGGCGAAATTCCAAACACTAACCAACGCTCCTCAGAGCACAAGGACAGACACTCAGTACTTCGGCCTGACCGCCGCAAGTCCGCTCGCCCCAAGCACATGGACACTGACCGCTTTTCACGAAACAACCGATTCAACCTCTGAAACGCAGCTAGATTCAGGTGCTCGCGACACGAGGGATCATCTCGCCCGAAGTCAAATTGGCGTACTGCTCAATCAGCGACTAGCAGATTTCGTACAAGGTCCGGTCACGCTCACCGCGAGTGTCGACTGGAGCGACGAGCATCAGCAAAGCGAGGTGGTCGAATCCAACGCCCGATCCGAACTAACGGCGAACCGGGAGTCTTTCCGCGCAAGCCTGAGTCTCGATGTCCCGCTCGCACTTCCAGAGGGGATACCGAGCGAGATCAGCGTCAATCTCAACGGTAGTTACAACGAACTTTCGGATTTCGGTCAACTGACAGCACAAGGCGTCGGGGTTACCTGGCGACCGGTTGAGCAGGTCCGAGTACTCCTATCGTTACAAGAGCAGGACGAAGCGCCAACGCTCACTGAACTCACGTCGCCAGTGATACTGACGCCGGGCGTTCGTGTCGTGGACACGACGACTGGCGACAGTGCGCTCACCAGTGTTTTGTCAGGCGGCAATTCCGCGCTTGGCGCGGCGCGACGCCGCTCTCGCCGAGTTGGTGTGCAATGGATGCTCCGCGATGAACCTCGCGTACAACTGAACACCGATTACGAGCATGCAGAAACCACTGGCGCGACGCGAACACTCACCGCGATTTCCTCCAGCTTGGAATCAGCGTTCCCCGACCGAGTGACAAGAACGGAACAAGGCGGGTTGAACAGTCTTGATCTCAGACCTATTCAAACAGAGTGGGCGTTGCGCGAAGACATCCGAACCACCTTGTCGGTGTCCAAGCGACTAAAGGCGACCCCCGTCCGAGCGGCGGGACCCAGACCCACCAAGCGTCGGCGCAGTGGACGCCCAGGAACCGTACGACTCATTCTGTCGCATCGCTGGACTCTGACGGATCAAGTTCGTCTTGCTGATGGTCAACCGGTGCTCGATCTTCTCGGTGGGGATGCACTTGATCGTCTGGGCGGTACTCCAGAACACACGGCGGACTTATCACTGACACGCTGGAACAATGGTCTGGGACTCGCACTTACGGGTCGATATCAAAGCCGCACCACCAGTGCTCAGGCACCTACAAGGCTGACCTTCTCAAGCCTGCTACTGCTCAACCTGCGAATGAGCTATGAATTCAATTATGCAGACACAGTGCTCGCGCAACTTCCATTTCTGGAAGAGACACGCATCTCGTTTTCCATCGACAATCTGCTTGATCGCAAGATCAACGTGCTTGATGAAAGCGATGCAACCCCGGTCAATTTACAGCCTGATATCCTCGACCCATTCGGCCGCACATTCCGATTCCGTATTCGCAGACGTTTTTGAACGCATGATTTAACCCCAGTAGAGACGTTCTCAATGATCCAAACCCGATACGCTGCAGTGAGCATCCTTCTTGTAATACTCATTCCGTCCACCAGCTATGCATGGAATGGTGCGGTGGGTTATGCCACTCATATGCCCCCTCCAGAGCTCGATGGCGATCTCTCGGACTGGCCGGATGACACCGACTGGCAACCGGTCGCGAACAACTACTTCCATCCTGCGGATAGCGATAACGACCTGAGCGCCGCGGTTCGATTCGCCTTCAACACTCAAGATGAGGCTTTGTACGTCGCGCTGCAGGTTAAGGACGACATCCACACGAAATTCTCAGACGGCAATTGGCGCACGGGTGACAGTGCCATCGTCTATCTCGACAGGCGCCACAGGCAGACCGCCTCGGGCGTGGCCGGCTACGTCGCATCAGAGCAGCAGTTGTTCCTGTCAGTTCCAGAAACACCTTTTGACTCGGCTGTTCTCACCGCAACTCTTGACGACGTGTCGGTCGGCGTGTCACGCAGCGGCACGACGACTACTTACGAATTCCGTCTCGACATCGGATCACGGGCCCGCCCGAACACAGTGCTGGGAGCCGACATCGCTATATTTGATACCGACCCTGAGGACGAGAACTTTACCGCCAATTATTGGGGCCCTTACTGGGCGAAGACAGGCGCTGCGGGACGTGCCGGGGATGTGATTCTGGTTGATCCGGACGTACCACTTGGTACTGTTCGGGGCACTGTCGAATGGCGAGACCAAATGAAACCGCTCGACGGTCAAGCACCACTGGTCCGGCTGACTTCGGTCGATAATCCCAACTGCTGGATTCAGGTAGCGGGTATCGAATTTGATCGGTTTGACATCGAGCTGCCCCCAGGCGAATACGTCATCACCTACCCGCTCCCGATATTGGGTGATCTGCTCGGACCGCACGATCGGGTAGACCCAAACGCTGCGACCACGGTGAGGGTAACGTCAGGCGAGATCGTTGTTGCCGAACCACTCATCCTGACCCGTATGGCAAAGCCCGACCTCTACGAGCGCGAGGGCGTACTTTTTTCCTGGGACGAATCGAAAGAATCGGAATTCGATCGATTCGTCGCTGCATGGATGGGCTATTTCACGGTGCCGGGGCTCGCGATCGCCATCGTTAAGGACACCGAAATCGCCTATCACCAAGTTTACGGCGTCTCGAACTACGCCACACAATCGCCCGTCACCAAAGAGACCATTTTCGAAGCCGCCTCTATCACGAAGATCGTGTTTGCTTTTGCCGTGATGCGCCTCGCCGAGCAAGACATCATCGACCTGGACCGACCGCTTCATGAGTATCTGGCTTTCGACGAACTCGAGCATGATGAGCGATACCGCCTCATGACAGCGCGCCATGTACTGACCCACCAAACCGGACTGCCCAATTGGCGCTCCGGTGATTTGGAACTCGCGTTCACGCCCGGGGAGGGATATGGTTACTCCGGTGAAGGGATCGAATATCTCAAGCGTGTCGTCGTCGAAATCACCGGCAAGCCGATCGAAGAAATACTTCTCGAAGAAGTGCAGATTCCTATGGGCTTCGAGCAACGCACCTATTTCTCCGACAACGAGGCATTAAGAGCAACTGTTGCCACAGGCCATTCCATAGAACGGCCCAATACGGTTCGTATTCCCAGAAATCCCGGTATGGCGCACAGCATGCACACGGAAGCGGATGCGCTCGGTAACTTCATGGTCAGCCTCCTGCAGCGACGTGGGCTCAAACCCGAGACTTACGATGAAATGTTTACATGGGCAACAAACTCACCACCCGAGCCGAGCGAACACGACATGCCGTGGGAAATGGGCTTCGGCCTTGGGTTTGGTTTGGTTGATGCCCCACACGGCAGAGGCATATGGCACGGTGGAAACAACGGCGATTTTCACGCGCGTTTCGAAGCCTACCCAGAACTCGGCATTGGCCTGATTGTGATGGCCAATAACGAGCGCGGTTGGGCAATGGGCGAGGTGATTCGACGCTATTTGTTGGCGGGCTCCGACGTACCCAGTTCCCTGGAAGCACCTCTACCGAGGCCATAACTCAATTTGGAGTGGTTCGCGCTCTGAGTCGTTCGAACTTTTTTAGCTGCGACCAGCGCGAGCACTAAGCGGCGTATTTCTTCGCGGTAATGTGAAGGTGATCACTGATGGGACCAGTGACCAGCCGATTAGCATCACGAAGTACGCACGCTCGGATATATAGCCGTAGATATTGGCAAGAATCAGTCCTCCAACCATAAGAATATGTGCCAGAAGCGCCCAGATTATGCTACCAAGCAGTGATCTCCTCTCCCACGGCTCGCGCCGGATCGTATGAACGATATACGCGGACGAAAGTGGTAGGAATAGCAAGATCGACGTCAGTAACCCTGGATTGTAAGACCACTTCAAAACAGACGCGCCAATGTGCGAGATCGCGTTGATGAAAGAAATCGCCATCATGGCGTGGACAGTAAAGGGTTGTCTTGAACCCAGAACAATCGCCAAGAATCCCACCAACCAGACTAAAGAAGTGTTGATAAAGAAAATGGCACTTTCGGTAAGCGGCGGTTCAACGTCCCCTGACATCTGCATGATCGATGCAATCAATTCGTTCACGTAGGCGTAAAACGAATACAGATTCCCAGTGACATCAATCCAATGCTCCTCAAACTGGTGACCAATATAAGCAAGAAGGAAAACGACAGCCCACACTCTGCGTGCTTCAACACTCCGAATCCCCCGGACATCCAACGTAAGCGCCAAAACAAGAATTGGTGCCATGAACGTCCCAAGCCGCATCCAGTGCTCAATGAGAAATGCCGACTGACCAAGCGGCGTCCAAAGCATCGCGAAGAACAGCGCCACCACAGTCAACTGCAAGGTGCTATTTTTTTTCCCATCTGTTTGTGCGCCCACACGCATATCCTGTCGTCCTACTCGATACCCGCAAGCGCAGTGGAGAAGTGGTCGAGTGCTAAGTCTAGAGCCTCGATATCCGTAGTGTTTATCAGTAAATTCTTATCAGCATCATAAGCGTTAACCCATTCTCCGATACCAAGCGAAGCCGCTATTCGCCCGCCGAAGAACGAGGCCAATTTCGCATAGCCGAGTACCCCGGCACCTGCGCGCTTTCCGGGCGTTGCCGCCAGGAGGAGTAACACCTTCTGTTGCCATACAGCGGTCTCGATCCGACTCATCCAATCAAAAATATTCTTCCAGGCGGCTGTAACGGTGCCGTTGTGTTCAGCGAATGAGACCACTACCCCATCCGCGCTTCCGATCTTGTGATAAAACTCCTCCGCCAGCTCAGGGATTCCAGTTGTGCGTTCTCTGTCAATGGAGTAAATCGGCATTTCGTAGTCGTTAAGATCAAGAAACTCAATTTGCGTATCGGCCTGCCTCCGCTGTGAATAACGTTCGACTGCCAACTCAACCAATTTGCGATTAATCGAGTCTTTGCTGTTTGACGCTGCGAAAGCCAAAATTATCTCTGTCATCTATCTTCGTCTCCTTCGCCCACTTGTTTACTCAAGTCTGCTCCGATCGCATCGGCAAGCATCGAAAGTGCCATCGACGTAGCTCTCATATAGCTCGTCATATCACGGTCAGCAGCGGAAACTTCAAACGAGAAGCGCTTCGAATAAGAGTTTTCTTCCCGGTCCACGGTGTACTGACCTTCAACCAAGGCGGCATTGCTTGGCAGCCTAGCAAATACGTCGAACGTGACGGCTACCCTTGCGTGTGGCTGGAAGCTCCGAGCGATGGGTCGTAACCGAATCTCCCCCTCGATTGTTGTTTCGAGATGCCGTACGAGCGCTGTAGTTACGGCCTCGGTAGGTGGTACCGCCCACTCAGCGTCTTGACTCTCCAAAACGCTGAGATTTGACTGAAGCGTCGATATCGCTGCATTTCGTGCATAAGACGGTAATTGCAAACGAGTCAACAGCACTCGCTGTATGTCCTGCCCCCTAACGACAACTACGGGCGGAACGGGAAGGATATACTTGGCAGGCGCTACACCGCTGTTACAGCCCGACATGGAAGCGACAACTAATATAAATAAAAGTGTATGAACTCCTGAGCGACTCATCATTGCATTACTTCCCCAATAGAAGCGCATTCGGCTTCTCTTCGAGTGTTTCCAGAAGTTCAGCTACAGCAAAAGTCGCCGCTCGGAGATCGGTGAGCGCACCGGATAGCTCAGTGTAGACCTCTGACTCAGGTGCGAGTCCGGCCAAGGTTTGTTCGCCGACAGAGACCGCGGAGATCATATGGTTGATCAGAACCGGTAGATCACGACTCGCCGCATCAATATTGCCTGCGGCACCGCTGATCGAAATCAATGCGGCCTGCAACTCGTCGGGCATCTTCGCCATGGCCGGACTATTGAGCAGACCTCCGGCACCGTCGACCAGACTGATCATTGAGCGCACCAGTTCATCAACAGGCAGTGCCGCAAAATTGGCAACGATCTGTTGAACATTGCTGGATACCGCACCCAGATTTGTTGCGGGAATAGTAGGCAGTTCGGGATAGGGGATTGCGTTGAAGTCCACACCGTCAACCTCGCCAGCAGGTGCTGCACTGTCGACTAAGCGAATCAACTTACGTCCACTGAGCACATTGCCTGCCGCAAGTTGCGCGCGCATGCCAGATCTCACCCAACTCGACATGCTCTCTCTCAACTCCGCTTCGCTGAGCCCTTCTAAACCGACTCGCCTAGGCTGCATTTCAAGTACCGCATAAATACGACGAGCTTCTTGACCGGATTGTGCAAGTTCAAACACAACATCCCGAACTCTGCCCACCAGCACACCTTGCCACTCCACAGGCGCGCCCGCTTCAAGCCCACGAATCGACTCGTCAAACTCTGCCATGAGCAGGTAGCCCGCTCCCTCTGAAACCTCATATCCAGCCTCAATTGCTGCATCACGATTTCGATAGAGCGAGTAGCTCCGGTCAAGTCCGACCTCTGCATCACCAACAGTACGACCGATATTGCCAAACGCGACCCCTCCGGCGAGAAGTGAGCTCAACGAGTTGAAGTGGAGCCTCAAACCATCGAACCCAGCATCAATATCGAATCCAGAGACGTTCCAGAATCGTGTCGTGTCGTTCAGCAATTGATCGTAAGGCGCTTCGACAAAGGCGGTAAAAGTCACCGCCGAGAAATCCTCTTTCATCGAGACGGCTTCAATCTGACCGACGGGGAGATTTCTATAGAAAACAGGGGCTCCAATGGAGACAGACCCGGCGGTGGGCGCCGTTAGCTCAAAGTGGCGACCTGCCGAACCAGGTTGAGTCAGCGGTCGACGGTTAAGACCTTCAAACTCCCGACGCATCTCGGTCGGTTGCGTTTCCCACCCTGCCTCGATGTACGCGCCCGACAACAGCGTGCCCAACCCGGAGACACCTGCACCGCTGAAGTCTGCCTTGACCACCCAGAATTGGGTCGTTTCACCAAGATAGGGCGTCATGAATCGTTCAAGTCTCGCCTCGACGATGACCTGAGATAGGTCTGGCGACAGCGAGACCGACTCCACAAGACCGACGATGACATCCGCGTAACGCACCTCGGTCTTTCCAGCCGTGATGCCGTGCCCTTTTTGGAATCGAATCTCCACGAGTGGCCCTTGCTCACTCATTGATTGCCAAACCACAAGCACAGCGACACACAGAGCGACGATCGGCACGATCCAGACCTTTGAAATTCCACCACCCTCGATGACCTCCACTTCAGGCTCACTTATTGATCTATCGCTCATCGTGTTTCGTTATCCCAAATCAGGCGCGTATCAAAACTCATTGCCGACAACATTGTGAACATGACCGATAACGCGAATGCGTTAATTCCAATGCCAGGCTTAATCGATATCAAACCACCGACCTGGATGAGCGCTGCGAGCGCAGCCACGACGAAAACGTCAACCATCGACCACCGACCAATGAACTCAATTACCTCAAAAGCCTCTATGCGACGCCTGCGACTGACACGGAGTCGAAATTGAATAGTGATTGCGAGCCAGGCGATAACCAGGAACTTACTGATCGGGACCACAATACTCGCCACGAGAACAACGATTGCCACTGCATAGCTCTCATGGTGAATCAGTGTCGATACACCTTGAATGATCGTGGATGCACTCGAACCGGAAAACGATTCAGTCACCATGACCGGATATAAATTTCCCGGAACAAAAGCAATCACCCCCGCAACCCAAAAGGCCCAGACATGCTGCAAGCTTTGCGGTCTTCGAATATGAACTTTCGCACCGCAGAACGCACATGAATCGTCCAGATTTGCGGTCAGCGATTTGCAGCTCTTGCACTGCCCCAGACCTTTGTCTATCGCGCGAGTCACGCTTGCTCTCGAATGTACTGCCAAGTGCTATCTCGACAAGCCGCGCCGGCCCCGAACGTCAGAAAAATCACCAGTGACGCGGCGCCCCAAAATGCCGCACCCAGCTCAACATCAACCAAGGCGCCGATTTTCACGAGAGATACGACAACACCCAGCATAAAGATATCCACCATTGACCACGGTTCCAGCGACTGAGCAATTCTCGCCATAAGTGCAAATGTGCTGCCGGGGGCTTTTCGCAAGTGAATCGCACCTGCAAGAAAGCACAGGAGAACGACTCTCGAGAGTGGGAAGAGCAATATGAGCAGTGCGCTAAATACCGCAAGCGTGTGCATGTCGGTCTGCCACAGAATGCTGACAGCGTCCACGACAGAAATCTGATTGCTAATCCCAGAGCGCTCCATACGCATGAAGGGATAAAGGACGGCAACCGCATAAACAATCAGACTGGCGATCATCAAGGCAAAAGTTCGTTCTGCATGCCTGGACTTGCGGGTGGCCAAAACACTGTGGCATACCGAACATCGAGCGAGCTGTCCTTCTTTCAGGTTCGGCCTCGGGTACAACTCATCGCACTTCGTACAGGCGATCCATCGGCGGTTCAGTGCGAAGTTGGACTTGCTCTCAATCACTATCTTCGGAGCGCATTGATCGCACTGCGACGCATGGAGGCTTCTTGTTGCAGTAGTTTTCGGAACTGGCTCATTTGGGCACGA
>JBCCKF010000008.1:0-161098 GCA_039027435.1 Pseudomonadota bacterium | reverse complement strand
GTGCAACCACCGCCATCACGCGCCATTCCGGGATCGACAGATTGAACCGACGATCGTAGGCGGACGCAATGGTGCCGCTCACCGTATTAGACAAGATCGACAAGCGGTAGGGCAGGAAGTCCTCGAGTGCAAGAGTAGGTCGATTCGGCGTTGCATCGTTCATGTCGCATTCTCCAGAGAGGATTCAGAAATCCTACCGCTTCGTCGGGTTGCTGCCCAGCGCGCTAGGGACGATGTGCCAACGCATGGTACTCCGATGACTGCATTTCAATCAGCCGGCTGACCGTTCGCTGAAACTCGAACGCGAGCTTCTTGCCGGTGTAGAGCTGATTGGCCGGTACTTGTGCGCAAAGCAGTAGATTGACCTGTCGATCGTAGAATTCATCGACGAGCATAATGAAGCGGCGTGCCGCATTGTTGTCGGTGTCGTCGAGAATAGGCACGGAAGAGATCAGCACTGTGTGCAGGCGCTTGGAAAGAGAGATGTAGTCGAGCTGACTCCGGGCTGTTTCGCATATCGCGGGGAAGCTGAACCAGGCCATGCCGGGCGCACGTCCCAGCAGTGCAATATCGCGATTCAATACTGAGATGCTGAGATCTCCGATCTGCGCGGTTCCAGCAAGCTGCTTCAAGCGTGCCGCCGCCCACGCCTCGCAACCTTCCTTGCACACGTGGTAGGTCTCGCCGGTACTCAGTAGCTCGAGGCGATAATCTCGATTGCCACCCAATTCGAGCACTTCGCAATGAGTTTCCATCAATGCGATGGCCGGTAGAAATCTCGCGCGTTGCAATCCGTCTTCATAGAGGCCACTCGGTGGGATATTTGACGTCGTGATCAACGTCATGTTTTGCGCGAACAATTTCTCGAACAAGCGCCCGAGGATCATCGCATCGCCAATATCATTCACGTGCATTTCGTCGAGGCAAAGGACTCTCGACTCGTTTGCAATCGCTTTGGCAACACTGTCCAGCGGGTCTTGTTCGTGCTCGATTGCGCCGAGTGCCTCGTGGATTTCAGACATAAATCGATGGAAGTGTTTTCGCTCGACCACAGAGGCATCGAAGGTACTGACGAACAAATCCATCAGGAAAGTCTTGCCACGACCGACACTGCCCCACAGGTACAGACCTTTCACTGAAGGTTCGCCCTCCCAGAACCGCCAGCGTGGCCGAGATTTGGCGTTGAGTTCGCGCGCGACGCGCGCCAGCGACTGCACCGCTGCCCATTGGGCGCAATCACGCGCCCAGCCATTTGCCTCCAGCGCCGCGAGATAGCGCTCGCTTAATGTGGTGGTGTCCATGTGTTGTCTGCTGTCCCAGCAATGAAATGCGGACGTCTGGCGCCCGCACAAGCCGCTCGAATGGTACCATCCGCTGCCGTATCCACTCAGGAAGGCCTTGCAATACATGACGACAGAACGCGAATCCATGGAGTTTGATGTAGTGATCGTCGGTGGCGGTCCTGCAGGACTGGCTGCGGCGTGCAGGCTGCAGCAACAGGCCAACGAAGCGGGCGAAGAGTTGTCCGTGGTCGTCGTGGAGAAGGGTGCTGAGTTTGGCGCTCACATTCTGTCAGGCAATGTATTTGAGCCGCGGGGACTTGAGGAGCTGTTCCCGGACTGGAAGGAAAAGGGCGCACCACTGAACACACCGGTCACTCGCGATGACGTGTATTACATGACCAGTGAGCAAAAGGCGACTCGGGTGCCGGGACCATTTGTGCCGAAGCCCATGCATAACGAAGGCAACTACGTCATCAGCCTTGGGCGTTTGGTGCAGTGGATGGCCGAGCAAGCGGAAGAATTGGGCGTCAACCTGTTTCCCGGATATGCGGCGGCAGAGGTGTTGTACGACGAGTCGGGAGCGGTTCGTGGTGTGGCAACCGGTGACATGGGCATCGGTCGAGACGGAAATCCTAAACCGGCACACGAAGCCGGTTACGAGTTGCTCGGCCGGCAGACCATTTTCGCTGAAGGGTGCCGCGGCAGCCTGGGCAAGGAGCTGATCAGCAAATTTGGACTCGACGTCGATTCGGATCCGCAGCATTACGGCATCGGGCTGAAAGAAGTCTGGGAAATCAGTCCGGAACTACACGAGCCTGGTCTCGTGGTGCACACACTCGGTTGGCCGTTGGCGGGTGATACGGAAGGTGGTGGTTTTCTCTACCACGCGGACAACAACCAGGTATATCTCGGCTACATCATCGCGCTCGATTACCCGAATCCCTACCTCAGCCCGTTCGACGAATTCCAGCGCTGGAAACAGCACCCGAAAATCCGCCAATACCTGGAGGGCGGACAGCGCATCTCCTACGGCGCTCGTGCGGTCAATAAAGGCGGCTATCAATCACTGCCCAAGGTCACCTTCCCAGGCGGTATGTTGGTCGGTTGCGAAGCGGGCTATCTGAACAACGCCAAGATCAAGGGTTCGCACACCGCGATCAAGACCGGGATGCTGGCAGCAGACGCGGTTTTTGAGGCGCTGCGCGGTGGTGCTGAGGGCGGCGCTGAGATCACAGCCTATGCCGATGCGGTTGATGCGTCGTGGGTGATGGAGGAACTGAAGAAGGCGAGAAACTTCGGTCCGGCGCAACACAAATTCGGCAGGTTCCTCGGATCCGCGTTTATTTTCCTCGACCAGAACATTTTTCGCGGTCGTCTGCCGCTCACGTTGCGCAACAAGACGCCAGATCATCAAGGCTTGAAACCCGCTGCACAGTGCAAACCGATTGAGTACCCGAAACCTGACGGCAAGATCAGTTTCGACAAGTTGTCATCGGTGTTCCTGTCCAGCACCAATCATGAGGAAGACCAACCGGTGCATTTGCGGCTGGTTGATAACGAGGTGCCCGTCGCACATCACCTCAAGGTGTTTGCAGGACCCTCGCAGCGTTACTGCCCTGCAGGCGTCTACGAGTTCGTTGAGGAGGAGGGTGAAACCCGCTTCCAGATCAATGCCCAGAACTGCGTCCACTGCAAAACCTGTGACATCAAGGACCCCGGCCAAAACATCAACTGGACGGTTCCGGAGGGCGGTGGCGGACCCAACTACTCGGGTATGTAAGACACATACCCGAGCAGCGGCTATTCCGTTATTTCGGCTGCATGCGGATCGCGCCGTCGAGACGAATCGTCTCGCCGTTGAGCATCGTGTTGGTGTAGATGTAGGCCGCGAGGCTCGCATACTCTTCCGCGGTACCTAATCGCGACGGGAACGGAATCTGTTCGGCCAACGATTGCTGCGTCGCTTCGGGCAGGCTTGCCATCATCGGCGTCATGAAGATTCCAGGTGCGATCGTCATCACTCTGACGCCGAACCGTGCAAGTTCGCGAGCCATTGGCAACGTCATTCCCACGACGCCACCTTTCGACGCTGAGTAGCCGGCCTGGCCGATCTGTCCCTCGAAGGCGGCTACGGAAGCCGTGTTGATGATGACGCCGCGCTCATTATCGGCAGCAGGGGTGTTGTGCTGCATGATGTTCGCGGCTTCTTTCGCAATGTTGAAAGAGCCAACCAGATTGACCTGTATTGTGCGTGCGAAATAGTCACTGGCCATCGGCCCTTCGCGTCCCAGAACGCGCCCGGGTGCAACGATGCCTGCACAGTTGATCGCAAACGTGAGGCCGTCCATGTGCTCGGCCGCTTCGGTAACAGCCGCTTTGACCGCGCTCTCGTCGCTGACGTCGGTTCGAATGTATCGTGTGTCGTTTCCAAGTGACGCGGCTGCCTCGGCGCCTGCCTCATCGTTGATGTCCAGCAGCACTGCCTGCCCGCCCGCATCGACGACCGCACGTGCGCTCGCCAATCCGAGGCCCGACGCGCCGCCAGTAACGATTGCTTTAGCCTGGTTCAGTTCCATGGTGAGTTCCCGTTGGTTGGTTTCAAATTAATTCAACGGCGATAGCGACAGCTTCACCGCCGCCGAGACAGAGCGATGCAATACCGCGCTTGCCGCCGTTCTGTCGTAATGCGTGGAGCAGAGTAACCACGATACGTGCGCCGCTGGCCCCGATGGGATGGCCGAGCGCACAAGCACCACCATTCACATTGACCCGAGCATGATCGAGATGCAGATCGTGGATGGCCGCCATGGTGACGCAGGCGAACGCTTCGTTGATTTCGTATAGGTCAACGGTTTCCGGCGTCCACCCGAGTTTGTCGTGCAGTGCCCGAATCGCGCCCACCGGCGCTGTGGTAAACCACTCGGGCTCATGCGCAAAGCCGCTGTGGCCGACAATACGTGCGATGGGTTCCAAACCGCTTTTCTCAGCATCAAGAGCGCTTGCAAGGATCACGCTGGCAGCGCCGTCTGAGATCGACGACGAGCTGGCTGCGGTGACCGTGCCGTCTTTCGCGAAAGCCGGGCGCAGAGTGGGGATGCGTTCAGCGTCGGAACGACCGGGTTCCTCGTCGATTGAGACCACGGTTTCGCCCTTGCGATGCTTCACCGTGACCGGCGCGACTTCGTCGTCGAAGCGATTCGATGCTTGCGCATCAAGCGCGCGTTGCAAAGAAGCTACAGCAAATGCGTCTTGCGCATCTCGGCCAAATTCGTATTTCTGTGCAGTGCGCTCGGCGAACACGCCCATCATGTTGCCATCATATGGGTTCTGCAAACCGTCAAAGAACATGTGATCGAGCACTTCCTGATGACCCATTCGGTATCCGCCACGGACTTTCGGCATCAGGTATGGGGCGTTGCTCATCGATTCCATGCCCCCGGTCAACACACGTGTTGCGCTGCCTGCTTTGATCAGGTCTGCTCCAAGCATGATCGACTTCATCCCGGAACCACAAACCTTGTTGATGGTCGTCGCGCCGCGAGAGTTCGGGATACCCGCTGCGAGGGTGGCTTGGCGCGCAGGCGCCTGCCCGAGACCTGCTGGCAGGACGCATCCCAGGATCGACTCATCCAACGTTTCGGGGTCGACCCCCGAGTCGGAGAGGGCGGCGCGTGTTGCGGTTGCGGAGAGTTCGGGCGCGCTCGCGCCACCAAGTGCTCCCTGAAAGGCGCCGATGGGTGTGCGTTTCGCGCCGAGAATGACGATATCGTCAGCTGACATGGGGGGTCCTTGTCGTGAATTGGGGGCCATATTTTGAACGAATAAGGAACGAGATGCATGCGCTTCACGCTCGGCGCTAGTCTTTGAACACGCTTTTTTTTCGTGGTTAATTCTGCTAGCTTCGGTCGGCGTAAAACAGGAGGCTTGTTGCTTCCAACCCACAACAGTGGCCTGTGTCTAGGGGGGTTCCGGTGCAGCCGGAAACACTGCTGCGGGTGGTATTACACATAACCAAGATTCAGAACGTCTGTAGGAAAACACTAATGCTGATGTCGTTTTTTAACGGCGGCCAGAGCCGTACCGTGGTCGGGGGCTTTTTTGCTGCTGTCCTTATCGCTCTTGCCAGCCAGGGCGCCTTTGCGCAACAAGTTGCGAAGCGGGTCATTGATACCCAGGAAGACTTCGATCGAGGCTCCAGCGCCTCTCAACAGCGCGTCGATCGTTACGCGCAGCAGACCTCGGAGCTGCTCAGCGAGTACCGTCTGGTGCTCCAGCAGCTGGATCGGGTGCGTATTTATAATGACAACCTGCAAAAGGTCGTCGATGACCAGAATGCGTCCATTGCGAAAATGCAGGACGATCTTGAGAACTTCGACCAGACCGAGCAGGGCATTGTGCCGCTGATGCTCACGATGATCGCGGATCTGCGTCAGTTCATCGAAGCCGACATGCCGTTCCAGAGCGAATCGCGCATGCGTCGGATCGCAAACCTCGAAGCGAACATGACGAGTTCTGAAATCACCAACTCAGAGAAGTATCGCCAGATCATGGATGCCTACCGCATTGAGACCGAATACGGCGATACGATCGAAGCCTACGAGGGCACGATCGATCTGAACGGTGTGGAAACGACAGTGGACTTCCTGCGGGTCGGACGCATTGTGCTGGCGTATCAGACGCCGGATCAGAAGATCACAGGCATGTGGAACAAGCAGTCCGGCACTTGGGAAGTGCTCGATAGTGGCTATCGCCGCGCCGTCAGCGACGGTCTGTCGCTGGCCCGCAAGCAGGCACCGCCGCAACTGCTCAACCTTCCCGTTCCCGCTCCGGAGGCAGCGCAATGAGTTTCGTTAAGACGATCAAGGCGCTCGGCGCACCTGTAATTCTGTCTTTGGCCATCGCTGGCCCCAATGCGACCGCGCAGTCTTCTTTGAACGATGTGCTTGAAGAGGTCCGTAAACAAGGCCAGGCAGTGAGTGCTGAGAATCGCCAGCGCGAGCAGGAATTCATCGCGCGCCGCAACGAACAGCAAGCGCTGTTGAATAGCGCCCAGCAGGCTCTGGCCGAAGCTGAGCGCCGCAGCGATCAGTTGAAAGCTGCCTATGATGCAAACGAGCAGACGTTGACTGACCTCACGGAGACACTGCGAGTCAGAACCGGCGACATAGGTGAATTGTTCGGCGTCGTCCGGCTTGCGGCAGGTGAAGCGCTGGGTATGGTTCAGGGCTCCATCGTGACCACACAGAAACCCAGTCGAGGCGAGATAGCCGAGGTACTGGCCGAGGCTGATGGGCTGCCGTCGATCGCGCAGCTGCGTGAACTGCAATTCCTGTTGCTCGAGGAAATGGCAGCGTCTTCGAGCGTTGAGAAATTCTCGACGGAAATCAGCGCCGCGGGTGGTGCCAAAACTCAGGGCGAGGTCGTCCGCGTCGGGGCGTTCAACGTCGTCAACAGCGATGGTTTCCTGACGTTTAGCGACGAAACCGGTGGTTTGCAGGTGCTCGACCCGCAACCGGCAGCGCGATTCACTGGTCCGGCGAAGTCTCTGGTGTCTGCGTCAGCCGGCACGCTGGTTGAGTTCCCGATTGACCCCAGTGGCGGCACGCTGCTGAGTCTCGAGACCAAGAAAGCGACCGTCGGTGAACGGATCAGCCAGGGCGGCCCAGTTGGTTACGTGATTATCGGCATCGGCATCATTGGTATCGGCATCGCTTTGTGGCGTCTGCTGATCCTGTCGGGTCTCGGCGGCAAGATGAAGCGCCAGCTGAAAGGCGGCGAGCCGAAGCCGGACAACCCGCTTGGCCGGGTACTCGGCGTCTATGCAGAGAACCGCAATGCGGATTTCGAAACCCTGGAGCTCAAGCTCGATGAGGCGATCATGAAAGAGGTGCCGCCTCTAGAGACCGGTCAGTCACTCATCAAAGTGTTCGCTGCGGTAGCGCCGCTTCTGGGGCTGCTCGGGACGGTCGTGGGCATGATTAACACCTTCCAGGCAATCACGCTGTTCGGTACGGGTGATCCGAAGCTGATGGCGGGCGGTATCTCAGAAGCGCTGGTTACGACCATGCTCGGTCTGATTGTCGCGATTCCGCTGGTGTTTATGCATACGCTGGTGACGAGCAGAAGCCGTTCGTTGATCGAGGTACTCGAAGAGCAGAGTGCCGGCATCATCGCGCGTCACACGGAACGCACCTGACGGAGTCGCTGTGTATTTCATAGACTCCATCTGGATTTCACTCCGCTCGTTCTTCGAGTTGGGCGGGCCTGTGCTGTTCCTCATCCTGATCGCGACGATCATCATGTGGACGTTCATCATTGAGCGTTTCTGGTTCTTGTCAAAAGGACTGCCACAGGAGATGGCGCGTGTTAAGGACGAGTGGGAGGCTCGGTCCGACACCGATTCCTGGTATGCGCAGGCGATCCGGTCACTGCTGATTTCCCAAATCTCGGTGCAGGCGCGACAGTTCCTCCCGATCATCAAAACGATCATGGCGTTGCTGCCGTTGCTCGGACTGTTCGGGACCGTGTTCGGCATGATCAAAGTGTTCGAGGTCATGGCGTTCCACGGCACCGGTAATGCCCGATTGATGGCCGGCGGTGTTTCGCAGGCGACAATCCCGACGATGGCCGGGCTGGTCGCTGCGCTCTCGGGCCTTTACATCTCGGTCCAGCTGGAGCGCCGTGCTAATCGTGCGGTTGCTCGGCTCGAAGACGCGCTGACCAGACACTGAGGTAGGGCATGTCCAAAAGAAAACACAGAGCTGAGGAAGACGCGGAAATCAATATCACGCCGATGCTGGACGTGGTGTTCATTCTGCTGATCTTTTTCATCGTGACCACCTCGTTCGTGAAAGAGACTGGCGTTGACCTGTCTCGTCCGAGCAACGAGCCGCCGAAAGAGAAGAAGCTGTCCGATGTCATTGCGATCAAGATCGATGATGCGGGCAGGATTTCGGTCAATAACCGACCCACAGATGTTCAGGCGGTACGCGCTAATATCGAGAGTGCGCTTGCGACCAAGCCGGAAGCGTCAGTGGTTGTAGCCGCGGCCAGAGAAGCGGATGTCGGTTTGCTGGTGACGGTGGTCGATCAGGCGCGGGCCGCGGGGGCCGATAAGGTCTCGCTCGCGGCAATCAACAAATAGGAGTTTCCTGTGGCCAGAAGACACAGTGAAGAGCAAGACGATACCGAAATTAACATCACACCGATGTTAGATATCGTCTTTATCATGTTGATTTTCTTCATTGTTACCACTTCATTTGTGAAGGACACGGGGATCGATCCACTGCGTCCGGAGGCGGAGACAGCGGTCTCCAAGTCCCGTGGTAACATTTTGATTGGTGTGACCAAGACCGGCGATATCTGGTTTAACAAGCAGGAAATCGAGGTTTCGGACGTCCGGAGCCGGGTCGAGGAGATCAAGGCGGAAAGCCCCGAAAGCTCCGCGGTCATTATTGCTGATGTGGGTGCGCCGACAGGCGTTGTCATCGACATCATGGATCAGGTGCGTCTCGGCGGTGTGATCAGCATCGCGGTTGCAGCTGAGAACGAAGGGTCCTGACGGGGATTTCGTGAGAGCCAGGAGGCGAATGACATGAGATATGCCGTAGCTATCGTATCTGGCGGTATCGTTGCGACGCTGCTGTTTCTTTTGATGCATGCGTTGATCGCAGGCGAGCCAGAGCTGAACCGCGACGATGATCTCGCGGCGCAGTTTGACTTCGTAAAAGTGCAAGACGAAGAGATCGAGAACAAGCGCGATCGCCGGAAGCCACCGGAACCCGAGAAGCCGAAAGAGCCGCCACCGCCGCCTAAGCTCTCACAAGAAAACAACGACAAGCCGCCACCGCAGCTGCCGAACATCCAGACGCCCAATATCGATATTGGTGTCGCCGGCGACGGTATCTGGATTCCAGGAGCGCCGGGCAGCGGTAATCAGGAGGGCGACGTTGTCCCGATCTTCCTGATGCAGCCCCAGTATCCGCGTGAGGCCGCGCTGGATGGCATCGAAGGGTGGGTCAAGATGGCGTTCACCATCGAAGCGGACGGATCGGTTTCCGATGTCGAAATTCTAGAATCCAATCCGCGGAGAATCTTCGACCGGGCGGCAAAACAGGCGATGTACAAGTCGAAGTTCAAGCCCAGAGTGATCGATGGCGTGGCGACTGCTCGACGCGTCTCCATGACCACCGAATTCAAATTCTAGACTGATCCGTATCTGTCTCGGCTGCAGAGGGTGAATACATGAAGTATGCGATGTCTGTTGTATCAGCTGCGATTGTAGCGACGGTGCTGTTCTTGTTGATGAATGGCCTTATTGCTGGCGAACCTCAAATCGATCTTGAGCCAACGTCGCCTGAGCCTCTCGACTTCGTGATGGTTACGGGCGAAGAATTCGTTATCAAGAACATCCGCGAGAAGCCACCTGAGCCGGAGCCCCCGAAAGAGCCGCCTCCGCCAGTAACGGAGACAAAGACGGATAGCACGAAGCCGCAGCCAGAATTTCCGGACATAGAGACGCCGGTCATTACCATCGGAGTTGGGGATGGCCCGTTCATCGGCGATCACCGAAACACCAGCTCGCAGGAAGGCGATGCCGTCCCGGTGTTCCTTATGCAGGCGCAGTATCCACGTGAAGCGGCTCTCGACGGCACTGAAGGATGGGTGAAACTGGCCTTCACGATCGAGCGTGATGGCTCGGTGTCGGACGTTGAGGTGATCGACTCTTATCCGCGTCGCGTGTTCGATCGCGCCGCTGTGGCTGCAATGTACAAGTCGAAATTCAAACCACGCGTAGTCGACGGAGTGCCTGTGGCCCGGCGGGTATCGATGACCACTGAATTCAAGTTTTGAAGCTCACTTTCAACGTGTGAAAACTGAGATAAGTAAATGAAAATTAAGCAGTATGCGTTTGCGATTATTGGCAGCTGCCTTCTGACCCAGACATCGATTGCGCAGGAAGAGCTCTCGGACGACCGTCAGGTTGAAGAGCGCGAGATCCGCCAGCAGTCGATCAGCCAGCCGTTCTACAAGCGAATCACGGCCATTCAGGAGCTGATGGACGCCGACGAGACGCGTGCCGAGGCTTTGGAGAGCGCCAAGGTTCAGGAAGGGAACGGACGCCTGAACAATTACGAGCGCGCGCTGTTATTCCAGACGATTGGTTTCATTTACACCAACGAGAGTAATTACCCGGACGGCATCAAATATTTTGAGAAGTCTCTGGCCGAAGATGCGCTGCCCAATGAAGCACAGCAGGGTATGTTGTTTTCGTTGGCGAGCCTCTACATGCAGGTCGAGGAATACCGAAAAGCGATTGAAACCGCACGCCGCTGGTTCAAGTACGAGCAAGACCCGTCTGGTGAGGCCTACATTCTGATCGCTCAAGCCTATTCGCAGCTTAGCGAATTCAAGAATGCACAGCCCTACGTAGAGAAGGCGATTGAGGTGAAGGAAGAACCTCAGAAGTCCTGGCATCAGCTGTTGCTGGCGGTGTACTTCGAGACTGATCAGAAACCTAAAGCGATCCCTTTGCTGCGCAAGATGGTGCAGATTTGGCCGGACGAGAAGCAGTTTTGGCAAACCCTTTCGGGCATCCACATGGAGCTCAAGGAGGACCAGGAAGCGTTGGCCACACTGATGGTCGCTTATCGAGGCGCACTCCTCGACGATGATGAGAATGCGCAGCTCACTCTGGCCCAGCTCAACATCTTTCTTAACAGCCCGTATACCGCGGGTGTCATTGTGGAGAAGGGCTTAGCCTCGGGCGTCATCGAGCGCAACAAGAAGAACCTGGAGCTGCTGCAATCGGCCTGGTCCGGCGCTCGTGAATACGACAAGGCGCTGGCGACGATGGGCGATCTCGGCAACCTGACCGGTGATCCCCTTTGGGCATTCCGGCAAGCGAAAGTCTACAACGAGCTGGGTAACTGGGATCGCGTTGTGGAGACCGCGCAAGTAGCGATCGAACGCAATTATGAACGCCCGGGCGAAGCCTACATTTTGATCGGTATCGCTCACGCCGAATCGGGTCGGCTAAGAGATGCCAAGACCGCGTTCCAATCGGCGACAGAGTCGGATAACGAAAACGATCGCAAGAACGCGGCCGGATGGCTCGCCTATATCAACGATCGCCTGAGCACCGGCGCAAGCAGCTAAGTCCGTCTAATCCGCGATTTAAGGGCGACAAGTTCCGTCAATCGGCCGGTCCGTCGTGGTCGCGCCGCAGCAGGTCAGGTTCGTCCAGTTCTGCGGCGATCGCGTCCCGCGCCACCTTCATGGTCTCGACAGGCGTGCTGTCACTGACGATGTTCGCTGGGATCGGCGTTAATATCTCTACCTGTAGCCTGCTCGGGTAAGGCAGCCATCGATCGGCCGGTAACAGCCGCCGCGTGCCGCGAATGACCACCGGTACCACGGGCAACGCCGCCGTTCTTGCGGTTGCAAAAGCGCCTTTGTGGAAACGCTTCAATCCCGGGTTTTCATCAAAAGTGCCTTCGGGGAAAAAACCGATAGGTCGGCCCTGAACCGCCGCCCGCATCACCTGCCGGGCCGATTTGGCACTGCTCTGAACGTGCTCTCGTTGGACGAAAAACGAACCCAGGCGCTTGAGCACAAATCCGGCGAGTGGAACCTGTTGCATCTCTGCCTTGATGACGAACGAAAACCCTGTAGGCAGGATTGAAAACAGCAGCACGCCGTCGATGTAGCTCGCATGATTGGCCACGACCACACTGGGGCCTTCAGGTAATTGCTCAAATCCGAAACGTTTTGCGCGAGTGCCGGTCAATAGGAAAACGGCGGAGGCACAGGCCCGCGCGGCGGCTTGTCGCCAGGTCAATACGGGAAGAATGGTTACCAGCAAAACGCAAACTAATGCGCAGACCAGGAAGGTCAGCCAGTAGGCGACACCGTAAATGGTGCCAAGGATCACATGCATTTTTGTGACGCCGATCACTTTATGTTAACGCTCTGAGCTTTCTGTGACAGTGGTCACGGCAGGCGGCAGGCGGGCTGTGAATACTCCGGATTCGTGTGCTGATCTCCGGTGTCCGGAGGGCAGTGCGATCCGCCAACGATGATAGGCGCTGTGGCGCCGCGATACGCAGTATACAGATGGCTTTGATGGCAACAAACGACGAGAGTGGTAACGGCGGCAAACTCGCAGCAGCCGAGCAGATCATCGACAAATTCCTCGATGCGATCTGGATGGAGCGCGGTTTGTCCAAGAATACGCTCGGTGCCTACCGAGCCGATCTAATGTCGTTGGCGAAATGGCTGCAGCAGCAGGACGTCGCTGTCGAGCGGGCGGACAAGGATCACTTGCTCGGCTTTATCAACTGGCGTGTGGAAGAGGGGGCTAAACCTCGATCGACTGCTCGTCAGCTCTCGAGCTTCCGTCGCTTTTTCAGATATCTGACGAGCGAATCGGTGCGCGAGGATGACCCCACCGTCGATATCGCAATGCCACGCATCGGTCGCAGTCTTCCGAAGACACTGACCGAAGATGAGGTCGAAGCGCTGCTGGCCGCTCCCAACGTTGCCGAACCGCTCGGCCATCGCGATCGCGCGATGTTGGAGTTGTTGTACGCAACCGGGCTGCGTGTGACCGAGTTAATCAGCTTGAAGCAGTCGCAGGTCAACCTGAACCAAGGTGTACTGCGGATTGTAGGGAAGGGCGATCGTGAGCGTTTGATTCCGCTCGGCGAGGAATCGCAGCGTTGGTTGCAGGAATTCATCGAAGGGCCGCGGCTCGAGATTCTGCTCGAACGCCAGACTGAGTACTTGTTCCCTACTCGCCGTGGAGACCGGATGACCCGTCAGGCGTTCTGGCACATCATCAAGCGCTATGCGCAGAAGGCCAACATCCCTGATGGTCTGTCGCCACACTCGTTGCGACATGCATTCGCAACGCACCTGTTGAACCATGGCGCTGATTTGCGGGTCGTACAAATGCTACTCGGTCACAGCGATCTGTCGACAACGCAGATCTACACCCATGTAGCCCGCGAGCGCATGAAAGAGTTGCACGAAAGGCACCATCCCCGCGGCTAGACGAAATAATCTGGCTGCCGCTCCGGTCTTTTAGGGTAATATTTCGCGCGTCGTCGCTGCTCCGCACGTTTTGAGCATGCAACGGGTCGCAAACAGACTTGGAGTTCCCCATCTCATGAAGTTGCCATCTCTTTTGCTCACACTGGCTCTTTTGATGCTTGGCGCCAATGCCATGGCACAAGAATCCGGCGAAAGCGCCTCAGTGGATGCCACCGAAAACCTCGATGCAGTCCGTGCGAAGGTCAAAGAGCGCTTCCCGCGTGTCGCGATTGAAAACATCATTATGTCTGAGGTGCCGGGTTTGTATGAGATCCGGCAAGGCGCGTTGATCGCCTACGTCACGAGCGACGGTCGTTACCTGTTACAGGGTAATGTTCTGGACATGGAAACGGATACGGACATCACAGAGCGCAGCATGTCGGTGCTACGTCGTGAAGTCCTGCAGAACATCGATGTCGAAGGTATTACCTTCGGTCCTGAGAACCCGAAGTACACCGTGTCCGTATTCACGGATATCGATTGCGGCTTCTGCCGACGCATGCACCGAGAGATTGATAGCTATACCCAGGCCGGCATCGCAATCCGCTATTACCTCTTGCCCCATGGCTCACCGAACACCCCTTCCTGGACCAAAGCTGAACAGGTCTGGTGTGCGGCAGATCAGCAGGATGCAATGACGCGAGCCAAGAATGACCAGAGTTTGCCGCCGGTCGGCGACTGCGATACGGGACCGGTTCAGGAGCACGTGATGACGGCCGTTCGCGCGGGGCTGCGCGGCACGCCGGCGATCATTCTCGCGGACGGCACCTGGATCAAGGGTTACCGCCCGGCGCAGGTGCTGCTTGCGGAACTTGAACGTGATACGGGGGCTGCGACTGCAGCAGCGGCAGCGCCTAACTAGCGCTCCAGATGCTCGAGCTTGTCTTCGACGTCTTTCCAGTCGTCCGCATCGGCGGGTGGCTCTTTTGCCTCTGTGATGACCGGCCACTGAGCGGATAACTCAGCATTCAGTTCCAGGTAGTTTTCCTGACCCGCCGGAATTTCGTCCTCAGAATAAATCGCCTCGGCCGGGCACTCGGGTTCGCACAGCGTGCAATCGATGCACTCATCCGGGTCGATGACGAGAAAATTTGGTCCTTCGTGGAAACAATCGACCGGGCAGACCTCAACGCAGTCGGTGTATTTGCACTTGATGCAGGCTTGTGTGACCACAAATGTCATGATCGGTCCCTAACTCAATATCGTTTTTAAAATCGTATCGTGTGAGCGCCGAGATTAGTAGATGCGGCGCTCGGCCTTATGCAGGTGGACGCCGCGGTCCCGCCCGGCGTCCTCCACCCATTTTCGCAGTGCAAACGTTCCGCTGGGAAACGCAATCTCGTCCCACGGGATGTCTGCGGGATCCACCATTTTGCATTCAAGACTCTCTGGGCCGGGGGCGAAGTCCGATATCAATGAGGCGGTGAAAAAGACATGCACTTGACCAGCATGCGGTACATCTACCGCGGCAAAGAGGCGGTGGATTTCCACGTCGGCCAGAGCCTCTTCCTGAGTCTCGCGCGCCGCCCCCTCTGCCATCGACTCTTTAAGCTCCATGAAACCCGCAGGTACCGTCCAGTAGCCTTTGCGGGGCTCGATCGCACGTTTGCACAGCAAGATCTGTCCGTCCCGCTCAGGCACGCATCCGACCACAACGTTCGGGTTCTGGTAGTGGATCATGCCGCATTCCGGGCATACCCACCGTTCACGGGTGTCACCGTCGGGAATTGCGCGAGCGATCTTGTCGCTGCCGCAGTTGGAACAAAAATTCATGTTGCGCTCGCCTTGATGGAGATCAGGCTGAGGGATAGTGGTACCAGAGGTCGGACTCGAACCGACACGCTATTGCTAGCAAGGGATTTTGAATCCCTCGTGTCTACCAATTCCACCACTCTGGCAGTGAAGATCGTAATTCTAGCCTAAAGCGCTCCGAAGGTAAGCCCGATTCGGCGGAAAAAATGTATGGTCATTGCGACCTTTTCGATCGTTAGTGCATCTAACACCACCATGAGCGGCTTCTCCAGCGTGCAAATTGACGAATTGACCCAGCGCAGAGCGTGTGCCGGTGATCGAAAGGCATTGTCCGAGGTCTGCCGAGTATTCGCGGCCCCGGTACTGACTCTGTGCTATCGACTGACCGGCGATCGGACACTCGCTGACGATTTGACCCAGGAGACTTTTGTGGAGGTTCTTCGAGGTCTTGGCGGATTTCGGGGAGATGCGAGTCTTGCTACCTGGGTCCGGCGTATCGCGGTGAGTCGTTGCCTCATGCATCAGCGCTCGGCCTGGAATCGCAAAGTCAGCGCGATACCCGACACGATGGAGCTGGCGGGAGAAGACACGCCTGAGAAGGTGTTTGCGGTCGGGCACGACATTGCGCAGGCACTGAAGCAACTGCCGGACACCTACCGCGTTGTTGTGTGGCTCTACGACGTCGAGGGTTACACCCACGAGGAAATCGCTGAGGTCACCGGCAAGAGCGTGAGTTTTTCCAAATCGAGTCTGTCGCGTGCGAGAGCTGCGTTGCGACGTATGCAGGAATCTGAGGCCGAGCCGCTGGTAGGAGCGGCTTGCCCGGCAGGCTGAGGTCATCGAAATGAGTATGTACGAGCAAGAGCAGGACAAAGCGGTAGCAGATGCGCTGCGGGACTTGCCCCAGCTTGAGCCAAGCTCAGAGCTGCTAGCGGGTATCGATCATCTGGTCGTGGAAACAGATCAGCCGTCGGTATCGGCATCCTTAACGCCGATGCGTTGGGCCATTGCCGCCACCGCGCTGCTGTCCGTATGCGTTGGGCTTTTGGTGTGGGACTGGCCGGATTCGCCACAGCGCAGCGGCGAGACTGTCGCGGAAATCCCAGGTCCGGCAGTTGAATTACCGGATGAGTTCGCGGACCTGAGCAGGCTGATTGCGCAGTCGGCGCTGCTCGACAAGGTCAATGCGACGTTGCCAGAGCGTCGGCGCGTTCGCGATGTTCGCTCTGCTGGCCAGATTGTGATGCTTGAAGACAGGGTCGCCATGCTGGACGTCGCGCTAGCCAGTCCGGCGGTGGATCAGGCGCAGCGGGAGGCATTGCTCCGGCGTCGTGTGGGTTTGATGGATACGTTGGTCGATTTGCGCAGCGGCCGGCAAACGCAGCAATGGCTGTAATGGGTTAGATCGAGAGATTCGGAGGATAGGAACACGATGAATATTTTCAGGCTCGGATGCGTGGCGTTAACACTGATTGCTGCGCCGGCATTTGGACAGGAAGCTGAGGCGGATCGGGAAAAGGTCGAAGCGGAGTTGCGAGTTGCTGAGGAGCGCTTGAGGGCGGCGGAGATGCGACTCTCCGAAGCCGCAGAGGAAGTGGCGCAGCTATCGGGACAGATGCGACTGCGTGGTCTGCGTATACCGACTGAAGGCACCATGGTGATCAACACACAACGACGTCCGCGCCTTGGCGTGCAGTTGGCGGTTCGAGAGGTCGATGGCGTACGGGACAGCGACGGCGTGCAGATCGTTCGCGTGATGCCTGGCAGTCCCGCCTTGGCGGCGGGTATCGAGGCGGGCGACGAGCTGCTCGCACTGGAAGGTGAGTCTCTACGCCAGCTGTCCGTCGACGAAGCGATTGAGCGGATCGGCGGGCTTTTGTCTGATCGTGAGGCAGGCGATACCGTCACCGCATTGCTGGAGCGAAACGGTGATGAGCTGAGTAAGAAAATCGAGCTGCAGGAAAACCTGTTTGCGGATATCGAGCGTGATTTCCAGGTGTTCTCGTTCAGCGGTGAGCCGGGAGAGACCCGCGAGTTCATTGTTAACGGTCAGAGTGTCTTCCCCGAGCGCGGCCTCGTCGAGTTGGCCAAAGAGGTTGAGAGACCGTTCTGGTTTATCCAGGGCAATTCGACCTGGGGTGATATGGAGTTGGTAGAGCTATCCGAGGGGCTCGGCGACTACTTTGGTGTCGACGAGGGCTTGCTCGTTGTGAGTGCGCCGTCCAACGAGGCCCTGGGCTTCGAGGACGGTGATGTCATCCTTAGCATCGGCGGTCGCAAGCCCGGTAATATCGATCACGCGATGAGAATTCTGCGCTCCTACGAATCGGGCGAGACGCTCGAAGTGAAGATCACGCGTAAGCGTCGCTCGCAGACGCTGAAGATTGAGGTGCCGGAGTCGTCATCGAACACGTTTCGTTTCGGTCAGCAAGGCTGAAACCTCAGTCGACCGACCGGTAACTTCCTTGCACAGGGACGCAATCCTCAGGGGTTGCGTCCCTCCCACCCTCGAGATCGGGCTGGTAGCATGCGCGCCATGCAACCCGACGAATTTGACTACGAGCTCCCCGACCATTTGATCGCCCGCTACCCGACCGAGCAGCGCACCGCTTCGAGGCTGCTGGTAGTGCCGGTCGATGCAGAGCATCTCATCGACTCTAAGGTCGCCTCGATCACCGAGTGGCTTCGTGAGGGCGACTTACTGGTCGTCAACAACACACGGGTTATTCCTGCGCGGTTGTTTGGTCGTCGAGCAACCGGCGGTCAAATCGAGTTGTTGTTGGAGCGTCAGCTGTCTGAAGATCGCGTGACGGCGCAGTTGCGTGCGAATCGCAAGCCGGCGACCGGCGAGGCCATTGAGGTTGTCGACTCAACTGGCGCCACGGTAGCGAGCGCGACGTTGCTGGGGCGCGATGATCGTTTTTTTGAGCTGCGGTTTGACCGTTCGGTTCAATCAGTCACAGAGGCAGCCGGTCATATGCCGCTTCCGCCATATATCGACCGACCTGATGAAGCGCTTGACCAGGAGCGCTACCAGACGGTCTACGCAAAGACTCCCGGCGCCGTTGCCGCACCGACCGCGGGTCTGCATTTTGATGAGGCGTTGCTCGAGTCCCTCCAGAATCAGGGCGTATCGCGAGCGAGCGTGACTTTGCACGTTGCCGCTGGCACGTTTCAGCCGTTGAGCGAATTGCAGCTTTCGACGGGGAGGCTGCATAAGGAATGGTATGAGGTGTCCGAACAGACGGTGAGCGCCGTAGAGGCTACGCGTGACCGAGGCGGGCGTGTGATCGCTGTGGGCACAACCGCGATGCGCGCACTGGAAAGCGCATCGCTAAGCGGGCAACTGTTGCCGTGCTCGGGTGACACGGATCTGTTCATTCGGCCAGGATTTGAGTTTCAGACTGTGGACGGGCTCATGACCAATTTCCACTTGCCCCGGTCGTCCTTGATGATGCTTGTTGGGGCATTTGCAGGCGTTGAACGAATCATGGCGGCTTATCGGCACGCTGTGCAAAACCAATATCGATTCTTCAGTTATGGTGACGCCATGTTGTTGTGGCGGTCGGCGGGCAGGACTTGAAATTCTCTTTGAACCAGACGAGCGGTGGTGCGAGGCGTGGTGAGCTGAGCTTCGCGCGCGGCACGATCCAGACTCCGGTGTTCATGCCGGTAGGCACGTACGGCACCGTTAAGGCGATGCGACCGGATGAGGTCGAGGCGCTCGGTGCTGAAATCATTCTCGGCAACACGTTCCATCTCATGTTGCGGCCGGGCACCAGTGTGGTTCGCGAGCACGGCTCGCTGCACGATTTCATGGGTTGGCAAAGACCGATCCTGACCGATTCCGGTGGCTTTCAGGTGTTCAGTTTGTCCGAGCTACGAAAGCTGAGTGAGGAGGGCGTGCTGTTCGCGTCCCCGGTCAACGGTGATCGGATCATGCTGACTCCGGAAAAATCCATGCAGGTGCAGCACGATCTCGGATCGGACATCACCATGATTTTCGATGAGTGTACGCCGCACCCGGCGACCCATCAGGAGGCCGAGCGCTCGATGGAGTTGTCTTTGCGCTGGGCAGCTCGAAGCCGAAGCGCTTTTGATGCGCTCAAGTCTGACGAGCCTGATCGTGGTGATGCATTGTTCGCAATCGTCCAGGGGGGGATGTACGACGATCTTCGCCAGCGCTCGCTTGCCGGCCTTGAGGGCATCGGCTTTGACGGCTATGCGATCGGCGGATTGTCCGTGGGTGAGTCCGAGGCGGAGCGGATCTCGGTGCTCGACGGCTTGCAGCCGATCATGCCTGCCGACTCGCCGCGCTATCTTATGGGTGTTGGGACACCATCGGATATCGTCCAGGCAGTCGCCAGAGGTGTAGACATGTTCGACTGCGTCATGCCGACGCGCCATGGCCGTAATGGCTACTTCTTCACGAGTGAAGGCACGATCAAGATCAAGAACGCACGATTCGAGAAGGACACGCGACCGATCGATGAGTCCTGTGACTGCTATGCCTGCCAGAATTTCTCCCGCGCCTACATCAAGCATCTGTTCAAGTGCAACGAAATGCTTGGGCCACAGCTTGGCACTTTGCATAACCTGCGCTACTACCAGAGGCTGATGGCGCGGATCCGTGAGGCGATCGAACAGGACGTTTTCCCCGAGTTTGCTAGGAATTTTCTCGATTCAGACGAGGCGGGACGCGCGACTGTGGCATAATGCGCGCCACATTTTTCCGCGGATTTAGATACCAGCCATGATGGATTTCCTGATTCCTACCGCCTGGGCACAGGGCGCGCCTGCTGCCCAGCAGAGCCCACTGGGTTTTTTCCTCCCGATGATCATTCTGTTCGTCGCATTCTGGTTCCTGCTGATTCGGCCGCAGCAAAAGCGCCAGAAGCAGCATCGGGAACTGGTTGAGGGTGTGTCGAACGGTGATGAAATCATGACCGCCGGTGGCCTTGTCGGCGTGGTTCGCGAAACTTCCGAGCAATTTGTCACGGTTGAATTCGCGCCGAATGTGTCACTGAAGGTACAGCGAGTATCGATTGCGGCGGTACTGCCAAAAGGCACCGTCGACGCCGCCTGAGGAACCCCATGAATCGTTATCCACTCTGGAAGCACCTGTTGGTGCTCGGCGTTGTTGTGTTCGGTCTGCTGACGGCGCTGCCCAATTTCTATGGCAGCCTCCCGGCGCTGCAGGTGGGCAATTCAGACGGAACGCCGCTTGATGAATCTGAAGCGGCTCGTGTCGAACGGGCGATAGCGGGCGTGACGCCCGCAGCGGACCAGCAGTACCTTCGCGACGGCAAGTTGTTCGCGACGTTCTCGGATATCGATACGCAGTCCGCAGCGTTTGAACAATTGTCGGCGCTCGATCTCGAGGGTGTGAGCCTTGCCAAGACGCTTGCGCCGCAACAACCTGCTTGGCTAAGGGCGCTTGGGCTCTCTCCGATGAGTCTTGGGCTCGATCTGCGTGGTGGGGTCTATCTGCTTTATGAGGTTGACCTTGACGACGCGGTTGCCAGCCTGATGAAGGCGTATGGCGACAATTTCCGAGTCGCACTTCGCGATGCGGATATCTCGCATCGAGTTAATGTTCAGAATACCAGTGTCATTGTGCAGGTGCGCGATGCCGCGGATTTGGCCGCAGCGCGCAGCCTTGTTCGAGACATTGATCTGAATCTCGTCGTTAGCGAAACCGACGCACGCAGCCTCAGGGTCAGTCTCAGCGAAACGCAGATTCGCGAACGTCAGAACTTCGCGATCGAACAGAACATGACCAGTTTCCGCAACAGGATTGATGTGCTCGGTGTTGCTGAGCCGGTCATCCAGCGCCAGGGGCTGAAGCGAATCGTTGTGCAACTTCCTGGCATTCAGGACCCGAACGAAGCCATTCGAATTCTCGGCAATACCGCGACGCTTGAGTTCCGTCTTGTGGAAACGGGCGCTGCCACCTCCCGTGGCAATACGTTTCCCTTCATCGAGGGCGGTGTGAACCGCGGTGAAGTGACGCTGAAGCGCGAGGTCATCGCCTCGGGTGATCAGATTATCGATGCGAGTGCCGGGTTCACCGACGGGTCACCTTCTGTCAGCGTCAGACTGGACAGCGTAGGTGGCAAGCGCATGCTGGAGACCACACAGGCGAATCTGCAGCGTCCCATGGGTGTGCTTTACATCGAGAGTGAACGCGTGGGGCCTGATGAGGAGGGCAACTTCCGAACGGTCAAGCAGCGTCGCGTGATCAACCGCGCCAACATTAACGGCGTGTTTTCGACCAACTTCGTGATCACTGGCCTGACGGCGAACGAAGCCAAAGATCTCTCACTGCTCCTGAAAACAGGCGCATTGGCAGCACCGGTATTCCTGGTGGGGCAACAAACCATCGGGCCGAGCCGCGGTCAGGACAACATTGATCGTGGCTTCAAAGCGATCCAGATCGGGTTCCTCGCTGTGGTCATTTTTATGGTGTTCTACTACCGGGTGTTCGGTTTGATCGCGAATCTGGCCCTGCTGACCAACCTGGTACTGATCGTCGGTGCTTTGTCGCTGCTGCAGGCGTCCCTGACGTTACCTGGCATCGCCGGAATCGTATTGACAGTGGGCATGGCGGTGGATGCGAACGTGCTGATCTTTGAGCGAATCCGTGAGGAGTTGGCAGCGGGCAGTGGGGTGCAGGCGGCCATTAATTCGGGCTACGAGAAGGCGTTCTCCTCGATTGCTGATGCGAATATCACCACGTTTATCGCGGCTTTGGTGCTGTTCCTGTTCGGTACTGGACCTGTGAAAGGGTTTGCAGTGACGCTAGCCCTCGGTATTGCCACATCGATGTTCACGGCTATCGTCGGTACACGGGCGGTGGTCAATCTGATCTACGGCGGGCGTAAGCTCGAGAAATTGGCGGTGTAGACATGAGAGTCTTGTCACGCGAAACACACTTCAAATTCATGGCGAGACGCGGCGCAGCCGCGATAGTCTCAGCCATTCTTGTTGTCGGATCGATCGTTGCGTTGTTCACTCAAGGGCTGAACTTCGGGATTGAGTTCACCGGCGGCGTTGAGCTTGAGGCCGGCTTCAGTGAGCCAACCGACGTGCAGGTTGTGCGCGACGCACTCGAGACTGCCGGCTATGCCGACTCGCAAGTGCTCTACTTCGGCACCCGACAAAACATCATGGTCAGAATCCCGCCGCAAGAGGGCGGTGATAGCACCGCGCTACGCGACGCGCTGATGTCGGTCATGGCCAGTGTTGATCCGAACGTCGAAGAACGTAGTTTCTCAGTGGTATTCCCACAGATTGGTGCGGAAGTCGCTGAGGCAGGCAGCCTTGCGATGATCTTCGTGTTGATCATGATCTTCATGTACATCATGTTCCGCTTCCAGTGGCGCTTCTCTCTCGGCGCTGTGGCGGCATTGGTGCATGACGTCATCCTGACTGTCGGGTTTTTTGCGCTGTTCCAGTTTCAGGTCGACGCATCCGTCATTGCAGCTGTGCTCGCGGTCGTCGGTTATTCGTTGAACGATACGGTGGTCGTGTTCGACCGCATTCGCGAGAACTTCCTGTCCATTCGTGGAGAAGACTCGGCCGGTGTGATCGATCGCTCGATCAACCAAATGCTGGCAAGAACCATCATCACCGGTGTCACGACGTTACTGGTATTGACGGCGTTGCTGGTGTTGGGCGGCGAAGCGGTTCGATCATTCTCGATTGCACTGATCTGCGGGATCGTGGTCGGTACGTACTCGTCGATCTACGTTGCCAGTGCCGTGGCGCTTTGGCTCAACGTCAGTGCGAAGGACTTGCTGCCGCCGGAGCCGGATGAGTCCGGGCTGGACGATCTGCCGTAAATTCAGCTGAGATCAGTGAGCGTTTCTATCGCTTTCTGGGACTTGTTTGCGAGCAGATGCGCCAATGCAGCGTAGATCTTGGGTGAGCCTGCGAGGACGTGGCCTCGATCAAGGTAGTCCTCGCTGCCATCGATGGCGCTGACGATGCCCCCAGCCTCTCTGATCAACAGAGCGCCTGCAGCGATGTCCCATGATTTGAGTCCGAACTCCCAGAACGCGTCCAGGCGCCCCGCAGCAACATAGGCCAGGTCGAGCGCCGCGGCGCCCGCGCGTCGAATGCCCGCGCTGTTCTGTAGTACTAACGACAAGAGCGACAAGTAGGCATCGAGCCCCGTGGTTTGCGACTCCCGGTAAGGGAAGCCTGTTCCGATCAGCGACTCCTTCAGATGCACTCTGCCACTAACTCGTATGCGCTTACCGTCGAGTTGCGCGCCATCGCCTCTGGATGCGGTGAATAGTTCTTGGCGCATGGGGTCGTAAACGACGCCTTGCGAGAGTCGGTTGTTGACTTTCACGCCGATCGAAACGGCGTAGATCGGGAATCCGTGGATGAAGTTATTGGTGCCGTCCAATGGATCGATGATCCAGACCACGGAATCATCGCTGCCCGGCTGAAGACCCGATTCCTCGGCAAGAATGCCGTGTTCGGGGTAGTGCTTGCGGATCTCCTCAATGATCCGTGCTTCGGCGGCGCGGTCGGCATCGCTGACGAAATCGTTTCGACCTTTGGCTCTGACGTTCAGCTCCTCAAGGCGCCGGGAGCTACGAATTAGTGCGCTGCCACCTTTGCGGGCGGCGGAAACGGCGACATTCAAGAGCGGATGCATGGTGGTGAGTTCCTGTCAGCGATGTTCAGTGCATCGCGATTGGGTCAAGCGGGCGGTAGAATAGCAGACCCGCAACGAATTGGAGTTTGTTGCGTGCGATCTGGACGGTATTCCTCATGAGCGAACCAATTCTGCCGGTGCGTATTGTGCTGGTTGGCACCACACATCCGGGCAATATCGGTGCGGTAGCCCGTGCCATGCGCAACATGGGTCTTGCTGACCTCGCGTTGGTGAACCCGAAAACGTTTCCCAGCGCACAGGCCGTGGCTCGTGCATCTGGCGCCATCGACGTGCTGGATAACGCGCAGGTATTCACGTCGCTGGACGATGCCGTTGCCGATTGTGGTTGGGTCATTGGAACCAGCGCACGACGTCGTAGCATTGCCTGGCCGACGTTGCTCGCGAAAGAGGCAGCCGCAGCAGCGATTGAGAAATCGGCACAGTCGACGGTCGCGATTGTATTTGGGCCCGAGAAGACCGGGCTCTCGAATGAGGATATGGATCGGTGCGCTGCACTGGTCGCCATTCCGACCACCGACTTCAGCTCGCTGAATCTGGCAATGGCGGTACAGGTCGTTGCCTACGAGTTGTTCGTGCAGCGCGATCAATTTGCGATCCAGCAACCCAAAGAGTCGCCGCCGGCGACCGCTGGCGAGCTGGAGCATCTCTACGATCACATCGAGCGCATCGCATTGGAAAGTGGCTTCCTCAATCCTGAGAATCCGCGCTATCTGATGCGCAGAATTCGTCGCCTCCTATCACGTGCCGAACCCGATCAGAATGAGGTCAACATCCTGCGCGGCCTGTTTGCGCAACTGGAATCTGAATACTGGAGAACGCGCTGATGTTCGGTTGGCCAGAGGTCGCACCTGTCTATTGCGATTACGCTGCGACGACGCCCGTCGATAGCGAGGTTGCGGCGGCCATGCATGCGAGTCTGGTTGCGCACGAGGCTTTTGCGAATCCTTCGTCGACCACTCACCGCTACGGGCGTGCAGCGAGCGAGGCCGTAGACGCCGCCACCGAAATCGTGGCCCGCGCTTTGGGCGCTCGAGGCGAACAAATCCTCTGGACGTCTGGCGCAACCGAAGCCGACAATCTCGCGATACTCGGCGCGGCGCGTTATTCAGGAAAGGGACGTGGCCACATAATTTCCAGCACGATTGAACACAAAGCGGTGCTCGATCCGGTCAAGGAACTCGAGCGAGACGGGTTTGAGGTGACCTGGCTCGCACCCGATCGAGATGGGCGTATCAGCGTTGATCAACTCCGTACTGCGCTGCGCGAGGATACGCTGCTCGTCTCGTTGATGTGGGTGAACAATGAGCTAGGCACGATCAACGATGTCGCTGGCTATGCCGAAGTGCTGACCGATCATGAGGCGATATTCCATGTGGATGCTGCCCAGGCGTTTGGCAAGGTCCCGGTGCGGGGCTTACCGTCGAGAGTCGATATGGCTTCCTTCACAGGCCACAAGTTCTACGGCCCCAAGGGTGTGGGTGTGCTCTATCTTGGCTCGCGCTCCGGCGTGAATATTTCCCCGCTATTGTTCGGGGGTGGACAACAGCGTGGCCTGAGGCCCGGTACGCTTGCGACGCATCAGATCGTTGGGTTCGCAACAGCAGCAGAACTCGCCATGGACCGTCTGGAGCGAGACTACGAGCGACTTTCAGGCCTAGGTGAGCAGCTTGTTGAAGGACTGCTGTCTACAGACGGTGTGTCGATCAACGGGCCTCGAGAAGGGCGATTGCCGTGGCTTGTCAACGTGAGAGTCGAACGCGTGCATGGTGATGCGTTAATGCGCGGTTTGTCGCCGGTAGCGGTGTCTGCAGGTTCGGCCTGTAACTCGCGCGATCGCTCTCCATCGTTCGTCCTGAAGGCGCTGGGGCTCTCTGATCTCGAGGCTGCGGCGTCTTTGAGGTTCTCGCTGGGTCGTTCCACTTCCGGAGAGGACGTGGATGCGGTCCTTCGCCACTTCAGAGGCGTTGTTGAGCGTTGCCGCGCACTGGCAGGCCCGCTGGTCACTTGAAAATGATCGAATTCGACGCCACGTTTTCTTCTGGATTGCAGTTTTCCGGTGTGCCGAAGTCCGCAGTATTGGCATCGGCTGGCAGCGCAAAGCAGGGTTGTGCGGTACAATTTGGTGTATCGCCAGATGGATCGCAGCTGACGCTAGGTTTCCACGCGTTTGCTAGCCCGGAAATCGTGGCGGTCTGCGACTGGGTATGCCGGCACTGGGATGCTGGGGGTAAGTGGTCTGCGATTGATCTGCCAACGCTGCAGCAAGCCACCGGACTGAACCGGTCCTGGGCTGCAGATTTGCTGGTCGTGGTAGAGGCTTCGGACAAACTGGGTAAGGCTCTGGCCGGTATGGCCTGACCGCTATGAACTGAGATGACACGATGAGTATTTCACTGACAGACAGCGCCTTGAGTCGGGTACGTGACCACATCGCGCGCCGCGGTGATGGCATTGGGCTTCGGCTCGGCGTGCGCAAGACTGGTTGCAACGGCTTCTCCTACGTAATCGATTACGCCGATTCGGTTACGGATGCGGATACGGTGTTTGAGCAATCCGATATCAAGGTCGTGGTCGATAATGACAGTTTGCCGTTGCTCGACGGGACCCAGGTCGATTTCGTCAAGGACGGTCTGAACGAGATGTTCCGCTTCAGCAATCCGAACGCTGCTGGCGAGTGCGGATGCGGCGAAAGCTTTAACGTCGACGAATAAGCGATGGGGCCCGGTGCGGCGCCCATTTTCAATCACGCAAAGAGTTCTGCCGGCGATGACGCCGGCTTTGTTTATGTTTAAGGAAAGCAAGAATGGCAATTGAAACCACACTGTCGATCATCAAGCCCGACGGCGTTGAGAAGAACCTGATCGGCGAGATTTATGGTCGCTTTGAAAAGGCTGGTCTTGAGATCGTCGCTGCAAAAATGATGCACCTTTCACAGGAGCAAGCAGAAGGCTTTTATGCGGTGCATAAGGAGCGTCCGTTCTTTGCCGACTTGGTGAGCTACATGACCTCGGGCCCAGTCATCGTACAGGCGCTTCGTGGTGAGAACGCGGTTGCACTACATCGTGATCTTATGGGTGCTACGAATCCGAGCGAAGCGGCGCCCGGCACGATTCGTGCCGACTTTGCAGCGAGCATCGAAGAGAATATTTGCCACGGTTCTGACGCTACTGAGACGGCGGCCAATGAAGTCGCGTTTTTCTTCCCTGAGGGCGTCGTGGATCGCACCCGCGGCTAACACTCATGGCGGCCACTGCTGACAACTTGCTCGGGATGCCACGCACCGCCCTGGAGGCGTGGTTTGATGAGCGTGGGCACCAGAGATTTCGTGCCCGTCAGTTGATGCAGTGGCTGCATCAGCGACAAATTCTGGACCCGGCGCAGATGACCGATCTCTCAAAGGGATTGCGCACGGAGCTTGCCAATGCGGCTTGCTTTGAGCCGCCCAAAGTCATCACACGCCACGATTCTGCCGACGGCACCGTAAAGTGGCTGCTGGCGGCCACCGGGGGCCAGGCGATCGAAACGGTGTTCATTCCCGAGGCAGATCGCGGCACGTTGTGCATTTCATCTCAGGTCGGTTGTGCCCTCGATTGCGCATTCTGTGCGACCGCACAGCAGGGCTTTAACAGCAACCTGACCAGTGCCGAGATCATCGGCCAAGTCTGGCATGCGATTCGCGCGCTGCCGCGCCGCGAAAACGGGCTGCCTGCCGTGACCAATGTTGTCCTCATGGGCATGGGTGAGCCGCTTGCGAACTATCGTGAGGTGGTCCCGGCGATGCAGATCATGCTCGATGACTATGCACTGGGGCTGTCGCGTCGACGCGTAACGCTGAGCACCTCGGGATTGGTGCCACAGATCGACAAGCTCGCGACGGAGTGCAACGTGTCGTTGGCAGTATCGCTGCATGCGCCGACCAATGACTTGCGGGATCGATTGGTACCGATCAATCGTCGTTATCCGATCGAGGACCTACTCTTGGCGTGCTGGCGCTACGCAGAGGCGCATACCAAAAGACACATCACGTTTGAGTACGTCATGCTCAAAGGCGTTAATGACAGCAGTGCCGAAGCCAATGCGCTGGTTCGATTGCTCCGCGGTCGCCCAGCTAAAGTGAACCTCATCCCCTTCAACCCGTTTCCGGGCACCGAGTTTGAGCGTAGTAGCAACTCGGCAATAGATCGGTTCCAGAACATTCTGCGCAAACACGACCTAACGACAACCGTTCGTCGAACGCGCGGCGATGACATTGATGCCGCTTGTGGTCAACTCGCGGGTAAAGTGACGGACCGAGTTACCCATCGGCTCAGTGCTCGAGTACCTGGCCGCTAGAGTCTGCGCGCCGTTGCGCTTACTATCGATGGGTCTCGAACAGAGGGGATGGGAAATGCGCCGTCTTTATGTTGCAGGTTGGCTGTGTCTCAGTGTGCTTGCCGGGTGTGTCACCGAAGGTGAGGTTCGCAAGAGCAAAGCATCGCCAACCGATGCGGCTGCCTACAATTTGCAGCTCGGCGTTGAGTATCTGCGCTCCGGCAAGCTGAGTCAGGCACGCGATCGACTCGAAAGTTCAGTTAAGCAGGACCCTTCTGTTGCCCGCGCCCATTTTACGCTGGCGATCCTGTATCAACGCATCAATGAGCCAGATCTGGCCGAGCGCTCCTTCCGAAACGCATTGCGAACGGATCCGGACGATGCTGCGGTGCAGAACACCTATGCCATTTACCTGTGCGGCAAGACTCGATATGACCAGGCGATAAAGTACTTCACCGAGGCGGCGACGAATCCGCTCTACAACACGCCCGCCGTGGCCTGGACTAATGCCGGGGTGTGCATGCGGGACAAGGGTGACCTGGATGCTGCGGAACGTTATTTCCGCGAGGCATTGAAAGTCGACAGTCGATTCCCCGATGCGCTTCTGGAGCTGGCGGTTCTGAAGCTCGAAACCGGCAATCCTTTGAGCGCGCGAGCCTTCCTCGAGCGGCACATGGCGGTCCGCGAACCTTCGCCTCAGACCCTGTTGCTCGCGTGGGAAGTCGAGCGCACGTTGGGCGATGACGCTGCAGCCGATCGATTCCGGCGACAATTGCGCGAGACTTTTCCGGATTCTGCGGAAGCGGAGCGAGTGGCTCGCGGCGGTTAGGCCGATCATGTCGACCTGATGGACGAGCAGAGCCCACCAGAAGCGGAAGACGACGTTACAGTGGCGGCTGGGGTAGGCCACTGGCTTGCCGAGGCGCGTCTGGATCGAGATTTGACGACAGCGGGGGTCGCGCAGGCGCTTCATTTGGACGTCCAAATCGTGGAGGCCTTAGAGTCCGAGTCGTTTGACAAGCTCGGCGCTACCGTATTTGCCAAAGGCCACTTGAGAGCGGTGGCCGGCTATCTGGGGCTCGATCAGGAAGAAGCCGCGCGAAGGTTCCATGCCTCGTCCGGCATTGGCGAGGACAAATTGCCGGATCTGATCGTCAGCTATCACAGCAAGCCTCCGCGTGAGAAGAAATGGCTGGTCGGAGGTCTCATCGCATTACTGGCGTTACTCACGTTAGCGCTCGTGTGGGTGATCTGGACGTTAGTGCAAAGCAACATGGGAGCCGATGAGGCAGATTCAGCAGCGCAGATTTCGGAGCCGGTAGTAAGCGAGCCGGAGCGCTCGCCAGGGACGACGGAGGACACAGCCGGCGCTCAGCTCGCTGCAGTTCGTGATCGACTCACAGAGCAGCCAGTGGCATCGGCAGATCGCTCGGAACTCACCTCCGGGAGCGATGATGTCTCGACCCCTACGCCGGCGCCGATTGCAACCGGCACAGTCGAACTGCGTTTCACGGAGTCCTGCTGGTATGAGGTGCGTGATGCCAACGGAACCCGGGTTGCTTATGGAACGGCCGAGCCGGGCCTTGTGCGTCAGATTGACGCGGAACGACCGCTGCGCCTGATCCTCGGAGTTGCTGATGCGGCATCGATCGTGGTCGACGGTCAGGCGCTCGAAATCACAGACTCGATGCGTCGGGGGCGGACGGCCAGGGTGAATATCCCTTAGACCCGAATTGACGGGAGCGACTATACTCTCGCGCCCCGACCCTAAACTACGGAGCCCACATGGCCACTAATGTCCGGCCAGTTCGAGGAATGAACGACCTGTTGCCACCCGATGGTGACCGCTGGCTTGCGCTTGAAGCGCGGGTGTCGGCGTTGTTGGCGGAATATGGGTTTCAGCACGTGCGTGTTCCGCTGCTTGAACAGACCGCGTTGTTTCGCCGTTCGATTGGTGAAGCAACGGATATTGTCGAAAAGGAGATGTACACCTTCGACGACAGGAATGGCGAGAGTCTGACACTGCGCCCCGAGGCGACGGCCGGGCTCGTCCGATCCGCAATCACCAACGGATTGACGCACAATCAGAAACACAAGCTGTGGACAATGGGCCCGATGTTCCGCTACGAACGTCCGCAGAAGGGACGGTATCGGCAGTTCCATCAGATCGATGTTGAGGCTTTTGGATATGACGGGCCGGACATCGATGTCGAGATGATCGCGATGTCGGCTCGCTTGTGGAAGTCCCTCGGCATACGGAGAGTCAAACTGGAGCTGAATTCGCTGGGAACGCCTGAGGCGCGTGCCGCCTATCGGGAAGTGCTCGTGGGCTATTTCACGGCGCATGAGGGTGCACTCGACGAGGACAGCAAACGTCGACTCGGCACAAATCCTATGCGCATTCTCGACAGTAAGAATCCGGCGATGGCGGAGCTGATCGCCAATGCACCGCTGCTGACAGAACACCTGGATGCCGAGTCCCAGTCGCACTTTGAGGCTTTGCAGAAGAGTCTCGATCGACTCGGCATCGAATACACCCTGAACCCGCGGCTAGTGCGGGGTCTGGACTATTACTCGCGGACTGTTTTCGAGTGGGTCACTGACGCGCTGGGCGCGCAGGGCGCCGTTTGCTCCGGCGGCCGCTACGACGGACTGTTCGAACAACTCGGCGGCAAGCCTGTACCGGCCATTGGTTGGGCCATTGGCGTAGAGCGACTGCTTGCACTGTGCGAGGAGGAGGGCGCGGACATCAGTGTTCCCGCAGCTGATCTGTACCTGATTGCAGAGCCAAATTCAGAGTGCGAACAGCACGTTCTGGAGCTGTCGGAGTCTTTGCGAGACAGCCAGCCGGGAATTCGTGTTCTACGGCATCTGGGTGGTGGCAGTATGAAAAGCCAACTCAAACGGGCAGATAAATCGGGTGCGGCATGGGCGCTGATCGTCGGCCAGAGGGAACTAGATGGCGGGATGGTCAGTCTCAAACCGCTGAGAACCGAGGATAAGCAGCGCACGGTTGCGTTGGCAGAACTCACCGCCGTGCTGCAGGACATAATCGCGCGCTGAACGTTTCGAAAGTTGCCTGCAAACGCTAGAATACGCGGCTTTTGCGTCGGGAAAGAAAGTGGAAGACCTCACAGAAGATCAACAGGTCGAGCGCCTTAAAGCGTGGTGGGCCGAAAATGGCACGTCAATAATCGCGGGCGTCGTATTGGGTGGCGCAGGCTTGTTTGGCTGGAATTACTGGCAGGACAGCCAGCTGGCCGCTGCACAGGCGGCGAGCATCCAGTTCGATAAAGCAGCGGAAGCGGCGAGTGCTTCGGACCTGACGTTGCTGACCCAAGCGGTAAACGCCCTCCGTCAGGATCACGGAGAGTCGCCGTATGTGATTCAGGGCGAGCTTCAGCTGGCGGCCTTACATGTCCAGCGCGGTGAAACCGAAGAAGCGCAGTCTGTGCTCACCGACGTCTACGCGAAAGCCAAAGGTACGCCAGAGCACGCAATGATTGGATTGCGGTTGGCGAGGGTGCAACTGTATCGCGACGACGCCGACGGTGCGCTCGCAACGCTCGACACAATCAACGACTCAAACTACGCCTCGCTGGTCAACGAACTTCGTGGTGATGTCCTGCGTTCGCAGGGGCTTCTTGCTCAAGCGCGAGATGCCTATACCCAGGCACTGAATGAGCCAGGCGATCCGCCGGTTATCGACGCCACGACGCTGCGCATGAAGCGCGCCACACTTCCGGAAGCGGAGGCTGACGAAACCTCGTGATCAGGTTTGATCGCCTTTCTCGGAGTCTGCTGGTCGGTGTGGTCGGACTGACACTGTCGGCCTGTTCGATTTTCGGTGACGATGACGAGGTAGCGGAGCCACCCACACCCATCGCTGAGTTCACGCCATCGGTCGAGCTCAAGCGGGTGTTGTCGACCGGCGTCGGTGACAGTGGTGATCGATTAAGACTCGCACTTCGTCCGATTGGTGATGGCAGTCGCGTATTTGTCGCCAACGCCGAGGGTGAAGTCTCCGCCTATGACGCCGAGAGTTCGAAGCGAGTTTGGCGACGCAAAGTGGGGCAACTGCTCTCTGCCGGGCCGGGCGTCGGAGATGGGCGAGTCATCGTTGCCGGGCGCGATGGCAGTATTTTTGCGCTCAATGCAGCCGACGGCGAGGTGCTTTGGGAGCGGGATATTTCCGGCGAAGTCCTCGCTGCGCCGGTGTTGGGTGCGAATCGCGTATTCCTGAGAACAGTCGATGGTCGCTTGCTAGCGTTGGATGGGCGAAGTGGGTCAGAGCTGTGGTTTGTCGAACAGCCGGTGCCGGCCTTGACCCAACGTGGTGTGAGTGAACATGTGATTTCCGGCGAGCTGGTGGTCTCGGGCTTCGATAACGGACGAATCGTCGCGGCCAACATGCTGTCCGGAGAAATCGCCTGGGAATTGCCGCTAGGGATTCCGGCGGGGCGAACCGACATCGAGCGTATGGTGGACTCCGACGGTGCGATCGCGGCGCTTGGCAACGACTTGTACATGACCGGTTTTCAGGCACGCACGGCGGCAGTGGCAGCTGAGTCCGGCCAACCGCTCTGGGCTCGCGATTTGTCGAGCTATGCCGGCGTGGGACTGGACTACTCCAAGGTTTACATCACGCTCGACAATGATCGCGTGATGGCATTAGGCCGCAACAATGGGGCTCAGGAATGGAGCAGCGATGATTTTCTGCGCCGCAAGCTAACTGCGCCCGTTGTTTTCGGCGAGTATGTCGTTGTCGGCGACTTTGAAGGCTATCTCCATTTTCTGAGCGCACGCACCGGGGTGCTCGCGGGTCGAGTGCGTGCAGGCGAGGGGGCGATCATCATGCGACCCTATGTAATGGGCGAGACGCTTTATGTGCAGACCGTGGAAGGCCAGTTCGCTGGCTACCAGGTCCGCCGAAATGATGGTGACTGACGATGCTGCCGGTGGTTGCATTGGTCGGCCGGCCGAACGTTGGTAAGTCCACACTCTTTAACCGATTGACCAAGACCCGTGATGCACTAGTTGCTGACTACGCGGGTCTGACGCGTGACCGTCAATACGGGTTCGGCAAAGTAGGCCCGCGTCCTTACCTCGTCGTGGATACCGGTGGTCTCGCCGGTGCCAGCGACGGTATCGAGTCTTTGATGCAGGAGCAGGCGCTTGCGGCGATCGACGAGGCGGATGTCGTCGTGTTTTTGGCTGACGCCCGAGATGGTCTTCTTGCCGGTGATGAGGAAATCGCCGGGATGCTGCGTAAGCGCGCGGATAATCTTGTGCTCGCCATCAACAAGGCCGAGGGCTTAGACAGCGCAACGGCGGGCGCGGACTTCCATGCTTTGGGGTTGGGTGAGCCCGCGGTGATCTCCGCAGCACACGGCGATCGCGTGTCTGCGTTGATGGACCTTGTGCTTGAGTTGTGTCCCCCTGTCATCGAGGAGACTGACTCCGATGCCGATAGCGGTGTCACCGTCAGCGTCGTCGGCCGCCCAAATGTCGGAAAGTCCACGCTCATTAACCGTTTAATCGGCGAGGACCGACTGGTCGCCTACGATAGGCCGGGGACGACGCGCGATAGTGTGTCAGTCCCGTTCGAGCACAGTGGCAAGCCCTATACGCTCATTGATACCGCGGGTGTCAGGCGGCGTGGCAAAGTCCGAGAAGCGATCGAGAAGTTCAGTATCATCAAGACGCTACAGGCGCTCGAGAAGAGCAACGTTGCGATCATGGTGCTCGATGCACGGGAGGGCGTTACCGACCAGGATGTGTCGCTGCTGAGCCTGATTATCGAACAGGGTAAAGCCCTGATCGTGACACTGAACAAGTGGGATGGCCTTAGCGGTGACCAGCGCCGGGATGTACACGATGCCCTCGAGCGGAAAGTGGGCTTTACGGAGTTTGCGCCGCGCCACTTTATTTCAGCGCTACACGGTTCTGGCGTCGGAAAGCTGATGCGGGAGGTGGACCGAGTCCACGCTGCGGCTTGCAGGACTCTACCGACCGCTGAGCTGACGGACAGTCTGGAAGCGGCGGTTACAGCGCATCCTCCCCCCATGACACGTGGTCGTCGCCCTCGCTTGAGGTATGCGCATCAGGGTGGCCGCAACCCTCCGGTCATTGTCATTCACGGCAATCAGGCGGAGCGGTTGGCCGCCGCCTACCGTCGCTATCTGATCGGCCACTTTCGCAAACGCTTTGATCTGCGTGGAACGCCTGTCCGATTGCAGTTGAAGTCCGGAAAAAACCCCTATGAAGGGCGCCGCAATAAGCTGACACCTCGTCAAGAAGCCAAGCGCAAACGTCTGATTAAGCACGTAAAACGGTAACTCGTCAGCCTGGCTCGACTTCCCGATTTCGAGGCGTCCCAGGCGCACTGGCCGTGCTAACATGGCGCCGGTTTTACGTTTCAATTGGGGAGTAGAAACGATGAGTATTCTCGAGACGATCCTGAAGGCGAACAGTGGTGGGCTGGTGAAGCAGGTAGCGGGCAGCCTGAACCTGAAGGAAAGCCAGGCAGGAACTGCGATCGCGCAATTGTTACCGGCCCTCACCGAGGGTATGAAAAAGAATGTTGAGAAACCGAATGGTCTAGAGGCGTTGCTCGGTGCCATCCAGTCGGGCGGTCATGACCGATACGTCGACCGACCGGAGCAGGTCGTCGCGGACGATGCGATTACAGACGGCAATGGCATCCTCGCGCATCTTTTGGGCAGCAAGGATGTCAGCCGGAAAGTCGCGTCCGAAGCGGCCGCAAGTACCGGGCTGGACGTGTCGGTATTGAAAAAGATGTTACCGATGGTTGCCACCATGGCGATGGGTACGCTCAGCAAGGAAAGCAAGGGCGGCGCGCTCAGCGCTTTGCTTGGCGGTGGCCAGCAGCAGTCTCCTGCAGCGAGCCTGCTTGGCGCTTTCCTGGACAAGGACAACGACAAGTCGGCAGTCGATGGGCTCTTGGGCCTCGCGAAGCGTTTTCTCTGAGGCAGGGCGTTCCTGCTTGAAGCGCGAGCGACAAGAAAGACCACAGAAAGCTACGTGCTGACATGAGCTCGACCAGGCCTGCCGGAGCGCGGCAGACGCTAACCGTTACCGACACGTTGAGATTTCACCGTGGCGGTGAGCTGCGACAAGCCGACCTGGCTTACGAGACGTGGGGCGAACTCAACGAACACGCTAGCAACTGTGTCGTTGTGTTCACCGGGCTTTCGCCATCGGCGCATGCCGCTTCGTCGCCGGCGGATCCCTCGCCCGGTTGGTGGGAGCCGATGATTGGCCCCGCGCGCCCGATCGATACAGATCGCTTCTTCGTCGTGTGCGTCAACTCGCTCGGCAGTTGCTTCGGTTCTACCGGTCCCGCGAGTTTCGACCCGGTCAAGAATGGTCCTTATCAGATTGATTTTCCTGTTCTTTCTCTAGAGGATCTCGCGGTGGGCAGCGCATTGGTGCTCGACGCTTTAGGGGTCGAGCGCGTCCACACTGCCGTTGGTTGTTCGATGGGCGGCATGACCGCACTCGCATTCTCTATGCGATACCCGGACCGCGTTGAGCGTCTGGTATCCGTTTCCTCGGCAGCGCGCGCCGCGCCATTCGCGATTGCGCTTCGGTCTTTACAGCGCGAAATGGTGCGTCGTGATCCTGCGTGGGAAGAAGGCCGATACGACGGCGTCGGGCCCGTATCGGGCATGAAAATGGCGCGCAAGCTCGGCATGATTTCCTATCGGTCGGCCGAGGAATGGCTGACCCGCTTCGGCAGAGAGCGTGTATCTGCCGAGCGACGTAGCAACGATGCGTTTTGCATCGACTTCGAAGTGGAGAGTTACCTCCAGGCTCACGCAGAGAAATTCACGGGCGATTTCGATCCTAACTGCTACTTGTATCTTTCACGCGCGATGGACCTGTTCGATGCCGCCGATTATGGGGGATCGGTTGTCACGGGAGTCGCGCGAACCGATTTGTCCAAAGCGCTGGTGATCGGCGTCGCCACCGATATTCTCTTTCCGGTATTCCAGCAAGAAGAACTTGCCGATGCGTTGACCGGCAGCGGTTGCGACGTGAAATTCGAGGTCCTGCCCTCTCTACAGGGTCATGACTCATTTCTGGTGGATATGGATCGCTTCCGTCCGGTCATCGGAGAATGGTTCGCAACGCAGTGATCGGTACGAAAAAGGCGAAAGATTTCGCATCGGTGGTCGGGCGGTATTTGCTATGATCTCAGAATGGTTGCCGCTACCGACAAACTCCTGCACCCAGGGCTTAAGCCGCTCGTCTCCCTGATCGATGAGGCGGTGATGTTGGATGGCGAATCCGCGATCACCGAGGCAATCAAGAACGAACTTTGCCGGATGATCAGAACCAATGCGTTTGAGCTTCCGGTCGGCGTCATGAGCCCACGTACTGATCGCTATGCGCGTCGGCTGCTGCATAGAGATCCTGAGCGCGGCTATTCGATTGTTGCGATGACCTGGGGTGCCTGCCAGTCGACGCCGATCCATGACCATGCAGGAATGTGGTGCGTCGAAGGCGTCTGCGCCGGGACCATCGACGTACAACAATTCGAACTCATGGAGCATATCGAGGACGAAGACCGATATCGCTTTGAACCTCGGAACAGCTATATGGCGGGTATCGGCAGTGCGGGTTGCCTTATCCCGCCGTACGAGTACCACCTTATCGCCAATCCTTGCGATAGGTCACCTGCAGTCTCGTTGCACATATACGGTGGCGATATGAATCACTGCCATGTGTTTGTGCGTGAGGGCGAAAGCGATTGGTACCGGCGCGTCATGCGCGAACTGTCGTTCGACGATTAGTCTTCCGTCTCGCTCGGCACAACTTGGCCCACAGTGGCTTCGAAGTGTCCACCCGACATCAATACTTGCGCCTTTGAACCCGCACGGACTTGGTCTATCCGATGCATTGCCGCGCCGCTTTCGTCTCGCACGATCGCGTAACCCCGCTCCAGTGTGGCGAGCGGACTAATCGCGTTCAAATGCGTTGCGATAACGCTCAGTCGGGTCTTTAGGCGCTCAATTCTGCGAGTCTGAACCGTTCGCAAGAGCACTGACGCATGCTCAAGACGTCGGCGTTGCGCGCGCACACGGACTCCAGGTTGCTGGGCAATCAGTCTGGCAACCAGTACCGACATGCGTTGACGACGCTGAGCAACGAGTTGCCTTAGACTCTGTGGCAGACGCTGTTGCGCGAATTTCAAGCGCTCTGCTTGCCGCTTGAGTCGGGCACCAGGTCCTGCAAGCCCCAGCCTTCTGGTCAGAAAATCCAGGCGTTGTGCATCGGCCTGATGTCGGCGTTGCTGAGCATTGAGCAATCTTCGCCGCAGACCGCTGAGTTGATTGCGCAGCGCAGCGCCGTCCGGGGTTGCGATCTCGGCGGCGGCACTCGGTGTGGCCGCCGCTCTGTCCGAAACGAAGTCCACAATGGTGCTGTCGGTCTCATGACCGACGCCAGTGATCACCGGGATTTCACTGTCGACAATCATTCGCGCCAGTGCTTCATCGTTGAACGCAGCGAGATCCTCGATCGAGCCGCCGCCGCGAACCAGCAGCAAAACGTCACAAGCACGCTGCGCATTAGCTCTTTCCAGCGCGTGGCGCAGCGATGCAGGCGCCTCCACGCCCTGGACGCTCGCCGGGTAGATGCGTACAGGGATAGATGGCATGCGGCGGCGAAGGACCTTGAGTACGTCCTGTACAGCGGCACCGGACGGCGATGTGATGACCCCGATTCGTGCTGGCAGCATCGGCAACGCCTGCTTCAGCGAGTCAGATAACAACCCCTCTTCGGCGAGTTTTCGCTTCAACAATTCGAATGCGCGTCGCAGGGCTCCTTCGCCAGCAGGCTCGAGGTGCTCGACGATCAGCTGATAGTCGCCCCTCGGTTCGTAGAGGCTCAGGCGGCCCCGCACCAAAACCTGATCGCCATTGGCGAGCCCACGCACGCTGCCACGCTGGCGCTGGCGAAAAAACGCCGCACGCAGTTGAGCGCTCGGATCCTTCAGGCTGAAGTAAAGGTGGCCCGAGGCGGGTCGTGCGAGGTTGGATATTTCCGCTTCGACCCACACGGTACCGAATCCACTCTCGAGCAGACTTCGGACCTCACGGTTGAGGTCACTAACCTGCCAGACCTGGCCCGTCGCTTGTGTGAAATCGGTACGCATTGGGGAAGGGTATCTGCTCTGCCGGAGATGCGAAACGCGATGACTTAAAGGATCTATTCGCGGTATTATGGCGGGTTAACCCATCAGGTTTGGAGAGAGTCATGAGAATCGCCAAGGAAGCGCTGACCTTCGATGATGTTCTGTTGCAACCGGCGTACTCCGAGGTGCTGCCCAGGGAGGTTTCGCTTGCAACCCGACTGACTCGCTCAATCCGCCTTAACGTTCCTTTGCTGTCGGCTGCGATGGACACTGTGACCGAGGCAAGACTTGCGATCACGCTCGCCCAGGAGGGCGGGATGGGCATTATCCACAAGAACCTCTCGCCGGCCGAGCAAGCTCGGCAAGTGCGTATCGTAAAGAAATACGAGAGCGGCATTATCAGCGATCCGATCACCGTTGGTCCGTCGATGACTATCCGGGAGGTTTTAGCACTCACCCGAGCGAAGAACATTTCAGGCGTACCTGTTGTTGACGGTAGTGAAACGGTCGGCATCGTGACCAACCGCGATTTGCGCTACGAGACACAGCTTGAGGCGCCGGTGTCGACGGTGATGACCCCGAAGGAGCGACTCGTGACAGTGCGGGAAGGCGCACCTGACGAAGAAGTATTGTTGCTGCTGCACAAGCACCGGATCGAAAAAGTGCTTGTTGTCGATGACAGTTTCCAGCTCAAGGGCATGATCACGGCGAAAGACTTTCAAAAGGCCACTGATTTTCCCCGAGCATGCAAAGACGCGCGTGGAGCGCTTCGAGTGGGCGCTGCTGTAGGTACGGGCGGGGATACCGAGGAGCGCGTTGCACAGCTGATGTCAGCGGGTGCTGACGTCCTCGTTGTGGATACTTCGCATGGGTTTTCGAAAGGGGTGCTGGATCGCGTCTCGTGGATTCGAGAGCAGTATCCAGATGCGCAGATCGTTGCTGGCAACATAGTGACCGCGGATGCCGCGCTCGCATTGGTCGATGCGGGCGCAGATTGTGTGAAGGTTGGCATCGGACCTGGCTCAATCTGTACCACACGTATTGTCGCTGGGGTCGGCGTGCCGCAGATCAGCGCAGTGGCGGAGGTGGCGGAAGCATTGAAGTCCAAAGACGTACCTCTGATCGCTGACGGTGGTGTTCGTTATTCCGGAGACCTGGCCAAGGCCGTTGCCGCCGGCGCTTATGCCATCATGGTCGGTAGCCTGTTTGCAGGTACCGAGGAGTCACCGGGAGAGGTAGAGCTCTACAAAGGCCGATCCTATAAGTCGTATCGGGGCATGGGTTCGCTGGGTGCGATGGCACAAGGATCATCCGACCGCTACTTTCAGGACACGACCGACGAGCTCGAGAAGCTCGTGCCGGAAGGTATCGAGGGTCGAGTCCCTTACAAGGGATCCATGGTCGGCATCGTGCACCAGTTGATGGGTGGTTTGCGCGCAGCGATGGGATATACCGGTTGCGCCGATATCGATGCCATGCGGACCAAGCCTGAATTTGTACGGATCACTGGCGCCGGCATGCGCGAGAGCCATGTGCATGACGTCACTATCACGAAGGAAGCACCCAACTACCGGACTGAGTGAGTGGTGCAATCGGGGAATACTCTGTTGAACGACATTCATGACGAACGCGTCCTGATTCTCGACTTCGGCGCGCAATATACGCAGTTGATTGCCCGGAGAGTTCGCGAAGCAGGAGTCTATGCCGAAATCCTGCCATGGGATTTGTCGGCTGAGCGGATTCGGAACTTCGGTGCGAAAGCAATCATCCTCTCCGGCGGACCGGAATCAGTCAATCTGGAAACGCCGCCACGTGCGGCCGACATTGTTTTCGAGCTTGGCGTGCCTGTTTTGGGCATCTGCTATGGCATGCAGACGATGGCGGCCCAGTTGGGTGGCGCGGTATCGGCGTCGGCGCATCGTGAATTCGGGTTTGCGGAGGTCGACACGGCACCCTCGGTCTTGTTGGATGGGCTCCATGACAGCGAGACGCCGACCGATGGCGCGGAAGGACGGCTACAGGTGTGGATGTCGCATGGCGACAAAGTCGACGCGCTCCCTGAAGGGTTTCGGGCAATCGGTCGTTCGGGCAACTCACCGTTGGCCGCGATGGAGGATGCTAAGCGTCGGTTCTTCGCTGTGCAGTTTCACCCGGAGGTGACACACACGGTCAGCGGTGCGGCGATCCTTAATCGATTTGTTCGTGAGATCGCGGGTTGTCGTGGCGACTGGACAACGCCCAACATCGCTCGCGACGCGATTGCGCGCGTCCGAGAAAATGTCGGTGACGAGCAAGTGCTGCTTGGGTTGTCTGGTGGCGTCGACTCCTCAGTTGTAGCTGCACTGCTCCACGAGGCGATCGGAGACCAGCTGACCTGCGTGTTTGTTGATCATGGTCTCTTGCGTGAGAACGAAGGCGATCAGGTCATGCAGACCTTCTCCGAAAATCTTGGGGTGAAGGTGACTCGCGTGGATGCCAGCGATCGGTTTTTTGCCGCTTTGGAAGGGGTGAGTGATCCCGAAGACAAGCGCAAGATCATTGGGCGTGAATTCGTGGCGGTCTTCGAAGAGCAGGCGAATCTACTGACAAACGTTGCCTGGCTGGCGCAGGGGACGATCTATCCGGATGTCATCGAATCAGCAGGTGCAGAAACGGGCAAAGCTCATGTGATCAAGTCGCACCACAACGTGGGTGGACTGCCGGCGCATATGCGTCTGAAGCTGCTGGAGCCACTGCGCGAATTGTTCAAGGATGAGGTGCGGGAGTTGGGGGTACAGCTAGGGTTGCCACACGACATGGTCTATCGCCACCCATTCCCGGGGCCGGGTCTCGGTGTGCGCATACTCGGCGCTGTAAACCGGGAGTTCGCTGACTATCTGCGCAAGGCAGACAAGATTTTTATCGACGAGCTTCGTGCGGCAGATCTCTACAACGAGACGAGTCAGGCGTTTGCCGTCTTTCTGCCGGTGAAATCGGTGGGTGTCATGGGTGACGGGCGCGCTTACGACTACGTGATTGCGCTGCGCGCCGTACAGACGATTGATTTCATGACGGCGCGCTGGGCGCGCTTGCCGTATGACTTCCTGGAAAAGGTCTCGCTTAGAATCTGCAATGAGGTGCAGGGTATTTCTCGTGTGACCTACGATATTTCTGGTAAGCCGCCTGCGACAATCGAGTGGGAATGAGTTCATCGTCTGCTCATGTACGGTCTTCGAACCTCGACGCTGTGACACGTCCGGCTGATCACTTTTTTATGCTGCAGGCACTCGATCTTGCTGACGCGGCAGCCGCTGAGCGCGAAGTGCCGGTTGGCGCGGTGCTAGTGCAGGATGGACGGGTGCTGGCGCGTGGTGAGAATCGCTCGATTCGGGATAGCGACCCAACCGCACACGCGGAGGTGGTTGCACTGCGACGAGCGGGCGAGATGCTCGGCAATTACCGCATCAATAACGCGACCTTGTATGTCACGCTGGAACCCTGTGCGATGTGTGCAACCGCAATGGTGCATGCGCGAGTAGACCGGGTTGTCTATGGCGCCGCTGATCCGAAAACCGGTGCGCTCGGCGGGGCTATGGACTTATTGGCATCGGATGCGATAAACCACCGCTATGAATGCACAAGTGGCGTCCTGGCTGAGGCCTCAGCCGAGCTGCTGCGACGTTTTTTTCGCGAGAGAAGGCGATGACAGATTCTGGTGAGCGGCGCACCACCATTCGTGCTGCGTTAGAGACGGATGAGTCAGCGGTATTGGCGCTGATGCCTGAGCTTGCGGATTTTGAACTGCCCACGTGGCGAGACTCCAAAGACCTCTGGCAGGGCGATGCGGAATTGGTGCGTAAGCACTTCGCCGGAGCCACGGACGGCGTAACGCGCCTGCTGGTGGCCGTGGACGGGTCAGATCAGGTGCTGGGTTTGGCGTTGGTCACCTTGGGCGAAGAGTCGCTGAGCCATCGGCCAGGTGCACATCTCGAGGCGATTGTGGTTGCCAAGTCCGGGCGAGGGTTGGGTCTCGGGCGGCAGCTGATGGCAGCGACCGAACGGCTCGCCATCGAAGAGGGCGCCCAGACCCTGACACTGAATGCGTTTCGTCAGAATCTGCGCGCCCGGTCGTTGTATGAATCCATCGGGTTCGATGGTGAGTTAATCCGTTATATCAAGCGTCTCGATAGCGGCGCGCCGTCTGGCGAGTCCGAGCAAACCTAACAGCATTGCCAGTCCGGTGATGCCCGTTGCACCACCACCGCCTTCGTTGCTGATCACCACAACCGGCTCATTGGGGCCGTCCAATGAGATGCTCTCCAAAGGCAGGTCGAACAGCTCGGCAGATTCTGCCGGCCCGAACTCTGCGACGAAGCGACCATCAAACGCGTCGTAGATTTCGATCAGTATGTCGTAATAGCCTGTCGGAAAACCCGAGACCAGGTCGGCGTCATAGAAGTACTCATCGCCGCCGCTCGTGCCGAAGATTCTGAACACCTCGGTGCTGCCGTACTCGGTCCAGGGTCCACCCTCGAGGGAGAGATACAGGACCGCGAACACGTCGGCGCTGTTGTAGATCGTGTCGACATCGAACGTCAATTCGACACGCGTGAAGAACCCGTCGAAATCGAAATCATCTCGAATGTCCACGAAAGCATCGAAGACATAAAAGTCCTGGTTGATCTCAGAACTTTGAATCGCTGCGCGACGCGGCGATCGAATCCCGTTGCCGCGCTGGGGCGCGTCTTTGGTGACTTCCTGCGGTAGGGCAGCGCCGCGGGCCGAGCTCGATCCCTGTGCCGCAAGGGTTTGCGCTTGCTCCACGGCCGGTGCTTCGGCCATTGCCAGTGAGCAGGCGCTCAAAAGGGCCAGGGCGATCATCTTCGCTTTCATTTATCTGCTCCGTCTTTCCCAAGGTGCAGATGTATTAGGCAGGAACGGGGCTGAACCGATGCTGAACCGGTATCTAGCGTTGTGCGACGATCTCTGCCTCTGTGGTCGTTGCCGACTCCTCTTCTGGTGCTTCAGGCCCTGTCGGCGCCGCATCTCGCCGCTCCAGCCATTTCAGAATGGATCGATAGTTGCGGATGTTTTCGACATAAGTCACTGGCTCCCAACCGCGCGCATAGCCATGTTCAACGCGCTGATACCAACGCCGTTGCGCAAGTAGCGGTAGCGCTGCGCGAACATCGACCCAGCGGTTTGGGTCGCCTTGTTGCATTCGAACGATTTCGCGTGCGTCCTTGAGGTGAAAGAAACCGACGTTGTATGCCGCGAGGGCCATCCAGGTGCGATCCGGTTCCGGGATGTCGTCACTGAGGCGTTCTTTCAAACGTGCAAAAAAAGCGGCCCCTCCGGCGATGCTTTGGGCGGGGTCTTCACGATTATCGATACCCAGATAATCGGCAGTGGCACGGGTCAGCATCATGATCCCCCGCACCCCAGTTGGCGAAACGGCCGACCGCCTCCAGTGAGATTCCTGATAGCCAATTGCGGCCAACAGCGTCCAGTCAAGTTCGTGCTGACCTGCCGATTCTCTGAACAGGGTCTTGTAATTGGGCAGACGTGATTCGTAGTGACGGATGAAAGCCCGTGTGCCGACGTAGTCAAAGTCATCGTTGTGGCTGTAGTAGCGGTCGAGAATGCGCGTTAGCTCGCCATTGCGCCGGATTTTCTGTAGGTACTGGTCCGCAGCATCCACCAGAGATCGATCTCGCCCGGAAGGGAATGCCCAGGCGACAGAATTGGCAACCTCAAGATCAAGCCCGATGCGAAGTTCGGGGTGGAACTGGCGATTGATATTGAAATCGGTGGAGTCCGCAATCGTGTATTCGATCGTGCCGTCGGCAACGTCCTCGAGCAGATCTGCGCTCTCGGCATCATCGTCAGATCGCCATTCCAGCAGCGGTAACTCGTTGTCCAGGGCATCGAGTGTCTCTGCATGGCTCGACCCGGCCATCACCACAATCTCTTGCTCCTGAATATCGGCCAAAGACTGGGGTTTTCCGGTCCCTCTGCGGTAAATCAGGTGTTGCTCAACCTGCTGGTAGGGCTGACTGAAATTGACTTGCTGGAGTCGATCCTCCGTGATCGAGAGTCCGGCGGCGACCATATGTGCCTCACCGGACCGCACCGCTGGAATCAGGTCAGCGACGGCGCGCAGCGGGCGCATTGTGAGCTGGACGCCTAATTCCTCTGCGAACCCGACAACCAAGTCGTATTCGGGCCCTGTGGGCGCGTCGGCGCCGATGTAGTAGGCGGTAGGTGCGTTGCGGGTAACAACGCGCAGCACACCGATCTCGAGCACCTGTTCGAGCAAAGGCGGCGGCTGCTGGACAGTGGTTAGCCCTAGCACCGATACCAGCGCGACAATCAGCCGCATGTGCAACTCGCTGCATTGATGTTCCCATCAACCATGCGGGCATTATACCTCTGTCCGGTGCCGGTTCGCGGCCACAAGGGGGGTGAAAGCGCCGCGCTCGCCTGAGATACTATGCCTTGGTCCGCGCCGGCTACCTCGCGACGGTCAGCCGTGAACCCCGTCAGGCCCGGAAGGGAGCAGCGGCAGCGGTCATACCGGGTGCCGGGGAGCAGCTGGTGCGGGCCTTTCTTTTTCACGGTGCCGGTCTGCTTCCGGTCAGAGTTTTTCATGAGCTATCTCGTCCTCGCACGAAAATACAGGCCGACCGGATTCGCCGATGTGGTCGGCCAGGAGCACGTTCTGCGCGCACTGTCGCATGCTCTGGACAACGAAAGACTGCACCACGCCTATTTGTTTTCAGGAACCCGGGGTGTTGGAAAAACAACCTTGGCTCGAATTCTGGCCAAGGCACTGAATTGCGAGCTCGGTGTTTCGTCTACCCCATGTGGTAAATGTGCCGCGTGTCTTGAAATTGACTCAGGCAGATTCGTCGATCTGATTGAGGTGGATGCCGCCTCTCGTACAAAAGTCGACGATACGCGCGAATTACTGGATAACGTCCAATACGCGGCCACACGAGGTCGCTACAAGGTCTACTTGATCGACGAAGTCCATATGCTCTCAACGCACTCCTTCAACGCATTGTTGAAGACGTTTGAAGAGCCGCCTGAACATGTGAAATTCCTGCTCGCCACCACCGACCCGCAGAAGCTGCCGGTGACCGTGTTGTCCCGATGCCTGCAGTTCAACCTGAAGAGAATTGCGCCACCTATGATCGCGGATCGTCTGGCTGAGATTGCGAAGCTGGAAGGCATCGATGCCGAACCGGGGGCGCTGCGCATGCTTGCGAAAGCGGCCGATGGCAGTCTGCGAGACGCTTTGAGTCTTATGGACCAGGCGATTGCGTTCGGTGGTGGTGCGCTGCCAGAGCGGGAAGTAGGGAATATGCTGGGCGCTTTGGACGACTCGTTTGTCACCGCTTTGCTGGATGCACTCATTGCGGAAGATGGCGCCGAGCTGATCAACGTCATCCGGTCTGCGGATGAGCGTGCACCTGACTACGGTTCACTACTGGATGAGTTGGCGCGAGCCCTGACCGATATCGCCCTCCAACAGGCGGGCGCAGTGGATGTACCTGAAGACGGAGATTTCCCCGCCCACGAATACGCGGACCGGCTGCCACCCGAAGTCGTGCAATTATTCTACGAAATCGTTGTCCACGGACGTAGAGATTTGCCCCTGGCGCCGGATATGCGCACTGGCGCCGAGATGACACTGTTGCGGATGCTTGCCTTTCGCCCGGATCGGGGAGACACAAGTGCGATCACGCAAGTCGATTCAGGGAATGCAGCTCGCACGCCTGCGCGAGTGTCTGCACCGAACCCAACCTCGACTCCTGCGGCCACGGCAACAGCAACATCCGAAGCCCCAGCTCCAGCTGCGGTTGCAAAAGAGACCGTTGCGGCGGCGGGCGGTCACGGCGCGTCCGAAGACGCTGATCCGTCCCGCCAGTGGTACCGACTGGTCGGTGCGCTGGAGTTGGACGGCGTGGCTCGCATGCTGGCTGCCAACTGCGCTTGGCAGGAGGAACGCGACGGTACGATTTTCCTCTCGCTCGACAAACGCAGCGCGGCGATGCTGACGGATGCGAGGGTCAAAGTACTCGAGCAGTCGCTGACTCAGCATCTTGGTCGCGATATCCGCGTATCGATTGCTGTTGGTGGGGATACGCCGGCGGACACTCCGGTGCGTCAAGAGGCGCGCGATGCACAGTCGCAACAGTCGGCGGCGGTCGAAACGCTGCGAAAGGATGCGGGGGTGGCCGCATTTGAGGAATTGATGGACGCGACGCTCGATCCCGAGACAGTCAGGGCTGGCGACGCAAGATAGTTTTGTTGGCAATGCCGACAGGAGGATGGGAGATGAAGGGTGGTATCGGGCAGCTGATGAAGCAGGCCAAAGAGATGCAAAGCAACATGGAAAAGTTGCAGTCAGAGCTCGCTGATATCGAGGTTGTCGGAGAGGCGGGTGCCGGGCTTGTGTCTGTGACGATGACCTGCAAGCACGAAGTGCGCCGCATCCAGATTGATGACTCACTCCTCGGCGATGATCGTGAAATGCTCGAAGATCTGATCGCCGCCGGATTTAACGACGCGTTGCGCAAAGCGGAGGCGACAAGCGCCGAGAAGATGGCGGCGTTAACCGGCGGGTTGAATCTCCCTGCAGGGATGAAACTGCCGTTCTAGAACATCCGTACCCGACACTATGGCCTTTACACCGCTCCTGACAGAGTTGATTGATGCGCTTCGTTGCCTCCCCGGAGTTGGGCAGAAGTCTGCGCAACGGATGGCGTTTTCATTGCTAGAAGGTGATCGGTCAGGATCCGCAAGACTGGCTACTGCGCTTGCTCAGTCAGCCGCTGGTATTCGCAACTGCAATCGTTGTCGTATGTATACCGAGAACGAGATATGTGAATTCTGTAGCGATGCATCGCGTGATGACTCAACACTATGCGTGGTCGAATCGCCGGCGGATGTTCTGGCGATCGATAACGCGACAGGATTCCGTGGCCGCTACTTTGTCCTGCTCGGACATCTTTCACCTTTGGACGGCATCGGACCCTCAGAACTGGGACTTGATCTGCTGGCTGCTCGGTTTCGGGAGCCGGATCTGAAAGAAGTCATCATCGCTACCAACCCGACGGTAGAAGGCGATGCAACCGCGCATTACGTCGCTGAATTGGCAGATGCACAGGGCGTTAAAGCGAGTCGTATTGCCCACGGCGTTCCCGTGGGTGGCGAACTCGAATTTGTTGATGGCGGCACGCTGTCGCACGCGTTTAGCGGACGCCGTAGTCTGTTTCAAGGAGAGCGATAGCGATGTCAGAGTTCGATCCGGATTGTTTGTTCTGCAAGATCGTCGCGGGCGAGATTCCGGCAGAGCGGGTGTTTGAAAATGAGCATGTACTCGGATTCCGAGACATTAGTCCACAAGCGCCCGTGCACGTGCTGTTCATACCCAAGCCACATATCCCCACTGTGAACGACATACGTGACGATCAGGCAACGTTGGTCGGACGTTTGTTTCTGGCGGCTCGTGACTTCGCTGCCGAGCAGGGGATCGCAGAAAGTGGCTTTCGCCTGATTGTTAACTGCAACGCCGACGGCGGACAGACGGTTTTCCACCTGCACATGCATCTGCTCGCGGGTGCGAAGATGCCTATGGGTTTTGGCCACTCGGGCTAGTAGCGATCGGCACCAAGTTGGCGATTGATCTGTGCCAGTCGCAAGTAGCTCCGGTACCGGCGGTCGCTGATCTTGCCGGTTTCAACCTGGGCCTTGACCTCACAGTCAGGTTCCGCCCGGTGCATACAATCAGCAAAGCGACAGCCTGCCGCGGCGGCATGGATCTCACGAAAACCTCGCGCCACCTCACGCGGTTCAATGATCCCTGGCGCGTAGTCTCGAACGCCGGGCGAATCGATCACCTGGATATCGGTATCGAGAGTGATCAGGCGTGCTGAAACGGTTGTGTGCCGCCCTTCGAGGTTGGCGCTCGATACGGAGCCAGTCCGCTGTACGTCGCCTCCTGAAAGCGTATTGACGAGGGTCGATTTGCCCACGCCGGATTGACCGACAAAAACAGAGAGTTCGCCACGCATGATGTCGCGCAACGCGCCGATGCCGTCGTGGTTCTTGTTACTTGCGTTGATCACATGATAGCCGAGCGCACGGTACACTTCGACCTCCGCTTCGGGCGCAGCGATATCGCTCTTGTTCCAGACAATGGCGGCTTTGCATGGCATCAATTCCGCGGCAGCGAGATAGCGATCGGCGATAAAAAAATCCGGTTGTGGCTGTGGTGCGAGCACGATCACCATCATTGACACATTGGCCGCCAGCAACTCGCGTCGTCCGCGAGTGTCGGTTCGATCGAGTGCACTCGCGCGTTCGAGCACTTCCTCGATCTGCCAGTCCTTCTCGCCTTCAAGTGGGCGCGCCCTGACGAAGTCTCCCGCAACCGGTTTGAGTTTCTTGCCTCTCGGGCGTGCAGGGATTGGGTCCGCACTCGGTAGGCCGTCGGGAGTAAGTTCAAAGCGCGCGCCGAAACTCGCCGCAACGCGCATTACTCGACTGGTGTTGTCTGCGTCGTCGTTCACCGCGGCATTATGCCAGTGCAGACGCTTGATGCGGGTCTGCTACACTGCCCTGATGACGAATTTGCCCCACAACCGATTGATCTGGATCGATCTTGAGATGACTGGACTGAGCCCGTCGCAGGATCGCATTATCGAGATTGCCACGATTGTCACCGATCATGATCTGAACGAAATCGCCTCCGGTCCGGTGCTTGCCGTCAGACAGAGTGAAGAACGTCTTGAAGGCATGGACGAATGGAATACGCGTCAGCACGGCGGATCGGGACTCACAGAGCGCGTGCGCAAGAGTGGCTACGACGAGACTGCAGCCGAACGTGAGACCATCGCTTTTCTTGAACAGCATGTCATCCGTGGCAGCTCGCCAATGTGCGGCAACAGCATTTGCCAGGATCGTCGATTCCTCGCGCGCTACATGCCGGAGTTAGAAGCGTATTTCCACTACCGCAACCTGGACGTCAGCACACTCAAGATTCTTGCTCAGAACTGGGCGCCGGAACTTTGTCGTGGAGTACGCAAGCAGGGACTGCATCTCGCGTTGGAGGATATCAGGGACTCAATTGAAGAGCTGCGGCACTACCGCGAGCAATGGCTTCAACCGGGCATTGACGTATTCATGGCCGCTATGGGATCGGAATGATCGCGGGTGGGCCTTCGTCCGCGTCTAGCGCGCTGCGTTCTTCCCCATCGTGCGAGCGAAACAGGGAGGCGTTGGGCAGGGTGCTCGAAGCGTGGCTGACCCCCGGAACGCTCCTCGAAGTGGGGAGTGGTACCGGGCAACACGCTGCTTATCTGATCGATCGTCTCGATGGGGTACTGTGGCAACCGAGTGACCGTATTCCCGACCATGGAAGCATCAATGGCTGGGCAGCGACCGCCGAGGCCGCAGATAGGGTCCTTCCCGCGCTTGCGCTCGATGCGAGGTCCTCCGAACAATGGCGAGAGATGCCTGACTTCGATGCCCTGTTAACGGTGAATACACTCCACATCATGGATTGGGGTGCCGTGACCGATTTGTTTTCGAATGCCGCGAAGCTGGCGCGAGATGCGACTCGCTTTTTTGTGTATGGGCCGTTTCACGTCGACGGTAAGCCGACCAGTGAAGGTAATGCCGTGTTTGATGTGCAATTGCGAGCAGAAGCAACCGGCATGGGTATTCGTGATCTGGGCGAGGTGAGGGCGCTTGCGTGTCGCACTGGCTGGGTTGAAGTGGCCCACTATCACATGCCTGCTAATAATCAGATGCTCGTTTTCGCGCGCCGACATCTATCGGCCCTCTCATGAGTGAGTTGATCGATCTTTTGGGTAGCTGCCACTGTGGCGCAGTGCGTTATCGAGTGTCGGTCGCAAAGCCCTTGCTGGCACACGCATGTAATTGTTCGATTTGCGCGCAGTCCGGGTTTGTTGGTGCCATTGTGCCAGAGTCAGCTTTCGAGCTTCTGTCCGGGGAAGAGGAGCTCTCAGAATATCGATTCAACACCGGGGTCGCTCGGCATCTGTTTTGCAGCATTTGTGGCGTGAAGTCGTTTTATCGACCGAGGTCCAACCCCGATGGCGTCAGCGTCAATCTCGCCTGCCTGGAACTCCCTGACGGATTCCCGGTTGACGTCGAGGCGTTTGATGGCCAGCACTGGGAGGCGCATGCAGCCAGCCTTGCACACCTATCGAGGGACTGACGTGTTGCCGTTCTACGACAGTGTACAAACGTGCACACACCACTTAATCTCGCGCGCATGAACTACGTACTCAAATCGATGCTTCTTGCACTCGCACTGTTCGCGGTGACCGCCGATTCACGTGCGCAATCCGGCGAAGAGCGCCAATACGTCACAGACATTTTTGAAATCACGATGCGGCGCGGTCCTAGTACGCAGAACGCGATTGTCAGGATGCTCGAATCGGGTACTCCTGTTGAGGTACTCGAACAGGACGCCGAGTCAGGTTACAGCCGCGTGCGTCTCACCACCAGCGAGACCGAGGGATATGTACTGACGCGCTATCTGATGCGTGACCCTGATGCGCGAAGCCAGTTGGCCGCTTTGCAGGGGCGTGTTGATTCACTGCGCAATGAGAGCGGTGATCAGGGCCGTGAGCTCGATGATCTGCGCACGTCCTATGCCGCTGCGCAGCAGCGTTTGCGCGCGCTCGAGCAAGACAACGAGCGCCTGACAAGTGAGCTTGCAGACTTGCAACAGAAAGCGTCTAACGTGTTGGCGATCGATCGCGAGAACATGACGTTGAGAACCGACCTGCAGGAAACCGAAATCGAACTTCAGGGTTTGCAGCAATCGAACGCTGACCTGCGCAGTCAGAGAGCCTTGTACGGCTTCGTCGTCGGTGCAGGCGTCTTGCTGCTCGGTATTGTGCTCGGTCTGATCCTCCCAGGACTCAGGCGCCGCAAACGCGGTGGCTACGGATCCGGCGATCTGCTGTAGCCGCCTTATTGCCCTGTCAGACTCGCTCTCCGGCGAGGTACAGCCAGGTCTCGATGACGGTATCAGGGTTGAGCGACATCGACTCAATGCCCTGTTCCAAAAGCCACTTTGCGAGTTCCGGGTGATCTGACGGACCTTGACCACAAATACCAACGTATTTGTTCTGGCGCTTGCACGCACTGATGGTCAGCTCAAGCAATGCCTTGACGGCTTCATCGCGCTCATCAAACAGATCGGCGATAAGTCCGGAGTCGCGGTCAAGCCCTAGCGCGAGCTGGGTCATGTCGTTCGATCCGATCGACATGCCATCAAAGTACTCGAGGTACTGATCGGCCAACAAAGCATTGGTCGGCAGTTCTGACATCATGATCAAGCGCAGTCCGTTCTCGCCCCGCGACAACCCCTCTTCCGCGAGAAGTTCGGTGACCTGTCGCGCTTGATCCAGCGTTCTGACGAACGGCACCATCACCTCGACGTTGGTCAGTCCCATGTCGTTGCGCACGCGGCGCAGAGCCTCGCATTCCATCTGGAAACAAGGCTGGAAGTTCTCATCGAGGTATCGCGCGGCCCCACGGAAACCCAACATCGGGTTTTCCTCATTGGGCTCGTAGAGCTCGCCACCGATCAGATTCGCGTATTCATTGGATTTGAAGTCCGACAAACGGACGATCACGGGGTGCGGTGCGAACGCCGCCGCGATGGAGCTCACCCCTTCAGCCAATTTGCTGATGAAGAACTCTCGAGGCGAGGTGTATCCCGCCATTTGCTCGTCAATCATCTCGCGCGTGTCGGCGTCAATGTCGTCATAGTCGAGCAGAGCCTGCGGATGCACCCCGATCATTCGGTTGATGATGAATTCGAGTCTGGCGAGTCCGACCCCACGATGCGGGATTGAGGCAAAGTCAAAAGCTCGGTCGGGGTTACCGACATTCATCATGATCTTAACGGGCACCTCGGGTAGTGCATCGAGTTCGATCTGATGCTTTTCAAACTCGAGTACACCGTCGTAGATGAAGCCTTCGTCGCCCTCGGCGCATGAAACGGTGACCTCGGTGCCGTCGTGAATCAGATCTGTGGCATCGCCGCAGCCGACAACTGCGGGTATTCCCAGTTCGCGAGCGATAATCGCGGCGTGACAGGTTCGTCCACCGCGATTGGTGACGATAGCAGCCGCCCGTTTCATGACAGGTTCCCAATCCGGGTCGGTCATATCGGCAACGAGAACATCGCCGCTCTGCACGCGTGCCATTTCACTGACGTCACGAATGACCTTCGCCTTGCCCGCGCCGATCTTCTGTCCGATGCTGCGACCGCTGGCGATCACCGTGGATCGCTTCTTCAACGTGAATCGTTGCAGGGTGCGCCCGGACCGAGACTGCACGGTCTCGGGTCGCGCTTGCAGGATGTAGATCTTGCCGTCTTCGCCGTCCTTACCCCACTCGATGTCCATCGGTCGCCCGTAGTGCGCTTCGATGGTCAATGCATGGCGGGAGAGTTCGAGCACATCATCATCCGTGATCGAAAACTGGCGACGGGCGTCGCTGTCAACGTCAATCGTTTCTACGCTCTTGCCAGCGCGCGCGTCATCCGAGAACACCATCTTGATCGCTTTGCTGCCGAGGTTGCGCCGCATGATCGGCATGTTTCCGGCTCGCAGCGCGGGTTTATAGACGTAAAACTCATCGGGATTCACTGCGCCCTGAACTACGGTTTCACCGAGGCCCCAGGATGCAGTAATAAACACCAAATCGCGGAAACCGGACTCGGTGTCGAGTGTGAACATCACACCGCTCGAACCTCTGTCACTGCGCACCATATGCTGGATGCCGGCTGACAAAGCGACCTGCTCGTGGGAATAACCCTGGTGTGTGCGGTAAGCGATAGCACGATCATTGAAGAGTGAGGCGAACACATCGCGCATGGCTGTGATGACGTTGTCCAGCCCACGAATATTCAGGAATGTCTCCTGCTGGCCGGCGAATGACGCATCGGGCAGGTCCTCTGCGGTCGCTGAGGATCGAACCGCGACCGCGATATCACGCCCGTCCGCCATTTCAGCCCAGGCCTCGGCCATATCGGCCTCCAGTTTGGCGGGCAAGGGTGCCTCGCGAATCCAGCGCCGGATATCGTCTCCCGCTGCGGTCAGCGCACCGATATCGTCAACGTCGAGGTCCTGCAGCCGTTCTGCGATCTGCGTATCCAGACCGTTGTCGCGCAGAAACACCCGGTAGGCTTCAGCGGTGGTGGCGAACCCACCCGGAACGGTGACGCCGAGTCCGTGCAGATTGCTGATCATCTCACCAAGCGAGGCATTCTTGCCGCCAACGCGCTCAACATCGCCCATGCCGAGCTCAGAAAATGGAATGACAAACCGGTTCACGCTGATCCCTCGTTACCGTGGATACATAAAGCCCGCCATTATAACGCGCCGCGGGGCTGTTCGCTTTGTGACATCGGTCGCGAGCCTAAATACGGCAGTTGGGTTATGGTAAGCGCCGGTTAGAGGAGCGCTAATGGCCAGCAGGACAGTCTTTTTCATTTCGGATCAAACGGGTGTGACCGCAGAAACCCTGGGCCATAGTCTCATGACACAATTCGTTGGAGAGTCGTTTCGTCAGGTGACTGTCCCATTCGTGGATTCCGAGTCCAGAGCAGTCGAACTGAAGGATCGGATCGATCGTGCGGCTGCTCAGGATCAACACCGCCCTATCGTTTTCAGCTCCCTCGTACATGACGAATTGCGCGCGATCATTCGCGAAGCGAACGGTTTGTACCTCGATATCTTTGATGCGTTCGTAGAGCGGCTCGAGTCTGAATTGGAAACCGAGGCATCACATGCGGCAGGACGAGCGCATGGGATGTCGGATACCGATACCTACATGAAACGCATAGAAGCAACGAACTATGCGCTGGCGAACGATGACGGCGGTGTCACTCGCAACTACGATCAGGCTGACGTCATTCTCGTTGGGGTGTCACGTTCCGGAAAAACACCAACATGCCTGTATCTGGCTTTGCAGTACGGAGTTTATGCGGCGAATTATCCGATCACGGATGATGAATTTGAGGGCGGCAGCCTGCCAGCGCGCCTTCTGGAGCATCGTAACAAGCTATTTGGTTTGACGATCAACGCGAGAAGACTTCAGCAAATTCGCAAGGAGCGACGATCGGCGGGGCGTTATGCGTCGGCGCAGCAGGTCAATTTCGAGCTTCGCGCGGCAGCGGCGCTGTTCTCCAAGTACCGAATCCCGCATGTAGATACGACCGAGTTTTCGATCGAGGAAATATCCAGTCGTATCCTTGAAGCTACAGGCGTAGAGCGCCGTGTGCGCCCGTAGAAGTATCGTCTAATTTTAGATTTCGCGGCAATTCGCGACACCCTGTCAACAAGGCAAGCTGTGCTAAGCTCTAGCGATGCAAACCGATAGCAGAATCGTCCCGCAAACTCAGGTAAAGCCGCGCAGCTTTGCCGGCCTGATGAGCGTCTACGAGAGCAATTTTCTGCGCCTCTGGATGCTGGTCCCTGAACTCGATCGGTTGACAGGCGAGGCGGTTTCGACGGCTGCGGCAGACGATCTGCCTCTGCACTGCACGGTCGAGGAACGCACGCGATACACGCTGACGTTGCGTTTGACCTACCTTTTCGATGCGCCCGAAGTCGATGGCGAAATAGCGTCAATCGCGGACCCGGACTTGCGTCTGCGCGTATATTTCGACGGCAAGCTGGCCGAGGTTATGAGTATGAGCGCCCAGCATCGTCATCACATTCTCCGGGATATTGCGGCTTCGCACCGCGAGACACTGGACTCTCGGTGGCGACGCAACGTCTTGCTGAACAAGTGGCTCGAATACTTGCTCGATGCAGGTCATCGAATCTCCGGTTGATCCAAAAACTGTGCGGCAGGTCAACGCCGATCCCAGCAGGTTATGTGTAATCTCTTTCGCGGTGCCAAACAGGGCATAACGAGAGACTCCGTTCAGCGATGGTCGCTGTCAGCCAAAACATTACAACCGATACCGCGTCCTCTGCGATAGACGAGCACGAGCGTCTGCTGCGACTGTTCTCCAATCGCGTTGCGCTCAAGAAGGCCTACAGCGATCTGCGTCAGCGCGAACGTCAACTGAATCAGTCGTTGGCTGGAGCGGAGCAGCACGGCGAGCGTCTGGAGCGGAAGCTTGCGTATCTCGAAGAGCTTCTGACCGGTGAGAACACTGCGCTGGGCACGATGCTGTTCTATCACCTACGCGGTTTGTGGCGTCGGTGTCATCAGCATCTCGTCACTGCTGCACATCAAATGGCGACGCGAACCAGCGGTAAGCGCAGAGTCGAACGGATCGAGGAGTGGCGTGCACAGCATGCTGAGCGCGTGGCCGAGGTAGAACAGCAGCTTGTTTCCGAAAAGGCATCGATCATGTCATTGCGTCAGCTGCTACGTGATTTGGAGGCTCAGTATCTGCGAGCTCGCTATCCATGGCATTGGTGGCGCCGACGCCGCCTGACTCAAGAAAAACGTGTCGTGACAGAAGACTTGAGAGCTTATGTTGCTGCGCACGATGAAACGCTTGCCACCGCACGCGAGGTGCGAGTTGAACGTCCGCCGGCAGACCGTGCGTTACCTATTGCGGACCAGCGTGTCATCAATCTTCACTTGTTGGCGATGGCCCAGTTCATGACCCGGTTCTTCGAATCAGCAGGGGATCTGGCAGCAAAGTCACGATTGGCCTATCACCGTGAGGTGGGCGCAGTAGATTATGGCGACGACGCACAGTGCCGGCGCTTGATGAATACCGTGGACCAGTCGTTTATTCGATTTCGTGATTTCACCGCCACCGAAAATTTCATGGCGCTGTTGCGCACCCAGGTTCAGTGGCTCGCCAAGCGCGCGAAGTATGCGGCGGACAACGCGGTCATACCCGACCCGTTTGATGCTGATCCACTCAACATGGTGGACGAAGAACGGCAAGCGCGCTTCACCCCGATAGTGGAGGTGCTGCGCGACGATCAGTGGTCCGTTTCCAGAGCGCTGATTACCGACGGCTGACCGCCGCTCGCCACGTTGTCTCTATCCGGCGCTCACTTGAGCGGTCTTTGCGGGCCGACGCGCTGCATGGCGCCAGATACCGAGACTCCAGTTCCTGAACTTATCCAGTCCGATGTACGCCATGGGTACGGCGACCAGTGACACGATCGTGGAAAAGGCGAGCCCACCAATGATGGTGCGTGCCATCGGATAATAGGCAGGGCCACCAGAGCCGACGACCGTGTTGCCCACTGCCAGAGGTACCAGGCCCAGAATCGTTGTCGCCGCGGTCATCAGAATCGGGCGGAATCGATCTCTGGCGCCCCGCACAACCGCTTCATCGCGAGGCAGCCCCTCGCGCCGCAGGTTGTTGATGTGATCGACGAGCACAATGCCGTTATTCACCACAACACCAATCAGAATCATCACGCCGACCATCGCCATGAACGTGAACGATGTGCCCGTCAGTGCGAGGAACCATACAACGCCGACCATTGAGTAGAATAGGGACATGATGATCGACAGCGGGTAGAGCATCGATTCGAACATGGCCGCCATGACAATGATGATCAGAAGCATCCCTAGCAGGATGTTCTCGGCCATCATGTTCTTGGTGTCCTCGCTGCGTTCGAACCCTCTGCCGAAGCCCCATTGATACCCGGCGGGTAGTTGCAACTCGTTCATGACCGCCTCGACCTTGGGTCGTAGCTCATCCATGTTAGTTTTCGGGTCAACGGCTGCATTGATCGATACGGAAGTCTTGCGGTTGGTGCGTTGAATCGTGCGTGCACCGCGTGTTTGTTCGAGATCGGCGATCTGATAGAGCGGTACAGAACCGGGGGTGCCATCGGGGGACAGCACCGGCACCATCAGATTGCCAAGTTGGTCGATGGTCTGTCGATCGTTATCGCGCAGCGCAAGTCGCATCAGAACCTCGCCGTCTTCGCTTCGGTATTCGCGAAGTCGCTCGCCACGCAGTGCGATGCCGACCGCATCACCAACAGTTTGTGCGCTAGCACCGATTGCCGCCGCCTTTTCCCGGTCGAGTCGAATCTGTACTTCGCGCGCACCGGCTGTTAGATCCGTACTGAAGTCGAACAGTCCATCGATGTTCTCAAGGACATCCCAGGCATCATAGGTCAGTTCACGAAGCCGCTCGGTCGACTCTCCGGAGAGCGTGACGCTAAAGCCTTCTCCGACACCATTATTGCTTCGCTCGAACGCAGGATCACCGATCGCTATGTCCGGCTTCTCGGCGAGAATCATTTCCATGACCTTACGGGAGTCCAGCGTCGCATCGGCACCCTGGGTCAAAAGAATGGTCGTTTCCGCTCGGCCTTGTTCCCAATAGGAATACACCGAACGAATCTCAAAGCGTTCCTGGTTGTCGAACAGGAACTGCTCGATTTCGTTCACGCTTTCTTCGACCTTATCCAGCGAGTAGTAATCGTTCATGTTGTAGGGCAGGAACAATCGTCGCGTAGGTTCTTCGGGGAATGGGTCCATCTTGAACATTTCAGTCTGGATCGGAATGATCGGCGAGATGAGTACGACGATTGCAATTGCGGGCGCGATGATGCGTTTCCAACCGCGTGCATTAGTAATCCAGCTGAGCAGAGCACCGTAGCGGCTAGCGACGGCGGGAATCAGTTTGCCGGCATGTTCTCTTGGAATTTTCTTCAGCTTGCTCGTGAGCAGCGGAATGAGCGTCTGCGCGATGACAAGCGAGCAAAGGATTGCCACTGAGATCGTGATGGCGACGTGACGCAAGAACACGCCTTCTTCTGTCTCTTGGCTAAACAGAAGCGGAGCAAATACACAGATTGAGGTTGCCGTGCTCGCGATCACGGCAAGTCCGACCTCTCGGACACCTTTCATGGTCGCGCTGGCAGGATCGGCGTCGTCTTCCTGACGGTAACGGAAGATACTCTCGGTCACGACAACGGAGTTGTCTACGAGCATGCCGATCGCCAGCATCAGGCCCATCAGCGTAAGCACATTCAACGTCAAGCCACTAAAGTACATCGCGCCCAGCGTGATGATCAGGGACAGCGGCACCGAGAGCGTGACGATCAGCGTGGTCGCCATATGACGGAGGAAGAAATACAGCACAACAACTGCAAGTAGGGCGCCGATCAGCCCCGAACTGACGAGATCACGCAGGGACTGGCGAACTGAGTCCGCCTGGTTATCGAGACTAAAGATTTCGATACCGGTCATCGCCGGCGTCTTGCCGATAGCCTCGATTTCCTCGATTACCCGATCGGCGACCTCGACCATGTTGTAACCGCTAGCGCGACTCACTGAGATACCAATCGCGTAGTTTCCATCGAGGTGACGGCCGTAGTTGCGTTCCTGTGAGGTCATGCTGACGTTGGCAACGTCGCGCAGGCGCAGATTGCGATCGTCGATAACAAGGTTACGGATGTCGTCGAGGCTCTTGAACTCGCCATTGGGTCGCAAGGTCCATCGTTCATTGCCAGCAGTGATCTGCCCGGCGCTGACCGCGAAATTGCCGCGTCGCAGCAGGTTGGCGAGTTCGTTGATGTCCACACCGTGCGCGGCCACTCGGCTCGCATCGAGTCTGAGTCGCACTTCGGGTGGTTCTACGCCTTGAATTTCCACCTGGGAGACACCGGGTAGTCTCTCCAGACGACGCTTGACCTGCGTATTCAAAAGGTCCCATGCATTGGAAAGATCGCGATCACTCGAAACGCGAAGTTGCATGATAGGGCGGTCATTAATCGAGCCACTGAAGACCTGAATTCGCTCAAGGTCGGTGGGCAGCTGATCCCGGATCGCGTCGAGCTTGACGCGAGCTTCCACCGCGGCGGTGCGCGCGTTGGAGTTGAATCCGTACTGCATCCAGATCTCAGCACCGGATTCGCGCGATCCAGAATACATGTCACGCACACCCGGCAACGTCGCTAGAGCTTCTTCAGCGGGTCGGGTGATCTGGCGTTCGGTTTCCTTAGGTGTCGACCCGTCGTACGGGATGTTGACAAAGAAACCCGGAATATCGATGTCCGGTGTTTCTTCGAGCGGCAGCAAACGCGAGGAGATCAATCCAACGGCCAGCAATGCCGCAAACACCATGCATACAGTCACCGGTCGGCGTAATGAGAACTCTGTGTGCTTCATGCGAGCTGTCCGTCCGTCGGCATCATCGTTGTTTGTGCGGCGCCCGGAGCACGTTCGCGCGTGTCGGCGTCCGTTTTCTTGCGGTCGAGCAGGCTGTACACCACGGGAATGACAATCAAGGTGAGCAGTGTCGAGGTGAGCAGACCACCGATCACTGTAATGGCCATCGGGGTACGGACTTCGGCGCCCTGGCCGAGCCCAATCGCCATCGGCAACAAACCCAGTGCTGTAGTCAGTGTCGTCATCAGGATGGGTCGGAGACGTGTTCGAGCGCCTTCGAAGATCGCTGCTTCACGAGGCATGCCACCGTTGCGGAGCTGATTGATCGTGTCGATCATTACGATCGCATTGTTGACGACAATGCCAGCCAACATGATCATGCCGATGAACGCCACGACGTTCACTGTTGTGCCAGTAACCCAGAGTGCGAGCACTGCGCCCACCATCGCAAGCGGTATCGTAAACAAGATGACAAACGGGTGTGTCAGCGATTCGAACTGCGATGCCATAACGAGGTAGACCAGGAAGATCGCCAAGGCGAGCGTGAACTGCATTGAAGTCAGTGAGCGTTCCATCTCCTCGCTCTGCCCAAGCACTTCAACGGTCATTCCCTCGGGTAGCGATATTTCATTCAGGCGTGCTTCCAGCGCCTTTGATACTGTTCCGAGGTCGCCGCTTGTCAGGGAGGCGGAAACCACCGCGACCCGCTCCTGGTCGAAGCGACGGATTTCGGAAGGGCCTGTCGCCAGCCGTATGTCGGCCACATCTGTCAATTTGACTGGTCGTGCGCTACCCGGATTAACGATCAATTGTCGAACGTCATCGATCGACGCATTCTGCGATTCCAAGCTCTTCACGGTGACATCGATCTTGCGATCTCTCCAGCTGTAACGCGTGGCAACGTTGCCACGGACGCTGGTGACCACGCTGTCCGCGATGTCACGCACTACGAGACCCAAAGATGCAGCACGTTCCTGATCGAAGGTGATCTGAATCTCCGGGTTGCCGCCTTCGACGTTCGTCCGTACATCGGCGAACTGCGGGTTTGCGGATAGCTCATCCGCGAGCGCTGTTGCACGTTCACGAAGCTGATCGAGATTGTATCCGCGGTAGACGATCTCCAGTGGCGTACTCAGCGCTAGCAGAGCAGGGCGCTCGAAATCGTAAGCGAGTCCCGGAATCGCATCGAGTGACCGACGCAGCTTCTGCATGGCGGCATCTTCTGCGGCGCGATCACTGCCAGGCGCCATCATGATATTGAGGACCGCCGTATGTTCCCCGGCATCCACCGGATTTGCATCCAGACGGTTGCCAGTCCCTGTGACCGAGAATGTCCGGTCAATATCACTGATGCGCTTCGTAGCCGAAAACGCAGATGCCACCACATCGTCGGTCTCATCCAGCGGAGTTCCCGGAGCTAGTCTCAGATTAATCGCGAATTCCCCTTGGGAGAGTTGCGGAATCAATTCGCTGCCGAGTCGAGGCACGAGACTCATCGTTGCAACGAACAACGCAAGGGATGCGCCACAAACGATAATGCGATGGCGCATTGCCCAACGCAGTGCAGGGCCGTAGGCGGCAGCGAACATGTTGTTGATCCGGCCGAACACAAACGTGAATATCTTGCCGATAAAGCCAAGGACAAAAGAGATACCCCTGAACACCAGAACGAACATACGGATCGGGAATGCGATAACGCGCGCGAACCAACCGGCTTTACCGGTGTCCTCTGATTCGGCGTAACCCTTGCGTGCGCCCGCTGAGGCCAGCATGGGAATCAAAAGGACGGCCAGAAGCAGCGAGAATGACAAAGCAAACGTCACGGTGAGCGATTGGTCCCGGAACAGCTCGCCAGCAATGCCGGTGACGAAAACCATGGGGAAGAAAACAGCGACGGTGGTGAGGGTCGCGGCGAAAACTGCACCCGCCACTTCACTGGTGCCGCGTTCGGCGGCTTCCACCATCGCGAATCCTTGTTCTCGCTTGGCGTAAATGTTCTCCAACACGACGATGGCGTTGTCGACCAACAAACCGACGGCCAACGCAATGCCGCCGAGCGACATGATATTGAGGCTGAGATCGGTGAGGTTCATCAGCGCGAATGTGCCAATGACGGATACCGGGATGGTGATGCCGACGATAAAGGTGGCGCGCGCGTTGCCGAGGAAACCGTAAAGCACGATGACCGCGAACAGGCCGCCCCAGATAGCAGCGGACTTGACGTCATCCACGGCCGAGCGAATGAACTCTGATTGGTCAGCGATCTTTACGAGCTGCAAGTTGTCGGGCAGCTGGTCGCCAATCGAATTCAGTCTCCGGTCAATATTGTTGGCAACCTGTACGGTATTGGAGTCGCCTTCCTTGTAGAGGGCGAGCTCGATGACCTCATTGCCGTCCACGCGAGTGATGGCCTCGCGGTCCTTGAACCCGCGAGTCACCTGGGCAATGTCCTTCAGGTAAACGGGTCGACCTGCGCGGGTCGCGATGATCGCCTCGCCGAACGCTTCGACCGATTCAAATTCGTTGATCGTTCGAACAAGGAACCGGCGAAGCCCTTGTTCCAGTCGTCCGCCCGCGAGGTTGACGTTTTCCGCCTGCAAGCGGTTGGCAACCTCTGCGATCGTCAGATTGAGTTGAGAAAGTTTGACCTGATCGACAACGATCTGGACTTCGTCTTCGAGGCCGCCACTGACTTTGGCGGCAGCAACACCATCGACCGATTCAAAATCATCCTTGATATCGTCTTCTGCGACCTGACGTAGGCGCTTAAGGCGTTCATTGGTCATCATCGACGCATCGGTTTCGCCGAGCGCCAATCGCATGATCGGTTCGCTGGACGGATCGAATCTCAGTAGTAGCGGTCGGCGCGCTTCCAGGGGTAATTCCAGAATGTCGAGTTTCTCGCGAACATCAACACTCGCGAGGTTCATGTCGGTGCCCCAGTTGAACACGACGGTGACATCCGACTGTCCTGTGCGCGACACGGAGCGCACCTGACGCACGCCACCGATGGTGCCAACCGCTTCCTCGACGGGTTTGGTGATCAGGCTTTCCAGTTCCTGTGGCGCGGCGCCGGGAAGCTCTGTGCGAACCGTCAGGGTGGGGTAGGACAGGTCAGGCAGTAGATTGACCGACAGCCGACCGAGCGACACGTAACCGAACATGACGATTGCGAGGAACAGCATCAGTACAGTGACCGGGCGCCCCGTGGCCAGCCGGACCAGCCCAAGGCTGCCAGCTTTCTGCTTCTGTGTGTTGCTCATGGTTTACCGACCGATGCTGGCGACGGCGCCGATAGGCTCGCCTTCAGCTTCCTCGTCTTCGGGAAGCGGATCGCCGATGACACGCACTTTCGATCCATCTCGCAATGCGGCTTGGCCGACGACGACCACTCGTGCGCCATCCGTAAGGCCATCCAGCACAGCGATATCATCATTCCAGCTGTAGCCTGTCATCACGTCGACGCGTTTTGCAACGCCGTCGGAAACGGTGAATACGATCTTGCCTGCGGTGGTTTGAATCAGTGCATCTTGTGGTAGCAGCAGCGTGTCTTTTTGTTCGTCATAAATGACTGCGAAACGACCGAACATTCCGGGTTTCAGGCGTTGCGACGTGTCGCTGATTTCGACGGTCGCTTTGAACGTACCCGACTCCGCATCAACGGTTGGGCTGATGCGTGCAACAATCCCGTCGAACTCATCGCCCGGGAGCGCATCAATCGAGAGCTTCACCGCCTGATCTGCTTGCAGCCGTCCGAACTCGCGTTCCGGCACAAACAGGTTCGCAATCAGCGGATCCATCGCTGTTATACGGAAGGTCGGTGCGTTCTGTTCGATGGTATTGCCGAGTTTGATGTCGCGACTCGATACCACGCCATCGATCGGTGCGCGGATCGTCGTGTACTGGTAGCGCAACTCCGCCAGCTTGTTGGCCGCACGCAATGAGTCCACTTCGAATTTGGTCGTTTGAAACGCACTCGCGGCAACCAGCCCGCGCTCATGCAATTCGAGGTTACGTTCGTATTCCTGCTCCAGCTTCGCAAGGTTCGCACGAGACTGTTCGAGTTCGAGCCTAAGCTGATCTCCGTCCAGTCTTGCAAGCACATCACCACGCTTTACGCGATCGCCTTCCTCGACGAGGATCTGCCGGACTTCGCCGCCGACCTTGGCGACGACGGTCGCCTCGTCGAATGCCTCCAGCGACGCGGCCGCGGTATAGGCGGCGAACACATCGCCGCGATCCACGTCGATCACTTCGACCGGAATCACCGTCGTGTCCTCTTCCTCTTCCGCTTCTTCAGAAGCTTCTTCGGTTTCTGTGTCGGCTACCTGTTCGGTAGAGTCCGTGGCATCGGGCGTGCCTCCGCATCCCGGCAGCGCGGTCAGGACCATCAGGCTGGTGATAATCAGTGCGAATCTAAGGAGCAATGACATTGTGAATTCCCTGTGACATCTGGTTGTTCGTTTTCTTCCCGAGCATTGGATGCCCGTGGTGGTGAAATGGTTGCATTTACGGGTACCGGACTTGGTCGCTGTGCAGTGGTAGCAGCGGCAGTCGCGGGTTTTTCAACAGGTGCAAACTCAAGCTCCGGAAGAAATGCCCGCGCTACGGCTGGGCGTGTTTCTGTGATTCCAGATTGTGGTTGCATTAGATGGTCAGACAGCTGGATCGTGCCGATAGCAACAAGACCGGAACACAAAACGAGCGCGATCCTCGCGAATTCCTGTTTCGCGTGGGTGCGCATCTCGTTGGGGTTCTCGGTGGTAGCCATCGCGCTATTCCGATTTACTGTACTAGTGTTGTAGTAAGATATAACACTAAAACAATTTAGCGCAACCCCGAGACCAAAAAAAACGGGCCCTTTGGCCCGTTTTTCAATGGATTGTGAGGTGGAACAGTCGCTTAGCTACCTTGCTCCGCAGCTTGGCGGAGTTTCGCCATCCCTTGAGGCGTCGCCATTTCAATCATATCTGCAACCACATCTGCTGCTTCATTCAACACAATATCAGGCGCTTCGGCGGCTTCCAGAGCCTCCAGATCCTCAAGTGGCTCCAGCCCGTTCGCTTCACGACGCGTATTTTCGCGCTCCAGACGTGCTTGTCGGAAGCCGGCACGCTCGCTCTTACGGGTTTCCAGGTTAAGCGACACTTCTTTGCGGCTGCGGTTATCGGAGATTGCCTCCAGATCATCGAGCAAGAACAGGTGATCAGGGTCATTTGCAGCCCGCGTCTCCAGCGTTTCGGTCAAAAGCGCAATCTGTGTATCGAGCGGTCTACCAGCACTGAAGCGTGTACGTTGGATTTGATCCCAGGGCAGGGCGCGTGGCCGAGTACTCTCACCAAACTCTTCGATGTCGATCATTGAGGGGAGTTCGATATCGGGCAACACACCGCGATTCTGTGTGCTGTCCCCGGTCACTCGATAGTATTTACCTATGGTTAGCGTGAGCTGGCCGAGCCCGTCACCTTCACTTCGCGGAACAAATTGGTCGAGGTTGTACAGGTTCTGCACCGACCCTTTGCCAAACGTTCGCTGCCCGATAACGACACCGCGTTCATAGTCCTGGATCGCGCCGGCAAAGATCTCTGATGCTGATGCGCTGAATCTGTCGACGAGTACCGCCAACGGGCCATCATAGGCAACACTGGGTACCGGATCTTTCAAGACCTCGACTTTCGCATGCGAATAGCGCAGCTGAACCACCGGCCCCTGATCGATAAACAATCCGGACAGCATCGTAGCCTCGGTCAGGTGGCCACCGCCGTTTCCGCGCAAGTCCATGACAACACCATCGACACCTTCTTCTTTGAGCGTTTCCAGAATGCGCTGGACGTCTCGTGTCGTGCTCTTGAAGTCACGATCGCCGGCCTGCTGGGCCTGATAGTCGCGATAGAAGCTCGGCACCTCAATGACGCCAATGCGCAGCGTGCTGTCATCCCTCGGGACTTCGATGATCTCGTGCTTGGCCGCTTGCTCCTCGAGCTTGACTTGCCCACGAGTGAGTTCGAGAACGTCCATCGAATCGCCAGGAATCGCGCCGCCAGGCAGAATCTGCAGGCGGACCACGGTATCGCGGGGGCCGCGGATCAGTTGTACGACATCGTCGAGACGCCAGCCGATCACGTCCACGATTTCTCCGCTGGAACCCTCACCGACGCCGACGATGCGGTCTTCTGCGTTGAGCGTTCCGTCGATTGCGGCAGGCCCTCCCGGAATGACGTTCATTACTTTGACGAAGTCATCCTCGATCTGAAGCGAGGCTCCGATCCCGAAATACGAGAGGCTCATCTGGATGCGGTATTCCTCCGAGTTTCTCGGAGACAGATAGCTTGAGTGTGGATCCAGAGTCCGCGCAAAAGCGTTCATAAAGATCTCGAACACATCGTTGGAGTTGACCTGATCGACCTGGCGCGAGAGCCGCGCATAACGCTTGCGAAGTTTCTCCCGGCTTTCATCCAGCTCGGTATCGGTCAACAGCAGGTTGACGAGATCGTTCTTGACGCGCTTGCGCCAGACCTCATCGAGATCGCTCTTGGTCGTCGCCCAGGGCATCTCGTCCCGATCAAAAACGAAGCTTTCGTCAATATCGAAAGCCTGATCCTGTTCCAGGGCAGTTGTGGCGAACGCCCAGCGCTCGCGGGCCCGGGTCTGATAGGTCCGGAACACCTCAAATACAGGGTCGAGAGACGCGCCGACAACCATGTTGTCGATGCGATTGCGATAGGTTTGGAAGCGCGCAATATCCGACTCGAGGAAGTACAATTTGTTGCCGTCGAGAGCGTCGATATAGCTATCCAGAACTTGCCCGGACAACGCATCGTCGACTTGTGTTCGCGTGTAATGCGATTTCTCGATGAAACGGGTGACCAGTGAGCTGATTCGATGATGTTGGACCGTAGGTTCCAGCGGTTCGCGGTCTGCTTCTGACGCGAGGGTCGCGCCCAGTACCAGGATCGAGGCCGTAAGGCCTGCGATAATGCGGGCGGTTCGCTGGATCAGACTCATATAATTACTTCCTGACTGTAGGGTTGAGACTTGCCAATAAGAACTTGTAGCACTGTTCCCACCGACATTACTAGGGCAAAACCCGCAATGGCAATCACGCGATTGCAGATAGCCCGGGGATTTGAGGCCAATTTATGCGTCCTTTAACCATAATCACTGGCATTGTGATGGGTTCGTCGGTCGCAATTTCTCTTGGTTTGGTCGTCGTGATCGTGCTGTTTCTCTTCACCGGGCTGGACGAACCGAGGATCAAGGAGGAATTTCCTGCCCTGACCGGCAGTGTTGGCTGGTTTATCTTATTGACCGCCGTCAGTGCGACAAGTTTCGCGGCGCTCCTTCGCGAGCATCGATGGCGCTGGCAGGCCCAGGCGGCGATGTGGCTGACGCTCGCGCTGGTCGCCTCTCGCTATTGGCCTGCTAGCTGAAGGGCGCGCCGGTAGACGCGGCTCAACAAAGCTGCGGTCTCTGCCGAGCTGAGCGCTTCGATACCGGGGACTTCGGCCAGCGCAGCTTGCGCCGGACTCGCGTAGTCAGGCAATTCATTCATCAGTGCGAGGGACTCGTAGTCGTCAGCCAGCCTGGAGAATTCAGGCAGCGCTGCCTGAAGGTCTCTACCCTGCAAGGACGAAACCAGCTCTTCTGCGATCTGAGATTCGATTTCGGAGCGTTCCAACCCGGTCTATCAAAATATCGAGAATGGCGTTTTCATCTTGCCGCCAGTGGAGCTGCGACGGCGTCCACCGCGACGCCGGCGTCGCATTCTTGAATGCAGCTCGGCTCGACGTCCCGAGAGCCATTCCTCGCGCGTAACCTCGTCGTCTTCAGCGCGGGTGCTCTCCTCGCGAGCACGAAACTCACAGAAGTCCTCGTAAGCTTCGATTTCGTGCTTGAGCTCACGTACGACCAACTCGACCATGATCGCGTCGTCGAGGAAACCAAGGCCGGGGATGTGGTCAGGGATCAAATCCTCGGGTTCGCTAAAATAGGCGAGGGCGCTGAGAACGCGTTTGGTCTCTTCCGTTGGGAGCTGCCATTCGCTGTCGGTAAGCATCGAGGTCATGACCCGCAGCTTCAACAGTCGCTCGGTAATGAAGTCGGGTACCTTCGACTCGTCGACTTCCTTCAGCAGATCTTCGGCAGCGCCAATGATCTCGGCTTCAGACAGCGTTGTGGCGTTTTTGGACGCCTGACGCATGATCATGCGGAAGTGGTCAAGATCCTTATCGCTAAGGTCAAACGAAATTCGGATGCTCATGCTGGTCCCTGAAACGCGAAATTAAAAAGACGCGACCGAGCGTACGTGCCGCTCCAGACGCCGTCAACTGCGGCATCCGGAGGCAACACGAACGCTTAATCGCTCATTAGTCCTCAAGCAGACTTCTTAACATCCAAGCGTTCTTTTCATGAATTTGCATACGCTGCGTCAGTAAGTCCGCAGTTGGCTCATCGCTGGCTTTCTCAGCCAGCGGCATGACGGATCGAGCAGTGCGAGCGACGGCCTCCTGAGCGGCTACCAACTGCTTCAGCATGCCTTTGGCATCCGGGTTGCCCGTCTCTTCCTCGATCACGGACAGTTTTGAGAATGCTGCATAAGAGCCTGGCGCGAATACCCCGAGTGCACGAATCCGCTCAGCGATTTCATCCACTGCGGTTGATAGCTCCGTGTATTGCGTTTCGAAGAGCGTGTGCAGTGTTGCGAACATTGGGCCCGTAACGTTCCAGTGGAAGTTATGGGTCTTCAGGTAGGTCGTGTAGGAGTCTGCCAGCAGGCGTGACAGCCCTTCCGCGATCGCTTCGCGGTCTGCCTGATCGATGCCGATATCGATATCCATTTCATTACTCCTTAAGTGCTGTAATCACGTTATGGAGCCAATGATACGGACGGGGTGCCAGAGCTCGCCAGTAGATTTCCTGAATGCGCTCGATAGATTGCCTAAAGCGCCTGGGCGGCCTCAATTCTGGTTATACGGATCGAACCCTTGCCCTTCCAGCTTCTCGATGGCGTCTTCGGTCAGGATCAGCAACTCCTCAGTGGGATCGTCAGCCGATGCCCCATTCGCAGAACGTGAGGATTTTGGTGGAATCGTCCGGTCATCGGCCGGCATCAGATCAGGTGCCAAACCTCTGCCGATGCGCGTATCCGGCGGCAATACCTCGATGGGCGCCGGTTCAGAACGCCATCTGCCAAAAAAACTTTTGAGCCAACTAATCACGATTAGAGCTGCTCCCGCTATGTTGTTGTAAATATACAGGAAAAATCCAGCTTGTCTTAACGGGTACCTACTTGATCTGTCGAGCCACCTTGATGCCTAAGCGAACAATGCTTATTGCGATCAACGGCGTGGCTATGAAAAACCAGATTCCCGCATCCCCTTTTGCCAGCGCGCCAAACACGTCACCGACATATTTCCCCAGCGTCCCGTCTTCTCCATACGGCCCCAGAGTCTTGTTGCCGACGGCATACACCAACGGCACGAGGCCGATCACTGTAATAAGTATGATCGTTCCCGCGATAATGAGTTCACGTTGGAATGCTTTCATGATCGATCGGCCGCTCCCGTCCTTTCAGGGCCGGGATGCTGTGCCAGTCGGTGCGTGCCGTCAAGTTTGAGCGGCGGTCGCGTTCTGGCCTGCTCGCGCCCGGAGACGCTTTAGCAAGATCGAGACGCCAGCGTGTATCCCGACAGCCGTGATCAGCAAGCAATGCGGCACAATCCAGTACCACTCGGTGATGTATAGCGACGTAAACAGAGCGCCAAACCCGGCAAGCAAGTACAAGTAAGGTAGCGCTTCGTAGACGATCTCAGGCAGCCACACCTTTTCTCTGTCGCCGGACAGGCGGGTCAGGGTCTCGGTTGTGTTTCTGCTCTCAGACACCGGAGGAACGTTCCAACATTTCTTTATCGTATGTCGCAATTTACCGACATTTCGGGTTGGTTTCCGTGATCCAACTCTCAGGGCAGCTGAATGTTCGCGGATTATGTGATGTCAATCGGCCGCGACCGTGCGTCCTGCGGCCCAGGAACGCAGCTCGGCGATCTTCTCGCCCATGACCACGCTCAGTGGGCTGGTCTTGCTGATTTCTTTCAGGAGGTGCTCAGTGGAAATCCGGGTACCGTCAGCATGAGCGGCATAGAAGGCGCTAACCACCAATTGCTCGAGCTCGGCGCCACTAAAACCATTGGTCTCGGCTGCGACGGTGGGTAAATCGATATCGGCATCCAGCGCACCGCGTCGCTCCAGGTGAATCGAGAGAATCTCTCCTCGCACGTCTTCGACCGGCAGATCCACAAAGAAAATCTCGTCGAAACGACCCTTGCGAACCAGCTCCGGCGGGAGGGCAGTGATGTCATTGGCGGTCGCCACCACGAATACACCGGGCTGGCGCTCTGCCATCCAGGTGAGAAACGTGCCCAGTACACGTTGTGAGGTCCCGGTGCTGTCGTTACCGCTGGACAAGCCTTTTTCCAGCTCATCGATCCAAAGAACGCAAGGCGCCATCGTCGCCGCAAGCTGCAGCGATTCCCTGAGGTTGCGTTCCGTCTCGCCGTGGTACTTGTTGAAGAGTGCGCCGAATTCGAGTCGCAGCAGTGGCGTACCCAAGGCCCCCGCGGTTGCTTTAGCCGCGAGACTCTTTCCGCATCCCTGGACGCCTAACAGAAGGACCCCCTTGGGTTGGTCGAGTCCGGGTGGTGGGTTTTCATCGACGAAGGCTTTGCGCCGCGCGTTCAACCACGATTTCAGCGTCCTCATGCCGGCCACTGCACTGAAGCGCGCTGTGTCGTATTCGAATGTGAGCACGCCATCCCGGTTTAGCAGCTTGTACTTTGCCTCCATGACGCCGCGCACATCGTTGCTGTCGATCACACCGTCGTCGGCGATGGCGTTGTAGGCCAAGCGCTTCACGTCCGTTTGGCAAAGCCCGGCCAAGTTGCGCACCAGCATCTGGATTGCGCGTCGATCCGAGCTCACGTTGCGACCACTGCGCTCGCGCCATTCGCGGGCCGCTTCCTGGACCAGTCGAGTGCGCTCAATCTCGTCCGGTACTCGCATCTCGAACTGAACCGAAAAGTGTTTGAGTTCCTCCGGCAACTCAAGTCCCGCGCTGAGCAGCACGAGTTTGCCGCCGTTGTCCTGGAAGCTCAGGCAGATGTCTTTGATTTTCCGAACGTGCAGCGGGTCCTTGAGGTAGGGATGAAAATCGATCAACACATAGTAGCCAGCTTTACGCACAGCGCGGATATGTGCGAGCACATCGGTGGGCTGACTGTTCAGCGTCTGTGGCTCAAGCGCGATGTCCATTCTCTGAAGCCCGTCAGTCACACTCCAGCGAAACAGCGGCAGATAGTCCCGGGTCGGGTTCGCCATGACCTGCTGCGTTAGCAGCTCAAGAATCCCGCGTTCATCGCGCGAGTTGATAGCGATGAGTGGGATCCGACCGCGAAGCAGGAGGCCAAGTTCGTGCTGATCACTCAAAGTCGAGTTCCTTGTCGGAGAGGGAGGTCGATTCGGCACCGATCACAGCTTGTGTCGCTTGGCGCAACTCGGCCAGTGTCAGGCGCGCTGAATCTTGTGAGATTTTCTTAACGACGTCGTCGAGCGATTTCTCATTGTTGGTTGTTGCTCGGATTTCCTGGTCCAACGCCGCAAAGACGCCGACCGCGCGCCACATTACGGGTCCCTGGGCAGAGTCTGCGCGCAAATCAGGCTGGGACTGGGAGTATTCTTCGAACCAGGAGAGTGTGCGTTGCTGGCGCCTTCTTGTAATGCTGCCTGATCGGGCCAGTAATTCCTGGCTGTAATATTCGGCGAGCCCTTCCACAATCCAGTCGGCACCGTCGGCTGCGGATCTACCCACACCGATATGCACTAACTCATGCAGTAACGTGCTTGTGCCATTCCCGCTGATTAGTGGTCGGTCGCTGTGAAGAAAAAGCGAGTTTGGCGCGGACAGACCGCCGCGAAACATGGGGTCGCCGGCCATCGCGATCAGCAAACGGTCCGGAAAGTTCGGAAACAACGCTTTGTAGCTTGGCAGATGCCAGGCAACAAAGGCCATGACATCGAGCTGTCGGGCCCCGATTCCCTGAGGTGCGGCAATGGCTATACGGGTGTCGGCCAGACGATCTCGCCGCACAGCAAGCTCGCCCATGACCAGCCAGCCTTTCGGCAGGTCGAATCGCCGAGCGTCATCATCAACGACCCAGGCGTTATCGCGGGCAGGGTAAGCGCTGACCACCGACCAGCCTGGAGGTGGGTTGAAGACAACCCGAGTCCGTGTAGCTGCTGACTTCAGTGTTCTTGTCGCCATGGGCGGGATCAGGTCTTCAAATCGGAGCATCGCCCACGTGGGGTCGTGGTGGACCGTGCTGTCATCCGGCGTCTCGGGCTTCGCGGTCCACGCGAGCGCACCGCCGTACTCTGATGGGCTCCAGATCATCGAGCGATTGACAACGGTTAGCCCTGACTTGGCCTCGAACGCCGAAAGGGAGTCCGGAATGCGGTCCACGCGCACCTCCCGCAGTAGCCTGTTCGGCTGGGACACCATCATCTGAACGCGGTATTCACCCTCTTTAGTGCCATCGATAGTGAATCGGACGTCGTAGTCCGTCGATTGCGCAAAAGCGTTCTGACCGAGCAGAGCGATCACGGCGAGTGCGAACAGATGCGCACGCTGTGACACGATTCGTAGCTGACATAATTCCATAGGCGGATGATAAGAGCGTGCGGGGCAAGGTTTCACCCTTGGTTCAGGAAATCGTGCGCAATCTCTCATCAGGAGGCAGAGCTATGCGTTGGATAGTGATGGTGATGATCGCGGGAATCGCGACCGGTTGTGCTTGGGAACCCGAAAACCCGTCCATGGGGCAGACCGATGAGCGGGCCGACGAAATTCCCCGAGTGGCGCGGTCGAGCGACACTGCGAAGGGCACTTCGAACGTCTCCGGCGGTGTCGGCTGGATCGTTGCGAGCATAGCTCAGGAGCAAATTGGGGTGCCTTATCGCTACGGCGGGAGCACACCCCGCGGCTTCGATTGCAGTGGGCTCGTCCATTTCGCCTACGCGGGTGCCGGCATCGACGTACCGAGAACCACCGGTGCACTCTGGCAGGCTTCAAGCACAGTCGCACGAGCAGACGCGAGACCTGGTGATGTCTTGTTCTTCGACATCGACGGCAAGCCATCGCACGTTGGCATCTATTTGGGCGACGGATTCTTTGTCCATGCACCCTCTAGCGGCAAGCAGGTCAATACTCAGAGGCTGGATTCAGGCTGGTACCGCGACCGCCTGCTACGGGTTGGCCGTCTGATCCCATAGCGTCTCAGGCTGGTTAGCTGGCTATCGACGCTGCTAAGCTTACCCGCGGGGCAGAGAGCGAGAGCTTTCGATCAAGGGACACATTCCAGCAAGGGGGTAACACCATGAGCGTTGCACGCGTAACGGAGATTATTGCGGGCTCTTCAAAGAGCTTTGAGGACGCCGTCAAGACCGGTATCAAACGAGCCAGCGAGACGCTGGACAACATCGAAGGTGCCTGGGTCAAAGATCAGAAAGTGGTCTGCGAAGACGGCAAAATCAAAGAGTTTCGAGTTGTTCTTAAAGTCACTTTTATTCTGAAATAAGAAGATACCAACAGGGGGAGCGTAGGTATGGATTTATTTGGTTTCGCACGCGACATTGGTCGTCGGGTGTTCAATACCGAAGATGAGGCGGTCGGCAAGATCAAGGAACTCATCGAACAGAATAACCCGGGCGTCACAGACCTTGGTGTGGAGTTTGATAACGGCATCGTTGGGTTGTCGGGTACCTGCGATTCGGTTTCGGCGATGCAGAAGTGCGCATTGATTGCAGGCAACGTGCAGGGTGTCGCGGATGTCTACACCAATAAGATGGTGATCAAGACGCCGCCGGTGAGTCAGGAGAGTGCGCAGGCTCCTGAGGTGGCCGAGGAGGAGGCACCCGAGCCGAAGATCGAGCTCTACGTGATCGAGAGCGGGGACACACTTGGAAAGATCGCTCAAAAATACTATGGAAAAGCAAGCGCTTACATGAGAATTTTTGAAGCGAATCGAGAAGTTATCGAAGACCCCGACAAGATCTTTGTCGGGCAGACGATCCGTATACCGCTAGATTAAGGCGTTATTAGGCTGTCGGGGCGAGAGCCCCGGCCGGCTGTAGCCATCAGGCGTGACCGCGGCTGTTAGCCGGTGTTGCCGATATAGTCTTTTAGTCTTCCCGCCAGGTCCTTGCACGCCGTGTTCTTGGTGCGTGCCAGCAGTGGGATCGGAATCACGATCGCGGGTAAGTAGGACGTTCCTGTAACCTGGGTTTCTACGCTGCCAGCTTCGGTGACGTCTTCAACATCCCAAACCGACGCGTCATAGTCTGAGTCGGACTCCCACCATGCGAACCCGAAGCAACCTGCACCGCCAGGCCCAGCCGCGCAAGACAGGCTGCCACCACCGCCGGGACGTTCTGTGCTGCCGTCGAGCCACACTACGTATCGGACACCAGTATCCCGCATCCGCTGCGCAATCACCGGATTGCCCAGCAGTTTCGGCATATCCTCGATCTTGTTTGGCACAGTGCGCGGTTCGAACCAGGGGTACATGAGATCAACGAACTCGTCGCCCGACAGCACGTTGATGCCATTCTTGCCCTTTTGAACCGAATTGACGACGCAGTTGGTAAAACCGGTCTCGGTCTTGTTGCCCGCGTGGTAGCTTCGCGCCATCACAACGACGGATTCGCCCTGATAGTCGGGCATATCGCTGGAATTCACGAGATCGGTCCGGGCCGTTGAGCAGCCGGCTAGCCAGAGGCTTGCCGCGAGCATGCCAATGAGAGATCGCTTGTGTGCATTGATCACAGGTATTGCTCCGAAAGTTCACTTTCCACAACTTCGTCAGATGTCGTATCGGGTTCGTCGCTGGGCGGTTCTGTCTGCGTGGGTGCAGGGCGCTCCGCGACTTGTACAGGGCGCAGTTGCCGGCCTTCCAGTTTGGCGTCCACCACGAACCGCGTGAGCAAAACCGTGGAGGCATCCCTGAGCGCGCGATTTGCGGCGACAGAGAGCGCTCCCTTAGTGCCGCCGACGAAGGAGTCCTTGGGGGCTTTGCCGTACGCAGGAATCAGGTAATCAGCCTGAATTTTTCCATTCGAATCATAGACTTTGACCTGGTACTTTATCCAGATTGCATAGTCGTTTGAGATGGTCTGTGATGGCACAACGAACTCAAGTGCGCTGAGGGTCGGCTCGATAAGAATATCGACTGGCGGCACGTCCTCGCCTGGTGGGACAAGGATCATTTCCTGAAACAGGTCGCCAAACGTCGAGGTGAGCATTTCGGCAGAGGCATCATCCAAATCAATCGAGTAGGTCCCGCCTGTGGCGAGTTTCTCTTTATAGGAGAAGTCGGTTATCGATTCATCGAATCGAACCCCAACTCGCAAAGGTAGTTGCTGCACAACCGCATCAGGCATTTGGCCCGATCGAACCTTTATCGCGGTACCGCAACCACTCAAAACCGTCACGACCAAAGCGGTCATTACGAACCTGGTGACATACCTCAAATCGACCTCCGTTATCCGGTGACGCCCTCAGAGGGTCCTGTTCTGACGCACTTTTGTGACAGTGCGAACTTCGACACTACCCTGCGGCGCTCGTGCCTTCAACCCAGTACCCCTAAGAACAAGGCTATACAGCGATTCGACCCCCGGTTTGAGCTAAATATTTCAACAGCCGTGCCGCTTTCCCCCGTATGCGCCATAAACTTCTATTGCTCGAAGACGCGTCGTCGACGGCGGTCGCCGATACGCTGCACGCCCACCTGAATGATATGACCGATTACGAGGTCAGCCGCCGGTCCCATGCGTCCGACGATATCGGGATCGACCAATCGGGCGACCCCTGGGATGGGGTCCTTCTGGCGACTGTATCTATTGAGTCCTGGCTCCCGCACCGGCTTTCCGCGCTGGTGAACACTATGTCGCCCGCAACGGTCATTGTTGCGACCGCTCAGCCTGAAGTAGTGATGGACGACGTGCTCAAGTCCGGGGCGGACGATGCGTTTGACCCATCACAGCTGCGTCCGGCCAGTATAGGGAGGCTGCTGCATCGCAGTATCGTGAGGCGGTTCCAGCGAGTGCATGTGTCCACTGCTCGCCATCAGTACGAAGAGCTTTACAACAACATGCCTGTGGCAACGCTGACGGTCGACGCGGATGGAGCGGTGAGTCGTGCTAATCGAGCGCTGCTTAAATTCCTGTCAGTAGAGCGCGCAGAGCAGGTTTCGGATCACCACCTGCATGGGTTGCTTGCAGGGCTCGCTCAGCTACAGAGCCTGCGTGCGGGCTCGATTCCTGAGTATCGCGATAGTCATATCGTCACAGACGATCACGGCAACCAACGACACGTGGCGGTCTTTGCGCGGGCACATCCTGCCGATGGCGTAGCCGCAATGGACGTCTATTTGACGGACGTCACCGAACAGGAGCAACAGGCCAGAAGGGCAATGGAGGCCGAGAACTATCGACGAGAAATCTACGATAGCTCCCCCACGATGATGGTGAGTCTCAACCTCGATATGGAGATTGTTGACTGCAATCGCATTTTTTTTGGCACGCTCGGCCGTTCGTCGGATAAGGTCATCGGACACAAGCTCGTTGAGTTCCTCGGCGAGGATACGGACACCAAAGCCTTCACCAAGAGCACTGCGAAGATCGAACGCGGTGCGGTCGTGCGGGACATGCCGGTAACGCTGCATACCAATGAAGGCAATGTGATGGAGTGCGCGTACAGCGCTTCGCCGCATGTCGATGCGAACGGAATGGTCGTTGGGATGATCGCCATGCTTGCCGATGTGTCCGAACGCAATCGCGCGCAACGCGAACGCGACGAACTGCACGCCCAGCTCCAGCTAAACCAGAAACTGGAGTCGATCGGCGAGCTGTCCGCTGGAATAGCCCACGAGATCAATACGCCCGCGCAGTACGTGAGTGACAACCTGTCGTTTCTGCAAGAGTCTTTCGCCGACGTTGATGGCGTCTTTGCGGCGCTTGATCCCCTGTTGCAGGCGATTTCCGAGTCCGGTGACCTCGTCGCGCCATCAGAAGCGATCCGCAAGGCGATTGATGAGGCTGACCTTGAATACCTGAGGGAGGAAATCCCCGGTGCGCTGGATCAGGGTAAAGCTGGTATCGGCAAGATCCGGGAAATCGTTCTTGCGCTCAAGGACTTCTCACATCCAGGGTCAGGGACTCCGGAGCCGTCGGACATCAATCGACTGGTCGAGAGCACCGTCACCGTTGCACGCAACGAATACAAATACGTTGCCGATGTCTCGTTGGAGCTGGATCCGGGTCTTGGGCCGGTTTCCTGTATGCCGTCCGCGTTGGGACAGGTCGTACTCAACATTGTCGTGAACGCCGCGCATGCAATTGCGGAGCAGTCCGACAGGGACGGACGGGGAGAGATCACCGTCAGGACTCAGTCGTTGGATGAAGACCACGTGGAAATCAGCATTTCCGACAACGGACCCGGTGTTCCGGAAAAAATTCAGAGCAAGATTTTTGATCCGTTTTTCACAACCAAAGAGGTTGGGCGCGGCACGGGGCAGGGCCTGGCTATATCACGCCGCGTCGTCACTGAGCAGCATTCCGGTCGGCTCCTGTTGGAGAGTGAGCCCGGCGAAGGTGCGACTTTCCGTATTGTGTTGCCTCGCAAGAGCAGCCACAGCAGCGATGCACTGGGTGCTGTCGCATGATGCGCGTCATTTTCGTTGATGATGAGCCCAACATTCTCAGTGGGCTGCGCCGCATGCTGCGTCCATTGCGTCACGAATGGGAAATGCTCTTTGCAGAGGGTGCACTCGAAGCGCTTGAGATGATGGCGGAGGCGCCCGTAGATATTGTCGTTAGCGATATGCGGATGCCAGAGCACGATGGGGCCTACCTACTTTCTGAGGTCCGGCGTCTGTATCCGGGTACAGCGCGCATTATTCTGTCAGGACACTCGGAACAGGAATCCACAATCCGCTCCATCGCGAGCGCACATCAGTTTCTTGCCAAGCCTTGCGATGCGGACACGCTGCGCGAGACCGTTCTGCGTACCTCCAAGTTGCGTAACTTGATGCAGGATGGCGAGCTGCGAAAGATCACATCCGAGATTGGACAGTTGCCGAGTGTTCCTTCCGTTTATGCCGCTCTGAATCAGGAGATGGCCAAGGAAGATCCGGACATGCCGAAGGTGGCGGAGATCATTGCCGAGGACATGGCGATGAGTGCGAAGATTCTTCAGCTCGTGAACTCGGCGTTCTTCGGACTGCGACGGAGCGTGAGTTCGATCCAACACGCCGTCACGTACCTGGGGCTCGACGTTATTCGGTCCCTCGTACTGTCTCAATCAGCTTTCCGCATGTTTGATCAGGAGCGCAGCGTAATTTCCGCTGAACAACTGAGTCGGCGGGGACAACGAACCGCATCGCTGGCTCGCACGATTGCCAAGCAGATGACGGACAACGCGGTCGAGGTCGAAGAGTCATTTCAGGCGGCGATGTTGCACGAGCTCGGCAAGCTGATTCTCGCGGGTGAGATTCCCGAGCGCTTTGAAGCGGTGCAGAACGCGGTTGCCGATGGTGCTGCACGGATCGATGCGGAACGCCAGGTACTCGGGGTCACTCATGGCGAAATCGGCGCCTACCTGCTGGGGTTGTGGGGCTTGTCTGACGGCATTGTAGAGGCCATCGCGTTCTACGCCGAACCTCAGAAGACCCCCGTTACTGGTTTTGCGCCCATCGTGGCATTGCACGTCGCTCGCGCTTTGCACGATGAGCTACACGATGATGGAGAACTCACGCTCGATGAAGACTGGCTGCAATCGCTGGGCTTTGGTGAGCACCTTGCGCAATGGCGTGAGAACGCTTTGAAACTCTTCGAAACAAGGAATGCAGCATGAACAATCGAGTGTTGTTTGTCGACGATGAATCCAATGTACTTGACGCGATCAAGCGTGCGATTCGCAAGGACTGCAACGTCCATATTGCGGTAGGTCCGGAAGAGGGCCTCGCAAAGATCGCCAACGAGGATACGTTCGCGCTCATTGTTTCCGACATGCGAATGCCTGGAATGGACGGCGTGGAGTTCCTTCGCGCGGCAAAGCAGTTGTCACCGGATTCGGTTCGGATGATGCTCACGGGGAACTCGGATCAGCAAACCGCGGTGTCCGCGGTGAACGACGGAGAGGTCTACCGGTATCTCACCAAACCGTGTGATGTCCAGGGGCTTCGGCAAGCAGTAGCGCAAGGGCTGCAGCAATACGCACTGATCACCGCTGAGAAGACGCTGCTCGAAGAGACGCTGATCGGCAGTATCGAGGTCCTGACAGATCTGTTGTCGCTGGCGCGTCCGGATGTGTTCGGCCGAACAGGTAAGATCCAATCACGCGTCGACGAGTTGCTGCAGGCGATTCCTGAACTCAGCGACAAAGACCATTGGACCATCCAGACCGCGGTACTCCTCTCGCAAATCGGGTGTGTTTCCCTTCGCGCCAGCACATTGGCGAAGATCAATAGCGGTGTTCCGCTCGAGGATGAAGAGCGACGCGTCTACTACGCCACCGCGGATCGTGCGGCTGAGCAACTTGAGCGCATACCTCGCTTGGAGGCGGTCGCAGAAACGATTCGATACCAGCACAAGCACTATTCCGGAGCAGGCTGGCCAGAAGACTCCATTCGAGCAGAGTCGATACCGATGGGCGCGCGCGCACTGCACCTGGTCGCATCCGAAGAGGCGTTGCGAGCACGGGGATACGATCGGGATGAACGTATCGAGGAACTCAAGCGTCGGTCGTCAGAATTTGACCCTCGATTGCTGTCTCGACTTGTCGAGGGCGCATCAGCGGCAACGCCAGCAGAAGTCACAGAGGTGTCTGCCGCCGAACTCGAGGTGGGTATGAGGATCGCAGAGGATGTGCTGTCGACTTCGGGTAGTCTGTTGGTCTGTGCAGGCCAGGGCGTAACGACCGCAGTGATCGAACACCTACTCGAATTTCACCAGTCCGGGGCATTGGATCAGCCGATTCAGGTGACAGGTGCACCCGCACCGGCTGACGCCGTCGTCAACGGGTAAAGACGATTAGCCGGCAGGGGAGTGGGCTTTCACTGAGAAGGTCATCCCCGCATTTGCCTGCAGTCTGTCGACGAGGCCATCCCCCATGGCAGACGCGGGCGTCAGGAATCCACCGCCTGTACCGCGGCGCTTCTTTCGCTTCGACAAGGCGACCGCGGTCTCACCCAGCATTCTGCTGGTCGCGCCGTAGCCTGGGTCGCGGTCACCGGTGACTTGAGCGGTAATCGAGTCACCGTGCTCCGTCAAGCCGACGAAGTCGATAACGAATCCACCTCGTTTTCGTGCGTTCTCATCCGGGCCTTCGCCAGGGTCAGGCAGGACTCTGCGCAGCAGTGCTCTTGTTGGCGGAATGGCGGCACCCGTGAACAGGCTCGCCATTGCGGCGCTGATGGCCGCAGCCTTGACCGCGGCGCCCGCGCCGGTGCCGGTGGAGATAAACTCGGAGTAGCGGAAGTCTTCGCCGTAGAGCGGGCTTAGCAAAGCGGCGCTGCGCCGCACCACGCGGGTATTGATGGAGGCCATGAGAAACGGAGCCACCCACTGGCCGGATAGCTCATCAAGGCCGAACATCAGGCTCTCATTCTTGTCATCGCCGCTGGTGTTTTCCGGGTTGAGGGAATAGGGGTCGAGCAAAAGGCGACGGCACCGTGCACTCTTCTGCGCTTCGGCGGCGATCTCCAGCATGCTCGTTGCTGTGCCACAGCTGATGCCGCCATCGGCCTTACGCACGAGCATGTGAATGCGCTGTGCAGGCGTGCCAAAAATAGCTCGAGCCTGCTGCTGCAGATAAAAGGCACCAAGGTCGGAGGGGATGCAATCAAACCCGCTCGAGGGCACGAGTATCGCGCCGGATTGCACGGCTGTCTTTTCGTGTGCATCGATCATGCGTCTGACCCAAGGCACCTCGCCGGCCAGATCGCAGTAATGGGTGCCAGCGCGAGCGCATGCTGCGACCAGTTCGTTCCCATACAGGCTGTAAGGTCCGACCGTTGTTGCCACGACTCTGGTGCACTCCGCTAGTGACTTCATTGCTTCCACGTCACCGGAATCGCCCACGATAGCTTCAGGGCGAGCCCCGTCGCGCTCTAGGGTGGCACCGATTTGCGCAAGCTTATCCGCGTTGCGCCCGCCGATCGCCCAAGTGAGTTCACCATCGTGTCCATACGTATCAGCCAGGTGTTCCGCCACCAGTCGACCGGTGAATCCTGTTGCACCCCAAACGACTACGTCGAACTCTCTTCTTGGCGGCATCGGTAGGCTTTCCTCAAGTGTGAGCACAAGGTGCGAAGCCGCTATTATAGAGACTGGAAGACGGATGCAGCACCTGCGAAGGCTGAACAGTATGTCACGTGCAGTTATTTTGGTTCTCGATTCTTTCGGTGTTGGCGCGACGCCGGATGCCGAGCGTTTTGGGGACGTCAACGCGAATACCCTAGGCAGTATCGCCCGCTATTGTCGCGAAGCATTCGAGCGTGGCGAGCGTGCGAAGCCGCTGACGTTGCCGAATCTTTCGCGTATGGGTCTGATGCACGCCGCGCGTCTGGTCACGGGACAGTGGGTCGATGGCGAGCCAGAAATTGAGCCCAACGCGGCCTGGGGTTGTGCCGCTGAGCTATCCAGTGGCAAGGACACGCCGTCCGGTCACTGGGAAATCGCCGGCTGTCCGGTCATGTTCGATTGGGGCTATTTTGAAAACCGGGAATCGGCGTTTCCGTCCGAGCTCCTCGATGCACTGATCTCACGTGCTGAGCTACCGGGTGTGCTTGGAAATTGTCACGCCAGCGGGACAGAAATCATCAAGGAGCTCGGTGAGGCCCATTGCCGAACCGGCAAGCCCATCGTGTACACATCGGCCGACAGTGTCTTTCAGATTGCCGCTCATGAAGAAGCGTTCGGACTCGATCGGCTTTACGCCTTATGCGAGATCGCACGTGAGCTTGTTGACGAGTATCGGGTCGGGCGCGTCATCGCAAGACCGTTTGTTGGTGACGACGCGGCGTCCTTCATTCGCACCGGTAATCGCCGTGATCTGACTACGCCACCTCACGCTCCGACGCTGCTCGACAAGCTGATTGAATCGGGTGGAGAGGTAGTTAGCGTCGGAAAGATCGCCGATATTTTCGCCCATCGTGGTATCAGCAAGACGGTGAAGGCAACGGGCAACGAGGCGCTGGTTGCGGCAACACTGGAAGCGATTGCGGCAGCGGGCGACAGATCACTCGTCTTCACCAATCTCGTCGACTTCGACATGCTGTACGGACACCGGCGCGATCCTGCCGGTTACGCGAACGCGTTGGAAGCGTTCGATGCGGTCTTGCCGAAAATTCGAGCAGCTCTGAATCCGGACGATCTACTGATTCTGTGCGCGGACCATGGATGTGATCCTACATGGCCGGGCACTGACCATACCCGCGAGTACATTCCCGTATTAGTAGCGGGCGGTGGTATCGCTGCGGGTAGTATCGGCAAACGCGATAGCTTCGCTGATATCGGGCAGACGTTGGCCGAGCACTTCGACCTTGCGCCATTGCCTTACGGGCAGGAGTTTCTCAAGGCCGGGTGACCGGCAGGTTCAGCGCTTCTGCAATTCGGGTGCGCCAACGCTGCACCTCGCCAGCTAAAGCGGACTCATCGATGGTGTGAATCTGTCGATCGCTCATCAAGACCTGACCATCAACGATGGTGGTGACGACATCAGTGCTGTCGGCGACGTAGACGAGGTGAGAATAGATATCGTAGAGCGGGGCATGCCGGGTCTTACTGAAATCCACCTGAATCAAATCGGCTCGCATGCCAACGGCTAGCTTGCCGACTCGGTCACCGAGCCCGATTGCCGCTGCACCTTCCCGCGTGCTGAGTGTCAGAACGGTCTTTGCAGGAAGATCGGTCGGATCCATGGAACGGCCCTTGGCGAGGAGTCCTGCAAGCCGTATTTCCTCCCATAGATCCAGATCGTTGTTACTGGCGGCACCATCGGTGCCGAGTCCGACCTTGACGCCACCCTCGCGCAGATCCGTCACAGGTGCGATTCCCGATGAGAGCTTCAGATTAGAGGTGGGGTTGTGGATGGCACCAACTCCGTAACGTGCGAGTAACGCAATATCGTCGGGACTGGGATGCACGACATGTGCTGCGATCACAGGCTGATCGAGCATGCCTACCATCTGAAGCACCTCGACGGGCGTCTTGCTATAGGCGGACTTGATTTGGTCGATTTCCGCGAGCGATTCTGAGACGTGGATCGCGATAGGTGCGTTCACCTTGCGCGCCGCATCGGCGATCTTACGTAATCCGGATTCGCTGATGGTGTAGACCGAGTGTGCACCGACTGCGGGCACGATACGCTCCGACTTGCCCTGCCAGCGCCGGACATAGTCGGTCGCCTGCCGGAGCGAAGTCTCCCCGTCAGATGCGTCGGGCGACTGTTGTTCGATAACCGACGGTGCGACCACTGCACGCAGTCCGCAGTCTTCGACCACCTGCGAGACAGTCTCTGGAAAAAAGTACATGTCGACAAAGCTGGTGGTTCCCGATTCGATCATCTCCCAGCACGCGAGTTGCGTGCCGACGCGAACAAACGCCTCATCGACCACTTCAATCTCGGCGGGGAAGATATAGTTCGTCAGCCATTCCATCAGCTGAAGATCATCAGCTACGCCACGCAGCAACGTCATCGCAGCATGCGTATGCCCGTTAACCAATCCCGGCATAACCGCCCGCTGATGTCCGTCGAGCCTCGTCTCCGAAACATAGCGAGCGTCAATCTCGCGGCGAGAGCCAACAGCGACAATAAGACTATCGTCGATCGCAATTGCACCATCGGCTAGCGGCGCATCCTCATCGGCCATGGTCAGGACGTAGTCACCGTAGACGATCAAGTCGACGCGCTCTTGCTGATCTGCAATCGCGCAGCCGCAAAGCGATAGCGTCAGGACGATTTGAGCCCAGACTGATTTACTCGAGAGATTCATAACAATCCGGTGTGAAGCGCGGAACACAAAAGCAGTCGAAGACAAGATCTTCTTCGCCACAACTGAGTACCTGCTGCGGTGCCCCGGCGGGGATGCAAATGCGGTCTCCCGGCTTAATGACAATCGGTGGTTTGTCGTCGACGCAAAGCTCACCTTTGCCCTGTCTCACGAGATACCACTCGGTTACCGATAATCGGTGCTTCTGAGTTGTCGTGCCGACGGTAACACGGCACTGCGCCAGAGAGGCCTCCGGCTGTTCCGGCGTATTGATCCACTCGCGGATGTAGCAGCGCTCTTCGGTGTAGAACTCGTCGGGTAGGGTTTTGGCGTGGGACGGGGTCATCTTCGCGGCCTTACTCGTCAGCCGTGTATGATGCGCACATAACTGAAGCGGAGCAAATAACATGGCCACCAAGCACATGAATGCCGCACCCGGGGACTTTGCATCGACGGTGTTGATGCCTGGGGATCCACTGCGTGCCAAATATATTGCCGAGAATTTCTTGGAAGGCGCGCGGGAGGTGACGAACGTGCGGAATATGCTCGGCTTTACCGGAACCTATCGAGGGCAGCCGATCTCGATCATGTCGCACGGCATGGGTATTCCCTCGGTGTCGATTTATTCTCACGAGCTGATCGCCGATTATGGCGTAAAGCGTCTGGTTCGCGTCGGAAGCTGCGGCACCGTGCGCAAGGACATGCCGTTGAGAGACTTGATTATCGGTCAGGGTACCTGCACCGATTCGAATGTGAATCGTGTGCGTTTCGGCGGATACGACTATGCCTGTATTGCTGATTTTGGTTTATTGCGTGGAGCAGTAGACGCGGCGGTTGCCCAAGGCGTATCGCACCACGTGGGAAACCTGTTCACCTCGGATCTGTTCTATACACCCGACACCGATATGTTCGATACGATGGAGCGCTTCGGGATTCTGGGTGTCGAGATGGAGACGGCGGGTCTCTACCCCATTTGCGCAGAGTTCGGTGTTGCTGCGTTAGCGATGTGCACAGTGAGTGACAATATTCGCACTGGGGCTGCGCTTAGCACGGACGAGCGCGCGGAAACGTTTGACGACATGATCCGCGTTGCGCTCGCTACCGTGTACCCCGACGAGACTTAGAAGCCCGTCGGTTAATTCGATCAGTCGATCAATGCTCGAAGTGCGGTTGGCTGCGGACGCGCGCCCACCTGTTGAATCGCGAGAGTGGCACAGCTAGTGCCTAGTCTGGCAGCTGCAGCAAGCGAGTGTCCTTGCGAGATGGCATACAAGCAGCCAGCGACGTAAGCATCGCCCGCGCCGGTGGAATCGATCACTTGATCGATAGCGTCCGCTGCCTGCTCTGCAACATCGTTGCCTTGGACAATAACGGACCCTAGTTCGGAACGGGTCATCACGAACAGGCGGCCATTCGCTGCCGCTGCGGCTTGTGCCTCATCGAACGTTGCGACTTCGAATAGCGCTTTCATCTCAGCTTCGTTGCCAATCACGATATCTGCGCCCGCGTTCGACAGCGCACTGAATGCAGCGTGATGTCGTTCCACGCAGAACGAATCGGAGAGTGACAATGCCACCCGGTTTCCATTGGCTTTGGCGATTCGCACGGCCTCGGCCATCGACTCCGGCCCTTCGGGCGTGTCCCAGACATAGCCCTCCAACAATACGATGTCCGCATCGCCACAGGATTGTTCGGTAATGTCGGTGGGAGCAATCTCGACGCACGCACCCAGGTAGGTCTGCATGGTCCGCTCGCCATCCGGCGTGATCAAAACGTGGCAACGCGCCGTAGGGGCTTGCCGCGTTTCCGGCTTCAGTCGCGTATCGACGCCGATCGATGTCATGTCGTGATCAAAAATCCGGCCCAGTTGGTCTTCAGCGACCCGACCGATATAGCCGGCGCTGCCATCAAGACTCGCGAAGCAGGCGACGGTGTTTGCCACCGAGCCGCCCGCGCTCTCTACCGCTGGTCCCATACGATCATAGAGGCTGACTGCCTGGTCACGATCAATCAGCGTCATTGAACCCGGTGGTGCACCAAGGTCCTGAACGAATTCTGGTTGAACGTGACAGAGCACGTCGACGATGGCATTGCTAATGCCTACAAGGGCTACAGATGAACGGTTCATACAAAGGCGTCCGTGGATTGCAGAAACTCGGAATCCGAGTCAGGGGTCAAAGTGTGGCAGTGGCGTTTTGACCGTTTTCAGAATGTTGGCGAGCTCGGGCTTATTGGTTTCGAGATCCTCGCGGGTCAGCCCAGACAGTTCATACGGCAAAACAAGCCAGTCCTGCGTCTCATGAACGTAGAAATCGGGCGGTCGCAAGGTTTGTTCCGTCTCTCTGTAGAAAATGGTGGCAATACGGATATCGCCCGGGAGATTCTTGCGCGACTTCCGCGCGAGTTTGTCGATCACCGCTTGCGCGCTGGAGCCCGTTGAAAAAACATCGTCTACGATCAAGAGCCGGTCTTGCGAGCGTACTTTTTCCAGCAGATAACGCAGCCCATGCACACGGATTGCTGATTTACGATCCGCCCGCTGCTGTTGGTAGGCCGCGAAACCCTGGTAGCTTGTGCGCACAGCAATGTGGTCGGTGGGGATACCGAAGTGTGACAGACCTTCCTGCACAGCGATGCCGACGGCGCTACCGCCGCGCCAAAGGCCGACAAGAAAATCAGGTCGAAAATCCGATTCAAAGATCTCTGCCGACAAGCGGAACGAGTCGAGCAACAGGTCATCTGCTGCGATGTATTGCTTGTTTGGCGGGGCGATGCTCATTTGACCCTTGCATGGGAAACTGGGTTAGGATGCGCGAGTATAACGACTTGGCAAGCGCCGTGCGCTGCTTGCTGCAAGCTTCCGAGTAGGGGATATGCAAAAGACGGTGTTGACCGCTCAGGGTCTGCTCGAAGACTCGATGCGCCTCGGTGTGCAGGTGCTGGACTCAGGCTTCCGACCGACCATGATCATCGCGATATGGCGAGGAGGGACACCTGTCGGTATGGCGGTGCAGGAGTTGTTGTCATTCGCAGGGGTCGATTCAGATCACATCGCGATCCGTACCGCCTCATACACGGGTGTTGACGAGCGTGACAGCAAGGTGGCCATTTTCGGGCTCGACTACATCATCAACAAAGTCACGCCGGAAGATCGGGTATTGATCGTAGATGACGTGTTCGATACCGGAAATACGGTGGTGGCTGTGATTGAAGAGCTACGTCGGCGTGCGCGCGACAACATGGCCGATGACGTGCGAGTCGCAGTGCCGTGGTTCAAGCCGGCACGCAATCAGACCGATATCGTTCCTGACTATTTTGTGCAGGAAACCGATGAGTGGCTTGTGTTTCCTCACGAACTGGATGCACTGGACGCCGATGAGCTCAGGCGGGCACGCCCGGCACTTGCCAACGTGATTGAGCAGGCGCGAACCGTACGACAATCCAGCCAGGACCAATAAATGCCTGCACAACTCATCAGCCTGGCGGGTATTGCCACCATCCTAGCGCTCGCAATTGCATTCTCAGACAACCGAAGGGCAATTCGTCCGCGAGTGGTTGGCAGCGCCTTCGCGCTGCAGGCCTTTATCGCGCTGCTCGTGCTCAAACTCCCCGCAGGTCAGCAAGGGCTTCAGGTGATGAGCAACGGCGTGCGTCGGGTGATTGGCTACGCCAACAGCGGTATCGAGATGATCTTTGGATCGTCATTGCTGCAGGGTGGATCGTTTGCAGTCACGGTATTGCCGGTCATCGTGTTCTTCGCAGCATTGATGTCTGTCCTATACCATCTCGGCATCATGCAGTTCATCGTCCGAGTGCTCGGGCGAGGTTTACAGTTTCTGCTGGGCACCCGACCTATCGAGTCCTTGAATGCGGCTGCCAATATCTTTGTAGGGCAAACCGAAGCCCCTCTAGTTGTAAAACCTTATTTGAGCAAGATCTCGCGGGCCCAGCTGTTCACTGTGATGGTGTCGGGTACCGCTTCCGTGGCGGGAACGGTTCTCGCGGCGTACGCCGGCATGGGCGCCAAACTCGAGTACTTACTGGCCGCCAGTTTCATGGCAGCTCCGGGCGGTCTGTTGATGGCAAAACTGATCATGCCGGACACGGAAGCGGTCTCTGACGATTCGGAGATTGTCGGCGTACAGATCCCCAAGGAGCGCAACGTCTTTCTTGCTGCGGCCAGTGGTGCGCAAGAGGGTGTTCGCCTTGCTGTAATGATCGGTGCCATGTTGCTGTCGTTTGTTGCATTGATCGCGCTGTTCAATGGCGTTGTCGGCGGGCTCTTTGGTCTGGCGGGAATCGAGGGTGTCACGCTCGAACGTATTCTGGGCTACATTTTTGCGCCCTTAATGTGGCTTCTCAGCGTGCCCTGGTCTGAGGCGCAGGTAGCCGGAGCCTTGTTTGGTGAGAAGCTGATCCTAAATGAATTCGTGGCGTTCCTGCACTTCGGCGATCTTGTCGGAGAGCTGTCGCCACGCACACAGGCGGTGGTCACGTTCTCACTGTGCGGATTCGCAAATCTCTCCTCGATTGCGATATTGCTCGGCGGTTTGGGCGTGTTAATACCCGCACAGCGCGAGTTGATCGGGGAGTTCGGGTTGAAAGCGGTTCTTGCGGGATCGCTGTCCAACCTGATGAGCGCAGCGCTCGCGAGTCTCTTGTTGACGTTCTAGTCTGCGCCCGAAGCTTCGGCGCAAACGGTGCTCATGCGGATTAGTGGCGCTTGCTTGCGTTCACTGCTGAGATAGACCGATCCGTCGCCATCCACAGCGATCGTTTCAGGTTGAGCCAGCAGCGGCGAGCCGAGCGGACACAGCTCCTGGTTCAGGGCAGTCAGCCAATCTCGATCCTCACCTAGTTTCGTCAAGTAGGCTTCACCGTAGGTCATGATTGCAATTGTCTGTCCGTCTGGCGCGAGGGACAGGGACGTGGGCTGATTGCGGTATTTGCCGTATTTCGGAAACAAACGCACTTCAAGTGCTGTAGGGGCGGGGATGCTCGATACCTCACCCAGCTGATCCGCAACCAGATCACTGGCACCGGGCTTGGAAAGGTCAGGTAGCGGGACTCGGTACAAGACGGGGGGTGTGTCGCGTTTGCTGAGGATGTAGATGTGCCCGCTAATCGGGTCCACAGCGAGACTCTCTGAATCTCTCGCGCCGCCAGGGTACTCGACGGTAATGGTGTGGAAAACGTCGACACTGGTGGTGTCCGTTGGCGGTTCCGGAAAAAGATAAATAGAAACCTGCTTGCGTACCGCCAGGTTGTCGCCGATGTCGGCAACAGCAATCCAGGGCTGTCCGTTGACCTCGAAGACTTCGAGATCTTCCCAGTCTCGATTTCTCACCCCTTTTACCTTGATTTTCGTGTAGTCGAAATTGGGAAGATCGAGCCCGATCAACTCAGGTCTGTTGCCCGCATCATTGATGAACCAGAGTCGTCCATCAACGGATGGAGAGATGCCCATGCCGGACGCCTCGGGCAGCATTCGATAGTTCAACTCACCCAACCGCTCATGCGGCCCTACGGCACCCGCGCACAGCACGGCGCCAAGTACAAGCAGGGCGCGTCCGACGCGCGGGATTGGTGAGGTTTGTGTCATGCTAATTTGGGCCTATGAGGTGGAGGGGCGAGTATACCGTTGCACCTTGCTTTGTCGCACACGCGTTTATGGGGACACCATTGGCAAAACTCTACTTCTATTACTCCTCGATGAATGCCGGAAAATCGACGGCACTGCTGCAGTCGAGTTACAACTACATCGAACGGGGCATGCGCACGCTCATCCTTACGCCATCGCTGGATGATCGCTATGGTGCTGGGAGAGTCACTTCGCGTATCGGCATTGACGCCAACGCTCAGGTTTTCAGTCGTGATGCAGACCTGTACGCCTTGATCGCGCAGGAGCATGTTCTGGCCAGACTGAACTGCGTGCTGATTGATGAGGCGCAGTTCCTAACGCGTGATCAGGTCTTCGCGCTTGGACGCGTTTGTGATGATCTGGGCGTGCCGGTTCTGGCCTACGGGCTTCGCACGGACTTTCGCGGAGAGCCTTTTGAGGGCAGCCGCTACCTGTTGGCATGGGCCGACAATCTGAAGGAGATCAAGGCAATCTGTCATTGCGGCAAGAAGGCCACCATGGTTATCCGGCAGGATGCAGACGGCACAACGGTCACCGACGGCCAACAAGTGGAGATCGGTGGCAACGATCGTTACGTCTCGCTCTGCCGCCGACACTTTAACGCCGCGTTCTATGGCATCGGCGCTGCGGTTGAGTAGTTGTTCTCTTGCGCTTATTGGACGTGAACTTTGCCGGCACGCATGACGAAAGCCATGTCCTGCAATGCCGCGATATCCTCAAGCGGAGATACTGCTGTTGCGATGATGTCGGCCTGTTTGCCAGGTTCCAATGTCCCGAGCGTATCGCTCATGTCAATGAGGTCCGCTGCATTCACTGTCGCGGCCACAAGAATGTCCATTGGCGCCATGCCGGCCTCGTACATTAGTACTGCTTCACGGGCATTGGTCCCGTGCTGCGACACGCCACTGTCCGTTCCGAACGCAACGCGCACGCCGGCCTTGTGAGCACGCTCAAAATTCCCAGCCATATCGGCCCCAACGCGCATCGCCTTCGCCTTGATCGCCGGGCTCATAAAATTGGAACGCTCGGCCATATTCATCACGGTTTCTCCTGCGATCAAGGTCGGAACGAGGTAAGCGCCCGTCTTTTTGAACAGCCGAATGGCTTCGGGGCCTGTGTAGGTCCCGTGTTCGATCGAGTGCACGCCGGCCTCTAGTGCCGCGATGATGCCATCCTCCTGATGGGCGTGACTCGCGACCTTCCGCCCCATACGTTCGGCAGCGAGTACGACCTCACGCAATTCGTCGGCCTCCATCTGTTGGCCCGTTCCTGTCGCCCGGTCGGTCAGCACGCCCCCGGTTGAAGTGATCTTGATGAGATCAGCGCCGTACTTTATTGCGTGACGCGTGGCGCGGCGGCAATCGTAGGGGCCATCGCAAATCGTCTGCGAGGTGTACTTCGTCATCAGGTCGGGTTTGATGCCGCTAACATCCGCGTGACCGCCTGTGATGCCGACACCGCCGGCGGCAATGATACGGGGTCCATCGACCCATCCATTGTTGATAGCGTCGCGCATGGCATACATCGCCTGCGGCTGGGAGCCGACGTCGCGCACGGTTGTGAACCCGGCATGCAGTGTTTTTTGTGCGTAGTACAGACTGCGCATCGCCATCAATTCGTCTGACATCTTGAGGGCATCGCGGTCATTGTCGGGTCCGAGCTCGCCCTGCAGGTGCACGTGCATATCCATGAGCCCGGGCATCACGAAATGCGCACGCAAATCGATCACATTTGCGTCTGCGTACTCAGTCGGGTTCGCATAGCCATCCACGATTGCTGTGATGACATCATTTTCGATGACCACCGTTTGCTCCGTCGCGACCGGCTCCCCCGGGACTGCGAGTAGTTCGCCTGCGTGAATCAGCAGCGTCTCGGCTTCAAGTGATCCCGATACGGTCAACGCAGCAATGACTGCAATCCAGTGCTTCATCAGATCCCCCAATCTTTCATTTTTTTCTTGAACAAGCACCACTGTGCCACCACGTCTGACGGTGCGCCACTGACCCTGGCGGGTGATTCCAGGCGTCGAGTAAGTTTGAGACTTGAAATCTCACGCTGGTGTCACCACTTCAATAGTGCGCGAGGTCGTCTCTGAAGAGAGGCTTCGGGCAAGTCAAAAGACAATATTGCTCAATGGAGAATATGAAATGAAAACGATAGATCTGACCCCCCTGTATCGCCACACTGTTGGTTATGACCGCCTGGCCAGCCTGCTGGATAGCACGTTGCGCACGGATTCAGTGTCGGCTGGATACCCCCCGTACAACATCGAAGTGACGGGCGACGAGCGCTATGCGATTGAAATCGCTGTCGCCGGTTTTGCTGAGTCCGATCTCGAGATCAGCGTCGAGAAAGGTGTCCTCACGGTGCGTGGCCGCAAAGGCGACGAGGCGGAGCGCAAGTTCCTGCACCGCGGCATTGCGAATCGCACGTTCGAGCGCAAGTTTACGCTCGCAGACTATGTCGAAGTCGTGGACGCCGGCCTGAATAACGGTCTGTTGACCATCAGCCTTCGCAAGGAACTGCCGGAGGCGATGAAGCCGCGCACTATCGCGATTAATGGCGTGACGCCGGCTGCGATCGAGGGCGAAAAAGCCGCTTAGTCGAAACCTCTCGTCAGCGAGCGAGCAAGCCCCGATAGTTCCGACTATCGGGGCTTTTCTCGTTACAAAGCCTACAAATCGGGCGACTCGGCAATGCACTGCTGCGCCAGCGTCGGGTCCTGTGTCAGCACCGCGACGATGCCGCTAACGATCCAGGAATACGCTCGCGTTTCGCCGTGTTCCATCCAGTAATCCAGGTAAGCATTGAGCAGCGTTTCGTTTGAAGGGATCGCAAAGTCGACCAATACGTGCGGCGTGAATTGTCCTTGCGTTCGGTTCGACCATTCGCTCTCTATGAGCTTCGCCACCACTGGGTTCTCGATATCGAATGTCGGACGAGTTTCCGTGTTTTGGCGAGGCTGATTCAGGAACTCTCGGGCGATGTTCTCTGTGATGCGATTGATCGGTCTCTCGAGTAGCACTTCGAAGTATTGGTTACAGGCGGCGACCCACGCCAAGTCACGTTCTGTGCGTCTACGACTGCACTCACGGAAGTGGCGTGACGGATTCAGAGTACCAGCGGTTCGGAATGCAGCATCGACACGTGTGCGATCATCAAAGCTCGTTGCAGAGTCAAGTCCGTAGAAAACAGCTCGCACCGTCTGCGGGAAGATCTCTCGTGTATTGGGAGCGCTGCCTGCTTGCTGCATAGCAGACAGCGCCTGCTCCTGTCGGCCCGCACTCGCGTAAATCCCGGCAGCGAGCGCCCAGGCCTCACTGTTGTCGGCATCGAGTGCTGTCAGTTGACTCACCCAGGTGAGTCGTTCGCTACAGAGCTCGTTGTTGAACTGACTATCGCACGCGAGCAGCATGTGCTGGAGCGTCAACACATCGAGTTGTTGCTCGGTCTGAAGCTCCCTGATCACATCGAAAAATCGATAACGATCGCGTTTCAGTAACGCGAGGCGTGTGAGTTGTGACCGTGGATCTACGGAGCCGCCGAGTGTCTCGTCAGCCGATTCTGACAACTCATCGAGCGTCTTGATATCGAGAGGGGTGTACTCCCTTTTGCCTGAAACGTAGTCGCAGGCCTCATAGGTGGCACCGACCAGTGCGGCCGCCTCATCGTAAGTGAACCCTTCCCAAAGCAGTTCGAGAGACTCTAGCTGCGATTCAGTCTCGGCTTTGATCGTGTATCTATTTTCCGAGTTTATGCTGTCCGATGGATCGACAGCGTCCCCGAGATTGTTTTCGGCGTTGGTAGAGGCTTGGGCGACCTCGAGCGACGACGTGGTTTGAGGCCTAACGAGCCACACACTTACACCGGTCGCAATAAGCACCACGGCGATAGCGGATATGGCAAGTTTCATTTTGGTCACTTCATCGCCTTACAGGTTCTCGTAGAACGCTACAACATCGGGAATGCAGTTCAATTCGGGATTGTGTTGAGCGAATGCTGTGAGCGCCTCAGACACTCGACTATGTGCCGCCGCTTCCCCGTAAACGGCCATTTGATCGAGTAGTAGTGCGAACAGGCCAGGGTCGTAACGCACGAGCGCGAGGTACTCACGATTAACGTTATCGACGGCTTTACTTTGTTCTGCATACCAAGCCTTTCGAAGGACCTCCGCAGTTTCCGACTTTCCAAGTGCGTCATGTACAGATGTTTCCAAAAAATGCCCAAGCATCTTGCCAAATTGTGTAACCGATCGGGTCTGCAAGTGTTGCCCGTATCCGAGGCATGGATCTGCCCATCGCGGGTCATCGACAACCTGTTGTGCGCAAAGCCTCCTTATTGCTTCGCCATCCGACCGAGCGATCAACGCTAGCCTAACAGCCTCGATTATCCGCTCATTTAGCGGCGGATCGTCCAAGGCTGTAAATGCGCGCACGAGCATTTCGTACTGTTCGACGTAGTGGTCGTTGGTGCTAGGTGCGGTTGCAGCTCGACGTAGAGCCTTCAGTGCATCATCTGTTTTTCCTGCTGTGTGCAGGTTTAATGCGATTTGCGCCCAGACCTGACTGTTGTCCCCATCGACATCAAGCGCAAGGTCCCGCAATCGCGGAAGATCACATCGACGTTCTGCCTCAGTCACTCGCGAACAGAGCTGGAACGCGGTGAACGCGAACGTCGGATTGGAGCCACCGAGATCGGCAATGCGTTTCGAGAGTTCGGCGAGATCCTGGTCGGCCTGTTTCTGTGCTTCGGGGTCGTCTTGTTTTCTGATCTGCACTGCCGCAAGGAGTAGATGCTCCGGATCATCCGATGCGCTTAGTTTCGTAAGTTTCACTGGGTCAGTATCGAATGTGCCAAAGACCGTCTCAACCAACGCGTTTTGAAGTGCTTCCTCTAGACCTGCTTCGTCCGCTTCATCGACGGCGGAGAGTTTGACCCTGAGGTCATCGATGTCCTTTACCAGTGATGCGCAGGCGTTGACGAAGGACGGGCGTGAAATTTGTTCCCTCAGCGTTGTGGCGGAGCGCGTCTGTCGTGCTGCGCCAGCTCCGGTTGGCTGAGTCGTTGTGGATTTGGTCAGCGCGACGGGTGGTGTTGTCGTGCGAGTTTTCGCAGGCGGCTCAGGGGGTATAGGCAACGCGCCCACAGCGACGGCGATAGCGGCGATCAGTAGCAAACCCAAAACAATCAGTCTTGCTTTCATGACGATGCCAAAGACCCGGTCGTTGAATTGAACCGCTGCCGGTCGAAAACGACCGACCGGCAGGGTAAGGGTGTGGTGGAGGCGGCCGGAATCGAACCGGCGTCCGCAAGCCCTCTGCTCTGAGCTCTACATGCTTATTTCGTCTTTATTCTCGCTACCGGCAACCCGACGAAAGGGGCGAACCGATAACCAGTCTGAAAATTTAGTTTAACTCTCGAGTGTCAGACACACCCTCAAGCGGTCCTGTGATAATAACCCCTGGGGCCGCACGCACAGGCACGAAGCGGGCAGAGGACAATCTACTGGTGTTTAGGCAGCGATTGCGTAGTTGTCGTCGTTTGCAACTATAAGTGTTACAGCTGGATTTACGAGGTGATCTGTTCCTCGACATGCACCCAGAGGTTCGCGACCCACGTCGAAGCCATGTCGCCCCCGGAGAACGTAAATATGCGCCCGGATCGATGCGTTTTCAATGATGACGAGTCGATTTCGAACATGTACGACGAAATTGGCGCCAAAACGGACACAATATCCTGCCGAAACGTGATAGCTTCAGCCTCGGGGGCGCAGGGGTAAAACAATATGAATGAGAGCGATATTTCGCGTCGCCAGTTTTTGGGTGCCGGCTCCTCGGTCACTCTGGCAAAGCTACTGGGTTTGAGTGCACCCGCCCTCACAGCCATCGTCGAAACCGCACATGCCAGTCAAGAGCGTGGCACATTTGCGGCACTGAGCGCTGTGGACGCCGCCGATCTCGCAGCGGTTGCAAGCAGGATTCTTCCGTCGGACGACACGCCTGGAGCCGAAGAGGCCGGTGTGATTTTTTTCATGGATGCCGCGTTGTCGCGTGAAATGGCGGGGCAGAAAGCGATTATTGTTGAAGGCATCGCGGGTCTCAACAAATCCATTGAAGGAGAGGGGCGGTTCGCTGACCTGGCTGACGATGCGCAGGACGCGATGCTCGCCGAAATCGAACAATCGCCGTTCTTCAACTTCGCCTGGACAATGACCATGTTCGGGATGTTCTCGATTCCCTCCTACGGCGGCAACAAGAACTACGTGGGTTGGAAGCTCTTGAATTTCGAAGGTCTGCAAGCGGCCTGGCAGCATCCATTCGGCTACTATGATCGTGCGATCAATGGGGAGGACTCGGCATGAGTGTGGAGCAACCCCGTTACAAGTTGAACGAAGAAGTCGACTTCGCAATCGTAGGTTCGGGTTCGGCAGGCGGCATTCTCGCCAAAGAGCTCTCGACGGCTGGCTTCAGCGTCGTGGTTTTCGAGCAAGGTCCGTATCGCAAATCCTATGAATTCACCGATGACGAGCTCGGCGTGCTTTTCTATGGAGAGTTGCAGGGCGGTGGCAGTCGCAACAACGGTCAAACATTCCGCGCTGACGAAGGCGCCGTAGCGACGGTTTCACAGCGCCAACCTGCGGACTATGCACAAACCGTAGGTGGTAGTTCGGTTCACTTTACGGGCAATTTCTGGCGTTTCCGTGAAATCGATTTCGTCGAACGCAGCGCGCTCGGGGAAATCTCCGGCACCAACTTTGCTGACTGGCCCATCACCTACGACGAGCTAGAGCCTTACTACACCAAGGTCGATTGGGAAATTGGGATCTCCGGCGAGCCAGGACCTAATGATGCGCCTCGCTCGAAACCATTTCCGTTACCACCGATTCCGTGTTCGGGGTCGGGCGTGCTTATGGAGAAGGGTGCGAAGAAGCTGGGGCTGACCGCTCAGGTGGAGCCGCATGCGATCCTGTCCAAGCCGTTCAACGGCCGTATGCCCTGTATGCACTGTGGATACTGCATGTGGTATGGCTGTAAACACGGCGCCAAGTCTTCCACCTTGGTCTCCATGATCCCGTTGGCCGAGGCATCCGGGAACTGCGAGATTCGGGCTGAGAGCGCAGTGTTCCGTGTTGAGACGAATTCGGCAGGGCGCGCGACGGGCGTGCGTTACTTCGATCCTGACGGCAATGAGCGTATGCAGAAGGCGAAGGCTGTGATCCTCTCGGCCAATGGTGCGGAGACGCCGCGTTTGTTGTTCATGTCTGCAAACGAACGCCACCCGGATGGTTTGGCCAACTCCAGTGGTTTCGTAGGCCGCAACCTGATGTTCAATGCGCATGCAGCGGTCAACGGCGTCTACGAGCATCCCCTGAACGACTACAAGGGCGTTCAGGTCTCGCGCATCATCCATGACTTCTACGATTCTGATCCGAAGCGTGGCTTCTACGGTGGTGGCGGGCTGGATGCGCGCTCGCTGTTTTCAGCGACGCCGATATTTTTCGCGTTTGCAGGTATGCCGCCAGAAGGCCCGCGTTGGGGTAAAGCCTTCAAGGACGAGATGGCGCACAACTTCACTCGCCAGATGTCGATTGTCGCTTCAACGACCTCGTTGCCGCTCGATCGAAACAACATCACGCTGGATCCCGATTCCAAAGATCGCTGGGGTCGACCCGCGCTGCGCATGACGTATCGCGACCATGAAGACGATCTCGCGATGGCGAAGTTCCTCCAGGATCGCGCCTACGAGTTGCACGATGCCGCAGGTGCGCAGAAGTTCTGGCGTTTGCCGATTGAACCGGCGACAGGCAGTGCACACTTGTTGGGTACTTGCCGCATGGGGAACGATCCCGAGACGTCTGTCGTCGATGCGTCGCATCGTTCGCACGACATCTCCAACCTGTTTATTTGCGACGGTAGTAGCTTCGTGACTTCGGGTCGTGGTCAGCCAACGATGACCATCATGGCGCTGGCGTTCCGCGCGGCTGAGCTGATCGGAAAAGCAGCAAAGGCGAATGAGATTTGAACATGCCGAAAGGGGGCACATTCATGAGCATGAGAAACCTGGTGTTGACCGCGGCGTTGGTCGGCTTGTCCGGTTGCGTTGTATCGGTTGATTCTGACTTCGACGATGATGACGAAGCCATAATGCCATCAACGGTGGAATATCTGCAGGCCCCGGGCACGGAAGGCATGGACCTGCCGTTTTCGGCAGCGGTTCGTTCGGGCGAGACACTGTACCTATCCGGGATGCTCGGTATTCCGCCAGGCACGCGACAGTTGGTAGAGGGCGGGATTCAACCAGAAACGCGTCAGACGATGATGAATATCTCGCAACGTCTGGAAGATTTCGGTTATTCGATGGACGACGTCGTTAAGTGCACCGTGTTCCTTGCCGACATGGCGGAGTGGGGCGCGATGAATGAGGTATACAAGACGTTCTTCCGCAATCCACCGGCACGCAGCGCGGTCGGCGTTAGCGGTATTGCGTTAAACGGTCGCGTCGAAATCGAGTGTATTGCCCACGCCGGGTAATCTTCGCGTAGGGTGCTCGGGCCCGGCTCAGCCGCCGTGTTTCAGAATGCGTTGCTTTTGTCGGGCCCAGTCTTTCTCTTTGGCGTCGGCACGTTTGTCGTGCAGCTTTTTACCCTTCGCGTAGCCAATCGTGACCTTCACGTTGCCGGCCTTCCAGTGCATGTCCAGGGGCACGATCGTGTAGCCCTTGCGTTCCACTGCACCCACTAAGCGATCTAGCTGCTCGCGATGCAGCAACAGTTTGCGACTTCGCGTCGGTTCGGGGCGCACGTGGCTCGAGGCCGAGAGAAGCGGCATGATCTGAGCATTGAACAGCCACGCCTCACCCTCGCGCAGTTGCACGTGGCTTTCGGCGATCTGTCCTTTGCCCGCACGCAGCGCCTTGACTTCCCAACCGTGCAATACGATGCCGGCTTCGAGGGTCTCCTCAATGGTGTAGTCGTGGCGTGCCTTGCGGTTCAGGGCAATCACGTTTTCAGGTGTCTTGCGTTTCTGCTTGGCCATGGCCTTGCGTCGAACCGGGTGAAAAAGGGCGCCAAGAATACCGGATGCGCTGGGCCTTGGCATGGCTATTGTGTTGTGCGGTCGGGCGTATTGGCGCAAAATCGCCGAAAAAAATATGACCTGAGGGGGTTTCCGTGGTTCCTAATTCAGCTAACCGGTCGTCGTTGCACGGCCAGTGGTCGTCTCGACTGGCGTTTATTCTGGCCGTTACGGGCTCCGCCGTTGGGCTTGGGAACATCTGGAAGTTTCCCTATGTCGCCGGTGAATACGGCGGCGGCGCGTTCGTTTTGGTCTATCTGCTGTGCTGCTTCGTGATTGGGCTACCCGTAATGATGAGTGAGATCATCATCGGCCGCCGGGGTCGCCGTAACCCGATCGAAACCATGTCTTTGCTCGGCGAAGAGGAAGGCTCCACCAGTGCCTGGGGCTGGGTCGGCGGCATGGGCGTGCTCGCCGGGGTGTTGATTCTCTCTTATTACAGTGTGATCGCAGGTTGGTCTCTCGACTATGTCATCCAGTCGCTGTCAGGTGCATTCCACAAACAGGACGCGGCCGGCGTCGAAGCGGTGTTCTCGGGCCTGACCGGAAGCTGGTCACGAGTGCTTCTGTGGCATTCGGTGTTCATGATTATCAGCATCACGCTCGTGGCCCGTGGCGTGGAGAAAGGGCTCGAGAGCGCGGTCAAGTTCATGGTGCCCGGATTACTGACGTTGATGCTCGTGCTCTTCGTTTATGCGATGACCACAGGACACTTCACTCAAGGTGTGAAATTCCTGTTCACGCCCGACTTCTCCAAAATCAACATCGACGCGGTGCTCGTTGCGTTAGGTCAGGCGTTTTTCAGTTTGTCGATCGGTATGGGTGCCATCATGGCGTACGGCGCTTACCTGCCTGAAGAGACCTCGATCGGAAATGCTTCGGTAACCGTCGTGATCGCCGACACGTTTATCGCGATGCTGTCGGCACTCGTCATTTTCCCAATCGTCTTTGCCAACGGCTTGAACCCTGGTGCCGGCCCGGGACTAGTATTTCAGACGTTACCGCTCGCCTTCGGTGGTATGACCGGCGGCACCTTATTCGGGACTTTGTTCTTTGTACTGTTGAGCTTCGCTGCACTGACGTCGGCCATTGGCCTGATGGAGCCCGCGGTGGCTTGGTCTGTCGAACGCTTCGGCCTCACGCGCCGAGCGGCGGCCTCGATTGTGGGTGTTGTGATCTGGCTGGTGGGTGTGTTGTCAGTGCTGTCGTTCAACGTGCTGTCCGACGTGAATATTGGGCGCGGTACGCCATTCGACAACATCGACTTCCTCACAAGCAACATCATGCTGCCGTTGGGTGGTGTCTTGATTACGGTGTTTGCCGGGTGGGTGATGTGTGCAAACTCGACGTCCTCTGAGCTGGGCACACAGGGCGCTTCATTCAAGCTCTGGCGTTTCCTGGCGCGGTTTGTGGCGCCGCTTGGTGTGCTGCTGGTGTTGATCAACGGTACGGGTCTCTGGGATCTGATTGCGCAGCGATTCGCTTGATGCGCAACGCAAGCCGACAAGCATTGGTTCCTTACTCTGCGCAACAGATGTATGACCTGGTCGATGCTATAGAGACGTATCCCGAGTTTCTGCCCTGGTGCACTTCAGCGGTTGTGCATGAGCGCGAAAACCACTCGGTGCGTGCGACGCTCCAGCTGACCAAGGGAGGCATGACCAAGGAGTTCACCACGCGCAATGTGGGCACGCCAGGTGAGCGGATGGAAATGCATCTGGTCGATGGTCCATTTAGCCACCTTGAGGGTGTGTGGAGTTTCAAGCCTTTGGGCGACGCCGGTTGTCGAGTGGCACTCGATATCGAGTTTGAGTTTTCGTCGCCTATGCTCGGCGTCATGCTCGGTGGCTTTTTTGAGAAGACTTGCAATGAACTTGTCGATGCCTTCACGAGAAGGGCGGAGCAGGTCTACGGCTAGTGGATAGCCTCGCGGAAGAGCAAATCAGCGTCGAGGTGGCGCTTGCCACGCCGACGCAGCAGGAGGTCATTCCACTGACCGTTCCCAAAGGCAGCAGTGCGGGTGACGCCGTGCAGCACTCCGAGATTGGCGAGAAATTTCCCAAACTCGATCTGTCCTCTCTGGCGCTCGGGGTTTGGGGCGAAATTGTGGATCGTCAGCACACGCTCAAGCCCGGAGATCGCGTGGAGCTGTATCGTCCGCTTCAGATTGATCCGCGACGCGCACGACGCGAACTCGCAGCCGTTGGCGAGACGATGGTCTCGCGTCAGGACGACGCCTGATCAGTCGCCGGAGTCAGATTCGGCTTCCAAAGGCTCTAACGGTGGCGGATCATCTCGAACGATGCGTGACACCTTTCCGTCCTCAAAGTACACCGTAAGGAACTTCCGGGTTTGCGGCTCATTGCGCCCCACGCGACTCATGAAGACATAGTCCCAACGGTCGTCACTGAATGGATCGTCGACCAGAGGGGAGCCCAGCAGAAATCGAACCTGGCTTGGGGTCATGCCCACTTCGACTCGGTCGACGTCTTCCAATTCCGCAATATTGCCCTGCTGGAGGGCCAGTCTGTAGACGCACCCGGAGCACATGGCGAGCGCCAGCACAATGCAAATATTTCTCATTGGTAACTCGATTCCAGTGTTGTCTTCGGCGCCTCGGATTCGGATCGCAGCACCCATCGAGACATGATACCTTACCGATCTCATGAATCGCGATGAGGCGCGCATGTCCGGTAAAGTCCAATCCAGTGATCTCCGCCGCGTTGGCCTGAAGGTCACTCTTCCCAGATTAAAGATTCTCGAAATACTCGAGAGTTCCAGTTCCCGGCACCTTAGCGCCGAGGATATCTATCGGGAACTGTTGGATTCCGGCGAAGATATTGGGCTTGCGACGGTCTACCGCGTCCTTACCCAGTTCGAGACGGCTGGGCTCGTATCGCGCCAGAATTTCACCGACGCTCATTCCGTTTTTGAACTCGATGACGGCAGCCACCACGACCATATGGTGGACATCGATACCGGCGACGTGATCGAGTTCGTTAGTGACGAGATCGAAAAACTACAGCACGAAGTCGCTGAGGCTCACGGCTATGATCTTCACGATCACAGCCTGGTGCTCTACGTCAAAAAGAAACAGAAATAGGCCTCAGCTTACGGCTGATTGCAGCATCTCGCGGGCATGATCACGGGTTGTGCCGGTGATCTCCACGCCGCCGAGCATCCGCGCGATTTCCTCGACCCGTTCATCGAGCGATAACGGGATGATCTTGGTTTTCGTCGATTTCCCATCGGTCATTTTGCTGACGCGCAAGTGATGATGGGCTTGGCCGGCGACCTGGGGTAGATGCGTAACTGCCAGCACCTGACAAGCGCTCGCAAGCCCCCGCATTTTCTTGCCGACGACCTCGGCGACACCGCCACCAACGCCGGCGTCCACCTCATCGAAGATCATGCTGCCGACGCCCTTGCGCTGCCCGGCGGCAACCTGGATGGCGAGTGAGATTCGAGACAGCTCGCCGCCGCTTGCCACCTTTGCGATCGGTTGCGGTGGCTGGCCCGGATTTGCTGCCACCTCAAAACGCACTTGATCAAGACCATGTTGACGAGGGGTGGCGTCGACCGGGGAGTCGATGACTACGCGAAAATGGCCGCCCTGCATGCCTAATGCCTGCATATCGGCGGTTACCTCTTGGCCAAATGCCTTGGCTGCTCGTTGGCGTGCCTTTGACAGCTGTTTGGCCAGTGCCTCGTACTCGTCGTTGGCGGCGGCGAGCGTCGCGCGCAGCGTCTCCATCTCGTGCTCGGCATTGTCGATCGTCGACAGGGCCGTTCGGAGATGCTCTGCCTGTTGGAAGACCTGCTCCGGTTCGATTCTGTGTTTGCGAGCCTGAGTACGAATCTCATCGCTCCTTTGCTCCACTTCAGTAAGGCGTGCTGGGTCTGCCTCTGCCGACGACAGGAATCGCTGTAGTAGCCCACCGGCCTCACTGATATTGGCTTCCGCCGCACCGAGGAGTTCGGCAGCTTCCCCAAGTTCAGGCGCCAGTTCCGCAAGACTCTCTACAGCCTTGGAAGCCGCTGCCAGCAGCGCAAGCGCATTCGTAGGTTCGCCGTCGTACAGCGCTTCAAGTGCGCTTTGGCCACGCTCGGCTATGGATGTGGCATTGGCCAGCTTGAGACGCTCGGTCTCGAGTGTTTCGAACTCACCCTCCGTTACGCCGAGCGCGTCCAGTTCCGCCAATTGGAAACGCAGAAATTCCGCACGATCCGCATCGTCTGTGGAGGCGGTCTCCACCTGTTCGAGCGCGTCTTTCGCGTCTCGCCACCGTTGCCATGCATTTTCGATGTTCGCCAGAAGCTTGGCGTAGTCGCCACGGGCGTCCAGCAGGTCTCTTTGCACTTCGCTTCGTGTGAGCGCCTGATGCTCGTGCTGGCCATGGATGTTGACGAGTAATGCACCCAACTCGCGTAGGCTCTGCATCGTCGCGGGGTTACCGTTGATGAAGCCACGGGCTCGTCCGTCCTCTGCGATAACACGGCGTAGATGGCATTCACCGCCTGCATCCAGCGCACGCGCCTCCAGCCAGGCTTGCGCTAACTCACCCGGTTCGAAGCTTGCGGCAATTTCGGCGCGGTTCTGTCCGGCACGAATGACGTCGGTGGTCGCACGTTCGCCCAGCACGAGACCCAGCGCATCGATCAGAATCGATTTGCCCGCGCCCGTTTCACCGGTCATGACGTTCATACCGGTGGAAAACTCGACCTCCACCGACTCGATAATCGCAAAGTTGCGTACATGCATCATGCACAGCATGTCAGTCTCCGTCCCGTTCTCTGCGGCGTCGGGAATCGGCGCCCCAGTTGAGTTTGGAGCGCAGTAGCTCGGCATGATCATAGCCCGGCGGATGCAACAGCCGTAGCTGTTGATTGGCGCGTCGTACGATGAGTGAGTCGCTGTCTTGCAGCTCGCCCAGCAGTTGGCCATCAACACTGATCTCGGCAGTGGTTTGATAGCGCTCTGTGCGTCGTACGCTGATCTCAACCGATGCGGGCAAGACAATGGGTCGATCACTGAGTGTATGTGGACACACGGGGACCAAAGCAATTGCTTCGATCCCCGGCTGGAGAATCGGCCCGCCGCAAGATAGTGCGTAGGCGGTAGACCCGGTGGGTGTCGCCAGGATCAGGCCGTCGCCCGCATGATCGTTGAGGAATCGACCATCCACGCGAGTCTCAAAATCGATCATACGTCCGGTATCGCGCCTGCCAACCACAACATCGTTCACCGCGAGTGCCTTGGCGATCTTGTGGCCATTGCGAAACACCTCGGCCTCTAGCAATAGGCGCGACTCTTCGATGGCCTCGTTCGCAAGAACCGCAGCGAGTGAGCGGCTCATCTCATCGGGCGAGATGTCGGTCAGAAAACCGAGGCGCCCCAGGTTGATGCCGAGTACCGGAATCTCATATCCGATCGCGATCCGGGCAGCATAGAGCAGCGTGCCGTCGCCCCCGATGGCGATAAACAAATCGGCACGATCGACCAATGTGGCACGTGGTACGACCTCCGCAGCAACGCCGGCGATGGGTTCACCCAAAAGTGGGACGACGCCTGCTTCTTTCAGGAAATCGGCAACCTGATGTGCCTGCTCCTGCACGCGAGGATCTTTAGGTTGTCCGAAAAGCGCTGCGGTCTTGATCATAACGCCATAGTGTGACGGCTAGCCCCACATCCAGCAACGCGGGTTTATGGTCTGGTTGACGCTTTGCTGTGCCGCGGTAAGCTTGCAACGGAAATCATGCAGAGAACCTCGGCATTGGCACGAAAGTCTGAACAAGCAGAACTGTCACCCCGGGCCCAGCAGCTGCTCCGGGTTTTGATCGAGCGTTACGTAAAGGACGGCACTCCGGTCGGTTCTCGCACACTCGCCCGCGATGGCGGTCTGGAACTCAGCCCCGCCACGATACGCAACGTCATGGCAGATCTGGAAGCGCTTGGACTGGTTGCCGCGCCGCATACGTCGGCTGGACGCGTGCCCACGCCCCTCGGATATCGGGTGTTCGTCGACAGCCTGATGCGTGTCCGACCGTTAACGACACGTGCGGTACGCGAGCTCGAGGCACAGCTGGCCAGCGAGAGTGGCGATACAGCATCACTCGTGTCGTCTGCATCCAGCTTGTTGTCTCAATTTACGCAGATGGCGGGCGTTGTGACCGTGCCCCGCGCAGAACGGGTGACGCTGCGTCAGATCGAGTTCCTTCCGTTGGGTGATCAGCGTGTGTTGGCGATCTTGGTGATCAACGCCGCTGAGGTACAAAACCGGATCCTCCAGACTTCCCGGGAATACACCCGAGACGAACTCATACACGCAGCGAACTTCATCAACTCGAAGTGCGCCGGAATGGAGCTCTCTGCAATCCGCGGCGTGATCGTGGAGGAGCTGGAGCGCGCGCGTGCATCGATGAACCAGGCGATGATCGATGTTGTGAGTATCGCCCAAACAGCGCTCGACGCAGGCAAGCAGGCCGAGGCGGAGTACATCATGGCTGGGGAGACCAATTTGATGGGCTTCTCGGAGTTGTCAGACGTTGAAAAACTGAGGCGACTGTTCGATGCATTCAACCAGAAACGGGATCTGCTCGATCTACTCGATCGCAGTATCGAGGCCAGCGGCGTGCAGATATTCATCGGCGAAGAATCCGGTTATCAGATTCTCGATGATTGCAGCGTGGTGGCCTCTCCATACGCCATCGACGACGAGGTTGTGGGCGTTCTGGGCGTCATCGGGCCTACCCGCATGGCCTATGATCGCGTCATTCCCGTGGTCGACATTACAGCGAAGTTGCTCTCGACGATCTTGAATTCGAGAAACGAGCCCCAATAAGCCCTCCAGACGCAAAAATGACGCCCAGTGTGCGGGCATCGAACTGGAGATTCAGGCATGACGGATACCGCGAATCAGGCGGAGCCCAACGACAACGAAGCCTCTCAGTCATCCGGTGAGGATGACAATGTGGAGATCTCGGAGGAGGCGCTCAAAGCGGAGCAGGCCGAGGCAGCGGACCCGCTGGCAGCTCTCGAAGCGAAAGCGCAGGAGAACTGGGACAAGTACGTTCGTGCGGTAGCCGAACTGGATAATGTTCGGAAACGCGCGCAGCGAGATGTCGAACAAGCCCATAAGTTCGGCAACGAGCGACTGCTCGGAGAGTTGCTCGCCGTGTCAGACAGCCTGGAGGCGGGCATAGCAGCAGGTGATCAGGCCAGCGCAGAAGCGTTGCTCGAAGGCAGCGCTGCCACGCTGAAGCTGCTGATGACCACACTTGAGAAGTTTGGGGTCACCGTCATCGACCCGGCTGGCGCGCCTTTTGACCCGCAGGAGCACGAGGCGATGACGATGGTGCCGAGCCCCGATGCTGAGCCGGGATCGGTGATCGATGTCATTCAGAAGGGCTACAGCCTGAACGGTCGTCTGATTCGAGCGGCGCGCGTCGTCGTTGCCGCTGAGACGTCTTGAAACTCGGGTGTTTCCCCCCATTTATCTACCAACTTGAAAAATGATCGCTGGCCGGAGCGCCGGCTACTGACAGATGAGGATTTTCCATGGGTAAAGTGATCGGTATCGACCTCGGGACCACCAACTCCTGCGTGGCGGTCATGGAAGGCGACAGCGCACGCGTTATCGAAAACAGCGAGGGTGATCGCACGACGCCTTCTATCGTTGCATTCACCAAAGACAATGAAGTGCTGGTTGGGCAGTCTGCAAAGCGCCAGGCGGTGACCAATCCCACGAACACGCTGTTTGCAGTCAAACGCTTGATCGGGCGTCGCTTTGAGGATGACGTGGTGCAACGGGACATCGGCATGGTGCCTTACACCATCGCCAAAGCGGATAACGGCGACGCTTGGGTGGAGGTCGACGGCAAGAAGATGGCGCCACCTGAGATTTCGGCACGTGTGCTGATGAAGATGAAAAAGACGGCCGAGGACTACCTGGGTGAAGAAGTCACCGAAGCCGTTATTACTGTGCCTGCTTACTTCAATGATTCTCAGCGTCAGGCGACAAAGGACGCGGGGAAAATCGCGGGCCTGGAGGTTCGTCGAATCATCAACGAGCCGACTGCGGCTGCGCTCGCTTACGGCATGGACAAGAAGCGCGGTGATCGCACCATCGCAGTCTATGACCTCGGCGGCGGTACTTTCGACGTTTCTATCATTGAGATCGCCGAGGTTGACGGCGAGCATCAGTTCGAGGTGCTTGCCACGAACGGTGACACGTTCCTTGGCGGTGAAGACTTTGACCTGAAGCTGATCGATTACCTCGCGAGTGAGTTTGAGAAAGAGTCGGGTATGGATCTGCGCAACGAAGCGCTAGCGATGCAGCGACTGAAGGAAGCGGCCGAGAAAGCCAAGATCGAACTTTCTTCACAGCAACAGACGGAAGTGAACCTGCCCTACATTACAGCGGACGCGAGTGGACCCAAGCACCTCAACATCAAGGTGACGCGTGCGAAACTTGAGTCTCTGGTTGGAGACCTGATCTCGCGCACAATCGAGCCATGCAAGATTGCGTTGAAGGATGCTGGACTCAAAGTATCTGACGTTCATGACGTGATTCTTGTTGGTGGCCAGACGCGCATGCCAAAAGTTGCCGAAGAAGTTCAGAACTTCTTTGGTAAGGAGCCACGTCGCGATGTGAATCCGGACGAAGCGGTCGCGATCGGTGCTGCTATCCAGGGCGGCGTGCTCTCGGGTGACGTGAAAGATGTGTTGCTGCTCGACGTGACGCCGCTGTCTCTCGGTATCGAGACGATGGGTGGTGTGATGACCAAGCTCATCGATAAGAACACCACAATTCCGGCTAATGCTGAGCAGGTGTTCTCCACCGCCGATGACAACCAGACTGCGGTAACGATTCACGTATTGCAGGGTGAGCGCGAACGCGCCGGCGATAACAAGTCGCTTGGTAAGTTTGACCTCGCGGATATTCCGCCAGCGCCACGCGGTATGCCGCAGATCGAGGTGACGTTCGACATCGACGCGAATGGCATTCTCAACGTGTCGGCCAAGGACAAGGCAACCGGCAAGAGCCAAAACATTGTGATCAAGGCCTCAAGCGGTTTGTCCGATGAGGAAATCGACAATATGGTTCGGGACGCCGAAGCTCATGCAGAGGAAGACCGTAAGTTCCGTGAGTTGGTCGATGTACGTAATCAGGCGGATGGCTTGATCCACGCGACCGAGAAGTCTCTCGAGGATCTTGGCGACAAGGTCGAGCCCCAGGAGCGGGCGACGATCGAATCCGCAATCAATGATCTGAAGGGTGTTGTTTCCGGCGAGGACAAAGCGGCGATTGAAGCCAAGACGAAAGCGTTGGCGGAAGCTTCTGCTGCCATGGCCCAAAAAGCCTACGAGCAAGCTGAAGCGACCGGTGACGATAGCGGCGCATCGGCCTCAGCGGACGACGACGTTGTCGACGCCGAGTTCGAGGAAGTCTCGGACGACGATAAGAAATCAGCCTGATAATCGGGTTAGCGAAACCGGGCCGGGCAGGGCGAGTGAACCCTGTCCGGCCTCTCGGTGAATATAGAGGACTGCATGGCGAAACGTGACTACTACGAGGTGCTTGGCGTTGAGAAGAGCGCCGATGACGCGACGCTGAAGAAAGCTTACCGCCGTCTCGCCATGAAGCACCATCCGGATCGAAACCCGGACGATGCGGAGGCGGAAGCGCGGTTCAAAGAGGCCAAAGAGGCTTACGAGGTGCTGTCCGACGGCCAGAAGCGTGCGGCGTACGACCAGTTTGGTCATGACGGCGTCAGCAACAGTGCGTCTGGCGGTCCCGGATTCGGCGGCGGCGCGTCGTTCAGCGATGTGTTTGGCGACGTGTTCGGCGATATCTTCGGTGCCGCGGGACGTCGTGGTGGCGGTGGTCGCCAGGCGTACCGTGGCGCAGACCTCCGCTACGAGTTGGAGATGACGTTGGAACAAGCGGTGCGTGGGGAATCACGTACGCTTGAGATTCCCACACTTGTCGTCTGCGATACCTGTGATGGCAGTGGTGCTGCACCCGGCACGAAACCAGAAATCTGCACCACTTGCGGTGGTTCAGGCCAGGTGCGAATGACACAAGGCTTCTTCTCGGTACAGCAAACCTGCCCGGCCTGCCATGGTGAAGGTACGATCATCAAGGACCCGTGCCCCGCGTGTGATGGGCGCGGCCGTCTTCGCAAGACGCGTACTCTGCAGGTCAAGATTCCCGCGGGCGTTGACTCGGGCGACCGGATTCGTCTGACGGGTGAGGGTGAAGCGGGTCGCAACGGAGGCCCGGCAGGTGACCTCTACGTAGAGGTGCGACTCGCACAGCATGAGGTGTTCGAGCGCGACGGCCCGGACTTGCACTGCGACGTACCGTTGAGTTTTGTGACCGCTGCCTTGGGCGGCTCTGTCACTGTGCCCACGTTGGATGGGGAGGTGACGCTCAAAGTGCCGCCTGGCACTCAAACCGGCAAGGTGTTCCGGCTGCGCGGCAAGGGCGTTCCGACAGTAAGAATTCAGGAACCTGGCGACTTGTACTGCAAGGTGATGCTGGAGACGCCGGTCAATCTTACGACAGATCAGAAAGAGCTCTTGCGTAAGTTCGATAGTGCCGTGGATCTCGGCGGTGACCGCCACAATCCACGCACGCAGTCATGGACCGATAACGTGAAGCGATTTTTCGACAATATCGGCTCGTGAGTTCGCAAAACACCAGACAACTGCGAATCGCTTTACTCGGCGCCAGCGGCCGGATGGGGCGACAAATCGAGACGCTCGCAGAGCGAGCCAGCGATCTGGACGTTGCAGGGCGTTGGAGCCGTGACTCGGTCTTGGCGGATGCGTTGCGAGGTTGCGATGTCGCGATTGACTTCACCCGGGCCGAAGCTACCCAGGCCTTGGTGGACGGGATCCTTGAGAGCGAGTGCGCGCTGGTTACTGGAACGACGGGCCGAGACAGCCAGCAGGTCGCAGCAATAGAGAACCTTGCCAACACTCGCTCGGTGTTCGTCGCGAGCAACATGAGTGTCGCCGTAAACCTGTTGCAGGCCATGGTCGCGCGTGCCGCGGCGGCCTTGCCCGGCTTCGATATCGAGGTTTCCGAGTCGCACCACTCCGGTAAGGTGGATGCGCCCTCCGGGACGGCACTGACGCTGGGCCACGCCGCGGCCAGCGCAAGAGGCATTGAAGACTGGCAGCCGGAGCTGCGTGGCGCAGGTCAACGCACGACCGGTGAAATCGGATTCAGCGTGCAACGCGGCGGCAATGTCATCGGAGAGCATACGGTCTCGTTTTTCGGTGAGCGGGAACGCTTGGTTCTTTCCCACCGCGCAGAGGACCGACAGCTCTTCGCTGCGGGCGCTCTGGATGCGGCACGTTGGCTGGTCGACCAGCCTGCCGGTCTCTACGGAATGCAGGATCTGGTCGCTTCACTCGCTTGAGTCTTTCTTTGCGCGTCCGCCTACCGTACAATCTTCGCTCAGCAGGCGATCTGCTGACCACAAGCGGAAGCGTCGCGATCGATACACTTTATTGATCAGCTGACCTTCCGCTTTTGTGTGTCTGCCTTTCGCAGTATTCGAAGAGGTAGCAATGGTTAAACCGGCAATTCTTGCCCTGGCGGACGGCACAGTGTTCCGCGGGCTTTCATGTGGCGCTGACGGCGAAGCAATCGGCGAGGTCGTTTTCAATACGGCGATGACCGGTTACCAGGAGATTTTGACTGATCCCTCCTATTGCCAACAGATCGTCACGCTGACCTACCCACACATCGGCAATACCGGCACCAACAGCGACGACTTCGAGTCATCCAAAGTGCATGCCACGGGTCTTGTGATTCGGGATCGCTCGATTGTGACGTCGAGTTGGCGCTCGGAGGCGAATCTCGCCGATTTTCTGCGGCGTGCCAACGTGGTAGCCATCAGTGATCTCGATACACGCGCACTGACGCGTCATATTCGTGAGCACGGTGCCCAGCAAGGGTGTATTGCGACCGCCGAAGATGGCGTATCCGCGTCCGAGCTTGCGAAAGCGGCTGTCGAGAAGGCCAAAGCAGCGCCAGGCCTCGCAGGTACAGACCTTGCGAAGGTCGTGACCACCGAGAGCGCTTACCAGTGGGCGCAAGGAGAGTCGTGGAATAACCCGGAGCCGGTGGTGACCCGGCGTATTGCACCCTTGCACGTAGTCGCCTACGACTTCGGCATCAAGCGCAATATCCTGAGATTGCTCGTTGAACATGATTGCCGCGTCACGGTGGTGCCGGCAAAAACGAGTGCGGATGAGGTACTCGATCTGCACCCGGACGGCGTCTTCCTGTCCAACGGTCCTGGTGACCCGGAGCCCTGCGACTACGCGATTGAAGCCATCGGTAAACTGCTGGAGACCGGTATTCCGATGTTCGGTATTTGCCTGGGTCATCAGCTGTTGGCATTGGCGCTTGGTGCAAGGACCGAGAAAATGAAATTCGGACACCATGGCGCTAACCATCCGGTGCAGGATCTTCAGTCGGGTCGAGTGCTGATCACCAGTCAGAACCATGGTTTTGCGGTTGCCGAAGACAGTTTGCCGGATGGGGTGATCCCGACTCACCGGTCTTTGTTTGACGGCACCCTTCAGGGCATCGCCCACGAGAGCCTCCCGGTGTTCTCCTTTCAGGGCCATCCGGAGGCCAGCCCCGGGCCACAAGATGTTCGGCACCTTTTCCATCAGTTCTCGCTCGCCATGGCGCAGAGCATCCAGGAACGCGGTATGCCCGAGTCCGGCGAGCGCGCGGCAGAATCGTGAAACGTACAAACACCATCTACACCAGGAGCCACGGTGCCTAAGAGAGAAGACATCAAGAGCATCATGATCATCGGCGCAGGGCCGATCATCATTGGCCAAGCCTGCGAATTCGACTACTCCGGCGCCCAGGCATGCAAGGCGTTGCGGGAGGAGGGCTTCAGAGTCATCCTGATCAACTCGAATCCCGCCACCGTCATGACCGACCCTGAAATGGCAGATGCGGTCTACATCGAGCCTGTTCACTGGACAGCCGTTGCGAAGATCATCGAGAAGGAAAAACCGGATGCACTGCTGCCCACCATGGGCGGACAGACTGCGCTGAACTGCGCGCTCGATCTCGTGCGCGAGGGTGTGCTCGAGGCCAACGGCGTCGAGCTGATTGGTGCGTCTCAGGAGGAGATTGACACTGCCGAAGATCGTGAGAAATTCAAGAAGGCGATGGATGAAATCGGTCTTGAGTCTCCGCGCGCGGCGGTGGCGCATACACTGGATCAGGCTTTTGAAATCCAGAAAGACGTGGGTTACCCGGCGATCATTCGACCTTCCTTCACGATGGGCGGCACCGGCGGCGGTATCGCATACAACAAGGAAGAGTTCGAAGAGATCGTGAGCAATGGTCTCGACCTCTCACCCACAACGGAGGTCTTGATCGAAGAGTCCATTATCGGCTGGAAAGAGTTCGAAATGGAGGTGGTTCGAGATCGGGCCGATAACTGCATCATCATCTGTTCGATCGAGAACGTTGATGCGATGGGTGTACATACGGGCGATTCCATCACGGTGGCACCCGCGCAGACGTTGACGGATCGTGAGTATCAGGTGATGCGAAACGCTTCACTGGCAGTGCTACGACGCATCGGTGTTGAAACCGGCGGTTCGAACGTGCAATTCGCGGTAGATCCGCGCGATGGCCGTATGGTGGTCATTGAGATGAACCCCCGTGTGTCGCGGTCATCCGCGCTTGCTTCGAAAGCGACAGGATTCCCGATCGCCAAGGTTGCCGCAAAACTCGCGGTCGGTTACACGCTCGATGAGCTGCGCAACGACATCACTGGCGGCAGGACGCCGGCGTCGTTTGAACCGACGATCGACTATGTCGTGACCAAAATGCCGCGGTTCACTTTCGAAAAGTTCCCCGGGGCGGACTCACGACTGACGACCTCGATGAAGTCAGTGGGGGAGGTGATGTCAATCGGACGAACCTTCCAGGAGTCGATTCAGAAGGCGCTTCGAGGGCTGGAGACTGGGCTTGACGGATTCGACCGTCAATTACCGAAAGGACTGAGTGAAGAGACGTGCCGCGAGATGGTCGAAAGCGAAGTGCGCTCTCCCAGTGCAAGCCGTTTGTTGTGGGTTGCCGAGGCGTTCCGACTGGGTTTCAGTATCGACCACGTACACCAGTTGTCGGGTATTGATCCCTGGTTTCTTGGGCAGATCCTGGATCTGGTTCGCGTCGAAAGCGGTATTCGTGCGCTTGGCGATAGTGTGTTTCGAGCGGCGAATCTGCGTGAGCTTAAGCGGCGCGGTTTCTCTGATGCCCGCATCGGTTATCTGAGCGGTCGCGAAGCTTCGGACGTGCGTGCGGCGCGTGTGAAGAGCGGAGTGCAACCCGTCTATAAGCGGGTGGATACATGTGCTGCCGAGTTTGCGACCGACACGGCGTACATGTATTCGACCTATGAGCAGTATTGTGAGGCGGATGTGACCCCCGCGCGCAAAATCATGATTCTCGGTGGTGGGCCGAATCGCATCGGTCAAGGTATTGAGTTTGACTACTGCTGCGTTCACGCATCTTTGGCGCTGCGCGAGGCGGGCTACGACACGATCATGGTAAATTGCAATCCAGAGACGGTCTCGACCGACTTTGATACCTCCGATCGCCTGTATTTCGAACCACTCACGTTCGAAGACGTCATGAATATTGTGGACCTGGAAAAGCCCGTGGGCGTGATCGTGCAGTTTGGTGGGCAAACACCACTCAAACTGGCAGATGCATTGGCGGCCGCGGGCGCGCCGATCATCGGGACGACCGCAGATTCAATCGACCTTGCGGAAGACCGCGAGCGGTTCCAGAAAATTATCGATGAGCTCAAGCTGCTACAGCCACCGAATGCCACAGCCAGGGACGAGAGCGAAGCGCTGGCGCAGGCAGGCGAGGTCGGTTACCCATTGGTTGTGCGCCCCTCTTACGTGCTCGGCGGGCGTGCCATGGAAATTGTCTACAACGACGATGAACTCAAGAGCTACATGCAACGAAGTGTGGACGTCACAGAGGGTGCGCCGGTTCTGTTGGACGGTTTCCTCGACCAGGCAATCGAAGTCGATGTCGACATTGTTGCCGACGGCACCGACGTGCTTGTGGGTGGCATCATGCAACACATCGAGCAGGCTGGCGTGCATTCCGGTGATTCAGGGTGTGTTCTGCCACCGGTTTCCCTGAGCGAGGAAGTGCAAGCGCAGCTTATCGAGCAGGTCACGCAACTTGCGGATGCTTTGAATGTCGTCGGGCTAATGAACACCCAGTTCGCGATTCAGGGTGAAGACATTTATCTATTGGAGGTAAACCCGCGTGCGTCGCGGACAGTACCGTTTGTCTCCAAGGCCACCGGTGTACCGCTGGCCAAGATCGCGGCCAGAGTGATGGCGGGCGAGACCCTTGCCGAGCTCGGGTATACAGCACAAGTTACCCCCGCGTTTTTCTCTGTGAAAGAGTCGGTATTCCCGTTCAAGAAGTTCCCACATTCCGACCCGATCCTCGGACCGGAAATGAAGTCAACGGGAGAGGTAATGGGCACCGGACTCACATTTGGGGAAGCCTATGCCAAAGCGCAACTTGCATCGGGCGTCATTCTCCCAAGAGGAGGCACGGCGATTATCTCGGTGCGCGACAGGGATAAGGAAGATGTCGTTGAGCTCGCGCAAATGCTGATTGAACTCGGTTTTGATATCGTTGCGACTCAAGGAACGGCGAAAGCGCTGGCCGCTGCCGGGGTGGAGTGCCGTCGGGCCAACAAGGTGAGTGAAGGCCGTCCGCACTTGGTCGATATGATCAAGAACGGTGAGGTGGAACTCATCATCAACACAACCGAAGGCAAGAAGGCGATTCGCGATTCGCAGACGATTCGGGGTGAAGCCGTGGCCCGCGGCGTGACCTACTACACAACGCTGGCCGCAGCTCGCGCCACGTGCGACGCCATGCAGCATATCGCGGATGATGCGGTGAATTGCCTGCAGGACTTGCACGCCACGCAGGCGGCCTGAGTACGACGGGCACGTCGTGCGTTCGAAAGAGTGAAATAATGAATAAGGTACCTTTGACTGCGCGCGGCGCGGAACAGCTACAGACCGAGCTCAAGCATCTGAAAAGCGTAGAGCGACCACGGATCATTCAAGCCATTGCCGAAGCTCGCGAGCATGGGGATCTCAAGGAGAACGCCGAGTACCATGCGGCCAAAGAGCAGCAGAGCTTCGCCGAAGGGCGGATTCAGGAAATCGAGGCCAAATTATCGAACGCCCAAATCATCGATGTCACCCAGTTGAAAGCAACCGGTAAAGTGGTTTTTGGCGCGACCGTAGAATTGCTCGACCTCGACAATGATCAATCGCTGACCTATCAGATCGTCGGCGATGACGAAGCGGATATTAAGGGCGGTCTGATATCCATCAGCTCGCCGATCGCCAGAGCGCTGATCGGCAAGAATGAGGGCGACGAGGTGACCGTAGCGGCACCTGCCGGAGCAAAGGATTACGAGATCGTTGAGGTGCGCTACGTCTGAGCGGTGCTTAACGGCTGCCGAGCACGACTTTCGGTTGCTCGAGGTTGCGCCGGAAGAACAGCGCCGCGTTGCCGGTTCGTTGTACGCGGGTTGCATCGAAGTCCTCGCAGATCGTCTCGATGATCTGGTCACGAGCCTCTCGATCCCCGACTCGAATACTGATCTTGATCAACTCATGAAACGCGAGCGCCTGTTCGATCTCGTGGCGAACGTTCGGAGACAAACCCGATTCGGCCACGATGACCACGGGTTTGAGTTTATGACCAAGGCCTCGCAGGGTTTTCTTTTGTCGCTCGGAGAGGGTGTACACGCGTATTGTTCCGCTACTGAAAGGCGAGCGAGTATGGACCACAGCGACGTCGCAGTCACGCGGGAGTCCTGCCGGCAATGAACAAGCCTCGCGGATCCAATGCCGGCTGGCGAGAACGCCAGGAAAAGGACCCATGGGTCAGAAAGGCGAGAGCGGAGGGATATCGTTCGAGGGCGGTCTACAAATTGGAGGAGCTCACGCGTAATCAGAAGATTCTGAAACGCGGAATGCGAGTTGCCGACCTGGGTGCTGCGCCCGGTGGATGGTCACAATGGGTGGCCCGAGCTCTGGATGATAATGTCACCATTGTTGCCGTGGACCTGCTGGAGATGGACGCACTCGCAGGCGTTGAGTTCATTCAGGGTGATTTTCGTGAAGATGAGGTCCTGGCTGCAGTATCGGATGCAGTAGGCGCGCAGCCGCTTGACCTTGTAATGAGTGATATGGCCCCCAATATCAGTGGGGTAAAGGCAGTGGATCAACCCCGATCGATGTACCTTGCCGAACTGGCGTTGGATTTCGCGACCGAAATGCTCGGACCGCAGGGGGTATTCATCTGTAAGGTGTTCCAGGGCGAAGGCTTTGATGAGTATGTACGGCAACTTCGCCAAAGATTCCAAAAGGTATCGGTGAAAAAGCCGAAAGCATCAAGACCTAGCAGTACTGAGGTGTATGCGCTGGCGAGAACCCGGCGCTTGGTGTAGTGTCAAATTGAGATCTGCGAAGGAATCCGGGTCGTGTCTATCAACGGGCAGCGCCTGCCCCATTTTCCAAGCAGAAAGTCCCCGATCGTCGGCGAAACTGTCGACATCGTGTCCTAAAGAGGCAAATTCGTGAATGATTCAGCCAAGAATATCCTGATTTTTGTGGCGATCGTGCTGGTCTTGATGACCGTCGTGCAGAGCTTTAATGGCGCAGGCATGGCGGGAGCCCAGCAGGAACGCTACTCGGATTTCCTGAACCGGGTCGAAGACAATTCGGTGGAATCGGTGAGTTTCGACGGACCGACAGTCCGATATATGACGAAGAACGGCTCGCGGTTTTTCGCCTATAACCCGGAGAGCGGCGACGTTTCAGCGCTGATTGGCGAGCTTCAGGAGCGGGGTGTCGAATTCGACATGCCGGAACCGGAACAGCAGAGCCTGCTCGTGACGCTCCTCGTCCACTCGTTCCCGGTACTGTTACTGATCGCCGTCTGGATCTATTTCATGCGCCAGATGCAAGGCGGCGGCGCTGGCGGCCGCGGCGCGATGTCGTTCGGCAAGAGCAAGGCACGGTTGCTTGGTGAGGACCAGGTCGGTGTCACTTTCAGTGACGTTGCGGGTGTCGAAGAGGCGAAGGAAGAGGTCGTGGAGATCGTCGACTTCCTCAAAGACCCGAGCAAGTTCCAACGTCTTGGCGGCAAGATCCCTAAAGGGGTCTTGATGGTTGGATCACCCGGTACTGGTAAGACGTTACTTGCGCGAGCGATTGCGGGTGAAGCCAAGGTGCCGTTCTTTACCATTTCAGGTTCAGACTTCGTTGAGATGTTTGTGGGTGTCGGCGCCTCGCGTGTCCGAGACATGTTTGAACAGGCGAAGAAGCACGCGCCCTGCATCATCTTTATCGACGAAATTGATGCCGTGGGGCGTCATCGTGGTGCCGGCCTTGGCGGTGGGCATGACGAGCGTGAGCAAACGCTGAACCAGCTGCTTGTAGAAATGGATGGCTTCGAAGGAAACGAAGGCATTATCGTGATCGCAGCAACGAACCGACCCGACGTTTTGGATCCGGCGCTGCTTCGACCGGGACGCTTCGACCGACAAGTGGTGGTGCCGCTTCCGGACGTGCGCGGTCGGGAGCAAATTCTTCGTGTACACATGCGTAAGGTGCCGCTCGGAGATGATGTGCGTCCAGGCATCATCGCGCGTGGCACGCCAGGGTTCTCCGGCGCGGATCTCGCAAATCTTGTCAATGAGGCCGCCTTGTTTGCGGCTCGTGCCAATCGGCGCACGGTTGGCATGGAGGAGTTCGAGAAAGCGAAAGACAAGATCATGATGGGCGCAGAACGTCGTTCCATGGTGATGAACGACGACGAGAAGAAACTGACGGCCTACCACGAGGCGGGACATGCCATTGTCGGTCTAAACGTTCCGGATCATGATCCCGTTTATAAAGTCACCATTATTCCTCGAGGTCGCGCGCTGGGGGTGACGATGTTCTTGCCGGAGGAAGACCGATACAGCTACTCCAAGCAACGGCTGAACTCTCAGATCTCGAGTTTATTTGGTGGCCGTATCGCCGAGGAGCTGATTTTCGGCTCGGATAGCGTTACGACGGGTGCCTCCAATGACATTGAGCGTGCGACTGACATTGCGCGCAATATGGTCACGAAATGGGGGCTCTCTGATCGCCTGGGGCCATTGAGCTACAGCGAGGAAGAGGGCGAGGTGTTCCTCGGCCGCACGATGACGCAAACCAAACAGGTTTCGGGGCAGACTGCGAAAGCGATCGACGAGGAGATTCGTTCGATCATCGATCTGAATTATGAGCGGGCTGAGCAGATTCTTAAGGACCATACAGACAAGCTGCACGTGATGGCTGAGGCGTTGATCAAGTACGAGACGATCGACGAGAAGCAAATCGCTGACATCATGGAAGGTCGTGATCCTCGCCCGCCGGCAGATTGGAATGACAACGACAATCCGCCAAACGCGGTGACAGGCGACGGGCCTTCAAAGCGCAAGTCTGGTGGTCCGAGTGGATCGATCGGTGGACCAGCGGGACAAAGCAGCTAGGTTCCATCGACATGTCTGAACGGCGATCTGCCGTAGGGGCGCTGCTTGCTAAGCAGCGCCCTTTGATTATGGGCATCCTGAACGTCACGCCGGACTCGTTTTCCGATGGTGGAAAAAATATTGGGGTGCACACTGCGGTTGCCGCTGCACTCTCTATGGTGGAGGCCGGTGCCGACATCATTGATATCGGTGGTGAGTCGACGCGTCCGGGCGCATCGGACGTTGCCACAGAGGAAGAGCTCGAAAGGACAATTCCGGTCATCGAGGCACTCTCAAGCGCCTCGCCGGTAGTGATGTCCATCGACAGCAGTAAGCCGGAGGTCATGTCTGCGGCTGTCAGGGCCGGTGCCACATTGATCAATGATGTGCGTGCACTACAAGCCCCGGGCGCGCTGCAGGCAGCCTCGGAAGCGGGGGTTCATGTGTGCCTGATGCACATGCAAGGCGCCCCCAGGACGATGCAGGAAAACCCCAGCTATACCGACGTTGTAGTAGAGGTAGGCGAATTCCTGCAGCAGCGGATCGACGCATGCGTCGATGCTGGCATCGACCGATCGCGTATATTGCTTGATCCCGGTTTTGGCTTTGGTAAGCACCTCGAGGACAACCTTGCTTTGGTGCGCGGGCTCTCCTCGCTTAGCGGCATGGGCTATCCAGTGCTGGCGGGGTTATCCCGCAAATCGATGATTGGCGCAATAACGGGACGTAGCGTCGAACATCGATTAGTCGGCAGTGTTATTCTCGCCGCCGCCTGCGTAGAGCGCGGCGCGAAGATCGTCCGTGTACATGACGTTGGCGAGACTCTGGACGGGTTGAAAGCCCTTGGGGCGATCCACGGCGAGGCCTGGTGGGAGCAATAAGCAAATGGTGAAGCGCAAATTCTTTGGCACTGATGGTGTTCGTGGTCGAGTGGGTGAGTCGCCGATGACGGCGGACTTTACGCTGCGATTGGCAGGCGCTGCTGCGAGAGTGCTGGTTCCCGAAGGCGGCAGTGTGGTCATCGGCAAAGACACGCGTGTCTCTGGCTACATGTTTGAGGCGGCGCTTGAAGCGGGATTCACTGCAGCGGGCGTAGACGTGCTGATGTTGGGACCACTGCCGACGCCCGGCGTGGCTTATATCGCACGGACCTTTGCGGCGGATCTGGGGGTCATGATCTCAGCCTCCCACAACCCGTATTTCGACAACGGCATTAAGTTCTTTGACGGTGCCGGCGAGAAACTCTCGGACGAAGTTGAAATGCGTATTGAGGGGCTGCTGCAAGCACCCTCGATTACCCGCGACTCTGCGGAGCTTGGTTTCGCACGCAGGATTGATTCCGCCCGTGAGCGCTATGGCGAGTTTTGTGCGGGAACGGTAGGCGGTCTGGATCTCTCCGGCATGAAGATCGTACTGGATTGCTCTAACGGTGCCGCTTTCAAAGTTGGGCCACGCGTATTGGCAGCTATGGGCGCGGAGGTCATTCCGATTGGCTGCTCGCCAAACGGGAAAAACATTAACGATGGCTGTGGCTCAACGCAGCCGCAGCTACTACAACAAATGGTCGTTGCCGTGGGTGCGGACCTCGGTGTTGCGCTGGACGGAGATGGTGATCGCGTGCTGATGGTCGACCACGAGGGCAATATCGTGGATGGCGATCAGCTGATCTACATTGTGGCCATGGGACGCAAGCGCAAGGGCAACCTGGTCGGGCCCGTGGTCGGTACCGTGATGAGCAACCTGGGGCTTGAGCGGAAGCTCGGCGAGCATGGTGTCGATTTTGTTCGTGCGCAGGTAGGTGATCGTTACGTGATGTCCGAGTTGCGTAAGCAGGGTGGGATCATCGGCGGTGAGTCTTCGGGCCATATTATTTGTCTTGATAAGGCCACGACCGGAGACGGCATCGTCAGTGCGCTGCAGTTGCTACAAATCGTGGTGGAGAGCGGAAAGACGCTCGCAGAGCTTGCTGCTGATATGCCGATTTATCCGCAGGTTCTCGTCAACGTGCGTGTTGCGGAGCGCATGAACCCGGAAGACGACAAGCAGATTCAAGGCGCAAAAGTCGACGTCGAACGGCGTCTGGGAGAGCGCGGTCGCGTGGTGTTGCGAGCGTCCGGCACAGAGCCTGTAATTCGCGTGATGGTTGAGGGTGTCGATAAGCAGGAAGTTCGCGCTGCAGCGGCGGAGCTTGCCGATGTCGTCAAACAGGCGGCTGCCTGATTATTTCAATTGCAGAAGGCGCGATAGGGCGCTATCCTCGCCGGCTTTTATGTCGGCGGTCAGAGAACAGGAGCCGGGAGACATATGCGGCGAACGTTGATCGCGGGTAACTGGAAGATGAATGGGTCGAGCGCCGTTGCGCGGTCGCTCGCGACCGCCATCGCCGAAGGTGCTGATGCAGCGGTCGACTGGCTCGTTTGTCCGCCCGATGTGCATTTGTCGCAAGTTGCGTCGGTGCTGTCGGACTCCATGGTCGCGATTGGCGGCCAGACCGTCTCGGAATACGACCTCGGCGCTTATACCGGTGAAACGGCGGCACCGATGTTGGTGGACCTCGGTTGTCAGTTCGTGATCGTCGGGCATTCAGAGCGGCGCACGCTGTTCGGTGAGACCGATGCGGACGTGGCTGCAAAGGCGGCACGTGCGGTGATGCATGGGTTGAAACCAGTAGTGTGTGTCGGCGAGACGCTCGAGGAGCGTGAGGCCGGTGCGACTGACAGCGTCGTCTTGCGGCAGTTGGAGGCGGTGGCCGGTGCGATCGGAGGCGCCGGTATGGCCGATATGGTTATCGCATACGAGCCGGTTTGGGCGATCGGCACTGGGCTGACCGCGACGCCTGAGCAGGCTCAGGCGGTGCATGCCGTCCTGCGGGCGTTTGTCCAGCAGCAGGACGCAGCGCTCGCCGAGACGATGAGAATTTTGTATGGCGGCAGCATGAAACCTGCCAACGCCGCATCCTTGCTGGCTATGCCGGACGTGGATGGAGGGCTGATCGGAGGCGCTTCGCTAAGCGCTGAGGACTTCCTGGCGATTGGCGCTGCGGCCTGACGTTTTTGGAAATTTGAGTATATGGGTACGCTTTTTAATGTCTTGTCAGTCGCGCACGCGGCCGTCTCGATTGGCCTGATCGTCTTGATCCTGATGCAGCGCGGTAAAGGCGCTGATGCCGGAGCCTCTTTTGGCGCCGGTGCGTCGGGTACGGTGTTTGGTGCCAGAGGCTCGGCAAACTTCCTTTCTCGGGCAACCGCGATTCTCGCGACGCTGTTCTTTGCCAATTGCCTGGCGCTGGCTTGGCTTGCGACGCAGCGCGGCGCACCGAGCAACAGCGTTACCGACGGGATTGTGGTTGAGCAGGAGCTTCCCGATGGCGCACTTCCAGAATTGGAGATGACCCCGGAAGATGCTGCTTCACTGGTGGAGCCAGAGCCGGAGGAGACCATTAGTGGCGCGGAAGACGTGCCTGAACTGGATCTTCCCGAGCCCGCAGAAACGGACGAGGGCGAGTAAATAATGATCATGATTGCCGATGTGGTGGAATTGGTAGACACGCTGTCTTGAGGGGGCAGTGGCGAGAGCCGTGCCGGTTCGAGTCCGGCCATCGGCACCACACAGGAAAAGGCGTCCTTCGGGGCGCCTTTTTTTTGCAAACTAGAGCGATGAGGACCAGATGGTTTAGGTCACTGATTTCTTCGCCTTAATCCTGCGAAATGGTATACTTGTGCAGCTTTGTGCGGTGCGTCCACACCGTGTCAAAGTTGGGACAAACCAGTCAGGACTGCCGCGTGGGGACGCACGCAACAGCGGTGCCTGCAGTGGGACAAAATTGTGCTCCAGAACTATGTTCCGGTACTGATCTTTCTCGGTATCGCGGCGGGACTTGGCATCCTGCTTATGACGTTGGGCTTTCTGTTCGGAAGCGGCGGAAAGGACGACGAAAAACTCTCGCCATATGAGTGCGGCTTCGAAGCCTTCGAAGACAGCCGCATGAAATTCGACGTTCGCTATTATCTCGTCGCAATTCTCTTCATCATTTTTGATCTCGAAATTGCGTTCCTGTTTCCGTGGGCGATATCGCTCGGAACAATCGGCGGCTTTGGTCTGCTCGCGATGGCGCTGTTCCTGACGGTGCTGGTCGTCGGTTTCATCTACGAATGGAAGAAAGGGGCGCTTGAATGGGATTGAGCGAAGCCACAACTGCCGACGCTGTTGACTACGAACTGCCGCCGGGCAGCATTCAGAAGAAAGGGATGGTGGTTACGGGTATCGACACCGTCGTCAACTGGGCGCGCACTGGCTCGATGTGGCCGATGACGTTTGGTCTCGCTTGCTGTGCGGTCGAAATGATGCACGCAGGGGCGGCGCGCTATGACCTCGATCGTTTCGGTATTGTGTTTCGCCCGAGCCCGCGACAGTCGGATGTCATGATCGTGGCGGGCACGCTCGTCAACAAGATGGCGCCCGCGCTGCGCAAGGTATATGACCAGATGCCTGAGCCCAGGTGGGTGATCTCGATGGGTTCCTGCGCGAACGGTGGCGGCTACTACCACTACTCCTATGCTGTGGTGCGTGGATGCGACCGGGTAGTGCCGGTCGATGTATACGTGCCGGGTTGCCCGCCAACCGCGGAAGCGTTGATCTACGGAATTCTGCAGCTGCAAAAGAAAATCCGCCGCACGAGCACGATCTCACGATGAGCGAATCCGCGATGAATGCAGGAACCTCGAAAGCGCATCCCAGCGATTGGCTGCCCGCTGCGATTGCCGCCGCGACGGACGCATGCACGGTAACCGTGACGCCCGAGCGCGAAGTCACGGTCGAAGTGCCGACGGAACATTGGGTCAGTGTTGCCAAGACGCTGCGTGATGCACCTGACCTCCGGTTCACGATGCTTATTGATCTGTGCGGTGTCGATTACCTGACCTACGGCGATAGCGAGTGGACCACCAATCGCGCGACGGGCTCCGGTTTCTCCCGCGGTGTTCAGCGCGAAGTCGTGGTGGACGAGTCGCCGGAGTTTGATCCGGAGCGCTTCGCCGTTGTCGCGCATCTGCTGTCCATTGAGCACAACGTGCGTGTTCGGTTGAAGGCGTTCACGACAAACGAAAACCCGCCCCGTATCGACTCGCTGATCGATGTTTGGCGTTCGGCTGACTGGTATGAGCGAGAGGCGTTTGACCTCTTTGGTATCGTTTTCGAGGGACACCCCGATCTTCGTCGAATCTTGACGGACTACGGCTTTATTGGGCACCCATTCCGCAAGGATTTTCCGCTCACCGGCAATGTCGAGGTGCGCTATGACGCCCGCAAGGGACGCGTGGCTTACGAGCCTGTGTCGATCGAGCCGCGCACACTGGTGCCGCGCGTGATTCGCGAAGACAACCGATACGAAGAAGCGTTGCGGGAGGATCACGATGGCTGAGATTCAGAATTTCACCCTGAACTTTGGGCCGCAGCATCCCGCCGCCCATGGTGTACTGCGACTGATTCTCGAAATGAACGGCGAGACCATCCAACGTGCTGACCCGCACGTCGGCCTGCTTCATCGCGGAACAGAAAAACTCGCTGAGTCGAAACCGTACAACCAAAGCATCGGCTACATGGATCGCTTGGACTACGTGTCCATGATGTGCAACGAGCATGGCTACGTACTCGCGATTGAGAAATTGCTCGGGATCGAGGCGCCAGAGCGTGCTCAATACATCCGCGTGATGTTCGATGAGATCACTCGAATCCTGAATCACCTGATGTGGCTGGGCGCACACGGGCTCGATATCGGTGCCATGTCGATGTTCCTCTATTGCTTTCGTGAGCGAGAGGATTTGATGGATTGCTACGAGGCGGTGTCGGGTACGCGCATGCATGCGACCTACTATCGACCCGGCGGTGTTTATCGCGATCTGCCTGAGTCCATGCCGAAGTACGAAACCAATCGTTTTCGCAATGACAACGAGACGTCGCGCCTCAACGAGGCTCGCTCCGGCTCTCTGCTCGATTTCATCGATGACTTTACCGACCGTTTTCCTGGTTGCGTGGACGAATACGAAACCCTGTTGACGGATAACCGGATCTGGAAGCAACGCACGGTGAATATTGGCGTTGTGACTCCTGAGCGGGCGCAGCAGTTGGGCTTCACCGGGCCGATGCTTCGGGGTTCCGGGATCGCGTGGGATCTGCGCAAGAAGCAACCCTATGAAGTCTACGATCGGATGGACTTCGACATTCCGATTGGTACAAACGGGGACTGCTACGACAGGTATCTCGTGCGCATTGAAGAGATGCGCCAGTCGAATCGGATCATCAAGCAATGTGTTGCGTGGCTGCGCGACAACCCGGGTCCGGTGATGCTCGATGATCACAAGATTTCGCCACCGAAGCGGGAGGAAATGAAGGGCGACATGGAGTCACTCATTCATCACTTCAAGCTGTTCACGGAGGGCTACACCGTGCCAGCGGGGGAAGCCTATGCGGCGGTCGAACATCCCAAGGGTGAGTTTGGTGTGTATCTGGTTTCGGATGGTGCGAACAAGCCGTATCGAGTGAAGGTGAGAGCACCTGGTTTTGCGCACATCAGTGCGATGAATGAAATGGTGAGCGGTCACATGCTCGCGGACGTCGTTGCCGTGATCGGCACACAGGACATCGTGTTCGGTGAAATCGATCGCTAGGTTTTTGAGATGACTACTGACACACAGACAGAAACGAACAACGAAGTGTTGACTCACCACGCGCTCGAGGAAATCGAGCGGTGGCGCAAGCGGTTTCCCGAAGAGCAGAGCCGATCGGCAATCATAGGCGCGCTGCACGCAGTCCAGCATGACAATCAGGGTTTTTTGACCACTGAACTGATGGACGCGGTTGCAGAGAAACTCAACCTGGAACCGATTCAGGTTTATGAGGTGGCGACGTTCTACTCAATGTTTGAGACCAAACCGGTCGCACGTAACAACGTAGCGATCTGTACCAATGTGTCTTGCATGCTTCGCGGTGCGGAGTCGCTTGTTGAACACGCTGAAAAGCATCTCGACGTGAAGCTCGGTGGCAGCACTAAAGATGGGCGAATCTATCTGAAGAAAGAGGAAGAGTGCCTCGCAGCCTGCTGCGGCGCTCCGATGATGATGGTCAATCACGTCTATCACGAGAATCTGACGCCTGAGTCGATGCAGGCCATTCTGGATGAGCTCGAATGACAGAAGCACAGCACACAAATTCCGTTTGCTATGCCACGCTCGATCAGCCGGAAGGCTGGACGATCGATGCGTATCGCAAAGTCGGCGGCTACGACGCCTGGGAGCGAGTACTCTCCGGTGAGCTTGATCAGGAAGCGGTGATTGAGATCGTCAAAGCGTCCGGTCTGCGCGGTCGCGGCGGTGCTGGCTTCCCGACCGGTCTGAAATGGAGTTTCATGCCGCGTAATGCTCCGGGTCAGAAGTATCTCGTCTGCAACTCGGATGAGTCTGAGCCGGGCACCTGTCACGACCGCGAGATTCTTCGCTACAACCCACACTCACTCGTCGAGGGCATGGCTATCGCGGCCTATGCGATGGGTGCGAGTGTCGCCTACAACTACATCCGTGGTGAGTTCATTGAAGAGCCGGTGCCGAGGTTCGAGGCGGCGGTGAAAGAGGCTTACGCGGCGGGTTTGTTGGGTGAGAACATCCGCGGCACTGGCATCAGCGTCGACATTGAGACGTTTGTTGGAGCTGGCGCCTACATCTGCGGTGAAGAAACGGCATTGCTAGAGTCGCGTGAAGGCAAACAGGGTAAGCCGCGATTCAAACCGCCTTTCCCAGCGAATTTCGGGTTGTACGGAAAACCGACAACGATCAACAACACACAATCACTCGCCAGCGTGCCGAGCATCGTTGCGAACGGCGCGGATTGGTTCCGTGAACTCGGCGTAGAGAATAGCGGCGGTACAGCAATTTTCTCAGTCTCGGGTCACGTCGAGAAACCGATGAATGTCGAGTTGCCAATGGGCATTCCGTTCAAGGAGCTACTCGAGATGTGTGGCGGGGTCTGGAAAGGGCGCAAACTGAAAGCCGTGATCCCGGGTGGATCATCCGTGCCGGTCGTTCCTGGCGAGATCATCATGGATTGCACGATGGACTATGACTCGCTGAAAGCGGCGGGCTCGTCGTTCGGTACCGGTGCGGTCATGGTCATGGACGACACCACCTGCATGGTAAGAGTTCTGCGACGGATTTCGCGGTTCTATATGGCCGAGTCTTGCGGCCAATGCACGCCATGTCGCGAGGGCACGGGTTGGATGTATCGCATGCTGACGAGCTTCATCGAGGGGCGCGGTACGGAACAAGACTTGAATCGCCTTCTGGATGTGGCCAACAAGATTGAAGGACACACGATCTGTGCGCTCGGCGATGCGGCAGCCTGGCCGGTGCAGAGCTTTCTGAAGCATTACCGACACGAATTCGAATACATGGTTGCCAACGGCGGGCGCAGTCTGGTCGATGCGGAGCCTGAGAAGGCTGCCTGACAGTCATCGGTGAATAAGAACTATGAGTGACGACAACACGATCAAGCTAGAGGTTGACGGCCAGGAAGTTGAAGCACGCCGCGGCCAGATGCTGATTGAGGTAACCGACAAGCTGGGCGCCTACGTGCCGCGTTTTTGCTATCACGAAAAGCTATCGGTGGCGGCCAATTGCAGGATGTGTCTGGTCGAGGTGGAACGTGCGCCGAAGCCGCTTCCCGCCTGTGCGACACCGGTTGCTGACGGCATGAAGGTTTCGACCAAATCGCGTTATGCGATTTCTGCGCAGCGCGCGACGATGGAGTTCCTGCTGATCAACCATCCGCTGGATTGCCCGATCTGCGATCAGGGTGGTGAGTGTGAGCTGCAGGATCTCGCGATGGGTTACGGTCGCGATATCTCTCGCTACACCGAGAAGAAGCGGGTGGTTAAGGACAAAAACATCGGTCCTCTCGTTTCTACGGATATGACGCGCTGCATTCATTGCACCCGCTGTGTTCGGTTTGGCCAGGAAATTCAGGGTATCCAGGAACTCGGTACCACCGGTCGCGGCGAGAACATGCGCATCGGAACTTATATCGAGAAGAACGTCGACCACGAGCTGTCGGCCAACATTATCGACCTTTGCCCGGTCGGTGCACTGAATAACAAACCCTACCGGTACAGCGCGCGAGCTTGGGAAATGGTTCAAGAGCCGATGATCGGTGCACATGATTGTGTGGGCTCGAATCTGTATGTGCATAGCCTGCGCGGTCGCATCAAACGTGTCGTACCGCGGAGTAACGAAGCGATCAATGAAACCTGGATCGCCGATCGCGATCGCTTCTCCTATGAGGGCGTGTATTCCGATGCTCGCCTGAAGTCGCCGATTCGAAAATCGGACGATGACTGGGCAAAGCTGGACTGGGAAGATGCGCTCACGTTGGTTGCCAATACGCTGGATGAAGCGAATGGTGATGTCGGGTTCCTAGTATCGCCGACTGCGACGCTGGAAGAGGGCTTCTTGCTGAACCGTATTGCGGCGCATCTTGGCAGTGCGGATATCGATGCGCGGCTTCTGCAGCGCGACACGGTGAATCAGGACTTCGAACCTCTGGTGCCCACCCTCGGTATTGCAATTGAAGACATTGAGCGCCAAGACCACATATTGCTGGTTGGTGCGAGACTGCGCGAAGAGGCACCGATTCTCGCCCACCGCGTTCGCAAGGCGACACTCGCGGGCGGAACGGTTTCAACCATTGATCTGACGGATAGCGAATACCTGTTTGATCGCATAGCGACGGTCACAGGCGACATGCTGGCGGAATTGCAGGACGTACTCGCGGCCGTAAGGGCCGAGTCCCACAGTGACTCCAGCGCCGGGCGTATTGGTGCGGCACTGCGCGATGCGGATCAGTCGCTGATCGTGCTTGGCGTTGCAGCGAAATCGCATCCGCATTACTCAACCTTGCGCGAGGTCGCAGCGGAGCTTGCAAGAATGACTGGCGCGACATTGGGCGACGTCACAGACGGGCCGAACGCGGCCGGACTTGCGATGATGGGCGTACGGCCGCACAGAGAGCTGGGTGGGGCACAGCGCGATCGACAAGGTCGCTCGGTAGCCGAGATGCTCAACGAGCCGCCAAAGGTGCTTGTGCTCTGGGGCGTCGACCCGGAAATTGATCTCGGCGAGGTCCATCCGGCGGCGGCGGGCGCACTCCGCAAGGCCGATACCGTGATTTCGATATCACCGTTCTTTGATGATGCAATCGGTGATGCGGTGGATATCGCGCTACCGATCGGCACGTTTGCCGAGACGGCCGGCACCTATGTCAATGTCGAAGGACGACAGCAATCCTGGCACGGTGTTGCGTCGCCGGTCGGCGAGGCGAGACCGGGCTGGAAACTGCTGAGGGCGTTGGGAGACTTGCTCGAAGCGAAGGGCATCGCATTCAACGACGCGGATGCAGTCCGCGACGCCGCACTCGCGGCGCTTGAGGCGGCAACACCGGTGGTTGTCGATCCGCTGCCACAGCCGTCCGAACCGACGACCACGGCAACCGCGAAACCCATCGAACGCGGTCTGTATGCATCGGATCAGGTTGTGAGACGGGCTCATGCATTGCAGCAGACGCATGCCGCACTCGGCCTAAAGCCCGAGGCGCCCTCCACAGATCTGGAGCAAAGCGCGTGATCCGATTGCTTGCTTTTATAGGTGCATTGACGCTTTCGATCCCGGCGAACGCCGCGATTGAGCCGCCGGCATGGTTCGCGTTGCCAGAGATCATCCGTTACCCGGCGTGGGTGACGATTCTGATTGGCATGGTCACGGTTGCGCTGATTCTGTGCGTGGCCTACATGACTTACGCAGAGCGCAAGATCATCGGCTACATTCAGAACCGCGTAGGGCCGAACCGGGTCGGGTTTAAAGGGCTGCTGCAACCGTTCGCAGATGTGTTCAAGCTGCTGTTCAAGGAGATCGTGGTTCCGGCGAACTCCAGCCGCTTCCTGTTTGTGATTGCGCCTCTGTTGGCGATCACACCCGCGTTTGCGACCTGGGCGGTGATGCCGGTATCAGACACCTTCGTCCTCGCGGATATCGATGCCGGTCTTTTGTATGTGCTGGCGCTGACGTCGATGGGTGTCTACGGCGTTATCCTGGCGGGTTGGGCGACCAACTCGAAGTATGCGTTGCTCGGTGCAATGCGCTCGGCTGCCCAGATCGTGGCCTATGAGATCGCGATGGGCTTTGCGCTCGTGGGCGTCCTGATGGCTGCAGGAAGCCTTAATCTCGGCGACATCATCGAGGCACAGAGCGGCGGCACGCTGCACTGGTTTATGTGGCCGCTACTGCCGTTGTTCGTTATCTACTTCATCTCCGGTGTCGCTGAGACCAACCGTGCGCCCTTCGATGTAGCGGAAGGCGAATCCGAGATTGTCGCGGGCTTCCATGTCGAATATTCGGGCGTAGCCTTCGCCGTATTCTTTCTCGCGGAGTACGCCAACATGATTCTCATCGCGGCGTTGACTGCGGTGTTGTTCGTCGGCGGTTGGTTGTCGCCGTTCGAAGGTCTTCTTGGCGCAGAGAGCCTGCTTGGCCAACCCAGTTTCTTCTGGTTTGCGTTGAAGACCTCATTCTTCCTGTTCTGTTTCTTGTGGTTCCGCGCCACCTTCCCTCGCTATCGCTATGACCAGATCATGCGTCTGGGCTGGAAGGTGTTTATCCCCGTAACAATTGTGTGGATTGGCGTTGAAGCGGTGCTGATCTGGAAGCAGTGGGGTTGGTGGTGGCCAGAAATGAACGTAGTCGCAGGATAATCCTATGAGCGCTGTTCGAAATTTTGCAAAAACCTTTTTTCTGACCGAATTGGTGAAAGGCCTGGCACTGACCGGGCGCCATCTGTTCAAGCGCAAGGTGACGCTGAACTATCCGGAAGAGAAGGCGCCACAATCGCCGCGATTTAGGGGATTGCACGCGCTGCGTCGCTATGCAAACGGCGAGGAGCGCTGTATCGCGTGCAAACTGTGTGAGGCGGTTTGTCCGGCCTTGGCGATCACGATCGAATCTGATGTGAGCAAGGACGGTACACGCCGAACAACGCGTTATGACATCGATCTGTTCAAGTGTATCTACTGCGGCTTTTGCGAGGAGGCCTGTCCAGTGGATGCGATCGTCGAGACGAGGATCCATGAATACCACATGGAGAATCGCGGCGAGAACATCATGACCAAAGACAAGTTGCTGGCCGTCGGAGAGCGTTACGAGACGATGATCGCGGCCGACAAGACAGCAGATTCGACCTACAGATAACAGACTGAAATAAATGCGAATGGCGCGCGGTCCGCGCCTGGGGATGACAACGTGTTGGTGACCCTCTTGTTCTACACGTTTGCTGCCGTACTGGTTGGGGCAGCGATCGGTGTAGTGGCTTCCAGAAACCCGGTACATGCGGTGATGTTTCTGGTGTTGGCGTTTTTCAATAGCGCCGTCCTATGGTTGTTGCTGGAAGCAGAGTTTCTCGCAATTGCCCTGGTGCTCGTCTATGTCGGCGCCGTCATGGTGCTGTTCCTTTTCGTCGTGATGATGCTCGATATCAATGTCGAGGTTCTTCGAGAGGGTTTCACACGTTACATGCCGATCGGGTTGATTGTGGCGTTGATCATGATCGTAGAGCTCGGCCAGGTGATTTGGGTGCGCAGCTGGGGTATCTCCACGATGACCGATGCGCCGCCTTTGCCCGAGGGTTACAGCAACACGCGTGCGTTGGGTGAGGTGCTCTACACCGAACATGTGTTCGCGTTTGAGATGGCGTCAGTCATCCTGCTGCTTGCGATTGTCGCGGCGATCACGCTGACCATGCGCAAACGACCAGGACTCAAGGTTCAGAATGTCGCCAAGCAGGTTGCGGTGCGTCGAGAAGATCGTATTCAGCTGGTCAGCATGTCAGCGGAGGAGAAGCAATGAGCATCGGCCTCCAGCACTACCTCACGCTGTCGGCGATTCTGTTTTCCATCAGTGTCGCAGGGATCTTCATCAATCGTCGCAACATTATCGTGCTTCTGATGTGCATCGAGTTGATGTTGCTGGCGGTGAACTTCAACTTCATCGCGTTCTCCCGTTACCTCGGCGATGCCGCAGGGCAGGTCTTCGTGTTCTTCATTCTGACCGTAGCTGCTGCTGAGGCGGCAATCGGTTTGGCGATCCTTGTGGTGCTGTTCCGGAACCGTCGCAGCATCAACGTGGAAGAGCTTAACGAGATGCGAGGGTAGGTCTATGCAATCAACGCATCTAACCATCGTTCTTGCACCGCTAATCGCATCAGCGATCGCCGGTTTGTTTGGGCGCCAAATTGGCCGTACCGCGGCGCACGTAATTACGATTGCTGCGGTCGGTTTGAGTTGCTATTTGTCTTTCCGGGTGCTCGCCCATGTTGGGCTTGGTGGCGCTGCCGAGAACTACACGCTCTACACCTGGGCTGTGACCGACGGTCTTCGGATGGAGATCGGATTCCTGGTTGATCGGCTCACCGCAATGATGATGTTTGTGGTGACGTTCGTTTCGTTGATGGTGCATATCTACACAATCGGATATATGCGAGAGGACCCTGGATACCAGCGGTTCTTCAGTTACATCAGCCTGTTTACGTTCGCGATGCTCATGCTCGTGATGTCGAACAATTTCTTACAGCTGTTTTTCGGTTGGGAAGCGGTCGGTCTGGTTTCATATCTCCTGATCGGCTTCTACTACAAAAAGCCAACGGCAATTCTTGCGAACCTCAAAGCGTTCCTGGTGAATCGTGTCGGAGATTTCGGATTCCTGCTGGGTATTGCCGGCATTGTCGCGCTCACCGGTTCGCTGGACTATGCATTTGTGTTTGCATCGGCGCCGTCTCTGGCGAACGAGACGATCGCGGTTTTAGGCGATACCCCTTGGCATGCGCTCACGGTGATCTGTGTGCTGCTCTTTATCGGCGCCATGGGCAAATCGGCGCAAGCGCCGCTGCATGTCTGGCTGCCAGATTCTATGGAGGGTCCGACACCGATCTCAGCACTGATCCACGCGGCAACCATGGTCACGGCGGGAATTTTCATGGTGGCTCGGATGTCGCCATTGTTCGAGTTGGCTCCAGGTGCCCTCGAGTTCATTTTGGTTGTCGGTGCGATTACCGCCTTCTTCATGGGTTTGCTGGGCATCATTCAGAACGACATCAAGCGGGTCGTTGCGTATTCCACGTTGTCACAGCTGGGCTACATGACCGTCGCGCTCGGCGCTTCTGCGTACGCCGCAGGCGTTTTTCACCTGATGACTCATGCGTTCTTCAAAGCGCTCCTGTTCCTCGCTGCAGGTTCGGTCATCATTGCGATGCATCATGAGCAGGACATCCGCAAGATGGGTGGATTGCGCAAGTACATGCCGATCACCTACGTAACGTCACTGATCGGCACGCTCGCGTTGATTGGCTTCCCGTTCACTTCAGGCTTTTTCTCGAAAGATGCCTTGATCGAAGCCGTTGCTGAGGCAGGGCACCTGCGTCACGCGTGGCCCTACACGCTCGCCTACTGGAGCGTGCTCGCCGGGGTTTTTGTCACCTCACTGTATTCGTTCCGTCTGCTGTTTGTGGTCTTTCACGGTGAGCCACGTATGGACGAACACACGCGTGAGCACCTCAAAGAGAGTCCATGGGTTGTAACAGTGCCGTTGGTGCTACTCGCGATTCCGTCGCTGTTTATCGGTTACATCACAATTCAGCCGATGCTCTTTGGTTATTTCTTCGATGGTGCGATTGTTCCGGCGGCCGCAACCGATCCGCTGTTGATCATGGGCGACCATTGGCACGGCCCGGTCGCGTTTGTCGTCCATGCTCTACAAGGTCCCGCCGTTTGGCTCGCATTTGCTGGCGCCTTCACCGCCTGGTTCGTCTGGATGAGACGTCCGTCTATCGCTGTCGCTGCACGTGAGCGTTTCTCGGCGATTTACAGGCTGCTTGAGAACAAGTACTACGCCGACGATTTGTGGCTGAAGGGTTTCGCGGGCAGTGGGCGGTGGCTCGGCAAGGGGCTCTGGAAAGTGGGCGACCAGGCATTGATTGATGGTGCGTTGGTCAACGGTAGCGCCGGATTGGTCGCGGCGGCCGCTGGCGTCTTGCGTCGCCTGCAAGCTGGCTACTTGTATGTGTACGCATTCGCGATGGTAATTGGACTGACTGCTTTGCTTGGCTGGTTGCTGTATAGCGCCTGAGCCTGATTTCGGATTCAAACGATAATGACAACCAATAATTTATTGAGTCTGTTGATCTGGCTCCCGATCGTTGCAGGATTCGCTGTACTGCTGATCGGTGACGGAGGCGACCGTGCGTCATCGCGCGCGTCTGCGATGCGCTGGTTCGCACTCATCGCGTCGCTCGTGATTGCGGTGTTCTCACTACCGTTGCTACTCGAGTTTGATCGGACGACAGCTGCGATGCAGTTTATCGAGCAACGGCCTTGGGTACCGCGCTTTAATGCGGAGTATTACCTCGGTGTTGATGGCTTGTCCGCGCCGCTGATCCTTCTGACGACCTTCATCACGCCGTTGGTCTTGATTTCTGCGTGGGAGGTCATTGAGAGCCGCAGCGCGCAGTACTTCGCAGCATTCCTGATTCTTGAAGGTCTGATGATCGGCGTGTTCTGCGCGCTCGATGCGATGCTGTTCTACATCTTCTGGGAAGCCATGTTGGTACCGATGTTCCTCATCATCGGCATCTGGGGTGGCAAGCGGAGGATTTACGCCACGATCAAGTTCTTCTTGTATACGTTCCTCGGCTCAGTGTTCATGCTGGTCTCGCTGATCTACCTCTACACGAGAACGGGTAGCTACGACTTGCTCGAGTTCCACAACGTACCGATTGGAGAGACCGCACAGACGCTGATTTTCTTGTCGTTCCTTGCAGCCTTTGCGGTGAAGGTGCCGATGTGGCCCGTGCACACCTGGTTGCCGGACGCGCACGTTGAGGCGCCGACGGGTGGTTCGGTCGTGCTTGCGGCGATCATGTTGAAGATGGGTGGTTACGGATTTGTTCGTCTTTCGCTGCCGATCACGCCTGATGCGAGCGCCAGCCTTGCCTGGTTGCTGATCGCGATATCGCTGGTAGCGGTCGTATACATTGGGCTTGTCGCGCTCGTGCAATCCGACATGAAAAAGCTGATCGCGTATTCCTCGATCGCTCACATGGGCTTCGTAACCCTCGGGTTTTTCCTGTTCTGGAGCATCCTCTCGAACACCGGCAGTACCGATGGGGCTGCACTAGGAATTACCGGGGCGATGGTTCAAATGATCTCGCACGGCTTGATCAGTGGGGCAATGTTCCTGTGCGTGGGGGTCATGTATGACCGAATGCACAGTCGCAACATCGCCGACTATGGTGGTGTCGTTAACACCATGCCTTGGTTTGCAGCATTCATGGTGCTGTTCGCGATGGCCAACGCCGGATTGCCAGGTACGTCCGGTTTCGTAGGTGAGTTCATGGTGATCTTGGCCAGCTTCAAGGCGAACTTCTGGGTGGCGCTGTTGGCCGCGACAACGCTGATCCTGGGCGCCTCGTATACCTTGTGGATGGTCAAGCGTGTGCTGTTTGGTGAAGTCGCCAACGACAATGTGGCCGCGCTAAAGGACCTTAACGGTCGCGAGTTCTTGATGCTGACAGTTCTGGCAATTGGGGTCTTGGTTCTTGGTGTTTGGCCTGAGCCACTGGTGCAGATGATGCAGCCAAGCGTAGATGCACTGGTCGACCATATCGGTCGTAGCAAGCTTTGAGTGGGGCGGATAGATTCATGAATTTCGTTACTCCTGATTTCTTTCCTGCTCTGCCTGAGATTATCTTGCTCGGTTTGATCTGTGTTGTGTTGATTGCCGATTTGTTCATTTCGGATGAGAACCGCGTCGCGACATTCTGGCTCTCGATGTTCAGTTTGGCTGCTGTTTTGGCCTCGGTCGTTTATGCGGCGCCCGACGCACGTGTTGAGACGTTCTCCGGGAGCTACGTATCGGACCTGCTGTCGACAGTGCTCAAATTTGCTGCGACGGTGTGTCTTGCGTTGGTCTTCGTCTACTCACGTGACTATCTGATGCGCAATGGGCTGAGGAAAGGCGAATTCTATTTGCTGTCTTTGTTTGGACTGCTCGGCATTTTCGTCATGATCTCGGCGAACAGTCTCCTGACGCTGTACCTCGGGCTAGAAACGCTCTCGTTGTCTTTGTACGCACTCGTTGCGTTCGACAGGGATTCGAAGGTCTGCGCGGAAGCCGCGATGAAGTACTTCGTTTTGGGTGCGATCGCGTCAGGTGCGTTTCTTTATGGGGTGTCACTGGTCTACGGGATCACCGGTACGATCAATTTCGTGGAGATGGCGGAGGCCGTTCGTACGGTCGGTTCGGACGACATCGCGTTATGGTTCGGTCTTGCATTCCTGATCGTCGGCATTGCTTTCAAATTCGGTGCGGTTCCCTTTCATATGTGGGTTCCGGATGTCTATCAGGGCGCCCGCACGCCGGTCACGCTCTACATGGGCTCACTCTCGAAATTCGCCTCATTTGCTCTGGCCGCTCGAGTGCTGATCGATGGGCTGCCCTTGCTGCATGAGCAGTGGCACCAGATGTTGGCGGTACTCGCGATCTTGTCGCTGGCCATTGGCAACATCGTGGCGATCGCTCAGACCAACATCAAACGCATGTTGGCCTATTCAACGATCTCGCATGTCGGGTTCATCCTTCTCGGTTTCTTTGCCGGTAATGCTGAAGGCTACCAAGCGGCGCTGTTCTACACGCTGACCTACGCATTCACGGCCGCCGGTGCATTCGGCGTTGTGGTCTTGTTGTCACGCCAGGGTTTCGAGGCAGAGAATCTTGAGGACTTTTCGGGTTTGAATGCTCGCAGCCCCTGGTTCGCTGCAATCATGGCGTGCTTTATGTTGGGCATGGCGGGTATACCGCCTTGGGTCGGATTCTGGGCGAAGCTGCACATTATCGAAGCGGTGTTGCAGGCGAGTCGTACCGTGGGCGACTCAGCACCGTTGTACGTCGGTGTCGCGATCACGATGGTCGTGTTCTCGGTGATTGGCGCCTACTACTACCTACGCGTCTTGAAGTACATCTACTTCGACAAGCCGGTCGATGACAGCCGTATCGTGGCTGCCCCGGACATGAAGCTTGCACTGAGCGCAAACGGGCTCGCCGTGCTGGCATTCGGGATCGTGCCTGGCGGGCTCTTGGCGCTCTGCGCGCAGGTTATCGGATAGGATTCATAAAACGGTAACGAGTTGTTGCGCCGCAGTATCGGCATCTGTATATTCCCGTCTTCCAGTTGCGGGGTGGAGCAGTCTGGCAGCTCGTCGGGCTCATAACCCGAAGGTCGCAGGTTCGAATCCTGCCCCCGCTACCAAAACACCAAAAGGGTCCCAACGGGACCCTTTTTTTGTTGGTATGGCAGGGCGACGACAGCGCATAGTTCGCGTTGCACGCGAGTAGTGGATACGCGATGCTCGTAGCATCAGGGCTCCGATACCCGGCGGTCTATAACGGGAACACCGATGGCGATATCCGAACTTTTGCATAGCCTGCCCAAGGTCGAGCTTCACAACCACCTCGAGGGTGGGGCAATGTATCCCGACCTTGCCTTGCGACTCGCTGAACGCAACGGCATGAAGCTCCCGTTTCACAATGAGGAAAGCGCTGCCGAGTACTACCGGTTTACCAGTCTGGATCAGTTCATCGATATTCTTCGAACGACCGTAGCGACCATAAACACGGCTGAAGACTATGCGGATGTCGTAGAGCGTCACGGCATCGAAGGCGCAAAGCAGAACATCCGCTATCACGAAACCTTTGTGACCTTCGGTCTTGTCTCCAGCCGTGGCGTCCCCTGGGAGGCGGTTAAAGAAGGCCTTGCCGAAGGACAACGCCGCAATCGGGAATACCATGGAGTGGAGACCGCGTTCATCATCGATCTTGATCGCACGCTGCCCGAGGAAATTGCGCTCGAGCACACCAAACTCGCCGTACAAGCGGCAAGCGACCTAGGCATCCCCGGCCTGGGGCTCGACTGTCAGGAGCGTGGGTATCCGGCAGGCCGACTGAAGTCTTCGTTTGAATTCGCCAAAGCCAACGGGCTTAGATTGACGGCCCATGCTGGAGAAGACGGCGGTGCCGCAAGCGTGTGGGATGCACTCGACTGTGGTGTGGAGCGAATCGATCACGGCGTCCAGTCTGTTGAGGATCCGAAGCTGCTCGAGGAGCTGGCAGAGCGTCAGACGCTTCTGACCGTTTGCCCGCTGAGTAATGTGGCCCTATGTGTGTTCCCATCGCTGGAGCAGCACACCCTGCCGCAATTGATCGAGGCGGGCATACCGGTTTGTGTGAATTCAGATGATCCACCGATGTTTGCAAGCAATCTGGAAACGGAGGTGGAGGCCGTGCAGGCGACGTTTGGCTATGACGACAGGTTCATGGCGGGACTGTTGCGCAATGCCATTGTGCATTCTTTCCAGAACGAGACGGCAAAATCCGCTCTGTTGGCAGAGTTTGACGCCGTGCTTGCGGCGGGATAACGCGGCTAGATGTCGCCTTTGGCGGTCCAGTGGCCCGTAATCCAGCGGACCAGCAAATACACAACCGGCGTGTCGACAATGGTGATCACGATTTTCACCAAATAGGTGCCGAGGATCAGTAGCGGTAGTGCCTCGTTGGGAATCACCCCGTAGAAAGCGATCGAATAGAAGATCGTGGTATCAACCAGTTGCGAAATAGCCGTTGAAGCATTGTTGCGAATCCACAGATTACGTTCGCCGGTAAATCGCTTTACACGCTCGAAGATGGCGATGTCCAAAAGCTGTGCGCATACCGTTGCTGCCATGGAGGCAACGACCAGGCGCCAGGCGGAACCAAACAAGCCAACGAACGCCTCATTCATCTCCCAGCCTGGTGCCGGCGGTAGCCAGGCACCCAGCAGATAGAATGCGATGGCGACGACGTAGACCGAAAAGCCAACGTAGACCATGAGTCGCGCGCGAGCCGCTCCCCAGACTTCTGCAACCGCATCAGTACAGGGGAACGTGATGGCGTGGATGAACGCGCCGAGGCTGAATGAGAGTACACCCAGTCCAACCCAGCTGAGATCGAGCGGGATTAACTTTGGCGTAATGCCCGGTACGAGTCCCCAGGCTCCGACATACACTCCCATCAGAATATAGAACTTGGTCTCGGCCGATTGTCGGTCCGACGGGTCGCTCTCTCTCGCGGCTATCTGCGAAGCGGTCACTGGGTCTTTGTCTCCAGGTAGTCTGCGACGGCTTGATAGGCGGGCAGCGAAGTAGGATCGATGAGCGCGTTCTTGGCCGATGGGAATGATGCAAATCTGACGATGACCATATCTGCGGTTGGATCGATGTAAATCGTTTGGCCATGTACTCCCCGAGCAGCGTAGGCGCCATGGTCATTGTGGAAAACCCACCACATGCCTCGGTAGCTGCCACCCTCGAGTGTCGTGTAGCCGGCCTTGGCGAACTTCGCTTTGTCGCCACCGCCCTCAATGGCGTCGACCACCGATGCCGGGAAAAGACGTTCACCATCGACCGCACCGCCATTGAGCATCAGCAGGCCAACGCGGCCCAAGTCGCGTAGACCCGCCGTCAGGCCACCACCTGCGAACGGCACTCCGACGCCATCGACAGTCATGTAAGCGTCCTGCTCGGCGCCGATGCGCTGCCAGATACGTTCGGATAAGAGCTCGGTCACTTCCTTGCCAGTGACTCGCGAGACGATCCACCCGAGGGCATCCGTGTTGATGGTCTTGTATCCGAAGGCTTCGCCATGGTCGCCGCTTTGGCGTACGGTTTGTAGATACTCAAAGTAGCCCTCTGGCCCATCGTAGTCGGCAGGCTTGGGTAACGGGCTGGCGGCCGCCGAGTAGATCCAGATGTCCGCAGTCGGATCGGCGTAGTCTTCGCTGTAGTCGAGTGCAGTCGTCATATCCATGACTTCCCGCACCGTCGCGCTGCCAAAGGCGCTGGACTTGAGCTCCGGGATGATCGTCTCGACCAGCGCCTTATCGTCGAGCGTACCCTCGGCAACCAGGATCTCCGCGAGCAAGCCGGTCATCGATTTGGTCATCGACATTGCAGCATGCTTGCCCAACTCATCCAGGCAGCCGATGTAATGCTCATAAATGATTTGGCCGCCATGAATAATCAACATACCGTCGGTGTAGTTGGCGGCCAGTGAGTCACGCCACGTCATTGGCTGGTCGCTGTTCATAGGCGTGAAGGTCAGCTCATCGATCGCCTCGTCGAGTGCATACGGCAGCGAGGAGGGCGCTCCAATACCTCGGCTAACCACCTCCGTCGGCAAGAACTCACGCAGGTGACAAACCGACCAACGCAGTTTAGGAAAACTGAAATAGTTGGCGTCCGGTTGTGTGATCAGTTTGTCTGGCGGGGGCGGGAAGCCCTCCATCCAGCCGATGCTTTGAGGGTCAGAAGCTTGTGCATCGAGTGTCTCAGTTTCAGCAATTAGCGGCGTGGTCTGTGCCATCAATATCGCTGCTGTGACTAGAGCGGTACGTCGAGCGGGGTATATCAGGTTCACGGTGAACTCCTAAGCGCCTGGCAAGACCCGAATATGGCGGAAAGTTCGCTTCACTGCTATACTGGCGTGCTGACGACATGCGAACTCCCTCGGCGAAGCCGACAGCAACGCATTTCGCCTTTGCAGATGCCTTCACGGGCGGCGGAGGCGCGTCAGCAAAGCCCCGCCGGGGCTTTTTGTGTTTTTGTGGGTTGTCTCGAAAGCGAGGCAGCGCAGTGAGGGTGGGCTTCGGCCCATTTTTTGGTTTTTGGAGCCTGATATTGCTGATCGACAAGCTTAAAGCGTTGTTGAAGCCCGAGGTTGATCGCCTCGGATACGAGCTTGTGGATCTCGAATATGCGGGCAACAACCGCAGTGCGGTCCTGCGCATCTTTATTGATCAGGAAGCCGGGATTACGTTGGACGATTGCGAAAAGGTCAGTAACGAGGTCGGGGCGGTATTGGATGTCGAGGATCCGATTCCAGGCGAGTACAACCTCGAGATCTCCTCACCGGGATTGGATCGTCCGCTCACGGAGCCAGAGCACTTCGATCGCTATCGCGGCGAGCGTGTGAAGCTGCGGATGGAGAAGAGTTTTGTGGGTCGCCGACGGTTGACGGGACTCCTCGAGGGTATGGAAAACGACGAGGTCGTTCTCAATATCGATGGTGAGCAGCACAGCGTGCCCTTCGCCAGCGTAGAGATGGCCCGACTAGCACCGGACTATGACGCCGAACTACGGCGCAAATAAGAGCGGAATATGAGCAAAGAAATGCTGATGGTGATCGAAGCGGTCTCCAACGAGAAAGGTGTCGAGCGCGACATTATTTTCGAAGCAATGGAAGCGGCGCTGGCATCAGCCACGCGCAAGCGCCATGGCGAGGATATCGAAGTTCGCGTTTCAATTGATCGTGAAACGGGCGAATACGAGACGTTCCGGCGTTGGAAAGTCTTCGCTGATGATTCGACCGAGCTTGAGGTTCCGGATCGCGAACTGCGGATGATCGATGCAGTCGACGTGAACCCTGAGGCTGAGGTGGACGGCTTTGTGGAAGTGCCGATTGAATCGGTTGAGTTTGGTCGCATCGCAGCGCAAACCGCGAAGCAGGTCATCGTGCAACGCGTCCGTGAAGCAGAACGCCAAAAAATCGTTGAAGAATTCGAGCATCGGGTCGGCGAGATGCTGAGCGGACTCGTCAAGCGGGTCGACCGAAACGGCGTCTACGTGGATCTCGGTGGGACCGCGGAAGGCTTTATTCCTCGCGAAAACATGCTGCCACGCGAGCCGGTGCGCCAGCAGGATCGCATCAAGGCACGTCTGGTTGAGGTGCGCTCGGAGCAACGCGGTCCGCAGCTTTTCATGAGTCGCACGGCGCCGGAGTTTCTGATCGATCTATTTCAGTTGGAAGTGCCGGAAGTCGGCCAAGGTCTCATCGATATCCTGGGTGCAGCCCGCGATCCTGGCCTGCGCGCCAAGATTGCAGTCCGCAGTAACGACAATCGCATCGATCCGGTAGGCGCTTGTGTGGGCATGCGCGGGTCTCGCGTCCAGGCAGTTTCGAACGAGCTGGCCGGCGAGCGTGTCGACATCATTCTCCACGACGAGAACCCGGCGCAGTTTGTGGTGAACGCCATGTCGCCGGCAGAGGTGGTTTCCATCGTTGTCGACGAAGACAAACACTCAATGGATATCGCGGTCGATGAGGACAAGCTCTCCCAGGCAATTGGCCGCGGCGGACAGAACATTCGTCTTGCCAGCGAGCTCACCGGCTGGGAGCTGAACGTGATGACCGAGGCGGACGCCGAGGCGAAGAGTGAAGCCGAGATGCGTGAGCTGTCCGACGTCTTCATGAAACAGCTCGATGTCGACACGGAAATCGCGACGATCCTCGTACAGGAAGGGTTTTCCACGATCGAGGAGATTGCCTACGTTCCGGCTGGCGAACTGGCCGCGATCGATGAGTTCGATGAGGACATGGTCGATGAATTGCGCAGTCGCGCTCGAGACGTCCTGTTGACGCAGGCGATTGCGAACGAAGAGGTCATTGACGGCGCCGAGCCGGCGGCTGACCTGCTGGAAGTCGAAGGTGTCGACAGCGAGCTGGCGGCGCACTTGGCGAGTCACGGCATCGTCACTCGCGATGACCTGGCGGAACAGGCCACGGATGACCTGCTGGAAATTATAGATACCGATCCGGAGACGGCGGGCGAGCTGATCATGGCGGCGCGTGCGCACTGGTTTGCGGAAGAGGAACAGAGCTGAGCATTGAGAGCTCGGTTGCGGAGAACATTACATGGCTGACGTTACGGTCACACAATTCGCTGAAGTACTGAAGGTACCGGTCGACAAGTTGCTGGAACAGCTCGACGAAGCGGGCATTTCAGTCAAGGGCGCGGATGACACGATCAGTGAAGATGCGAAAATGGAGCTGCTTGGCTACTTGCGCCGACAGCGTGGCAAGAGCGAAAGTAAACTCGCTGCTGCTCCTCGCAAGATCACACTGAAGCGTAAATCGCAGACCGAACTGCGTATGTCCGGCAACAAGGGCAGCTCGCGTACGGTCGCTGTTGAGGTTCGTAAGAAGCGCACCTACGTGAAACGCGACGTGCTCGAGGAGCAGGCGAAAGCGCAGCAGGATGAGCTTGAAAAAGCGCAGGCAGAGCGCACGGCTCAGGAAGAAGCTCGGAAGGCCGAGCAAGAGGCTGCAGAGCGTAAAGCTCAGGAAGAGCGCGAGCGCGAGCAACGCGAAGCTGAAGAAGCGGCGAAGCGACGCGCAGACGAGGAAGAGCGCAAGCGTGCCGAAGCCCAAAAGGCCGAGGAAGAGCGCCGCAAGGCGCAGGAAGCACGCGAGCGCGCGGATCGCGAAGCGAAGCAGCGCGACGCGAACCGCGGCGGCGCTGCCAGCAAGGACAAGACCAAGTACGGCCGAAAAGAGCTTCATGTCGCTGGCGACAAGAGTGGTCGACGTAAACGTAAGCGTCCGGCGCAGCGCAGACGCCCGAGTTCGGTCAACGTTGAGTCACAACATGCTTTCGAGAAGCCAACCGCACCGGTAATCCGTGATGTAGAGATTCCCGAGACGATCTCCGTTGCTGACCTGTCACAACGTATGGCCGTAAAAGCGACTGAGGTCATCAAGGCGTTGATGGGCATGGGCGCGATGGTCACCATCAATCAGGTCATCGACCAGGACACCGCGACGCTCGTCGTTGAGGAGCTGGGTCATAAAGCAATTCCGATTAGCGATAGCAGCGTCGACGACGAGCTGCTTGAAGCCGTATCGAATGAATCTGGCGAAGCTCAGTCCCGACCTCCGGTTGTGACGATCATGGGCCACGTAGACCACGGCAAGACCTCCTTGCTCGACTACATCCGTCGCTCCAAGGTTGCCGCGGGCGAAGCTGGCGGTATTACCCAGCATATCGGTGCGTACAAGGTCGAAACCGACAACGGCGAGATCTGCTTCCTGGATACTCCGGGTCACGCGGCGTTCACCGCCATGCGTGCACGTGGCGCTCAGGCAACGGATATCGTGATCCTGGTGGTCGCCGCAGACGATGGCGTTATGCCGCAAACCATTGAGGCAATTCAGCACTCCAAAGCCGCTGAGGTGCCGCTTGTGGTTGCGGTCAACAAGATCGATCGTGAGAACGCGGACCCGGACAGAGTGCGTACAGAGCTGTCACAACACGAAGTCATTCCCGAAGACTGGGGTGGTGACTCACAGTTTGTGAATGTGTCTGCGCACACGGGCGAGGGCATCGATTCACTGCTTGAGGCGGTGTTGCTTCAGGCGGAAGTGATGGACCTTAAGGCAGTTAAAGACGGCCAGGCGAAAGGCCTCGTCGTTGAAGGATCGCTTGAGAAGGGCCGTGGCGCGGTAGCGACTGTACTTGTGCAGAGCGGCACGCTACGTCAGGGCGACTACATTCTGGCGGGCGAGGAATACGGTCGCATTCGTGCAATGTTCAACGAACAGCAGGAATCCGTGCAGGAGGCAGGCCCTTCAACTCCCGCTGTGGTGCTTGGCTTGTCCGGTGTACCGGCACCCGGCGACGAGGTGCTAGCGCTCGAGGACGATCGCAAGGCCCGAGAGGTTGCGGAATACCGCCAGGCGAAAGCGCGTGACACGAAACTGGCACAACAGCAGGCAGCCAAGCTTGAAAACGTCTTTAACCAGATGGCCGAAGGCGAGAAAGTGTCTGTCTCGTTGCTGATTAAGGCAGACGTAAACGGCAGTGCCGAAGCACTCAAAGATTCTCTCGAGTCGATTTCGAACGATGAGGTTACCGTCAAGGTGATTGCAGCCGGTGTCGGCGGTATCACCGAATCGGATATCACGTTGGCTTCGGCGTCGAACGCGATTGTCATCGGCTTCAACGTGCGTGCGGATGCAGCGGCCAGAAACCAGATCAAAGAATCGGAAGTCGACCTTCGCTACTACAGCATCATCTATGAGGCGATTGACGATGTGAAAGCCGCCGTAAGTGGTCTGCTGTCACCCGAGGTTCGCGAGCAGATTGTGGGTCTTGCGGAAGTTCGCGAGGTCTTCAGATCGCCGAAACTCGGTAACGTGGCTGGTTGCATGGTCGCTGACGGATACGTGAAGCGCTCGCTGCCTATTCGCGTGCTGCGAGATAACGTGGTGATTTACGAAGGCGAGCTTGAGTCCTTGCGCCGGTTTAAGGATGACGTCAACGAAGTGCGTGCTGGCACCGAATGCGGTATCGGCGTTAAGAACTACAACGACGTTAAGGTCGGCGATCAGATCGAGTGTTACGAGCGCGTGGAAGTCGCGCGCAAAATCGATTGATGCGGCGCGATTTCTCTCGCCAGGATCGTTTAGGTGGTCAGATTCAGCGCGTGCTGAACGAGCTACTTCGATTTGAGAGCAAGGACCCGGCACTGACCGGGGTGAGCGTCACCGCGGTCGATTTGAGTCGTGACCTTTCGGTTGCTCGAGTCTTCTTCTCGACGCTGGATCCGGATGGCGACCCGGAGCCGGTTGCGGATGGACTTCGGCGCGCTGCCGGGTTCCTTCGTGGCCGCCTCGGACACGAGCTCAAGGTTCGTCGCGTACCGGAGTTGCGCTTTCAACATGACGACAGCGCTGCACGTGCTCAGGCGCTGTCCGCATTGATCGACGCCAGCGAGACTACTGACCCGGAGTGATTTTGGGTGGCTCTCGAAAAGCGTGACCTGCACGGGGTGATTCTGCTGGACAAGCCGCAGGGCCTTTCCAGTAACCGAGCGTTGCAACGCGTTAAGCGTCTGCTCAAGGCGAGAAAAGCGGGCCATACCGGCAGCCTTGATCCCCTGGCAACGGGCATGCTCCCGATTTGCTTGGGTGATGCCACACGGTTTTCGCAGTATCTGCTCGACGCGAACAAGCGCTACCGTGTCCGCGCGAGACTAGGGGCCTCATCTACGACAGGAGATGGCGAAGGGACCCTGTCTACCCCTACTTCTATTCCTGAGTGCTCTCGCGATGAATGGCAAGCGGTGGCGAATCGATTTATCGGGGAGATCGAGCAGACTCCGCCGATGTACTCGGCGCTGAAGCATGATGGCAAACGACTGTATGAAATCGCGCGTCAGGGTAAGACTGTGGAGAGGCCTCCGAGACGCATCACCATCATCGATTGTGTTGTGCTCTCGATAGAGCAGGATGTTCTTGAGTTGGATGTGCAGTGTTCCAAGGGCACCTACATACGTACGTTGGTTGAGGATATTGCCGTTGCGGCTGGAACACTCGCCTGGACGGAGCGGCTGCACCGCACGTCCGTGGCACCATTTCACCAGCCGATGATCACGCTGGAAGCACTGGAGATGGATGCAGAGCAAGCGCGGGATCCTGCGCTGCACCTCTTGCCGGTTGCCAGTTGCCTGGAGACGGTTCCCTCGGTGAGTCTTGACCGAGAGGCCTCGCTCGCCTTTTGCGAAGGACAGACGGTTAGCATTGATCGACCTCAAGGGCGATACCAATGCGTGGGGCCAGGACACTTGCTCCTGGGAGTTGTTGAGCTCGATTCCGAAGGGCAGATTGCAGCCCGCAAAGTACTATCGAGTGCGCGTGAGACCTTCACACCTTAAGAAAACCCCTATTTTCCCGATGCGAAACGTTGTTTCAAAAGATACGACCGAGTTACAATAAGGGGCTTTTTTGATTCGAACCACCCCGCATTGCCTAGCCGGGTGAATGACAACTACCCCTGTACATCGGTGTTCCGCCAGGCATGAAATAGGCGGGATTTCTGGTGAGGGCGGTGAATTGACTGGAGTTTGACACCATGCCATTGACCACAGAACGTAAGAACAGCATCGTCGAAGAATATCGGCGCGACGACAACGACACCGGATCTCCTGAGGTTCAGGTTGCACTTTTGTCGGCACGAATCGCTGACCTGACTGGCCACTTCAACAGCCACAAGAAAGACCATCACTCACGCCTCGGGCTGCTGAAGATGGTTAACAAGCGACGCAAGCTGCTCGACTATCTGAAGAAAAAAGACCAGGAGCGCTATTTTGATTTGATCAAGCGTCTCGGTCTGCGTCGCTGAGTATCAGCCCGACGTGACTACCCCATCCGCGCCCCTGTTGACTGGAAACAGCCAACCGGGGCGCTTTGTATTTGCAGGCAGGAAAGAAAGAGAAATTAAGGAAACAGCGTGAACGCGATAACCAAGACATTCCAATATGGCGAACATGAGGTTCGTATCGAAACCGGCGAGATCGCAAGACAATCCGACGCGGCCGTTCTGGTTAGCATGGGTGACACCACGGTACTGGTAACCGCGGTTGGCAGAAAAACGGCAGATCCGGGTCGCGATTTCTTCCCGCTCACCGTGAATTATCAGGAAAAGACCTACGCGGCCGGCAAGATCCCTGGTGGATTCTTCAAGCGAGAAGGGCGTCCGAGCGAGAAAGAAACCCTGACGAGTCGACTGATCGACCGACCGATTCGCCCGCTGTTCCCGAAAGGCTTCACGAACGAAGTTCAGGTTATTGCAACGGTTATGTCGCTCGACCCGCAGATCGATCCGGATATTCCGTCTCTGATCGGTGCATCGGCATCGTTGGCGCTATCGGGTATGCCGTTCCAGGGCCCGATTGGTGCTGCACGGGTTGGCTACGTCGATGGTGACTATGTCTTAAACCCAACGGCGGCGACGCTGGAAGGTTCTTCACTGGACCTCGTGGTTGCGGGCACCGCAGACGCGGTGTTGATGGTGGAATCAGAAGCCGACCGCCTCTCCGAAGAAATCATGTTGGGCGCGGTTGTATACGGTCACGACCAGATGCAGGTCGCCATTAACGCGATTGCCGAACTCAAAGGCGAGGCTGGTCAGCCTGCCTGGGAGTGGGCGCCTGCTGAGGAAAACACTGCATTGGCAGCCGCGGTTGCAGCTTCTGCCACCGACGGTCTGACAGCGGCTTACCAAATCACCGAGAAGCAGTCTCGACAGGACGCGGTTCGCACGGCCAAGTCCGAGGTGATGGAAGGGCTTGCCGGTGGTGATGATGCCGAATACACCGCTGAAGAAGTGGGCGGTGCGCTGTCAAAACTCGAGAAGACAATCGTTCGTGGTCGCGTACTGGACGGTCACCCTCGTATCGATGGTCGTGACCTGACGACGGTCCGCCCGATCGCCAGCCGCGTAGGTGTACTCCCACGTACACACGGCTCCGCGCTGTTCACCCGTGGCGAAACTCAGGCCATTGTGGTCGCGACACTCGGCACTGGTCGTGATGCACAGATCATCGATGCGTTGGAAGGCGAGCGTAAAGAGAACTTTATGCTGCACTATAACTTCCCTCCTTACTGCGTTGGTGAGACTGGATTTATTGGCAGTCCTAAGCGTCGTGAAATCGGTCATGGCAAGCTTGCACGCCGTGGTATTCAGGCCGTCTTGCCGACGATCGAAGAGTTTCCGTATGTGATCCGCGTGGTCTCGGAGATCACCGAATCGAACGGTTCGAGCTCGATGGCATCGGTTTGCGGCAGCAGCCTCGCACTGATGGACGCCGGTGTGCCGACCAAAGCGCCCGTCGCGGGCGTCGCCATGGGTCTCGTGAAGGATGGCGATCGCTTCGCCGTACTGACCGATATCCTGGGTGATGAAGATCACCTCGGCGATATGGACTTCAAAGTGGCCGGCACCGACGATGGCGTGACCGCGTTGCAGATGGATATCAAGATCCAGGGCATCACGAAAGAGATCATGTCGAGCGCTTTGGCCCAGGCTAAAGACGCGCGCTTGCATATTCTCGGCGAAATGGCGAACGCCATCACCAAGCCGCGTGAAGAGATGTCCGATTGGGCACCGACCATCATGTCGATCAAGATCGATCCCGAGAAAATCCGTGACGTCATCGGTAAGGGTGGTGCGGTTATCCGTGCAATTACTGAGGAAACGGGCGCTACTGTCGATATCGATAACGACGGCACGGTTCGGATCGCCTCGGTCGATGGTGCTTCCGGCAAAGAAGCACGTCGTCGCATTGAACTGATCACCGCCGAAGTCGAGGTCGGCGCAGTCTACGATGGCCGCGTGGCTCGACTAATGGATTTCGGTGCTTTTGTGACCATCCTCCCGGGCAAAGACGGACTGGTGCACATCTCGCAGATCTCGAACGAACGCGTCGAGAAGGTCAGCGACAAGCTGAGCGAGGGCGACATCGTTCGGGTCAAAGTGCTCGAGGTAGATCGTCAGGGACGTATCCGCCTCAGCATGAAAGCGTTGGCCGAGGAAGAAGGTCAGGCTTCGGGCGGCGAAGAAGAAGAGTAAGCACAGGGCCGGCCGGTCACTCGACCGGTCGGCTCATCCTCTCGAAGTGCCAGCAAAGTCGCTCTGGTAGCCAGAACGACAATTTCCCAGGCACAGCGCCCTCTACAAAGCCGACGTGCCCGCCGCGGTCGGTGTATTCCAGAGTTACAGCGTCGCTGACATCCTCCGATGTCGGCAGCAGCGAGCGTGAAATAAACGGATCATCTACTGCGTGAATCACAGTGGTGGGTACCTTGATGTCCCGCATGAACTGTTTGCTGCTACAACGGCCATAGTAGTCGTCTTTGCCACTGAATCCATGCATGGGCGCAGTCACCATGTCATCAAACTGCTCGAACGTCTTGGTTCGAAGCGCCGCTGCCAGATCAAATGCGGCAGGATCTCGCCCGAACTTACGAACGAGCGATTTCTTCATATTCCGCATCAAATGCCACTGATAAAGTCTCGAAAAACCTTGAGAAACAGAATCCGAAGCACCTTGTAGATCAAACGGAACGGAAACCGCCGCAGCTGTACGAACCGGGGTATCTCGCCCGCGTTCGCCGAGATATTTGAGTAGCGTGTTGCCACCCAGCGAATAACCACATGCAAGCAGCGGTAGGTCCGGGTATCGATCGCTGATTACCTCGAATACACCACCAGGGTCAGAAGTCTCACCCGCATGGTACCGGCGGGGCATCGAATTTGGGTGTCCGCCACAATCGCGTGCATGCAGCACAACACTGAGCCATCCACGTCGATAGGCCGCGTCTGCGAGTCCTCGTGCGTAACTTGACTCACTGGAGCCCTCAAGCCCATGGAGAATCACCAACACTGCGGTTGGGGGTTGGTCTGGCGGCAGCGGGTGCCAATCGAGGGCGACCGTGTCTGAATCGGGCAATCGGAAGACTTCGCGATCCCATCGAATGTCAGGCGCTCGTACCCAGCCCAGCGAGGGGAGCAGGGTCTGAACATGGTGATGGGCGAGCCACGGCGCGGGCCGGAAGGGCTGACTCATTTACGTGACGAGCGTTCCTCTGCCGATGACTGCTCGTCATCATGCGCTTTGGGGTCTTCAAGCCGGCCGCTGATCAGTCGGAACACCTCTTCCTGAACTGCGCGCCAACGGGCGTAGTTCCTTTGCGCGAGATTTGTCACGGTTTCAACGGGGTCTATGCCGACCACCTTGCGAATGGTGTTACGCGCCTGCGCTTGCTGGGTCATGAACATCCTGAGGGATTGTTCAAGGTAGTTGCTAACAACGCTGGGCATCGCGTTGTTGTAGGTGCGAATCACCTGCGACAGGAAATCCTCCGTCATCACAGGTTCTCCTTGTTGTTCCTGCTCAGCGATCACCTGCATAAGGATCGTGCGAGTGATGTCCTCACCCGATTTCTTATCGATAACTACGAACGGCTCCTTCTCCAACACGAGGTCCTTTACGTGCGCCAGCGTGATGTATTTGCTGAGCTTCGTGTCGTAAAGCCGCCGATTAGGGTACTTCTTTATCGTTCGCACAGGGCTATCCAGTTCTGGTCTGTCTGCAAGTGTAGCGGAATCGAAATGATATTGGACGCTCACTCGTCAACGGATATCGCAATCGGTTTTTGACTTAACTGCTCTGGGTCGTACGTAAGGCAGGCCCATTGGAGAATTTCAGCGGGGTCCGCACCTGACATTTCAGCGGGTAAGGGCATGCCCATCAGTGCCAGACAACGCTCAAGACTGTGCGAGGGCTGTGAATCATCGACCGGCGGGGCACCCGTTTGTTTACTCAGTTTTTGCCCGTCAGTTGCATTCAATACCGGGAAATGCGCGTAACGCGGTGTCGAAAAACCGAGCTGCTGCTGGAGAAAGATCTGACGAGGCGTCGAGCGAAGCAAATCGATACCCCTGACGATGTCAGTGATGCCTTGGTGTGCATCATCGACACACACCGCGAGCTGGTAGGCGAAGAGTCCGTCTCGACGTCGAATCACAAAGTCACCCGGACTGTCTTTGAGATTGGCCGCTTGATCCCCTTGCCAGCGATCCGTGAATCGAATTGCTTCGTCCGCTATGCGAACCCGCAATGCGCCTTCACTTAGCGCTTTGTTCCGGCAGATTCCAGGGTAGGGGTCGAGTTGGTTACTCGCTCGCAGTTGTCGACGAGCACACTCGCAATAGAACGCGACCTCTTCAGCTCTGAGTCTAGCGATCGCCTCGAGGAAACGATCGGTAGATTCGCTCTGGTAGGCGATGGATCCGTCCCAGAGCAACCCGTGCTTCTCTAGCGTCGCAATGATGTTGTCGGCTGCGCCCTCTACCTCGCGAGGAGGGTCAATGTTCTCGATTCTCAGCAGCCATCGGCCCTGGGCATGCCGGGCGTCCAGGTAGCTGATCAGCGCAGCAAATAGCGAGCCTAGGTGAAGCGGGCCGGTCGGCGAAGGCGCGAACCGGCCAACGTAACGATCAGCGGTAACGATCGTCCCGGTCGCGGAACTGGCGCTCAGCCAGTTCGCGGCGTTCCTGTGCTTCCAGGCAGAGCGTCGCGACAGGTCGCGCTTCGAGTCGCTTCAGTCCGATTTCTTCGCCGGTCTCGTCGCAGTAACCGTAGGTGCCTTCGTCGATTCGGGTGAGCGCAGAGCTGATTTTTCTCAGCAGCTTGCGCTCACGATCGCGTGTGCGAAGTTCAAGGCCAAATTCGGACTCTTGCGTCGCACGATCGTTAGGGTCCGGGAAGTTCGCAGCTTCATCCTGCATGTGGTTCACGGTGCGATCGACCTCTTCCATGAGCTCGCGCTTCCAGGCCGACAGGATTTCGCGGAAATGCTCGAGCTGCTCGTCGCTCATGTATTCCTCACCACGCTTCGGCTGGTAAGGGGCGATGCCGTGAATTGGACCAGAGACTATGTCGGCCCGAGAGCGTTTGGGCGCAGCGGCTTTCTTGGCCGGCGCTTTCTTCGCAACTGGCCGCTTCGTCGGAGCCTTCTTGGCTACGGGCTTTTTCGTCGCCGTCTTCTTGCTCGCAGCTTTCTTGGCAGGCGCTTTCTTAGTCGTTGCCTTTTTCGCGGTGGCTTTCTTAGCTGGCGCTTTCTTCGCCGCTGCCTTCTTCACCGTCTTCTTTGCCGCTGTTTTCTTGGTGACGGTCTTCTTGGCAACCTTCTTGGTCGTCGCCTTCTTCGTCACTTTCTTTTTCGCGGGGGCGCGCTTCGCCGCAACCTTCTTGGTCGTGGTCTTCTTCTTAGCCGTTGTTTTAGCAGACTTTTTCTTAGTCGCCATCAGGATCCTCCGCGGTTGGTATCCATTTCGAGCGCCGCGATTATACAGGTTATGTTCGACAAGTGAAGCGAGTGAATTTCACGGTTTTTACAGACTCTGTGAACCGTTAGCAGCTGCAGCAAGATGAACGGGGCTGTTGCCTTGCCAGCCTGCTTTGCGATGTTCGACGACCACGTTGGTGTAAACGCCGCCGCGAACATTGAAGTCGGTCGTCACCCGCATAAAGCGCGGGTCGAGTGCAGCTACCAGATCGTCGAGCATCTTGGCGGTCACCGCCTCGTGGAATGCGCCTTCTTCGCGGTACGACCAGAAGTAGAGTTTGAGGGATTTCAGCTCAACGCACCGCGCGTCCGGGATGTACTCGATGTAGATGGTTGCGAAATCCGGTTGGTCGGTCTTTGGGCACAGACACGTGAATTCCGGCGTATGAATCCGAATGACAATGTCGCGATCAGGGTTGGGGTTGCTGAAGGTTTCGAGGTCTCTCGAGGGCCCCGGGCGGGGCGTTTTGACGATCTCGTCAGTCATCCAATTCTGCTCCATAAGGGTGCCGTCGCGCTCTCGCGACAAGCGTCGTTTTGGTAAACGATTTAGTTTACAGTAGCGGGCTGTCGCGCGCCGCCCACGGCGCCAGAGAATATGGCCGACGGATCAGAATGCGCCTCACCAAGATCAAGCTAGCCGGGTTCAAGTCTTTTGTAGAGCCCACCACAATTGAGTTCCCCAGCAACCTCGTAGGCGTTGTTGGCCCTAACGGGTGTGGCAAGTCGAACGTCATCGATGCAGTGCGGTGGGTTATGGGCGAAAGCTCAGCCAGCAGACTTCGCGGCGACTCCATCACCGATGTCATTTTTAATGGGTCCAGCGCACGCAAGCCGGTCGGCACGGCGTCGATCGAGCTGTTGTTCGATAACTCTGACAGCACTGTCGGTGGGCAGTACGCAAGCTACAACGAAATCTCGATTCGTCGGACTGTGTCTCGCGATGCGATTTCGACCTATTACCTGAACGGCACCAAGTGCCGCCGCAAAGACATTACCCAGATTTTTCTTGGTACCGGGCTGGGCCCACGTTCCTACTCGATCATCGAGCAGGGCATGATCTCGCGCCTGATCGAGGCCAAACCCGAGGAGATGCGGGTCTTTATCGAAGAAGCGGCGGGCATTTCCAAATATAAGGAACGTCGTCGCGAGACAGAGAATCGCATCAAGCACACGCGCGAGAATCTGGAGCGGCTCACCGATCTTTTGGAAGAGGTTGAGGCTCAGCTTCGGCGCCTCGCACGGCAGGCGAAGGCGGCGGAGCGCTACAAGTCGCTGAAAGCGGACGAACGCCGCACTCAAGCCGAACTCCTGGCACTGCGACTCGGTGAGCTTGAAGTCATTGCCGGTGAGCAGGAGCGGGCGCTCGCCGAACGAGAAAATGCGGTGCAGGCTGCGATCGCCGATCAACGCAAGTCGGAAGCAGCAATTGCCGAGACGCGGGAGCGCCTGACCGAAACGACCGAAGTGTTCAACGATGCCCAGGCAGCTTTCTATAAAGTTGGTGGGGAGATTGCCCGCCTGGAGCAGTCCATCGAACACAATCGCCAGACCAGCGACCGCCGCGCGGCCGATCTCGAACAGGCCGAAAGCGGTGTGTCCGAAGTATTGGCTCACATCGAGCAAGACTCATCGGCGCTTCAGCAATTGAATTTGACGCTCGACCAGCTCGCGCCCGACCTCGAGAGTTCGAGAAAGCAGGCTGAGGCATCGGCCCAATCGCTGCAGCGTGCAGAGGCTGCGATGACCGAATGGCAGGAAGGCTGGGACGCGTTTAATGGTCGGGCTAGTGCCGCCGAACGCGCGACCCAGGTCGAGCAAGCTCGGGTCGAGCAATACGAGAACCAGATTGAGCGTTTGAACCGCCGTCGCGATGTCGTTTCCGAGCAGAAGGAAGCGCTGCCGGTCGCCGCGTTACGCGACGAAGCCGTGCGGCTCGCAGGGGTTGCACGGGAACGTCAGGCGAGCGCCGAACAAAGCGATGCTGCGTTGAAGAGCGTTGAGGAATCCGTGCGAAAAGGCGCGTCGGATATCGAAGCGCTGCGCAAACAATTGGACGAGATTCGCTCCACCATGTCCGAACAACAGGGTCGAGCGGCTTCGCTGGAAGCGTTGCAGCAGGCCGCGCTCGAGTCTTCTGAACAGGGAGTGGGCGAGTGGCTATCGGAACATGCCTTGGCCGATGCGCAGCGCGTCGCCCAGCGGCTACGGGTCAAGGGCGGCTGGGAACGCGCGGTCGAGACCGTACTTGGCGGCTGGTTACAGAGTGTTTGTGTCGACGACGCCGGCAAACTCGTCAGTGAACTTACCCAATTGAACGCCAGTCTGACGCTTGTATCGTCGGCCGGGGTCAGCGCTTCTTCCGGAGAAGGTTCGCTGTTGGCTCAGGTTGACCAGGCGCCACCGGCAGTTGCTGACGTGCTGGCACAGGTTCGATGCGCGGCAAATGCTGCTGATGCACTCGCCATGCGTGATCGTTTGTCGGCGAGCGAGTCGGTCATTACGCCCGACGGACTGTGGCTTGGGTCGCAATGGGTGCGCGTGTCCACCGCCGATGATCCGGCCAGCGGCACGCTCGGTCGCGAACAGGAGCTGCGAGACCTGCGGCATACTTTGAGCGCCCTTCAGGATGAACAATCCTCTCTGGACGGTCGATTGGTTGCGGCACGCGAGCAGATCGGCACGTTGGAGCAACAGCGCGTTGCTGCACGCGAGGCAGCTTCCGAAGGCGCCAAGGCCGCCGCTCAAGCGGTAGCCGCTGCTGGCACGGCCGACGAGCGGGTTAAGGAAGCGGCACAGCGTCTTGAAAAAATCGATAGCGAGCTGTCCGAGATCTCCGGGGAGGTGCAGCGCGTTGAAGAGGCTATCGGGAACAGCAAGCAATCGCTCGCTGAGAATCGGGCGCTGCTCGAGGGCGTCGATGAAGAACGCGAGAAACTGAAATCCCAGCGCGATCAGCTACGTTCAGACCTCGAACAGGCGCGGGGGCGTTCGGCGCAAGACCGTGAGGCGGCGCAATCGTTGGCCTTGCGATACGAGTCGAGACGAAGCTCTCGCGAGTCTGCCGAACAGAGCCTGCAGCGCATGCAGGCACAGCTTTCGCAGTTCCAGCAGCGTAAGGAACAACTGCAGCAAGAGATCCAGAGCGCTTTGGCGCCGCTCGAGGGTATGGAGCAGTCGTTGAGCACGCTGTTGGAGCAGCGCATCACAGCGGAACAAGCGCTTGGAAAGTCACGCGAACATGTAGAGAACGCAGAGTCTCAGCTGCGCAACCTTGAGCAGGATCGCAGTGACCACGAAGCGAGCGTCGTCGCAGCGCGTGAGGCGCTCAGCGAGATGCGCGTGAACCAGCAAGAGAACAAGGTTCGCCTCGAGGGCATCAATGAGCAGTTCAATGAGCTGCAGTTCAGTCTTGAGGAAATTCGTGCAGAGCTGAACGAAGCGGCGAACACCGAGTCTTGGTCGGAGAAGCTCTCAACCATTGGTCGCAAGATCGATCGGTTGGGTCCAATCAATCTGGCCGCTATCGATGAGCAGCGAGAGCAGCAGGAGCGGAAGGAATACCTGGACGCACAGCTAGCCGATCTCAACTCGGCACTGACGACGCTTGAGAACGCGATCCGCAAGATCGATCGGGAGACGCGTAATCGGTTCAAAGAGACCTACGACCGGATCAACAGCGGCTTCCAGAGACTCTTCCCGCAGTTGTTTGGTGGCGGGCAGGCGTATCTCGAACTCACGGGCGACGATCTGCTTGCTGCGGGCGTGACGGTAATGGCCAGGCCGCCCGGCAAGCGAAACAGCACGATTCACCTGTTGTCAGGTGGCGAGAAGGCGCTGACTGCAGTCGCGTTGGTATTTGCGATTTTCGAGCTGAACCCGGCACCGTTTTGCATGCTCGATGAGGTCGATGCACCGCTCGATGATGCCAACGTCGGGCGTTTTTGCCAGATTGTGAAAGCCATGTCCGAGACCGTGCAGTTTGTCTTTATCTCGCACAACAACGCGACGATGGAAATGGCGCAGCAGCTTATGGGCGTTACGATGAACGAGCCTGGCGTGTCTCGCTTGGTCGCGGTCGATCTGGACGAGGCCGTCAAGATGGCGACCGCCTAGGTTTAGACCAGTGGATGAGCTGCGACTTGCGCTTTTAGTTGTCGGAGTCGTCGTTGTAGCGGCGGTGTATCTGACGACGCGTCGTAAAGATGCCGCGGAGCTGCACAATTCTGCGGCGGACACCAGAATCGAACCCAGTCTCGATGGGACCGATGCGTCGGAGGAATCTATGCCTGACGCCGAGGATGCCATGCCGAGCTTTTCCGCTGAGACGGAAGACTGGGTCGATGAGGTCGCTGCATCCGAATCAATGGATTCAGAGGCGCAGCCGCCTGCAGCAGATATCCCCGAAAAGGTCATCACGCTCAGAATTGTTGCCCGCAATGGCGGCGATTTTTCGGCGGAGCAGGCGGTGCTTGCTATGCGGGACACGGGGTTGGTCCACGGGCGTTTTGGTATTTTCCACAAGCTCTTCGAAGACCAGCCAGACGGGGAGACCGTTTTCGCGGCAGCGAATCTCGTCGAACCTGGCAGCTTCGATCTCAAGAACCTACGCGATCAGCGTATTCCTGGCTTGAGTTTTTTTCTGGTTCGGCCCGGGCCAGGTAGAGGTGTCGACAGTTACGACAAGATGGTCGAGACCGCTCGCTCCATCTCGATTGCGTTGAGCGGCGAGCTTGTGGATGGCGATGGCAGCACATTCAGCATTCAGCGTGAGCGATTCCTTCGTGAGGAGCTGATCCAATACGAGCTGGAGCACCTGAACCTCTCGTGAGCACTTCAGTCCCGGAAACGCTGGAAGCGGCGAGCGCCGAGGCGGCTGAGCTTCACGAGGCGATCAACGGACACAATCATCGCTACTACGTGCTCGATGAGCCCTCTATTCCGGATGTCGAGTACGACCGTCTGATGCAGCGACTGCTTGCGCTTGAACAAGCGTATCCAGAGCTGGTTTCGCACGAGTCGCCGACGCAGCGCGTCGGGGCCAGGCCGATCTCTCAGTTTGCTGAGGTACGCCACGAGCTGCCAATGCTGTCGCTCGATAATGCCTTTAGCGACGAAGATATGGAGAAGTTCTTTGGGCGTCTTGCTGACCGTCTGGAGCTTGAGTCTGGGAGCGAGAGTCTTGCGATCAGCGCTGAGCCCAAGATGGATGGTGCGGCGGTCTCAATTACCTATGAAGAAGGGCGATTGGTTCGGGCTGCGACTCGAGGTGATGGTGCAGTTGGCGAGGACATCACCCACAACGTACGTACGATCCAGAGCGTTCCGCTAAAGCTGCGTGGCTCGGGCTATCCTCGGATTCTCGAAATCAGAGGCGAGGTATTCATGCTGAAGGCCGGGTTTCACGCCTTCAATAAGAACGCCGAGGCACGCGGCGAGAAGACCTTCGTAAACCCACGCAATGCTGCGGCGGGCAGTCTTCGACAGTTGGACCCAAAGCTCACCGCAGCCCGTCCGCTCGATATGTATGGATACGCCGTCGGCTATGTCGAGGACGGTGTCTTGCCGGACAGTCACTCCGAGATCATGGAGCAGATCCGTGAATGGGGTTTTCCGGTCAATCCTGATGCCAGAACGGTCGAAGGGATCGAGAATTGTAGACAGTATTTTGTTGAGCTCGGCGAGCGACGCGATGCGTTGCCATACGAGATAGATGGCGTCGTTTATAAGGTCGATCAGCTGGCCCTGCAGACAGAATTGGGGCAGGTGTCGCGTGCACCCAGGTGGGCAATTGCCCGCAAATACCCCGCACAAGAGGAACTGACCGTTGTAGAGGACATCGATTGGCAGGTCGGCCGGACAGGGGCGCTGACGCCGGTTGCGCGACTCGAGCCCGTGTTTGTTGGTGGTGTGACCGTCAGCAACGCCACGCTCCACAACATTGAAGAGCTCCAACGTAAGGACATTCGTGCCGGGGACACAGTCATCGTGCGGCGCGCGGGCGATGTCATCCCGGAAGTCGTGAGTTTTGTGCCCGAGCGACGCCCGTCGGGTTCCAGGAGGACCGAACTGCCCACCCAATGCCCGGTTTGTGGGTCTCCCGTTCGCAAGACGGATGACGAAGCGGTTGCGCGATGTACTGGCGGCCCTGTGATTTGTCGTGCCCAACGGGTTGAAGGCCTGAAGCACTTCGTATCTCGAAAGGCACTGGATATTGAGGGTCTCGGCAGCAAGCTGATCGAACAGTTGGCCGATGATCTGGTGCACAAGCCCGGCGATATTTTTCGGCTGAACGCTGATCAATTGGCCGGCCTCGACCGAATGGGTAAGAAATCGGCCGAAAACGTCATTTCGAGCATCGAAAAGGCCAAGACGACCACTCTCGGGCGATTTCTGTTCGGCTTGGGCATTCGCGAGGTGGGGGAGACCACCGCTCAAAATCTGGCAGCTCATTTCGGCGGATTGGACCCCATTCGCAACGCCTCAGAGCAGGATCTCTTGACCGTTGAGGACGTTGGAGAGGTTGTTGCGGGACGCATTATGGAGTTCTTTGCCGACCCGGAATTGAGCGGAGTGGTGGACGATTTGCTGAATTCAGGTGTCGAGTTCGAGGCTGGTGAAGCCAGTCAGCAGCCCGTGGGCGATGTTTTCGCGGGAAAAACGGTTGTTCTGACGGGAACGCTCAGCCAGATGACGCGTTCTGAAGCAGGCGCGCTGGTGAAGCGTCTAGGCGGCAAGGTTTCAGGTTCCGTGTCGTCCAAAACATCACTTCTTGTCGCTGGCGAAAAAGCCGGTTCAAAGTTGCAAAAAGCGCAAAATCTCGGTGTAGCGGTCTGGAGCGAGCAAGACTTCGTAGACGCCGTTGGTGGTTTTTTGACCACATGAGGCAATCTACCTAGGTGCAAATCCCCCTGTTTTCAAAGCGAAATATGGTCGAACAGACCAAAGTTCCAATTTAAATTCATGCTGCGCGTTTTTTCCCGCAAATTGGGCACTTATTCCCAACTCTTTGATTTTGTTGATATGAAATTTCCGCGTAACCTAGTATTTCGGGCATGCGCAGTTCGGCCCAAGAAAACCTACTACATCTCCTACTACGTGCACTGAAGCCTTTAGTTCATCTACTGCTTGAATCAGGAATTGGGCATCGAGAGTTTGCGGAGGTTTCGAAGCGCGCCTTTATCGATGTTGCTACCAAGAAATATGGCATTCGCGGTCGTGCAACAAACATCTCGCGCGTCGCGGTAATGACCGGTCTTACTAGAAAAGAAGTAAAAAGAATACGAGACCAGTCAGGCGAAGGAGAGCAGGAGAGTTTTTCGTTTCGTGCAATCCCAGGCGCAGAGGTCCTACATCACTGGCACGAGGACCCAGAATATACGGACAGTTCAGGTGCGCCGAGACCGCTTGAGTTCTCTTCAGCCAACGGTCGGTCATTTTCTAGCCTAGTTAAGAAATATGCTGGAGATATCCCGCCAGGAGCGCTGCGAACGGAATTAACACGCAGCGGATCCGTCAGGTTGGGCGACGATGGGAAACTGCACGTGCTAAGAAGAGAGTATCCAATAAGCGAGCAATCGCGCGTTGAGCGCGCACTTGGAAACTTGCTTCCAGCGATGACGGAGAACATCGCTATGAATTCCATAGCTGGACTCCGGAGCCAGAGACAAGAGGATCGTTGGCCGGAGTATCAGATACAGGTCCTTAATGTGCCTGCAGGAGAACTCGCATCCTTGAGGGATCACTCGCGATCAAGAATGCTAGAGTTTTCTGAATCTCTCGATCGAGACCTACACAGAATATCGCCGCCTGAGACTGCCGCATCTGTCGGGGATCAGAAGATGGTGATCGTCACTACCATCTATACTGAAGCGGACAACCCACCTGACAGTAGCGGCAACGTCTAGCCGCCCAGAATCGCTCCGTGCGCAATAGGGTCAACGATCGAGCTGTTGTCGGATCAGTTGACATAACTGAGTAAGTTGCGCAATCAGAACCAGAAATGGCCGCTCGGTTCGAAACAATGGTCGGATATTGATGTTTCGGCGTTTTGACTAGTTCTAGTCGGAACCAAAAATTTCCCTCTAAAAAACAGAGGGTTATGAATTCTACTTGCGAGCTATTCGCATTCTCTACCAGCTCTGGCTGACAATCTCTCCTACGAGTCGCGATATTTGCACAAGATTCAGGAGCTTAGCCTTCACATAATTCGCCGCCTACGGTTAACATAAGTGTTGACGAATTGACGTAATCTGGCATGGAGAAAGATCCGAAGAAGACGATCCTTAGCGCAGTTGCCGTCATGATGAAACCGGTCGTGCGGTTTCTCGTAAATCAGGGAGTTACGCACACCGACTTGGCTGACGTACTTAAGGACGTTTACGTCGACTCAGTAATTAGGCACTTCGAGGAGGAGCAAAAGGTTAACCGATCGCGTATTGCCGTCATGACTGGTTTGACGAGAAAAGAGGTCAAGCGAGTACTCGACAGAGCGATTGAGCAGGGCGACAAGAGGCAGATTCAGTCTCGGCCGGAGAAAGTGCTTGCTGGTTGGCACAACGACCCAAGCTTTTCGGGGCCATACGGAGTGCCGCTGGATCTTCCCTATGAGGCCCCGGATGGAGTTCCGAGTTTTGCTCAACTTGTTCGGACATACGGGTCCGACATGAGTGCTAAAGCAACACTTGAGGAGTTGAAGCGCGGCGGAGCAGTCGCGGAAGAGGAAGGGACAATTAAGGCGTTGCAGCGGCATTTTCACCCTGCAGCGCTTTCAGAAGAACTGATAGCACGGTTTGGTGAGGTGGCTCACAAGGTTTTGTCGACAACAACCTCAAACCTAGAGAAAGAGGTCGAGGGTATCGGCTATTTCGATAGGTGGGTGTACGCGGAAAACGGTTGCACGTCGAATGTGATCGGACTGTTCGACAAGTACCTTCGCGATAGGGGACAGAATTTTCTGGAAGACCTTGACCGATGGTTCGCAGCCAATGAAAGAGTCAACGAGCCAGATGGAACGAGAAAAGAAACGGGCGTTTACGTGGTGCATTACGTGGAAGAGCCTGACGCAATGAGTTCGTTGGCAGATCTTTTGAAGAAGAAGGGTTTTGATGTCTTGGAGACTGACTCGTCGTAAGAACGAGGTGTACTTCAGGTAATGAAATTAGCCGGGTTTGAAGGGGCCTGGCGAGGCGGCTACTGCCGCGATAACAACGTTTAGGAGAATTCGCGATGGAACTTTTGGATGAAAAGTTCGGGAGACGTGCTGCGTACGCGCTTGTGACAGCCACTCTTTTCGTAAACTGTGCGACGGCAGCGCCAATTTCGGGTGACACAAGAGCGATCTCTGCTGGGGACGCTCCGGTAGCAGTTACTGCTACTCGGGCTATTTCCACGGGCGACACCAAAGCTATCTCGGTTGGAGATACGAAGGCGATCTCGGTAGCTGATCTTGCTGCGATCTCTACCGGTGATACTAAAGCGATTTCGGTAGCGGACCTTGCCGCTATTTCTACCGGCGACACGAAAGCGATTTCGGTAGCCGACATTTCCGCTATCTCTGCCGGCGATACGAAAGCGATTTC